>JAZJZT010000050.1:0-140402 GCA_040389645.1 Pseudomonadota bacterium | reverse complement strand
CATGTCAATCAAATTATTCCGGACACTAGTGCGCGCAGGCGGGAATCCCATTTTGCGTCCCGGGCGGCGCAGCAAACTTGGGTTCCCGCCTTCGCGGGAACGACAGTGCTACGGTCTGTGGCTTAATTTGACGTTATTAGCCGATGTGGGGATATTAATCCGGGCAGCGCCCGACCGAGCCGCCCGGCGCCAGCACCGGTTGCCACAATACTTGCAGCGATTCGGCCGGCGCGCCACCGACCAGTGCCAGCAGCATGTCGATCATCTTGGCGCCGGCCCGGTTCGGGTCCGGCTGGTCGATCGTCGTGACGTTCGAGCCGACCAGCGTGTCGGCCACGCTGCCCCAGACGATCACCGACATCTCGCTGCCGATCGCCACGCCGGCATCGAGCAGCGCGCGCACCGCGCCGACGCCGGACAAATGGTTATCGACGATGACCGCGGTCGGCCGCGGAGAACAGGCCAGCAGTTGCTGCATCGCCTGGTATCCGCTGCGGCGGTCGATCGTATTGTCGATCAGGTAGCGCGGGTCCGCCTCCAGGCCGGCGCCTGCCATGATGGCGACAAAACTTTCCTTGCGCTGGCACGCGAAATTCATCTCCAGCGGCGCGCTGAGCAGCGCCACGCGACGGTGTCCCAGTCCCAATAAGCATTCCAGCGCCAGCCGGATGCCGGCCTCGTTATCGTAATCGAACCACGCATACGGCGCATCGAGCACGGTGCGCCCGTGCGCGACGAAGGGGAAACCGACCTTGCTCAGGTAGGCGATGCGCGGATCTTGCACCAGCGTGCGGCTGACGACGAGGCCGTCGACGCGGCGCCCGCGCACCATCTGTTCATAGGAGCGCTGCTCGTGCTGTTGCGACACCGGCACGATGATCAGGTTCATTTCCGACTGTTCCAGCGCGCCCGACATGCCGCCGGCCACGTCAAGGAACATCGAATCGCCGAGATCCGCCGGCAACAAGGGATAAATGATGCCGAACACATTGGTGCGCCCGACCGCCAGGCTGCGCGCCATCGGATTGGCTTGATAACCGGCTTCGCGCGCGGCCGCCAGCACGCGCTCGCGGGTGCGGACGTTGACTTCGGGATAGCCGTTCAATGCGCGGCTGACCGTGGTTTTCGACATGCCAAGCAAGTTGGCGAGGCTTTTCAGATTCATGGCCATGGTTCAAGGTTGACCGCTGATTATAGCCGAGGCGCCGTATCCGCTCTCGCCGCGATCCACCGCCCTTTTGAAAAAATACAACATAATCAAGACGATAGAGATCGGCACCAAGGTCAGGTAAAAGGCGAAGTGACCATTGAAGTTGCCGAATACATAGCCGGTGATCAAGGAACCGGTGGTGCCGCCCAGCGCGGAAAAGATCACCAGCAAGCCGGTCATTGCCGAATGCCGGTTTTTCGGCAGGGAACTGAGCATCACCGAATTGATGCCGGGGTAGATCGGCGCCATGAACAGGCCGATCAACGGAAACAGGAACGCGGCCACCGGCGCGCTCGACCAGCTTACGTTCGGGTCGAGTGCGATATCGTGCGTCAGCGGCAACGCCAATAACACCATCGCGCCCATGCCCAGCACGCAAGCGTTCATCACCGGATACCAGTGCAGCTTACGCATCAGCACGCCGGCCGACAGGCGTCCCAGCGCCAGGCAGGCGGCGTAGATGCTGGTCACCTGCACGCTCATCGCCGCCGGCAATTTCAGGATTTCATTGTTAAACGTCGGCAGCCAGGTGCCCACGCTCTGTTCGATCAAGACATATAAAAAGGCGGTGATGACGAACACGCAGACCAGCGGCTTGAAAAACAGCGTCAGCATCGCCGTGAAATCCTGCGCGATGCTGCCGCTGGCCGGCAGCGCCGCATCGCCCTCGTCGAACGGCGTGCTCAGCACGAGCATGAAGGTCATTGCGCACAGCGCCGCCAGTATCCAGTACACCTGCAACCAGCTGTGCGAGGCCGGATCGGCCGAATCGATGAAATAGCCGAACACCCAGTAGGCGCTCAGTACGCCGACCATGAAAAAACCTTCCAGCGTATTCATGATGCTGGCGTGCTGTTTGCGGTCTTCGGCGATCAGCCCCAAGGTCGAGTACACGGATACCTTGACCAGCGCGAAGGCGACGCCAACGCACAGGAACAAGATTTTCGTCATCAGGAACGAAGGCAGCAAGGGCATCGCCACGCAGGCGCCGGTGACGATGGCCAGCCCGGCCAGCATCGCCCTTTTATAACCGATGCGCGGCAGGAAGGACGCGACCAGGAAGGAGACGATGGCGATCGGCAAATCCTTGAAACCTTCGAGTACGCTGGCGCCAGACTTGCTGACGCCGTAGTTGTTGATTACCTGCAAGATGACCGTGCCGACGCTGTTCAGCAGGATCGCGAACACGAAGTAAATTAAAAAGAGGGCGAACAGGATGCGCTGCTTGTTCATGGTGTCTCCAACGTTCTTGTGATTTTTATTTTTTAAATCAGGTGCAAGCCAAATTCCAAACCAGGTGCAAAAGCTGGGGTCAGACCCTCGGGACTCGGCGTCCCCGTCTGACCCCGGATGTTCAGGTTTTGGTTGGTTTTTTCATATAACCAGGCTGTTCAGAATTTGCTGGATTTTCATATAATGCGCTCCCGATTTCTCGCCGGATTCGCATAAGCGGCCAACTCAAAATGGTCCAACCCCGGTATCACGATGTCGGCCCGGATCAGCACATCCGGCCGGCCGACGCCGAGCGCCACCATGCCGGCCGCCTTGATCGCGGCCACGCCGGCCACCGCATCCTCGACGCCGAGGCAGGCGCGCGGCGCCACGCCGAGCTCGCTGGCCGCCTTCAGGAAAATTTCCGGGTCCGGCTTACCTTGCGCGATCTTCGCCGCATCGACGACGTAATCGAATTTGTCCCGAATGCCGAGGCGGTCGAGCACTGTAAACGCATTCCTGCTGACGGACGCCAGGCCGATCTTCATACTGGCCGCACGGCAGGCGTCCAGCGCTGCCACGGCGCCGGGCAGCAGGTCGGCCGGCGACATGGTCGCGATCAATTCCACGTAATCGCGGTTTTTCCGCTCGGCCAGCGCCAGCTTTTCCCGCGCCGTATAACTGCCTGCGGCCTCCCCCAGAATCAGTTCCAGCGATCCCATCCGGTCGATCCCCTTTAAATGTTCGTTGAAGGCGGCATCGAAGGGGACGCCCAAGGTATCGGCCAGGCGCTGCCACGCCAGATAATGGTAATGCGCGGTATCGGTGAGCACGCCATCGAGGTCGAAGATGACGGCCTGGTAGCGGCTCATGGCAATTCCTTCACGGGAGCCGAGAGATTCAATTCGACGCGCTGGCCCCGGTGCGCGAAACTCAGCGCTTCTCCCTGCAACAGCCGGTATTCGGTGCGCTGCGCTTCGACCCGCACTTCCAGCAGGCAGCCGCGCAAATGGATTTTGAAGGTGTAGTGCTGCCACTGGCGCGGCAAGGTCGGTGCAAAGCGCGCATCGCCGTCGACCACGCGCATGCCGGCAAAACCGTAGGCGACACCCATCCAGGTGCCGGCCATCGCCGCCGTGTGCACGCCGTAATGCGTATTTCCATGGGTATTGTCCAGGTCAAGGCGCGCCGTTTCCATGAAATAATCGTAAGCCTTGTCGTGCTCCCCTACTTCGGCGGCGATGATGCTGAAGATGCACGACGACAAGGATGAGTCGTGCGTCGTCACGGCTTCGTAGTAATTAAAATCGCGCCGCTTGTCTTCCTGCGTGAACTGTTCGCTCAGCAACAACAGCGCCAGCACCACGTCGGCCTGCTTGCAGACTTGGTGGCGGTAGATCACCAGCGGGTGGTAATGCAGCAGCAGCGGGTAGTTTTCCTGCGGTGTATTGGCGAAATCCCAGACTTTTTTATCCAGAAAACTGTCGTCCTGCGCGTGGATTTGCAGCGCCGCGTCGTACGGCAGGAACATCCGTTCGGCGGCGCGGCGCCATTGCGCCGGCTCGTCCGGTTCCAGTTGCACCAGCGCGGCAATGCGCGCGAACTGTTCCGGCTGCGTGGCGGCCAGGCGTTCGGCGATGGCCGCGGCGAAGTTCAAGTGCATCTTCGCCATCGCATTCGTATAGTAATTGTTGTTGACCAGCGCCGTGTATTCGTCCGGCCCCGTCACTTCATTGATGCAGAAGCGGCCTTGCCGGTCGTAAGCGCCGATGCCGGTCCAGATGCGCGCCGTTTCCAGCACGATTTCGGCGCCGTAATCGACCAGGTATTCGTCGTCGCCGCTGGCTTCGACATACAGCTTGATCGAATACGCGATGTCGGCATTGATGTGATATTGCGCGGTGCCGGCCGGATAATATGCCGAGCATTCGACCCCGGCGATGGTGCGCCACGGATACAGCGCGCCCTTCGCATGGGCCATCTGGCGCGCCCGCTCGCGCGCCAGCGGCAAGCCGCTGTAACGGTATTCCAGCAATTTGCGCGCGATTTCCGGTTTTGAATACAGGAAGAAGGGGAAAATATAAATTTCCGTGTCCCAGAAATAGTGACCTTCATATCCTTCGCCGGTGACGCCCTTGGCCGAGATATTGGTTTTGCCGTCGCGTCCGACCGATTGCAACAGGTGGAATTGGTTGAAATGGATGCCTTGCTGCAAGGCATCGTCGCCGGCGATTTCGACATTCGCCTTCTGCCAGAAATTGGCAAGATACTGTTCCTGTTCCAGCGCCAGCGCATGGAAGCCGGCGGCGAGCGCATCGTCCAAAGTCACCTTGCTGCGCCACATCAGTTCGTTTTCTGCGTAATCGCGCGACGCATAATAAGTGCCGAACTTGCTCATGCGCACAGGTTCGCCCTGCAGCGCCGCCACACTATAGGTCTGCTCCAGGCGCTGGCCGTCCTGTGCATAGGTCAATTCATGCACGCCGCGCACTTCGGTGGCCGACGCGCTGACCAACATAAAACCGCTGTTGACGGTACGCTGCGCCAGCGCCGAGAAATGCGGCGCCTGTTCGGCATTGACCAGTTGCAGCGACTGGCCGGAAACGACGGAGCCGACCCGCGGATCATCTCCCGCTTCCAGGTTTTGCACGGCACCGTCGATGCTCGACACCAGCCGCAACTGGCCAGAAAAATTGAGCGGCGTGACTTCATAATCGATCGCAAACAAGTGTTTGTTTTCGAAGCTGACCAGGCGGCGGCTGACGATCGCCACCTGCCTGCCCTGCGGCGACGTCCACTCCAGCGTGCGCTGCAAGATGCCGGTGCGGAAATCGAGCGTGCGCTGGTAGCGCTCGATCTTGCCTTGCAATAAATCGAAACGCTCACCTTCGAGCCACAGCGCGATCCCCTTCGCATTCGGCACGTTCAGCATGAACTGGTTAACTTTAGCTAAACCATGGGCGCTTTCCGGGTAATGGATCGCTTCCGATTCATAGAAACCGTTCAGGTAAGTGCCATCGAGCGAGGTGCCGCGCGGCCCCGTGTAACCTTCCTCATGGGTGCCGCGCAAGCCGATGTAGCCGTTGCCGAGCGCGAACAGCGTTTCATCGAGAAAATGCGATTCCGTATCGAAAGTCGTCTCGCGGATACACCAGGCATCCAGCGGGTAGGTATGTTTATGAGCGTCAGCTTGCACTGTGCATTCCTTTATGGATAATTCAAACCGGTTTGAATTTTGGCTAAAAACCGGGCTGGGGACGTACTTGTGTTTATTCGGGGGAACTTCGGCGCGCGGTCAGGTCTGGCGCACCATCAACATGGTGGGCAACATTTCCGATTGCACCGGCTTGCCTTCTATCAAACTCAACATCTTTTTTGCCAGCAACACGCCGCCGTCGCGCAAATACTGGTGCACGCTGGTCAGCGGCGGCACAAAGCTGGCCGCGCCCGGCGTATCGTCGTAACCGATGACGGACACCGCTTCCGGCACATGCAGCCCCTTCTCGGCCAGCGCGCGGATCGCACCCATCGCCAATAAATCGCTGGCGGCGAACACGCCGTTGAACACAGCGCCCTTCTTCTTCAGCAGCGCCGAGATGCAGTCGAAGCCGGCCTCGAACGTAAACGCCTTTGGACGCATGATGTGCACGGCGGCCTGCTCGCCCAACGTATCGACGAAGCCGGCGCAGCGTTCCTGCACTTCGGCATGGTCGACGTCGCCCAGGAACACCAGCTTGCGCCGGCCCTGCTGGATAAAACGTTGCGCGGCGCTGACGCCGCCGGCCCGGTTGTCGCTGCCGACGACGATGTAATCGGTGTCCGCTTCCAGCGCGCCCCAGACTACCAGCGGCAGGGTCGACTTGCGCAAGCTGCGCACCGCTTCGCCGTGCGATCCCTGCCCTAATAGAATCAGGCCGTCGGCGCCCTGCACCGGCGCCGTATCCATCAATTGCTTCGATGTCAACACCACGCTGTAGCCGGCCGTCGTCAATTCCTGCGTGATGCCGCCGAGTAATTCCAGCGGATACGGGTCCGACATCGGCCGTCCCGCCACCGGCGTCATTTCCACTACCACCGCCACCGAATAACTGCGCCGCATGCGCAGGTTGCGCGCACTGACGTTCAGGCGATAACCCTGCTCGTCGGCAATCTGCCGGATCTTTTCGCGCGTCTCCGGCGTCACCAGCGGACTGTCGCGCAAGGCGCGCGAGACGGTGATCTTGGAAACCCCAGCCAGTTGGGCCAGGTCTTCCATCGTCAAACCCGATTCGCTACTGCGGAAACCGCTCTTATTCGAAGGCATGCATCACTCTTGGTTGTTGGACGGGCTTGGCCACTTGCGCACGCATTATGACAGATTTTACACCAGCTTCAATTTTAATGACATCGATAACATTTCAATTGACATCGATATCATTTGTTGTTTCAATGAACGCTCTTTCGCATAACAGCAACTCCGCGAAAGGTGGGGATGGCACCGCCTTGCAATCCGTCCAGGGGTGGCGCACTGTCCAGGAGACGACACGGTTCAACCATAAGAAAGACAAAAAGCATATGAAAAACCCCAACACATTCCTGTTATCGTCCGTCACGCTGGCCGTGCTGGCGCTGATGCAGCAAGTCCAGGCGGCCGAGGCCGTTGTCGTCGCCCCCGCCGGCGCGAGCGTCCCGGCCAAGGATGCCGTCACCGCCGAAATCCAGCAGGTGGTCGTCACCGGCGTGGCCGCCGCGCGCGGCGTACGCAAGATCGATTCCGCCTTCTCGATCACCACCGCCACCGAAGAACAATTGAAATCGGCCTCGCCCAGTAGCACGGCCGACGTGCTGAAACTGGTGCCCGGCGTATATGCCGAAGCCACCGGCGGCCAGTCCGGCGCCAATATCGAAGTGCGCGGCTTCCCGTCCGGCTCCGATTCCCCGTTCGTCTCGGTGCAAATGCAGGGCAACCCGATCTACCCGGCGCCAACGCTGTCATTCTTCGAAGGCTCGTCGGCCTTCCGCCTGGACGACATGATCGAGCGGGTCGAAGTGCTGCGCGGCGGTCCCAGCACGATCTTTTCGAACGGCCAGCCGGGCGCGACGATGAATTTCATGCTCAAAAAGGGGGGTGAGACGCCGGAAGGATCGGTGCGGTTTACCACCGGCACCGGGGAATTGCGCCGCGTCGACCTGGTTTATGCGGGCAAGCTCGGCGAAGGCTGGTATGCCAGCCTCGGCGGCTTCTATCGCACTACGCATGGCGTGCGCGATGCCGGTTTCCCGTCCGACGACGGCCATCAACTGACCGCGACGCTGACGCGCAAGCTCGACCAGGGAGAGTTGACGGTCTATGCACGCAGCACGTCCGACAAGAATGCGTTTTATACCGGCGTGCCCTTGATCTCGGCCAACGAAGGACGCAGCATTAGTCCCTTCCCTGGCTTCGATCCGCTGAAAGGCACCTTGATGAGCAATGAAATGCGCCGGTTCACCATCGAGGCGGCGCCCGGTAAAACCTTGACTTATGACCTGGGCGACGGACGCGGCCTGAAAGCGACAGTCTTCGGCGCCGAGTTCGAGCAGGACATCGCCGGCTGGAGCGTGTCCAATAAATTCAACCGTTTTAGCGGCGACTTGAATACGATCGCCATGTTCACCGGCAATAATCCGCTGAAGATGGGCACCTACAAGCAGCAGGCCATCGCCAAGGCCAATGTCGAGCCGCTGGCGGACGATAAAACCGCTGCGGCCGTGACGCAGCGGGCGCTGCTGAAAGCCGCCGGCGGCATTGCCACTTCGGCGGCGGCCAGTTTCGTCAACGGCAAGGGCGCTGTGCCGGACGACACGGAGGTGGTGCAAGCCGGCCTGTGGGCGGTGCAAAAGAAATTGCAATCGTTTACGGATGAAGTGCGCGTCAGCAAGGAATGGATCAAGAATAATACCGTGACGGTCGGCGCTTATTTTGCGCATTATTCGTCGGACGATGTCTGGTACCTGGGCAATAGCCACCTGATGACAGCCACGCCGAACGCCAGCCTGATCAACGTCAAACTCAATAATGGCATCGTCGTTTCCAACAATGGCACCGACGGCAATGTGTTTTATGCGCCGAACGCCTCGTATGATGGCAGCAACACCGCGCTTTATGTCTCGAACGAGTGGAAACTGAACGACACGATCAAGCTCGACGCCGGCGTGCGCCGCGAACGCCAGAAGATCAGCGGCACGATTTCAGACCCGGTCAACAAGGATACCGACGACAATGTGCTCACCGTGTACAACAACGACACCGCGATGCCATCCGGATCGTACAGCGCGCTGAGTCGCAAGGATACCGCGACATCGTTCACCGTCGGCGGCAATTACAAATTGGGGAAAGACAGCAGCGTGTTCATCCGCGCCAACACCGGTCATACCTTCATTTCCTTCGACGACTTGCGCAATGCCCGCAATCAGCAGAATGTGGACGACCGCGGTTTCCTGCCAACGCCGAAGGTCACCCAGTTCGAAGTCGGCTACAAGACGGTCGGCCAGTTATACAGTCTCTATATCAACGCATTCCACACCCAGTTTGAAGGCATTTCCTTCCAGCAAATCCTGACCGATACCACCGTGTATTCAATCAGCGGCTCGAAGGGTAGTGGCGTCGAATTCGAACTCGCGCTGCGTCCGCTGCGCAATCTGACGCTGTCGCTGACGGGCGATTACCAGAAATCCGAATACAAGGACAATCCGGATACCGCCGGCAAGACCGTGCAACGCCAGCCGAAGCTACAATTCCGCTTCACGCCGACCTACCGCATCCCGATGGGCGACGATACTTTGAAACTGTACGGCACCTATACGTCGATCGGCGAGCGCTGGGCGGACCAGGCCAACACACAATACCTGCCGTCTTACCGCACTCTGGACCTCGGCGCTCTGTACTCGATCGGCGACAAGATCGAACTGCGCCTGGCCGCGACCAATGTCAACAACGAGCTCGGCCTGACTGAAGGCAATTCGCGCCTGACCGGGAACAGCAGCGGCGCGATCAACGCCCGCCCGCTGTTCGGGCGTGCGGTCGAGGCATCGCTGCTGTACCGTTTCTGATCTGCTTCTGATCTGTCAGGTGGAACCGGATTCACACGGTTCCACCTTGTTCAAATAGCACTGGCATCCCCGACCGTTTTGGCCTACGCTGAGATTACGGTGATTCTGCGCAACCACGCCCGGAATTCTGCCGTAACAACAAGTATCTGGCCATGAGGTGAAACGTGGTATCGGTAACGTCGGTTGATTCGCTGCGTAACGCGGTTGCCATTGCTGAACGCAAAGTCCAGCAGGATCAGACACGTGTCGACCAGGATGCCAGCCGGCTGCAGGAAAGCCGCGTACAGCTCGACAAGGACCAGAACCAGCTTGGCCGTACCCAGCAGCAAACCCGCCAGGCCGAAGAAAGCACCGCGTTGACGCCAGCGCCCGCCGCGCTGAGCGTGGAGCGCGCCATCGCCACGCCGGTCCCGCCCGACCTGTTACCGCGCGCCCCCCAGCTCAACGCCCAAGGCCAGACTATCGGGCGGCTGATCAATATTGTTGCCTGACATCTGCTGCCATTCCCGCCCTGCTTTTTCTCGGCAGAATCCGTGTCTACTTTTTACCGTTTGAGGCCCGATCTTGAACCGGCGTCAGCAATACTGTTGGGGTCTGACCCCAAACCGGCGCCAGCAATACATGGCCTGGAACCGGCGTCAGCAACACCTATGGGGTCAGACCCCATAGCGGCGCCAGCAATTTGCCACTAAAGACAGAGGTCTCGGAGTCAGACTCTTGGGACTCGACGTCTCCGTCGGTCTCCACGGGGGCATTTCACGGGAGATTGGGTGGCGGCGCTCAGAGCGCCTTGCGCCACCATTGACTGGTAGGTGCCGCCTGCTTCAGGTTCAGCGGCAGGCCAATTTCCGGTGTCGCGATCGCTTGTCCCCTCTCTTCAGCCAGCGCGGCGATGCGGTCGAACGGTTCATTCCACGCGTGCAGCGCCAGGTCGAAGGTGCCGTTGTGGATCGGCATCAAGAGCTTGCCGCGCAAGTCGATGTGGGCTTGCATGGTTTCTTCCGGCTGCATGTGGACGTCCGGCCATTGCGGATCGTAGGCGCCGGTCTCGATCATGGTTAAATCGAACGGGCCATATTTGTCGCCGATTTCCTTGAAACCCTTGAAATATCCGCTATCGCCGCTGAAAAATATCCGCAAGCCGGCTGCCTGGATGACCCAGGACGCCCACAGCGTCTTGTTGCCGTCGTGTAGGCCACGGCCGGAAAAATGTTGCGCCGGCGTGGCGGACAAGCGCACGCCGTCGACCAGCGTCGTTTGCCACCAGTCGAGTTGCTGCACTTTCGCCGCCGGCACGCCCCATTTGATCAGCGTATCGCCGACACCGAGCGGCGTCACGAAATGCTCGGTCTTGGCGGCCAGCGCCAGCACGGCTGCCTTGTCCAGGTGGTCGTAGTGGTCGTGCGACAGGATCACACCCTTGAGCGGCGGCAATTCCTCGATGCCGATCGGCGGCTGGTGGAAACGCTGCGGCCCGATCCATTGCAGCGGAGAGGCGCGCTCGGAGAAGACCGGATCGGTCAGCCAGAACTGGCCGTTCAATTTCAGCAGCACGGTCGAATGGCCGAGACGGAATACACTATTGTTGGGTGCGACAAACAATTGTTCACGCGTGATCGCATGCACTGGCACCGGCTCCGAGGGCACCGTGTCGGCCGGCTTGTTGAACGCCATGCGCCACATGAGGCTCAAGCCTTTCATAAAGCCCATCTTGCGCATCGCCACCGGATTGTGGAACTTGCCGGCGCCAAATTGCGGGGATGCGTAATCGGTTTCTGTAGCGGATAAGGTGCAGTAAGCCATGGTCAGCAAGACTCCAGATCAGGGTGCGGCGCGGGATGCGGCGCACCGTTGTCGATAAAAGTATACTGCACAGTGTAGTTTCCTTTTTGGAGAAAGTAAACTACCCGGTGTAAAATATTGGAATGGACACTTCCCTCCCCCAGCGGTTGACCGACCGCAAACGCCAGGCCATCGTCGACGCGGCCTTAGCCGAATTCCGCGCGCACGGTTTCGAAGCCACCAGCATGGACAAGATCGCGGCCGCGGCCAGCGTCTCGAAACGCACCGTCTACAACCATTTTCCGAGCAAGGAGGATTTGTTTACCCACATCCTCGAAGAATTGTGGGCCAGCAGCGAAGCGCTGATGGCTTGCCCTTACCGCCCGGAACAGGCGCTGCGGGAGCAATTGCTGGAATTGATGTGGCAAAAGATGGCCTTGTTGCGCGATGCGTATTTTCTCGACCTGGCGCGGGTCGCGATCGCCGAGGGCATCCACCGGCCCGAGCGAGCGCGCGAGATGGTGGACAGGCTGGCGGAACAGGAAAGCGGCGTCACCAGCTGGATGCAGGCGGCGCTGGCCGACGGCAAATTGAAGCCGCTCGACCCGGGCTTCGCCTCTCACCTGCTACAGGGGCAATTGAAAACGTTCGCGTTCTGGCCGCAGGTGGCGATGGGGCAGGCCGCGCTGGAACCTGCTGCCGAAACAAATGTCGTCGAGGCGGCGGTCGACATGTTTCTCTCTTATTACGCAGCCTAGGCGCAGCGCAACACGTACAAGTTGCATCCCGCATGGAAATACTGGCGCGGCGCGCGCGCTCCTTGGCCTAAAATACAGTCAGGTCAAGCACAGGAGCGACAGATGGCGATCACGCGCGCGGAACTGGAAACATTGATGCAGGAAGTGGAACAGGAAGATCCGATCGATTTTGCCGATTTACCCTTCGACGAACAGGAATTGCGCGCCCTGGTGGCCAGCCATCTGTGCGACATGGCCGATGCGATGGAATCGTTCAGCGAGGAAGACCGGCGCCTGACCTTGCTGGCGGTGGCGGCCAAGCTGGTGCTGGAAAACCTGGTATTGCACATCCAGTTGCTGCGCCGCCATGGCTTGCCGCTCAGCGAGAGTGCGAATGCGCTGCTGAGCCGACTGCGCAAGGGCGACAAGTAATCAGGGAACCGGCGGCGCGATGCGGCGCGCGGCCGGCACCAGCAAATCCAGGTCCGATTGCGCGACGGCCACGCAGGGCAGGATCAACCCTTCCCGCTTTTCGTCCGCGCTCAGGCCCGGCCACTCGATAAGGTAGCGCACGCTGCCGGCCGTCATCTGGCAGATGCAGGTGCGGCAAGTGCCGTTACGGCAGGAACTGGGCAGCTTGACACCGGCGTCTTGCGCGGCCAGCAGCACACTGCGCGCGTCGCCGGCGTCGAATTGCCAGCCGTGCGGTGCGATGGTCACCCGCATCAGCGCCGGCACGCGGCTTTCGCCTGCGCCATCCGTTCATCCTTGTGCTGGTCGATCCGCTTCGATTGCCCGCTGTCGAGCAATTGCTCGACTTCATCCTTCGGCACTTGATCCCAGTAAGTCGCGGCCACGCAGGTGCAATACTGCGGCACCAGTTTCAGGTTTTTAGGGGCGCCCGGCGCGGTATTGCCGCCGCGTACACAGACATTTTTTTCGATCTGCTTGACGCCGTCGAGGCGCGGATCGGCGCGCGGCGGGCCTTGGTCGGCGTGAGCGGCGCCGCACAGCAGCGCCAGCAAGAACAGTGACAGACGCATCATGGTTTCCAGCGGAATAAACACTTATCTTACCTTACGCGCAGCGCCACGCCGTCGTCAGGTGCGCGCGGCCGGCTGCGTCAGGTTCCTGGCCAGGCGCAGCAGGAAGCGCAGGCGGCTGCGGTCCCACGGCGTAAAACGCGGCAACTGGAACACGTCGTCGTTATGCCGGCTCGCGCCCCAGGCGGTCGAGACGGCGCCCTCGAAACCGAGCGCGCGCACCATGGCGACATGTTCGGCGCGGTAATCGCTGTCCGGCTTGCCATTCGGATAAGCGAACAGCCGCACACGATCGCCGATGATTTCTTCCAGCGCCAGCTTGCCGGCCATGATTTCGGCTTGCGCCGCCTCCGCCGGCAAGGCCGCCAGGATCGGGTGATTGACGGTATGCGCGCCGATGCCCATGCCGGCGCGGTGCAACTGGCGCACCTGCTCGCTGCTCATCATGAGGTTGTCCGGCAACGCGTACTGCACGCTGGCGGCCAGTTTCTGCACCTGCACCAGGCGTTCGTCCATCGGCAGGTATTTCAGTTGGCCGATCAGCGCCTTGATCGCCTGCTGGCGCTGCGCTACCGTGCCGACCGGGTGGATTCCCATTCCCAGCACGCTGGCGTCGATCGATTCTCCGGGCGCGCGCCGCACCAGTTCGATGACGGTATCGTTCCACATCCGGCCGCCATCGAGAAAGCCGGTGGCGACAAAAAAGGTGGCGGACAGGCCGTGCCGCTGCAGCAGCGGCAGCGCCACTTCGGCATTGTCGGCATAACCGTCGTCGAAGGTGATGCAGGCCGCGCGCGGCGGCAGCGTGCCGGCGCGCGCGTGGCGCACCGCGTCGATCAACGGGATGACATTGAAACACGAGGCCAGCCAGCGCAATTGCTGGTCGAATTCCACCTGGTCGACTTCGCCCGGAAACAGTGGATCTTTGACGGGCAGCACGCGGTGGTAGATCAGGATCGACAGGCCGCTGCGCCCGCCCGGAGAGAGCAGCCGCAGCAACGCCTGGCCGGGCAGGAAGGCGCCGCCGCCGGTGTTGCCGCGCGCCAGCGCGGGAGGGTTGGCCATCAACGAGGCGCTGTCGGATAAAGGGGGCGTCATGGCGTCATGGCTTCCGGTTGTGCGCGAGCGTCGCTTCGAGCGCGGGCATGTTACCGACGAGGAAATCGCGCAACGCGGTGCGCGCCTGCTCCTGGTTTTCCTCGTACGGCGAATACAGCATGACGGCGGCGCCGTCATCGCTGCCGGTCAACAGTTTCTGCTTGACCTGCAAAAACTTGCCGACATAGTTATTGGTCGTGATGTCGCCGCCGATCCAGTACCAGGACCAGACCAGCAATTTGCCGCGCGCATCGTTGATCACCGATTCGCGCAACGTCAATCTGCGCGCGCCGACGGTTTCCTGGCGCAAGGCGGTACTAAGTTCGGTCCAGTCGGACTTGTGCTCGCTGCTGACGAGGCGGTTGGTCGAGCTGACCAGCTTGGAATCCTGCGTCTGGTTGCGGTAGTACAGCACGGACAACCCGACCGGGTAACCGTTTTGCTTATAAAACTGTTGCAATTCCGCGCTGGCCGGCGCATAGGTCGGCTTCCACGCGGTAAAACTGGTGCCGGGTTGCGCCGCCGTCTGCAGGCTCGGCAGGCGCGGCGGCATCTGGGCCGCCTGGTGCGCGTGCTGGTACCACGCATAGGCGGGCCAGACCGTCAGGCAGGCGGTGATGGCCAGCGCGGCCCCGGCCAGCAGGTAGGGAGAAGACGCCGGCGCCGGCGCTGCGGACGCCGGCTGGTCCGCGCCCGGATGCGTATCCTGGCGCCACCAGTTGCCGATCCAGTACAGCAAAAACATGACCAGGCCGAAGAACACCCAGCCGTAAATCAGGTGGTCGAAACCGACGGCCAGGCGCATGCTGCTCAGGTGGCCGATCATGACGATCAAATAAGCGCGCATGCCGTTGGCGACGATCGGCACCAGGATCGACAGCACGATGAAGATGGCGCGGCGCCACAGCGTGCGGTAAGTCAGGTAGGCGTACAGGCAGCCGAGCGTGAACGAGGCGATCAGGTAGCGCACCCCGCTGCACGCTTCGACGACCGACCAGCTGCCGCTCGGGATCGTGAAATTGTTACCTTCGCGCAGTACCGGGATGCCGGTCATGCGCAGTGCGTTGACCGTCAGATCGGACGTCACGGCGATCAAGGGATCGGTAAAACTGTCGCCGAACGGCACGCCGAACATGATGAACGCGAGCGGAAAAGCCATCGCGCCGGCCATCCGCTTGCCCAGCAGCGCCAGCGCGCTGAGCGGCAGCATCGCGGCAAATGCGGCCTGGCGCACCACCTGCACTTCGCCCAGGTCAGCCAGCAGCCAGGCGAAACCGCAGCCGGCCAGCAAGACCAATGCCGGCCAGTACGGTTGCGGCGCCATGCCGCGCAAGGTGTCGCGCCGCTGCCAGATCAGCCACAGGCTGATCGGCAAAATGATAAAGCCGTGCGCATGGGTGCCGGAGCGTTCCCAGATCGCGACGATCGATTCGACCGTGCTCCAGTAGACCAGCAGCGGCAGCAGCATGACGGCCGCGATGATCAGGCCGGTGGGTAAGGTAATGGGCGCGGCGCGCCGGGTTTCGCTCAACATCATGCCTGGTTCCTTCTGGCGCCGGCAGGCGCGGGGCCTTCCAGCAGGGTTTCGACTTGCGCCAGGTTGCTGTGCCAGCCATAGCGCTGCTCGACCCTGGCGCGCGCGGCCTGGCCGATGGAGATATCCGGCCGCTGCAACGCGTCGATGACGGCGGCGATGCAGTGCGGCGCCTCGTCGGCCAATAACAGTTCCTTGCCCGGCGTGGCCTGTATGCCTTCCAGCGCCTGCGGCGACACCAGCACGGTGCGCGCCATCGCCATCGCTTCGAGCACCTTGTTCTGGATGCCGCGCGCGATGCGCAGCGGCGCCACGCACAGCGCCGCGTGCGCCAGATATGGCCGCACATCGGGCACGGTGCCGGTCACGACGACACCCGGCAACGCGGCCAGCGCCTGCACCTCGGACGCCGGACGGGCGCCGACGATATAAAACACGGCGCCCGGATGGCGCTCGCGCACGGCCGGCAAGACTTGCCGGGCAAACCAGGTGACGGCGTCGATATTCGGCCAGTAATCCATCGCGCCGGTGAAGGCCAGCGCCAGTTCTCCCGCGCGGTAGGGATCCGGATAGGCGCCGTCGGGCGAGAAATACACGGTGTCGACGCCATTGTTGAAGTGGCCGATGCGCGCCTCGCTTTCGGGCGCGAGCCGGCGGAACAGCGCCGCTTCCGGCGCCGACACGAACAGCGACGCGTCGCACACCCGCGCCACGTGGCGCTCATAGGCCAGCAACTGGCGCGCCTCGTGCGCGTACAGCATATTCATCGGCCAGCCTTTCTTGGCCGCATACTGCTTCCACTTGTCGGAATCGACATCGACGAAATCGACCACGCGGCGCGCCTGCGGATACGGTTCCGCATACTGCGCCATCGCCGACGAAAACACGACGATGCGGCTGATGCCTTCGCGTTCCATGGTGGCGCCGACCCAGGCGCGCAGGCCGGCGTCGCGATAGTAATCGAGCGACAGCGAGCGGTTGCCGAACAGCGCGCCGAGGCTGCGCAGCCGCGCCGTCTTCGGGTTCAGGCGTGCGTAATATGAACCGGCGCACAGCGCGTCCAGGCGCGGCACGTGCTGCCAGTCGTCCTCGTCGTCGACAAAGGTGCCCAGGTGAACGCGGTAGTGCTGCGCCAGGTGTTTCAGCAAGTGGTAAGAGCGGATCTTGTCTCCCTTGTTCGGGGGATAGGGAATCCGGTGCACCAGCAACAGCAGCTTCTCCACTAGGCTACCCCAGGTCTTTGACGATGTACGGACCGAGCCAGTTCGCCACCGGCAGCGGCAACTTTTTCCACAGCTTGATAAATAACTGGTATTTCGGGTTCAGCGGATTATTGTCCGGCAACTCGGTAGCCGCGTGCAGCTGGTATTCATAGGCCAGCGGCTGCGCCGTAAAGCCCCAGTTCTTTTTAAAATCGTAGGCGCCGGTGCCGAGCTTGCTGCGCCCGAAATCGAACATGCGGCAACCGCGCTCGACCGACGCTTCCATCAAATTCCAGTACATGAAATCGTTGCCGGCGACATCGCGCGCGATCGGCATGCTGCCGCCGTAATACGGCACGACTTCATCGCGCCAGAAGAAACTGAGGACGCCAGCCACCAGCTTGTCTTCCTGCACGATGATGCGGATTTCGCACGCGTCGCCAAACACTTCCTTTAGTAATGCAAAATATTTTTTCGGGAACACCGGCGTGCCGAGCCGGTGCACGCTGGTCGCATAGGCGGTAAAGAAACGCTCGACATCCTGGTCGATCTCGCCGCGCAAGCCGCACTTGATCCCCTTGCGCACCATCGCGCGCTGCTTGCGCGGGATCGCATTCATATTCTCTTCATGCTCGGCACTAATAGCCTTGCGGAAAGTCACATACAAGGTCTTCTGGTGCCAGCCGGGAGCGTCGGCGTGGGCCGGTTTCAGGTTGCGGTATTCGAGGTGACCGGCGCCGAGTTCGGCGGCCAGCTTGGCGGCGGCCTCGTCGAGCATCGCGCGCGCCGTGTCGGACGTGGCGACGACGCCGCCGTAGACGCAGAACGGCAAGGAACTGAGCGAGTGGCCGAACAGCCGGCTCTTGATCTGGCACAGCCCCAGGATGCCCTGGATCTGGCCGGCCTGCTCGACATAATAAAACCAGGTCTTGTGGCCGTAGCAGCGTTCGATCACGCTTTGCCAGCCGGACAAATGGAAGAAGGTCGCCTCGGGCGTGGCGCGCACGAAGGCATCCCAGCGCGCCGCGTCCTGCGGCTGCATCAGGTGCAAGGTACAGGCGGCGGCCGCCGCAGCGGTGTTGGCGGCGTGCTTGTCGCGCGCCGCTTCGATGATCGAACTCATGCTTTACCCAGGAAAATGTGATCCATGCGATCCCAGGCGAAATCGCGCGTCAGCGCCTGGATCCGGCTTTCCATCTTGTCCAGGTTGACGTAGTGGCGGAAGCGCGTCTTCAAGCCGATGCCGTCCGGACGCGGTTGACCAGGGTCGAGTTCCCATGGATGGAAATAAAAGATGGCCGACTGGCCATCGCGCTGGTTCACCTGTCGCATCATCCAGCGCGACAGAGAATACGGCAATAAGCGGAAATATCCGCCGCCACCGGCCGGCAAGTTGCGCTGCATCAAGCGCACCGTGGTGATCGGCACTTCCAGCAAGCCGGCGCTGCCGTTCGGGTGGAACGCGAAACGGGGCGCGTCCGGCATGCCGTAATGGTCGTGCTGGATCGGATAGATGCTGGAACTGTAACGGTAGCCGGCTTCGTGCAGCGCATCGAGCGCCCACAGGTTGGCCGGGCCGATCGAAAAACTCGGCGCGCGGTAGCCGAGCACGGCCTGGCCGCCCAGGTCTTCCAGGATCGCCTTGCTGCTGACGATATCGTGCGTAAAAGTGGCGCGGTCCTGGTCGGATGCGCGCAGGTGGCCGTAACCGTGGCTGGCCAGTTCGTGGCCGCCGGCGACGATGCGCTTGACCATCGCGGGGTAGCGCTCGGCGATCCAGCCCAGCGTAAAAAAGGTGGCTTTGACGTGACCGTCGGCCAGGATCGCCAGGATGCGCTCGATGTTCGCTTCGACCCGGCACTCGCGCGCCGGCCAGCTGTCGCGCGCGATGTGCGGCGCGAAGGCCGAGACCTGGAAATAATCTTCGACGTCGATCGTCATCGCGTTGCGGATCGGCGTGGCCGCGCCGGCGACGGCGCTCATGCCAACTCCCCGGCGCGCCGGGACAGGCCGCTGCGGCCGGGCATCATCATAAAAGCGTTCATTCGTTGTTGTCCGGCGTGGCGTTGCTATTGTTGGTGGCGGGAGAGGCGACGATTTTTTTCAGGATGTTCAAGACCGACACCACCGATTTTTCCAGGCGGATCATGCGTTCGTCGAGCGCATCCGGATAGGCGGCAGCCGCCACGGCGGCCAGTTCCGCCTCGGTCGAGCGGGTTTTAGCGGCATCGGGCGGCGCCTCGAATTCGGCCTGGATATCGCGGATCACTTCGTCGACGTCGGCGTCGCTGAAGGCGTGCATTTCTTCCAAAAAACCCATCAGCAGCAGGCGGTCGCACAGGTGGTTGGTCATGCGCGGGATGCCGCCCGAATATTCATAGATCGCCGCGTGCGCGGCCGGAGAAAAGGATGGGTCGCCGTTCCAGCCGACCG
Source organism: Pseudomonadota bacterium (assembly GCA_040389645.1). GTDB lineage: Bacteria > Pseudomonadota > Gammaproteobacteria > Burkholderiales > Burkholderiaceae_D > Rugamonas. The sequence goes on along the minus strand of JAZJZT010000050.1, from coordinate 121,080 downwards.
TGTGCAGGCGGTGCTCGATATAGGCTTGCGTTTCCGGCCCGTCCATCGGTCCCAGGTGATAGGTCGCGATCACGCGCTGGCGCAATTGCTGCATGTCCGGGCTGTGCAGCGTGGCGCGGAATTCCGGCTGGCCGAGCAGGAAGGTTTGCAGCAACGACTTGTCGTCGGTCTGGAAGTTCGACAGCATGCGCAATTCCTCGACGGTGCGCGAGGTCAGGTTTTGCGCCTCGTCGACCACCAGCAGCGCGCGCTTGCCCTGCTGGTCGCAACTGCGCAAAAAATGTTCGAGCCGGGTCAGCAAGGCGCTCTTGCTGACATCCTCGCTCGGCAGGCCGAACGCGGCCAGCACCATGCGCAGCGTGTCGTCCGAATTCAAGTGGGTGTTGACGATGTGGGCGGCGACGATCTGCTGTTCGGCCAGCGTGCCGAGCATGTTGCGCACCAGCGTGGTCTTGCCGGCGCCAACCTCTCCGGTGATGACGATGAATCCCTCGCCCTGCGACAGCCCATATTCCAGGTAAGCCATGGCCCGTTTATGGCCCTTGCTGCCGAAGAAAAAATGAGGATCGGGGCGCAGCCTGAATGGCTTGGCGCTCAGCCCGTAATAACTTTCGTACATCGCTGCTCCACTAAAACTGCTTCGATAGAGAGGCCGCCACGGCGTTCTCGGTATAGCTCTTGCCGTCGACGGCCGCGCCCCGCACGCGCCGCAGTTCCACGCTGCCGCGCAGCCTGGCCTGGAATTCGCGCGACATCGTCAGGCGCAGCGCCTTGTTCTTGTCGCTGCGGCTGGCCGATTCCGACTTGGTGCTGCTGTAACTGCCGACCAGGTTGACGCTGGTGCGCGCCGACCAGCGCCAGTTCAGCGAGGCGTTGGCCGCGCTCTGGCGCGTGTTGTCGTTCAGGTTGCTGTTACTGCTGCCCAGCAAGGCATTGTCGACCTGCTGCGACGACAGGGCGGTGCGGCGGCTGTCGACCAGCGCCAGGATCAGCGTGCTGCGCGCGCTGTTGAGCGCGACCGAGGCCTGGAACTGTTTCTGCAACATGTAACGGTTGCTCAGGTAATTGATGCTGTTGGCCAAGGACGGCGGCAAGCCGTTCGCCAGGATATAGGCATCGACCACTTGCCGTCGCACCGCAGCGTCCGGGATATTGGCGGAAAACAGCCGGTCCAGCGTGCCGAAGGTATCGATGGTCGACGGCAGCAGGAATTGCGAGCGGGTCGACGTGACGGCATCGCTGTAATTGATGCTCCACACGGTGGCGCGGCTGCGGTGCGACGCCGCCAGCAGGTAACTGTCGCCATAATATCGCTTGCCCACATTCAATTGCAGGCTGGTGCGCGGCCCCGGTTGCCAGTTCAGGCCGGTCGACCACGACTTGCCCTGCGTGACGCCGCCCTGCGACTGGTAATCGTTTTTATCGTAGCCGCCGTTGACGGACAGCGTCAGCGCCGGCGAATAGATATAGCGCAGCGAGACGGACAAGGCTTGCGTGCCCGAATCCTGCGCGATATTGTCGCTGACATTTTGGCGGTTATAGAACACCCCCCACCCCAGCAAGCGGTAGGCGGCGCCGCTGTTCAGGTTGAGCGTCAGGTTGTCGGAACTGCTCGTGCCCAGCGCGCTGTTGTCGGAACTGACGCGGTCGCGCGCATAGCGCAGGTCGAGCTCGGCCTGCGTGCCGAAACGGTGCTGCAAATACGGGCTGATGCGGTAAGTCTTGACTTCATTGCTGTTGGCGGTGGCGAAGCCGTTGCCGAACTGGCTGTTTTGCTGCTGGCCGAACAGGGAAGCGGCCTGCTGGCTGATCGAGGCGCTGGCATCGAGGAACAGCAGTTCGCCAATCAGCTTGGCCCTGGCGTCGGCCTGCAACTGTTGCGCGCTGCCGCGCGTGCCGGCCACGTCCTGGTTCGAATATTTAAACAGGTGCTTGTTGTACGAAGAACGGAATTGCAGGCGCGGGCCATGGTTTTCCAGCGTGAAGCCGGGCACCAGTTCCGTCACGAACTGGCTTTCCGCCTGCTCCTTCGGCAGCAAGGTCACATTGTCGGTATAGGTTTCGCGCAATTCCATCAGTGGCGTGAATTTCCACTCGGCGCGGCTGGCCGGTGCCAGCATCGATGTCGCCAGCGCCACGACCACGGCCAGCGGCCGCGGTGCCGGCACGGCGCGCCCGCGGCGCCGCCCTTCAACCATAGTGATAGTCATACGTCTCGGTACCGGGGAATTCGCGGGTCTTGTTGTAGATCAGGTTGACATTGCTCAAGCCTTCGAGCTGCACCAGCGATTCCTTGACTGCGTGCTGCGTCGTGCGCTCGGCTTCGACGACCACCACGATCTGCCCCATGTGGGCGGCCAGCACGTGCGCCTCGCTGGTCAGCAGCAGCGGTGGCGAATCGAAGATGACGATACGGTCCGGGTAACGGTTGGCGATCTCGTTCACCAGCGTGCTCATGGTCTGGCTGGCCAGCAGCTCGGTGGCGCGCGGATTGCTGGTGCCGGCCGGCAGGATGGCCAGCGTATCGACATTGGTGCGCAACATCACGTCGGAGACGTCGAGCTTGTCGTCCAATAACACGTCCATCAAGCCGCGCTGCGCCGGCAAGCCCAGCGTGCGCAGCACGGACGGGCGCGCCACGTCGGCGTCGATCAGCAGCACCGTGTGGTCCAGCTCCATGGCGATGCTCATGGCCAGGTTGATCGCGCAAAACGTCTTGCCTTCGCCCGGCAGCGAACTGGTGATCATGATCAGGTTGCCCGGCTTTTCGGTGGCCGAACGGGGACTGAAGGCGCGCTTGATCAACGGCCGCTTGATGATGCGGAAATCCTCGACCAGCATGGTGCGCCCGCCGGCCGCCGTGATCAGGCCGATCTCTTGCATGTGCTTCAAGTCCAGCTCGACCGTCTTGGGGCCATGTTTGCCGGACACCGCCAGCGCCGCCGTGTCGGCACCGGTGTCCGCATGGGCGGCGTGCGCGGCCGGCTCGGCGCTGACGCCGGCCTCGACGACGAGCGCCGTCACCGCTTCGGCCGACAGCGCCGGCGCGGATTCGGCGACCATGGCGGCGCCAGTCTTGGCGACCGGTACGGCGGCAGTTGCAGCGCTTGCGGCAGCGACGGTGCTTGCGACGGCAGCGACGACAGGTTCAGTTGCAGCCGGCGCCGGCGCGGCGACCGATGCCGCTTCGACAGCCGCGTCGAAGGCCGATGCCGATGCCGCCGCGGCGGCGGCCGCGGCCCGCACCGCCAATGGCGGCGCGGCTTCGATGGCGGCCGCTTCGGCCACGGATGCGGCGGCCGTGTCGGCCGGTGCCGGCGCGGCCGACTCCTTCAAGTGCCCGATGCGGCTGGCCGCTTTTTCGATAATGCTCATCTGGTTCCCCGGTATCGCCGACTATGGCTGTTTCAACAAGAGCGTGGCCATCACGCCGCCATACGCGGTAAACAAGATGGCCACCGCGACGCTGAATGCATACAGCCGGCGGCGCCGCTTGATTTTCTGCTGGTCGGTCCAGTTCATGCTGATCGCGCCCAGGATCGGCAAGCCGGTGGCGTTGCGCAGCGACGCCTGGCTGACGAAAGTCGGCCGGATCTGGCTCATCAGCAATGCCACGCCAAGACCCGCCACCAGCGCGCCGGCGAACACGATCGACATCAGGCGCAGGCGGTTCGGGCCGACCGGCGTGATCGGCGCGGTGGGCGGATCGATGACGCGGAAGCTCATCATGTCGGTGGCCGAGGTCAGGTCGCCGGACAGGCGGGCCGCTTCGCGCCGCTCGACCAGCTTGCCGTAGTTTTCCTTGTTGATCAGGTAATCGCGGTTCAGTTGCGACAGTTGCGCCTCGATTTCCGGCGCCTGCGTGCTCTGGCTGCGCACGCTGGCCAGGCGCGACGAATACTCGGCCACGCGCGCCTTGAGCGACGCCACGCGCGCCTCTTCCACCGACAGCGCCACATTCATCTGTTGCAGCATCGGGCTGTAGCCGGCGCCGGGGTCGGCGCTACGCACGCGTTTTTTCGCCTCTTCCTTCTTCCGTTCCTGCAATTGCGCCAGCAGGCGCTTGTTCGAGACGATGTCCGGATGTTCCTCTGTAAACTGCATGCGCAAGGTATCGAGGCTGCGCTCGATGGTCTGGATACGGCCGTCGAGTTCGGGATTCGACGCTTCCTGCTCGGTGGCCACCAGCGGCGCCGGCTCTTCTCCGGAAATCTGGCGCTTGAGCGCGTTGCGCGCCTGTTCCGCTTCCGTGTATTCGAGCTTGGCCTGGTTCAGCAAGTCCGTCAATTCGCCGATCTTGCTGCTGTAATCTCCGCCCTGGCGCGGCAGCACGCTCATGTGCTGGATCTTGAAATCCTTCAGCGCATTCTCGCCGCCGGCCAGTTTTTCTTCGTAATTCTTGATCTGGTCTTCGATGAATTGCACCGCCTTGTCCGACTCTTGCTTCTTGCCGCCGAAACTGCCTTCGACGAAGATCGTCAGCAAGGATTGCACCACTTCCTTGCCCAGTTTCGGGTTCGGATTGTTGTACGAGATCGTATAGATGTCGTCGCGCTCGGTGCCGGTGATCTTGATCTGCGACGTCAGGTCGTCGACCATCTGCTCATGGTCTTGCACCGACTTGGTCTTGATGTCGAGGTCGACCATGCGCATCACGCGCTCGACGTTGGGACGGCTGATCAGGGTGCGGCGCATGAACGTCACCTGCTGTTCGACGTTCGGCACGGCCGTCATGTTCGCCAGCAGCGGTTTCAGGATACTCTGGGTATCGACATAGACGCGCGCCGACGCCTGGTAATTGTCCGGCAGGCGGTACACGACGATCCAGCCGACCACGGCGACCAGCCAGGTAATGCCTACCGCGTACCAGCGATACTTGCCGATCGCCTTCAAAAAGGTTAAAAGTAAGGCCTGTAATTCTGCCATCTCGTCATTCTCGCCAAAAATTCATGCTCAGGGTAACCAGTTCGCACCACCCCGTGCTGGACGGCTATCGACGAAATGATCAGGTACGCTCGCGGTGCTGTCGGCGTGGTTATCGATCTTGCTTAAAATACATCGATAGTAAATCTATGATACATGAGAACGTGTTGCTTGTTACTACTAAATGCAGCATAGTCCCACTCTTGTGTGGCACTAGTATGACATCCCGATTTATTTGGCCTGCTGAAATAAGTATGTTCAAAAATGCAAGCATCATGCTAGCATAAATTCTTGAAAACATTGTTTACGGACAGTGCCTGGCGCGTGCGATCTGCTATCGTTGACGCTCCACCACCCAGCCCGCCCCGCCATGAACGCCATCGCTTCCCGCCTGTCCGCCCTGCTGCTGTGCTGCTGCGCCATCGGCGCCGCCGCCGCGGCCGACTTGAGCACGACCATCGCCAGCGTCAAGGCGTCGGTGGTCGGGGTCGGCACCTACCAGCGCACGCGCAGTCCCGCCACCGTCTTTTATGGCACCGGCGTCGTGCTCGGCGACGGCTTGAGCGTGATCACCAATGCGCATGTCGTGCCGGAATTTCCCGACACGGAACAAATGGAAACCCTCGGCATCGTGCTGCCCGGCGCCGGCAACGCGATCACGTTCCGCCCCGCCACGCTGCTGGCGCTGGACCGCGAACACGACCTGGCGCACCTGCGCCTGAGCGGCGCGCCATTGCCGGCGCTGGCGCTGGGCGATTCCGACACGCTGCTCGAAGGCCGCTCGCTGGCATTTACGGGTTTCCCGCTGGGCATGGTGCTGGGCCTGCACCATGCGACCCACCGCGCCACGCTGGCGGCCATCACACCGATCGTGCTGCCGTCGGCCAGTTCGCGCAAGCTCGATGCGCGCGCCGTCGTGCAATTGCAAAAGGCGCCCTTCTCCATCTTCCAGCTCGACGGCACCGCCTATCCCGGCAACAGCGGCAGTCCCCTGTTCGATCCGGACAACGGCGCCGTCTACGGCCTGGTCAACATGGTGTTCGTCAAGGGCTTGAAGGAAACGGCCATCACCAACCCGAGCGGGATCACGTACGCGATCCCGTCCAGCCACATCCGGAACTTGCTTCAAAGAAAAGTGCCTTGAGAAATAATTGCGCGCTAACACGGTTTACCGGCGGGCCGCTGGTATAGAATAGACATGACAAAATACTACAAAAAAATACACTGAAATTGCCGAAAAGCATGATGCAGCGACAGCCCCACCGGCTCTCGCTGCCGTGCCCGATTCTACAGCACGACCGCACAGAGGATATCCGCGTGAATATAGTAAAACTGCCTGTCATGAAATGGCTCGCTTGCGCCGCCGCGACGCTGGCGCTGGCCGGCTGCGCCAGCACCCGTCCGACCTTGCCGCAGGAAGCGATGCCGCCGACCGATTACCTGATCGGCGCCGGCGATTCGATCAACATCGTGGTCTGGCGCAATCCGGAAGTGTCGCAATCGGTACCGGTGCGCCCGGACGGCAAGATCACGACACCGCTGGTGGAAGATTTACAGGCCAGCGGCAAGACGCCGACCGAACTGGCGCGCGACATCGAAAAGGCGCTATCGAAGTTCATCCAGCAACCGGTCGTGACGGTCATCGTGACCGGCTTTGTCGGCACCTATAGTGAACAGATCCGCGTGATCGGCCAGGCCGCCAAGCCGCAGGCGCTGCCGTACCGGGTCGACATGTCGCTGATGGATGTCTTGATCGCCGTCGGCGGCATCACCGAATTCGCCTCCGGCAACCGTGCCAGCGTCATCCGCATGGTCGATGGCAAGCAGCAGAAATTGAACGTGCGCCTGAACGATCTGATCAAGGATGGCGACATTTCGGCCAACCTGCCGATGCGGCCCGGCGACGTGCTGGTGATCCCGGAAAGTTTTTTCTGACCGATACGCGCTAAAATGTCGGGAATTCTTACATATGTTCGCATGAGCGTCGCGACGCCGCCGCAAGATTTTCGCCAAGCCCTTGATTTTTATGAAAAAACATCTTGGCGAAAATCCGTGGAATGAATATTGCTTAATTCCTGAGAGATACATTAGATGACAGCCGAACAACAAATTGGCGGTCGATCATAGCGAGGATACAGACGTGGCTAACCCTGAGCAAGACAATCAAGACACCAGTCCCGGCACGACGCCGGCGCCGCTGGCCGCCCCTTTCCCGGGCGCGGCGCGGCGCCGCTTTGCCCGCGCCGGCTTGGCCGCGACGGGTGTGCTGCTGACAGTGAAAAGCCAGCCGGGCATGGCGTGCAGCATCTGCGTGACGCCGTCCGGCTTCCAGTCGTCGCTGACCGGCAGCCCGAACCTGCACGCGCCCAATACCTGCCTGGGACAGACGCCCAAAACCTGGTATGACAACCGCAATACCAATGGGTATTGGCCGGTCAACAAGGCAACCAAGTTCCAGGATGTCTTTTCAACGCGCACCAGCGACACCACCCAAACCTTGGCGACGCTGATGTCAGTCACCAATCCGGCCACGCAAAACGCGCAGATCATGAAGTATCTGAGCGCCAATTACCTGAACATGGCCAGCGGCAAGATGCCCTTCCTGACGATGGAAATCCTGAACCGGATCTGGACCGGCTGGTGCAGCACGAGCAAGTCGTATACGCCATCGGCAGGCGCCAATGCCTGGGGCTATAACGAAATTATTTTATACCTGACGGGCACGACATAAGTGTCCTGCGCGCCGTAAATGTTGCCGGAAATTGCGGAAGCTCCCGTCCGCCCCCTCCACCGCTGGCGCATCACGCCCGGACAGCGGCTCCAGCGCCATAGCTGGGACGACACCGAATTCGTGCTGTTTAACGACCTGTCGGGCGACACCCACCTGCTTGACGCGGATGCGATCGACGTACTACAACTGTTGAGCGTGGCGGAGGCCGATACGGCCACGCTGGCGGCGACGCTGCAAGTCGATGCCGACCAGGCCGACGCGCTCGACGAATTGCTCGACGAGTTGGTCAAACAATACCTGATCGAGCCTGCGTGCTGACGGTCGACACGCTCAGCCGCGCCGAACTGGTCGCCCGGTTGGCCGGCGACGGCCTCGAATTGCGCACCGGCGCCTTCGTCACGCGCCTGCAGACCCGCATCCCCAGCGTGGCCGACGGCATCAGCCTGCTGTATGCCGACTACCCGCTGGGCGAATATACCGGTTTCGCCGATTTCCACCTGCGCATGTTCCGCCCGGCCGGCTGGCGGCGCTGGTACCGGCCGCAGGTGCAACTGCAATCGGATGGCAACGCCCCGTTTACGCCGCTGCCGCTGGCGCACGCATTTCCAATGTTCGAATGGGGTTTGAACTGGTGCGTGGCGTCGCGCGCGCACAATCACTTGATCATCCACGCCGCCGTCGTCGAAAAAGAGGGGCGCGCCGCGATCCTGCCGGCGCCGCCCGGTTCCGGCAAGAGCACGCTGTGCACGGCGCTGGTGCACCGCGGCTGGCGCCTGCTGTCGGACGAACTGGCGCTGATACGGCTCGACGACGGTCACGTGATGCCGCTGCCGCGCCCCATCAGCCTGAAAAACGCGTCGATCGCCTTGATGCGCGATTACCTCGACTCTCCAGTGTTCAGCACGCCGGTGCACGACACGATCAAGGGCACGGTGGCGCACTTGAAGGCGCCGCGCGACAGCGTGCTGCGCAGCGCCGAGCCGGCGCGGCCGGCGTGGATCATCTTCCCGCAATACGCAGCCGGCGCCGAGCCGGAACTGAGTCCGTTGAGTCCGGCGCGCGGCCACATGGAACTGGCGCAGAACGCCTTCAATTACAGCATGCTCGGCAGCGCGGGCTTCCACGCGATGGCGCGCGTGATCGGCATGAGCAGTTGCCACCAGTTCCGCTACAGCCGGCTCGACGACGCGGTCGAACTGTTTCGCCAGTTGCAACCCGTACAGCCGTGAAGCCGGATATCCTGCTGCTGCGCGCGCTGCGCCATCCCGATCAACTGGCCGCCTGCACACTGGCCGACTGGGATATATTGTTGCGCCAGGCCGCCGCCGCCAACCTGCTGGCGCGCCTGTATTACCTGGTCGAGCAGCACGGCCTGGTCGAGCGGGTGCCGGCGTCGGCGCTGGTGCACCTCGGCTGGGCCCGGGTCGCGGCCGAGCGCCATGCGCAGGCGGTGCGCTGGGAAGTGCGGCAGGTGCGCCAGGCGCTGGCCGCGCTGGATGCGCCACTGATCTTGCTGAAAGGCGCGGCCTATGCGATGGCGAAACTGCCGCCGGCGGCCGGCCGCCTGTTTTCCGACATCGACATCCTGGTGCCGCCGGACCGGTTGGCGCAGGCCGAAGGGGCGCTGCTGCTGCACGGCTGGGTGGCGACCCACCTGGACGAGTACGACCAGCGCTATTACCGGCAATGGATGCACGAATTGCCGCCGATGATGCACGTCAAGCGCCAGACGGCGATCGACGTCCACCACGCGATCCTGCCGCTGACGGCGCCGGTCCACCCTGATCCGGCCCAGTTGCGCGCGGCCGCCACCGGCATTCCCGGCGAGTCCGGCTTGCAGACGCTGGCGCCGGCCGACCTGGTGCTGCACAGCGCGACCCACCTGTTTTTCGACGGCGAACTCGAACACGGCATGCGGGATTTGGCCGACATCGATGGCTTGCTGCGCCATTTCGGCACCGATATCGCCTTCTGGCAGGCGCTGACCTTGCGCGCGCGCCGGCTGGAACTGGCGCGGCCGCTATTTTATGCGTTGCGCTACAGCAGCCTGCTGCTGCACACGCCGGTGCCGGACGAGGCGATGGCGGCCGCCGCGCAAGGCGGCGGCCGCCCGCCGGCACCGCTGCTGGCGCTGATGGACCAGTTGTTCGGGCGCGCGCTGTTGCCTGCACACTCCAGTTGCAGCGATGCGTTGACGCCGGCCGCGCGCCTGCTGCTGTACATCCGCGCTAACTGGCTGCGCATGCCGCCGCTGATGCTGGCGCGCCATCTTTTTCACAAGGCTTTCCTGTCGCCCAGGCACGAGAAAAGCGAACAAAACATCTAAGAGCCTATCCCAGTAGGGAGGCGGCAGCGGATTGCGATGCCCGGCGAGCGCGGGCAAGGCGAGAGGAGGACGCATGGCGAGCCATGCTACGACGATCAACGCCGCCCCCCGCTTGCCGGGCGCGCAAGCCGCGACGCATTCCCTACTGGGATAGGCTCTAAGTACGCGCCAAAATTTAATTGCTACAATACCAGTCGGGAGCCGGATAAATGGGGCGACGCGGATGGACGATGCCAACAATTTATTGATCAAATTGCAAGATTTGTCGCAATTTTTCGCGGGCGGCAACCTCGATGACGATCTCACCAGGCAAGCCGAGCTGGCGGCCCGCCTGGTCGGCGCCGACACGTGCTCGGTCATGCTGATCAACGGCGGAGAAGGCGACAACTTGCGCATGAGCGTGCGCGCCAAGTACGGCCCGCTGCCGCCGGCGGCCTGGACCGGCACGACCGGCCTGGGCGAAGGCATCGCCGGCCATGTGCTCGCCAGCGGCCAATCCTTGCTGGTCGAGGATATCCGCGCTTCCCGCTTCGCCCACCTGGCGCGCCGCGCCGACGACCCGCGCCGCAGCCTGATGCTGGCGCCGGTCGGCATCGACGGCAAGATCGTCGGCATCGTCAATGCCTGCGCCAGCACGGCCAAGGGGACATTTACACGCACCGACCTGCACTTGCTGGAAGTGATCGCGCTGTTCATCGGCAAGTCGATCCAGGTGCTGCAATTGCAAACCATCCTGAATTCGCGCTTCACGCAGTTGGCGCTGCTGCGCCATGTCGAAGAGCAGGTCGGCGGCGCGATGGCCGGCGCCTACCGCCATCCCGACCAGGTCGCGCGCATTCTCGCCAAATCGCTGTTCAAGGAAATGAAGCAGGCCGGCTTCGATTCGGCGCACATCATCGGCGCGGCATCGGAAATCATTGCCCAGCTGAACGCCAACCTGGCGCGCCACAGCGAACGCGCGGCGCGCCAGGATGAATCGGGCAAGGCGCATTGACGCGGGAGGCGCGATGGGGAATCGACGGTACTGGCTGGCGGCGAGCGCCGCCGCCATGATGCTGGGGCAAGCCCGGGCGGCCGACACGCCGCCCGAGTTGCTGGCCGAGGCGGCGCGCTTCGAGCATGGCGAGGGAGTATTGCGCGACTACCCGAAGGCGCTGGCGCTGTACTGCCGGGCGGCGCGCGCCGGCAGCGCCGACGCCCAGTATGCGCTGGGCTGGATGTATGCGAACGGGCGCGGCGTGGCGCGCGATGCGCCGGTCGCGGCGCAACTGTTCGCGCTGGCCGCCGCCCAGCAACACCAGCAGGCGCGCACGATGCTGCGCTACACCGGCGCCGATGCATCCGCGCCGCTGCCGGCCTGCATGCAGCCCGACCCTCCCCCTCCTCCTCCACCGGAACCGCCGGAACCGCCGCTGAGCGGCGTGCCCGGCAAGGTCCGGCAACTGGTCGAGCAGCTGGCGCCCGGTTTCCAGGTCGATGCCCGCCTGGCGCTGGCGATCATCAAGGTCGAATCGGCCTTCAACGCCGGCGCCGTCTCGCCCAAGAATGCGCAAGGCTTGATGCAGTTGATCCCGGACACGGCGCGCCGCTTCCGCGTCAAAGATGCGTTCGACCCGGAACAGAATATCCGCGGCGGCCTGGCCTACCTGCAATGGCTGCTGGCTTATTTTCGCGGCAATGTGCCGCTGGTGGCGGCCGCCTACAATGCGGGAGAACGCGCCGTCGAGCAGCACGGCGGCGTGCCGCCGTATCCGGAAACCCAGGAATATGTCAAAAAGATCGGCCGCCTGTACCGGCCGACAACCCATCCCTACCTGCGCGACTTGCTGCCCGGCGGTTCGCTGATCGCCGCACCGGAAGGCAGCGGCACCGGGCGTTTCCCGCCGTAAGTGTCGGAAATCTTTACACCTACCTTGTGAACGGGCAAACTAAATTTTCAAGCCATTGATTTATAAGATATTTTTTTTCTGGCACGGGATGTGCTTAGAGTAGGGCAAGCAACACAAACGACTTTCCTACCTGGAGAAGAAGATGAAACTCAAAAAATTATTCGGTGCCTTGGCCGCCTCCGCCGCACTGGCAGCAGCAGTTCCAGCACAAGCTGGCGTAATCGGTATGGCCGACCTGGCCATCAAAACGTTCTTGCTGGTCAGCTCCGGCAGCACCCTGACTCCGGGCGGCGTTGTTCCGATCACCACCGCTGACGTCACACTGACCAGCGATTCCCGCACCGGCAACGCCACGTCCAGCTTCAACGGCGTCGACGGCACCGGCATCGGCAGCAGCAATATCGGCCCTCAGACTGGCGCGGTCGATGTCAAATATCGTTGCGCCGGCGCAGGCTGCGCAACGGTCAACGCCACCTATGGCGGTACGGTCGAAAACAATACGACCACCCACCTGGGCGCACCATCGGGCAATTTTGCGCTGGGTGACATGTACATTTCCGGCAGCGCAATCGACTCCACCGGCGCCAACGGTCTGACCCGCGCCGACAGCTCGGTGCAGAACGCCACCAATGCCGGTAGCGCCAATGCAACGATTCTGAATAACGTGAACGCGCTCACGACCTTCACCGCGAACACCACCATGGGTGTGAAGTTCTTGCTCGATTACAACGCCTTCCTGAGCGTCTTCATCGATGCATTGACTCCTGGCCAGACCGCCAATGCCAGCGCCGCCTTCAGCTGGTCGCTGAGCCTGAAGGATTTGGGTACGCCTACCGTTCCTCATTCCCCGACCAATGTGCTGTCCTGGACGCCGGATGATATCAATAACGGTATCGCTGCCGCCACGCCTTCCGATAACTATTCGGTCACCACGGGCGGTCCTATCTTCTCGGACGTCTTCAATCTGATCGGTGGTCATAAATACACGCTGGTGATCAACCAGGCATCGAACTCGACCGCCAGCCTGATTCCAGAACCAGGTTCGCTGCTGCTGGTCGGCCTCGGGCTGTTCGCCCTGGCAATGACCAGCCGTCGTCGCCTGAACCGTTAAGACCACGCCGGCCGCGCCGCCGGACCAGTGGCGGAGCACCCCTGAACGACCCAAGCCTGGCCTTGGGTCGTTTGCCATTTGCGAGTAAATTCGATGAACGATATGGCGTCTGCCCCTGTAACGACACAGAACATCACCGGGCGCTGGCAACAGGCCGGTCATACCGAGCAGCCGGCCAGGCTATGGCAGGTGATCCGCCTGGTGCGCCGCGCCAGGCAGCGCGGCACGCATCTGTATCCGTATTCGACCGGCCTCAATTTCGGCTATGGCGGCAAATCTCCCGTGGTCGGCGACGCCATCCTGGTCGACCTGAGCAGGATGAACCGCATCCGCAATGCCGGCCAGATTTCGCTGGCCAACCCGGTGGCCGTGATCGAACCGGGCGTCACCCAGCAGCAACTCTACGAATTCCTCGAACAGCACTGCCCGGAACTGACCTTCAATGTCACCGGCTCGGCGCGCCATACCAGCATCCTCGGCAACGCACTCGACCGCGGCGTCGGCTATTTCGGCCCGCGCAAGGAAGATGTATTTGGCCTGGAAGTGGTGTGCGGCAACGGCAAGCTGATCAGCACCGGCTTCCGCCGCCTCGGCGACGACTCGCCGCTGGCGCACAGCCACCCCTACGGCCTGGGCCCCATCCTCGATGGCTTGTTTTTTCAGGGTAATTTCGGCATCGTCACCAGCGCCTGCTTCCGCCTGGTGCCGAAGCGCCCTTGCCAGGTCGCGCTGTCGCTGGCCCTGCACAGCGAACACCATTTACCGGCCTTCATCGACCAGCTGGCGGGATTGAAACGCGAAGGCTTGCTCGAATCGGTGACCCATATCGGCAACCAGGCCCGCACCCATGCGACCTTGACGTACGGTATCACGACCTACCTGGAAAACGAGTGTAAATTGCCACGCGAACAAGCGCTGGCCGAAGCCGAGCGCGCCGTCAAGCTGGTGGCGCCGGCCGAGTGGGCCAGCCTGGGCGCCGTCACCGGTACCAAGGCGCAAGTGAAGGCGAACCTGGCGGAAATCCGCCGCCGCATGAAACCGCTGGCCAGCGTGCGCGTGATTACCGACGGGCGCCTCGATTTCGCTTACGCGCTGACCAACAAGCTGCGCTTCATTCCCTTCATGCGCGCCAATGCGGCCGCCATCTCGGCCATCCGCCCCTTGCACGTGCTGGCGCTGGGCCAGCCGACCGATGCCGCGATCGACAACCTGTTATGGAAATACGGCCGCACCGACTTGCCCGCGGTGCAGCTCGATGCATCGGACTGCGGCCTGCTGTTCGTCAATCCGGCGCTGCCGCTGGACGGCCAGTTCGTCGCGCGCGTGATCGACAAGATGAAACGCACGGCCGCCACCTTCCGGCATCCGCTGTACATCACGGTCAATATCGAAACGGCGACGTCGCTGGTGGCGGTCATCAACCTGCTGTTCAACCGCCGCAATGAAGAGGAAGTGACGCGGGCGCACGCCTGCGCGGCCGCCTTGCACGCCGACATCCGCAGCGAGGGCCTCGAAGTCTACCGGGCCCGCGCCGACATGATGGCCGACGTGGTGACGCCGGACTCGGCTTACTGGCAGACCGTGGCCGGCCTCAAGCGCACGCTCGATCCGGACGACATCATCGCGCCCGGGCGCTACAACCTGACGCCGCTGCCGGCCGCAGACTGACGTTCCACAGGGGCAGCGGTTTTCACGCTGCCCGCATCGGGCTTACAGCTGTTTCAGCAAGGCTTGCGCTTCTTCCTTGTTCGGGAAATCCTTCGCATTGGCCAGCAAGCGTTCCAGTTCCTTGCGCGCGCCGGCCTTGTCGTTCGATTTCACCAGCGCCGCCGCCAGGTGGAAGCGGGTATCGGCCGCCTCCGGCTGCACCGCCACGGCTTTCTGCAGCAAGGTGACGCCGCGCGCGGCCTGCCCCTGTTCCGTCAAAATCCAGCCCAGCGTATCCATGATGGCAGGACTGTCGGCCGCCAGCTGATAGGCTTGTTCGGCCGTGGCCAGCGCGCGCGCATCGCTGGTGGTGTAATACACCCAGGCCAGGTCGTTCAGCGCTGCCGCGTTTTTGGGCGAGACCTTCAGCACGCGCTGCAATTCCTCGATCGCCAGCGCATATTTTTTAGCGGCGAGATAGTTTTCCGCCAGATAGATGCCGACCAGGATGTCGGATGGATGGGCCTTGCGCCACGCCAGCGCTTTATCGATCCCTTCCTGCGCCTTGCCGGCACGCCTGAGCGACTCGGCATATTTGATCACGATGGCCGGTTCTTTGCTCTGCTCGAGCGCCGACGCGTAAGCCTTGGCCGCCAGATCGGGCTTGTTGCGGGCTTGCTGGATATCGCCTTCGAGCGCATAGCCGATGATCATTGACACTTTTTGCTGTTGCAACTGGCGCGCCTGTGTCAGCGCACTATCGGTATTTCCCTTGCGCTGCTCCAGTTCCACCAGCGCGACCTGGGCGTCCAGGTAATTCGGCTGCAGCTTGATCGCCTTTTTCAAGCCATCCACCGCCGCCGAATAATTTTCCATCGCAATGTGCACCGTCGCCAGCCGGTATTGCACGGATGCCGATCCAGGCAGCAGGATCGCCAGCTTGTTGTAGGATTCCAGCGCGCCGGACTTGTTCTGGCTGGCCAGCTGGATGCGCGCGAGCAGGTCGAGCAATTCCGGGCTGTCCGGGTGGGCCACCTGGGTATTGCTGACCAGGGTCAAGGCCTTGGGCACCTCCTTGGCCGCCAGATAATGTCCAGCCAACTGGATCACCGGTCCCACCGCCTTCGGATTGGCGGCATGAATACGCTCCAGCCAGGCCCGGGTTTCCGCCACCTGACCTTGCATCTCGGCCAGCTTGGCCAGGCCGGCCATGGCCTCGATGCTGTCCTTGTTCTTTTCCAGGAACGCGGTCAGGCGCGCCTTGGCCGCATCCGGCTTGTTTTCCGTCAAGTCCATCTGGACCAGGCTGGAGAGGGCAGCGAAATAACTGGGCTGGAACTCCAGCGCCTTGTCGAAACTGGCGCGCGCCTGCGGCGCCTTGTTTTGTGCGAGGTACATATTGCCTTGCAGATTCTGCAACATCGGGGAACGCGGCTGTTCACGCTCGAGTCCCTGCAGCGTGGCAATCGCCTTGTCGTACTGCTTCAAGCGCAATTGCGTCATCGCCAGCGCAATACCGGCGTCGACCGATTTCGGATCAACGCGGGTCGCTTCCTCCATTTGCGCGACCGCGCCGCTCATGTCGCTCAAGCCCAGCTTGCTCATCCCGAGCGCGACATGCAGTTCGGCCGAGTTCGGGTCGATCTTGCTGGCGCGATCAAAATAGCTGGCGGCCTGCACGTATTCGCGCAATTCCATATGGCCGCGGCCGGCCAGCTTCAAGGCCTGCGTATCCGGCGCCCCCGTCAGCACCGGCGCCAATACCGCCAGCGCATCCTTGGGACGGCCGGTGGACAGATAGATCGTTGCCAGCATGCGGCGCGCATACGCATCCCCGCCGACGTTTTCCAGGTATTTTTTCAGGTTTTGCTCGGCTTGCGGAATCGAACCGAGCGCGAACTGGCTGGCCCCCATCAGCAGCACGGACGGCATGTGTTCGGGCGCTTTCGACAACAGTTTTTGCAAGCCGTCGAGCGCGGCCGGATACTGGCCTTGCGTGAAATCGAGCAGGGCTTGCGTATAGTTGTTGAGCAAATAGGGCGGGTTGGCCTTCTTGGCGGCAGCGATTTCCGTCTTGGCCGCATCGAATTTCTTTTCCGAAATATACATCGCGGCTTTTTGCAGATGGGCGTCGGCATGGTCGGGCTTGATCGCCAGTAACTGATCCAGGGCGGCTTGCGCGTCGGCGGGTTTGCCTTGCGCACGGGCCAGTTGCGCCTTGAAGAACCAGACCTGGATATTCTTTGGATTTTTTTCGACCGCCAGCGCCGTCAAGCGCGTCGCCTCTGCCGCGTCGCGCTTCAGCAGCGCCAGCTGGGCCATGCCAAGCAAGGCTTCCGGCTGGCCGGGATCGGCTTTCAGCGCCGCCTCGAAAGCGGCTTTCGCATCGTCGATCTTTTGCAATTGCAGGCTGGCGTTACCGCGCAAGGCCAGCACATCGGGCAAGGCCTGGGCGGCCGGATCGGCCGTTTCGCTGAGCACCTTCTGGCCCTGGTTTTGCAGCAGCAAGGCGCTGGCCAGCTTGGGCAAGCCACGCTGGCGGTCCAGGCCCAGTTCCAGCGCCCGGCGGATTTCCTTTTCGGCCGATGCGGCGTCGCCCATGTCGAGATAGGCTTCGCCGAGCAAGGCCCGTGCTTCGATATTGGCTGGCTCTTTCGCCAGCGCATTCTTGAGTTGAATCAGCGCCGCCTTGTTGTCGCCGCGCTGCCGGAATTGCTTGGCTTCGGCCAGCAACTGTTCCGGCGTCTGCTGCTTGCTGCAACCGCCGACGACACCCAATGCCAAGGCGCCGGCCACCAGCGCAACAGCGCGCCGGTTATTTTTCATCTTAAACATGTCCATCCTTGTCCGTGGGTTGACGCATCATTATCGCTTGCGGCCGTCAACGGCAGGGGCGACCCCGCCATGTTGACAGGCATACCACAGTGTAGCAATAAAATAATGATTTCATGCACATTCCAGCAGGACAGGCATGGCGGCCGCGCGGCCGGCGGCAAGTCAGTGGATGGCGCGCAGACGCTGCAAGATACCCTGCTCTTCCGCTTCGGAAAAGAACATCGCATAGAAGGAGCGTTCGCCGGACAGCGCGCCCTTGCCGCCCACCGCCTTGACCTGCTCGGTGATGTAGGCGAGGCTGACCCACATCAGGTGAGCCGGAGCGTTGACGCGCGCATTGGTCTTCGGCGAACCCTGCGCCGTAAAACCCAGCATGTGCTGGTAAAAACGGCGGTGGCGCGGATTGACTTCGATGAACAGGTCGGTGCAATGGTGCAGGTCGCGCGCGTACATGACGGCCAGGTGGAACAGCGACCCCATGGCTTCCTTCGATTGCACGCCCGGGTCGAAGGCCAGCTTGGTGAATTCGCAGACCTTGACGCCATCCCGCGCACGGTAGGCGTCGATCTCTTCCTTGAAAAGGTGGTCGGCCAGGATGCCGTCGGACGAATCGATGCCCACCGTGATCGTGCCGACCGTGTTGCCCTGCTTGTCGCGCGCCGCCAGCGTGATGCGGTTCGGGTCTTCGGCCAGCTGGTGGTTATCGCCATAGCCGCGCCACGCATACATCTTGTTGATCAGCAGGCTGGCCTCATTGCGGCCATTCTGCGTATCCATCATGCGCAGGCCGAAACTTTTATTGTCGACGACCAGGTCCGGCACGCTGTCCTGCGACGCGGCCTCATCCGTGATCAGACTGTCAGGCGGAATCAGCGCCTTGGCATCAACATTCCCATTCATGTGGCACTCTCCAAGCAGACACAGCAGCAACTTACATCATAAATCATGCAAGTTACCGAATCAATACCGCACGTTAGCGATCTTGCGCTTGCTCATGCCCTCCGGCAAGCGATGGTCGACAAGAAAAATACTACCAAGAAATTTTAATTTCTTCAACGCAAATATGGCCCAAGATGCGGCCAGCATGCGTGTCAACGGGCGCCGGCCCGGCTGTGCGCAAAGTGTTGCGGTGGCGCCGCGTCGCGCCAGTGCAACAGGCGGTGCATGATGCCGGTTTCTTCGCGGCGGTCGAAAAAATACGGGTACAGCGAGCGTTCCGCGCCCGGCGCGGCGCTGGTGCCGCCGAGGCGCTCGATCTGGCTTTCCATATAATCCAGGCTGATCCGCATCAGGTAGGCTGGCGCGTTGACGCGCGGATTGTCGCGCATATCCGCCTCGCGCTGGAAACCAAGCATTTTCTCGTAGTAACGCCGATGACGAGGATTGATTTCGATAAACATATCGGTGCATTCGTGAATCTTGTGCGCATAAATGTAGACGATGTGGAACAGCGAAGCGAGCGCCATCTTCGAGTAGCCGATCGGATCGACCGCCAGCTTCGTCACTTCGCAAATCCTGGCGCCGCGCTGGCGGTGCACATCGATTTCCGGCTTGAAGATTTCATCGGCCAGGATGCCGGACGAAGAATCCGTACCCAGCGTCACAGTGCCGATCACGCCAGCCTCACCCGAGGCGGCCAGCGTGATGCGGTTCGGATGGGCGTCAACGTGGTGCCGGCCGGCATAACCGCGCCAGGAATACATCCGGTTGAGCAAGGTGTTGACCGATTGGCGGGCCACCTCGGTCTGGGCCAGATGAATGCCGAATGTGTGTTCGCACACAGACTGGTGCGAAGAATGAGCAGAAGATGCCCAATGTATACGCGGCACGTCGTCAACGATGGCGGCGCCATACCGGCTGGGGTAGTGAATTTGGTGGGCGTGGTGGTCTGGGTTGATTACGATTTCCATGCAAAATCCCGTCAATACCGTTATGATACGTTTGGGCAATTATGCATTCAAGCAATTGCCAAGTGCCTATTGTGCCAGCTAAACTATGGCTGAGTCCGCGCACGATAGCACATTTATTGCCCGCTGCGGCAAGGGCTAAATGCAGCCCATTGCCAGCAGGAATTCACTCTTACAGTTGTTTTAACAGCGCGCGCGCCTCGTCGGCTTGCGGGAAAGCCTTGCCGCTGCCGAGCAAGGATTCCAGTTCCTTGCGCGCCTGCGCCTTGTTGCCCGCCTTGTAGAAGCCGTAGGCCAGGTGATAGTGGATATCGGTGGCGGCCGGCCCCAACGTGGCCGCCTGTTGCAGCAAGGGTACACCGCGTGCCGTATTGCCCTGCTCCACCAGCACCCATCCCAGCGTATCGATGACGGCCGGATTGTTCGCCGCCAGTTTCACCGCCTGTTCGGCCGTGGCAAGCGCGCGCCCATCCTTGACTTGCTGATAAGCCCAGGCCAGGTTGTTCAAGGCGCCGACATTGTTCGGCTGCGCCTGCAACACGGCCTGCAACTGCTCGATCGCCGCCGGGTATTGCGCGCCGGCCAGGTAACCCTCGGCCAGGTACATTTTCAGCACCGGCGCGGCCGGCGCTTGGGCCTCGGCGGCCCAGCGCACCATGCGCTGGCGCGCCTGCGCGCCCTGGCCGGCCTGCTGCATCGCGTTGGCTACCTTGATCTTCAGCGCCGGGTCGGAGCTCAAGCCCAGCGCCTGCTCGTACAGCGCCAGCGCCGGTGCGATTTTTTTCTGCTGCAACAATAAATCGCCTTCCAGCATCCAGCCGACCGGCGCCTTCGGACGCTGCTTCTGGATTTGCCGCGCGATCGCCACGGCCGGTTCGACCTGGCCGGCGCGCATCGCCATGTCGACCTGCGCCAGTTGCGCTTCCAGGTAATCCGGTTGCAGCGCCACCGCCTTTTTGAGGCTGTCGCTGGCGGCAGACGGGTTTTTCACCTGGATATACGCGCTGGCCAGGCGGAATTGCGCCAGCGCCGCTTTCGGCGCCGCGCTGGCGAGCTTGTTATACGTTTCGACGGCGTCGGACGCATCGCCGTTGGCCAGCTGGGCCTGGCCCAATAAATCGAGCAACTCCAGGTTGGCCGGGTTGGCGATCTGAAACTTGCGCGCCAAGGTCAGCGCCTTGCGCTGCTGGCCGCTGCGCAGGTATTGCACGGCCAGCCGGATCGCCGGCGCCACCGCGTCCGGGTGGGCGGCGCTGGCCTTCTCTAACCAGTCGCTCGCTTCGGCGGCTTGGCCCTGGCTGGCCGCCAGGCCCGCCAGCGCGGTCATCGCATCGATGCTTTTCGGGTCCAGCGCGAGGAAGGCGGTCAATCGCTGTTTCGCGGCGTCCGGCTTTTTTTCGATCATGTCGAGCTGGACGAGATTCGCCAGCGCCGGATAATAACTGGGCTGCAATACCAGCGCCTTGTCGAAACTGGCGCGCGCGGCCGCCATGTCGGCCTTGCCGACATAGGCCGCGCCCTTTAAATCCTGCACCACCGGGTTGTCCGGTTGCGCCTTTTCCAGGCTGGTGGCGGCCGCCAGCGCCTTGTCGTAATGTTTGAGACCGATCTCGGCGCGCACCAGCGCGGTGCCGGCCGGCAGCGATTTCGTATCGAGCGCGGTGGCCAGTTCCAGTTCGCTGATCGCCTGGGTTGGATCGCCGCTGCCGAGCCGGCTCAAGCCGAGCGAGGTGCGCAGCGCGGCCGCCTTCGGTTCGAGCACGCTGGCCTTTTCAAAATACTCGGTCGCCTTGTTGAAGTCGCGCGCCTGCATGTAGGACTCGCCCGCCAGCGCCAGCAATTGCACGTCCGGCTGCGGATTTTTCAGCGCCGGCGCCAGCACCGCCAGCGCATCGGGCGTCTGGCCGCCGCGCAACAGCGTGGTGGCCAGCATCTTGCGCGCGTACAGGTTGCCGGGATTCTTTTCCAGGTATTTTTTCAGATGCTGCTCGGCCTGCTGCATCGACCCCAGGCTCAGATCGACGGCGCCGGCCAGCAGGATGCTGGGCATGTGTTCGGGCGCGGCCCGTAACACTTTTTGCAGCGATTCCTGGGCCGCGGCATTTTTGCCCTGGGTAAAATCGAGCAAGGCTTGCGTGTACGTCACCATCAGGCTGCTCGGCGCACTTTTGCGGGCCGCGTTCAAGTCCGCCTGCGCCGCCTCGAACTTGCCGGTGGAAATTTCGAGATACGCCTTTTCGATATGGGCCGAGCGGTGCGCCGGCTTGATCACCAGCACCTGGTCGTAGGCGGCCAGCGCCAGTTCCGGCTTGTTCTGCGCGCGCAGCAAATCGCCCTTGAACAGCCAGGCTTCGGCATTTTTCGGTTCCGCTTCGACGGCGCGCTGCGCCAGCGTCAAGGCGCCGTCGACATCGCGCGCCAGGTAAGCCAGGCGCGCCTGGCCGACCTGCGCGGTGGCGTCGTTCGGCTTGGCGCGCAGCGCGGCGTCGTACAATTCCTGCGCCTGTTCGCGCTTGCCGATGGCGAGATAGGCGTCGGCGCGCAGGCACAGCAACTCGGGCGCGCCCTGTTTTGCCGCCTCCTGCGTCTCGTCGATCACTTTCTGGAATTGGCCTTGCGCGAGCAGCGTGCGCGCCAGCAGCGGCGTCGCCTGCGCGGACGGATAGCCGAGGCTGAGCGCCTTGCGCACTTCCTTTTCCGCCGCCAGCGCATCGCCGACCTCGATTTCGGCCAGCGCCAGCAGGTAGCGCGCCTCGGCCAGTTCCGGATTCTTGGCCAGCGCGTTTTTCAGCTGGATCAGCGCGGCGGCATTTTCTCCCTTTTGCTGGAATTGCTTCGCTTCGGCGACCATCGCTTCGGCCGTCTGCGTCTTGCCGCAGCCGGAAATAACGCCGAGCAGCAGCGCGGCCGAGGTCGCCGCCGCGGCGGCGCGCCATGTGTTCTTCATGCGGGGCATGGCTATCCTTGTCTGGCTTAAAGGGAAACGGCGTGGCTGCGCTGCTTGTACCACTGCTCAAGCATCATCAAGACCCACACCATGGTGCCATGATAACCGGCGTGCTCGGCCAGGTGCTGGCTGAGCAGCTTGTCGATGAAGTCGCCGCGCACGATGCGGCGCGCTTTTAAATCGTTCAAGTTGTCGAAGGCCAGTTGCTGCAGCGGCTTGTGCTGCTGCAGCCAGACGCCGAACGGCAAACCGAAACCGTGCTTTTGCTTGGTGATGATTTCGTTCGGCAGGAAATCGCGCAGCGCTTCCTTGAAGAAGTAGCGCAATTGCGTGCCGTTGAGTTTTTGCTGCGGCGTCAGGCGCGCGGAAAAGGCGACCATCTCGTCGCTGAGGAAGGGGAACGCCACCTCCATGCCGGCCAGCTCGCACGCCTTCATCACTTTCGGCAAGTCGTTGTCGGCCAGCGTGATCTTCAAGTCCAGTTCCAGCATGCGGTTGATCAGGCTCGGCGCCACGCTCTTGCCGTAGGTGTGATTCAAGCCGGCCAGCGGCAGCGCGGTATCGGCGCCGGCCAGGAATTCGCCGGTAAACACCTGGTCCGGGCCGTAGCGGCCCAGCAGATTATAGGTTTCGAGGCGTGCCGGCATCGGCACCGACGCCTGTTCTATATAGCTGCGCGCCTTGCGCAGCAGCTTGACGTGCTGGCCGCCGGGGAAGTGGAACACGGCCGGTTCGAGCAGCGCCTTGCGCACGAGCGCCGGTACTTTTTCGTACAGCGCGAACACGTGCTGCTTCGAATAGCGCTCGTTGCCGCCGAACAGTTCGTCGCCGCCGTCGCCACCGAACATGCGCGTCACGCCGTCGGCGCGCGCCATGCGGGCGCAATAGAAGGCAGGCACCGCCGACGCGTTGCCGAACGGCTGGTCGAACACTTGCGCGATCTGCGGCACGGCCGCGACGACATCGTCCGGCGTCACGTAATATTCATGGTGCTCGGTGCCGAAGTGGCGAGAGGCAATGCGCGCATATTCCATCTCGTCGTAACCCTGCGCCTCGAAGCCGATCGAATAGGTCTTGGCCGGCTTGCCGCCCACTTCGCACAGGATGCCGGCCAGGGTCGAACTGTCGGTGCCGCCGCTGAGGAAGGCGCCGACCGGCGCGCCGCCGGTCGCCTCTCGCACGCTGCTGCGCAGCACGTCGCGGAATTCATCTTTTAACTCATTGAACGGGCGCTTGCCGTCTTCCTGGAACTGCATGCGCCAGTAGGAGCGGATCTCGCTGCGGCCCTGCCGGTAATGCAGGTACGTCCCCGGCAGCAGGCGCTGCTGGTTCAAATGCACGGTGCCCGGCGCCGGCACCATGTGGTGATACACATAGTTATAGATGCCTTGCGGGTCGATGCGCGCCGGCGTCTGCGGATGGCGCCCGATGCTGTCGGCGGAACTGCCGAACACCAGCGTTTCGCCGGCCATCTGGTACGTCAGCGGGTGCGTGCCCATGCGGTCGATCGCCAGCAAGGCTTCGCCGGCGCGGTCGTCCAGCACGCAGATGGCGAACGCGCCGGACAGCGCGGTGCACAGCGCTTCGGGACTCTGGCGCCACAATGCCGCCAGCGCCTCTCCCAGCTGATTCGCCTCAACCTGGCGCGCGGACGTGCCGTCGCGCAGCCGCACGTCGCCCCACAGCGCGATCAACAAGCCGTCGCGCTGCCAGAAATGCGCGCTGCCTGCGCCGGCCGCCACCGCCGCGGCGGCCGCGTTGCCGGCCACGATGGCCAGCGCGCTGCCGTCAAAGCGCGTCAGCGGCGCCGCCATCGCCTCGGCCAGCGCGCGGTTTTCCGCCGCGCCGTGACCATGCCCTATCCATCCGCAAATACCGCTCATTGCTGCTCTCCTGCCAATTGATCACTGCCCACCAAGACTTCCACCGCGCCGGGATGGCTGAGGAACGCCGCCGGGCTGGCCGTCAAGCCGTAGGCGCCGGACTGGAATACTACCGCGAGGTCGCCCGGCTCCGCTTGCGCCAGTTCCATCCGGTCCGCCAGCAGGTCGAGCGGCGTGCACAACGGTCCGACCACGGAGGCCGTCTCGCGCGCGCCGCCGGCGACGCGGTTGCCGATGACGACCGGGTAATTCTTGCGGATCACCTGGCCGAAATTGCCGGACGCGGACAGGTGATGATGCAGGCCGCCGTCCGTGACCAGGTACACTTCGCCGCGCGACACCTTGCGCTCGATGACTTTACTCACATAGACGCCGGCCTCTCCCACCAAGTAGCGTCCCAGCTCGATGACGATGTGCGCCTGCGGCAGCTGGCGCTTGACGTCCGGCAGCAGGCGCGCCAGGTTGGCGCCGACGGCCGCCAAGTCGAGCCGGCCTTCTCCCGGAAAATACGGGATGCCGAAACCGCCGCCGATATTGAGCATGCGCAGCGGGCGCGGAGCGTGCTGCGCCAGGCGCAACGCCAGCGCGAAGGTTTTTTCGTGCGCTTCCTGGATCGCTTCGGCCTTCAGGTTTTGCGAACCGCTGAAGATGTGGAAACCGTGGAAATCCAGCGCCAGTTCCGCCAGCCGCGCCAGCAGTTCAGGCACCTGTTCGGCGTCGACGCCGAACTGTTTCGGGCCGCCGCCCATCTTCATGCCCGACGATTTCAGTTCGAAATCGGGATTCACGCGCACGGCGACCTGCGGCCGGATCTCCAATCGATGGCCGATGGCGGCGATGCGCTCCATCTCGGCGCCGGATTCCATGTTGATGACGATGCCGGCCGCCACCGCGCACGCCAGTTCGGCGTCGCTTTTACCGGGGCCGGCGAAGCTGATGTTCAGCGGCGCCATTTTCGTATCGAGCGCGACGCGCAATTCTCCGCCGGAAGCGACGTCGATGCCGTCGACCAAATTGGCCATGTGCTGCACGACGGCCGGCATCGGGTTGGCCTTCATCGCGTAATGCAGCTGGATGTCCGGCGGCAGGTGGCGCCGCAATTCGGCCACGCGCGCCGTCATCGCGGCGCGATCATAGGCATAGAAAGGGGTCTGGCCGACGCGCGCGGCCAGGCGCGTCAGCGCCATGCCGCCGATCTGCAGGCAATCGTCGACGACGGGGAATTGCACCAGCGGTGCGTGCTGCGGACGTACTGCGCTCATGTCTGGTTTTCCGTGAAACTGTGTTCGAATTGCTGGCTGAGCAGCTTGCGGTCTATCTTGCCGTTCGGGTTGCGCGGCAGGCTGGCTTCGGCCATGACGATCTTTTGCGGCAGCATGTAGGCCGGCAGATGCGGCTTGCAGGCGGCCAGCAGTTCGGCCGCCGTCATCTCGATGCCCGGCTTGACCAGCGCGACGACGATGATCGCCTGGCCGAGCGTCGGGTGGGCCACGCCGAGCGCGGCCGCCTCGGCCACCTGCTCGCGCGCATAAATCACTTCTTCGACTTCGCTCGGGCTGACGCGGTAGCCGGAGGTCTTGATCATTTCGTCGTTACGGCTGATGAAGTACAGGTAACCCTCGTCATCCTTGCGCACCGTATCTCCCGACCACACCGCCATTTCCGTCAACATCAGGCCGCGCTGCGGAGAAATAAAAGGCTTGAAACGTTCGGCCGTCTTGGCCGCGTCGTTCCAGTAGCCGAGCGAGACCAGCGCGCCACGGTGCACCAGCTCTCCCGGTTCGCCGGGATCGCACTCGCTGCCGTCCGGGCGCAACACCATGATCTCCGCGTTCGGGATCGCCTTGCCCATCGAATCGGGACGGCGTTCCAGCTGCTCCGGCGGCAGGTAAGTCGAACGGAACGCTTCCGTCAGCCCGTACATCAGGAACGGGCGCGCTTTCGGCAAGGCGCGGCGCAGCGCGTCGAGCGTCGGACGCTGCATCGCGCCGCCGGAATTGGTGAGATAACGCAAGGTGCAATCTTCCGGCCACGGCAGCGGCGCAATCTGGATCCACAGCGGCGGCACGGCCGCCAGCCCGGTGATGCGCTCGGCCACGACGGCTTTCAGGATGTCGCGCGCCAATAAGTGGTTGATCAATACGGCCGTGGCGCCGACGCGGAAGGCCGTCGTCAGCTGGCTCAGGCCGTAATCGAAACTCAGTGGCAATACGGCCAGGATGCGGTCGGCCGGCGTGTTTTCCAGGTAAGTAGAAACGCTGACGGCGCCGGCCACCATGTTGCGGTGCGACAATACAACGCCTTTCGGCTTGCCGGTGCTGCCGGACGTGTACAAGATGGCCGCTATGTCGGTATCGATGACGCGGTGCGCCGGCACGCCGGGCGGCGCGGCCAGCGCGCTGTCCCAGCCGAGCACGGAGATGCCGTCCAGTTGCGGCAGCGCGGCGCCGGACGGGTTGACCGCGATCACCATCGTCAATTCCGGGCATAGCGCCAGGCTCGCGCCCAGCAGGCGCAGGCGGTCGGCCGACGTGACCAGCACGCGCACATTGCAGTCAGCCATGATGTAGGCGACCTGCTCGGGTTTTAAGAGCGGATTGACCGGCACGAACACGCCGCCGGCCGCAGCCGCGCCGAACATGGCGGCGACGTTTTCGACATTCTTTTCCATGTAGACCGCGACCCGCTCGCCGCGCCCCAGTCCGGCCGCCAGCAGCGCATCGGCGGCGCCGCGCACCGCGCCGGCCAGCGCCGCGTAATCGAGGCGGCGTTCGCCATGCACCAGGGCTTCGGCCTGCGGCGTGCGCCCGGCCGTGTCAAAGATGAAATCGTGTACCAGCTCGCTCATGAGTACCCTAATATAGTGGCAGGAAGTCCAGGCGACGGACTTGCCTGCTGGACAAACATAATATTATTACTTTATCACTTATATTTTCATAGAAATAAGTGTTTTTCCTATGGATGCAGCATTCTTAAGCTATAACAACGTATGCTCGCATGTTGCAATGCACACCATCTTAACATTTCAGGCTGCGCCGCCATCGCCCGCAAAACGCGCGGCGGCCGCGATGCCGACATTTTTCTGACGAGAGATAGCCTTTTGCCCAACGCAACAATACAATGGTATCAAACGTTGCCGGAAGCGCATGGCCGCGCGTCACAACAGATGGCGCCGGCTTGGCGCGCGCGCAACAATCGTACAAGCAATACATTGTATAATTTGCCACTGATCGTCCTGTTCATCCATCCTGAAGGCTGCGCGCGCGCGCCGACACGTAGCAGCCTGCCATGACCGACACCCCACTCATCGTCCACCTGATTTACCGCCTCGATTTCGGCGGCCTGGAAACCTTGCTGGTCGAACGCATCAACCGCATGCCGGCCGAGCGCTACCGGCACGCGGTGGTCTGCCTGACCGACTATACGGCGTTCGCCGACAAGATCCGCAAGCCGGGGGTCGAACTGTACGCGCTGCACAAGCAGCCCGGCCTGTCGCTCGGCACCCATGGCGCGCTGTGGACATTGCTGCGCCGGCTGAAACCGGCCATCGTCCACACCTATAACTTGACGGCGATCGAATACGCGCCGGCCGCGCTGCTGGCCGGGGTACCGATCCGCATCAACGGCGCGCACGGGCGCGACGCCGCCGATCCGGACGGCACCAACCCGAAGCACAAGATGCTGCGCCGCCTGATGCTGCCGTTTTACGATTGCTGTTACGCCAATTCGGCCGACCTGCTGGCCTGGAGCCGCGGCGTGATCGGCGTTCCCGAACATAAAAGCCGGCTGCTGTCGAACGGCATCGACGCCGAAAAATTCCATCCGCGCGCGAATCGTCCTGACGCCGGCGCGCCCTTCGTCATCGGCAGCGTCGGCCGCATCCAGGATGTGAAAGACCACGCGACGCTGGTGGACGCTTTTATTTTGCTGCGCGCGCGCATGCCGCAGCGCGGCGACGCACTGCGCTTGACGATCGTCGGCGACGGCCCGCTGCTACCGGCGCTGCGCGCGAAAGTCGACGCGGCAGGCCTGGCCGGCGTCGTCTCGCTGCCCGGCGCACGCACCGACGTCGCCGACCTGCTGCGCGGCTTTGATCTGTTTGCGATGTCGTCGATCGCCGAAGGCACGCCCGGTTCGGCGCTCGAAGCGATGGCCAGCGGCTTGCCGGTGGTCGGCACCCGCGTGGGCGGCCTGCCCGAAGTGATCGCCGAAGGCGTCACCGGCGCGCTGGTGCCGCCGTCCGACGCGGCCGCGATGGCGCAGGCGCTGCAACGCTACGTCGAAGCGCCCGATCTTGCCGCCGCGCATGGCCGCGCCGGGCGCGAACGGGTACTCTCTCACTACAACATGACCGCCATGGTGGCCGCTTACCAGTCGCTGTACGACACCCTGTGCGAACGTAAAAAACTCTTCAGAAAGCCAGTAAACTCATGTGCGGAATAGTCGGCATTTTTGATACGCGCGGTGCGCGCCAGATCGACCCGGCGCTGGTCAAGCGCATGAATGAAACCCAGCACCACCGCGGGCCGGACGAGGGCGACGTCTACACCGAACCCGGTGTCGGTTTCGGCCACCGGCGCCTGTCGGTGATCGATATCGCCAGCGGCCAGCAACCGATGTTCAACGCCGCCGGCGACGTCGGCGTCGTGTTCAACGGCGAGATCTACAATTACCCGGAATTGACGGAAGAACTGCAAAAGCTCGGCTACGTGTTCCGCACCAAGAGCGATACCGAGACCATCGTGCACGCGTGGGAAGCCTGGGGCGAGGATTGCGTGCTGCGCTTCCGCGGCATGTTCGCGATCGCCGTCTGGGACCGTGTAAAACAGACGATGTTCATGGCGCGCGACCGCCTCGGCGTCAAGCCGTTTTATTATGCGCTGCTGCCGGACGGCATGTTCATCTTCGGTTCGGAACTGAAATCGCTGCGCGCCCACCCTGACCTGCCGCGCGCGATCGACCCGCGCGCCGTCGAAGAATATTTCGCCTACGGTTACGTGCCCGAACCGAAGACGATTTACAGCAGCGCCCATAAACTGTCGCCTGGCTATTCGCTGACGGTGCGCATCGGCCAGCCGATCCCGCAACCGAAGCAGTTCTGGGACGTCCCCTTTAAATTGCACGCGGCGATGACGCAGCAGGATGCCGAGGGAGAACTGGTGACTCGCCTGCGCGAAGCGGTCAAGATCCGCCTGAAGGCCGAAGTGCCGCTGGGCGCCTTCCTGTCCGGCGGCGTCGATTCGAGCGCGATCGTCGCGATGATGGCCGGTTTGATGAAGGACCCGGTCAATACCTGCTCGATCGCCTTCAACGACAAGGCGTACGACGAATCGGATTATGCAGAACAGGTGGCGCAGCAATACCGCACCGAGCACCACACGGAAACCGTCGACACCGACGATTACGCGCTGCTCGACACCCTGGCCGACCTGTACGACGAACCGTACGCCGACAGTTCGGCGATTCCGACGTACCGCGTCTGCCAGCTGGCGCGCAAGCGCGTGACGGTGGCGCTGTCGGGCGACGGCGGCGATGAAAACCTGGCCGGCTACCGCCGCTACCGCTACGCGATGGCCGAGGACAGCGTGCGTTCGCGCCTGCCGTCCAGCCTGCGCAAGCTGGTCTTCGGCCCGCTCGGCAAATACTATCCGAAGGCCGACTGGGCACCGCGCATCTTCCGCGCGAAAACCACGTTCGAAGCGCTGGCGCGCGACCTGGTGGAAGGGTATTTTCACGGCGTGTCCTTCCTGTCCGACGCGATGCGCGCGCAACTGTTTTCCGACCAGTTCCGCCGCCAGTTGCAGGGCTATCGCGCGATCGAGGTAATGCAGGGCCACGCGGCCCGTTCGCCGACCGACGATCCGCTGTCGATGATCCAGTACCTGGACATGAAAACTTACCTGCCGGGCGACATCTTGACCAAGGTCGACCGCGCCAGCATGGCGCACGCGCTCGAAGTGCGCGTGCCGCTGTTGGACCACAAGCTGGTCGAATGGATTTCCGGCCTGCCGCCGCAAATGAAACTCAATGGCAGCGAAGGCAAGTACATTTTTAAAAAGAGCATGGAACAGTACCTGCCGAACGATATCCTGTACCGCAAGAAGATGGGTTTCGCGGTACCGCTGGCGAGCTGGTTCCGCGGCCCGCTGCGCCAGCGCGTGCGCGATTCCCTGCTCGGCCCCGTGCTGGCCGAAACCGGCATGTTCAACGGCGCCTTCCTGAACGACATCGTCGACCAGCACGAATCGGGCCGGCGCGACTACAGCACGCCGATCTGGACGCTGCTGATGTTCGAAGCCTTCCTGCGCAAGGAATTGCACGGAGATCCGGCATGAGCGGCGCATGAAGATACTGACTTTCAGCACGCTGTTCCCGAATTCGCAGCAACCCGGCCACGGCATCTTCGTCGAAACCCGCCTGCGCCACCTGCTCGCCAGCGGAGAAGTCGAGGCGCGCGTGGTGGCGCCGGTGCCCTGGTTCCCGCTGCGCCACCCGCGCTTCGGCAAGTACGCGAAATACGCGGCCGTGCCGCGCAGCGAAGTGCGCAACGGCATCAGCGTAATCCACCCGCGCTACCCGGTCATCCCGAAAATCGGCATGGCGGTCACGCCGCTGCTGATGGCCATGTCGGTGCGCCCGGCGATCGCGCGCATCATCGACGAGGGCTACGATTTCGACCTGATCGACGCCCATTATTTTTATCCGGACGGCGTGGCGGCAGCGATGCTGGCGCGCTACTTCAACAAGCCGCTGGCGATCACCGCGCGCGGCTCGGACATCACGCAACTGCCGCAATTCCGCGCGCCGCGCAAGATGATCCAATGGGCGGCCGGGCGCGCAGACGCCGTCATCACCGTCTGCAACGCGCTGCGCGACGAACTGGTGACGCTGGGCGTTTCTCCCGAGCGCATCACGGCGCTGCGCAACGGCGTCGACCTGAAATTATTCACGCCGGCCGAGCGCAGCGGCGCTGCCGATCGTCCCTTTACTTTACTGACGGTCGGACAGCTGGTGCCGGTCAAGGCGCAGGAATTGATCATCCGCGCGCTGCCGCTGCTCGACGGCGTGCATTTAAAGCTGGCGGGAGAAGGGCCGGACCGGGCGATGCTCGAAGCGCTGGTGCGCAGCCTGCACCTGGAATCGCGCGTGGATTTCCTCGGCGCGCTGCCGCAAGCCGAACTGCAGAAACATTACGGGCAAGCCGACGCGATGGTGCTGGCGTCGAGCCGCGAAGGCTGGGCCAACGTGCTGCTCGAATCGATGGCTTGCGGCACGCCGGTGGTGGCCAGCAAGGTATGGGGCACGCCCGAAGTGGTGGCCGCGCCGGAAGCGGGCTTGCTGATGCCGGAGCGCACGCCGCAGGCGCTGGCGGCCTCCGTCCAGCAACTGCGCGCCGATTACCCGGACCGCGCGGCGACGCGCCGTTACGCCGAGCGTTTCAGCTGGGATGCGACGACGCAGGGGCAGATAGACCTGTTTCAAAGGATGCTCGGCAGGCAGCGCGCATAAGCACGCGCGGCCGCCGCGCAGGAACGGTGTACTAGGCCGGCGCCGGCACGGGCGCCGCCGCCGGCAAGGCCAGCGTTTTCTGGCAAATCTGTTCGAAAACGCGCGACGCCTTTTCATGGCCGAAACGCTCTTCCACCAGTTGCCGCGCGCGTTGTGCCAGGCCGTTGCGCAACGCGTCGTCGTTCAACAGCTCAAGCACGGCGGCCGCCATCGACGCGGCATCGTCGCGCTCCAGGTAGTGGATGTCGCGCTCGGCGTCCAGGCCCTCGATGCCGATCGCCGTAGATACGACAGGACAGCCCATCGCCATCGCCTCGAACGCCTTGATGCGCGTGCCGCCGCCGACCAGCAGCGGGATCACAAAGGCGTGCGCGGCATGCACGTAGGTACGCACGTCGTCGACAAAACCGGTGAATTCGACATTGGCCAGCGGCCGCGCCAGCGCGCGCAACGAGGCCGGCGGATTGCGCCCGACGATGACGAAGCGCGCGTCCGGCCGTCCGGCCAGGATCTTCGGCCATACCTGGTTCAGGAAAAATTCGATGCCGTCGATATTCGCGGCCCAGTCCATCGACCCCGTAAACACCACCGTCGGCGGGGTCGCCGCGCTCACCGCGGGCGGAGACTGGAACGAAAAGAAATCGAGATCGACCCCGGTCGGAATCGCGTACGAAGCCGCCACACCATAGGTATCGCCGAAGAAGCGGGCATCGCGTTCGGAGACGGCGATGACGCTGTCGAAACGGCGCAATGCGGCGCCTTCGAAGCGCTGCATCTTGGCGTGCTGCGACGTCCACAACCAGCGCCGCATCGGGTCGCGCGCCTGCTTGGCGTGGCGGCCGAAGATCTCGGCCTCGACGTTATGCGTAAAACAGGTGCTGCGGCAGCGCAGAGAAGACGGGCGCAACACGGCGGAATGGACGAAATCGAACACCATCAAATCGATGTCCGGCCGCAGCGCCAGCTGGCGCACGGCTTCCATGCCCGGCGCGGTCCGGTCGGCGGCCACGTTGACCGGCAATTCTCCGAGCAGGTCGAAGGCGCGGCGCCAGCGCGGGCGCGACGCGGTCGGGTTCCAGGCGATGAATTCATCGCAGACGCCGTCGATTTCGCTCTTCCAGCGGCGCGCCTGTTCGGGCGACGCCGCGCTGAGCAAGGTGACGTGGAAGGCGCCGCCTTTCAGGCCGCGCAGGATATTGGTGGACCGGATCTTGCCGCCCGCATCGTTCGGAAACAGGAAGATCGGCGAGACGAACACCAGGCGCGGCTTGGAACTGGTCACCAGCAGATACCCTCGTATTCGGCGGCCGGCGCATCGCGCAAGTCGGCATAACCCGACAGGTCGACGATGCGGCGTCCATTGGCGTTGGCAATGATCGCCTTGCGCGCTTCGGCGTCGGCGTGGCCGATGACGATCACTTCGGCATCCTGCAGCGCAGCTTCCGGAGAATCGCGCAGCAGGCGGTCCAGGTGCGGGATTTCCTGTTCGATGAATTCCTTGTTCTTGCCCAGCAGGCGGCTGATCTTGACGAAACTGTCGAAGATAGCCAGGTCAAATCCTTTACCGAGCAGGCGCTCGGCCAGCGTCACCAGCGGAGAATCGCGCATGTCGTCGGTGCCGGGCTTGAAGGCCAGGCCGAACAGCGCGACCTTGCGGCGGCCGTCGCGGGCGATCATGTCGTAGGCGCGCTTGATGTGCGCCTCGTTACTGTCGAGCAACGCGGACAGGGTCGGGATCGGCACGTTCAAGCCGCGCGCCAGCGTCAGGAAGCCCTTCACTTCCTTCGGCAGGCAAGAGCCGCCGAAGGCGAAGCCGGGCCGCAGGTAGGCTGGCGAAATGTTCAGTTGCGTATCCTGGCAAAAGATTTTCATCACTTCGCGGCCATCGAGGTCGCAGGCTTTCAAGACCGAGCCGGCCTCGTTGGCGAACACGATCTTCAAGGCGTGGAACAC
This sequence comes from Pseudomonadota bacterium, assembly GCA_040389645.1. GTDB lineage: Bacteria > Pseudomonadota > Gammaproteobacteria > Burkholderiales > Burkholderiaceae_D > Rugamonas. The sequence continues at coordinate 87,419 of JAZJZT010000050.1, read as the reverse complement.
GTTGCACAGGTATTTGACGGATTCGGCCACCTGCGTGCTGGTGCGCACGAAGGCGCCCGGCAGGCCGGCATACATCTGTTCCATCGCGACATAACCGGCTTCGCCGAGGCTACCGACCACGGTCTGCGGCGGATTATGAAAATCCTTGACGGACGTCCCTTCGCGCAGGAATTCGGGATTGAACACCAGCGACAACTGTTCTCCGATTTCACGGCCCGAGCTTTCCAGCAGGATCGGCAGGATGCGGTCTTCGGTGGTGCCCGGCGGCACGGTGCTGCGCAGCACGATCACGTGTGGGCTGTTCTTCTTGCGCAGCACGGCGCCGATCGAGCGGATCACCGCGTCGACCGCATTCAGGTTCGGCGAATAATCCGCGTTCGACGGGGTCGCCACCGAGATCAGCGAGATGTCGGAATTGAGCACGGCGTCCTCGACGTCGTGCGTGGCGCGCAGCTTGCCGGCGGTGACGGCCTTGAGGATCAATTCGTTGATCCCCTCTTCCACCACGGGCGACTGGCCGTCGTTGATCATGTTGATCTTGAGGCTGTTGGTGTCGACGCCAATGACGTCATGACCCAGTTCAGGCAGGCATCCGCAGGAAACCGCGCCCACGTAGCCGAGTCCGAAAACAGAAATTCTCACGTGTGATTTCCTTTGCTTAAATCCAGCGGCGTAACGCGCACTTTCTGGTTGGTGCCACCGCACCCGGGGCAAGCCTGGCTGGCGGACCCGGGACGATCATCCGCAATGTCCCAGTATGGCGGCCGTATCGATCGAGGTCAACGGCAACGTTGTCTTAGCCTTAAGTGTTAAAGTAGCTCTTACGTAATTATACTTTCAATTTTATTATCAGCAAACACGCCAGGAAAATCCTTGACGACAATCGCAACAGCTCTTTGTTTTGAATCACAGCAATGGTCTGTAAAGCAACTTTTCGCTTGACGTTGCCGGATGATGCCATGATACTGGGCGCATCGCCGAGCGCGACCATCTCCGCCATTCCACCCAGCTTTCCATGCTTTGACATCCCGCGTGCATCCGATCATTTCCGTCATCATTCCCTGTTATAACGCCGAGCGTTATATCGTCGCCACCATCGAATCGGTGCTCGCGCAAGACGTGCGCGACCTCGAAATCATCGTCGTCGACGACGGTTCCAAGGACCGCTCGGTGGAACTGGTGCGCGCCACCTTCCCGGACGTGCGGCTGGAAACGCAAGCCAACCAGGGCGTGGCGGCGGCGCGCAACCGCGGCATCGCGCTCGCGCGCGGCGAATGGATCGCCTTTGTCGATGCCGACGATATCTGGCTGCCCGGTAAACTGTCGGCGCAATTGCAACAGTTGCAGGCCTCGCCCGGCTGCCGCATGAATTACACGGGCTGGCAAGTGTGGCCGAGCGACCAGCCGCGCCCGGACGACGATTACCTGGCGGGCGTGCAGAAGACGGCAGGCGATGCGCGCTGGAACGGCGCCAGCGGCTGGATCTACCCGCAACTGTTGCTCGACTGCGTGGTCTGGACCTCGACTGTGATGGCGCACCGCTCGCTGCTCGACGAGATCGGCGGTTTCGACGGCACGTTGCGCATCGGGGAAGATTACGATTTATGGCTGCGCGCCTCGCGCGTGACGCCGATCCTGCGCGTGGCGCGGCCCTACGCGCTGTACCGCATCCACCCGGCCAGCATCACCAAGACCGTGCCGACCGATAATTACCGCGCCAAGGTCATCGGCCGCGCGCTGGCGCGCTGGGGCATGGCCTCGCCCGACGGCAGCCTGGCCGACAAGGCCGCGGTGCAGCGCATGCTGGCCAAAAGCTGGAGCGATTACGCCGGCGCCCACTTGCAGGCGGGCAATTTCGCCCAGGCGCGGCGCGGCGGCTGGACCGCACTGCGCACCAGCCTGGCGCACGTGCCGGGCTGGAAAGTGCTGATCAAGTCGTATGCCACGGCGCTGGCGGCTTCACCCAAGGAAAACAAATGAGCTTGAAGATCGGACTGGTGGCGCGCTGCCTGAATACGGAACATGTGCGCGGCATGGGCAAATATGTGTTCGAGTTGCTCAGCCACTCGCAACAGCACCCGGAAATGCGCTGGCACCTGTTCGGCGACGACGAGCGCTACGGCATGCTGACGCCACCGGGCACCCAATTAAAGACCGATATCTTTACGTTCCGCGGCGACCGTTTCCACGCCTGGGAGCAACTGGGCTTGCCGCTGCGCCTGCGCCGGCTCGACGTCGACTTGCTGCATTGCACCGAGGGCACGCTGTCGCTGTGGCAGCCGAAGCCGACGGTCGTGACCTTGCACGACACGCTGGCCTGGGAAGAGCGTGCCGACACGCTGGGCGCGCGCACGTATTTCGAACACCTGCTGCCGGCCGCGCTGAAGGCCAGCGCCGCCGTCATCACGATCAGCGAATGCTCGCGCAACGATATCCTGGCGCGCTGGCCGTGGCTGGAACCGAAATTGACGGTGATCCCGCACGGCATCGACGAAGCCTATTTTCATCCCGAGCAGGGGGAACTGCCGGCCGCGCTGGCCGCGCGCATCGGAACGTCTCCGTACGCCGTCTACCTGGGCGGGCCGATGAAGAGAAAGCGCGCCGACTGGGCGATGGAAGTGCTCGCGGCCTGCCGGCAGAAGGAGCTGAAACTGGTGATCTGCGGCTACGGCAGCAAGTCGCGCGGCGACGCGGTGGAATCTCTGCCGCCGGCATTGCGCGAGCGCGTGCTGTTCGCCGAATTCCTGTCGGACGCCGAACTGCGCACGCTGTACCGCGGCGCGCAGGCGGTGCTGTACCCGACGCTGTATGAAGGATTCGGTTTCCCTGCGCTGGAAGCGCAGGCGGCCGGCGTGCCGGTGCTGTTCAGCGCGCTGGGCAGCCTGCAAGAGTTGATCGGCCCGCTGGCGATGGTGGTGCCGCCGTACGACCTGGCGGCGTGGGCCGCCGCGCTCGACGAAGCGTGCGACATGGGACAGGAAGCGCGCGCAGCACGCGCGGCGGAGGCGGCGCAATGGGTGCGCCGCTTCGCCTGGTCGGAAAGCTTCGCGAAACACCGCGCCGTCTATCAAAGCATCGGCGCCGCTCGCCAGTGACGCGCCGGCGCCGGTACAACGCGGCGCCGTTATCGCCTCAGCGCGTCGCGGCCAGCACGGCGCGCACCACGGCTTCCTGGTCGGCGTCGGACAGGTCCGGGCTCAGCGGCAAACTCATCACCATGCCGGCGCGCTGCTCGGAAACCGGGTATGAGCCACCGCCGCACGATTCGCGGTAAGCCGGTTGCAGGTGCATCGGCACCGGGTAATGCACGGCGGTCGGAATGCCGGCTTCCTTCAATGCCTGCTGCACCTGGTCGCGGTTTTCGACGAGCACCGTGTATTGCGCGAACACGCTGTTGCGGTCCGGGCGTTGCGCGACGACCGGCAACTGGCCGGCGAACAGCTCGTTGTAGCGCTGGCCGAGGCGCAGGCGCTGTTCCACTTCCCATTCAAAACGTCCGAGCTTGGCCAGCAAGACCGCGCACTGGATCGTGTCCATGCGGCCGCCGACGCCGATCCGGGTATGCACATAGCGTTTCGACTGGCCGTGCACGCGGATTTCGCGCATCGCCTGCGCCAGTTGGTCGTCGCTGGTAAAGATCGCGCCACCGTCGCCGTAACAACCCAGGGGTTTGCTCGGGAAAAAGCTGGTGCAGCCGATGGTCGACAGGTTGCAGCTTTTGCGGCCTTGATAGGTCGCGCCGAAACTCTGGGCCGCGTCTTCGATGACGGTCAGGCCGTGCCGCTGCGCCAGCGCATTGATCTGCTCCATGTCGGCCGGCTGGCCGTACAGAGAGACTGGCATGATGACGCGGGTGCGCGCGGTGATGCGCTCTTCGATCAGCGCGGCGTTGATGTTGCAGGTATCGGGTTCGATATCGACGAACACGGGTTTCGCACCCAGCAGCACGATCACTTCGGCCGTGGCGATGAAGGAAAACGGCGTCGTGATCACTTCGTCGCCGGGCTTGATGTCGAGCGCCATCAGCGCGATCAGCAGCGCCTCGGTACCGGAAGCGACGCTGATGCAGTGCCGCGCGCCGGTATACGTCACCAGCTTTTCTTCCAGTTCCTTGACTTCCGGTCCCATGATGTACTGGCCGTGGTCCAGCACCGCCTGGATGCGTGTATTGACGTCGTTGCGCAGCGCCTGGTACTGCGCCTTCAGATCGATGAACTCCATGATATCCCTGTTATTCCTGGTTGTCGGCCAGCGCGCAGACGCCGCCGCGCAGCGTGTAGCGTTCGCCGGTATTGGCGCATGTGGTGTCGCCGTCGCCTTCCAGCGGCAGCTCCAGTCGTTCGCCGAAACGGCTCATCCAGCCGACCTGGCGCGCCGGCACGCCCACCATCAGCGCGAAATCGGGCACGTCGCGGTTGATCACGGCGCCGGCGCCGACAAACGCATAGCGGCCCACCGTGCTGCCGCAGACGATGGTGCAGTTCGCGCCCAGCGTGGCGCCGCGCCGGATCAGCGTGTTGCGGTATTCATTCTTGCGCGTGACGGCCGAGCGCGGATTGTAGACATTGGTAAATACCATGCTCGGTCCGCAAAACACGTCGTCCTCGATCGTCACCGCGTCGTACACCGAGACATTGTTCTGGATCTTGACGTTGTTGCCGATCACGACGTCGTTGCTGACGAAGACATTCTGCCCCAGCGAGCAGTGCGCGCCGATGCGCGCGCCGCCGCAGACGTGCGAAAAATGCCAGACGCGGGTCTGCTCGCCGAGAATCGCGCCGGCGTCGACGATCGCGCTGGCGTGGATGATCGCCGTCATCTCAATACTCCAGCGGCAGCGCGACGCGCTTGCCGTCGCGCGCCGACAGGTATGTCGCGATCAATACTTCGAGCGATTTCAGACCTTCGCGGCCATCCGTCTCCGGCTCCGCCTCGCCGCGCAAGACCTTGATGACGTTGTCGTAATACAGCGGGTGGCCGAAACCGTAGACCGACGTGGTCTGATAGCTGGCATCCTTGACCTTTTCATCGTCCGGGTCCGGCTGCGCGAAGTCCCATTGCTGGATCTCGTTAACGGCCACGCCGCCGATGCGCACCGACCCCTTTTCGCCGAGGATCGTGATGGAACCTTCCAGGTTCTTAGGATACGTCAGCATCGTGACGTTCATCGAGCCGAGCGCGCCGTTGCGCCAGCGCAGGCTGATGACGCCAGTGTCCTCGACCTCGATATCGCGCGCCAGCGTGGCGGTATACGCGTGCAGGCTCTCGACGGGCCCGACGATCCACTCGATCAGGTCGACATAGTGGCTGGCCTGGTTCATCAGCGCGCCGCCGTCGTATTCCCAGGTGCCGCGCCATTTGGCGCTGTCGTAATATTCCTGCGGACGGGTCCAGAACACGTTCAGGTTGACCATGTAGATGCGGCCGAAGCGTTTTTTCTCGACCGCGTTTTTCAACAGTTGCAAGGTCGCGTTGCGGCGGTTCTGCTTGACGACAAACAGGCGCACGCGCGCCGCGTCGCAGGCCGCGACCATGCGCTTGCCGTCTTCCCAGCGCGTGGCCATCGGCTTTTCGGTGATGATGTGGCGCCCGGCCGCGGCGATCTGGATCGCCTGGTCCGGGTGCAGCCCGGACGGCGTCGACAGGATGAACACGTCGGCGTCGCATTGCGCGAGCATTTCCGTCAGCGTGCCGTACGGTTGCGCGCCGGTGCTGCGCGCGGCTTCGGCCAGCGCTTGCGGATCGATGTCGCACACGCCGACCAGCTCGCAGCGCTCGTGGTGATGCTTGATGGCGGCGAAGTGGTTTTTCGCTATGCGGCCGCAACCGACAAGCGCAAACCGGATCTTCCGGTCTGTAACGAGCGCTGAAAAATGGTGCATGGATTTCGTCCTTGATCTAAAAAGCTAAGCGTCGGCTGCTCCGCACATGTTGCCGGGCAAGCGCAACCGATATCCGTGGTAATTCCTACAAGCCGCCAATCATATCTTAAGTGAAACCCTTTGTGCTTGACGCAGGCGTGCTTTCGGCGCATTCGGGCACGCGCGCGCCAGCGCGGACCGGGCCGGCGCCTGACTAATCAGACAAGTTTTTCCTATACAATAGATTTCGCTCGTGCATTCACGCCGGCCCCACACAACCATCGTCCTGACCGACCCAGAAAGCATGCGCACAGTCCTCTTCATTGCCTACCTGTTCCCCCCCATCGCCAATTCCGGCACGCGGCGCAGCTTATCGTTTGCGAATCACTTGCCGGACCATGGCTGGCAGCCGCTGGTATTGACGCAGGTCGAACCGCCGCCGCACCTGTGCGACCGCGCGCTGATGTCCGAGGTGCGCGCCGGCACCCGCATCGAGCGCGCGCCGCTGCTCGGCTCGAACATCGCGCGCCGCCTTGCCGGCGCGCTGGCCGCCGGAGAACGGCGCGAACGCATCGCCGCCGGCCTCGAATGGCGCCTGAACAACCTGGTGCAGGTGCCCGACGAAGTGCTGTCCTGGTATCCGGAAGCGGTCGAGCGCGGCGTGGCGCTGCACCGCGAAACCGGTTTCGATGCGATCTACGCGTCGGGCTGGCCGTGGAGCGCCTTCCTGGTCGCCAGCGCGATCGGCCGGCGCACCGGCTGCCCGTACATCCTCGATTACCGCGACACCTGGACCCCGAGGGGCACGGCCAAGTGGGAAAAACCGTCGCGCGCGCAGGCCGCGTTCAGCCCGCGGTTGCAGCGCTGGGCCGCAAAGGAGGCCGCCGCGCTGATCACGGTGACGCCGTCGCTGGTGCCGGTGGTCAAGGAAGATACCGGCAGGAACCACGTGCACTGCATCACCAACGGCTTCGAGCCGGCCGATTTCACCAGGACGACGCCGGCGCCGGTGAAAAGCGATGCGATCTGCATCGCCTATACCGGCATCTGGCGCCCCGATTATGGCTTGCACGGGCTGTACCAGGCGATCCGCAAGCTGAAGGATGACGGCCACCCGGGGCTGCACCGGCTGAAAGTGCGCGCGGCCGGCTTCAAGCCCGGTCCGGCGCGCGAGATGGGCATCGACGACGTGGTCGAGGAAACCGGCTATGTGCCGCACGAGGTCGCAACGCAGATGATGAACGACGCCGACCTGCTGTACCTGTCCGTGCCCGAGGGGTTTTATGCCAATGCCTGCCTGCCCGGCAAGCTGTTCGAATACATGGGCAGCGCCAACCCGATCCTGGCCGTGGTGCCGGCCGGCAGCGAGGTGGCGCAAGTGCTCGACGAGGTCGGCGGCGGGGTGCGCGTCGATCCCGGCGACAATGCGGCGATCGGGCGCGTCGTGCAGCGCCTGCTGGCGGGCGAACGCGACGGCCTGTTTACGGCCCGCAACGCCGAACGCTTGCAGCGCTATACGCGCGCGGCCACCACCGCCGAGCTGGCGCGGGTGCTCGACGCCGCCTGCGCGGGCGCGCCACGGGAGCTGGCATCGTGAGCGGCGTCCGGCGCGCGCTCGCGTTCTCGATCGGGGAACGCTACCTGATGCTGGTGATCGGGCTGGCCAGCAACATGATCATCGCGCGGCTGCTGACGCCCGAGGTGATCGGCATCTATTCGGTCAGTCTCGCCATCGTCGGCATCGCCCAGGTGCTGCGCGATTTCGGCGTGGCCAGTTACCTGATCCAGGAAAAAGATTTACAGGATGCGCATGTCCGCACCGCCTTCGGCATCCTGCTCGTGCTCGGCATCACCGTGTCGGCCACGCTGTTCATCGGCGCGCCGCTGATCGCGACCATGTATGGCGAACCGCGCATGGTGACGATGCTGCGCGTGTGCTCTCTGAACTTCCTGCTGATCCCGTTCTGCACGGTGTCGCTGGCGCTGCTGCGGCGCGAACTGGCCTTTAAAAAGCTGGCCGCCGTCAACCTGGCCGCGACGGCGGCCGGCGCCGTCGCCAGCATCGGGCTGGTGTATCTCGGCTTCGGCGTGGTCAGCCTGGCGATCGGTTCCGTGCTGGTCAACGCGGTGACGGGCATCGGCGCCTGGCTGGCGCGCAGCGAACGGCGCCTGCTGTTGCCCGCGTTCGGCGAATGGCGCCGCGTGCTCAGCTTCGGCGCCCAGAGTTCGCTGTCGAGCGTGGTCACCAGCGTGGCGATGGATATCAACGACCTGGCCGTCGGCAAGCTGATGGGCTTCGGGCCGGTGGCGATCCTGAGCCGCGCGCAAGGCTTGATGAACCTGTTCCACCGCGACCTGATGGCGGCGATCCGCAATGTCGCCTATCCCGCCTATGCGCGCGCGCACCGCGAAGGCGCGCCGCTCGAACCGATCTACATCACCAGCGTCACGCACGTGACGGTGCTGGCCTGGCCCTTCTACGGTTTCCTGGCGCTGTTCCCGCAACAGATCCTGCGCCTGATGTTCGGTCCGCAATGGGACGCCGCCGCGCCGCTGGTGCCGGTGTTTTGCCTGGCCGGCGCCATCGCCGCGAGTTCCAGCCTGGCCGCCGCGCTGATCCTGGCCGTCGGCCGGGTCGACCTGGTAACCAAGGTGGAACTGGCGTTTCAACCGTTCCGCGCCGTGCTGATCGTGCTCGCCGCGCTGCTGTTCAAGAGCACGATGGCGTGCGCGCTGGCGCTGGTGGCCGCGCTGCTGGTGCAGTTGCCGATGGTGTATTACGCGAAGGGACGCTGCGTCGCCAACGATTACCCGGTCTTGCTGCGCGGCCTGTGGCAAAGCGGCAAGGTCGCGCTGGCCTGCCTGGCCGTGCCGGCGCTGCTGGCGCTGCTCGCCGCGCACTGGCGCGGCACGCCGTGGGCCACGTTCGCTTTCGCCGCGGCTATCATCGCCTGCATCGCCGGCTGGCTGCTGGCGCTGGTGCGCATGCATCACCCGCTGGCGGCCGACCCGGAATTCCAGCGATTGATGAACGCAGGACTGGCACGCCTGCGGCGCCCGGCGCGCAACTGACATGAGCACGCTCCGTCAATCGCTCGGTTTTTCCTTCATGGAGCGCTACCTGCTGATCTGCCTGCAGCTGCTGTCGTTTACGCTGCTGGCGCGCCTGCTGACGCCGCAGCAGATCGGCCTGTATTCGGTCTCGATCGCGCTGGTCAGCATCGCCCAGGTGATCCGCGACTTCGGCCTGGTCAATTACCTGATCCAGCACAAGACGCTCGAGCGCGAGGATATCGGCAGCGCGCTCGGCCTGGCGCTGCTGCTCGGCGGCACGCTGTTCCTGCTGGTCAATGCGACCGCGCCGCTGGTCGGCGCGTTCTACAACGATGCCAGCCTGACGCGCATCGTGCACATCATTTCGCTGAACTTCCTGATCCTGCCGTTCAACTCGATCCTGACCGCGCTGTTGCGGCGCGATATGCAGTTCAGCATGCTGATGCGCCTGAACGTGTGCGCCGCCGTCGTGTCCACCTCGACCACGCTGGGCCTGGCCTGGGCCGGTTTCGGTTCGAGCAGCCTGGCCTGGGGCGATATCGCCAGCAGCCTGACGCTGGCCTGCGGCATGCTGGTGATCGGCGCGGCGCGGCGCCTGCCGCGCCCGCAATTGACGCGCTGGCGCGCCATCCTGGGCATCGGCGGCCCGCTGACGCTGGCCAATATCGCCACCTCGATCTCGATCGACATCAATGAACTGGTGCTGGGCAAGCTGCTCAATTTTACCCAGGTCGCCATCAACAGCCGCGCGCAAGGCTTGATGCACCTGTTTAACCGCGACCTGATGGATGCGATCCGCTCGGTCGCCTACCCCGCCTATGCGCGCGCCAGCCGCGCCGGCTCGATGCTCGAGCAGGAACATGTCGCCAGCGTGTCCGCCGTGACTGCCGTCGCGTGGCCGTTTTACGGCTTCATCGGCCTGTTTCCGCTCGAAGTGCTGCGCCTGATGTTCGGCATGCAATGGGACCTGTCGGCGCCGCTGGTGCCGTGGTTTTGCCTGGCCGGCGCCTTCAGCGCGATGGCCAACCTGATCCCGACGCTGATGCTGGCGGCCGGCCACGCCAAGCTGATGGCCACGGCCGACATGCTGATCCAGCCGGCCAAGGCCATCACGCTGAGCCTGGTGGTGTATTACTACCGCGATTTGACATCGCTGGCGATCGCCTTCGTGATCGTGTCGGTGCTGGCGGTGCCGTATTTTTATGCGTTCAAGCAGTGCTGCCTGCCCACCGATTTCGCCGCGATGGCGCGCCAGCTGGCAAAAAACCTCGTGCTTGCCGGCCTGAGCCTGGCGCCGGCGCTGGCCATCGTACTGTGGCAGCGCCCGGCCGGACAGGCGCTGCCTTATCCCTGGTTCTTCGCTTGCGTGGCGGCCACCGCGATCGCCTGGCTGCTGTTGCTGTGGGTATTGAAACACCCGCTGCACCGCGAATTCGTCAACCTGGTCTGGTCGCCGGTTTCCAATAAACTCCAGCTCCTGTTCAAGACGCCATGAACATTTACGTCATCATCGTCACCTATAACGGCGCGCCGTGGATCCGCGGCGCGCTGCAATCGCTGCGCCTGAGCGACACGCCGTGCACGCCGGTCGTCGTCGACAACGCGTCGGGCGACGATACCGTCGCCATCGTGCGGCGCGAATTCCCGGAGGCGATCGTGGTGGCGCAAGCAGCCAATACCGGCTTCGGCTGCGGCAACAATGCCGGCATCAGCCTGGCCGCGGCGCACGGCGCCGATTACATCTTCCTGCTGAACCAGGATGCCTTCGTCACGCCGGCCGCGCTGGGCGCGCTGGCCGGTTTCCTGGAACGCCATCCCGCTTACGCGCTGGCCAGCCCGCTGCATTGCAGCCCGGACCTCGACGCGCTCGATCCGCAAACCCAGCACGCCTATCTGCAGCGCCATGCGCCCGCTTACCTGTCGGACGCCTGCCTCGGGCGCGCCCGCGACCATTACGAGATCCGCGCCATCAACGCCGCCGCCTGGATGGTGCGCACCGCGGCGTTCCGGCAGATCGGCGGCTTCGACCCGATCTTCTTCATGTATGGCGAAGACGACGACTGGATGACGCGCTGCGCGCACCTGGGCCAGCGTTGCGCGCTGCTGCCGGCCTGCCGCATCGTGCACCTGCGCGCCCACGCGCCGCACCGGACGGCGACGCTGGCGCGGCAATTATGGAGCCTGTCCGAGCGGGCCCGTTCGGACTTGCTGCTGGACATGAAGCATCCGCAGGGCAAGCCCTTCGGCAAGCTGTTGCGCCTGTTTTCGTACGGCATCCTGCGCCCGCTGGCGCAGGTGGTCGCCACGCACGACTGGAAAGATGCCTGCGCCTACCTGCTGGCCACGCTGCGCGTGCTGGGCCGGTGCCGCACCGTTTTTAAACGCGCCCGGCTGTGCGCCAGCAGCGGCCCCCATTTTCTCGACATCTGAACAGGCCGATCATGAAGCGAGTACAGCATGACTGAAGCCGCCGGCCATGCGCCGTTTACGTGCCGCGTCTGCGCGGCGCAGGGCGACTGCGCCATCTTTCCGCTGCAGGAAATGATGTACGGCAGCCGCGAAGCGTTCGATTACATGCAGTGCGGCGCCTGCGGCTGCCTGCAGATCCGCACCATTCCGGCCGACCTGGCGCGCCACTATCCGGCCGATTATTATTCGCAGCAGCCGCGCACCGAGCCGCCGGCGCCGGCCGGCCTGAAGGGATTCATCATGCGCTGGTATTGCCGCGGCGCGGCCGTGCGCCCGGACGCGCCGCTCGGCCGCGCGCTGCGCGCGCTGCTGCCGGTGCCCGGCGATTTCGCCGAATACGGGCATTACCTGCTGGCAGCGCGCCTGCGCGGCGCCAATGAACGCATCCTCGATGTCGGCTGCGGCGCCAGCCCGTATCTGCTGGCCGCGCTGCGCCGCTGCGGTTTTATGGCAGTCGAAGGCATCGATCCCTTCGTGGCCGCCGACACCCGTTACGAAGGCGTCCCCGTGACCCGCCGCACGCTCGACCAGGTGGACGGAGATTATGGCCTCGTCATGTTCCACCATTCGCTCGAACATGTGCCGGACCCGCTCGCCACGCTGACGCAGGCGGCGCGGCTGCTGCGCCCGGGCGCGACCTGCCTGGTGCGGGTGCCGGTGATGGGTACGTATTTCTGGCGCCGCTTCGGCCAGCACTGGGTCGAACTCGATGCGCCGCGCCACTTACACCTTTTTACGCAGGCATCGATGGACGTGCTGGCCAGGCGCGCCGGCTTTCACGTCCGCGCCACCGTGTTCGATTCCGAAGCCTGGGAATTGACGGCCAGCATGCGTTATCAACAGGGCATTGCGCTGCGCGCGCCGGCCGGCGCCGCCGCCCCGTTCAGCGCAGACGAACTGCAGGCTTGCGCGCGGCAGGCAAGCGAGCTCAACACTATGAACGACGCCGGCCGCGCCTGCTTTTACCTGGAGCGCTGCTGAGCTCGCCTTATCGTTGTGCAAACGCGTTTCCTCTGACAAAACAACGATGTCGATCAAGCTTGATGGCATTCCGAACAAGAAAGTTGACATCATCGTATTTATGTGCATTATTTTCGATTTATTGCCAATCGGATCTTTCTTACCAGCCCGCAATGGGGATAGAATGAAATGGTTCCGCGACGAAAGTGTGCAGTAGATTCCACCCTCTTGCTATTTGTTCGCCTCCCCTTTGGGGTCCAGGCGGCGCGCGGCAGAAGACCCGGCAATGTGCGGGCAGCCATCGATACCCAACTGTCGATACTGTTGTGCAGCCGCCTGACGACCTTTTTATTTCTCGAGCGATACTGATTATGACTACAAACCGACGCGACTTCCTCTGGCGTTCAACCATGTTGGCGGCATCCGGCGCCCTGACCGGATGCGGAGGAGGCGATGCCACCAGTAGTAACCCCGGACTGAAAACGCTGTTTACGCCGGTGGAATACATCGAAGACGCGGCCGTGAGCCTGCCTCCGGCCAACAACGTGGCCGGCGTGACGATCGCCAGCGCGCGCTTCACGCTGAAAAGCCTGAAAGCGCAAGCCGCCGCGCCCTATTGCCTGGGCTATGCCTTCCGCCGCGGCGACGTGCCTGCGGGTAATACCGTGGCCGCCGACCAGGGCACGATGCAAGTCTCCGTCAAAAACACGTGGCCGGACGGCTCGCTGAAATTCGCCGTGCTGGCCGGCCAGGCCGACCTGCAGGCGAACGCGCCGCTGACGGTGAACCTGCGCGTGATCGCCATGCCGGCGCCTTCGTCCGTGCTCGACACGGCGCGCCTGCGCGCCACCGGCGCCGTCGCGCAGATCGACTGCGGCACATTCGGCGCCGTCACCTGGCAAGGCAGCGACTGGGATGCGCCATTGCGCTCCTGGGTCAGCGGCTCGTCGATGTCGTCGTGGATTTACCGCAAGCCTGTCGGCAGCGATGCCCACCTGGTGGCCTGGCTCGAAGTGCGCCTGTGGTCCAGCGGCGCCGTCGAAGTCTTGCCGTGGATCGAAAACGGTTACCTGAAGGTAGCCGCGCCAAGCAACCGGTCGGCGACTTACAGTTTCACGCTGGGCGGCACGCGCCGCATGTCGGCCGCGATCGACCTGAAACACCACCAGCGCACCCCGCTGGTCAGCGGCACGGCCCTGTCCTACTGGCTGGCGAACGACCCGGGCGTAATCCCGAAACACGATACGGCTTACCTGCAATCGACGGAACTGGTGCCGTCCTACCGCGCCCAGGTCGATGCCAGCGCCGTCGTGGTGCAAGGCCTGGCCGCGACCTATCAACCGCTGCAGGCGGGCAATTTCAATTACGACAGCGACAGCATGGCCTCATCCGGCTACCAGGACCCGATCGGCCTGCTGCCGCAGCACGACGTGCTGTACCTGGTCAGCAGTGCCGACAGCGCGTACGGCGCCGTGGTGCGCAACGGTTTCAGCGCCGGCCGTTACGGCATCCATTACCGCGACGAGACCACGCAGCGCCCGCTGCGTTTCAGCAGCTACCCGACGCTCAACATCCGCGACAGCCAGGGCTTCAAGGATACCGGCGGCTCGACCACCGGCAGCTATACCCCGGTCGCCGGCGGCGGCAATCCGCCGAACTGGGACGTGGCGCACAGCCCGTCGCTGGGTTACCTGGCTTACCTGGTCACCGGCCGCTGGTACTTCATGGAGGAAGTGCAGTTCGTCACGACCGCCAATTACCTCGGCAACGGCGACAATACCGCGCTGCGCACCGGCAGCAAGGGCCTGGTGCAGACGGCCGTCGACGCCTGGCAGACGCGCAGCTGCGCCTGGGACTGGCGCGCCCGCGTGCAGGCGCTGTGCGTGACGCCGGACGACGACAGCGCGCTGCGCTCGGAATTCATCGCCTCGGTCGAAGCCAATATCGAGCACTTCCACGGCCGCTACGTGGCGCGCGCCAACAATCCTTACGGCTGGATCAAGCCGGGCGAAGCCTATGACGGCACGATCCAGACCGGTTCGCCGTGGCAGCAGGATTTTGTGACGGCGGCGTTCGGTTATTCGCTGTCGCTCGGCTTGCCGATCTCGAGCGCGGCGGCCACCAAGCTCGATGCCTTCTTCCAGTGGAAGGCGCGCAGCGCCATCAGCCGCCTGGGTCCGAAAGGCGCGTTCTGGTATGTCAACGCCGTGCCGTACACGCTGTTGATTTCGCCCAGCCCGGCGCCCGATTACGATACCGGCGCCGGCCCGTGGCTGACCAGCGAGGCGGCCGTCTACAACGCCACCTATGCCGTCGTGCAACCCTGGATGGGCAAGGTCGACGGCATACTGGCGGCCGAATACCTGCCGGGCGAACGGGCCCTGTGGGGCAATCTGCAGCCCGCCATCGCTTACGCGGTGCGCCACGGCGTGCCAGGCGCGCAACAAGCCTATGACCGCATGGTCGGCGCCAGCAACTGGAGCCAGCTGCGCGATGCATTCAATGCGCACCCGGTCTGGGCCGTCCAGCCGCTGCAGAGCGCGACGGCGCAAGTGCCGGTCACCCCGCCGCCGCCGGTCGTCGCCGGCACGCTGCCGCTGTGGCTGGCCGGCAAGCCGATCAACGACTGGATCGAGATTCCCGGCACCAGCGGTGCCGGCGGCTCGGGCGTGGGCGCCTACAGCGGCTTCGCGTTCAACGAGAAGACCAATGAAATCCTGATCGCGGCGGCCGGCGGCCACTGGGATTCGTCGGACAACCGGGTCGTCTCGCTGTCCCTGAACGACAACGCGCCAAGCTGGCAGGTGCGCATGGCGCCGAGCGCGCAAGTGGCGCCCGACGTCGCCTATTATCCCGACGGCAAGCCGAGCGCGCGCCATACCTACAGCACCACCCAGTTCATCCCGCAAGTGAACCGCCTGATGCTGTTCGGCCTGCGCTTCTCGTACGGCAATGCGTATACCTTCGGCAAGGTCGATGCCTTCAACCTGGAGACGAATACCTGGGATCCGCCCGGCACCTGGGCCGATGCGCCACCGGGCCACTACGGCGCCGTCGCCGTGCGCGGCAGCGGCGAAGTGTGGACGCAGGCACTGGCGCGCTGGTCGCCCGTGAGCAAGACCTGGACGCAGCCGATCACGCAGCGCACCAACGACCTGGTGCGCTGGCCGATCGCCCACGATTCCTCGCGCAACCAGCTGTTTGCATTGAACTGGGCCGATGGCGAGAGTTCCGGCACGGCCGCCGTGTTCGCGAGCCGGATACCGGTCGGCGGTTCGGCGCAGATCACCGTCACGTTCAATCCGAGCACCGCGCTGGACCGCTTCAAGACCGAGCAACCGTCGTACGCGGCGATGGATTACGACCCGGACAACGACCGCTTCCTGTTCTACTCGGGCCAGGGCAGCGCGGCCGGCCGCGTCTACGTGATCAAGCCCAATGCCGGCAATACCTGGGATATCAGCACGCTGGCGCTGGTGTCGTACACGCGGCCGCCGGCGACGCCGCCGGCCGGCGTGCACAACCGCTTCCGTTATGTGCCGGCCTTGCGCGGTTTCGTGATGATGCCGTCGGCGGGTTCGAACCTGTACTTCCTGCGCACCGCCTGATCAGCTGTCCTGCCGGGCCGGATAGCGCTTGCGCAGCGCCTTGACGGCCCGCCCCGCGACCTCGTAAGCGAGCCCCAGCAGGCCGCGCAGCGAGGTCGGGTTGTAGGCGACGATGCCCCAGCGTTCGCGCCGGTGGCTCATCCAGGTTTCCTTGTACGGATCGTCGCCGATCAGGTAATCGACTTCGCTCACCCGGTCGGTCTCGGTCGCATATTCCATCAGCATGGCCGTCACCAGCGTGCCGGGCGCATAGGCCTTGAACGCTTCGTGATACGCCACCTTGTAGATTTCGGCGCGGCCGTGCGAGACGATCCAGACTTGCGCGGCGATCGGCTGGCCGTCGAGCCAGGCCAGGCCCAGGCGCAAAAATCCCTTGTCGGCGCACAGTTGCAGCAGGCCGGGCATGAAGCCGGGGAAGGGTTCCGGATTTTTCCAGCTGGCCGCGTAAACGGCCTCGTAGGCGGCGATCGCGCGCGGGATGTCGCGGCTGTCGGTGACGATTTCCAGCGTGCCGCCATCGCCGGCGAATTTTTTCGTCATGCGCTTGATCGTGCTGCGCAGCGTCCCCTTGCGCGTGGCCAGGTAATCGGTCCACGTGCCGGTGACCGGCAGATACCAGTTGCCGAATCCGAAATACTCGAAGGAAAACCAGCCGTTCAGGCGCAGCGCGCCGAGCAGCGTGCGGTAGGCATCGGAGCCGGGGTCCATCGGCGTCAGCTTGAACGAGGCCAGTCCATTGAAATCCTGCTGCACCGCCGCCAGCACGGGCAGCAGCGCGTTCGGCTTGAGTCCCGGTCCCAGCACCGGCTCGTACAGCGCGGTATAAAAATTGCTCAGCGAATTCAGCTGCCATCCGAGCAGCATTTTTTCGGCCCGCAGGGGCAGCACGGCCACCACCTGGTCGGCATGGCGCAACACATAATAACGGATGCCCGCATGCGCGGCGTAAACGGTGGTGACCAGGTTGCGCGACCATGACAGGCCAAAGGCGATATTGCGCTTTTCAGCCTTGCCCAGGAAATCCTGCACATCGCGCGGCAAGGCGTCGGGATGGTCGTACGCGTCGATGCTGTACGGTTTCTTGTGATCGCCCTGGCGCCGCCGCCGCGCCGGCCGTGTCTTGAAGGTACGCATGGCCACCGTCAGGATTTCGGCGCACGGCCAGCGGTACAGCGTTTCGTGCGCGATCCAGCGCCGGCCGGTGGCCCATTCCAGCTGGTTCGGATCGGCATCCGTATAGAATTCGATGGCTTGGTGGTCTTCGCCGGCGAACGCATGTTCGATGACGGAAAACAGCAGCAGGCGGCCGGGGGAATAGGTGGCAAAGCTTTCGTCATAACTCGTCTTCAACATCACTTGCATGCCTTGCCGGCACACCGCCAGGCGGGAAGCGACCAGTTGCTCCCCGAACCATAATTCATAAACTATCGCGTTGCCGCTATCGGCGGCGCGCAACATGATTTCATTATAAAAGCGATACTGGGCCGGCTGTGAACTGAGTGCCGTGCCGGCGCGGCCTTTCCAGCCGGTGCCTTCGAGCGCCATATAGCGTTCGACCCCGGCGCGGATCTGGTCCGCCGCGGTGATCACCGTGAAACGCGGAGCCAGGCCGTCGACCTGCACACGCTTCTGGTAGCGCTTGATATTCGACTGCAAGTGCTTGCTGCGCGCGGCCCAGTACTCCGCGAACGTGCCGGACAGCGCCACCTTCATTGTCAACGCGTGGTTCAGCCGGTGCGTCGGCGGTTGCCGCGGGGCCAATAAACTGCTGGTCTCGGGATCGTTGCACAATAAATCGAGCTGGATCACCAGGCTCGGCAGGCTGTTCCACAGCGACGGCAGCACGCTGACATCGGGAATCAGCGTGGCCCCGATCTGGGCCTGGGCCGGCAGGAAGCTGGCCCAGACCAGCGCGTTGCGCGGGCGCAGGATGCACATCGCCTGCACCTGCCCCTGCTCTTCGAGCACGCACAGGCGCTCGTTGCCGCCGCCGAAATTGCGCAGCATGTTTTCGATGACGCGGCTGTCGAGCAGAGGATGGCGGCCGAAGGCGCGCGCATTCAATTCATCCCAGGCGCGCGCGTACTGGCCCAGCTTGCGCTGCAGCGGCACGATGGCCCAGCGGCTCATGCGAGCACCCGGGCGACCATGCCGGTCATCCATTGCATCTGGCCGGCGCTCAGACTCTGGTGGCACGGCAGGTGCAGCAGGCGCAGCCGGTAGGCGCCGGCCACGGCGCACTCGGAGACGGCCATCTCGTCCCAGCGCCAGATCGGCACGCCAGCCTGTTTCAGCACATAAAACTGGGACTCGGGCTGCGTGATCAGCAATGGGAACATGTAGGGTGCGCTGTCGGGCGCCAGTTCGGGCAACAGCGCGCGTCCGCCCGGCAGGCCGGCCACCGCCCGCAGCCACTGGTGGTAATAGCGCTGGCGCTGTTGCACCACCGGGTCCAGCCGGGTGCGCCCCATCACCCAGCGCGACAGCGCCAGGCAGCGCAAGTCTTGCTGCGCGCTTTCATACATGCCCGATGGCTGTTCGCTGTGCTCGCTCCAGTCCTGGCCGCGCCGGCCGGCTTCCGGCAGCGGCAGCGCGTCCGGCGCCGGCGCAGCGCTGCCCTGGCGGCTGCGCGCGGCGCCGGCCTTGAGCGCCTTCAGTTCGGACAGCAGGCCGGGGCGCGCGGTGGCGATGCCAGACAATTGCGCCGGATTTCCCCATAAAACGCCGCCATCTTCGCAGGCGAAAAATTTGTAGGGACTGGCCACCAGCAGGTGCCCGCTGCCGGCCTGGCAGACCGGCAAGCGCTTGAGCGCCACCTGCCACGCGTGCGAACAATCCTCGACCAGCATGACGCCATGCAGGCGGCACAGCGCGGCCAGTTCTTCCATCACGCCGGCGGCCTGCTCGATGCCGAAATAATGGGGCACGATCAGCGCCTTGACGGCGCCGGGCCGGCTCGCCAATGCTTGCCGGATGCTGTCCATGTCCGGCCCCAGGTCGGCATGCTGCGCATAAAACAGCACGGCGCCGCCCAGCGCTAGCGCCGGGTCGAGCATGGTGCGGCAATGGTAACCGGGCGCCAGCAGCGCGCCGGACGGGCCGACGCCGGCCAGCCGGTAGGCGGCCCGCAGCGCATAGCGGCCGCGCGCGAAGTGGCGCGCGCCGGGTCCGTCAAGGACATCTTGCGCGACGGTGCCGCGGCGCCCCAGCGTCAAGTCCGCCCAGCGCAATACCGGCAGCAACGGGGCGCCCGGGCGTGGAAACTGGCAGTCGGCAGGGTCGAAGCGTTGGAATTGAGGCATGTGTCGTGTCAGGGCGAGATAGTTCGCGCTGCTTGCGGCATTTGGGTTGTGGGCGACAGCGTAGCACGCCGTTCATGAAAACCTGCGCGAACTCGGCGGCTTGCAGCGGCGAGGCGCCGCTTGCGCGTCCCGCTTTGCCCGGTCGCGGGCGCAATCGCATGCAATCTTAACACTTGGGCATCGACAATATCAATTAGATGTTGCCAAACATTTTGCGCCGGGCTGACAATGCGGTATCGTTGCCTGCCGACCGCCCGCCGTTGCGTTTATCCACAGTAATTTTATCCATCTTACCCAGAGTAATTCATGAGAGACGTCATTATCACGCTGCTCGTGTTCGGCTCGCTGCCGTTCATCTTCAAGCGTCCCTACATTGGTATCCTGATGTGGATCTGGATCAGCGTCATGAATCCGCACCGGCTCAGCTGGGGCTTCGCCTATTCCTTCCCGTTCGCGGCGATCATCGCCGCCGTCACGCTGTGCAGCCTGGTCGTGACGAAGGAAGACAAGAAATTGCCGATGACGCCGATCGTCATCACGCTGCTGCTGTTTACCTTGCACATGTCGATCACCACGGTGTTCGCGATGTGGCAAGACCAATCGTTCGTCATGCTGCAGCGCGTGTTCAAGATCATGGTAATGACCTTTGTCACGATGATGTTAATTAAAAGCAAGCAACAGATTTACCTGACGATCTGGGCGCTGGTCATTTCACTCGGCTATTACGGCGACAAGGGCGGCGTGTTTACAGTCTTGAGCGGCGGCAGCAGCATCGTCTGGGGGCCGGAAGGCAGTTATATCGAGGGCAACAACGAACTGGCGCTGGCCTTGATCACGATCATCCCGATGATGTATTGCCTGTTCATGAATTCGACCAACAAATGGGTGCGGCGCGGCATGGCGATGTCGATGATGCTATGCGGCTTTTCCGCGCTCGGCTCGTATTCGCGCGGCGCGCTGCTCGGTATCGGCGGCATGCTCGGCTTCCTGTGGCTGAAAAGCCCGAAAAAGGCGCTGATGGGCATGCTGCTGGTCTGCATATTGCCAATTGGCATCATGTTCATGCCCGCCAAGTGGACGCAGCGCATGGAAACCATCAATACCTATAAAGAAGACGCCTCGGCGATGGGGCGCATCAACGCCTGGTATATGGCGTATAACCTGGCGCTGGACCGGCCGCTGGTCGGCGGCGGTTTCGAAATCTATAACCGCCAGAGCTTCGGCAAATATGCGCCGGACCCGAACGACGTGCACGCCGCCCACAGCATTTATTTCCAGGTGCTGGGCGAACACGGCTTCGTCGGCTTCGGCCTGTACGTGCTGCTGGCCTTTTTGACGTGGCGCAAGGGGGCGTGGATCATCAAGCACGCGTCCAAGCGCGACGATCTGAAATGGGCCGCCAACGTGGCGACGATGATCCAGGTCAGCATGATCGGGTTCGCCACCGGCGGCGCCTTCCTGAGCCTGCTGTATTACGATGTGCCGTATTACCTGATCGGCTTGATGGTCAGTACCGGCGCCATCGTCGAAAAGACGCTCAAGGAAGAAGCGGCCGAGGCCAAGGCCGCGCAATTGCGCAGCCTGGCCGGCTGAGGCGCGCTGGACTGATCGGGCGCCCAGCGTGTACCATGGCAGACAACTTATTTAAAGGACCAGTTCGCCGCCCGCCGCGGCCGGCTGTCCCGCACACCATCACGGAGCAAGCATGTATTTCGACGAACTCAAAAACATCCTGGGCGATGTGCTCAGCCTGGGCGAAGCCCGCCATGCGCTCAATGCCCAGTCGGCCTTGCTCGGCAGCATCCCCGAACTCGATTCGATGGCGGTGGTGAACCTGCTGACGGCGCTCGAAGAACACTTCGGCTTTGTCGTCGACGATGACGAAATCAGCGCCAGCACCTTTGAAACGCTGGCCAGCCTGAACGCCTTCGTCGAACAAAAAATGGCGGCATGAAACCGGCGCCCAAGTCCGCCGGCGCCGAGCCGTTTTTTTTGCAGGCGGGCCTGGGGCAACGTTTTTGCCTGTTCCACCCGCCGGCCGGCGACGCCTGCCGCGGCGCCATCCTGTATCTTCACCCGTTCGGCGATGAAATGAACAAGTCGCGCCGCATGGCCGCGCTGCAGGCGCGCGCGCTGGCCGCGCAGGGCTACGGCGTGCTGCAACTGGATTTATATGGTTGCGGCGACAGCAGCGGCGACTTGCGCGACGCCAGCTGGGACATCTGGAAAGACGACATCGCGGCCGCCTGCCAGTGGTTGACGCAACGGCTGGATGCGCCATTGACCCTGTGGGGCTTGCGCCTGGGCGCGCTGCTCGCGCTCGACTATGCGCACGGCGCCGCGCACCCGGTCGAACGCCTGCTGCTGTGGCAACCGGTGCAAAACGGCGCCGTCTTCTTAAAACAGTTCCTGCGGCTATTGACGGCCAGCGAAATGCTGTCCGACGGCGCCGACAAGAAAGAGGGCGAGAAAAGCGGCGGCGTCGCCGCGCTGCACGCGTCCCTGCTCGGCGGTGCCACGCTGGAAGTGGCCGGCTACGAACTGTCTCCGGCGCTGGCCAGCGCCATCGATGGCAAGGATGCGCAGCAACTGGCGCCGACACGCTGCCCGGTGCACTGGTTCGAAGCGGTCGCCGCGCCGGAACGCCCGCTGGCGCCGGCCGTGGCGCGCCTGGCCGGCAGCTGGCAACAGCAGGGCGTCGACGTGCAGATCCACCGCGTTGCCTGCGTGCCGTTCTGGGCCACGCAGGAAATCGCCGAAGCGGCCGAATTGTTAACGGCGACGTCCACTCTTTTCCAGGCTCCCAGCCATGAACTATCAAGAACGCGCGCTTAGTTTTACTTGCCACGGCGAGGACCTGGTCGGCATCGTCGGCGTGCCCGAACAGGCGAATAAGCGCGGCGTGCTGATCGTCGTCGGCGGCCCGCAATACCGCGCCGGCAGCCACCGCCAGTTCATCCTGCTGGCGCGCGGCCTGGCCGAGCAAGGCATCGCCGTGATGCGCTTCGATTACCGCGGCATGGGCGACAGCGGCGGCGCCGCGCGCGACTTCGAAGCGGTCGACGACGACCTGCGCGCGGCCGTCGACCAGTTTATCGCCGCCGTGCCCGGACTCGAGGAAGTGGTCATCTGGGGCTTGTGCGACGGCGCGTCCGCCGCCCTGTTTTATGCATACCAGGATGCCCGCGTCACCGGCCTGGTATTGATCAACCCGTGGGTGCGCACCAGCGCCAGCATCGCCAAGACGACCTTAAAACATTATTATCGGGCGCGCCTGCTCGATCCGGCGCTGTGGAAAAAAATCGCGCGCGGCCAGTTCAATTTCGCCGCGGCCGGCGGCGCCCTGCTGCGCCTGGTCGGTTCCGTCCTTTCCAGTAAAACCGCCGCTGGCGCGCCCAACACGGCAGCCTCGCCCGGCGCGGCGCCGGTGAAAACGGCCGCCGTGGCGCCGCTGCCGCAGCGCATGCAGGCCGGCCTGGACCGGTTCGGCGGTAAAGTGTTGTTGATTATCAGCGGCGCCGACTTGACGGCGAAGGAATTCCTGGATTTGACCAGTGCGTCGCGCCAGTGGCGCGCGCTGCTGGCCGCGCCGCGCGTGACGCGGCAAGACCTGGCCGGCGCCGACCATACGTTTTCGCGCCGCGTCTGGCGCGACCAGGTCATCGACTGGACCGGCGCCTGGATGCGTTCGTGGTGAACACAGTGAGGATAGAAATGCTGAAGACAGTCAGGTATCTTGCCGCGGCCGCGCTGGTCGCGGTGTGCGGCATCGCGCAGGCGGACAATTTTTGCGGCGAACTGGCCAACCATTACGGGCCGTACGATTACCGCAAGCGCGGCCAGGTCAACCTGGAAATCGTCGAACATGCGCACTTCACGGCGGACGTCGAAAAGGGCATACGGGGCGCGACCAGCGACATGGGGATCGGCGCCGACCTCGACTACACCCTGCGCGCCATCCCCAACCACCACCGCGCGCTGGCGACGCTGACACGGGTCGCGATCAGGGACAGGATCGTGACGGTGCCGCATACGAAATGGCCGGTCGAATGCTATCTGGACCGCGCGCAGCGTTTCGCGCCGGACGACGGCATGGTCTGGGCCACCTATGGCGGCTACCTGTTCGCGGTCGGGCGCAGCGACGACGCGATGGCCAAGTTCAAGCAAGCCTACATACTCGAACCGGAAAACGCGACGATCAATTACAACCTCGGCTTGCTGTACCTGAAGAACAAGGATTACGACAACGCGCTCAAGCATGCCGAAAAAGCATATGCGATGAAGTTCCCCTTGCCCGGCCTGAAAAACAAGCTGGTCGAAGCCGGCAAATGGCGTCCGCGCCAGCCTGACGCGGCGCCGGCCACGCCCGCGCCGGAAACGGCACCCGCAACACCGGCGGCGGAAGCACCAGCGGCACCGGAAGCAACGCCGCCGGCAGCCGCGCCTACTCCGCGTCCATGATGGGCGCGCTGCCGGCGAGGCTGTTCGCACTGCTGATGGCCGCCGTGCTGGCGCTGGCGGCCTTTTATTATCCGCTCAACAAACTCCTGCTGGTGCCGGCGCTGGCCGCCTATGCCGCCCTGCTGTGGTGGCGCCCGACCTGGTGGCTGCTGCTGGTACCGGCCTTGCTGCCGGTGCTGGATCTGGCGCCGTGGACCGGCTGGTTTTATCTGGAAGAATTCGACTTGCTGCTGCTGGCCAGCGCCGCGGTCGGCTATTGGCGGCTGGCGCCGCAGGCGCCGCAAGCGGCGCTGCCGCCGTTCGTCGTGTTCGCCTTGTGGATGTCGGCGCTGGCCACCGCGATCGCGGCCGGCATCGGCCTGTTGCCGCTACCGCCGCTGGACGCCAACGCCTTCGCCAATTATTCGAGTCACTACAACAGCCTGCGCGTGGCCAAGGGATTATTGTGGGCGCTGCTGCTGTTGCCGCTGCTGCGCCGCAGCGCCGGCGCCGACCTGGTCAACCTGCGCCGCCTGTTCGTGCCCGGCATGCTGATTGGCCTGGCCTTCACCGCGCTGGCGGTGGTGTGGGAACGCAGCCTGTTCCCCGGCCTGTTCAATTTTTCCAGCGACTACCGTCCCACCGCGCCCTTCTCCGCCATGCATACCGGCGGCGCCGCGCTGGACGCCTATCTTGCCGTGGCCTTCCCCTTCGTCACGCTGTGGCTGATCGGCTCCACCTCGCACCGCCAGCTGGGCGTGGCACTGGTGCTGCTGGTGATGGGTTTCTTTACCGGCTTTACGACGTTTTCGCGCGATGTCTACCTCGCCTATGCCAGTTCCGGCGCAATCATCGTGCTGCTGGTGCTGGGACACCGGCTGCGCCGCGGCGCGCTCGGCATGGGCCAGCTGGGTGGTGCCGCGCTGTTGCTGCTTGGCGCCGCCGCGGTCCTGATGCGGGTCTTCGCCAGCAGCGGCTACCGCGGCCTGCTGGCCGCATTGGTCTTGCTGGGCGCGGCCGTCGTGCTGGCCGGCGCCGCGCCGCGCCTGCGCCACTGGCTCTTGTTCGGCGCCACCGCGCTGGGCCTGGTCCTGCTCGACTTGACTCTGTTCTTCGGCCTGCGCGACGCCTTCGGCGGCGTTGGCAAGGGTCCGTATCTCGGCCTGGTACTGGGTGTGATCGCCTTCGGCGCGGCCGCGGCGATGCTGTGGCTCGGGCCGCCGAACAAACAGCCGCAGGCGCTGGCGATCGCCGCCGGCGCCCTCATCTCCCTTGCGCTGAGCACCGGCCTGGTCGCCGTGCACTGGGGCGGAGAGCAGGCCGGCTTCGACGCCGGCTGGGCCGCGCTGCTGGCCGGCGCGCTGGTGGCCGGCAACCGGCTGCCGCTGAAACCCCTGTGGCAATTGAACCGCAACACATTGACGGTCGCCTGCTTCAGCGCGATCGTGTTCGTCACCGTGATCCCGATCGCCGCCAGCTATTACCTGGGTTCGCGCTTTTCGACGGCCGGCAGCGATTTCGACGTGCGCCTGCGGCACTGGGATGAAGCGCTGGAGATGATGACGCCGGACTGGAGCACGCGCAGCTTCGGCATGGGCCTGGGCCGCTATCCCGACACGTATTTCTGGCACAACACGCGCGGCGAAATGCCCGGTACCTTCAGCTATGGCCGCGAAGCGCAGGGCAACCAGTTCCTGCGCCTGGCCTCTCCCCACCACGCGATCGGCTTCGGCGAAGTGCTGCGCACGCTGCAACGCGTAGCGATCGAACCGGGTATGCGCTACCGCCTGTCGTTCGACCTGCGGCGCAGCCAGCCCAGCGGCTGGCTTCAGTTAGGGCTGTGCGAACGCTGGCTGCTGTATGCGCAAAACTGCCTGCCGCTGGAATTGCCGCAAGCCAAGCCCGGCACCGGCTGGCAGCACGTCGAACTCGATGTCGACAGCGGCCGGCTCGGCGGCGGCGGCCTGTTCGGCGCGCCGATCCAGCTGGAACTGGCCAGCGAAGGCAAGAACGCGGTGGTCGAGGTCGACAACCTGAGCCTGCGCAGCGCGAGCGGCGCCGAACTGGTGCGCAACGGCGGTTTTGAAGACGGCAATAATTACTGGTTCTTCAGCAGCGACCACGACCACATGCCGTGGCACGTCAAGAATTTCTTCGTCAATACCTATTTCGAGCAGGGGATATTCGGTTCCATCGCGATGGCATTATTACTGCTGTACGCGGCCGGCAACCTGGCCGCGCGCGGATGGGATGGCGAACTGGATGCGAGTGTGTATCTCGCCGCGCTGGCCGGCGTGCTCATCGTCGGGATGTTCGACAGCCTGTTCGACGTGCCGCGCCTGACCTTGCTGTTTTATATGCTGCTGGCGGTGGCGCTGCTGCAACCGGTGCGCGCGCCGGTGGCAAGGCCGGCGCGTCGCCGCCGCCGGCGCATCGAGGAAGGCAGCGAGACCGTTACTGGTTGATCGCGTGCCGGCTCATCAGGTCGTACAAGGTGGGCCGGCTGATGCCGAGCAGCTCGGCCGCCTTGACGATATTGCCGTCGACCCGCGCCAGCACCTTGACGATGGCCTTGTATTCGGCCTCGTCGCGCACTTGCCGCAAGTTCAGCGGCTGTTCCGGCGCGGCCGGTCCCGACAAGCCCAGATCGTCGGCGACGATCTGCGGGCCGTCGGCCATGATCACGGCGCGTTTGATACAATTTTCCATTTCCCGCACATTGCCCGGCCACGGATAGGCTTCGATGACGCCGATCGCTTCCTGGCTGAAGTGCAGAGAGGCGCGCGATTCCTGCGCCGAAAACTTGTTTTTGAAATGGTGCGCCAGCAGCGCCGCGTCGCCGACGCGCGCGCGCAGCGGCGGAATCGTGACGACGATCTCGGACAGCCGGTAATACAAATCCTCGCGGAAGCGACCGACCGTCGTCAATTCCTTCAAATTCTGGTGCGTCGCGCAGACGATGCGCACGTCGACCGGGATTTCCTCGTGGCCGCCGATGCGCTCGATGACGCGTTCCTGCAGGAAGCGCAACAGCTTCGCCTGCAGCGGCATCGGCAAGTCTCCGACTTCGTCGAGGAAAAAGGTGCCGCCGTGCGCCAATTCCACTTTCCCCTTGGTCTGCTTGGCCGCGCCGGTGAAGGCGCCCTTCTCGTAACCGAACAGTTCCGATTCGAGCAGGTTTTCCGGAATCGCCGCGCAATTGATCGCCATGAAGCGCTGGCTGGATCGCGGGCTGAGCTGGTGCAGCGCGCGCGCCAGCACTTCTTTACCGGTGCCGCTCTCTCCCAGGATCATCACCGAGGCCGACGTCGGCGCGACTTTTTCGACGCTGCGACACACCTTTTGCATGCCGGCGTCGCGGCTGATGACGCCGGCCAGCGGCGAATCGGCTTGCGTCTGCAACATGCGGCGGTTTTCGCGCTGCAAGGCATGCAGATAAAAGGCGCGCTGCACGACCAGGCCGAGCAGGTCGGGATCGGCCGGCTTCTGGTGAAAATCGTAGGCGCCCAGGCCGATCGCCGCCACCGCGTGCGCATGGTCCTGGTTACCGGTCAGCACGATCACCTTGGTTTCCGGCGCCAGCGCCAGGATTTGCTGCAAGGTCGCCAAGCCCTCGGTGGCGCCGTCCGGATCGGGCGGCAAGCCCAGGTCCATCGTCACCACTTCCGGTTCATGGCGGCGCACCTGCGCCAGCGCGCTTTCGCGGTCGCCCGCCACCACCACGTCATACGCATCGAAACTCCAGCGCAACTGCTTTTGCAGGCCCGGGTCGTCTTCGATGATCAACAGCTTGGATTTACTCACAATATTTCCTTGTTCTTGAGCGGGTGTCGTCACGCGGCGCGTTCGACAGCCAGTGCATCCTGCTTGTAGCGCGGCAGCATGACGCGGAACGTCGTGCCCTGCTGCGGCCGGCTGCTGACATCGAGCTGGCCGCCCAGTTCATGGATATATTCGCGGCTTTCGAACGCGCCGATCCCCATGCCGGCCGGCTTGGTCGATTCGAACGGTTTATATAAGCGGTCGCGGATGAATTCTTCCGTCATGCCCGAGCCGGTATCGCTGATCTCGACCTGCACCGCCTCGCCGGCGCAGCGCAGCCGGATCGTCACGCTACCATCCTTCGGCGTGGCCTCGATCGCATTCTGGATCAGGTGCCCGAGCACCCGTTCCAGCCGTTCCCAGTCGGCCAGCACATGCAGGCCGGCATCGGCCACCTGCAATACCGGTTGCGGCTCGAACGCTGCCTTCAAGGATACGGCCTGTTGCAATAATTGGTCAATCAACAATGGAATCGGATGCGCGGGCGCGTCGGTGCGATTGAGCTTTTGCAGCATCAATTTCATCTTTTGCACCGAATGGGTGACCGTGTCGAGCATGTCTTGCTGGAATTCGGGATTGTTGCGGTGCTTGTGCGCGTTCGGGATCAGCAGCGACAGTTGCGCCACCAGGTTTTTCAGGTCGTGCACGACAAAGGTCGACATGCGGTTGAACGATTCGAACTGGCGCGCCAGCATCAGCGCCGTGGCCGCGTCCTGCTGCGCCAGGTAACTGGCGGCCTGGCTGCCGGCGACTTTCAGTAAATCGATCACTTCCCAGTTCAATTTGATCGCGCTGCGCGGTTGCAGCAACAGCATGAAGCCCGACAGGCGGCCCTGCAGGATCAGCGGCACGACTAACCAGCCGCGCGGGAAATGGCGCAGCCAGTGCGGCATCACGAGTTCTCCGTACAGGCCGGGATTGGCTTCGTATTCCTGCAAGTCGATGACCCACTGCTTGCTTTCCAGGAATTGGCAAAAGGTGGAATCGGCCGGTTCCGCATCCGTGATCAGCGCGACATGCCATTGCGCGACCGGTTCGCAACTGCCGGATTCGCGCCGCAGCCACAGTGCGCCGGCCGGGCTTTCGACCAGTTCGGCCACGGCCTGGATCGTGCGGCAACCGAGGTTCGGGCCATCCTGCGACAGCATGCGCGTAAAGCGCAGCCACTCTTCGCGGTAATCGTAGTTATAGCTGTAAAAATGCTTGCTGATGAAGACTTTCAGCCAGGAACGGAAGGTACCGGAAAACAGGATGCCGGCCAGCAGCACGACGGCGCCGAACAGGAAGCCGACCTGCATCATCGAACCCCAGGCGCCGCCGAAGTAACGCAGGTAATAGCCGGCCGAGCTCATCGCCAGCAGGTAGACGGCGGAACCGACCAGTGCGGCCGAGTGGAACAGCACGCGGCGCGAGACCGACAGTTCGAACGAGCGCGACGTGCTGCGCGCGACGGAAATCGCGATCAGCGGCATCGTCAGCGCATTGACGACGCCGCGCGCGATCCAGATGTCGGGATTGAGCTGGCGGAACAGCATGGTGTCGCTGTACAGGTAGAAATCGTAGACATAGATGCCGCCGATGCCGATGCAGGCGAACTTGATGGCCCAGCGTTCCTGCGCCGACTTGTTGCGGTATAACTGTTCGACCAGGATCATGCCCAGCACGGCCGCGCCGGCGCGCATCATGACGCTGGGCAAGCTCAACGAACCGGCGGCCTGCTCGCCGGCCCATGCCATCAGCAGCGTGATGGCGAGAAACACGCCATAGTAAGCGGCCACCAGTTGCAGCAGGCGGTTGCGGCGCAATACGTGGCGGTCGAGGCCTTCGCTGAAATATCCGAGCAGGAATAACAGCAGCACGCTCCAGCCGGCGTCGCGCGCCAGTTCGAGCACGTCGGCCCCGGCCGACAAGGGCACGTCTTGCCACGCTTCCCAGGCCGTGAACGCGCTCCAGAGCGCACTGAGCAGGGAGGCGCCCACCAGCACGGTGGCATGCGCGCGGTCGCGCCAGGTGGTCAGCAGCAGGCCGCACAGCAACAGGAAGGCCAGCGCCGCCGTGCCATAGCTGAAGATCGCCACGCTGTTCAGCATCCCGGCCCCATCTCGCACACCTTTCTTGTCGCAGCCAGCCCTCCGCTCACCTGCCGGCGCCGAACAGGACGACCTTCAGCGTGTCGATCAGCACCAGGATATCGAGGAACAGACTATTGTTTTTCACATAATACAGATCATACTGCAATTTCTGCACCGCATCCTCCACCGATGCGCCATAACCGTAGCGCACTTGCGCCCAGCCGGTGATGCCGGGCTTGATGCTGTGCCGCACATTGTAATATGGCACATCGGCGATCAACTGTTCGACAAAATATGGCCGTTCCGGGCGCGGACCGACAAAGCTCATTTCACCCTTGAAGACATTGAACACTTGCGGCAATTCGTCGATGCGCAATTTGCGGATGATGTTGCCGACTCGCGTGACGCGCGGATCGTTCTGCGCCGCCCACTGTGGCTTGCCGCCCTTTTCGGCATCGTTGCCCATGCTGCGGAATTTGAGCACGCGGAATGGACGACCGCCCTTGCCGACCCGTTCCTGGCTGTAGAAAATGCCGCCGCCGTCTTCGAGGCGGATGCAGACGGCCGTAAACAGCATCACCGGCAGAGAGATGGCGAGGATGATGATGCTGACGACGATGTCGAACGTGCGTTTCATGAAGGTGCGCATGAAGCTCTGATCAAAACCGCCGCCGAACACCAGCCAGCTCGGCTGCAGCGATTCGACGCGGATCTGGCAGGTTTCGCGTTCAAAGAACGTGGCCGCATCAGTCACCTTGACGCCGAACAGTTTGCATTCGAGCAATTCGCGGATCGGGAACGTGCCGCCGCGGCGGTTTTGCACCGACACGACGATTTCGCGCACATTGTGCTTGCGCGCCAGCGCCACCAGCGACATGCCCGGGTCGACCTGCAACACCGAGGCGGCCGGCACGCGGCATTCCTCGGCCGGCATCGCGACATAGCCGGCGACGTCGTATTTATGGTAACTGGTCTGGCGCAGCGCCAAGTCACCGCATTCCTTGGCCAGCGGGCCGATGCCGAGGAAGATGATGCGCGATTCGAGGAAGCGGAATTCGGAGCTCGTGAAAAAGATCGCGCGCGCGGCCAGGATGCCGGCGGCGGCGATCAGGAACACCAATAACAGGATGCCGCGCCCGAAATACAGGTCCGGCACCGCGTAAAACACCAGCGTCAGGATGCCGAAGCCCATCGCGAACGAGGGCATCAGTTTCAGGAAGAAGGGATTGCGCAAGCCTTCGCTGAAATTGAGCTGGTACATGCCCAGCGCGCTCATGCTGAACACGATGGCGGCGGCGAACACGCAGGCCGACAGCAGGAAGTGTTCCAGCTTCGGCAAGACGAAATCGTCGCCGTCAAAGAAGCGGATCGCCGAGCCGGCATAGAACGAGCCGATCAGGATCAGGATTTCGACGAACAGCAGGCTGAACGCCACCTTCGACACATAGTGATTGGAAATTCTTAACATTTTTTTTCCTCCCCAGCACATGCGTACTACGAGCGGCGACGGATGAATGGAGCGGACCGTACGCAGGTCCCTGTCGTACTACTTGTTGGCGCTCAGACTGCGCACATACCAGTCCATGGCCACGGCCAAACCTTGATCGATGCGGTGCGTCGGCGCATAACCGAGCAATTGCGCCGCCTTGCCAATGTCCGCCTGCGAGTGGCGCACATCACCGGCCCGGAAGCCGGCATATTGCGGCCGGTGTTCGCGCAGGTGCGGGAACTGTTCCCGCAGCAGCGCGCACATCATGCCGTACAACTGGTTCAGGCTGGTACGCTCGTTGAGCGCCACGTTATACACCTGGTTGGCTGCGCCTGGCGCGTCGGCCAGCGCGGCCAGCAGGTTGGCCTGGACCACATTGTCGATAAAGCAGAAATCGCGGCTGGTCTCGCCATCGCCGTTGATCATCAACGGGCGGTTGCGGATCAGGCAAGAAACCCACTGCGGGATCACGGCGGCGTAGGCGCCGTCCGGGTCCTGGCGCGGGCCGAACACATTGAAGTAACGCAAGCCGATGGTTTCCATGCCATAGCAGCGCGCGAACACGTTCGCATACAGCTCGTTGACATATTTCGTCACCGCGTACGGCGACAGCGGGTTGCCGATCACGTCTTCGACCTTCGGCAAGTCCGGGTGGTCGCCGTAGGTCGAGCTCGACGCGGCATACACAAACCGTTTGACCTTGGCGCCGCGGCTGGCGCTGAGCATGTTCAGGAAACCGGTGACATTCGTGTCGTTGGTCGTGATCGGGTCTTCGATCGAGCGCGAGACCGAGCCGAGCGCGGCCTGGTGCAACACGTAATCGACGCCGTCGCAGGCCTGTTCGCAATCGGCCAGCTGGCGGATGTCACCGCGGATGAACGTAAAATGCCCCCAGGCGTCGCCGACGGCGGCCTGCACCTGGTCCAGGTTGTGCTGGTGGCCGGTGGCGAAGTTGTCCAGGCCGGTCACGCGCTGGCCCAGCTTGAGCAAGGCTTCCACCAGGTTCGAGCCGATGAAGCCGGCCGCGCCGGTCACCAGCCAGTGATGGCTGTTTTCGCTCAACTGTTGCTGCACCTGCGCATACTTGCCCGCGGCGACGACACCTTGAACAGTCATTTACAGCCTCCAGACGCTGTGGCCGGCCTGGCGCAGCGGCGCCAGGTCGAAGGCCGACTTGACGTCGATAAAGCAGCCGATCGGCGTCAGCTTGGCCTGCAATTCGCGGGTCGGCAGCGCCAATAACTCCTTGTGCGCGACTGCGGCGACAATGGCGTCGGCGCGCGGCAAGTCTTCCCAGCGTTCCAGTTCGATGCCGTATTCATGCAGCGCGTCGGACGCTTCGGCCACCGGGTCGTGGCAATGCACTTCGACGCCATAGGCTTTCAGTTCGGCGACGATATCGGCCACTTTCGAATTGCGCAAGTCTGGGCAGTTTTCCTTGAAGGTCAGGCCGATCACGTTGACGCGCGAGCCCTTGACGTGGCAGCCGGCGGCGATCATGGTTTTCACGGTTTTTTCGGCCACGAACTTGGCCATGCCGTCATTGATGCGGCGCCCGGCCAGGATCACCTGCGGGTTGTAGCCGACCATCTCGGCCTTGTGCGTCAGATAGTATGGATCGACGCCGATGCAGTGGCCACCGACCAGGCCCGGGCGGAACGGTAAAAAATTCCACTTGGTGCCGGCCGCCTGCAATACTTCGAGCGTGTCGATGCCGATCTTGTCGAAGATGATCGCCAGTTCATTCATCAGGGCGATATTCAGGTCGCGCTGCGTGTTTTCGATGACCTTGGCCGCTTCGGCGACCTTGATGCTGGAGGCGCGGTAGACACCGGCCGTGATGATCGATTCGTACAGTTCGGCAACCTGGTCGAGCGTGGCCGCGTCGTCGCCCGACACCACTTTCAAGATGGTCGTCAGCGTATGCAGCTTGTCGCCCGGGTTGATGCGCTCGGGAGAGAAGCCGACGTGGAAATCCTGTTGCCATTTCAGGCCGGAATGCTGTTCCAGGATCGGGATGCACACTTCCTCGGTCGCGCCGGGGTAGACGGTCGATTCGAAAATGACGATCGCGCCCTTTTTCATGTGCAAGCCGACCGATTTGCTGGCGCCGGCCAGCGGCGTGAAATCGGGGTTGTGCGCGATGTCGACCGGGGTCGGCACGGCCACGACGATGTAATCGGCCTGCGCCAGCGCGGCCGGATCGGTGGTCACGCTCAGGCCGGTGGCCGCGCGCAAGTCGTCGCCGGACACTTCGCCGGTCGGATCGATGTATTGTTGATAACTTTCAATCTTGCGGGCCGACAGGTCGAAACCGATGGTCTTCCGTTTTTTTCCAAATTCCACCGCCAGCGGCAGGCCGACATAGCCCAGACCCACCACCGCGACCACCTTAGCATTGTCCATATCGGCTTCCATGCGAGAATAAATTTACAATTACTTGAATGTTAACCGCGCCACAATTTCGTTTTCGGGCGGTATCAATTTTAGCGCTGCAACGACCCCAACGGTATTGTGTTCGAATCGTGTGCATATATTGTTGGACATGCACCACAGAGTTACGAACAGGAACTTTTACCTATGGGAAGCGCAATCGATGAGGCAGTCCAACCAGTCTCGGCGACGCAACAAAGAAATGCAAGCTTTATAACAAATAAAGCTTAAAAGCAAGTCGAATTAGTGTCATTATACACAACAGGTGTTGCCGTTCTAGCACCTTACTCGCGCAGGGGCATAGCATACAGCATTTGCAGGCCGCGAGATTGATTGGCAGCAGGATTTGACGTTTTATGCTGTTTACAGGCGCTATTTCCGCCCGTATCGAGCCATCCGCACGGGTCGCGGCAGCCAGGTGCATCCCCTGGCGCACCATTTCCTGCGCGATCCGGGCGGTATTTTGCGGCCGACAGCGGGCGCAGCGCTTGCGGCGAATCAAGCCGTGACACCGGTATCGCCTCGCAAATTCATGCAAAAATCGAATCGTTTCGATCCAAATCATGCATTGGGCAGCAAGGCACGCTGACCCGCAGCGTGACGCCAGCGCTGCGTGCCGCCCCGGCTGCACGGCGCACCAGGCTGAGCCTGCCGCGCCCGGTCTGACGCAGCGCAATCGCGCTGCAACTGCCCTGCCCCGCAATTGTGCCAGCGTTGCACGAAGCTGCGGCGTCAGGTAGCATCCCCCTCCATCGGCCGGATCCGGCGAGTCACTTCCCCATCAATCAGCTCTTGAGTAATGGCTTTTTTGTCAATATTGTGCGCACAAGCCCGAACTTGACAGTAGAATTGCTCGACAACTCAAACCGCCCCCTGACTGCCGATGACACCATGCGCACCACGGCTGTCATCGACATGACTCAATAACTCAAAGGTAAATGCTGATGTGTGGCGTGACAGGTTATCTAGGCGGCGCGGCAGTGCATGGCGTTGCGGCAAATGAAGCATTGCTGGCGAGGATGGCGAATGCGATCGGCAGCCGCGGACCGGACGGCAACGGCGCCTGGTACGAAGCCGAGCAGCGGATCGGCTTCGCGCACCGCCGCCTGGCGGTGATCGACCTGTCGAGCGCCGGGCACCAGCCGATGCAGTCCGCCAGCGGGCGGTACATGTTCACGTTCAACGGCGAAATTTACAACCACCTGGCCTTGCGCCAGGAAATGGAAGCGTGCGCGCTGGCGCCGCAATGGCGCGGCCACTCGGATACCGAAACCTTGCTGGCCGGTTTCGATGCCTGGGGCATCGGCGCGACGGTGGCTAGGGCGGTCGGCATGTTCGCCTTCGCCGTCTGGGACCGCGCGGAAAAGATCCTGGTGCTCGGGCGCGACCGCATCGGCGAAAAACCGCTGTATTACGGCTGGCAGGGAGAAGGCGCGCAAGCCGTGTTTTTATTCGGCTCCGAACTGAAGGCGATCCGGCTGCACCCGGCGTTCGGCGGCGAGATCGACCGCGGCGCATTGAGCCTGCAACTGCGTCACAACCACGTGCCCGCGCCCTATTCCATCTATAAAAACATTTTGAAATTGCCGGCCGGCTGCCTGCTGACGGTGTCGCTGGCCGAGCGCTCGCCCCGCATCACGCCCTACTGGTCGCTGCACGAAATTGCCCGCGACAGTCCCGCGCACCCGGCCCCGGACAGCGAACGGGACATGCTGGACCGGCTCGAAGGCTTGCTGATGGACGCGGTGCGCGGCCAGATGGCGGCCGATGTGCCGCTCGGGGCTTTCCTGTCGGGCGGCATCGACTCGTCGGCCATCGTCGCGCTGATGCAGGCGCAGGCGTCGCGCCCGGTCAAGACGTTTACGATCGGTTTCCACGAAGCCGACTATAACGAAGCGGTGCACGCGAAAGCCGTAGCCCGCCATCTGGGCACCGACCACACGGAACTGTATGTCAGCGCGCAACAGGCGATGGACATCATTCCGCAATTGCCGGCGCTGTACGATGAACCGTTTTCCGATTCGTCGCAGATTCCGACCTTCCTCGTCTCGCAGTTGGCGCGCGCTCAGGTGACGGTGGCGCTGTCCGGCGACGGCGGCGACGAACTGTTTTGCGGTTACGAGCGCTACCTGGTGACCCGCCGGCTCTGGTCGTATATCAGCAAGGTGCCGGTGCCGCTACGCGCGCTGCTGATCAAGTTCGTGCTGGGCGTGCCGCCGCAGAACTGGAACCTGCTGGCCGGGCGCATGCGGCGCTTTTTGCCGCAAGCGCTCAAAAAGGGCAATATCGGCCACAAGCTGCACAAGGGCGCCGAACTGCTGGAAAGCCGCTCGTATGAAAACCTGTACCTGAACCTGGTGTCGAACTGGAACGATCCCGCGTCCGTCGTCATCGACGGCCACGACTTGCCGACCGTGCTCAATAGCGGCCGGCAGCCGCCGTCGGGGCGCGACCTGATGGACTACATGATGGAAGCGGACCTGCTGACTTACCTGCCCGACGATATCCTGGTCAAGGTGGACCGGGCGGCGATGGGCGTGTCGCTGGAGACACGGATGCCCTTCCTCGACCACCGCGTGGTGGAATTCGCGTCGCGCCTGCCGCTCGATACCAAGCTGAAAAACGGCCAGACCAAGTGGGCGCTGCGCCAGATCCTGTACCGGCACGTGCCGCCGGCGCTGATCGAGCGGCCGAAAATGGGATTCACGGTGCCGATCGCGGCCTGGCTGCGCGGCCCGCTGCGCGACTGGGCCGAGTCGCTGCTGTCCGCGCCGCGCCTGCAAAGCGAAGGATATTTTCACGCCGACCAGGTGCGCCAGCGCTGGGAAGAACACCTGTCCGGCCGCTGCAACTGGGACCATTTTTTGTGGAACATCTTGATGTTCAACCTGTGGCTCGAAAGCCACGCGGCGGCCGAACTGCAACGCAAGTCCGCGTGAGTCCGGGCGAGCGGGCAAGCACGCCTGCCCGCTCGCCTTCACGATAAACATTGCTTTAGCAAAAATCTGTCCTAGAATGACCCGGGCCTTTGGCAAATTTTCACCACGAAGTCGTCGCTTCATTTTTTTTGACCCAATATGATAACGTTACCATAAAACGGAGACTGACAATGATAAAAACAGGCGCGAAGGCGCTGTTGCTGACTGCGGTGCTGGCCGGCTGCGGCGGTTCGGGGACGAACGAGGTCGGGACTGCGCCGCAGTCGGTCAAAACGGCGGCGCTGGTGCGGACGGCGGCGGCCGACGAATACGACACGCTGCGCGCCAGCTGGCTGGCGCAACTGACCGGCGGCACCGCCATCAATACCGCCGACCCGGACATCGCCGCGCAGACCGCCACGCTCACCGCCAACGCGCAAGCCCACTGGAGCACCATGAATACCGCCGCCGGCCGCACGGCGCTGTGGAGCGACCTGGCGACATGGAGCGCGTCGACCACCGTGACGACCAGCTACAGCCGCCTGTACGCGATGGCGCTGGCCTACGCCACCACCGGTTCGACGCTGCAAGGCAATGCCGCGCTGGGCGCCGCCATCGTCAGTGCACTCGACTGGATGCAGGCCAATCACTACGGCGCCGGCATCGCCAAATACAATAACTGGTGGGACTGGGAGATCGGCTCGCCGCAATACCTGAACGACATCATGGTGCTGATGTACGACCAGCTCAGCGCCGCGCAGCGCGCCAACTACCTCGCCGCCATCGATTACTATTGCCCCGACCCGACCAAGCGCACCGGCACCACGCTGGTGGAAACAGGCGCCAACCGCCTGGACAAGGCGGCCGTGGTCGCGCTGCGTGGCGTGCTGGGCAAATCGTCTGTCAAACTGGCGCAGGCGCGCGACGCGATCAGCCAGGCGCTGTTGTACGTCACCAGCGGCGACGGCTTTTATAAGGACGGCTCTTTCATCCAGCACACCAACGTGGCCTATACCGGCAGCTACGGCCTGGTGATGATCGCCGATATCAGCCGGCTGTTCTACCTGCTGAACGGCTCGACCTGGGCCGTCACCGATCCGAACGCCGCCAATGTCTACGACTGGGTCGCCAACGGCTACAAACCCTTTGTTTATCAAGGCGCGATGATGGACGCGGTGCGCGGGCGCGCCATCTCCCGCCAGGCGTCCGGCGACCACGACGCCGGACGCTCGCTGACGGTATCTCTGGCGCGGCTGGCGCAGGGTGCGCCGGCTTCCGAGGCGGCATCCCTGCGCAGCACCGTAAAACACTGGATGCAGCGCGACACCAGCTTCGCCAATTATTACGCCAACCTGAATCTGTACGACATCGCCAACCTGAAAGCGATCCTGGGCGATGCCGCCGTCACGCCGGACCCGGAACAGATCCAGACCCACGTCTTCGCCAGCATGGACCGTGTGTTGCACAGCTATCCCGGTTACAGCGCCAGTGTCGCGATGTTCTCGAACCGCATCGCAGCCTTCGAATCCGGCAACGGCGAAAATATCAAGGGCTGGTTCACCGGCATCGGCATGACCTACCTGTACAACGCCGACCTGGCGCAATTCTCGGCCGACTACTGGCCGACCGTCGACCAGAAACGCCTGCCCGGCACCACCACCGACGGTTCCGGCAGCGGCACGCCGGGCAGTTTCGCCAATTATCCGAACCTGTATTCGTGGGTCGGCGGCTCGGAAGTGGACAATCTGCACGCCACGGCCGGCATGCAATTCTCCCTTTCTAAAAGCACCGGCACCACGCTGCAAGGGAAAAAATCGTGGTTCCTGTTCGGCGATAAGATCATCGCGCTCGGCTCGAACATCGGCAACACGGACGGGCGCAGTGTCGAGACCATCGTCGAGAACCGCAAGCTGAACGCAGCCGGCAACAATGCGCTGACGATCAACGGTATCGCGATGCCGACGAGCGCCGGCTGGTCCGCCACCAGCAGCAATGTGCAGTGGGCGCACCTGGCCGGCAGCGTGGCCGGTTCCAGCATCGGCTACTATTTTCCGACGCCGGCCAGCGTGGCCGGTTTGCGGGAAACGCGCAGCGGCAACTGGCAGGCGATCAACACCGGGCAGTCCGCCGCGACGGTGTCGAACAGTTACCTTAGCCTCGCGCTGAACCACGGCGCGGCGCCCGTCAACGCATCGTATGCGTATGTCGTGCTGCCGAATCTGACGACGGCGCAGATGGCGAGTTTCGCCGCCAGCCCGACCGTCAGCATCCTCGAAAATTCCGCCGATGCGCATGCGGCCAAGGATAGCCAGGCAGGCGTGGTCGGCGTCAATTTCTGGAACGATGCGGCCAAGACCGTCTACGACAACGGCGCGCCTTACCTGAGTAGTAACAAGAAGGCGTCGGTGACGACGCGCCAGGCCGGCAGCGAAATGCATATCGGCGTGGCCGATCCGACGCAGGCCAATACCGGCAGCATCAACATCGAACTGCAGCGCAGCGCGTGGCAACTGATTTCCGCCGATCCGGGCGTGACGGTGACGCAAATGAGTCCGACGATCAAGCTGACGGTCAACGTCAACGGCTCGGCCGGCAAGACCTATGGCGCCAAATTCGCGCTGGCGACGACGGTGGCGTTGACGGCGGTAGCCGACGCGTATGTTCAAAACGGCGCGTCGGCCGGCACGAATTTCGGCACTGGCTCGTCGCTGCTGGTGAAAAACGACGGTGTCGGCTATGCGCGGCAATCGTATCTGAAATTCGACCTGTCGTCGGTACCGGGCACGGTCAGCGCGGCGCGGCTGGTGCTGATGCCCACCAGCGACGGCGTCGACAACACCATCGTCAACCAGGCCACGCTGCTGGCCAGCGACGGCTGGAGCGAAACGGCGCTGACGTGGAACAACCAGCCGGCAGCGACGACGGTACTCGGCAGCTGGACGGTCGCAGGCGCCAACCAGAGCGTGGCGCTGGACGTGACTTCGGCCGCCATCGATGCGATGGCGACCGACAGGCTGATCTCGATGCTGATCAACTCGCCCAACAACTACGGGGCGAACGGCTGGGTGTATTACGGCGCGCGGGAGAACGGGACGATGGCGAGCAGGCCGACGCTGCTTGTCACTTACCACTGAGTCCCATACGAACAAGTTTCAAGTTAGCGCCAACCGCCTGTCATTCCCGCGAAAGCGGGAATCCAATTTTGTTACGCCGCCCAGGACGCAAAATGGGATTCCCGCCTTCGCGGGAATGACAACTCTGCGGCCTACGGTTCTAACTGAGAAGCATCACGCAGACGGCCCATATACACTGGATGCGCAACATGCATTCCCGCAGGCGTCACAGCGAAATATTCGCCTCGCTCACCGCATCGAACAGATGGATGCGCGCCATATCGAGCACCAGTTCCACCTGTTCTCCGGCCTTGAAGCGCGTGGCCGGCGGCAGGCGCGCGACCAGCGACTGCGCGCCGACCTGCACGCCGACGATGGTTTCCGCGCCCAGCGGTTCGACCACGTCGACCATGGCGCCGATCATGTTGCCGGCGACCGGCATGCCGGCCACGCGCAGCGTCAAATGTTCGGGGCGGATGCCGATGCAGACATCGCTGCCCGCCGCGCCAGCCAAGCGCGCGGCCATGCCGTCGGCCAGGTGCAGCCGGTAGCCGTCGCCGCTCACCGTGCCGTCCGCCGCCAGATGCCCATCGAGAAAACTCATCGCCGGCGAACCGATGAAACTGCCGACGAACTTGTTCAACGGCTGCTCATACAATTCGATCGGACTGGCGACCTGCTGGATCTCTCCGCCGCGCATGACGACGATGCGGTCTCCCATCGTCATCGCCTCGACCTGATCGTGCGTGACGTAGACGGTGGTCACGCCCAATTGCCGGTGCAGTTTCGCGATCGACGCGCGCATCTCGACGCGCAGCTTGGCGTCCAGGTTGGACAAGGGTTCGTCCATCAGGAAAGCGCGCGGCTTGCGCACGATGGCGCGGCCCAGCGCCACGCGCTGGCGCTGGCCGCCCGACAGTTCCTTCGGCTTGCGCTCCAGCAGCGGTTCAAGGTGCAGCATGCGTGCCGCCTCTTCCACCCGCGCGGCGATCTGCGCCTTCGGCACCTTGTCCAGCTTGAGCGCAAAACCCATGTTGTCGCGCACGCTCAGGTGCGGGTACAGCGCATAACTCTGGAACACCATCGCGATGTCGCGCTCCTTCGGCTGCATGTCGTTGACGACGCGCCCGCCGATCTGCAACTGGCCGGCCGAGATGTCTTCCAGGCCGGCGATCATGCGCAGCGTGGTCGACTTGCCGCAGCCCGAAGGCCCGACGAACACCACGAATTCGCCGTCGCGGATATGCAGATTAAAATCCTTCACCGCGTGAAAACCGTTGTCGTAAAATTTTCGAACATGCTGCAGATGTATATCGGCCATGTCGGCTCCAGTGTCTGTTGAAAATTCCGTTAAGTTAGCGTCAAATTTGTCATTCCCGCGAAGGCGGGAATCCCATTTTTTGCACCGTTTGCGACTCCAAATGGGATTCCCGCCTTCGCGGGAATGACAGATCTACTGTCTGTGGTCTTAACTTAACGGCATGCCGCCCCCCGCCATGGCCGGATCGCTGACGCCATCCCTCCCGGTTTCCAGCCGCCCGGCGAAGCGCCGCATGCAGTCGCCGGACTGCACGCTGAAGTCGTACCAGTAACGCTGCTCGGCCAGCGGCAGCAGGATGCGCGCGGTCTCGCCAGGCGCCAGCGTGCGGTGCTGCGGCGGCGCGCTGCTGTAGGCGAGCCGCCGCAGCACCACCTCGCAGGCGGCCGCGCCATCGTTGCGCACGGTCAGTCCCAGGTTCTCTCCCTGCGGCGCCGCGTTCACGCTCAGCGCCGCCGCGCCTTCGGCCAGGCTGCCCTGGAACTGGCGGTGAAAACCGTTCGGCCCCAGCACCCACAAGTCGTATTTCTCCTGGTCGCGCGCCACCGGCTGCCAGCTGTCGGCCAGCGTCTTGCCCGCTTCGACGGTGTAGCGGCGCGGGAAGCGTTCCAGGTGCAGCTTGTCGTAGACGTGGAACACGGCGCCGGCCGTGCCGCGGTTGATGAATTGCAGCGCCACGCTGCGCTCGGCCGGCCATACCTCGGCCGCCACGTCCAGCCGGTATGGCAGCGCGCGCGACGGTCGCGTGCCGGGCGCCTGGCGCGGCACGCTCTGCTGGCCCTCGGCCGGCACCTCGATGCCGGCGCGCGCGCGCTGCTGGCGGCGCCAGGCGTCGGCCCAGGCTTTGCCGCGCGGCGCCAGCACCGGCGCGCCGGCGTCGGGCGTTCGGAAATCGAAGCAGCTGCTCAAATCTCCGCAAACGGCGCGGCGCCACGGGCTGATGTTCGGTTCCTGCACGCCGAAACGCAATTCAAGAAAACGCAGGATCGACGTGTGGTCGAACACTTGCGAATTGACCCAGCCCCCCTTGCTCCACGGTGAAATCACCAGCATCGGCACGCGCGGACCGAGGCCGTAGATCTTGTTGTCCGGGTGGCACTCGGCGGCATAATCGACCGTCGATTTTCCGGCGCGGCTGCCATCGCGGTTCACCGACGGCGCGGCCGGCGGCGGCACGTGGTCGAAAAAGGCATCGTTCTCGTCGTACATCTGCAAGAACACGGTCTTGCTCCAGACGTCCGGATCGGCCAGCAGCGCTTCCAGCACCTGCTGCGTGTAGGCGCCGCCCTGCACCGGCGTCGACGGCCCCGGATGTTCGCAATACAGGCGCGGCGCGACGATCCA
Organism: Pseudomonadota bacterium; assembly: GCA_040389645.1. Lineage (GTDB taxonomy): Bacteria > Pseudomonadota > Gammaproteobacteria > Burkholderiales > Burkholderiaceae_D > Rugamonas. The sequence goes on along the minus strand of JAZJZT010000050.1, from coordinate 45,216 downwards.
GCTGACTTGCGGCAGGCGGCCGGCAATGACGTCATCTTTTAAACCCTGCAACGACGCGTCCGACAAAGTCGAACTGAGTCCCTTGACGGCCAGAGCGCTGGTGCGGTCCTGGTAAGCCGTGCGGAACTGGCGGAACACGGCCAGCGTATTGCAATCGTAATTGTCGTTCATGTCCTGGTACACCTTCCAGCTGACGCCAGCCTGCTCCAGTCGCTCGGCGTAGGTGGTCCAGCTGAAGCCGTCCTCCGGCGAACCCAATCCATCCTTGCGGTTGTCGATGGCCGGGCCGCCGCCTTGGCCGAACGGGTCGTTGGTCCCGGTCAGCATGTAGAGGCGGTTCGGGTTGGTGCCGCCCTGCATCGAGCAGTGGTAGGCGTCGCACAGGGTGAATGCGTCGGCCAGCGCGAACTGGAACGGCAATTCCTGGCGCGTGTAGTGCGCCATCGACGCGTCAGTCTTGGAGCGCGGCCACGATTGCAGGCGGCCGTCGTCCCACGCCGATTGCGCGTCGGGCCAGGTGTGCGGCAAGTCCAGCGCGCATTGCGCATTGCCCGCTTCCTGGTCCAGGTGGTAGGGCATGACGATGCGGCGGCCGTTATGTTGTTGCCATACCGTGCGGCCGTCGCGCAGTGGAATCGTCAACCTGTCGCCGAAGCCACGCACGCCGGGCAGCGTGCCGAAATAATGGTCGAAGGAGCGGTTTTCCTGCATCAGGATGACGACGTGCTGCACGTCGGCGACGGTGCCGGTGGCGCGGTGCGCCGGCACCGCCAGCGCCTGGCGCAGTACCGGCGGCATGCTGCCCAAGAGGCCCGCGGCCAGCGCGCGGCCGAGGAAGCGGCGGCGTTCGGTGCGGCTCATGCCAGTTCCTTCGGCGCCTGCGCGCGCAGCCAGGCGGCGCCGGCATCTTCGGCCGCATCCGGGTGCAGTTCCAGCACCACCAGTTCATTGTCACCCTGGCGCAGCAGCGGCGCCGGCAGGTACAAGGCCGTTTGCGGGCCGCGTTCCCAGTAGCGCCCCAGATTGAAACCGTTGATCCAGGCCACTCCCTTGCGCCAGCCCGGCAAGTCCAGGAAGCAGTCGCCCGGCTGTTCGACGTGGAAGCGCGCGCGGCGGAACACGGGGCCGGTGGTGTCTTCTTTTCCGAATGCGAGTCCGGACAGGTCGTCCAGCGGCAGCGGGTACATGTCCCAGTGATACAGCTTGTTGATGCCCAGCCGTATCCAGCCCAATAGCCCCTTGCGGTCTTGCAGGTCCGGCCCGTAGTTGACGCGGCCCTGGTTTTCCACCAGCAGTTCCAGCGTCTGCGCGCCGGCCGGCAGGTCGATCTCCAGCGACAGGGCGCCGTTGCGTTCGAGGATGCCGACCGCGCGGCCGTCGATAAACACTTGCGCGCGGTCGTGCACGCGCTCGGCCGACAGCACGACCGGCCCGGCCGGGTGGCGTATGCGCGTGCGGTACAGGACAAAACCATAGTTCTGTCCCAGGCTTTCCATCGAACGTGGCGCGATATCCTGCCGTACTTGGCTCAGCGCCGGCAGCGACGCGAACAGGCCGGCCTGCGTATCGAAGCGCAGCGGCCCCAGTTCCAGCCGGCGCACCGGCGCCGGTAAGGCTTGCGGCGGCAGGTCGGCATATTTTGATAACACGCGACGGAAGGCATGGTATTTGGCGGTCGGCTCGCCAGATTCATCGAGCGGCGCGTCGTAATCGTAACTGTTGACGGTGGGTTGATAAGCGCGCGTGTCGAGGTCCGTGTTGGCGCCGTTCATGAAGCCGAAACTGGTCCCGCCATGGAACATGTAGACGTTGACGGAAGCGCCGGCCGCCATGATTTCGTCGAGCGCCCGCGCCGCGTCATCGGCGTCGCGCGCGTGGTGCGGCTCGCCCCAGTGGTCGAACCAGCCGTTCCAGAATTCCATGCACATCAAGGGGCCGTCCGGCTGGTACTCGCGCAGTTTCGCGAATTCCTCTTTTGCGCCGGAACCGAAATTGGCGCTTTTCCACACCGGCTGCAAGGTACCGTGCGTCAGCATGTGGTCGGTGGCGCCGTCCGACGTGAACAGCAGCGTTTGCACGCCCTGCTCCACCATCAGCGCGCGCAGCCACTCCAGGTAGACCTGGTCGCTGCCGTAACTGCCATACTCATTTTCCACCTGCATCGCCAGCACTGGGCCGCCGCGCTGCACCTGCAAGGGCAGCAATTGTGGCAGCAGCGCCGCATAAAAACGTTTGACCGCTGCCAGGTAGGGCGGATAGCAGCAGCGCACTTCCATCTCCGGGTCGGCCAGCAGCCAGGCCGGCAGGCCGCCGAATTCCCATTCCGCGCAAATGAAGGGGCCGGGACGCACGATCACATACAGTTCCAGCGACTGCGCCAGGCGGATGAACGCCGCCAGGTCGAGGATGCCGTCGAAATCGAATGTGCCGGGGCTCGGTTCATGCAGGTTCCACGCGACGTAGGTTTCCACCGTGTTCAGGCCCATCGCCTTCAGCTTCAGCAGGCGGTCGCGCCACTGCTGCGGCACGATGCGGAAATAATGCATGGCGCCGGACAGCACGCGGAACGGTTCGCCGCCGAGCAGGAAGCGGTCGCCGGAAATTTCAAAATGTGAAGTCGTCATGTTTTCGCCAGGGTAGGTTCCGGTCCCGCCCGCGCGGGCATGCGCGGGCGGGCCTTTACGCATCAGTACTTGAGACGCGCGCCGAAATAAAACTGGCGCCCGCTGCTGTGCAGCGCGGTGGTCGCCTCGAACGGGATCGCGGCGGTCGGCGCGTTGTAGTAGCGCAGCGTCGGATTGTTCAGGTTCAGTCCCTCGAAGGTCAGCGTGACGCGCTCGTTGACGGTGTAGTTCAGCGACAGCGCCAAGGTGCCGGTGCGCGCCGCGTAATTCTGCGACGTGCCATACAGGCCGGTGCGCGATGTGCCGCGGAACGAATACATCAGGCGTGTGCTGAAACTGTCGTTTTCATAGAAGCCGCCGACGGTCGACGAATTTTTCGACGACCCCAGCATCGGCAGACCGTTGGCTTCCTTGGCATCGACATACGAGTAATTCGCCTGCACGCCGAAGCCGCCCCACACCGGCTGTTCGTAACCGAGTTCGATGCCGCGCGAACGGCCGGTCGTGAGCACCGGCGAGCTGACCACGGTACTGACGAATTGCGGTCCGCCCAGCGATGCCGGCACCGCGGTGTTGAGTAGCGTCTGCGTCGAATTGCCGGAACCGATCAGCGAATCGAAGTCCAGCATGAACAGCTGCGCCGACAACAGCGAGCGTGGCTTGAAATACCATTCCAGGCCGACGTTATAATTCTTCGCGATGACCGGGCCGAGGGTCGGATTGCCGCCGGACGCGGTCGACACCGGGTTCGACGCCGGGTTGTAGATAAAACTGCTGATGGTGGCGCCCAGCGCGCTGTAGTCTGGCCGCGCCATCACCTTGGCGGCGCCCAGGCGCAGCACGATATCCTTGCTGACGTCGAGCGTGAAGTTCGCGCTCGGCAGCACCTTGGTATAGTCCGAATCGGTCGTCATCGTATAGAAATTGCCGAAGCGCGAACCGGTGGTCAGCGTGGCGCCGGCCGGCACGAAGCCGGCGCAGGCGGCGGCCTGCTGCGCGCTGCCGTAGGTGATGCCGTTGGCGGCCGTCGGCGCGCCGCAAGGCACGCCGGTGTTGGTCGTGACGCTGGTGTTGGTGCGCACCACGCGCACGCCGAAGTCGCCGCGCCACATGTCTCCGCCCAGGCGCGCCATCGCGTACATCGACGTGACCTTTTCTTTCACCGTGAAGACGCCGGACACCGGGCGGTTGAACGCCGTGTCCGAAGTCAGGTTCGCGTTCGACCAGCTGACCACCGATTCCGGAGAGATCAAGGGAGTGGACGCGTTGGCGCCCGAGGCGCCGGCGCCGAGATTGCTGCCGAAATCGGACGGGAACAATGCGCCGCCCCACGAAATCACCGGCAGCGTGGCGGCCGAGACCTGGCCGTTGCCGGCCGCGTTCATCGGCAGGCCGGCCTTCAGCGGGCGCGTGCCTTCGCGCGTGTGATTCGCCTGGCGCAGGCCGAATTTCACGCTGGAGAAGACGCTGTCGTCGAACTTGTATTCGCCGTCCAGTTGGCCGTAACGTTCGCGGTCGTCGCTGTGCTGCAAACTGAAACTCTGGTCCGCGCCCGAGTTGCCGGGATTGGCCGACAGGTTACTGGCCGACACGCCGTTCGGCAGGAATACGGAAACCGGGTCCTTGCCGCCATTGTAGGCGTAGCCGCCGGCGGTATTGGGCAGGAATGCATAGTTCCAGTACAAATACGTTTCGCCTTCGGCCTTGGTGCGGCCGGCCTGGCCGGTGATGCGCAACTGGTCGGTGACGCGGTATTTGAAATCGACGTTGGCGTAATCGGTCTGCGACGAGGCGGTCGGATTGACCTGGCTTTCCAGCTGCACGCCGGTGGTGCTGCCGGTATTATTAAAGGTGGCCGCCGTCAGCCGGCCGTTGTCGACGGTGACGCCGGTCGGCACCACGCCGCCGGCCACCGAATTGGCCGGCCGCATCACGAAGCGGTTGTTGATGTAACTGGCGTCGAGCTTCGAGTGGAAGACGTCGGCATTGACGGTCAGCGCGTCGCTCAGTTTGAATTCGGCGCCGATCGAGCCGCCTGTGCGTTTTCTCTCTTGCTGGAACAGGCTCTGGATGATTTCGGAAACGAAGGGCACGCCGGCCAGCTGGTTGTTGTTCGCCTTGCCGGCCGCCGTGGCGGCGCCGATCGTGCCCCAGCTGACCGCCTGGCTGTCGCGCCGGATCTGCCGTTTCTGGTCAAAAGCTTGCAGCATGACGCCGGCGGTGCCGGCCTCGTTCTTCCAGTTGAACAGCGCGCTCAGTTGCGGGTCGGTCTTGCCGGACAGGTCGGAATACACGCCCTGCACGCCCAGTTCCGCGGTCAGCGGCTTTTTGAATTCGAGCGGGCGGCGGGTGATGATGTCGATCGAGCCGGCCACGCCGCCTTCGAGCTGGTCGGCCTGCGCGCTCTTGTGCACGATGACCTGGCTGACGATTTCCGACGGCAGCAGCAGGAAGCTGACGCTGCGCGCCGCGCCGGAACCGCTGCTGCCGGCGCCGCCGGCGATCTGGTCGCTGGAATCCCAATCGGCGGTGGCGACGGAGTGGCCGTTGATCGTCGTCAGCGACAGGCTCGGACCGGTGCCGCGCATGCTGACGCGGTCGTTCTCGTCGTAGCCGCCCTGGCCACCGCTGCCGGCCAGGGTCGTCACGCCGGGCAGTTTTTGCAGCGCGTCGGCCACGTTCTTGTCCGGCATTTTGCCGATATCTTCGGCGCTGATGACTTCACTGACGGTGTCTGAATTGCGCTTCCTCTCCAGCGATTTCTGCTTGGAGGCGCGGATGCCGCTCACTTCGACCTGCTGGATGGCCGGTTGTTCGGAGGCGACCGGCGCGGGAGCCGGGGCGGCGGCATCGGCGGCGAAGGCGGCGCCGGAGACGCCGAGAATGGCGAAGGCGACGGCGCTGGCCATCGGGTTCAGGCGGTGGTTCACGATGGTTCTATTTTTATGATTCAACATCTTCGACTCCCTTGTAATTTCAACGATATCACTGCTGCCGGCCGCCGCTATCGCGCTGGCGGTATACCCGGCTCCCCCGTTCGGCATCGCTGTGCCGCTCTCTAAACTGCCATCGCATCCCCTTATTAATTTGACCGCTGCGCTACCAGTAGCCGCGCAAACCGCGCGTGAGCCTGGCCAGCGCTTCGAGATAAAAATAGTCTCCCCACAAATTCGCTTCATCGACGCCCTCGCCGTGCGGCTTGCTGTACACGCCGTGCAACAGCAGCGCGTTGCTGTCCGCGCCGCGCGCCGCGCAGTAGCGCACCAGGCCGCGCACCATGTGCAGCGCGGCGGCGCGGTAGCGGGCGGCCGCCGCTTCGTCGTGCAAATGGCCGGCCAGTTCCAGCAGGCCGCAGGCGGCGATCGCGCTGGCCGAGCTGTCCCACGGTTCCGGGCTGCCCTCGTTGAAGGCCAGGTCCCAGTAGGCGACGCCGTTCGGCGGCAGGTGACTTAAAAAATAATCGGCCTGGCGCATCGCGACATCGAGCAGGCCCTGGTCCGGCACGTAGCGGTAATTCAGCGCGAAACCGTAGATGCCCCAGGCTTGCCCGCGCGCCCAGCACGAATCGTCGGACAAGCCTTGCGCCGTGCTGCCGCGCAGCGGCTGGCCGCTGACCGGGTCGAAGTGATAGGTGTGATAACTGGAATCGTCGGGCCGCACCAGGTAGGCGCGCGAGCGCAGCAGGTGGCTCAGCGCGGCGTCGCGGTAGCGCGCTTCGCCGCTCGCTTCGCTGGCCCAGTGCAGCAGCGGCAAATTCATCAGGCAATCGATGATCATCCTGCCCCGCTGGGCCGGATCGTTCAAATCGCCCCAGGCCTGGATGATGCCGGCGCGCGGCAGGTAGCGCTGCAGCAGGCAGTCGGCCGCGCGCAGCGCGACCGCGCGCGCGTCGGCGTCGGCGACGATGCGCCAGGCCGCCACGCAGGACGGCGTGAACAGGAAGCCGAGGTCGTGGTGGTCGATCTGGATGCGGTGCACCAGGCGCTGCGCGTAGCTGTCCAGTTGCGCGTGGGCGGCGGCGCGGAACGTGGCGTCATCGCTCAATTCATACGACAGCCACAGCATGCCGGTCCAGAAGCCGGTGGTCCAGCCGGAGTTGGCGCCGTCGGCCAGGCCGGCAAAGACGCGCAGCCGGTAACGGTTGGCGCGCGTGGTGTCGTCCGGGAAGCTGGCCGAGAAATCCGGCAGGTTGGCGGAAATGCGCGCCAGCGCATCGGCCAGCGCCGCGTCGAGTTCGAGCGCGGCATCGGCCGGCAAGGGGAAAGTGCGGGCTGTCATGGTGCTCCGTTCGGGTTGAAGGAAGGGGGAATCGCGCCGCGGTGCGCCAGCTTGGCGGCGGCCACGCGGTTCGCTTCGATGGCGGCCGCTTCGAACGCCACGCCGCGCGCGCGCCGCAGCAGGTAGGCGCCGTTCCAGGCGTCGCCGGCGCCGGTGGTGTCGAGCACCGCCGGCGGCACGTCGGCCGGCACGTGGATCGCCTCGCCACCGGCCAGCAGCACGCAGCCGTCCGCGCCGCATTTCACGGCGACATGCGGCGCCAGGCCGGCGAAGTGACTGGCACCGGCGCTGAAGGAAGGAGAAGAGGCGGCGGCGGACAGGCCGGCGCCGGCCGGCAGCAATGCCAGGTCGGCCGGATAGCTCGGCAACAGGCAATCGGTCAGCGGCAGCAGTTCGGCGAAAGCGGCGCGCGCGGCATCGATGCCGCCGCATTCCGCCCACAACGCCGGGCGGTAGTTCGGGTCGTAGGCGACGCTGACGCCGTGCGCGCGCGCGGTCTTCGCGGCAGCAAGCGTGGCGGCGCGCGCCGATACGGAAATCGCCTGCGTGATCCCGGACAGCAGGATGTAGCGCGCCGATGCGATATAGGCGGCGTCGATATCGCCCTCGTCCAGGCGCGAAGCGGCGCTGTCGCGGCGGCGATACGTAAATTCGCGCTCGCCGCCGGTGCGCAGTGAAATGAAATAGACGCCGTTGTCGCCGGCCGCCAGCGGCGCGTGCGAGGTGTCGACGCCCTCATTCCGCCACGCGTCGAGCAGGCACTGGCCGAAAGGATCGGCGCCGACGCGGGTGATGAAGCCGGTATTGCCGCCCATGCGCGCCGCAGTCACCAGCGCATTGAGCACGTCGCCGCCGTAGGCGCGCGTCAGTTGCGCCACGCTGCCCAGCGGCTGGTCGGCATACAGTTCGACCATGCATTCACCCAGGCCGACCAGGTCGAAACGGCGCGTACTCATCGTGCCAGCCATCCGCCGTCGACGGCGAGCACGTGGCCATGCACATAGGACGCCGCGCGCGACGCCAGGAACACGGCGGCGCCGCCGATATCGTCAGCCTCGCCCCAGCGCCCGGCCGGGATGCGTTCCAGGATCTGCCGGTTGCGTTCACCGTCCGCGCGCAGCGCCGCCGTGTTGGCGGTGGCGATATAGCCGGGAGCGATCGCGTTAACGTTAACATGTTGGGCCGACAATTCGTTCGCCAGCGCTTTCGTCAAGCCCATCACGGCGTGCTTGCTGGCGGTGTAGGCCGGCACGCGGATGCCGCCCTGGAAAGCGAGCAGAGAGGCGATGTTGACGATGCTGCCGCCGCCGCGCCGCGCCATGCCTGGTGCCGCCGCCTGCGACAGGCGCCACACCGCGTCCAGGTTCACGTCCATCACCGCGCGCCAGTCGTGTTCTTCATATTCGCTGACCGCGGCGCGGCGGATGATGCCGGCGTTGTTGACCAGGATGTCGACCGGCCCGAGCGCCGCTTCGACGGCCGACAGCAGAGGACCGGCGCACAACGGATCGGCCAGATCGCACGGCAGGTCGGCGAAGCGGCGCCCGGCAGCCTCCACCAGCGCGCGCGTTTCAGCGGCCGGCTGGCTGTGCACCGTCACCGCCACGTCGGCGCCGGCGCGCGCCAATGCCGCCGCGATGGCCTGGCCGATGCCGCTCGCGCCGCCGGTGACCAGCGCCGTCTTGCCTGCCAGGGAAAACAGGTCGGCGCTCATCAGACCATGCCCACCAGTTTTTGCGTCCAGGCCAGCGACGGATCGACCTTGGCGCCCTGGCGGCGGCCGTCGCCGGCCAGGAACCACAGGTAGTAACTTTGCGAACCCGGCGCGCCGGCATAGGTGTGATAGCCGTGCGGCAGCGACACCAGCGTGTTGTCGCGCACGATGTGCGTGTTATCGAAGCCGCCATCCTGTTCGCCGTAATGGCGCAGGAAGCCGAAACCTTCAGGCGTCGACACGCGGAAATAATACATCTCTTCGTGGAAGGCTTCGCCGCCCTCTCCGCCTTCATGCTTGTGCGGCGGATAGGTGCTCCAGTTACCGGACGGCGTCAGCGTCTCGCCGACGATCAGGCTGGCGGCCGGGCGGCCGTCCGGCTCGACCAGGATTTCGCGGAAATGGCGCGTGTAGTTCAAGGTGCCCCAGCTGCCGGTGCGCACCTGCTCGGGACGGATCTCGTACGGCGCTATATCGAGCGAAGACGGCGCCGACGGCAGCGCCGCGTCGAAAGCGCTCAACGCTTCGACCGTAAATTCGGCGCCGCGCGGCAGGTAGACGCTGTGCGGGCTTTGCGCGAACACGTTGACGCGCCCGCCGACATCGCCGAAGACGACGCCGTTGACGGTGATCCTTGCTTTTCCGGCCAGCGCCACCAGCAGCATTTCGCGGTAGGCAGAGACCGTGCCGCGATGGGTACAGCCCTTGGCCAGCAGCAGGCGCGAAAAGCCGAGCAGTTCACAGCTGTGGTCTTGCAGTTCGTTCAGGCCGGATTCCCCGGCGATGGAGTGAAAATGTTGGGTCATATAAGCTCCTTGGGTTTATTTTTTGATGGCGGCGGTGCGGGCCTGGTAACGGTCCATCGACCTTTGCATGGCGTCGATGGCGAAGCGCACGCCGGCCTGGTCGAGCCGTTTTACGTAATCGTCGAAATGTTCGATCGGTTCGCGGCCCATGATGAAGCGGCTGGTCATTTCGGCGATATAGATCTTCATGTCGCTCATGATGGCGTTGAACTTGCGCGCATCGGCCGCGCCCACTTCCAGCGCCGGCACCAGCAATTCCGTCGACGCGTCGGACCAGACCCGCACCGCGTCGGCCTGTTCCGGCATCGAATAAAACTGGCGCAGGTAGCGCACGTCCTGCACCAGCGGGCCTTGCTGCGGGCGGGCATGGGCGAAGATCGCCTCGGCCACCGACAGTTTCGGATTTTTCAAGACGCGGTCCGTGTAGCGCGGCTGGCCGTCGGCCATCGTGTAGCTGACGCCTTCGCGGCCGAAACTGAGCGCCAGCCCGCCCTCGGCCGAATAACCGTAATCGAGGAATTTGACCGTTTCCACCACGTGCCGGTTGTTCCTGCTGATGGCCGCGCCGATGCCGGAATACACCTGCCCCGCTTCCGGCCAGGTGACGTAACGCTTGCCGTCCGGCCCGGCCGGATACGGCGCCGCTTCCAGCTTGAAGCCGGGATGACGCGCCTTGTTCATCGCCGTGAAGCGCGCCAGGCCGCTGCCGTTGTAGCCGGCGTAGGCGCCGACCACGTTGTTCGTCATCTTGGCGTCGAACTGGCGCTCGGTCTGCGACAGGTAATCCGGGTCCAGCAAACCTTCGCGATACCAGCGGTTCATCGTGACGAGGAATTGTTTATATTGCGGCTCGACCGGGCTGTAATGGACCTTGCCATTCACCTGGTAAAAATCCGGCGCCAGGCCAAAGGCGCCAAGAAAAATCCACATCGGCGGCGGCAGGCCGGGCACGGTTTTTTCGCCGGGGATGGTCAGCGCCGAAAACGGAATTTCATCGGCGCGGCCGTTGCCGTTCGGGTCGCGCGTCTTGAAGGCATGCAGCACCGTGTGCCACTCGTCGAGCGTGGTGGGTGTCGCGAGGCCCAGTTTCTTCAGCCAGTCGGTGCGCACTTGCGGGCCCCAGATGCTGCGCACCTGCGGGTCCAGCCGCAGCATCGGGAAAGCATAGATGGTGCCGTCGTCGGTCGAGATTTGCCGGTACATGTCCGAGTTCGCATCGAGCAGCGCCTGCAGGTTCGGTGCGTAGCGGCGTATCAGGTCGTTGAGCGGGACGATGACGCCATCCTTCAGCGCCTTGCTTGAACCGCCCGGATAGCCGAACCAGTCGGCCTCGATCACGTCCGGGAAATTACCGGACACCAGCAGCAAATTAAAACGCTCGCGCTCCGCGCCCAGCGGCGGATGCTGGAAGTCGACCGTGATGCCGGTGCGCTCGGCCAGCAACTGGTAGGCGCTCTGCTCGCCGTACGATTTCAGAGAAACGGCCGCCTTGCCGTTGAAGTTGGCGAACCAGCTCAGATGCAGCGGCTGGTGCACGATCGGCAGTGTCAATGCTTCGGCGGCCTGCGCGGCGGCACTCGCGCCTGAAACCGTTAACGTTATCACAGACAGGCGCAACAGCGCGCGTAAAGTCATCGTCTTCATTCCTTGACACCTCCGACCAGCACGCCTTTTACAAAGTATCGCTGCAGGAAGGGATAGACGGCCAGCACCGGCAAGGTCGCCACCACGACAGTGGCGTACTTGATCGTGTTGCTCAGTGCTTCGCGGCCGATCGCCTCTCCCGTCATCATCGAGTCCGTGCTGCCGGAGACGAGGATTTCGCGCAAGACGAGCTGGATCGGGAACAGTTCGCGGTCGGACAGGTAGATCATCGAATAAAAATAGCCGTTCCAGTGACTGACGCCGTAGAACAGGCCGACCACGGCCAGCGTCGGCATGCACAGCGGGATATAGACGCGCAACAGGATCGTGAAATCGCCAGCGCCGTCGATGCGTGCGGCTTCCTCGTAATCCTTGGGCACGGCGTTGAAGGCGCTGCGCAGGATGATCAGATTCCAGGCGCTGACGGCGAACGGCAGGATCACCGCCCAGCGCGAATTGAGCAGGCCCAGGTCGCGGATCAACAGGTAATTCGGCACCAGCCCGCCGCTGAAGAACATCGTGAACACGACCAGCAGCAGCAGCGGTTTTTCCAGCGCCAGCCGGCCGCGCGACAAGGCGTATGCTCCAAAGCTGGTCAGCACCAGGTTCAGTGCGGTGCCGCCGACGACGATGAGCATCGTATTGAAAAAGCCGCTGCGCACCATCGGGTTGTCCCAGACGCGGTGAAACGCTTCCAGCGAAAAGCCGCGCGGCAGCAGCATCAGGCCGCGGTACGACATCAGTTCGACCGGGTCGCTCAGCGACGCGATCAGCACATAATAAAACGGATAGAAGGTGACAAAGCACAGCGCCAGCAGCAGCGCCACGTTGGCCGTGTCGAACAGGGCGCCGGCCCAGCCCTGGCGCGGGCGCCAGGTGCGCGCCGCGGGCAGTGCCACGGCTTCATCGATCGCATGGGTTTTCATCGTCGTCACCAGATGCTGTTACCGGACCAGCGCCGGCTCAATTTGTTGGCCACCACCAGCAACACCATCGCCAGCGCCGAGTTGAACAGGCCGACCGCCGCCGCGTAACTGTAGTTCGCGTCCAGGATGCCGTGCCGGTAGACATAGGTCGAGATCACGTCCGCCGTTTCATACGTGCTCGGGTTGTAAAGCAGGATCACCTTTTCGAAGCCGACCGACATCAACTGGCCCAGGCGCAGGATCAGCAGGGTCGCGATGATCGGCAGCAGGCCGGGCAAGGTGATGTGGCGCATCTGCTGCCAGCGGTTGGCGCCATCGATGCGGGCCGCCTCGTACAGGGTCGGGTTGATGCCGGCCAGAGCGGCGAGATAGATGATCGAACCCCAGCCGACGCTCTGCCAGATCTCGGAACCGACGTAGACGCTGCGGAACCAGCCCGGGTTGTTCATGATCGCGTCCGGCGTGGCGCCGAAGGCCGCCAGGATATTGTTGATGACGCCGTCGCGCGCCAGGAAATCGAGCAGCATGCCGGCCACGACGACGACGGAAATGAAATGCGGCAGGTACGTCACCGTCTGCACGAACTGGCGGAAGCGGTGGCTGGTCAACTCGTTCATCAGCAGCGCCAGCAGGATCGGCGCCGGGAAGCCAAGCAGCACGTCGTACACATTGAGCAGCAGCGTGTTGACGATCACGCGCTCGAAATACAGGCTGCTGAAGAACTGGCGGAACCAGTCCAGGCCCACCCACTCGCTGCCGCCGATGCCACTGGCCGGATTGAAATCCTTGAAGGCGATGATGGTGCCATACATCGGCACGTAATGAAACACGATGAAGTAGGCCAGCACCGGCGCCAGCATCAGGTACACGCTGCGGTTGCGGGTCCATTCGCGGCGCACGCGCTGCGCGCGCGACAGAGACGGCGTGACGAAGGAGGCGGACATGGCGGCATCCATCGTCAGGCTGCGGCGCTGTTGCGCTTGCGGCTCGCGGGGCGGGATACGGACGGCGCGCGCGCGGTCGAATCGCGCACCACCAGTTCGCACGGGAATTCGATGCGGTGCTGCTGGCCGTCGGCGCCGGTGATGCGGCGCATCAGTTCGCGCACCGCCGCCTCGCTGATCTCGGCCAGCGGCTGGCGCAAGGTCGTCAGCGCCGGGTGCACTTGCGCCGCCGTCGGAATATCATCGAAGCCGATCACGGAGATATCTTCCGGCACGCGCAAGCCCTGCGCGCGCACAGCGTCGATCGCGCCGAAGGCCATGTCGTCGTTGCCGGCGAAGATCGCCGTCGGCGCGTCGCCCAGTTCCAGCAGCTTGCCGGCCGCATTAAAACCGGAGCGGCGGCCGAAATCGCCCTGCACCACCAGTTTCGGATCGGGCGCGATGCCGCCCTCCTTCAATCCATCGGTATAGCCGCGCTGGCGTTCGCGGCTCTGGCCCGTGTAGGCCGAGCCGGCGATATAGCCGATGCGACGGTGACCCAGTTCCAGCAGGTGCCGCACCGCCGCCAGGCCGCCGGCGTGGTTCCCGCCGCGCACCACCGGCAAGCTCGTATCGGTGCGCGAATAATTGACCAGCACCACCGGCTGCGTGCTCTTTTCCAGCTGCCCGATATATCCCTCGGTCAGGCGCGGCAGCACGAACAGCAGGCCGTCGCACAGGCTGCGCATCATCCGGTTGACGCCGCTGCGGCTCGACGCGCCGATATCGTCGATCGAGTTATAAATGATCAAATCCATGCCGCTCTTGCGCAGCGTGACGCTGAGCGCGCCGATGATCTCGTTGATGACGGTCGACTGCAAATCGTTGACCAGCACCCCCACCACGTTGGTGCGGCTACCCTTCATGATCTTGGCCGACAGGTTCGGCGTGTAACCGAGTTGCGCCACCGCCGCCATCACCTTCTGGCGGGTTTTCTCAGCCACGTAGCCTTCGCCGCTGAGCGCGCGCGAGACCGTCATCACCGACACGCCGGCTTGCTGCGCCACGTCGTGCAGCGTCATTTGCGATTCGCCGGTCCTGGCGGTTTTGGTATCGTTCACTTGCTTCCCCTGTGTCTGCGCATCCAATAAGTTAACGTTACCATATTCGCCGAGCGCGATGCAAACGATTTTTTCGTGAGCGGCACAGCCCGATACCAAGTCCGCTATCAGTTGTAGCGAACCGCCATCTTCCTCCCCTTCGCCGAGGCTTCTATTCTTGCCGTGCACCAAGCGGGGAAGAACCGGTCAAGCCGTGCCGCGGTGCGCGGCAGCGATGCCGATAGCGCATCGCTGCCCGATTTTTGGCAGCTATCACGGACGTTGACTTTTTTTTATTATTCCCCGGCCTCACAGCTCCATGCCGGCCCGTACGGCGGCCTGGCTCGTCATGTTCCTAGTAAAACAGTTGTTCACATTAAACCCAGGAGATGAAACATGGTAACAAGCAAGACGCTTCGTTGTGCACCCCCATTGCTGTTCGCAGCAGGCCTGTTGAGCGCCTGCGGCGGGCAAGCGCCGGACGCGGCCCCCGCCGCGGCCGGCACCAAGCTGGCCGCGACAGTCGGCACCAGCGCCGCCGCCAATACCTATGCCGTCGTCGCATCGGGCACGCTGGCCGGCAGCGCGCCGGACGCCGCCGGCATCGTCAGCTATAAAGGCATCCCGTACGCGGCGCCGCCGGTGGGCAGCCTGCGCTGGAAGTCGCCGCAAGCCGCGCCGCACTGGGCCGGCATCCGCGACGCGACACAGTACGGCAACACCTGCTGGCAGGGTACCGCCTTCGGCCCGGTCGACAACAGCAAGGCCAATGAAGACTGCCTGTTCCTCAACGTCTGGACCGGCGCCAAAAACATGTCCGAGCGCCGTCCCGTGATGGTCTGGATCCACGGCGGCGGTTTTCAGTTCGGCACGTCCGGCGATCCACGCTGGGAAGGCGCGAATCTGGCAAAGAAAGGCGTGATCGTCGTCTCGATCAACTACCGCCTGGGCGTGTTCGGCTTCCTGGCGCGCCAGGACCTCGATGTCGAATCCGGCAACAAATCGTCCGGCATGTACGGCCTGCAAGACCAGGTCGCCGCCCTGCAATGGGTCAAAAATAATATCACCGCGTTTGGCGGAGATCCGGCCAATGTCACCGTGTTCGGCGAATCGGCCGGCGCCCACTCGGTCGGCATCCTGCTGGCTTCCCCGCTGGCCAAGGGCACGTTCAACAAGGCGATCGCCGAAAGCGGAGCCTTCTGGGAAACGCAAAAAGGCATCATGAAACCGCATGCCGCCGCCATGCAGATCGGCTCCCAGCTCGGCGCCGGCCTCGGTGTCACCACGCTGGCGGGATTGCGCAACGTGGCCGCCTCCCAACTGATGGCCGACCCGACCGAACCGGCGTATAACCCGAGCGTCGACGGTTATGTCTTGCCGTCCGATCCATACTCTCGCTTCGCCGCCGGCCTGCAAAACGATGTGCCCTTATTGGCGGGCATCAACGCCAACGAAGGCACGATCTTCGCCGCCCCGGTCGGCATCCCGAGCGACACCAAGGAGCATTTTATTGCGGCGGCAACGTCGGCGTTCGGCGCGAACAATATCAACACTTTCCTGCAATATTATCCCGCCACCACCGATGCCCAGGCCAAGCAGTCGGAAACGCTGCTGGCCGGCGACCTGATCATCTCCTCGCAGACCTGGAAGATGCAGAACCTGCAAAAGCAGACGGGCCACGCGCCGGTCTATTCCTATTACTTTAGCCAGACCTCGGCCTATAACCCGCTGCCGATCCACGTGTCCGAAGTGCCGTACGTGTTCCAGAACCTGGTGCCGAACGGGCACGGCGCGCCGGATGCCACGGATGTGGCGATGGCCAACACGATGGCCTCGTTCTGGACCAACTTCGCCAAGACCGGCACGCCGAACGGCGCCGGCCTGCCGAACTGGCCGGTCTACAGCGGCGCTGGCGGCCAGGTGATGGGCCTGGGCGCACCGCTGCAAGCCCAGACTGAAACGGGCACCGCCCGCTTCCAGTTCCTGAACAGCTTCCGCACCGCCGGCAGCCTGGGATTCAGCTTCTGATGACGTAAATCCGCAGGCGCGCCGCGTCCCTGTTCCGGGCCGGCGCGCCTGCACATCGATGCACGAGAAAGGACGCCGGTTTTTCACTGAAAAAATGACAAACTGCGCCGATACGCCCGCCGCGGACAAATTCTGTTACCTTTGTGAATCAACAGTATCGCGTCCGGCGACAGCTGATTAGCGGCGTAGATCCATTCATGAAGCGACGAGCCACCCTGCTGTCCCTGTCTGTCCTGTGCCTGGGAATGCTGGCGCTCGACTCAGGCCTGGCCGCCGAGCGCGTGATCCTGTACGGCGACGACGATTATGCCCCCTACTGCTTCGTCGAAGACGGCCAGTTCAAGGGCATGTACGTGGACATGCTGAAGCTGGCCGCCAGGCGGCTCGCGCCGCGCTACGCTATCGAACTGCTGCCACGTCCATGGAAACGCGGCTTGTCGGACCTGGAACACGGAAATGCCTTCGCCCTGTTCCCGCCCGGCCTGAAAAAAGAACGCACCTACATCCAGACTTATTCCGTGCCGCTGTACCGCGAGACGGTGGTACTGTTTTGCAACGACGACATCATGCAGAAGCCGCACCGGGTCTTCCCCGACGATTTCGCCGGCCTGACGATAGGAGTCAATGCCGGCTTCCTGCTGTCCGAGCGCCTGGCCGAGGCGGCGCGGGCCGGAACGGTGAACCTGCAAGCGGCCAAGGGCAATGAGACCAACCTGAAAAAGCTCGCCCTGAAGCGAATCGACTGCTACGCCAGCGACCGCGCGGCGGCACTGTATTCGGCCAAGCGCTTGCGGATGGCCGAACACTTCACAATTACACTGCACGAGGCGGTCGAACTGTCGCGCGAAGAGACCTATATCGGCTACAGCGCCAGCAACAATCCGCCCTACAAGGCCGCCTTCATCGAGGATATGAATGCGGCGATCAATGCGATCAGGCAGAGTGGCGAGGCGGCCAGGATTGAGGCGAGTTATCGGTGAGTGACGATAGCTTAAAAGCCCTGAATCCCGCCACACCGCCGCCCATCCCGGTGATCTGGACGTGATTGGGTGTCTGGTAGCGGCCCTGAAATAGATGAGAGGTCTTGACACGAAGAAAGGGCTAATGATTGGTCTTTGCCTTTCGGTTGGTTGCCACGCCTGTGAGAATACGTAGTAGTTCCTTATGGTCAGCCGGCTTTACAAAATGGTGGTCAAATCCAGCAGAATGGGATAACTCGCGATCCTGTGACTGGCCGTAGCCGGTCAGGGCGATGATGGTAGCGCCTGCAGTGCTCGCATCGGCACGTAGGCGACGCGCCAGTTCATAGCCATCCATGTCGGGGAGTCCAATGTCCAGTATGAATACGTCGACATCGACCTCCTGCGTTGCCCGTAGCGCATTGGCGGCATCGCCTTCCACTCGCACCAGGTAACCCGCCGCTTCAAGCATGTACCCCAGCATGGTGCCGGCATCTTGGTTATCGTCCACAATGAGCACGCGCAGACCGGCGTCTTCGTGCTTGGGTTCAAGTACCGGCGCGCCGCCCGGTGTTTCATCTTCTGTCGCCAGCAACGGCAGCGTAATTGCGAAGCTGCTTCCCTTGCTTGCGCCTTCGCTAGCCACTTGGACGAAGCCGCCATGTAGTTCGACGATGCTCTTGACCAACGCCAGACCGAGGCCCAAGCCGCCCTGTGCGCGGTCTGGCGTGCGTTCTGCCTGCGTGAACAAGTCGAAAACCAGCGGTAACAATTCCGGCTCGATACCGATTCCGTTGTCGGCAATAGTTATGCGCGCGCGCCCCTCCATCACATCGAGTTCGAGCGCGATGTGACCGCTGGGCGGTGTGTATTTGACAGCGTTGTTGAGCACATTGGACAGTGCCTGGATCAGTCGGGTGCGGTCGCCCAGCACCACTGTGCGCTGCGGCGTGATTCTCAGTAACAATTCGTGGCGACGTGCCTGGATCAAAGGCTGGACCTGTTCGATCGCGCCGTTGATGACGCTTTTCAGGTCAAGAGCTGTCTGCTGAATTTGCACCAAACCGCGCGTCACCCTTGAAACGTCAAGCAGGTCGTCGACAATGGTGACCATGTGCTTCACTTGACGCTCGATAATGTCGCCAGCATGCGCAATCCGCCTGGCGTCTGCCCCGGGCAGCTTGATCAACTGTGCTGCGGTACTGATTGGAGCCAGTGGATTGCGTAGCTCGTGGGCTAACATCGCCAAAAACTCGTCCTTGCGCAGACTCTCTCGACGCAATGCTTCTTCGGCCAGCTTTTGCGCATGAATGTCCGTGCAAGTGCCCATCCAGCGTACGATCTTACCCCCCTCCCCGAATACCGGTTGGGCGCGTCCCAGCACCCAGCGGTAGTCGCCGGAGTGGTGACGCAACCGGTATTCGACCTCATAGGTCTCTCCGGTGTGTAACGAGTGGCGCCATTTCGCCCAGGCCAACTGCTGCTCGTCAGGGTGGAACAAATCATTCCAGCCATCGCCGTCGGTAGAGCCGTAGCGAACGCCTGTGAAGCGGTACCACTGGTCATTGTAGTAGTCGTGGAAGCCGTCAGGCCGGGTCGACCAGACCATTTGGGGCATCGCGTCCGTGATAGTCCGGAATTTGGCTTCACTTAAACGCATCGCCATCTCACTGCGCAACCGCTCGCTGGCGGTTCTGGTGCGCTCCGCAATGTCTTTGATCAAGGCCAGGTCTTCAGCCAGCCATTCGCGCGCATCCGAATTGTTGATGAACATGACTGCAACCAGGCGGTCGTCTTCCTTCACCGGTACGTTGACGAAGGAACCCGCACTTCGTTCCTTGAGTGCCGCAGCCGCTTCGCGCGTGCGGAGATCCTGCTCAACATCGTCAATGGCGATGAACTTGCCCAGCTTCAGGTCGTCGATGAAGGACCCATAATCGCGCAAATTCAGCGTGCCGGCCAAAGAGGCCACCCCGCGCGCGTTCCAGTCGCGTGCCACCGTCAGTGTCTCAGCCACCGGATCAATGGTCCCATAGCCGACCCGGCATACGCCGAGGGTTTCGCCCAGGATGACGCAGGCCTGGAAAATGATGTCCTCGGGTGCCCTGAGGTCGCGCACTGCCTCAGTGAATCTGATCAGCGCATTGCGGCGATTCTCGTTGAGCACCCGTTCGGTAACGTCCACCCCCTGCACTAAAATGCCGTTCAGCTCGCCCTGAACGTCGCGGATCGGTTGGAACACGAAGTCGACAAAGCGTTCGTTGACCGGGCCACCAGGCATGGCCTGGACCTCGTACTTGGCGCCGTCGGCTGCATAGGCTTCGCCGCTGCGAAACACGTGGTCAAGCAGCGTGACGTAGCCTTGATCCGTGGCGTCCGGTAAACCTTCGGCCACAGTCTTGCCAATGATGTCGCGGTAACCAATCAGCTTCAGATAACCGCTGTTGACGAAAGCGACTCGGTGTTCGGGGCCCGTCAGCACCGCCATAAATGCCGGCGCCTGCTCAAACAGGTCGGCGATATAGCGCAGACCGCTAATTTGCTGGGCTTGAACCGAAATCTCGGCGCGCATCTTATTGGCGTGCTCCGTATCGGTCATTGCCTGCGTTACGTTTTCGACGTGCTGGACAATGTAGGCGACTTCTCCCCGAGCGTCGAGGACCGGGAAGTGCACTGGCTTCCAGTAGCGCATCGTAAATCCGACTTCCGGCCGGCCCTGGATTGGCACATCGTAGCGCTGGATCGGCATGATATCGGGCTGCCTGGTCTGCAATACACGCAGCATCGAGGCGCGCACGTTGAACACGCCGTCGTCATCGAGATGGCCGGGATTGGCGGGGAATGCGTCGAAGATGTCGCGTCCGACAATATTTTCACGCACGGCACCGGTCGCTTCCAAATGCGCGTCATTGACGGCGACGATAGTAAAATCCGGAGCCATCACCATACAGGCAGCAGGCGTCGCGTTGAAGAGGACAGCAAAATCTGGGGCTGGTGCCATTCGCAGCTTTCAGGCATGAGGTTCGTCATGGCGTTCTTCGCTTGAAAATAGCCACTTCTAAAGTTCACAATTCTAATGGCAATCTAGAAATATCAGATGCACGTAAGGTGACGATCCACCCTCTCTTTGCATGGCGAGACGCCTCCGAGCCCGACAAGTCAAAGACCGTCGGGCTCGAATGAGTCTGCGGGTCCGTACGTTTTCCAGATAATCAGAGCACTTATGCCTACCGATTCAGGAAGGTGGACCGCTGGGGGTAATGCCAACAAGTACGGCAAGACTTCACCGGCTCGCATCCTGCAGGCCTGCTATTTTCTCTTCCCCTCGATCGCGGCGGCGGTAACGAAATTGATACTCAGCTCGAGGCCCGAGTATGACAGTTCATACTCGGGCACCCGCGTCTGGCCCCACCCATCTCAAAAAAACCTCATGTAATCAATGGCTTGATTCAATATTCCGGCTTGCCATTCCCATGGCACGGATAGTGCTAACTCTGTTGTGAAAAGTATATTCGATGGCGGTCATCCGCTTCGAATCGCTTTTTACTAAAAATAAAACGGAGACAAAGAAAAATGAACAAAGTAATTCCCGCCCGAACGCGCAGGCCAGCTTCTTGACGTAAGCGCCGGCACCGCCCGTCTGGCGGCGCCGCTTGCGCGCCACTCCATCGCTAATTTCACGGCTGACCGAGCCCGGACCTTGCTCCCGCAGGTCCGGCGGGTATCGCTGCACCCTCGATTTTCCGGGTGCAGCGTCCCAGTGTGCCCGGTCGCGTGGTTGTACCTATCGCACAATCTGATTGGATCGTTTATGAAAGCATCATTAGCAGTTGGTCTCTTGCTCGCCTCCGCAGCCGGCGCCGCCTCGGCGCAATCTGGCATCACCGTCTACGGCATACTGGACGCGGGCATCGCCCGCGAAACAGGGGGCGCCGATGGCGCGGTCACCAAGCTGGCCACTGGCGTGCAGTCCGGCAGCCGGCTGGGCTTCAAGGGGCAGGAGGACCTGGGCAATGGCATCAACGCCCACTTCGTGCTGGAGAACGGGCTCGATCTCGACACCGGCAAGGCGCGCCAGAACGGCGCTTTGTTCGGCCGCCATGCCTATGTCGGCCTGACTTCCAGCGCCGGCACCGTCAACCTGGGCCGTCAATGCAACCCGATCTTCATCGCGCTGGACGGCATCGACCCCTTTGAAACCGGCTTTACCGGTGCCGCCACCAACCTGATGAGCATCGGCACAGCACGTACCAACAACACCATCAGCTACGCAACGCCCAAGCTGAATGGACTGTCGGCCACCGTGATGTATGGTTTTGGCGAACAGCCCGGCGATAGCACCTTGGGCCGTACCCTCGCTTTTTCCATCGACTACGCCGCGGGCCCGTTGGTGGGAACCTTGGCATATGACAGCCTGAAGGTCACTTCTTTCAATACGATGAAAGCGGTCCTGCTGGGTGCCAGCTACAACTTCGGCCCCGCGACCGTGCACGCCGCGTTTGAAACCGAAAAGAACGACGGCGGCGGCGATTTCCGCGACTTCCTGCTGGGAGCCTCCGTGCCGCTCGGACAGGGCAAGCTGCTGGCCTCGTATGTGAAAAAGCAGGACCGTTCCGCGACCCAGCGGGGCGGAAAACAGCTTGCGGTGGGCTATACCTACACTCTTTCCAAACGCACCAACCTCTACAGCTCATTCGGCACCATCCGCAACGAGCTGGCCGCCACCAATGTGGTGGGCGATGCCTCCAGCGGCGGCAGCGCGCCGGCTGCTGGAGATGGATCGCGAGCACTGGCGGTCGGGATCCGGCATAAGTTCTGATATCTCGGCGAATAAAACCCACAAAGCACCACCGGGGTTTGGTCCCTTTCGGGATCAGACCCTATTCCATCCCCCTTATCTCTCTTGGAGACTCTATGTTCGTTCCTATTTCCTCCCGTTTGTTGTCAGCGCTGTGCACCCTGGCGCTGCTGGCCGGGGCCGTTCCAGCGGTCCGCGCCGCTGACGCCGCGCCATCGGCCCACGTGACCATCCTGGCCACCGGCGGCACCATCGCCGGCAGCGGGGCCACCAGCACCACCACGGTCGGCTACACCGCCGCTACAGTCGGGGTCGACCGCCTGATCCAGGCCGTGCCGGAACTGGCCAAGGTGGCGCAAGTCAAGGGCGAGCAAGTGTTCCAGATCGCCAGCGAAAACATGAGCAACGAACACTGGCTGGTGCTGGCCAAGCGCGTCAACACGCTGCTGGCGCAGCCGGACGTCGACGGCATCGTCATCACCCACGGCACCGACACGCTGGAAGAGACCGCCTACTTCCTCGACATGGTGGTGAAGAGCCACAAGCCGGTGGTGCTGGTCGGCGCCATGCGTCCGGGCACCGCGCTGTCGGCGGACGGCCCGATCAACCTGTACAACGCGGTGCTGCTGGCGGCCAGCAAGGAAGCCATCGGCAAGGGCGTGCTAGTGGCTTTGAACGACCAGATCCAGGGCGCGCGCGACGTCACCAAGACCAACACCTCGACCCTGGACAGCTTCAAGACGCAGGAACTGGGCATGCTGGGCTACATCCAGGGCAACCACCCCTACTTCTACCACACCAGCACGCGCAAGCACACGGCCGACACCGAGTTCGACATCAGCAACCTGAACAGCCTGCCGCAGGTCGACATCGTGTACGGCTATGCCAATGTGACCCCGGTGGCGCTTAACGCGGTGGTGGCGGGCGGCGCCAAGGGCATCATCCACGCCGGCGTGGGCGACGGCAGCCTGCCGGTCAAGATGACGCCGGCGCTGAGCGCGGCGCGCAAGAACGGCGTGCTGATCGTGCGCGCCAGCCGGGTCGGCCAGGGCATCGTGGCGCGCAACGGCGAAGCTAACGACGACGCGCTGGACTTCGTCGTGTCCGACACGCTGAACCCGCAAAAAGCGCGCATCCTGCTGATGCTGGCCCTGACCAGGACCAGCGACAGCAAGGAAATCCAGCGCATGTTCTACACCTACTGAAACTTGGGAAACTCCGGGGGCCGGTCTGCCATCCGGACAAACAAGTTCATCACGGATGATGGGGAAAGGTCGAGCTTACCCCGCAAGCTTTAGCAACGACGCATGCTGCACCGCTTGGGGTCGGACCACGTACGGGGTCCGCCCCCAAGACGAACCGCTCGTCGCTTGCTTATGGTTGAACGGACTGACAATGCCGGAAGGCGAGACGTTTTATCTCAGCAACGATCGAGAACATCGCCAGCGACTGATTAAGCTCGGAATTAACAGCGGGGAAATTAGCTAGTAAAAAATCAGCTAAGTCATTGATTTTACTGGTGCGGCTGGCGGGGATCGAACCCACGACCCTTGGCTTCGGAGGCCAATACTCTATCCACTGAGCTACAGCCGCGCGGGGAAATGTCTGAAGTGACTGAAGGATACCGGTTTTCCTTCGGCGCGTCCATGGAAAGTGTCGCATTCCCATTGTTTCGGATTCCAATGAGCACCTTTTACGTCTATAATCGCGGGTTTGGCGAGGGTTTGCTTTAGTTACATGCAAAAACGACAACGCCGTCACCCGTTTCGAAAAATTGTATTAAGGAAACCATGAGCCACGAATCCGCCATCAGAACGCCTAAGCAACTTGTTGCCGCAGTTGTCGGCTTTTTCCTGTTGACCGTGCTGGGCATCGCCCTGCTGGTGCAATACGTTACCGCCACCAAGCTGACCGGCGCCGGCTCCGAGAGCCAGTCCGCGCAATCGGTCGATGTGCGCGTGCGTCCGGTGGCCGATGTCGGCTTCACGCTGAAAGATGCCAACGCGCCTAAAGTCTTCCAGGCTGCCGAAGCGGTGTACACCTCGACCTGCGCGGCTTGCCACGGCAGCGGCGCGGCGGGCGCGCCTAAAGTCGGCGATGCCGGCGCCTGGGGTCCGCGCATTGCGCAAGGTTACGACACGGTGCTGAAACACGCGGTGGAAGGTTTGCGCGCGATGCCGGCCAAAGGCGGCAATCCTGATCTCGATGAAGTTGAAGTTGCCCGCGCCGTGGTCTACATGGCCAATAAATCCGGCGGCAAGTTCAAGGAACCGGCAGCGCCGGCACCAGCGGCCGCTCCTGCTGCTGCGCCAGCCGAAGCCCCTGCAGCCGCACCGGCTGCTGCGCCTAAAGCCTGATCGTTCTGACTCGTGAAAAAACCGCTCGCTGAGCGGTTTTTTTTCGCCTGCAGGCTGGGCACCGGGCGTAATTAAAAAGTCCGCGACGTGAACATTGCCGTTCAGGATGGAGACTCAGTATGGGTCCCCGCCTTCGCGGGGACGACAAGGCTGCGACTCCGGGATCTGTCTACAAGCCCCACACAGCGCTTACCACATGATCACGCGGTCCTTCGGTGCAAGGTACATCTTGTCGCCCTGCTTGACCTTGAACGCTTCATAAAAGCCCGGCTGGTTGCGCATGGTGCCGTTGGCGCGGAACTGGCCTGGCGAGTGGGGGTCGGTCTTGATGCGCGAGATCTGTTCCGGTTCGCGCATCTTCATGCGCCATACCTGCGCAAAGCCCATGAAGAAGCGCTGGTCGCCCGTCAAGCCGTCGATCACCGGCGCCGGCTTGCCGTGCAGTGACAATTTATAGGCTTTATAGGCGATCGCCACGCCGGAATTGTCGGCGATGTTCTCGCCCAGGGTCAGCTCGCCGTTGACGCTGTAGCCGGGCAGCGGGCTGAAGGCGTTGTATTGCGCCACCAGCATCTTGGTCTTCGCGGCGAAATTCTTGTGGTCGGCCTTGGTCCACCAGTCGCGCAGGTTGCCGTTGCCGTCATACTGCGCGCCCTGGTCGTCGAAGCCGTGGCTGATTTCATGGCCGATCACGGCGCCGATCGCGCCGTAATTGACGGCGTCGTCCGCGCCGGCGTCGAAGAACGGCGGTTGCAGGATCGAGGCCGGGAACACGATCTCGTTCATTTCCGGGTTGTAGTAGGCGTTCACCGTTTGCGGCGTCATGCCCCATTCGTCGCGGTCGATCGGCTTGCCGAGTTTATTGATTTCCTTGTCGTAGTCGGCCTGGTGCGAGCGCGCCACGTTGCCCACCAGGTCATCCTTGGCCACCGTCAGCGCCGAATAATCGCGCCACTTGTTCGGGTAGCCGATCTTGGTGGTGAACTTGGCCAGCTTGGCTTGCGCCTGCTTCTTGGTGGCCGGGCTCATCCAGTCGAGCGTGTTGATGCTTTGTTTATAGGCCGCCAGCAGGTTGCTGACCAGCGCTTCCATGCGCGCCTTGCGCTCGGCCGGGAAATTCTGCTCGACATACAGCTTGCCGACGGTCTCGCCGAGCGCGCCTTCGACGGTGCTGACGCCGCGTTTCCAGCGCGGACGCATCTCGGTCGCGCCGCTCAGCACGGTGCCATAAAACGCGAAGTTTTCGTCGACATAGGCTTTAGAGAGATACGGCGCGTTGGCGCTGATCGTATGCCACTGGAAATAGGCTTGCCAGGTGTCGAGCGGCGTCTTCGCAATGATCGCGCTGACGGCCTTCAAATAACTCGGCTGGCTCAGGATCACGTAATTGACCTTGCCAGTGATCTTCAGCGCGTCCAGGTAGGATTTCCAGTCGTAGCCGGGCGTCAGCGCGTTCAGCTTGGCGATCTCGACCTTGTTGTAGGCTTTCACCGGGTCGCGCAATTCGACCTTGCTCCACTGGGCTTGCGCCAGTTCCGTTTCCAGCGCGATGATGGCGCGCGCCTTGGCAGTGGCGTTCTGGTCGCCGGCCAGCGTCAGCATCTTGACGATGTGCTGCTCGTATTTCGCCAGCGCGTCGGCCAGCTTGGCATCGTCCTTTTTCAGGTAATAGTCGCGGTCCGGCAGGCCCAGGCCGCTCTGCACGAAGTCGACCACGTACTTGGTCGAATCCTTGTTGTCCTGGTGGACGCCGAGGTCGATCGGCGCGCCGATGCCGACCTGGTTGTAGTGCGCGATCAGGGCCGGCAGTTGCTTCTTGTCTTGCAGCGCGGCGATCTTCGCCAGTTCCGCTTGCAGGGGGCTGATGCCCAGTTGTTCGAGTTTCGCTTCATCGAGGAAGCTGGCGTAGAAGTCGCCGATGCGCTGGGCGTCCGCGCCCGAATTCGGATTGGCGGCCGCGTGTTCGATGATGGCGCGCAGTTGCGGTTGCAGGTCGTCGTGCAGCTTGGCGAAGGTGCCCCAGCTTGATTTGTCGGCCGGGATGTCCGTCGTGGCCAGCCATTTGCCGTTCAGGTAAGTAAAGAAATCGTCTTGCGCGCGCACCGCCGGGTCGATGTATTCGACCGCGATGCCGGAGGTAAGTTTGCCGCCGGCCTGGCTGGTGGCCGCGGCCACGTCGCCGGCAACGGCGGCGCCGGTCGCGCCGGCCAGCAGGCTCATGGTTACTGCACTTAACAAATGTCGTTTCACAGGCTGATCCTCTCTCGTTGTGGCGATGATTCTCGTGCTTTGGGACGAGTTTTTGACTCTAGCACATGGTGGGGGTGCGGGATAAGGAAAACTGGGCGGGCGGAATGGCGTTGGTGCTTATTCAGGCTACAGGCAAGAGCTGTCATTCCCGCGAAAGCGGGAATCCCATTTTGTTTTACAGACGGCACAGCGGGATGGGATTCCCGCCTGCGCGGGAATGACAGCTTACGGGCCTGTGGTCTTAACTAAAGCGTCTGCCGTTTCCGGGCCGGCAGTGCCTTACCAGATAATGACGCGCTGCTCCGGCGCCAGGTACATCTGGTCGCCTTCCTTGACGCCGAACGCTTCGTAGAAGCCGGGCTGGTTTTTCATCGTGCCGTTGGCGCGGAACTGGCCGGGGGCGTGCGGGTCGGTCTTGATTTGCACGATCTGCTGCGCTTCGCGCATCTTGCTGCGCCAGACCTGGCCAAAGCCCATATAAAAGCGCTGCTCGCCCGTCAGGTTGTCGATCACCGGCGCCGGCTTGCCGCCCAGCGATAATTTATAAGCCTTGTAGGCGATCGCCACGCCGGAATTGTCGGCGATGTTTTCGCCCAAGGTCAGCGCGCCGTTGACGTGGTAGCCGGGCAGCGGGCTGTAGCCGTCGTACTGTTTCACCAGCGCGTCGGCCTTGGCCTTGAAGTTGGCGCGGTCTTCGGCGCTCCACCAGTCGCGCAGGTTGCCGTCGCCGTCCGACTGGCTGCCCTTGTCATCGAAGCCGTGGCTGATTTCGTGGCCGATCACGGCGCCGATCGCGCCGTAATTGGCCGCGTCGTCGGCGCGCGCGTCGAAGAATGGCGGCTGCAGGATCGCGGCCGGGAACACGATCTCGTTCGCGGTCGGGCGATAGTATGCGTTGACGGTCTGCGGCGTCATGCCCCATTCTTCGCGGTCGACCGGGTTGCCCAGCTTGGCGATGCCGCGGTTGTAGCTGAAATTGGCGGCGCGCAGCATGTTGCCGGCCAAATCGCCGCGGTGCACGGCCAGCGCGCTGTAATCGCGCCACTTGTTCGGGTAGGCGATCTTGGTGGTGAACTTGGCCAGCTTGGCTTGCGCTTCCTGCCTGGTCGCGGGACTCATCCAGTCGAGCGTGGCGATGCTGTCCTTGTAGGCGGCCATCAGGTTTTGCACCAGTTGCTCCATGCGCGCCTTGCGCTCGGGCGGGAAGTGCTTGGCCACGTACAGTTTACCTAAGCCCTCGCCGATCGATCCTTCCACCACGGCCACGCCGCGTTTCCAGCGCGGCTGCTGTTCCGTCACGCCGGTCAGCACGGTGCCGTAGAAGGCGAAGTCGGCGTCGGCGAAAGCTTTGGAAAGGTAAGGAGCCGCTTCGCGCAGCACTTGCCATTCGAAATACGCTTTCCACGTCGCCAGGTCGAACTTGCCGGTCAGTTCGGCGTAAGCCTTCAGGTAGCTCGGCTGGCTGACGATCACGTAGCCGATCTTGCTGGCCACGCCGGCGGTCGCCATCGCGCTGTTCCAGTCGTAGCCGGGCGCCAGCTCGGCCAGTTTCGCAATGTCGGTCTTGTTGTAGCGCTTGACCGGGTCGCGGTTCTCGACCTTGGTCCACTGCACTTCGGCCAGCGCGGTTTCCAGCGCGACGATGGCTTGAGCGGAAGCGTCGGCATCCTTGTGCCCGGCCAGTTTCAGCATGCGTGCGATATGGACTTGATATTGCGCCAGCACGGCGACGAGCTTGGCGTCGTCCTTTTTCAGGTAGTAATCGCGGTCCGGCAATCCGAGTCCGCTTTGCGTGACGTAGGCCGCGTATTTGGTGGAGTCGCGCGCATCCTGGCCGACATAGACGCCATATGGCGTGGCCACGCCGATGCGGTCCAGGTGGGCAATCAGGCCGGGAAAGGCTTGCTTGTTCTTGATCGAACGAATGCCGTTCAATTCGGCCGTCAGCGGCTTGACGCCCAGTTTTTCCAGCGCCGCTTCGTCCATGAAGCTGCCGTACAGATCGGCGATCTTTTGCTCGTCGCTGCCTGGCTTGTGCTTGCGCGCGGCGACATCGTCGATGATGTCGCGCAGTTGCGGCAAGGTGTCGTCGCGCAGCTTGGCGAACGAACCCCAGCTGGCCTTGTCGGCCGGGATCTGCGCCGTTTTGAGCCACTGGCCGTTCAGGTATGTGAAGAAATCGTCCTGCGCGCGCACGCCGGCGTCGATGTACTGGGTGTCGATGCCGGACGCGGGGGCCGGATCGGCGGCCTGCGCGAAGGCGGTCATCATGCTCAGGGCCAGGGTGCTCAGCAGGGTACGTTTCACTTCATCTCCTTGTCAGAATTTGGTTTCCAGCCGCACGCTCCATACCGTGTAAGTAGGGTTGAGACTGCTGGACATTTGCGCCAGCCCGAGTTCGGGCGGCTTGCTAGTGTAAACCAGGTTGTCGCCGCTGGCATCATCGGCCAGCAGGTTGCTGGCGGAAATGCGCAACTGCGTCTGCGGCGTCATTTTCCACAGCGCGTACATGTCCAGCACGCGCTTGCGGCTCGTTTCCACCACTTGCCGCTGGACGGTTTGCGCCGTCACGCTCTCGCTGGTCATCACGCGGATCGGCGGCGTCCAGTTGAAACTGCCGCCCAGCGTCAGCGGCAGCGCCTTCATCCTGTAATCGAGGCCGATATTGGCGGTCTGCTTCGGTTGCTGGTCGAGCCGGTTGTCCGGGCCGGAAATGCCGTCGACCCTGGACCAGAAATGGCTGTAATTGCTGCGGAAATCGATCGCCGGCGCATCTTCGAACAGTTCGACCAATTGAAATTTCGCCTCCAGCTCGATGCCGCTGGTGCGGGCGTGGCCGATGTTGGTCGGCGTCGAGACCCAGCAGCGGCTCTCCGGCGCGGCGGCGCAGCGCGCATCCGGCGGGCCGGGCTGGCTCAACTGGCGGCGGATCAGGTTGTCGATGTCGCGCACGAAGGCGCTGGCGCTGAGGATGCCGCTGCGGCCCAGGTAATGTTCATATGCCAGGTCCAGGCCGGTCGCCAGTTCCGGTTTCAGGTTCGGGTTGCCGGTGCGGTCCGGACTGGTCGCGCTGTTCAGGCGAGAAAGGGCCGGCACGGCGATCAGGTCTTGCACATTAGGCGATTTATAACTCTTGGTCAGGCTCATGCGCACCTGGTCCTTGGTAAAACCGGGGATGCGCCAGACGCCGTGCAGCAGCGGGCTGAACACGCTGCTGGTGTTGGAAATCGTGCCGGTCGGACGGTCGCTGGTGGTGCGGATTCCTTCCCAGCGCGCGCCGACATAGGCGGCCCATTGCGGCGTGATATCCCATTCATCCTGCGCGAACACGGCCACGCGGCGCGTGTCGGCGCTCAGGTCGTCGCCCGATTCGGGGAAGCGCGGGTGGGCAGGCTGGTCGGCCTTTGGCTGTTCGAGCGAGGTCCTGGTCTGTACGCGGTGGGTTCCTTCCAGGTCCCAGCCGGCCGCCAGCATGTGGCCCTGGCCCAGCGGCGACGTGTACTTGCCGCCGGTGTTGGCGCTGCGGTCGCGCGTGGCGTCGGTGTCGGTGATGCGGTTCGGCGGGTTACCGGCGGTATCGTACTGGTAGCGCAGCGCGTCGCTGTCGCGGCGTCCCATGCCGAAGCCGAATTTGACGTCCAGCTTGGCCGGGCCGCCCAAGCGGTGGATCCAGTTGCCGAAACCGCGCACGAAGGTCGAGCTGGAATGCGTGGCGCCGTCTTCGACGTGGTATTCCGGCGCGATGTCACCGATGCTTTGTTCGAGCACGCTGTGCGATGTGTTGTCGCCGCGGCTGGCCATGACGAACGGCTGAAAGTTGAGCGTGTCGCCATTGTCGAATTTGTACGAAAGGCGCGGCGTCAAATGCAGGTTTTGCGACGTGCCGGCGCTGCTGTTTTGAATCAGTTGCTGCTTGGTGACGACGCCATCGTCGCGCAGGTCCTGGTTGACGGTCTGCGTCTGGTCGTGCTGGCGGTGTTCGCCGATCGAGCCGGAGAACGAGTATGTCAGCGCGCCGATCTTGCCGGGCATCGTCACCGAAACGTTCGGCGAATGCCGGCCCTGCTCGATCGAATCGCTGACTTTTAGCTGGATGTCGCGCTGCTGGTAACCGTCGCGCAGCACGATATTGATCGTGCCGGCGATCGCGCGCGTGCTGTGTTCGGCGATCGGGCCGCGCATCACTTCGACGCGTTCGACCTGGTCCGGCGACAGCGATTCCATCGAAAAACCGGCCGGCGGGCGCTCGCCGTTCAGCAGCACCTGCGTGTAGCCGCTGCCCAGGCCGCGCATGCGCACGTCGCCGCCGCGCCCGGCGCGCCCGCCGATGGTCACGCCGGGTAAACGTTTCAAGACATCGCCCAGGCTGGTGTCGCCATTGCGGTCCAGTTCCTCGCGTCCATACACCTGCTTGCCGGCGGTCGAATTGCGGCGTTCCGTCATGTCGTCGGCGCGCCCGCCGCTGATCGTCACTTGCGGAATCGCCCTGGCCGGTGCCGCACTCTGGGCCGGAGCAACGGCCGGGGCCTGGTCGGCCGCGGCGGCATCCTGGGCCGATGCTGGGAGGTGGGCGCCGAACAATGCCAGGCAGGCGTAGGGAATCAGTTTGCTCATAATCTCGGATGGGGATCGCTTCCGCGCGGAATGGCTGGCGAATGGCTGGCTCGGAAAGGGTGTGACCGCGCACGCATTCTAATCGCCGGCCCGCACAGGTGGCCGCGCCGGCGCCGTTTTTTACTTTTCGATACACACGGCCCGCGTTCAGCCGCCGCGCCCGCCGCCCGGGGCGCCGGCGCCACCCATGCCGCCCTTGTGGTGACGCCCGCCTTCCGTCCCCTCTTCCTTGCGCGGCGCGCCGGCACGGCCGGCGCCGTCGGCCACGCGCTGCATCTGCTCGGCGAGGAACACGGCGACCTGCTTGCGCTGCGTTTCATCCAGCGCATCGTTGACGGTCAGCCACCATTCGCGCAACTGCTTTTCCTCGTTCATCGCCAGCGCCGCTTCGGCCTCGATGCCGCCGGCCAGTTCGCGTAATTCGACATCCTTGCCGGCCAGCGCCGCGCCGGATGCACTCTGCAAGCGCTCGCGGCGCGCCTGCCGTTCGCGCAGCAACTGGCGGCTGCGGCTCTCGCTCTGCTGCCACAGCGTCTGCTGGTTCGCGTTCAAGTGCAGCGCCTGTTTCAGATCGGCCGCCATCGGCAGCAAGTCTTCGGCGCGCCAATCCATCAACGGCAGCGCCGACGCGGACGCGGCGGCGGCGCCCAGCGCGACGGCGAGCAGCAGGGCGCGGCCGGACCGGCGCGCGCGTTTCAGCTTTAGCAATAGGGAAGAAGTCATCGGGGCTCCAGGCAAAAAAAAGCCCGCGCGGGGAGCGCAGGCAAAAAACCACTACAGGGTAGAGAGAAAGTACGAGTCCAGTGTAGGGCGCGCCTGGCGGCGCCTCCGCATTTCTTACAATTGCTTACGCTCGTCAGCGCAGGGGATACAGTGCGTATGAAAGCGCAATATTGAAGGGTCGATATGCTGGTAAGGTGCTCTGTAGGCGGCGTGGTAAAAGCGTGTAAAAAAACGGTTTAAATTACACCGGAGATACGACGCTTGCTGGAAATCAGGTTTATACTGAAATCGAAGGCGGTCGCGTTACCGCCGTGGTGAGAACAGGTGAAACATGGGCAAAAGACTCAAAAATACCGGGCTGGTCGGCCTGGGCGTGATGGCAGGGATCGCCGTCTCCTTGCAATTTTCCGCGATGGCGCAAAAGCCGGCCGACCCGGTGCTGCCGCTCGAAGAGTTGAGACAGCTGGCCGATGTGTTCGGGCTGATCAAGTCCGATTACGTCGAACCGGTCGAAGACAAGAAGCTCTTGACCGAAGCCATCTCCGGCATGGTCGCCTCGCTCGATCCCCACTCCGCCTACCTCGATAAAAAAGCCTACGCCGAATTGCGCGAAGGCTCGCAAGGCAAGTTCGTCGGCCTGGGCATCGAGATCGGCCAGAGCGAGGATGGCTATATCCGCATCGTTTCGCCGATCGAGGATTCGCCCGCCTACCGCGCCGGCATCAAGGCCGGCGACCTGATCACCCGCCTCGACACCACGCCCGTCAAAGGCATGACGCTCGACGAATCGGTCAAGAAGATGCGCGGCGAGCCGCACACCAAGGTTTCGCTGACGATCCTGCGCAAGGATGAACCGGAACCGCTGGTGTTCCACATCGCGCGCGAGGAAATCCACCAGAAAAGCGTCAAGGCGAAAATCGTCGAACCGGGTTACGCCTGGCTGCGCGTGGCGCAGTTTCAGGAACCGACGGTCGACGACCTGGCCGCCAAGATCGCCGATCTGTATAAACAGGACCCGAACATCAAGGGCCTGGTGCTGGATTTGCGCAACGATCCGGGCGGCGTGCTGCAAGGCGCGATCGGCGTGGCGGCGGCCTTCCTGCCGAAGGATGCGGCGATCGTCTCGACCAACGGCCAGTTGCCCGATTCAAAACAGATTTTTTATGGCCGCCCCGAATACTATGCGCTGCGCAGCGAGGGCGACATGCTGGCCAAGCTGCCGGAAGCGATCAAACGGGTGCCGATGGCGGTGCTGGTCAACACCGGTTCCGCCTCGGCGTCGGAAATCGTCGCCGGCGCGCTGCAGGATTACAAGCGCGCCACCATCATCGGTAGCCAGACCTTCGGCAAGGGTTCGGTGCAGACCATCCGCCAGCTGACGGCCGACACCGCCGTCAAGCTGACCACGGCGCGTTACTATACGCCGAACGGGCGCTCGATCCAGGCCAAGGGCATCTCTCCCGATTTGCTGGTCGATGAAAACGCCGACGGCGACGGCCTGAACGCGCTGCGCACGCGCGAGGCGGACCTGGTCAAGCACCTGTCCAACGACCGCGAACAGGAAGCGGGCAAGAGCAAGCGCGACGAGGCCGAGGAACAGTTGCGCGTGCTGGCCGTCGAGCGCAAGCGCAAGCCGCTCGAATACGGCAGCGGCGACGACTTCCAGCTGCGCCAGGCGCTGAACCATTTGAAGGGGTTGCCGGTGCAACTGGCCAAGCAGGAATCTAAGCTGGTGCAGGCCGATACGCCGCTCAAGGCCACCACCAAAAAATAAACACCATCTCGTCACAAAACGGCGCCGTTAGAGGCGCCGTTCGTTTTTTTGGCGTGGCCATCGTGTAAAATTTATGCACGCACCGGCGACAGCCCAATATCGAATCAGAAAGATTAAAAATGAAACAAGCCGTCATCAGCGGTACCGGTCTCTTCACGCCGCCGGACTCGATCTCGAACGAGGAACTGGTCGCCTGCTTCAACGCCTACGCCGAGCAGTTCAACGCCGACAACGCCGCCGCGATCGCCGGCGGCACGGTGACGGCGATTGAACTGTCGAGCACCGGCTTCATCGAAAAGGCATCCGGCATCAAGGCCCGCTACGTGATGGAAAAGAGCGGCGTGCTCGATCCGCAGCGGATGGTGCCGAAGATTGCCGAACGCGCCGACGACGAATTGTCCTTGCAGGCGGAAATCTGCGTAAAGGCCGCGCAGCAGGCGCTCGACCGCGCCGGGCGCACGCCGGCCGACATCGACATGGTGCTCGTCGCCTGTTCCAACATGCAGCGCGGCTACCCGGCGATGGCGGTCGAAGTGCAGCATGCGCTGGGTATCAACGGTTATGGTTTTGACATGAACGTGGCCTGCTCGTCGGCCACCTTCGGCATCCAGACCGCGGTAGCGGCCGTGCAGAGCGGCCAGGCGCGCGCGGTATTGGTGCTGAACCCGGAAATCACCAGCGGCCACCTGAACTGGCGCGACCGCGACAGCCATTTCATTTTCGGCGACGCCTGCACGGCGATCGTCATCGAGGCAGCCGACACGGCGGTGTCGACGCACCAGTTCGCGATCCTCGACAC
Organism: Pseudomonadota bacterium; assembly: GCA_040389645.1. GTDB lineage: Bacteria > Pseudomonadota > Gammaproteobacteria > Burkholderiales > Burkholderiaceae_D > Rugamonas. The sequence goes on along the minus strand of JAZJZT010000050.1, from coordinate 10,899 downwards.
AAAATTAAAAACCAGCTTCTCGAACAATATCCGCAACAACTTCGGTTTCATGAACCGTTTCGATGAAAGCGGCATCGGCCAGCCCGACAAGCTGTTCCGCCAGCAGGGCCGCAAGGTATTCAAGGACGTCTGCCCGATGGCCGCCGAGATGATCAAGACCACGATCGCCAGCGCGGGACTTGAAGTGGCGCAGGTCAGCCGCTACTGGCTGCACCAGGCCAACCTGAACATGAACCAGCTGATCAGCCGCATGATCCTGGGGCGCGACGCCGAACCGTCGGAAGCGCCGGTGATCCTCGACAGTTACGCCAACACCTCGTCGGCGGGTTCCATCATCGCCTTCCACAAATACCAGGACGACCTGCCGTCCGGCGCGCTCGGCGTCATCTGCTCGTTCGGCGCCGGCTACTCGATCGGCGCCGTGGTGGTGCGCAAGCTGTAACCCCGGCACGCGGCACAGCCCACTACCGCTGGCGCCGCTTCGGGGTCAGACCCCAGCAGTACTGCCGGCGCCGCTTGAGCGCTTGCGGGGGCTGACGGGGACGCCGGGTCCCCACAGCGGCGCCAGCGGTGGTGGCGTCCGCGTATTTTCCGCATGTGCTACCCTTGGGCCGATACCGACCCACTGGAGCCCCGCACGCATGCCGCATGACATCCCCCTGATCACCACCATCGCCGCCGCGCTCGGCGCCGGCTTATTATTTGGCTTTATCGCCACCCGCATGAAATTGCCGGCGCTGGTCGGCTACCTGGCCGCCGGCATCCTGATTGGCCCGGCCACGCCGGGCTTCGTGGCCGACACGGCGCTGGCCGGGCAACTGGCGGAAATCGGCGTGATGCTGATGATGTTCGGCGTCGGCCTGCATTTTTCGCTCGACGATTTATGGGAAGTGCGGCGCATCGCGCTGCCCGGCGCCGTGCTGCAGATCGGCGCGGCCACCGCGATGGGCATGGGTTTGGCGCACTGGTGGGGCTGGAGCCTCGGCGGCGGCCTGGTGTTCGGCCTGGCGCTGTCGGTGGCCAGCACCGTGGTGCTGCTGCGCGCGCTGGAAGAACGCGGCATCCTCGATTCCTTCAACGGCCGCATCGCCGTCGGCTGGCTGGTGGTCGAAGACCTGGTCACCGTCTTGGTGCTGGTGCTGCTGCCGCCGCTGGCCGCGACGCTGGGCGGCGCCGCCGATCCGCACCACGATGCCGCCACGCCGCTGTGGCAGACCTTGATGATCACCTTCGGCCAAGTCGCCGGCTTCATCGCCTTCATGATGCTGGTCGGGCGCAAGCTGTTCCCGTGGCTGTTGTGGCAGGTGGCGCGCACCGGCTCTCGCGAACTGTTTACATTGTGCGTGATCGCGGCGGCGGTCGGCATCGCCTACGGCGCGACCAAACTGTTCGGCATCTCGTTCGCGCTGGGCGCCTTCTTCGCCGGCATGGTGCTGCGCGAATCGGAACTGAGCCACCGCGCCGCGCAGGAATCGCTGCCTCTGCGCGACGCGTTCGCGGTCCTGTTCTTCGTCTCGGTCGGCATGCTGTTCGAGCCGGCCATTCTCATCGAGCAGCCGCTGCAACTGCTGGCGGTGGTGGCCATCATCGTGTTCGGCAAATCGCTGGCCGCGTTCGTCCTGGTGGTGCTGCTGCGCTACCCGGTGCGCACCGCGCTGATGGTCTCGGCCAGCCTGGCGCAGATCGGAGAATTCTCCTTCATCCTGGCCGCGCTCGGCATCTCGCTGAAACTGATGCCGCACGAGGGACAAAGCCTGATCCTGGCCGGCGCCATCATCTCGATCGCGCTCAACCCGCTGGTCTTTGCCGCTACCGGGCCGCTAGAACGCTGGCTCAGCAAAAACCCCAGCCTGGCGGCCCGCTTCGACCGCAGCGCCGACCCGCTGGCCGAGCTGCCGATGACGGTGCCGCAGGAAAAACTCAGCGGGCAAGTCGTGCTGGTCGGCTATGGCCGGGTCGGACGGCGCATCGCGCAGGCGCTGGCCGCGCGCGGCATAGCCTTCGTCGTGGCCGAGCAGAACCGCGAACTGGTCGACCAGTTGCGCAAGGATGGCGTGCCGGCGGTGGCCGGCAACGCCGGCGAGCCGGCCGTGCTGATCCAGGCCCACATCGCGCGCGCCAGCATGCTGGTGATCGCCACGCCGGACACGTTCAACGTACGCGCGATGATCGAAACGGCGCGCGCGCTCAATCCCGACATCAAGACCGTGGTGCGCACCCACAACGAAGAAGAAGCCGAATTGCTGCAAGCCGAGCGCGCCGGCAAGATCTTCATCGGCGAGCACGAACTGGCCAACGGGATGAGCGAATTCGTCTTGCAGGATTTTGAACAGCGCCACGCGTCCGTCCAGCCATTACCCTGAAGCAACACCGCGCAAAACCTGGGGTCAGGCCTGCGTTATTGACTTGTTTACCGTGGGGTCAGGCGTGCGTTGTTGCGTTGTTGGAGTGCAGTTGGCCCTGCGTGCAGCGGGCCATTTAGCGACAACGTCCTGGCATAAGTTGTAAGCGGTTGATGTATTGCATCGTGGGCTGAGGCGCTCGCCATCCCGGAATCATCCGTGCCCCTCCGCAGCGCATCGTTCGGGTACGACAAACAAGTCAACAACTCAGGCCTGACCCCACGGTAAACAAGTCAATAACGCAGGCCTGACCCCATTACAGGTGTGCGGCCAGTTCGGCGCCTTCGCGGATCGCGCGCTTGGCGTCGAGTTCGGCCGCCAGCGCGGCGCCGCCGATCTTGTGGAAGCGCGGGCCGCCCGCGCCACCCGCGCCGCCGCTCGCAGCGCTCTTTTCTTGTGCGGCCGGCATCAGTTCCGTCAGGCTGTCCTGGCCGGCGCAGATGACGACGTGGTCCACCGCCAGCAAGCGCTCGGCGCCGTCGACCGTGATGTGCAGCCCATGGTCGTCGATCTTGTCGTACTGGACGCCGCCCAGCATCACGACGCCGTTACGTGCCAGCACCGCGCGGTGCACCCAACCCGATGTCTTGCCCAGCCCTGCGCCCAGCTTGGTCGTCTTTCTCTGCAACAGATACAACTGGCGCACCGGCTGTTCCACCACCGGTGTCACCAGGCCGCCGCCGGTCGTCGCCTTCAGGTCGACGCCCCACTCCCCGGTCCAGGTCGGCAGCGCCAGCGGCAACGCATGGCGCGGATCGTGCAGCAGGTATTCTCCGACATCGAAACCGATGCCGCCGGCGCCGATGATGGCCACCCGCTTGCCGACCGGCTTTTTGTGCAGCAGCACGTCCAGGTAGGACAGCACCTTCGGGTGGTCGATGCCGGCGATCGGCGGTTTTCTGACCTGGATGCCGGTGGCGACGATGACGTCGTCGTAGCCGCCGGCGAGCAGCTGTTCGCGCGTGACGCGCTGGCCCAGGCGCACGTCGACGCCGGTCAGTGCGAGCTTGCGCGCGAAATACCGGATGGTTTCGGCGAATTCTTCCTTGCCGGGGATTTGCATGGCGACCTTGAACTGGCCGCCGACGCTGTCGCTGGAATCGAACAGCGTGACGCGGTGCCCGCATTCGGCCGCCACCGTCGCCGCCGACAGGCCGGCCGGCCCGGCTCCCACCACGGCGACCTTGCGCGGGGAGGCGCTTTTCGCGTACACCAGTTCCGTCTCGTGGCAGGCGCGCGGGTTGACCAGGCAACTGGCGCGCCGGTTCGAAAAGGTGTGGTCGAGGCAGGCCTGGTTGCAGCCGATGCAGGTGTTGATCTCGTCGGCGCGCCCTTCGGCGGCCTTCAGCACGAACTGCGCGTCGGCCAGGAAGGGGCGCGCCATCGACACCATGTCGGCGTCGCCGCGCAGCAGGATGTCTTCCGCTTCCTGCGGCATGTTGATGCGGTTCGAGGCGACCACCGGGATCGTGACCTCTTTTCTCAGGCGTCCGGCCACGCTGGCGAACGCGCCGCGCGGCACCGAGGTGACGATGGTGGGCACGCGCGCTTCGTGCCAGCCGATGCCCGTGTTCAGGATCGTCACGCCGGCCTGCTGCAGCGCCTTGGCCACCGTCACCACCTCGTCCCAGGTGTTGCCGCCTTCGACCAGGTCGAGCAGGGAATGACGGTACATGATGATGAAGTCGGGGCCGACGGCGGCGCGCACGCGCTTGACGATGTCGACCGGCAAGCGCATGCGGTTCTCGATGCTGCCGCCCCAGCGGTCGGTGCGCAGGTTGGTGCGGGCGCACAGGAACTGGTTCAACAGGTATCCTTCGCTGCCCATCACTTCGACGCCGTCGTAACCCGCCTTTTTCGCCAGCCTGGCGCAGCGCGCGTAATCGCGGATGGTCGCTTCGATGCCCGCTTCGCTCAAGGCGCGCGGCTTGAATGGAGAAATCGGCGACTTGCGGTCTGAGGCCGAGACGACGAAGGGTTGATAGCCGTAGCGGCCCGCGTGCAGGATCTGCATCAGGATTTTACTACCCTCCTCGTGCACGGCTTGGGTCACCTTGCGGTGGTTCGGCACGTCGCCCAGGAAGTTCAGCGTGCCGCCGAACGGCAGCAGCCAACCGGAGCGGTTCGGCGAGATGCCGCCGGTGACGATCAATCCGACCCCGCCGCGCGCGCGTTCGCGGTAGAACGCGGCGAGCTTGCCGTAGTTATAAAAACGGTCTTCCAGGCCGGTGTGCATCGAGCCCATGATGACGCGGTTGCGCAGCGTGGTGAAGCCGAGGTCGAGGGGGGCCAGCAGGTGGGGGTAGCGCGCAGTGGTCATCATGGTTCCCGGTTGAATGGAACGAATTGTAGAAGCTCCGTCTAGACCCCGGGTTCTAAAGTCCGCGCCGCCGGCCCGCGCCAATCGGAGCGCGCTTGTATTCTGCCACCAGTTCCCGTACGCTGGGGCGATGAAGCGACTGTTCCTGATTTTGATGTTGGGGTTTTCCGCGCCGCTGATGGCGCAGGGGCCGAAAGCCGATCCACCGAAACCGGACGTGGCGGTCAAGCGCGTCAGCCAGGACGAGCTGCACCTGTATGAAGTCGATGCCAGCGGCAGCGTGCTGGCGCCGCCGGCGGCGGTGTGGAGGATCCTGACGGCGTACGAAAAAATGAATGAATTCGTGCCAGACCTGGCGTCGTGCCGCGTGCTCTCGCGCAGCGGCAACGAGGTGATCGTCGAGCAGTTCGGCACGGCGCGCTTCTTGTTCATGTCGAAGTCGATCCACCTGGTGGTGCGCGTCACCGAGCAGCCGATGGCGAGCATCGACATCGCCCTTATTTCAGGCGACATGAAGCACTATGAATCGCGCTGGGAACTGTACCCGGTGCCGGAGACGGGCGGCACGCGGGTGGTCTACAGCGGCAAGCTGGTACCCAATTTTTATGTGCCGGGCATCCTCGGCACCAACATCATCCGCGCCGACATCGAACGCATGATGAGCGCCGTGCTGGCGCGCCTGGACAAATAAGACTTACGCGAGATAGGTGTCGCGGTCGCGCAGTTCGGCGAAGTTTTCCAGGCTGCCGATCTTGATCAAGACCGCGTTCAGGCTCAATTTGCTCTGCATCGCGCGCCAGGCGAACTGCCATTCCTGTTCCTGCGCTTCGAGCGCGGTCTTGGTGAAGGCCACGCCGAGCGCGGCGCGGGTGCCGTATTCGATGGCGCCGTCGATGCCGGCCCAGCTGGGCAGCGTGCGCTGCACCGCGCGGTGCAGGCGCTCGCCGAATTCCTCGGTGTTGTGGATGATCAGGCAGCTGTCGGCGCCGAACAGGTCGAACAGCTTGCGGTCCCACACCTGGGAAAAGCTCAAGGTCAGGCAGTTCGACGCGGGGCGCAGGATGAACTGGCCCTGGGTCAGAGCCAGTTCAAGGTCGCTGCGCTCGCCGTAACGGTGCAGGGTCGGGGGGCGTTGGTAGTCGTGCATAGTGAAATGGTACTCTTAATTCTTCAAGGGGTGGCGCACGTGGCGGTGCGACCGCATGGAGGCGGACGCGATGAAAATCTCGCGCAGCAGGTACACGAAGCTGGCGATCAGGGCCAGCATGGCCAGCACGAACAGGCCGGCGATGTACTTGTCGAGCGTGATGTTGGTGGTGTCGCCGATGAACAGCAGGGCGATCACCAGGCAGATCAACAGGCCGCACGCGGTGGACGAGGCGATCGCCACGTTGATCAGGTGCGAGCGCCGGTACAACACATCGAGTTCATTCAGATAAGTGTCGTTGTAACTGGTGTCGAGCCGCTCTTCGAGCACGCGCGAGCGGTCGATGATGCGCGCCAGGCGGTTGGTCAGCACCATCAGGTCGGTGCAGACGCCCGCCAGCAGGAATACCGGCGCGATCGCCAGTTGAATGATATGGCCTATGTCGCCGACTTGTATATTCATGAATGTCGCTGTACTGGATCCAGGCGCTAGTGTAGCAGGCCGCGCTCTTATTCGAAGCGTCCGAGCCGTTTGAACTGCTCGGTGGCGCGCACCAGCGCGCGCGTGATGCCGCTTTCCATCGCGCCGTGGCCGGCGTCCGGGATCATTTTCATCACCGATCCGGGCCAGCCCTGGTGCAGGCGCCAGGCCGATACCGGCGGGCAGATCACGTCGTAGCGCCCCTGCACGATCACCGCCGGCAGGTGCGCGATGCGGCCGATGTCGCGCAGCAGCTGGTCCGGCTCGAAGAAGCCGAGATGGGCCATGTAGTGCGATTCGAGCCGCCCGACGCCCAGGTCGAGCGCGTCGGACGGCACTTCGTCCGGCTGCGGCAGCAGGAACACGCGCCGTCCTTCAAAACGGCTCCAGGCGCGCGCCGCCGGCCAGTAGACGGCCGGATCGTCGCTCATGATCCGCTTTACGTAGGCCTGCAGCAGGTTGCCCCGTTCGGCCAGCGGGATCGGCGCGACGAATTCGTCGTAGACGTCCGGGTGAAACCATTGCGCGCCGTCGAGGAAGAAATCGATCTCGGGCTGGGTGCACAGGAAGATCCCGCGCAGCACGAAGCCGAGGCAGCGTTCCGGGTGCGCCTGGCCGTACGCCAGCGCCAGCGTCGACCCCCAGGAGCCGCCAAACACCAGCCACTGGCCGATGCCGAACAGCGCGCGCAGGCGCTCGATGTCGGCCACCAGCAGCGGCGTCGTGTTGTTGCGGCATTCGCCCAGCGGCATCGACTTGCCGGCGCCGCGCTGGTCGAACAGGATCACGCGGTATTGCTGCGGGTCGAAGAAGCGGCGGTGCGCCGGCGAGATGCCGGCGCCGGGGCCGCCGTGCAGGAACAGCACCGGGATGCCGTGCGGGTTGCCGACTTCTTCCCAGTAGATGGTGTGCAGTTCGTCGACCGCCAGCATGCCGTGCCGCGCCGGCGAAACGGGAGGGAACAGCGACGGATTGGTGTCTGGCATGGCGGTCCTTTCGGTGGAACCCGATTGTAGCGGATCGGGCGGCCCGAAATACAGGGCTAAAAAAAGGTATTGACGGCGTAGCGCACGTCATACGCGTCGTCGACCACCAGCAGTAGCGGCCACTTGTCGAACGTGGTGCACGGATGCGAAATGCCGCAGCCGATCAAGTCCCCGACCTGCAAGGTGTCGCGCAGCGCGTCGCCATCCGGCAGGCGCAGGTACGCGTGCTGGTCGTTCATCTTGTCGATGCGGCAGCCGGGCGGCAGCGGCACCGGTTCGTCCGGCTCGCCGTCGGCGATGCGGTGCGTATAAAGCGCCAGCGGCAATTCCATGTCGTAGGAAGCGTCGCGCTTGCCCATCGACAGGATCGCCAGGTCGGGCTCGGGACGCGACAGCACCATGCTCCATACTTCCAGCGCCGGCCGCAGGCCGCCGCCGGCGTGTTTTTCTTCTCCCGCTTCGCGTTCGGTCACATCCTGCGTCAAGTCCTGGTAAAAACCGTGGTCGCACGTCAGGTAGCAGCCGCTGCGCAAGACTGGCAGCACTGGGCGCGACAAGCCATCGATTCCCGCGAAGCCGTGCGCGACCAGGTCGAAATAGGCCGAACCGCCGGCCGACAGCAGGATCTGCGCGCCGCCGAACAGCTGGTCGGCATCGAGCTGGCGCAGCAGCGCCGCCAGTTGCGCGACGAATGCCTGCACCGCCGCCACGCTGCCGGCGCGGTCGTGGCTGTGCAACAAGCCTTCATATCCCTCGATGCCGGCCAGTTGCAGGCCCGGCGCGGCGGCGATCTGGCGCGCCAGCGCGAGCGCCTCTTCCGGCGTGCGGCAGCCGGCGCGCTTGCCGGGCAGGCCCAGTTCCACCAGCAGCGGCAGCGGCCGGCCCAGTGCGGCGGAGACGGCCGCGCGCGACAGCCGCGCCACGCCTTCTGGCGAATCGGCCAATATAAACAGTTCGAAGGCGGGGTCGCTCTTCATCAATGTCAGCATCGCGCGGATGTCGGCCGGAGAGATCAACTGGTTGGCCAGCAGCACGCGGCGCACGCCGAAGCGGTGCGCGACCTGCACCTGGCTGGCGCTGGCCAGCGTCATGCCCCAGGCGCCGTTGGCGAGCTGCGCGCCGAACAGTTGCGGGCTCATCGTGGTCTTTCCGTGCGGCGCCAGCAGCGCGCCGTGGCGCGCGCAAAAGCGGCGCATCCAGTCCAGGTTGTGCAGCAGCGCCGTTTCCTTCAGCAGCGCGACCGGGTAACTGGTGTCGCCCCGTAGCACGTTCCAGCGCTGCAGGCCGATCGCGCCCTGGCGCATCGGCCCGGTCAGCGGCAAGCCCTTGATGCCGGGCAGCAATACCTGCTCGCCCAGGCTCGCCAGCGCCAAGCCTCCATCGGGCAAAAGTCGATCCATGACACCCTCCTGTTTCAAACCATCGTTGTCGCCGGGACTCACCGCGCCGCCGGCCTTATTTTCACTCGCCGCCGCCACCATCGGCATGCCGTTTCCTGATATTCCACAAGGCAACACACTTTCTCAGGTGCAAAATGGATGAGATAATGGCGGCGCGCAGCGGGTATCGCGTGCGCAGCCGGAAACCCCGACAACGTTTCCGATTTTACTCATATGTGCTCCATGAATAACGCATCAGATACACAATTACTTTGGGAACAACACCTGGCCACTTGCGGCTGGCATATCGCGGGCACAGTGGCGCTGGGTGTCCTGGCCGCCTGCCTGGGGCTGTTCGGTCAACACTGCCTGCTGCAGGCGCGCCCGATCTTTCCGCTGATCGACCAGAATTTCGCGCTATGGCAAAGCGGCTATGTCTTGATCCTGCTGGTCATCGGCGTGGTCTGGACCGCCGCGGTGCTGCAAAAAATCAGTTATTTTCAGGATTGCCTGCAACGCATCAAGTTGCAGCGCCAGCTCGACGAGCGCAATGAAGCGCGCGCCAGGCGCGCCGAGGAAGAAAAACGCGAGCAGCAGCAGGCGATGGCCGCCGCGATGCCGCTGCGGCACGGCGGACGCAGCCGGAAATTCGATTACTGAGTCCACAATATAAAAATGCCGCCCGGTCTGCACCGGGCGGCATCGGCAGCGTGCGCGGCGGACCGCCGCGCGACACCGGTATTACGACATGTGCTGGCCGCCGTTGATGGCGATGTTGGCGCCGGTCACGAAGGCAGCTTCTTCCGATGCCAGGTAAGCGACCAGGCCGGCCACTTCTTCCGGTTTGCCCAGGCGCGACATCGGGATTTGCGGCAGGATTTTCGAATCGAGCACTTCCTGCGGGATTTCCATCACCATCTTGGTGCCGATGTAGCCTGGCGAGATGGTGTTGACGGTCACGCCCTTGCGCGCCACTTCCAGCGCCAGCGCCTTGGTGAAACCGTGTACGCCGGCCTTGGCGGCCGAGTAGTTGGTCTGGCCGAAGGCACCCTTCTGGCCGTTCACGGACGAGATGTTGATGATGCGGCCCCAGCCGCGGTCGACCATGCCGTCGGCGACCGGTTTCGTCATGTTGAAGACGGAATCCAGGTTGGTGCCCATGACGGCGTCCCAGTTCGGCTTGTCCATCTTCTTGAACGTCATGTCGCGCGTGATGCCGGCATTGTTGACCAGCACGTCGACCGGGCCGATTTCAGCCTGGATTGCGGCGACACAGGCTTGCGCCGAATCGTAATCCGCCACGTCGCAAGGATACGCCTTGAAATCGAAGCCCTGGTCGCGCGTCGTGGCCAGCCATTCTTCGACTTTCTTATTGCTTGGGGAATAGGTGGTGACTACCCGATAGCCCAGCGCGGCCAGCTTGATGCAGACTGCTTCGCCCAAACCGCCCATGCCGCCCGTTACCAATGCAACTCTTGCCATTTTCATCCCCTTATTTTGTACTGACACTAAAAAAAACGCTTGCTTGACTTGAATGTAAAAGCGCCGGCCGCGATCAGGCGCGTTCGATCGCCAGCGCCACGCCCATGCCGCCGCCGATGCACAGCGAAGCCAGGCCCTTCTTGGCATCGCGGCGCACCATTTCGTGCAGCAAGGTGACCAGGATGCGCGCGCCGGATGCGCCGATCGGGTGGCCGATCGCGATCGCGCCGCCGTTGACGTTGATCTTGCTGGTATCCCAACCCATTTCCTTGTTCACTGCCAGCGCTTGCGCGGCGAACGCTTCATTGATTTCCATCAGATCCAGGTCGTCCGGGGTCCAGCCAGCCTTTTTCAGGCACAGCTTGGCGGCCGAGACCGGGCCCATGCCCATGAAGGCAGGGTCGATGCCGGACGAGGCATAGGCCTTGACGCGCGCCAGCGGGGTCAGGCCCAGTTCGCGCGCCTGCGTGGCCGACATCATGATGACGGCGGCGGCGCCGTCGTTCAGGCCGGAGGCGTTACCGGCGGTCACGGTGCCCTCTTTCGAGAATGCAGGACGCAGGCCCGACAGCGCTTCCAGCGTCGAACCGGCTTTCACGTATTCGTCGGTGTCGAAGACGATGCTGCCCTTTTTCTGCGCGATTTCCAGCGGCAGGATTTCATCCTTGAACTTGCCGGCCTTTTGCGCCGCTTCCGCCTTCAG
>JAZJZT010000049.1:0-16618 GCA_040389645.1 Pseudomonadota bacterium | reverse complement strand
CGAACCCTCGTCGTAAGCTTGGGAAGCTTCTGCTCTACCATTGAGCTACACCCGCATGCCACGCATTCTACGCGGATTTGCACGCTGTTGGCAAATCCGCAAGCTGGTCAGTGTAATGGGAAATGAGATGGCTGCAAAGCAAACAGCTACGCGCATCCACCTGGACAGCCTACTTGAACGCCCGCTCTGTCATTGCAAAGCCTGGAGATTTCAGCCTATCGAAAAATTTATCATCGAATGTTGCAATATAGTTTGCCTCCGCCCTGACCAGCAGAGTCTTCCAGGTGATCGTCTCACCGCTTACGCCAACGAAAACTATCGCCTGCCCAACGGGGTAACAAATTCACAAGCTACCCAGGCTCCAACTCGGGATTTGCCACTCAGGGAAACTTGCGCCTGGGCAGGATGCGGAACGCCAGCAATGCCGCAAACCACAATGCATAGGCCGGAGGCTCGGCAATATCAGTGGATGTCGCTGGCGCATCCCGGTAAGTCAAGCCGCTGCCGCTTGTAATGCCCAGGCCATCGAGCGAGGTGAATTGCATGAAGCCCGTATTCCTGAAATCCAGCGTGGACGTGCCCATCTGATAAGCGTTTCTTTCGCCCAAGTTGATACCGAAAATGGCGTTCGATCCAGCTTCGACCGTATAAATCAGCGAGTCGGTTTTCTGGAACGTGCCAGGGCCTATGGCTTGAATCAAGCCGTCGTATAGATAACACGCTCCTGCGACATATGGCAACGGCGGCAAGACGTCATATCCATAGTCTGGACAGGCTTTATCCGTGATATTGGAATAGATACCCAAATATGCCTGAACGACGCCGATATCGTTCGCCGGGGAGTAGGTAGTTCCTTCCAGCGTGTAATTGATCTGGATACGACCGGTTTGACCCGGAGCGCCGGAAAAATGATAGGTGTCAAAATACATCAGGTCAGAATTTGAATACACGAAACCATAGGTGCCGCCGACCGGATGAGGAGCATTCGTCTCCGATGTCACATGCAACCCTACGTTTTGCCCATCACTGGTGAGCCAGTTGCGTACGGATGCGTAATTGAAGCCTTCGTCGGAAACCCCAGCCTGGCTATCGCCTCCGGAAAATGTCGTTGCCTGAACAGGGACTTGCGCCGCAGGACTCAGATAGGTGTTGTTGTAGTTGGGCTGCGCGTAGACCTGTTCCGAGTAGACGTAGCCATAAACCGGCGCGGCCACTGCATAAGACATGGAATAGCTGACGGCAAATAATGCCGGCAGCAAGATTCCAGCATTTGAGACGAATGGAGCGTGGCACATTGTAAACCTCCCTCATATACGGTTCGGTACGGTTTGAGCTGACTGCCTGCATCCTCATTTACCGCTACTGTCCCTGCTCCTTGCATGCCTGTTTATCGGTGCGAACGATCGGAAGCGGGGTAACTCTGACTGCGGATTACGGAGTGCTGAACACAGCGATGGGTGCACGACAAGTTGGCCTCGTAGCAGCCTGCCATTTCGGCGTGCGGATTTTATGATTTCCTCCATGGATAATGGTTTGCCTCAGACAGACTTGCTGGTAGACACGGGGCTGACTATCCAATATATTGTATTGACAACAGTCTGCCGCCCACCATCCCCTGACCGGGGGAGTTCGGTATCAACAGGTGTGCACGGCAGCGCCAGAAAGGGCGTCAATGTCGAATGCCAAGCGAACGGCCGCCACTGCCAATCTGCGTCTTGTTTGCACGCTGGGCCTGCCTTCCGAACTGTTGGCGCCTGCCATTGCCGATGCCCTGCAAGCCTTGATAGGCTTTTCCAACCTTGGCATCCAGTGGTTGAGAACGGATGGCAGCCTGGAAAAAATCTGGTTCGACCAGAAACTCAGCCCTCTCATCGTGCGCGAATATACCGACCATTTCATCGACACCCGGGAGATGGCGTGCAAGGGGGGAATACCCTGCCTGAGCAGGATCAGCGGCGCGCGCTTACTGCCGGACTGGGGCGACGCGTTTTACCGGACCGATTACTACGAAGCCATTTGGCGACCGTTGGGCTTTCATATCGGCATAGTCGGAGCGGTGCGGACGCCGTTCGATGCCCTCAACCGTGGCCTGTTCTCGCTATATCGGATGCCTGGCGAATTACCGTTCCAGCAGTCCGATGCCGAGCGCCTGACGCTGGCTTTACCCTATCTGGCCCATGCTTTCAGCACTGGCAGTGAAGACCCGGGCACCTTTACCGATACCGGTGAAGAAGGCGTACTGGTGGTGGACCGTGGCGGCGCCATCCAGATGGCCACTCCCTGTGCCACCGACCTGCTGTTCTATGGCAGCGGCGCCAACCTTGCCGGCTGCACATTAACGCCACAGCACATGGCGATGGAATTAGTGCGGCGCATCGTTTGCTGTCTGGAGGCATCGCCCGCAGCGCTGCCGCCACCCGTCCTCTACATCGATAACGCCTTTGGCCGCTTCACTTTCCGTGCGCACTGGTTCGGCGAACGTCAAGACTTGGTTGGCATCACCGCGCGCAGGGAAGAGCCGGTGCTGCTGCGGCTGGTGCGCGCCAGCCGGCATTTACGGCTGTCTCCTACACAAAAGCACATCCTGGTGTTCGCGGCCCTACAACAAAGCAATACCGACATTTCCCGGCGCATGCGGATCAAGCCAGATACCGTCAAGGGCCACATGGCCATTATCCTGGAGCGGCTGGGCATACACGACCGCAACAAGATAGGCGACGCTGTACTGCGCCCGTCGCCCGCCGCGACAACAGTGGCAGCGGCGCACCGGTTTTAACGCGAGGACATCATGCCAACTGCCTATCTGTTTCTGCATGGCGGTCCCGCCATGAGTTCGATCGCTGAACGTCTCTGGTACGGAGAAAGCCTGCCGGTTGACTGGTGGGACCAGCCACGCGCGGCCGCATCATCGCCACGCCCCTACGCCGCCTTGGTCGGTTCGGCGCGTAACAAGTTGCGGACCACGGCAGATGCCCGCGGTGGCAAGATCGCGCTGCTGGCACACTCCTTCGGCGCCCAGATCGCGTTGGAGCTAGCTGCGGCAGAGGCGTCTTACATCGCCTCGCTGACGCTACTGGCCCCCGCGCACGACATGCGTTACGTCTGGCTGACGCTGGCGCAGCTGCTGCAAATCGCAGCCCCCATTCCGACGTTGCAGCAAGCCGCCGCCAGGTTTGCACGGGATACATCCGACGAAGCGGCCATGTCCGCCCTGTGGTACGCTCTGGCTGCGGTACCCACGCTGTTCGACTGCTATTGGGGCGCCGCGTCGGGCAAGCAGATGGCGTGCCACCGGAATGCGCTGGCAGACTATCCAGACGCCTTCGATCTGGCGGCATTTGCCGCCATCTTGGCCGACTATCTGCGGCAAGATACGCTCCATGCCAAAGCAGCACCTGTATCCACCACGCTGCCGGTGAGTATCTGGTACGGAAACGAAGACCGCATCGTCGACAACATGGCGGGACGCCACTACTGGAGTGCACGCTTTCCCCATGCCACCATCGGCACGCTGAATTGCGGACATTTCATCCAGTTCGAACAGTCGTTGGCCAATTTACTGGGCTAACCGTTCCGGCATATCCACCCCACCGACAATCTCCATGCATTGCTGCAGCTGCCCGAACGTCATCACCGCCTCCACCACGTCGGTATCGAACTGTTTGCTGCTGCGTTCCCACATGTAATCCAGCGCGCGCAGCAACGGCAACGGTTCCGGACACAGGCGATCTCCACGCCTATCGTCAGGCCGCCAAGGCAAGGCCATACGACGCATCGTTGGCACATGCGCCGGTGCGTATCCACAGCTGCGGGGAGACACTTACCGACAAGGGTTGCTCCTCGCCAAGCAGCGTCAGCATCGCCGGCACGTCCCTGCCGTTGATCGCGGCCTGGAATTGGCGTATCAGTTCGCGGCCGAGTTTTTCGCTTGCCGGCTCTTCAACCTCTTCCTCACGCAGCCGCCGGCGCGCCCGCGCCAGGTACTGCCGTGCATTCACAGTTTTCGTGCCGAGCGCCGCCGCGATGTCGGCATGGTCGCATTCGAACACTTCATGCAGGACCAAAGCCAGGCGCTCGGACGGAGACAGACGCGAGAGCAAACGGGCCAGCGCTTCGCCCAGTTCAGCGCGCCGCAATAGCCCCTCCTCCGGCGGCGCGGGCGGCACATCGGGCACCAGTTCCATGGCGGTGCGTGCCGCCAGCGTATCCCGGGCGCGTTTGCGCAGCAGGTCGATCGACTGATGCTGCACGACCGTGGTCAGCCAGGCCGCCGGCGTTGCCAACATCACCTGTTCGGTGCCGTGCCATTTCAGAAAACAATCCTGCACGATATCTTCGGCTTCCGCCTCGCTGCCGACGATGCGGCGGCTGATCGCTTTCAGGCGCGGGCGAAGCTGTTCGAAGATGGCGCCGTCGGTATCGGTGGTGGGTGGCATCGGGAATCTCCTGTCATGGGCTGGTGCCACATGACGCTCGGCACTGTCTGGATGTGACACGCGAACTATTTATTTTTTTGCCGTCACACGGCACAGGGCCGCGGGCGTCAAGCGGGCAGTGATTCAACCCAGTGACTCAACTCTACCGCGAAAGAATGATCATGACTTCGAATTCTCCCCTGGCACTCGGCCTGGTGCCCACCGTCATCGAACAGACAGGACGCGGCGAGCGCGCCTTCGACATTTATTCGCGCCTGCTGAAGGAGCGTGTGATTTTCCTGGTTGGCGAAGTGACGGAGCAATCGGCCAACCTGATCGTCGCGCAGTTGCTGTTCCTGGAATCGGACAATCCGGACAAGGATATTTCGCTGTATATCAATTCGCCCGGCGGCTCGGTGTATGCCGGCATGGCGGTCTACGACACGATGCAGTTCATCAAACCGGACGTCTCGACATTGTGCACGGGGTTTGCCGCCAGCATGGGTTCCTTCCTGCTGGCGGCGGGTGCGATCGGCAAGCGTTACGCCTTGCCCAATGCCCGCATCATGATCCACCAGCCTCACGGCGGCTCACAGGGCGTGGCGGCCGATATCGAAATCCAGGCGCGCGAAGTGCTGTACCAGCGTCTGCGCCTGAACACCATCCTGGCCGAACGCACCGGGCAGACGCTGGCGCAGATCGAAAAGGATTCGGACCGCGACAATTACATGTCGACCCACCAGGCGGCGGAATACGGCCTGATCGACCGCGTGCTGGTGACGCGCGGCGATAATTGAACCCTTTGATTGCGACCAAACCCGCAGTCGTGCGCGAGGGATGTTGAATCGGACAGCACGATGCGGGACACCCTGGACGGAGCCAGGGCTGCCGATGCGATTACTCTTTCGAATAATTGGCCGAACGCGGTCCGTATAACAGGCCATTGTTGCGAACTGCGGACAACATGCGCAAACTGGCAACGCCCGCGACAGGATGCGCCGCATCGATCGTCGAGTTGATGATTTGCTTTACTGCCGCCGCCACCAGCGCGCCGAGCAAACCGCCTCCACCATTATTGTTATTTTCGTTGCTTGCGCTTGCCGAGCCTTCCCACAGGAGCGCGCCGGTCTTCAAATCTACCAGTTTGGCGTTGGCCGCCACGACCACCACACTGTTCAATACCGTGTAAGTGCTGCCGTAATTGGTAATGGTCACGTACAGCGCGGCATCGGCGCCAAAGATATCGCGCAGTTTTTTCGCTTCCACGGCGTGAATATCCGCCGCGCTGGTCAGGCCGTTCTGTTTGAACGTTTCGTCGACCAGGGTTACCGGCAATACGTAATAACCTGCCTCGGCCAGCGGAAAGGTCAATTGCGAGAACATGCTGTAGGTCGCCTTGACGTCGGGCGAGTTATTCAAGGGCGGCAAAACTACGATGGATTGCGGCCTGCTGGCTCTGAACGCGGTGTAGTCATAGGGCGCGGCCGTCTGCGTCGCGCAACCGACCGCGAATACGGCCGGCACCATGCAGGCAAGCAGTTTCAGGCATCGTTTCAGCATGTTATTTCTCACCTTTCTTCATTTTCTCAAGCAGGAAATCCATGTAGACGGCTGACTCCGGGAATAATTTTTTTTCTTCCTGAAATTGGGCGATGACCTGATCCGGTTTGCCGGCGATGGAATACAGCAAGCCCAAGTGCGCGTGGTAGCCGGGCGGCGGCACGTTGCCATTGGCATTGATCGTTTGCAGATCCTTCTCGAGGACGGCGATTTGCTGATCCGGGCTCTCGCCCTTGAAATGCTGATAGACCTGGGGCTGATACCCTCCCCACTGGTATATCGACTTCGGTGCGGTGTGGCAGCCAGTCAGTACAACAGCGATGGCCAGCGCCATCGCACCCGTTTTGATCATGCCAGGTTTCATAAGCGCACTCATTGTTTGGAGGTGTTCATGGCGCCAGCCTCGACGCCGGTCACCAGGTGATCGACGGCTTCGCGCACGGCCAGGTCCAGTACCTTGCCGTTCAGCGTGGCGTCATAACTGGCAGTGCCGCCAAAGCCAAGAATTTCGCGGTTGGACAGGCTGTATTCGCCCGCGCCCTGGCTGGAGAACACCACTTCGGAAGTCGAGATATTGACGATATTGAGCGTCACTTTGGCATAGGCGACCTGCGTCTTTCCGCGCCCCATGATGCCGAACAGCTGGTGGTCGCCCACTTCCTTGCGGCCAAATTCAGTGACATCGCCAGTCACGATAAAGTCGGCGCCTTTGATTGCCTGGCCCTGTTTCTTGAAATCGGCTTCCTGCTTCAACTCGACCAGATTATCGCGATCGAGCACATTGAAACGATTGGTCTGCTGCATATGCGAAATTAAAATGGTCTTGGCCTGGCTGCCCAGCCGATCCACGCCGTCGGAGAAAATCCCGCGCATAAAACTGGAACGATTATCGAATTTTCCGACCGCGATCAAAGTGCGCATACCGACATAAGGGCGGTTGGCGCTCGCCACGGTCGGTATCGCCAAGGCTTGCGAACTTTCGGTCGCGCAACCAGCCAGCACAGACACCATCGATGCCGCTATCAAGATCGTACCTGCTTTATTTTTTCCCATTCCGGCCCCAAGATAAGATTAAACCTGCAAAATTTCTCTTGGGAATCATACGCCAATGCCTCAGCCGTAATCTCTCCAATAGTCACTCGACAAAAGAGGACTTGTTCCAGATCAGGCAGTGGCGGGTTTTTCAGCCAATACACCCAGCTCAGGGCGGCGCGGCATTGGCATGTTCTTCTTTGGTCGCCGTTTCCATGTGCCGGTTGATCGTGCCATCGGCTTTCATCTTGAGCAGCACGTTCAGCAATTGGGGGACCAATGCCGCATGGCGCTGGTGCAGGTAAATGTAGACGGGCGTCTCTTGCACCGGCCCTGCGCGGTACAGCTCTCCATACCGCTTCTGCAATCTGGTCATTTGAGACAGGCCGTAATCCTCAACGTCGATATACAGATCCGTCTGGCCCAGCGCGACCCGCTGCAAGCCGGTCTGGCCATCGATCACCGAGGAAATCTGCTCTAGCGGCAGTATCTGTTCCAGGCGTTCCTTGAAGGTGATATAGCCGGTGCGGTATTCGACGCGATAGGGCTTGCCTTTCAGGCTGTCCCAGCCATCGACCTTGATGCCCGGCGTGCGCGCAAAGGCCACGACCTTGATCGACATCAGCGATTCTTCCACCCGGATCAGCCCGGGGTGGGAGTGGCCGTAACCGAAGGCACGGCCGACTTCTCCATCCACCTTGCCGGTATCGGCCTCGATGGAGGCGCGCAGCGGTGGATAGATGGGCAGTTTCACGTCAAGCCCGACGCGGCCGAACGCGTCCTGGCAGATCAAGGTCAGCACTCGCGAGGCGTAGTTCGATTCCTTGGGCAGGATGTTGGCCAGTACCAGCGTTTCGCGCGCCGACGCCGCGCCGGCAAATATCAGGGCGCTGCAAAACAGCCAAAAGGAGGGCGAAAGTTTCACGTTTGCCTTACATGGCGGGTATTTGCTACAGAGGAAATCTTGCTGTCATTTTACTCCGCCGCGCTGGCACAAAGGCAAGTTGCGCCTTGCCTGCCTGGAAATAAGGGCAGTCTTTCGAATCCGAATTAGCTTGACCGCCACATTGCGTTTTAGCATGATCGATATGGAGCGAAGCAGCGTTTCATGTCGCTCTTTTTCGGGGCGAGCTTCAAGTCCGATATCGATAATCCGCGATGCGAAAGGGGTGCGCGTGACCCGGATAGCGAAACGTTTTCTTTGGATTGGCGCTGTCGCGACGTCCTGCCACGCCGGAGATACTCTCATTATCTGCGGCGAGCAATTGCCGCCCTACGCCTATCTGGAAAACGGCGTGCCGGCCGGTATCGATATCGCGGTGGCGCGCCATGTATTCGGCCAGCTCGGCGTCCCCGTCACCTTCGAGCTCGAACCGTTCGCGCGCTGTCAGAGCGCGCTGAAACAGGGTACGGCCGATGTCGGTCTGGCGATCTCGAACACGCTGGACCGGCAGAGTTTTGTCCATTTTCCGAAGTCGTATGTCTGGCTGGCGTCCTTCGTTTTCTTTACCAACAAGGCGACGCTGCCTGGCCATACGATTGCCGGCCTGGACGATGCCAGGAAGAGCGGCCTGCGCATCGGCATCATCCGCGGCACCAGTTACCATGACCGTTTCTGGCAGACTTTTCCGGCCCAGGACAAGGCTGTCAATGACGGCTATAACGCCGCGCTCGATCCGGCAGCCGATACGGCGACGAACTTGCGCAAATTGCAGGGGAACCGCATTCAACTCTATCCGCAGGACCGCAGCGTCGGGCTGTGGGAAGCGAAACGGGCCGGCCTGGGCGAGGTTCCGTATTACGATACCGTGCTGTTTACGAAGGGTTATTACAACGCTTTTTCCAGGGCTTCGCACTTCAGTAGCAGCCGGTATCCGGACATTACCGCCCTGCTTGCCGCTTATGACGCGAAGCTGGAGGAGTTCAAGCGCAGTGCACAGTACCAGGCGATTTTCGCGGGGGTTACTCAGGGGCAGCCTAAATGATATGCGGGTGCGACAGCAATAGCGTTTAAATCACCACAGGTTGTCATTCCCGCGCAGGCGGGAATCCCATTTCGCTGCGCCGTTCGGGACGCAAAATTGGATTCCCGCCTCCGCGGGAATGACAATTTTACGGTCTGTGGCTTAGATTTAACGGCATTGGCGCGCCATGAAATTTCAGCGGTTCGGACTGCGCCAGCGGCGGCAACGTCAGTTGGCTACCAGCGCTCCCAGCAGGTTGCCGAACACTGGCGAACCTAGGCCGGTCGGTAAGTCGTAGCCTGTCACGGCATTGCAGTCGAGGCAGTTGCCGTTCCTGTTCGCTTTGACGTCGTAAAACGCGCCGGCATAAATACCGGGGACGGAGGCGATCTTGTTGTACAGGATGTTTTGCGCCAGGTTCACCGGCGCCTTGCCGGACAGCGCGCGCGTGGAATTGGCGACTGCCAGCATTCCGGCCCATTGTGGGGCGGAGATGCTGGTGCCGCCGTAGGAATACCAGCCCGGGGTTTGCGCGCCGGCCGTCGTGACGGCGACGTACTGCCCGGTGCGCGGGTCGGCGTTGAAGGAGACGTCGGACACGGCGCGCATCCTCGGCACCACGGATACGCCGCTCGACAGGCGTACCCATTTGACGGCATCCTGGTAACTTGGCCGCGCCGTGTAGGAGCTCACTCCACCACCCGTCAGCGACCATGCCGTTTCCGAGCGGGTGCCGGTCGCGCTGTAGTTCAGCGTGGTGCCGCCGACGGCCAGCACGCGCGGCGACGATGCCGGCCAGTTGACCTGGGTGCCGGCGTCGCCGGCCGAGGCGACATAGGACATGTCCTTGCCCTGGAAGGTGGATTCGTAACGCGCAGTCCAAGATCCTTCGCGGGCGCCAAAACTCATCGAGACGATGCCCGGCCCCATCCGGTTCGCCAGCATGATCGCGTTCGACAGGCTGATGGTGCCGGAATCCGGCGCTTCGATCAGGATGATGCGCGCCAGCGGCGCGGTGGCATGCGCCCACTGGACATCCATCGCGCTTTCCGCCGCCCATCCGGCATCGTACGCAGGCTTGCCCGCCACCGGGGCGGCGCTGCCGGCCGCGCTGTAGACGATCGACAGCGTGCAGCCGGCGCCGGGGTCGGCCGCCGCCAGCGGCAAGGCTGCGGCGGTGGAGATCGCGGTCGACGGGCAGGTCGGCAGACCGAACTTGGCGTTGAAGGCGGCCAGGTCTTTCGACACGGTCGGGTTGTCGTAGGCGCCGATGATATAAATGGTCTGCCCGGCGCCCAGCGAGGCGGCGCCGGCGGCGGTTTTCATGTCGGCGGCCGATGGCAAAGATGGCATCGAATAGGCGGCGCGGATCTGGGCGGGCGTGTAGGCGACGACCGTCGTATTGGCGCCGGCCATCGGCTGCGCGGTGCGTGCCGATGCGCGGTAGGCATTGAGCGCTTCGCGCGTCAGCCTGGCGGTGTTTATTTGTTGTGCTTCCGGCGAAAGCTGGTAGCGGTCCGGTGCGCGCGTGGCGGATAAACCGCTGCTGTCGGCGTCGACATCGGCAGGTTCCTGCAGCACCAGTGGTGCGGCGTGGAACATCGGTGTCATCGCGGGATTGCCGTCTGTTTGGGGTGCGAGCGCCGACAGTTGCAATGGGGCCTGCGCCGGCAGGGCCGCCTGTTCGCCGCCACTGCCGCCGCAGGCAGCCAGGCTTGCGGCAAGCGCGCAGGCGAGCGCGTTGACAGAGACACCAGTTAATGTCCGTTTGCAGTCACCGAGCGCCATCGCCGTTCCCTCCGAAAAACCAATTATGCGCTCGGAATTGGCCTATGGAAACAAAATTCTTCGCGAACGCTCATCCTTTTTAACGGCCGGTTTTTAATGAACTTGATTTGGGGCATTAGATATAAGAGGCTTTACGGTTTGACGGGATGCTAGCCAAAATCAAGGGCAAAATCTGGGGTCAGACCCATGGGTCTGACCCCGGCCTTTGCATCAGATTTTGGTCAAAAAATGGCAAATTGCGTGCGGCGGCCTGGCAGCAACGCCATGGTGAACAGCCGTTATAGGCCATATCCCCCAGCGGCAGGCGGTGGTTTACATTCGCACCCAAGCTGTGTAGCCTCAAACCAAGCAGGTACTCATCCGGGTAACTGCGCCAATAAAAAAACAAGGAGCCGCCTTATGTCACGACTGGGTACTTTTATACTGTTCTCCGCCCTCTCCTTCGGCGCTGCCGCCGAAGAAATGCTACCAGCGTATAACTCTTACCAGTCGGTGCCGTTCGTCGTCGGCGATGGCGGACTGGCGGCGGACCTTGTCAATTATGTCAACGGCAAGCTGAAGGGAAAATACCAGTTCAAATTGACACAAGTGCAGCGCGATGGCTTGAACAAGACGATCGCGGAGCCGAATTTCAAGGGCGCGGTCTTGTTCCTCAGTCCGGCCTTCGTCAACGATGCGGCGAAAACCAAATTCACCTGGACGCAAGCAGTGCTGCACGACGCGAACGCCGTCATTTCCCAGGGTAGCCGGAAACTGGAATACACCGGCGCCGATGCCTTGAAAGGCTTGAAATTCGCCGGCGTCAAGGGCAACCGCTATGCCGGCCTGGAAGAGCGCTTCGGCAAGGATATCCAGCGCGAGGATGTCAACGAGGAACTGTCGAACATCAAGAAAGTCGTCGCCGGCAAGGCCGATGTGACGATCATGTCGAGCAGCACCTACCGTTACCTGATGAAGCAGATGGGCAAGGAAAACGCGGAGCGCAGCAATCTGTACACGTCGTCGAAGCCGCATGCGGAATTCGACCGTTACATTTTCGTCGGCAAGGACAATACCGTCCTGGCCAAGGAACTCGACACCGTCATCGCCGGCATGAAATCCGATCCGGCCTGGAAGGCGGTCCTGGTGAAATACGGCATAGATTAAAGCGACGGCCCGGCGCGGCTGACCGGCCCGGCTAGCGCAGCAGCGCCAGCGCCTGGCTGTGCAGGGCGTTCGCCTGCGCCACCATCGCGGTCCCCGCCTGTTGCAGGATCTGGTTGCGGGTCAGTTGCATGGTTTCGCTGGCGAAGTCGGTATCGCGGATGCGCGCGCGCGCGGCGGACAAATTCATTGCGCCGCCCAGCACATTGTCGTGCGCCATCGCCAGCCGGTTTTCGGTCGCGCCCAGCTGCGCGCGCATGGTGTTGATGCTGTCGATCTTGCTGTCGATATAGGTCAGCGCGTCGGCCGTATTCTCGGCCTGTCCCAGGTCGATCGGCAAATCTCCGGAACCGACCGGCTGCAGCACGCTGACGGTGTCCCCGGTCGCCTGCGGCGCGACCGTGCCGGCGTTGAAACCGGCGGCGGTCGGATTGTTGCCGCTGACGACCAGGCGCTTCGCGTCGATGGCGGCGGCATTGCTGATGGTGACCTTGCCGCGCGTCAGGCCGCCCAACCCAAGCGCGCCGGCCGCCGGGCCGCCGACGCTGATGTCGCTGCCGTCGGCCGCCGTCAACGTCAGCGTGGCGCCGCTGGCACTGGCGCTGACACCGGAAGCGCCGGCCGCGCCGCTGATGGCGGCAGCCGCGCTGGCGGCCAGGGCGGCGCCGCTGGCGCCGGACATCGGCCCGATATCGACGCCGTTGATCGACAGGCTGGCGTTGCCGATATTGCCGCCGCCGCCCAGGTTGACGTTGATCGTGGTGACGGCGCTGGCCGTAAATCCTTGCGCATTGGCGTTGGTGATCGCGCGCGCCACCGCGTACGCGCTGCCGCTGCCTTGCCCGGCGCCGGCGCCGGCCACCGACGCGCCGATCGCGATGCCGTTCAGCACGAGATCTCCCTGCGCGATCGGCCCGCTCGGGGTGCCGATCGCGTTCACCTGCTTGAGCGGCACGTCGGCCAGTTGCATCGTCGTCAGGTTTTTCGGCAGCACGGAAGGAATCGACAGCGAGATCGTCTGGCCGACCTCGGCGCCGACCTGGAACTGGTCCTGGAAGCTGCCGTCGAGCAGGTTCAAATTATTAAAACGGGTGGTGTTGACGATGTCGTAGTTGGCCTTCATCAGGTCGTCGACTTCGCGCTGAATCGACTGGCGGTCGCCCTTGCTATAGCTGCCATTGCCCGCCTGCACCGCCAGTTCGCGCACGCGCTGGAAATTGGCGGCCAGTTGGCTGGCCGCGCCATCGGCGACCTGCAATAGCGAAATGCCATCGTTGACGTTTTGCGCGGCGCGGTTCATGCCGTTGACACCGGCCGTCAGCCGTTCCGTGATCGCCAGCCCGGCCGCATCGTCGCGCGCCGAGTTGATGCGCAGCCCGCTCGACAGGCGCTCCATGCTGACACCAAGCTCCAACGCCGAGCGCTGCGAACTTCGCTGGGCGTGCAGGGCGTTGAGGTTGGTGTTGATTTGCATTCGGACAATTTTTCAAGAAGATCCGGCCGGCCGGAATGCAGGTTGAGGGAAAAAGGGGGCTACGCTTTGTATAACGGCGGGAATATGGGGGGACTTTAGTCAAAGCAACAAGATGGGGGGAAGCTGAAAGGCTGGGGCATTGCCAAACCAAGTACAAAGGCCGGGGTAAGGCGGTACTGCCGTTAAGTTAGCGCCAAATCTGTCATTCCCGCGAAAGCGGGAATCCCATTTAGAGTCGCAATCGGCTCAAAAAAACGGGATTCCCGCCTTCGCGGGAATGACAGATCTACGGTCTGCGGTCTTAACTTAACGGCTTAGGGTCCTGACCCTAGATTTTGCCTCTGGTTTAGGCTCAAGCCGGCAACAACTCCACCCGTTCGCGCAATTGCGCCAATTCCGGTTCGGCGATGCGGGCGGCGGCGGCTTGCAGGTAGCGGGCGCCGCCGGGGACGCCGCTGCGCTCGGCCATCGTCAGCCACAGCCACGCTTGCGCCATGTCGGCCGGCGCGCCTTGCCCGCTGTAATACATCAGGCCGATATTGAACTGGGCGCGCGCATGGCCCTGCCCTGCCGCCTTGCGATACCACGCCAGCGCCTGCGCGTAATCCTGCGGCACGCCCATGCCGTTGTCGTAGCGCAGCGCCAGCGCGAACTGGGCCAGCGCGTGGCCCTGCTCGGCAGCCTTGCGGTACCAGATCGTCGCGTGCACGCAATCGGGCGCCGGGCCGTCGTCGTTGTCGAACAGCAGGCCGAGCATGTATTGCGCGGCCGCGTAATCCTGCTCGGCGGCCTTGCGGTACCAGCCCAACGCCTTGCGATAATCGCGCGGCACGCCGCGTCCCGTTTCATAGCGCAGGCCGAGGTCGAACTGGGCGCGCACGTGTCCCTGATCAGCCGCCTTGCGATACCAGAAGATCGCTTCCTGTCCATCCTGCGGCACGCCGTGGCCATTGTCGTGCAACAGGCCGAGGTGATATTGCGCGGCCGCGTGGCCCTGCTCGCCCGCCTTGCGGTACCACTGCTGCGCCTGCGCGTAATCCTGTGTCACGCCCTGGCCGTGGTCGTAACGCAAACCCAGGTTGTTTTGCGCGGCGGCGTGTCCCTGTTCGGCGGCCTTGCGATACCAGTGCAAGGCCTTTTGTTCGTCGCGCGGCACGCCCTGCCCGTTGTCGTAGATCAGGCCCAGATTGAACTGGGAACTCGCATGGTCTTGCTCGGCCGCGCAGCGATACCACTGGATCGCCTGCTGGCTGTCCTGCGGCACACCGTCTCCCTTGTCGTAGCGCAGCGCCAGGTTGAACTGGGCCGGCGCGTATCCCTGGTTGGCCGCCTTGCGGAACCAGTTCATCGCCTGGTGCCGGTCCTGTTGTACGCCCTGCCCGTTGTCGTAACGCAGGCCGAGGTTGAACTGGGCGCGTGTATATCCCTGTTCGGCAGCCTTGCGGTACCAGGCAATGGCCTGCCTGAAATCCTGCGGCACGCCCTTGCCGGTGTCGTACATCATGCCCAGGTTGTTTTGCGCGCCGGCGTCGCCCTGCTCGGCGGCCTTGCTGAACCAGTGCATCGCCTGTTGCGTATCCTGCGGCAAGCCGTGGCCCTTGGCGTACAGCCAGCCCAGGTTGTACTGGGCGGCGGCGTAACCCTGCTCGGCCGCCAGTTGATACCAGCGCGCCGCTTCGTAAAAATCGGGTTTGACACCCTGCCCCTTCTGGTACATCACGCCCAGGTTGTATTGCGCGTGTTCCAGCCCGGCGTTGGCGGCTTGCCGGTACCAGCCGGCGGCCAGTTCGTAACTCTGCTCGACGCCCTGCCCGTTAAAATACATGAAGCCCAGGCTATGCTGGGCATTGGCGACGCCGCGCTCGGCCAAGCCTTTTACGCGCAGGAATTCGGCGGTATAGGTGCTGGTGTCCGAGGCGTCCGCTTCTGTCGCCGAAAATGTCCGCATGGGTCCGCGTTCCGCCAGCGTCAAGCCTGGTACACGGCCAGCGGCGACACGGCGTGCAGTGCCGGCATCGCCATTTCCACCGAATCCTGCCGCTGCAGCACGGTGATGAAATGGCTCAGCGAAATCGGGCGGTGGTACAGGTAACCCTGCATCGTGGTGCAACCGTTCGCTTGCAGATATCTCGCCTGCACTTCCGTTTCGACGCCTTCCGCCACCAGGTGCAGGCCGAGGCCGCGCGCGATCGAAATGATCGCCAGGATCACCGGGTAGTGGCCGTTTTCATCGTGGATTTCCTTGACGAAGGACTGGTCGATCTTGATCGTGTGGATCGGAAAACGGTGCAGATAGGACAGCGACGAATAACCGGTGCCGAAATCGTCGATCGCGACCGACACGCCGAGCTGGCACAGTTTATTCAATTGTTCGATCGCGTATTGCGGGTTGCGGATGCAAATGTTTTCAGTGATCTCGACTTCGATCTGGGCCGGCGAAATGCCGTAGCGGGTCAGCGCGCCGCGCATCTTTTCAAAGAAATCGCCGCGATCCAGGTATTGCGGAGACAGGTTCAGCGACAGGCGGATCGCATCGCCGCCGGCGGCGTTCCACTGCAACAGATCCCGGCACAGCGCGCCGAGCATCCAGTCGGAAATCGGCAGCATCAAGCCGTTTTCTTCGGCGAACGGCAAGAATTCCCCGGCCGACAGCAGGCCGCGCTGCGGATGGTTCCAGCGCATCAAGCCTTCGGCGCCGATGATGCGCCCGCTGGCGACATCGATCTGCGGCTGGTAATACATTTCCAGTTCATTTTGTTCGAGCGCCTTGCGCAGCGCCTGCTCGAGCGCGATCTTCTGGTGCGACATGTCGAGCATCGAGTTGTGATAAAAACTGTGCCCGTTCTTGCCCAGCGCCTTGACCTGGTACATCGCGATGTCGGCATGGCGCAGCAGTTCGTCGATGGTCTCGCCATCGTTCGGGTAGATCGCGATGCCGATCGAGGCGGAAATGTGGACTTGGTGGCCATCGAGATCGAAGGGCTTTTGCAAGCTTTCGAGGAATTTTTCGGCGATGACCTTGGCATCGTTGCGGTCGCGCAGTTCCGGCAGCACGATCGTAAACTCGTCGCCGCCCTGGCGCGCCAGCGTATCGCCGCGCCGCAGGCAATCCTTCAAACGCAGCGCCGCCTGCTGCAGCAATTCGTCGCCTTTGACGTGGCCGAGCGTATCGTTGACCAGCTTAAAACGGTCCAGGTCGACGAACATCACGGCCAGTTCCGTCAGCTTGCGCTTGGCCTGGA
>JAZJZT010000048.1:0-45988 GCA_040389645.1 Pseudomonadota bacterium | reverse complement strand
GGGATGCTGGGGATGCTGGGGATGCTGGGGATGCTGGGGATGCTGGGGATGCTGGGATGCTGGGGATGCTGGTGATGCTGGTGATGCTGGTGATGCTGGTGATGCTGGTGATGCCAAGTTTGCGCCAATTCTGTCATTCCCGCGAAAGCGGGAATCCCATCTTTTTGCGCCGTTTGCGACTCTAAAATGGGATTCCCGCCTTCGCGGGAATGACAACTCTACGGCCTATGGCTTTAAAAAAGGACAGCGCTACGGCCTGTGCATTCTCAATCCGCGGCGTTACCGGCTCCCCTCATTGCCCGCCTTGCCCGCCTTGCCCGCGGCCTGCGCCAGGCTGGCCGGTTCGTGCAGGCGCTCGATGCCGAATCGCAGCGTGTTTTGCACGGCGCCACCATCGTGGTACAGGAACATCAGGTCGATATTGCCGGGATCGCGGAACAGCACGTCCTTCAGGATCTTGATCTGCTGCGTCCCGAGTTTGGCCATGTTGTTGGTCGCCACATGCTCGACTTCGCGGTAATAGCGTGCATACCACGGAGTGATCTTGGAGCCGAAGGAATCGGACAGGATCACCAGGCGGCGCGCCGGTGCTTTCGGATTTTTGAAGCGGGAAATATCGTACAGGGTCTCGCCAAAGTCGCCGAATTCGGGGAAGCAGCGCGCGCCGTAGCAGCCTTCGATACCCGACGCCGCCAGGTCCGGCTCGACGATTTCGCTGCGCAAGTCGATGCCGGGGAATAAATGGGCGACATCGGACGGCTCCATGTGCGCCATCGTCTTCAAAGGCGGCGCCGGGATAGCCGACAAGCCCCAGAAATGCGACAGGCTCAATTGCGCCACGTCGTCCAGTCCCGCGCCGCTCCAGTGGAACCAGGAGCGCGGAAAGAGCGTCGCCCTGTTTTTAATTTGCCGCATTTCCCGCAACGGGAAAAAGATCGCATCGCGCGCTTCCTGGCTCAAGTCCGGCGCATTGAGCACGACATTGCTCGGCGTTTCCATCGAGGCGCAATTGTCGACCAGGAAGGCGGGCATGTCTTCGCTGTACAGCACCGGCGCCGACGGGACGATCAGCATCTTCGGCTGCAAGCCCATGCGGTGAAAATCGGCAAACAGGCGGTTGAAATACTCGACCGTGCCGGGGCTGGGCGGCGACATGCGGCCGCAGACATTGCCGATCGCCTGGAACGGCAGCGTGCCGATCGCGTGCGCGGCCAGGAAATAACGGCCATGGCGGCCGCTGACCATCTGTATCGATGGAAACTCGCGAAACAGTTTAAAGCGCAATTGATTATTGAACTCCACCATTTCCTTGCGATAGCCGAAATGGTCGTTGACCCAGGCATTGAGCTTGGCCGGCATTTCCAGCGCCGACGCCCAGTTGGCCGGCCTCTCGGGCAGCGGCGCCAGGTCGCGCTTTTCCGCGTTCGGCCCGGCATTGTGGATGACGGCCACCAGGGCCGGGATCGACAGGATGGCGACCGCCGCGATTTTCACGGCATGGGCGGAGAGCGCCCGAAAGGGACGAATATTAATCATCAGAAACGGAAATAAATAAAGGGGTTATAGGTGCCGGCGGCCAGGCTGACGATGCACAGCAGGAATCCGGACGCCACCAGCACCGTCCTGGCGCCGGCCCACGACAGGCGCAGCGCCAGCGGCATGGCCGGCGCGGCAGGCAGCGGCGCGCCTTGCGCCCTGGCGGCGTCATCGCGGCTGCGCCAGCACGCGATCAGGCAACCGGCCGCCAGCGCCAGCGCGGCGGACACGCCAAAATCCAGTTGCCACGCGTGTGCCGGCGCCTGCACGGTTTGCAGGCCGAACATCGCGCGCAGATAAGCCAGCGCGTGCGGCACGCTGTCGGCGCGGAAAAACACCCAGCCCAGCATGACGAACAGCAGCGTGTACGCTTGCGCGAACGGGCGCGGCAGGCGCGCCAGCACGGCGCCCAGTCCCAGCCTTTCGACGATCAGCAGCGCGCCATGCCAGCAACCCCAGATGACGAAGGTCCAGGCCGCGCCATGCCACAGTCCGCACAACAGGAACACCAGGCCGAGATTGACATAGGTGCGCAGCGCCGAACCGCGGTTGCCGCCCAACGGAATATACAGGTAGTCGCGGAACCAGGACGACAGGCTGATATGCCAGCGGCGCCAGAACTCGGTGATCGACAGCGATGAGTATGGGCGCTGGAAATTGGGCGGATACGTAAAACCGATCATGTGGCCGATGCCGATCGCCATGTTCGAGTAGCCGGCGAAATCGAACAGGATCTGGATCGAGTAGCAGGCGATGCCGATCCACGCGGTGGCCGGCGGCAGCAAAGCGGCATCGACCGCGAAGATGCGGTCCGCGGCCAGCGCCACCGTGTTGGCGATCAAGACCTTTTGCGCCAGGCCGGTGACGAATTGTTCGATCCCTTTCCACATGCGCGCATTGTCGATGGTGCGGTGTTCGACCTCGCCGGCGATCTGGCTGTAGCGCACGATCGGCCCGGCGATCAGTTGCGGGAACATCGCCTTGTACATCGCGAAACGCCAGAAACTGGTTTGCACGGCGATATCGCGCCGGTAGACGTCGATCAGGTAAGAGATGCCCTGGAAGGTGAAGAACGATATGCCCAGCGGCAGTACGATCGGGTCCAGGTGAAATTCGCGGTGCAGGAACGGCAGGTGCGCCAGCGCACCGGCAAAGAAATTCATGTATTTATAGTAGGCCAGCATCGCCAGGTTGAGGACGATACCGGCCGCCAGCAGCATTTTGCGGCGCCCCTCGGCGCGCGCGATCACATAGCCGAAACCGTAGTTCAGCAGCGCCGAGCCCATCAGCAACGGCACGAAGCGCGGCTCGCCCCAGGCATAGAAAATCAGGCTGGCGATCAGCAGCACCGAATTTTTCCATGGTAGTACATAATAAAGCAGCAGAAAAATCGGGAAGAAATAGAACAAAAAGACTGCCGAACTAAAAACCATATTTTTCTCTGAAAGACTTTTAACGGGACCCGGACCGGGGCCGGGAACGCGGCATACTTAGCAAATTTGCAAAAAAGACAAATTATACATGCTGTGCATATTTAAACACATCAGGCATCCGCCGGTGGCGGCGCCATCTGGCCGCCCTGTTCCTGCGGCGCCAGGCATCCCAGTCCGGCCAGCGTGCGCGCCACCGCCACGTCGAGCGGCGTGCGCGGTTCGCTGCCCAATATGTCCAGCAGGCGCCGGTTCGACATGCGCACCGGCTGCTGCCATAAATACCGCATCTCGCGCAATTCCCGGAATACCGGCACGAACGGCGCGCCCAGCGCCAGCAGCCACCAAGGGAAGGCGCGTATTTTCAAATCCGGCAAGCCGGCCGCGCGCCGTATCGCGGCCGCCATGGTGGAACCGTCCGCATCCCAGTGTCCGTCCATGTGGAAGCGGGCAAACGGTGGCAGTTCGCTTTCCTTTTCGACCAGGCGCACCATGGTTTCCGCCACGTCCGGCAGGTAGGCCCATTGGTGGCCGACGCCCGTCCGGCCCGGGTAGCTGATCTCCGCCAGCGGCCGGCCGGGTTTGACCAGCCCTTGCGAAAACCAGTTATTTGCCGCTTGCGGCCCGAAAAAATCGCCGGCCCGGACGATCAAGGTGCGCACGCCGTCTTGCGCGGCGGCGGCGAGCCTCGCTTCCATCTCGACCCTGATCGCGCCCTTGCGCGTGCGCGGATGTTGCGGCGCATCTTCGGCGATATCGCTCCAGGCATCGGGTCCGTAGTTATACACGGTGCCCGGCAACAGGATGCGGGCGCCGCTGGCGCGCGCCGCGGCGATGCTGTTGTCGAGCATGGGCAGCACCAGTTGTCCCCAGTTGCGGTAGCCCGGCGGATTGACCGCGTGCACGATCAATTGCGCGCCCCGCGCCGCCGCCACCACGTCGTCGCGGCGCATCGCGTCGCCATGGATCCACTCCATGCCGCCGGCCTGCGTGCCGGCCCGGTCCGGCGCGCGGTGCAGCGCCCGCACCGTCCAGCCGCGCGCCATCAGGCGGCGCGCCACCTCGCCGCCGATGCCGCCGGTGGCGCCCAATACCAGTGCTGTTTTTGCCTGTTCCATTTGAACCTCCATGTGATCGATATGGCTAGTTTCGGCCAGATTCGATCAAATGAAAATTGCTGAATGCTGCATGGACGCTATACAATTTCGTATGACCATACGAGAACCCGATTGGGATTTATACCGGTCCTTCCTGGCGGTGCTGAACGAAGGTTCGCTGTCGGGCGCGGCGCGCGCCCTCGGCCTGACGCAGCCAACCGTCGGCCGCCATATCGACATGCTGGAGCAGGCGCTGGCGTTGACCCTGTTCATCCGCTCGCAAACGGGCTACATGCCGACCGAAGCGGCGGCGGGCTTGCGAGATTATGCGGAAACGCTGGCTTCGACGTCGGCGGCCTTGCTGCGCGCCGCCTCCTCGCTCGGCCGCAGCCCGCACGGCGAGCTGCACGGCACGGTGCGCATCACGGCCAGCGACGTGATCGGCGTCGAAGTGCTGCCGCCTATCCTGTCCCGCCTGCAGCGCGACTGCCCCGGCATCGCCATCGAACTGGCGATCTCGAATCGCATCGAAAACCTGCTGCGGCGCGACGCCGATATCGCGGTGCGCATGCAGCGGCCGCAGCAGGAAGCGCTGCTGGCGCGGCGCATCGGCGCCATCGAACTGGGCTTGCACGCGCACCGCGACTACCTGCAAGCGCGCGGCACGCCGCATACCTGGGCCGAACTGGCGCAACATGTGCTGATCGGTATCGACCATGAAACGCCGTTCACCCGCTCGCTGGCGCATCACATGGGAGACTTAAGCCGCGACAATTACGCGTTGCGCAGCGACAGCGACCTGGTGCAACTGGCATCGATCCGCGCCGGCCTGGGCATCGGCATCTGCCAGACCGGGCTGGCCCGGCGCGACCCGGCACTGGTGCGGGTCTTGCCGGAAGCGCTGGCGATCCGCCTCGATACCTGGCTCGCGATGCATGAAAATCTGCGCAACAATCCGGCTTGCAAGGCGGTATATGCGGCGCTGGCCGAGGGCTTGGCGCCGTACCTTGAAGCGGAGGATGGCTGAACGCCGATTTGTTAACAAATTCTGTGGACAAGCTTGTTAAGAAGTAGTCACTCCGACGGCCAAGTCATTGTTTCAATGAGGAAAAACATCGCCGCCTCATTTTTGCACACCGGGAAGTTATGCACAGCTGCCCGCCCTTGGCGACGGCAAGCCCCGTTTTACCCGTGGCGCCAAGAGATGCGTCATCTACAACAATGGCATTTGTTAACAGATTCTGTGGACAAGCCTGTTAAGAAGTCCCCACTCGGCGACCTAAGTACCTGTTTTTAAATACAAAAACAAGGCTGCCCAATTCTTTCGCTACGTCAAGTTATGCACAGGGCGCATATAGGCCTCATCAGGGAATAGAGGTCGACCGGGCGCGATATTGTGACATCCGTATCCATATTGCAGGTAAAATACGCCGAATTACGTGAATGGTGCCCTCCTGCTTGTCGGCTGGAGGGTGAAACGGGAAGCCGGTGACGCGCGAGATTTTCATCTCACGCCAGTCCGGCGCAGCCCCCGCTGCTGTAAGCCTGACGACTTTGATCAAACGCCACTGTGCCATGCACGGGAAGGCAAGGTCGAAGAAGGATGAGGGCAAGCCAGAAGACCGGCCAGTCACGATTGATGCTGCAAGACCCGGGGTGTGGTCTTGCGTGTGGGTTGTTCGTTGTTCCTCCTTTGCTGGTAAACGCAGGCTGCGGCCGTGCGCGTGTCCGTACGCCAGTCGCCTGCGTGCGACTCGCGCCGCGCACCATCGTCCTGGCGCGAAAGGAACGCGGCTGCCCGGTTTTCCTGCACGCCTGGCGCGCAGTCACTGGTCAAAGTCCAAATTGAACACCTCTATACTTGTCCGGCTTCTCACTGTACTGCTGTGCGCCCTGGCCTGCGCGCGTGTCCAGGCAGGCACCCTGTTCGCCATCGTGACCGAACGGGCGGCCCCGACGGCCATCGAGGCGGCCCATCGCCACCTGGCCCGGCATCCGCAGGATCGCATCGTGCTGCGCACGCCGGCCCAATGGATGGCCGCGAGCGAGCAAGAAGCAAGCCTCTGGATCAAGCAAGCCGACAGCGTGCTGGCCGTGTCGCTGTTCGGCGACCCCGCGCGCCGGTTGAAGGAAGCGCTGTCGCGCCATGCCAGGGCGCAGTCGGCCGTGCTGGCGTTCAATGGCGAGGCCAGTCTCAGCCTGATGAGCCGCGGCAAACAGGGTAGCCTGCACGACTTTTCGCCCGAGATGCTGCGCGAACTGTCGACGGAGGCGCCGAAAGACACCGCCCTGCAAGCGGCAAAAGCGCATTCCGCGGCACGCCACTGGCTGGCGGCGCGGACCTTGTGGCAGGCCGGCGGCACCGACAATACCGCTGCCCTGCTTGCGCACCTGCTCGATCCGGCCGGCGCGGCGCTGGCCAGTCCGCTGCCGGAGCCGACGCTTCTGCTGCGCGTCGGCACACGCGAACTGAGCGACGCCGCCGCCTGGGGCAAGGCGGCGCAGCTGGGATTGAAGGCGCAGCCGGCCGTGGTGGTGCTCGACCTGTCGAATATGGATGGCGCCGTCCCCGCCGCCGTCTGCCAGCGCATCGAGCAGCGCGGCCAGCAGTGCGTGCAGGTGCTGGCGCGCTGGGGCGGCGCCTCGCGCGAGGCGCTGGAACGCCTGCCTGAACTGATCGCGCCCGCCCAGCCGGCCGCGCTGGTCGTGCTGCAGGATTTCGTGGTCGGCGCCGCCGAGGGGCGCGAAGCCGTCACGGAAGCGTTTAAAAAACTCAACGTGCCGGTCTTCAAGGCAATCCGCCTGTCCGACCGCACCGCCGTGCAATGGCGCCTGTCGCCGGACGGCTTGCCGCCCGACTCGGTGCAGTACCGCGTCGCGCTGCCGGAATTGCAAGGCATAGGCCAGCCGATCGTAGTGGCGGCACTGGGCCAGGCGCAACGCGACCGGCAGACCGGCATCGAGAACCGTCCGCCGGTGATGCTGACGGCGGAAGTGGACAGGCTGGCCGGGCGGCTGGACCGCTGGCTGACGCTGCGCACCAAGGCCAACCGCGACAAGCGGGTGGCGCTGATCTATTACAACCATCCGCCCGGCCGCCAGAATATCGGCGCCGACAACCTGGACGTGCCGGCCTCGCTGTTCGACATGCTGCACGCGATGAAAAACGCCGGCTACACGGTCGGCACACTGCCCGAAACGCCGGAAGCGCTGCTGGACATGATCATGGCGCACGGCGTCAACCTGCCGGAAGACCGCGCCGCGCTGCGCGAATTGAGCGGCACCGTCAACAGCGTCAGCGCCGCCGACTACGCGCGCTGGTTCGGCACGCTGTCGCCGCGCGTGCAGGGCGAAATGACCAGTGGCCTGCTGGGCCGCCTGCATGCCGATGTGCTCGAAGCCGAGGCCAGCGGCGAACGCCTGCTGGGCCGCAAGCAGGCCGATGTCATCATCAAGGAATTGCAGCACCTGGTCGAAGGCGCCGACCACCCGCAGCGGGAAGCCGCGATCCGCGACCTGGCGGCGCTTTCGGAAGGTTATAACGCCTGCCTGGACGTGCGCGCGCTGAATGCGCCCAAGACCGGCCGCTGCGCGGCGCTGGCGCCACTCAGCCGGCGCCTGACCGGATATGGCATCGAAGGCTTGAAAGGCTGGGGTCCCGCGCCCGGCAAGATCATGGTCGACAGCGGCAAGCTGCTGGTGCCGGGACTGGTCTTCGGCAATGTGTTCATCGGCCCGCAGCCGCCGCGCGGATGGGAAGTGGACGAGGAACTGCTGCATGCCAACACCAGCATCACGCCGCCGCACCAGTATCTCGGCTTCTACCACTGGGTGCGCGACCGTTTCAAGGCCGACGCAATGGTGCACATCGGGCGCCACTCCACCTATGAATTCTTGCCGGGCAAAGCGGTCGGCCTGAGCGCCGACGACTATCCGAGCCTGATCGCGGGCGACCTGCCGGGCATCTACCCGTACATCGTCGATGGCGTGGGCGAAGGCACGCAGGCCAAGCGGCGCGGACTGGCCGTCATCGTCGATCACTTGACGCCGCCCCTGGCCACCACCCAGCTTTATGACGCCTTGCTCTCCTTGCGCCAGGTCGTCGAGAGTTTCGAAGCCGCCAGCTCGGAATCGCTCAAGGCGCAGGCGGCGCACCAGATGCGCGAGCAGGTCAAGGCGCTGAATCTGAAGGCAGAACTGGAAGCGTCGATGGCCGACGTGCTGGCGGTGCGCGGCATCGGCTTCGACGCGGCCGACGACGACCTGCTGGCCCACGAGGTCGGCCACTATCTGACCAAGCTGCAGGAAAAATTCATGCCCTTCGGCCTGCACATTTACGGCCGTCCGTGGAAGCAGGAATCGATCGACCTGATGCTCGATTCGATGAAAAAGGGCGGCATCGAAGGCGCGGACATCGCCGCCAAGCTGGCCGATTCGCCGCGCCGCGAAATGCTTGCGCTACTGGCCGGCCTGGACGGCCAGTATATCGAGCCGGGCAAGGGCAACGACCCGCTGCGCTCGCCCGAATCGCTGCCCACGGGGCGCAATTTCCACGCGGTCGATGGCGACATCCTGCCGACCCGGCTCGGTTACCAGTTGGGCGAGCGCATGGCCGCCAAGGCCGATGCGCGCGACACCGCGGCCAAGGGCAGCGAAGGCATCATCCTGTGGGCATCGGACGCCGTGCGCGACGAAGGCGTGATGGTGGCGTTCGCGCTGGCCATGATGGGCGCCGAGCCGGTGTGGAATGCGCGCGGCATCGTCACCGACGTGCGCCTCAAGCCGGGCGCGGCGCGGCGCGACGCCCTGGTGACGACCTCGGGCCTGTTCCGCGACCTGTATCCGAACCTGATCCGCCTGATCGACCGCGCCGGGCGGCTGGCGCTGGCGGCATCGGCCAACACGCTGGCCGGGCGCGACCCCGCCTTGAAGGAAGCCTTGCAGGCGGCGCTCGCGCCGGTGCCCGGCGTGACCTGGGGCAGCGAAGACCCGGCGCAGAATCGCGTCGCACGCGAATGGCTGGTGCGCCAGCGCGCGCTGGCCGGTTCCGGCATGTCCGCCGTCGACGCGGGACGCGCCGCCGCGCAACGCGTGTTCGGCGACGCGCCCGGCGCTTACGGCACCGGCGTCAACCGCCTGACCGAGCGCTCGGGCGCCTGGCGCGAGCGCGACGAGATCGGCCGCGCCTACCGCAACCGCATGGGCCACGCCTATGGACTGGACGCCAGCGGAGAGGCGAGCCACGGCGCCTTCGACGTGGCGCTCGACGGCATCGAGCGCACCTACCACGGGCGTGCCAGCAACCTGTACGGCCTGCTCGACAACAACGATGCCTTCGACTACCTGGGCGGTTTGTCTCTGGCCATCGAGGGCCGCACCGGCCGCGTTCCGGAAGCGTTCATCCTGCAGCATGCGCAACCCGGCCGCGCCGATGTCGAACCGCTGGCCTCCGCCCTGCTGGGAGAATTGCGCGGACGCTTCCTCAATCCGGCCTGGCTCAAGCCGCTGATGGGACACGGCTACGCCGGCGCGCGCACGATGGGCCAGGAATTCGTCGAAAACCTGTGGGGCTGGCAAGTGACCCGTCCCGACCTCGTCAAGAACTGGGCGTGGGACGAGGTGAAGTCGGTGTACTTCGACGATGCGCACAAATTGGGGTTGCCACAATTCCTCGGCCAGCGTCACAACGCGCACGTCAAGGCCCACATGCTGGCCATCTTCATGGTGGCCGCCGAAAAGGGATTCTGGAAGACCGACCCCGCCACCATCAAGCGGATGGGCGGAGAATTGGCCCGGCTGGTGGCCAGCAATGGCTTGCCGGGCAGCGGCCACGCGGCGCCCAACCACCCAATGTGGCAATGGCTGGCGCCGCAACTGGACGGCGCCGATGCGAGCGCGCTCGGCGTGGCGCTGGCCAAGGCGCGCGGCGAGATGCTGCCAGCCGCCGTGCAGGCCGACGCCGGCACTGCCGCCCAGGCACGCAGCGCCGAATCGTCCAATGCCGCCACTGGCGCCATGCCGCCCGCGCGGGCCGAACAGCCGGCGGCGGACAGCGCCATGCCGGCCGCCATGGCGGCACCCCGTATTTATGAATTGCGCCAACAGGCCGAGCCGCCGGAAGCCGCCGCCGCGCGCGCGGTCAAGCTGCTCGGCGCACTGGCCGCCTGCCTGGCCCTGTTTGCACTCGGCCTGTGGCGCGGCCGCCACGTATCTCAACCTGTAAGGAGTTCTACATGATCGAAACTTTATCTTATGCATGGCTGCACGACGCGGTGCGCTGGCTGCTGGCGCCGGCCCTGGCCGCCCTGCTGATCGGCTGTGCGATCGCGGTCGTCGAAGCGGGCATCGCCGTGGGCGAGCGCTTCCACGGCCTGGCCAAGCTGGCCGCCACCGGCAACCTGGCGCAGGTGCAGGCGATCGCCCGCCACCGGCTGGAACGCGCCGACCTGCTGGCGCGGATACCGCCGATGCTGGGCCTGATGGCGACTATTATCCCGCTCGGGCCCGGACTGGCCGCGCTGGGACAGGGCGATCCGGCCCAACTCGCAAGCGCGGTGACGGTCGCGTTCGACGCGACCGTCCTGGGCCTGGTCGCCGGGATCGGCGGCCTGGTGGTCGGCAAGCTGCGCCGCCGCTGGTACGAGGAAACGCTGGAAGCGATGGAGCAGGCGGCGTGAGCGGCCAGCCCGCGCGCCAGCGCATGCGCCTGTACTCCCGCCTCGATGCGCGCTTCGACGACGGCGATGAAGATCCGCGCGCCAGCCTGGTCAACCTGGTCGACGTGATGCTGGTGTTCGCCTGCGGCCTGATCGCCGCGATCGCCGGCACGCAAGGCGCGCTGAAGGCGCCCAAGCCGGTGGAAAAGGGGCGGCAGATCGAACGGCCCGCCTCGGGCGTAACGCAGGACGGCAGCGGTTACGACCGCGTCGGCGAAGTGTTCCGCGACCCGAAAACTGGCCAGCTGATGCTGATCGAACCGGCCAAGAAGAATAAGGACGCCAAAGCGGCGCCATAACCATTCCATAACAAGAAACACGCTTCCATGACTTATTCGAACCAACTTCACGCTTACCCCGTCCGCCCCGTCGTGGCGGCCATCGCCCTGCTGTGCGCACCTGGCGCCTGGGCCCAGCAAGCCGAGGCGATCCCCAGCGTCACCATCCAGGGCGCAACGGTGCAGGAAGGACTTGGCCTGAGCCGCCAGAACGCCACCGCCAGCCGCCTGAACCTGAGCGCGGCAGACATGCCCGCCAGCGTCGAGTCGCTCAGCGCCGCCACCATGCAGGCGCGCGGCGACCTGCTGGTCAAGGATGCGATAACCCGCAGCACCGGCCTGACCGATATAAGTTCGCCGGGCAACGGCATCGCCTATTCGGCGCGCGGCTTCAGCGGCAACAATTCCATCGCCCTGCTGGAAAACGGCCAGCGCCTGCTGGTGGGCGCGGGCACGGCGACCTATCCGGCCGATCCGTGGGGTTACGAATACATCGAAGTGCTGCGCGGCCCCGGTTCCGTGGTGTATGGCAGCGGCACCACCGGCGCCACCATCAATGCCGTGCGCAAGGCGCCGCAGCGCACGACGTCGCTCGAAGCGATGGCCGGCATCGGCGGCGGCAAGGCGCTGCGCGCCGGCGTGGGCGGCAGCGGCGCGCTGGGCGACAAGGGCGCCTTCCGCATCGATGCCTACGCCGACCATAGCGACGGTTTCATCGACCGGGGCAATGCGCGCCATGCCAAGATACTGAGCAGCCTGACGTACGCCCTGACGTCCAGCCTGGACCTGGACGTGCAGCTCGACCACTCCGAACAGAAGCCGCAGCGCTATTTCGGCACGCCGCTGGTCAACGGCGGACTCGCGCGCCAGCTGCGCGACCAGAATTACGACGTCGGCGACGCCGACATCGAATTCGTCGACGACAAGAGCGTCGCGCGGCTGACCTGGCGTGTTTCGCCGGAGCTCACCATCAGCAACGAGCTCGCGTACATGAAAGCGCACCGCAACTGGCGCAATGCCGAGTACTACGTCTACGATCCGGCCACCAACCGGGTCGACCGCAGCGACTACATCGCCATCCAGCACGACCAGGAGCAAACCGCAAACCGTCTCGAAGCGCGCTGGAACGCGGGTAGTAACCAGGTCGTGGCCGGCTGGGAAGTGGCCACCATCAATTTCCTGCACACCAATAATTCGCCGTATGGCGGCGCGTCCAGCGTGCCCGCCACCGGCTTCAATCCCGGCGTGTTCGACAGTCCCGATCCGCTGCGCCCGAACTTCGCGACCGATACCACCACCAATGCGCTGTATGTCGAAGATGCCTACAGCCTGAACGAGCGCCTGCTGTTGCTGGCCGGCCTGCGCCACGACCGCTACAAGGTCGAACGCGTCAGCCTGCTGGGCGCGGCCGGTTTTAATTCGACGCTGAGTTCAAACGCCGCGCGCATCGGCCTGACGTGGAAACTGGCGCCGACCACATCGCTGTACGGCCAGTTCAGCACCGGCAGCGATCCGTTGACCAGCCTGCTGTCGCTGAACCTGGCCAACAGCCGCTACAAGCTGACCCGTTCGCGCCAGGTGGAAGGCGGTATTAAACAGTCGCTGGCCAATGGCAAGGCGGAATGGACCGCGGCGCTGTACCGCATCCGCAAGGATGACATCATCACGCGCGATCCATCCAATCCGGCACTGTCGATCCAGGGCGGTTCGCAATCGTCGCAGGGCGCCGAGTTCAGCGCCAGCGTGAGCCTGGCGCCGGCATGGCGCCTGGACGCCAACTTCGCCTACACCGATGCCCAGTTCGATCAACTGATCGAAGGCGGCAACGTCTCGCGTGCCGGCAAGCGTCCGAGCGACGTGCCGAAGACTTCGGCCAATCTGTGGTTGACCTACAAGGCCGACGGCTGGCGCGCGGGCACCGGCGCGCGCTACGTCGGCCAGCGCTTTATCGACAACGGCAACACGCAGGCGCTGCCAGCCTACACGACGCTGGACGCCACCTTGGGCTGGAACGTCAGCCGCAATGTGCTGCTGCAGCTGAACCTGCGCAATCTGACCGACAAGCTGTACGCGAGCACGTCCTACAGCGACAGCCAGTACCTGCTGGGCGATCGGCGCCATGCCGAACTGACCGTGCAGTGGCGCTACTGACAGGCTAGATCATGGGTTCCTGGAAACGCCAGCTGCACCTGTGGCATCGCTGGCTGGGCATCGCCATCGGCCTGCTGGTGCTGCTGTGGTTCGGGTCAGGCATCGTCATGATGTATGTGCCGTACCCGGCCCTGACGGAACAAGAGCGCATGGCGTGGCTGGAACCGCTCGATCCCGGCAAGATCCGCGTCAGCGCCTGGGATGCCTGGCAAACGCTGGCGCAGCCCGGCGTGCCGGGCGCGGTGCGCCTGAACAGCGTGGCCGGGCGGCCCGCCTATCACTTCCTGGCAGCAGGCCGCCTGCATTCCGCCTGGGCCGACAACGGCGGCGCGCTGCGGGTGACGGATGATGTGGTGGCCGCCGCCGCGCGCGGCGCGGTTCCCGGCGCCAAGGTGCTGACGGTGGAACAGATAGAACTCGACCAATGGACCTTCGGCCGCGTGGCCGCACACCGGCCCCTGCACCGCGTCACCATGGACGATGCCGCCGGCAGCGTGCTGTATGTATCCGGCCGCACCGGCGAACTGGTGCGCGACACGACGCGCAGCGAGCGCGCCTGGAACTGGGCCGGCGCGGTGATTCACTGGCTGTACTTTACGCCGCTGCGTGCCCAGCCCGGGCCATGGCGGCAAGCGGTCATGTGGACTTCGGCCGTGGCGCTGCTGCTGGCGATGTCGGGAATGGTGCTGGGCATACAGCGCCTGCGCCTGCGGCGGCGTTATGCCGGCGGCGCGCGCTCGCCGTACAAAGGATGGCAAGCCTGGCACCACTGGCTGGGATTGAGCATCGGGACATTGACGCTCACCTGGCTGTTCAGCGGCTGGCTATCGGTCGGCCCCTTCGAATGGCTCTCCTCGCCGGGCATCAGCGCGAAGGACAGGCTGGCTTTCGCCGGCGGACCGCTGGACCGCGACAACCTGTCGGTGGCGGTGGCCGACGCGATCCGCGCCCACCCCGGCGTGCTCGAACTCGAATGGCGGCGCGTGGACGGCAAGCTTTACCTGAGCGCGCTGGAACGCACGCAGCGCAGGCTGCTCGACGCGCAAGACGCGGCCGTTGTTGACATGCTCCCGCTGGAGACCTTGCGGCGCGCGGTGCAAGCCACGCGTCCGGATGCACCACTGCGGGAAGTGGCGATGCTCACCAACGGCGACAATTATTATTACAGCCACCATGGGCAAGCGGCGCTTCCCGTGATGCGCGCGCAATTCCAACTGGCTGACGAGACCACGTTTTATGTCGACCCGGTACACGGGCAACTGGCGGCCTATGCCGACAGCAACAGCAAGTGGAACCGCTGGCTGTTCAACGGATTGCATCAACTCGATTTTGCGCCCGCCGTGCGCGCCCGCCCGGTGTGGGACGTGCTGGTCATTTCGCTCTGCCTGCTGGGAGCCATGTTGAGTGCGACCGGAGTGGTGCTGGGCTGGCGGCGCCTCAGGAAACGCGCCGCTATGATGCGATAAAAGAAAAATCCCGGGACAGTGCCTGATGCCGTTAAGTTAGCGCCAAATTTTGTCATTCCCGCGAAGGCGGGAATCCCATTTTTTGCACCGCTTGTGACGCTAAATGGGATTCCCGCCTGCGCGGGAATGACACATTTACAGTCTGTGGCTTAACTTAACGGCATTGGGAATAGTACCCGGGATGTGTTGGACGGTCGGCTCGCCGGCCGGTTGGCCGGCGAGCCGACCGGAAACGTCAGGCAGCCTGGCGCAGAGACCTGGCCGCTGCCACCATGTTAGTCAGTGCCGGCAACACCTCGGCCCATTGGCGGGTTTTCAGGCCACAATCGGGATTGACCCACAGTCGTTGGGCCGGAATCCGCTCGGCCGCTTTCTTCATCAACTGCACAATGTGCTCCTGCGTCGGGATGTTCGGCGAGTGGATGTCGTAGACGCCGGGTCCGATCTCGTTCGGGTAATTGAAGTGATCAAACGCATCGAGCAATTCCATGTCCGAGCGCGACGTCTCGATCGTGATTACGTCGGCATCCATGCCGGCAATCGACGCGATGATGTCGTTGAACTCGGAATAGCACATGTGCGTATGAATCTGCGTCCGGTCTTCCACCCCGTTGGCCGTGATGCGGAAGGATTCGACCGCCCAGTCCAGGTATTCCTGCCATTGCGCCTTACGCAGCGGCAGCCCTTCGCGCAACGCCGCCTCGTCGATCTGGATGATGCGCACGCCAGCCCTTTCCAGGTCCTGTACCTCTTCCCGGATGGCCAGCGCCAGCTGCTTGCACGATACCGAGCGCGGCTGGTCGTCGCGCACGAAGGACCAGTTCAAGATCGTGACCGGGCCGGTCAGCATGCCTTTCATCGGCTTGTCCGTCAGCGATTGCGCATAGCCGGTCCACTCCACCGTCATCGCCTTCGGACGGCTGATGTCGCCGAACAGGATGGGCGGTTTCACGCAACGCGAACCGTAGGATTGCACCCAGCCGAACTGGCTGAAAGCATAACCATCCAGCTGCTCGCCGAAGTATTCGACCATGTCGTTGCGCTCAGCCTCTCCGTGCACCAGCACGTCCAGGCCCAGCGTTTCCTGCTCGCGCACGCTGCGGGCGATTTCCGCCTGCATCGCCACCTTGTAGCCGGCGGCGTCGAGCGCGCCCGCCTTGAAGGCGCTACGCGCATGGCGGATCTCGGCCGTTTGCGGGAAGGAGCCGATCGTCGTAGTCGGATATGCCGGCAGTTTCAGCAACGCCGCCTGTTCGGCGGCGCGCGCGGCGTAAGCGCTCTTGCGCGCGCCCAGGCTGGCGTCAATACTGGCGATGGCTTGTTGCACGGCCGGGTTATTCACGCGCGGCGATGCGCGGCGCGCGGCCAAGGCGGCCTGGTTGATGGCCAGCGCATCCTTCACCGAGTCGCGCCCGCCACGCAGCGCCTGCGCCAGTACCTGTAATTCTTCCAGTTTTTGCAGCGCGTAGGCCAGCCACGACTTGATTTCCGCATCGAGTTTCTGCTCGCTGTCCAAGTCGACCGGCACGTGCAGCAGCGAGCACGATGGCGCGATCCACAGGCGCTCGCCCAGGCGTTCGGCCAGCGGTTCCAGCCAGTTCAGCACGGCGACCAGGTCGGTCTTCCAGATGTTGCGGCCGTTGATCACGCCCAGCGACAGCACCTTGTGTGTCGGCAGCAGATTCAACAAGGGAAGAATGTCGTCGCGGCTGTTGACGGCGTCGATATGCAGGCCGGCGATCGGCAGGTTGGCGGCCAGGTACAGGTTTTCCTGCAACGGCCCGAAATATGTCGCGACCAGCAGTTTGACGCGGCACGCCTTCAACTGGTGGTAGGCGAGATTGAAGGCGTGCTGCCAGTTGGCGTCCAGTTCCGTCACCAGGATAGGCTCGTCGATCTGCACCCATTCGACGCCGTGTTCGGACAAGGTGTCCAGCAGTTGCGAGTAGACCGCCAGCAGCGCCGGCAGCAATGCCAGCTTGTCGGAATTGTCCTTGGCCTTGCCCAGCGCCAGGTAAGTTACAGGTCCCACGATCACCGGCTTGGCCTTGACGCCTTGCTGTTTGGCTTCGGCCAGTTGTTCCAGCAGGCGCGAGGCGTCGAGCGTGAATTCGGTCGCCGCCGTGAATTCCGGCACGATGTAGTGATAGTTGGTGTCGAACCATTTCGTCATTTCGCCGGCCGCCACGCCGCCGCAGCAACCGTGGCGTTCTTCGGCCGACTGGGCCGAACGGCCGCGCGCGACGCGGAAATAATTGTCGAGCTGATCGCCGTGGAAGCCGCCGACGCGCTCCGGCAGATTGCCCAGCATGAAACTCATGTCCAGCACCTGGTCGTAGAACGCGAAATCGCCCACCGGCACCAGGTCCAGTGCAGCCTGGTTGTCCCAATGACGCTTGCGCAGTTCGGCGCCGAGTTCCTTCAACGCGTCGCGCGAGGATTCGCCCTTCCAGTACGATTCCAGCGCGAATTTCAGTTCGCGCCTGGCGCCGATGCGGGGAAAGCCGAGATTGTGGACGGTGGTCATGAAAACTCCTAAAGATAGTCA
The DNA here is from genome assembly GCA_040389645.1 of Pseudomonadota bacterium. GTDB lineage: Bacteria > Pseudomonadota > Gammaproteobacteria > Burkholderiales > Burkholderiaceae_D > Rugamonas. The sequence goes on along the minus strand of JAZJZT010000048.1, from coordinate 28,766 downwards.
GTCCAGCCATGGTAGAGACGGCAACCAATGAAGTAAAATGGTCTTTTCTCACACATCCATGATTTCTACTCATATATCATGCTGGAACGCATCCATCTCGCCATCCTGCTGGAAGTCGAAAAGCACGGCTCGCTCACCGCCGCCGCCGAAATCCTGCACGTGACGCAATCGGCACTGAGCCACAGCATGAAAAAGCTGGAGCAGCAACTGGGAACGGATATCTGGCTCCGCGAGGGCCGCCACCTGCGCCTGACGCAGGCCGGCCAGTACCTGTACGCCGTGGCGCAGCGGGTGCTGCCCCAGCTGGCGCTGGCCGAAGACCGGCTGCGCCAGTTCGCGCAGGGCGAACGCGGCACGCTCCGCATCGGCATGGAGTGTCACCCCTGCTACCAATGGCTGTTAAAAATCGTTTCGCCCTACCTCGCGGCCTGGCCGCTGGTCGACGTGGACGTCAAACAAAAATTCCAGTTCGGCGGCATCGGCGCGCTGTTCGGTTTCGAGATCGACCTGCTGGTCACGCCCGATCCCCTGTATAAACCGGGATTGAGATTCGAACCCGTGTTCGACTATGAGCAGGTGCTGGTGGTGCACAAGGACCATCGGCTGGCGAATCAGGAAGAAGTCACGCCCGAGCAGCTCGCCGAAGAGACGCTGATCACCTACCCGGTGCCGATCGACCGGCTCGACATCTACAACATGTTCTTATTGCCCGCCGGTTGCGCGCCGCGCAAGCACAAGATGATCGAAACCACGGACATCATGCTGCAGATGGTCGCCAGCGGCCGGGGCGTGACGGCGTTACCAAAATGGCTGGTGACGGACTATGCGCCCCATTTGCAGTTGCGCACGGCGCGGCTGGGGTCCGCCGGCATTCAAAAGCACATTTATCTCGGCGTGCGGGAACAGGATTACGCCATCGACTATCTGCAATCGTTTATCGCGCTGGCGCGCCAGGCCGACCGCTATCCCTTGTGACGACGCCGGAATCGACATTTTCAGAGTTTTTCAAGACTGCGGATAACCGGTGATATCGGCGATGTCCCGGTACAGCGGTTGCAGGCGCCGGTACATTTGCAAATAGACGCGCCGGTATAACTGGTCGTAGATCGCGCGGTTCGCCGCGATCGGCTGGAACACCCTGCCCGGCCGCGTCATCGCCGCGACCGCGCCGGCGAATCCCGAGTGCAGGCCGAGGCCGGCTGCCGCCGCGATCGCCGCGCCGAGACCGGACGTTTCATAGACATGCGCACGCGCCGCCGGCAGGCCGAAGATGTCGGCCGACAGCTGCATCGCCGCATCGCTTTGCGAACCGCCGCCGGCGATGCGCAATTCCGTGATCGGGATGCCGCCGCGCCGCTCGATGCGTTCCTTCCCTTCCCGCAGCGCATACGCTAGTCCTTCGAGGATCGCGCGGTACATGTGAGCGCGCGTGTGGACATCGCCAAAACCGATCATCGCGCCCTTAGCCTCCGGCCCCGGCACCCGAATGCCGGGACTCCAGTACGGTTGCAGCATCAAGCCCATCGATCCCGGCGGCACCTGGTTCACCAGGCGGTCGAACAGCGCCTCGGGCGCCATGCCCTGTTCGCTGGCGGCGGCCTGTTCGAGCTGGCCAAACTGCTCCTTGAACCAGTTCACCATCCAGTAGCCCCGGAAGATCTGCACTTCGGTGCTGTAGGCGCCGGGGATCGCCGCCGGGTATGGCGGAATGAACGGCGTGACTTCGATGTATTTCGTATTGGTCGTATTGATCGTGGCCGTGGTGCCGTAACTGAGGCAGCCGATATGCGGTTGCAGGCAGCCGGCGCCGATCACCTCGCACGCCTTGTCAGCCGCCGCCGCGACCAGCGGCGTGCCGGCCGGGATGCCCGTCTCCAGCGCCGCCTGCGCGCTGATTGTTCCGAGCACCGTGCCCGGCGCCACCAGTTCCGGCAGCATGTCCGGCCGGATCGCCAGCGCCTGCCATTTCCAGTCGCGCGCGCCGGCCCAGCGGTGTTTTTTATAGTCGAACGGCAGATAGGCGACCTGAGAACCGGTCGAATCGGCGAAGCGCCCGCACAGCCGGTAATTCAGGTAACCGGACAGCAGCAGGAACTTGTCGGTGCGTTCCCAGATGTCCGGCTGGTGCGCGGCGATCCAGTTGATTTCGGCCTCTCTCCGAAAATAATCGATGGTGCCATCTACGCGCGCCAGCTTGAAGGCGGCACGCCACCACGGACCGAGCGGCGGCACCGTGTCCGTGCGGCGCTGGTCGAGCCAGGTGATCGCCGGGCGCAAAGGCCGGCCGTCCTGATCCAGGTTGACGACGGTGCCGCGCTGCGTCGTGACGGCCACGCCTTTTATCAAGGACTTGTCGAAGCCGCCGCCATCCCACAGGCGCTGGCAGGCGGTGCACACGGCTTCCCAGTAACCCTCCGCGCTGTGCTCGGCCCAGCCGGGATGGTCCGAATAATATGCCTGCAAATGTACCTGCGACTTGGCGACCAGGTTGCCGCTCAAATCGAACAGCAAGGCGCGCACGCTCTGGGTGCCGTTATCGATGGAAAGGAGATATTTTTCAGCCATGACGCGCCTGCCTCTGCACTTGCACCGGCATCTGCGCCAGCTCCTGCCGGGCCGGCAGGCTGTAGTTGGAGTTCCATAATGCCAGGTAGGCGGCCTGCTCGGCGTCCCAGCGCGCGTCGTCCCAGCCGAGTTCCGGCTGGCAGATCGCGCGCACGCGCGGCAGGATGCCGATGCCGCCCCCGCGCAATTGCAGGCCGATGCGCAGACGCCTCAATAACAAATCTTCCAGCCGCTGCACCGCTTCGTGCCGCGCGGCCCAGCGCAGTTGCGCCCAGATGCTGGCCGTGCCGGGAATCGTATCCAGTTCTCCATCGCGCGCCGCGCCAACCAGCGCCGCCGCGCGCGGGCCGTAGCGTCCTTGCAGGCGAGCGCCCTGGCCGGGCGGCAGATCGCGCCGGTACGGCAGCGGCGCCGACGGCGCCAGGATCGGTTGCGGCAGCAGGCTGTCGCGCCAGCCGGGCAGCAGCGCGGCGACCTGTTTTAATACATCGAGCGCGATCACGCGGAAGGTTGTCAACTTGCCGCCGGTGACGGTCAACAAGCCATCTTCCAGCCACAGCGCATGTTCTCTTCCCTCCTTCGACGGGTCGCTGCGGCCGCTGTCGATCACCGGGCGCACGCCGGCATAAGTGGCGATGACGTCCGACTCACGCAAGTCCAGCCTGGGAAACTGGTCGCGCAGCGCGGCCATCAGGTAATCCGTTTCGGGGCGCGTGATCGCCGCTTCGAACGATATGTCGGCGCCGTGATCGACATCGGTGGTGCCGACCAGCGTGACGCCCTCCCACGGAAAGGCGAACACAGGGCGCCCGTCGGCCGGGTGCATCAGGCTGACCGCCTGCGCCAGCGGCAGGCGCCACGCGGGCAGGATCAAATGACTGCCGCGCAAAGGGCGCAGGCGCGCAGGCTTGCCGCCCTGCGCCCGCAACGCGTCGGCCCAGGCGCCGGTGGCGCTGACGACGACGCGCGCCTTCACCTGGTAATCCGCATTACCGGTTTCATCGCGCAGTTGCGCGCCGCGGACGATGCCGCCCGTGCGCAACAGCGTGCGCACCGAAAGATAATTAACAGCGACGCCGCCGTAAGCCTGCGCTTCCTGCAGCACGCGCAGCACCAGGCGGGCATCGTCGGTCTTCGCATCCGTGTAGCAGATGCCGCCGCACAGTCCCTCGGTCGCGACGTTCGGCGCCAGCCCGAGGAATTCGTCGCGCCCGTAATCGTGGCGCGCGCGCCGGCCGGCCAGGCAATCGTAGACGGCCAGGCCAAGCAGGAAAGTGCGGCGGCCCGGCTTGCGGCCTTGATAACGGCCGAAAGCAAAACCTTGCGGCTCGACCAGGCCGGGCGCCGCGCGCAGCAGCGCTTCGCGCTCGCGCACCGATTCGCGCGTCAGGCCGAATTTACCCTCTTTCAGGTAGCGCAGGCCGCCGTGCACCAGTTTCGAAGAACGGCTCGACGTGCCCCAGGCGAAGTCGCGCTGCTCGACCAGCAGCGCCGTCAAGCCGCGCCGCGCCGCTTCCAACAAAATGCCGGCGCCGGTGATGCCGCCGCCGATGATTAACATATCCCATTCGCGTGCCAGGATGTGCGGCAGCGCCGATCGTCCACCCGGTTGCCAATGCGCGCTCACGCCAAGACTCCTTCCTGCGGCAGCAGCTTGCCGGGGTTCATCAGCCCGTGCGGATCGAAGTGACGGAACAGCGCCGCCATCGCGGCGATGCCGGCCGGTCCCTTTTCCGCCGCAAGATACGGCGCATGGTCGCTGCCGACACCGTGCTGGTGGCTGATGGTGCCGCCGCAATCGACGATGGCCTGGCTGACGGCATGCTTCAGCGTGCGCCAGCGCGCCATGTCTTCGTCGAAATCGCCGGCCAGCCGGTAGACGAAGGTCGTATAGACGCTGGCGCCCTGCGCATACAGGTGCGATAAATGGGTGTAGGCGTGCACCCGTTCGCCATAGGCCGCCAGCGCCTTGCGCGCCGCGCCTTCCACCGCGTGCATCGTCAACTCCACGCGCGGCCAGTCGACCGCCGTCTCGACGGTGTCGATGACATAACCGTGCTGCCACGCGGCGTTGCGCAGGTAGACATTGCGAAAACGGTTCTGCTTCCACTTGTCCCCCAGCTTGCGGCCGATATGCACGCCGCGCCGCCGGCGCGTGATGCGCAAGGCTTCGGCCAGCGCATGCCGCAACTGCGCGCGGCTACCGCTGGCGCCGATCATCAGCATGCATTTGTTCTCCTTGCAGCCGCGCCACGACAGCCAGGTTTCCAGCGTTTTAATCAACCCCTTGTGGCCGGCCAGCGCCAGCATCGTCGTCGTTTCGAGAGGATTCGACAGGCGCAGCATCGACAGTCCCAGCTTCGCCTGCGCCAGCGCGCGCACCGCCTGTTCCGCGCTCTGCCAGTCGGGGAAGAAGACGGCATGAAACGCTTCGTGCTCCGGCAGCGGCGTCACGCGCACGGTCGCCTCGGTGAGGATGCCGATGCGCCCTTCCGAACCGAGCACCATTTCGCGCAAATCCGTGCCGGCGGCCGATGCCGGACAGGTCGGAATGGCCAGGGTGCCGGCCGGCGTTTCCACCGAACCGCCGGCGAACATCTGCTCGATGCGCCCGTAGCGCAGCGATTGCTGGCCGGACGAACGCGTGACGATCCAGCCGCCCAAGGTCGAATATTCGAACGATTGCGGGAAGTGGCCTAGCGTAAAACCGTGCGCGCGCAATTGCGCTTCCAGGTCGGGGCCGAACACGCCCGCGCCGAAGGTCGCCAGTTGCGCCTCGCGGTCCAGGTGCGCCATGCCGCACAGGCGCGTCAGGTTCACGGCCAGCACCGGCTGCCCCGCGTCGAGCACCGTCAAGTGGCCGGCCACGCTGGTGCCGCCGCCCTGCGGAATCAGGGAAATACGGTGGCGCCGCGCGTAGTGCATCAATTCGCGCACGTCTTGCGCGCTCTCCGGATAGGCGACGCCGTCCGGCGCCGTGCCGATGCGGCCGTAGCGCAATTTCAGCCAGTCCGGCAGGCTCTGGCCCAGCGCATTGCGCAGGCGCACTTCGGCGCCCGTCTCGATCAGCCGCTGCGGCGCCAGCCGCGACGGCGCGAGCTGCATGAACGCCTGTTCGAAACTGGCGTCGTTGATCGCAGTACCCGCGCCAATGCGCTGCGCCAGGAACGCCAGCGCATCGGCGTCCAGTGCAAATTCAATCGTGTCGTCACCCCATCCGTTCCACCGTCTCATGCGTTTTCCTGTCCCGGTTATCGGGTGCTTGCTATACTCAGCACCCCTTGTCTTCGATGACAACACGATAAGATCAATCCTTCACCCTGTATTGCGGATTCATGACAAGCGCCTTGTTCGATCATGCCAATGGCCGTGTCGCCGGCTCCTACCTGCAACCGCTGCTGGAAGCGGCCGGCGCGCGCGGCGTGACGGTGCAATCCCTGGAAGCGGCGGCGAATCTGCCGCCCGGCGCGTTGCAGCCGCTGCCCGAATCGCTGAAAGCGGACGATTACGTGCGCCTGCTCGACATCGGCGCCGCGCTGGCGGACGATCCGCATTTCGGCCTGCACGTGGGAGAACGCGTCAAACTCGGCACCTACAGCGTGTACGGCCTGATCCTGCTCAGTTGCCGCGATTTCGGCCAGGCTTTCGAGCAGACGATACGCTACGAACAGCTGGCGCACGACCTGGGCCGCTCGGATTTAAAAGTGGCCGACGGCGTCGCGCGCTACCGCTGGCACAGCCACTATCCGGAGTCGTCGCGCCACCTGGCCGACAGCGTGTTCGCCGGTATCCGCGTGTTCGGCAACTGGCTCGCTGGCGCGCCGCTGCCGGCGGCGACGCTGGAACTGGCGCACGATGGCGGAGACAGTTCGCTGCACGGCGAATACCTGCGCGTGTTCGGCGCGCTGCCGCGCTTCGGTGCCGACGCCAATGTCGCCACCTTCGATGCGCAATTATTGAATTGGCCGGTGCCGAACGCCGACATCAGCCTGTACCCGGTGCTGCAACAGCACGCCGAGCAATTGTTAAAACAGCGCGCGCAGGCCGGCGCCGGCATCGCGCAGCAAGTGCGCGCGGCCATCGTGCGCAGCCTGTCGCAGGGACAGGTCCGGCTGGCGTCGGTCGCGCAGGAATTGAATCTGTCGCCGCGCACGCTGCAGCGCAAACTGAGCGAGGCCGGCGTGAATTTCCAGCAAGTGCTGGACCAGACCCGCTTCGAACTGGCCCAGGATTATCTGCGCCAGCCGGGCCTGAGTCTGGCAGACATCGCCTTCCTGCTCGGCTACCAGGAACAGAGCGCGTTCAACCACGCATTCCGGGAATGGGCGGGGATCAATCCCGGCGCCTGGCGCGGGCCGGCTTAAGTGTCGTTGCCGCGCACGCGGATGAACGGCCCCATGCAGGTGTCCATGCTGGCCTGCTGGCACATCAGGAACATGTTGCCGGACGGGTGAAAGACAATAAAACTGGCCACGGCGCGCCCGACCGGTGTGACTTCGCCAGTGCAATCGAGCTTGCCGTTATCCTTGACGATCTTGTCGGAAGATTTATAGAAACCGTTGTCGTCGGGCTGGTCGGCGATGTCGAACTCGCTCTCGGCGACTTCGGACGCGCTGGTGATCAGCGCAGTGCCGTCGTCGCGGATGCGGTAGACCTCGTGGCAGGCACTGTCGGGCACGGCGAAACGCCAGGTACCGACGATCGGGTGATCGTGCCGCACCGGCGCGGCGGCCGCGCCGGCCACCGTCGTCACAAGGGCGCAGGCCAGCGCGATGTTGGTCAATCTGTTCACGGCAAACCTCCGCAAGTCGGCGTGGATGCCGCCAGTATATCGCGGCCGGAATATTTGTACTTTTCGTCTGGCGCCATTGCCCTGGACTGGTGCTGTCTATCGGCCTCAGGGCGGCGCTTGCCTTAAACACAAGCCTATCACGGTTTTTTAGCCATTCCGCAAAAAATTCCTTTCCCTTAATTCGCGCGCGGATGCAGCAGCACCGGCAGCGCGCTGGGCGTCATCGTAAACGTGAACAGTTCCTCGACCGGCGGCGCGCCGGCCACGCGCTCCAGGCGGAAATTACGCAGCAACATCGTCATCGCCATCTTGATCTCGGCCAGCGCCAGGTAACGCCCCGGGCAATAGCGCGGCCCGCCGCCAAACGGAAACGATTTGCGCGCCGGGTCGGCGGCGGAGCCGGCCGCCGCATGCCCCGGCGCCATCCAGCGCGCCGGCTGGAAGCGTTCCGGCTGCACCAGCTCTCCGGCACGTTCGGCCGCCTGGCGCGTCAGCAGGAAGATCATGCTGCCGGCCGGCAGCAGCACATCGTCGAGCGCGATGTCGACCAGCGGTTCCAGCGCCAGCAGCGGTGCCACCGGTTTCAGGCGCATCGATTCGCGGATCGCCGCATCCAGGTAGGGCAAGCGCTCCAGCAGGCGCACATCGCGCACCACCGGCGCGCCGGCCAGCGCGTCGCGCGTCTCGGCAGCCAGCTCGGCCGCCACATTCGGGTGCCGCGTCAGCAGCTCGATCAGCCAGGCGATGCTGTTCGACGTCGTGTCTTCGCCGGCGAACACCATCGTGATCGCATTGCCGATGACGGCGCCGTCGGTGAAGCCGGAATCGGGCTCGTCGCGCGCGGCCACCATCGCTTCGAGCATGTTGTCCGGCTTCGCGCGCAGCGCCGGATTGGCGTCCATGCGTGCGCGCGCCGCCGCGATGAAGCCGGCGATGGCGTGCACGATGCGCGCCTGCGCCGCTGCCGCCTCGCGGTCCGCCGCCAGTTTCACCAGGCGCCAGTAGGCGATCGGCGACGTGATGCGGCGCGCGATGCGCCCGAACAGGAATTCGATGTCGCGCTGCAGCGGGTTGTCCTCGTGTTCGAGCGTATTCAAATCCTGCCCCATCGCCAGCGCGATCGTCACGTCCAGCGTGTACGCCTTCAGGTCGCGCAGCACGTCGACCGGCCGCGCCTCCTCAAACGCCTGCCGCCAGCGCAGGTGCAGGCGCTCGGTCATCGCGCTCAGCGTCGGGAAAAAACGTTGCACCACCTCGGGCGTCAACGCCCGCATCACCAGCTTGCGCTGCTTGCGCCACTCCTCTCCCTCGGCCGTGAACAGGCCGGGGATGACCGTCTCTTCGATGATGTTCGCGGTATGCGAGGCGCGGCGCAGCATCGCCGGCCGCTCGCGCAACAGCTCGGCGATGGTTTCCGGGCTGGAGACGACGATGGCGGTACGCTGCATCACGTCGAAACGGTACAGCGGCCCCAGTTCGCGCGCCCAGTCTTCCAGCGTGGCGTGAAAGCGCAGCGACACGATCTGCGGCGCGTTGCCCAGCACCGGTACCCCTTTCGGATGCGGCAGCTCAGCCACGTGGCGCAGGCGCGGATAACGCCCAGCCGCAACGGCCGCCGCCAGCACATGTTCGGCATCGCTGCCCGGTACGATCGTATCCATGCTCCCTCCCTTCCAGAAACCGTGCCGCGGCGCGTGTCAGGCTGTGCGGCACCATCGGGCTGGCAGGATGCGGTTGACGTCGCCATCGTTGCCGGCCCCAGCGCGCGCCGGGAATCTCGCCCCTGGTCTCAATATAGCCATATCCGGACGGCTTGCTGACAAATTCATTCCAGGGTGTGCATACTGAACAGGATGCCGTTGATGGGCGCGGGCTAAATCTGTTTCTGTTACATTTTAGGATTGTTCGCGCATGAACAGAAACGCGTATAAAAATCAAAGGCAAAGTCCGGGGTCAGACCCCCGGGTCTGACCCCAGCATTTGCATTTGGATTTGAAGTAAAAACAGGAGCATCGCCATGCTGTCCCACGTATTCACCGGCGTCACCGATTTTGAACGGGCTTATGCTTTTTATGCGGCGCTGATGGACGAACTCGGCCTGGTGCTGAAATTCCGCGACGATGCGCGCCCCTGGGCCGGCTGGATGCCGGCCGACGCGCCGCGGCCGCTGTTTTTGATCGGCCATCCTTACGAGGGCGCCGCCAGTTGCGGCAACGGCCAGATGATCGCGCTGCTCGCGCCCACGCGCGCGGCGGTCGACCGCGCGTACGCCAGCGCGCTGGCGCACGGCGGCCTCTGCGAAGGCACACCGGGCTTGCGGCCCGAATACCATCCGCATTATTACGGCGCCTACCTGCGCGACCCGGACGGCAACAAACTGGGCGTCTGCTGCCACCACGACGAAACTCAGGCCAGCGCTTCCTTGGCCGCTTCTTCCGGCGTCAAGCCATCGTAAAACTGGTCCGTAAACCACTCGACCTGTTCCTCGATATGGTCCTGCGCTTCCTGCACGGTAGCGCCGCCCTTGACCAGGAAGCCTTCAACCTCGATGCACCAGTTGATCAATTCCAGCGTTTCCGGATCGAGTTCTTCTTTTTTCTTTGCCATGCTCGTTACCTTTGCGATGTGGTGAGTACCTGTAGACCACAGTGTAGCAGCATCGCCGCGACCTATTGTTTTACCAAAACCAGAAGCAACTGCCGGGGTCAGACCCATGGGTCTGACCCCAGGTTTTGCCGCTGGTTTTTGCTCGCGTTTCCGATAACCCGTGAAGAACCTATTTATTTTCCGGGTACAGCACCACCTGCACGTAATTGTCGAAATCAAAATACCGTTTCGCCGCCGCCTGCAAGTCGGCCGGCTTGATCGCGGCCACCATCTGCTCGTACTTCAGCAGCGTGTCCGGGCTGACGTCATCCATGTAGACCGATTGCAGGCGGTTCAGCCAGTAACTGTTTTCGCGCAGCGCCTTGCGGTGCGAATTCGCCCAGTTTTCCTTGACCTTGGCCAGGTCGGCCGCTTCCGGACCGACCTCCTGGATCTTGCGGATTTCGGCGAAGGTCGCGGCGATCACCTTGTCGACATTTTCCGGCGCACACGGGAACGATGCCGAGATCGTGTAGTTGGCGTACGGCCGCTTGGCCAGCCCACCGCCGACATTGCCGCCATAGATCACGCCCATTTTTTCGCGCAGCACTTCGATCAGCTTGATGTTCAACACTTCCATCAAGGCCTGGAAGCGCATCTGCCCTTCCGGAGTGTATGCCGCGTCGCCGGTGAAGGTCAGAGACACCGTGCTTTTCGGCTCCGTGCCCTTGTACACATCTTTCTTGACGACGCCGGTCACGGGACGAATACCCTGGTCGCGGTAGGCCACTGGCAATGCCGGCGCCGGCAGGCTGCCGATATAGGTCGCGATCAAAGGCTTGATCTTGGCGACATCGAAACTGCCGACCAGGAAGAAGGTGTAATCCTTGGCGCTGGCAAAGCGCTCGCGGTAAATTTCCATCACGCGGTCGAGCGCGACCTGGTCGAAATCCTCCGGGCGCGGCGTGCGCGGCACGCGCGGATTATTGTTGTACAGCGTGGCGCGCTGCGTGTCGCCGAACAGCGCTTCGGGACGAGATAAAGCGTTGCGCGCCAGGTCGCGCTGGCGGCCGATGAAGGCATTGAACAGCGCGGCATCCTTGCGCGGCTGCGTGAATTCCAGGTAGACCAGTTGCAGCATGGTCTCGATTTCCGCGCTGCCGGAATTGCCGCTGACGCCTTCGGACAGGTTGTTGATCGATGCGCCGACGCGGGCCGCCTTGCCGGCCAGGATTTTACTCAGGTCCGTCGGCGTGTAATCCATCAAGCCCATCTGACCGACGATCGTGCTGGCGTAGCGGGCATTAAATAAATCCTTGTCGTCGTACAGCGACTGGCCGCCGAAACGCATCGAACTCATCACCACCTGGTCGTTCTTGAAGTCGGTCGGTTTCAATACGACCTTGACGCCGTTACCTAGCGTCAGTTCGGTCACGCCGAGCGCCTTGTTGACGGTTTCCTTGACGATGCGGCCCGCCTTCGGCGGTGTTTCCATCAGCTTGCTGGCATATACTTTTTCCTCCTGCGCCTTCGGCGTGACCTTTTCGGCCGCGTCGACCGCCGCCATCAGGTCGGTCGCGGTCGGTGTCGGCATGTCCGACTTGTCGTTGCCCATGTAGACGACGAGCTTGTGCTGGTCGACCGGCAGCGCCTTTTTGACCGCCGCGTTGACTTCGGCCAGCGTGATCGCCGGCAGCAGTTCGCTGACATATTTGTATTCGTTGGCGATGCCGGGAATCGCTTCCTGCTCCAGGAAGCTGCGCACATATTCGGCGACATAACCGGCTGAATCGGACTTGTCGCGCTCGTTGTACATGCTTTCGTAATGGCGCAGCGTGCTCTTCTTGGCGCGCTCCAGTTCCGACGGCGTGAAGCCGAAGCGGCGCGCGCGCTCGTCTTCCTGCACCAGCGCATTGATGGCCGGCGTCACGCCGCCCTTGCCGAGCAGCGCGCCGGCATTGAACGAACGGTAACCGCGCACCACCTTGCCCATGCTGCTGCCGCCCTGGATGAACGGCGGCTCGGCCTGCTGCGTCAATTCCGACATGCGCTGGCCCAGCATCGCGCCATACAGCCGTTCGACCAGGTCTTCGCGGTAAGCCGCAAAGGTATTGCCCTCGCTGCGGGCCTGGATCGGATAACGGATGTACAGCGAATTGGCCGGCATTTCATTGTCGGTGATGACCACCGCCTCCGACTGCGCGCGCGGCGGGATCTTCGCGTACTCGCGCGGGCGTGGGCTGGCCGGATTGGCGAGTTGGCCAAAATGTGCGTTGACCAGTTTTTCCGCCTCGGCCGGATCGATATCGCCGACGACGATCACGGCCATCAAGTCCGGGCGGTACCAGTCTTTGTAAAAGCGCCGGATCGCGTCCGGCTTGAAGTTTTTGAGGATCTCTTCCTGCCCGATCGGCAGGCGCTCCGCATAGCGCGAACCGTTGAGCAGCTTGGGCAGCAGGATCTTGTTCATGCGGTCGGCCGCGCCCTTGCCGATGCGCAGTTCTTCGAGCACGATCGCGCGCTCGCTATCGATATCGGCATCGTTGAACGACAGGCCGTGCGCCCAATCCTCCAGCACCAGGAAGCCCTGCTCGATGTTTTCCTTGCGCTCGGTCGGGATCGGCAGCATGTAGACGGTTTCATCGAAGCTGGTATAAGCGTTCAGGTCGGCGCCGAACTTGACGCCGATCGACTGCAGGTAAGACACCAGTTCATGGCGCTTGAAATGGGTCGAACCGTTGAAGGCCATGTGCTCGGTAAAGTGCGCCAGGCCGCGCTGGTCCTCGTCTTCCAGGATCGAGCCGGCCTTGACCACCAGGCGCAATTCCAGCTTTTTTTCCGGCTTGCCGTTACGCTGGATGTAATAAGTCAAACCGTTGGCCAGCTTGCCGACCTTGACTTCCGGCGCCACCGGCAAGGTGTCGCCAGGCTTGACGTCAGCCTGGGCCAGCAGCGAGCAGCTCAACAGCAAGGCAGCGCAAATGGTGCGCAATTTACCGATATTCATGCGATCCCGGGTGATATAAAAGATAACCCGCACACCTTACACTGAAACCGCCCGCGCGCGCTACAGTCTGCAGGCGTCACCCATGCCTGCCGTAGAAACCGTCCAAGCACAGGCAGCAAACGGAGCCGGCAACGCTCAGACTGTTGGCGCCGCTTCAGGGTCAGACCCCATAGCGGCGCCAACCGCCGCTCGGGGTCTGACCCCACAGCGGCGCCAGCAGTACATCGGGGCATGACTACCCACACCTGCGCCACCGGTTCACGCCGCTTCGGGGTCTGACCCCGCGGCGGCGTCAGCATTACATTGGGTGTATGGCTGCCATGTCAGCGCCGCTGGCTCAAGTCTGTTCGGCTTGCAACTGCGGCAGGTGCACGAAGCGGAATACCATCAGCCACGCTCCGGCATACGCCGCCGCGATCGCGCAAAATCCCAGCGCCAGGCGCGCATCCCAGGAGGGTAATGCGTGGAGAATCGATCCCATCAACGCCACGCCGACCAGCGCGCCGACCTGCCGGTTCGCGTTCAACGCCGCCGCCGCGCTGTTCGCATGCGCTTTACCCGCCACCTGCATCACCGTCGCTGTCATCGCCGGGACCGCCACGCCGATGCCGAGGTTCATCACCACGACGATACCGAGCACGGCGCCGAACGGCAGCGACGGCGCGGCCACCATCAACAATACAGCCATCGCGGCGCCCACCGACAGGCCGCCCAGCAAGGGCAGGCGCATGCCGACGCGCGCGGAAATGCGCCCGGACGCGAAATTGGCGACAGTAAAAGCGGCCATCATCGGCATCAGCCGCCATCCCGTATGCAGCGCATCGGCGCCGCCGGCCTGCTGCAAATACAGGCTAAGCAAAAACAGCTGGCCGAACACGGCGAAATTGATCATGAAGCCGGTGCCGTTGGCGGCGGCGAAACTGCCAGTCTTGAACAGCGCGCGCGGCAGCATCGGGTGCGCAATGCGCCGTTCGCGCCGCACCAGCACGGTTCCCGACAATACCGTGCCGGCCAGCGCCGCCAGCACTGGCAACGACATCCAGCCGCGCGCCGGCCCTTCGATCAGGACAAAACTGAACGCGGCCAGCGCAACTACGCCGAGGCCGTGACTGAACAGCGACCACGGGCGCGGCTGCGCCGGCACGGCCGGGATCAGCGTATAGGCCAGCGCGATGCCGAGCAAGCCGACCGGCACGTTGACCCAGAAGACCGCGCGCCAGCCATAGGCATGCACCAGCATGCCGCCCACCAGCGGCCCGAGCGCCGATGCCGTCGCCACCATCGCCGACCACGTCCCCACCATGCGCGCACGCACGCGGTCGTCGTCGAACGCATGGGTCAGCAAGCTCAATGAACTCGGTAAAAACAGCGCCGCGCCGGCGCCCTGCAACAGGCGCGCGCCGGTCAGCGCCCCGCCGCCCGGCGCCAGCGCGCACAGCACGGACCCGAGCAGGAACACGGTCAATCCTCCCAGGTAAGCCTGTTTCGCTCCGAAACGGTCGCCCAGCGCGCCGCCGGCCAGCAGCAGCGCGGCAAAGGTCAGCGTGTAGCCGTCGACCACCCACACCAGCCCGGACAGCGGCACCGCCAGGTCGCGCGCGATGTCGGACAGCGCGGTGTTGACGGCGGTGACATCGATCATCGCCATGACAAAGCCGACCGCCAGCGTCAGCAGCGTCAGCGAAGCGCCGCCGGCGGCGTTGGCGGTCGTGGCGGCCGGTGCCAGCGCCGGCATGCCCTTGCATTGCGTATCCATTTATCGCTCCCGGTAATCTACCCCTGCATGGTAGGCCGCTTGCATGATGCAGTAAACACGCATAAGATCGGCAGTCTGATGCAAAAATGCATGATGAAGGAGCGACATGGACTGGGACAACGCCCGCATCTTCCTCGCCATTTACCGCGCCGGCACCTTGCGCGGCGCGGCGGCGCAACTCGATATCGACCAGGCCACCGTCGGCCGGCGCCTGGCGGCGATGGAAACATCGCTCGGCGCGCGCCTGTTCCTGCGCACGCCCGGCGGTTATGTCGCCACGCCGGCCGGAGACCTGGCCGTCAGCGCGGCCGAACAGATGGAAAGCGCGGCCGACCGCTTGCAGCGCGAAATGCAGGGCATCGACAAGCGCCTGTCCGGCACCATCCGCGTGGCGACGTCCGATACGATGGCCGCCCATTTCGTCATCGACGCGATGCAGCGCCTGCACGTGTCGCACCCGGAAATCCGCATCGTGCTGAGCGCATCGACGCAGTTATCCAGCCTGACGCGGCGCGAAGCGGACCTCGCCGTGCGCACCGTGCGCCCGACCAGCCCGGACCTGATCTCGCGCCACCTGGCGCGCCGCGCGCTCGGCCTGTACGCCGCCAAAAGCTATATCGAACAGCGCGGCATGCCGCAGGCGGGCAACGCGCTGGCCGGGCATGACATCGTCATCTATCAGGCCAGCGTGGCGCCGCGCCACGGCGATAAAATCTGCGGCGAACCGGTCGCCAATGCGCGCGTGGCGATGGAAGTGAACACTGGCCTGATGCTGCACGAAGCCGTGCGCGCAGGCCTCGGCATCGGAGAGCTGGCGACCCACATGGCCGACCGGATGCCGGACCTGGTGCGCATCTGGCCGGGGCGCGAAGAACATTACGAGGTCTACCTGGTCATGCACAGCGATTTGAACCGCAGTGCGCGCGTGCGCGCGGCGGCCGACGCGATCATCGAATCGTTTCCCGCCAAATAGGCGGCAATGCTAAGATCGCAAGATGACGATACAAGCATCCTTGTTCGGTCCTTTGAGGGACATGCAGCGCTGGGCCATCGGCTGGCTGGGCAGCTGGTGGCAACTGCTGCACTTCACCGTGCAGATCCTGTCGCTGACGCTGACGCCTTCCAGCTACAACCGCAGCAACCGCCCGCTGCTGGCGCGCCACCTGGTGCTCGGCAGCGCGCCGCATTTGCCCTGGTTTTCATTGCTGTCCGCTTTGATCAGCCTGGTCATCATCCGCATCGTCTTCGTCACGTCGACCAGTTACGGGCTGTCGCGCTTTGCGCTGGAAATGGTGGTGCGCGTGCTGGTGCTGGAACTGATTCCGCTCACCGCCGCGCTGTTCGTCGCGCTGCGCAGCACGCTGCCGGCCGGCGTCGAATTCGCGCAATTGCGCGCGGCCGGCGCCCGCGCTTCCGAGCTGAAAGGGATGGCCGGCCTGCAGCGCGAATTCCTGCCGCGCGTGCTGGCCGGCGTCTTCTCCGTCTGGCTGCTGGCCGCCGTCAGTTGCGTGCTGACGCTGGTGCTGGCCTATTTTTCGATCTACGGCTTTTCGCCGTGGGCGCTGCAGGGATATACGCGCGTGGTCGGCCAGGTCTTCAATCCGGCCGTCACGCTGATCCTGATGTTGAAGATCTTTTTTTTCAGCCTGGCCGTCGGCCTGATTCCGCTGGCGTCCTCGTTCGATGCCGGCGCGGCGCGGCGGCGCCACGTGTTCGGCCTGACCGACATGGTGCGCATGTTTTCCGTGCTGCTGCTGATCGAAGTCGCTTCCCTGATGGGCAATTATTATTAAACCGAATTCAATCCGATGACCGAACCGACCGCCCTCCCCGAACCCGCCCCGGTGCGCCACGCCGAATTCAAGGCCGCGCTGCTGCTGGTGCTGATGTTCGTGCTCGTCGCCGGCACGGTGCTGTACCTGATGTATGCGCGCGGCGCCTTCGAGGCGACGCAAAAGCTGATGCTGACGGCCGACGATTCGGAAGGCGTTTCAGTCGGCATGGACGTCACCTTCGCCGGCTTCCCGGTCGGGCGCGTGCAGCGCATCGAGCTGGGGCCGGATGGCAAGGCGCGCGTGCTGGTCGATGTGCCTAAAAAGGATGCGCACTGGCTGCGCAACAGCAGCGTGTTTACGCTCGAACGCGGACTGGTCGGCGGCGCGCGGCTGCGCGCCTTCAGCGGCGTGCCGGAAGATCCGCCGCTGGCCGACGGCGCCACGCGCGGCCTGCTGGTGGGCGACGCCGCCGCCGAAATCCCGCGCCTGCTGTCCGCAGCCAAGGATTTATTGCAAAACCTGAATGCGCTGACGGCCACCGATTCCGCGCTCGAAACGAGCCTGCGCAACGTCAAGGGCGTGACCGAACGCCTGAACGGACCGTCCGGCGCGCTCGGCCTGCTGGCCGGCGAAGACAATAAAAAGGCGCAGCAACTGCTGCAAAACGCGAATGCGCTGATCGTCAAGGCCGACGGCCTGATCGGCAATGCAGACAATCGCGTGTTCGGCAAGAATGGCGTGATGAACGACACGCAAGTCGCCATCGTGCAGATGAACGGCCTGCTGTCCGACGCGCGCGCCAGTCTCAAAAAAATGGACGCGGTACTGGCCGAAGCGCAGGCGGTCGGCGCCAACGCGCGCATCGCCACGCAAGACCTGGGCGCGCTGCGCGCCGACGTCGACAGCAACCTGCGCCGCATCGAGCAGTTGGTCAATGAAATCAACCGCAAATGGCCGTTCAAGCGCGACACGGAGATCAAGCTGCCATGAAGAAGACGATCGTCCTGAGCGCCGCGCTGCTGCTGGGGGCCTGCTCCAACAATCCCCCGGTACCGGACTGGCAAATGAATGCGCACGGTGAACTTGAGCGCGCCGAGACAGCCTACCTGTCCGGCAAGGATAGCGTCGAGAAGGCGGAATTTGCCCGCGCGCGCGCCGACATCGCCAGCACAGGCCAGGTCGGACTCGTCATCCGCGCCGAACTGGCACGCTGCGCGCTACGCGTGGCCGCGCTGGTGTTCGAAGAATGTGCCGGCTTTGAGGCGCTGCGCCAGGACGCCACGCCGGCCGACATCGCCTACGCCGCATATTTGAACGGCAACGCGCGCGCGCAGGACACCGCGCTGCTGCCCGAGCAGCACAAGGCCGTCGCCGCCGCCGGGACGGACGTCGCAGCGGCGACGGCGATGCAGGCGATCGCCGATCCATTATCCCGCCTGGTGGCGGCCGGCGCGCTGTTCCGCGCCAGCCGCGCCACGCCCGCCGTGCTGGCGACGGCGACCGACACCGCGTCCGCCCAAGGCTGGCGCCGCGCGCTGCTGGCCTGGCTCAACGTCCAGGCGCTGCGCGCCGAACAGGCCGGAGATATCCAGGAAGCCGCCCGCCTGCGCCGCCGCATCGCCCTCGCCACCCCATAACTGGGGTCAGGCCTGCGTTATTGACTTGTTAACCGTGGGGTCAGGCCTGCGTTGTTGCGTTGTTGGCGGGGAGCGAGCCATGCACATGGCCATTCCCAAGCCGCCAGTGGCTTGGCGCAGCCAGAGAATGTCATGACGGCCTGTCATGCTTCTATGCTGCCATAGTCACAAATACTGCATTCGCACAGCTTTCCCCTGGGGGCGTATAGCAGGATCGACGCAAACAAGTCAATAACGCACGCCTGACCCCACGGTAAACAAGTCAATAACGCAGGCCTGACCCCAGGGGTTAGTTGGCGGCGGCTTCGCGCAGTTTGTCCTTCTTGCTCTTGCGCTTGCCCTTGATGCCGCCGTTGACAGTGTCCGTGGCGGCGCTGGCGGGGGCCGTCGCGGTGTCGAGCGGCTCGAAACCGGCGACCTGTTCGCGTTCGATGCGAATCTTTTGGCGGTTTTCGATGAGCCGGAAATGCGCTTCGGTGTCGGCGCTGATGAAACTGACGGCCACGCCGCTGGCGCCGGCGCGGCCGGTGCGGCCAATCCGGTGCGTGTAGTCGACCGAGGAACGCGGCAGATCGAAATTGACGACTACCGGCAATTGCACGATGTCGATGCCGCGCGCGGCAATGTCCGTGGCGACCAGCACGTTCATGCGCGCATTCTTGAAATCGGCCAGCACTTCGGTGCGCGCGCCCTGGCTGAAGTCGCCGTGAAACGCTTCGGCGCGCACGCCGTTGCGGCGCAGTTTATCGGCCACGTGCTCGGATGCATATTTGGTGGCGACGAATACCAGTACCTGGCTCCACTTGTTTTCCCGGATCAGGTGCTTGAGCAGTTGCACGCGGCGCGGCGCGTCGACTTCGATCGCGCGCTGCACGATGTCGGGCGCGTTTTCCGGTTCCGATGCGACTTCGATGCGCATCGGGTTGCGCAGCATCCGGTTCGCCAGCGCCTGCACCGCGGGAGGAAACGTCGCGGAAAAGAACAGGCTCTGGCGCCGTTCCGGCAACAGCGCGAGGATGCGACCGATTTCGTCGCTGAAGCCGAGGTCGAGCAGGCGGTCGGCTT
This sequence comes from Pseudomonadota bacterium, assembly GCA_040389645.1. Classification (GTDB taxonomy): domain Bacteria; phylum Pseudomonadota; class Gammaproteobacteria; order Burkholderiales; family Burkholderiaceae_D; genus Rugamonas. The sequence goes on along the minus strand of JAZJZT010000048.1, from coordinate 9,583 downwards.
CGTCGAGCACCAGTGTCGATGCCGTCGAAATGTCGAGCGCGTTATGCTCGATCAGGTCCAGCAGGCGTCCCGGCGTGGCGACGACGATGTCGGCGCCGCCGCGCAGCGCCATCATCTGCGGATTGATCGACACGCCGCCGAACACGATCGCGACCTTGATCGGCGTCGGCAAATGCTGCACCAGCTTGCGGATCGATTCTCCCACCTGCGCGGCCAGTTCGCGCGTGGGCACCAGCACCAGGCCGTGCAGCGCGCGCGCGCCGCTTCTGCGCGCGAGCAGCGCGTCGAGCATCGGCAGTGCGAAGGCTGCCGTCTTGCCGGAGCCGGTTTGCGCCGCGCCCAGCACGTCGTCGCCGCGCAGGATGACGGGGATGGCGGCGGACTGGATCGCGGTCGGTTCGGTGTAGCCGATTTCGGCGACGGCGTTGAGCAGCGAGGGAGCGAGGCCCAGCGAGGAAAATGACATGATGGCCTTGGATGCGGTCTGAATAAGCCGCCAGTATAAGCGATGCCGCGCGGCGTCCTTGCCGCGCCCGGGCAATCATGGGATTATTGGCGTCCCCTTTTTCAAAAAAGACAGCGCCCCATGATCAACTTCGACGCCCACATCTGCCTGCCACAACACCCGGATGCCGACTTCGCGCCGGTAGCGCAATTGCACGCGGCCGGCGTCAATTATGTCTGCCTGAACGTGGGCGCGGACATGAACCCGCTGTCGCAGGTGATGTCGGTGATCGCCGGCTACCGCGCCACCATCGCGTCTCAGCCGGAACGCTACGTGCTGGCGTCGAGCGTGGACGACATCGTCCAGGCGAAAAAGGACAACAGGCTGGCGCTGGGTTTCGACCTGGAAGGCTCGATGCCGCTGCTGGACCGGCCGGAAATGATCGCGCTGTATGCGCAGCTGGGCGTGCGGCAAATCCATTTCGCCTACAACCGCAACAACAGCGTGGCCGACGGCTGTCACGACGTCGAGCGCGGCCTGACGCCGCTCGGGCGCCGCATGGTGGCGGCGGTCAACGATGCGGGCGTGCTGATGGATTGTTCGCACACGGGACGGCGCTGCACGCTGGAGATCATGGAAGCGTCGTCGCAGCCGGTGATCTTCAGCCACACCAATGCCTATACCCTGGTGCAGCACGACCGCAATGTCACCGATGAACAGATCCGCGCCTGCGCGGCGACCGGCGGCGTGATCTGCATGTCCGGGCTATCCTGGTTCCTCGGCAGCGCCAATCCGGGCGCGGCGGACGTCGCGCGCCACGCAGCCTATGTCGCGGACGTGGCTGGCGCGGCGCACGTCGGCATCGGGCTCGATATCTGCTTCCAGCAACAGGACCTGGACGATACGCCGCCGGGCGGATTCGATCCGTCGCACTGGTGGCCGGCATCGGCCGGCTACCGCGCCGATTCTCCGCCGAGCTACGTGCCGGCCGCTGCCTGGAGCGAGATCGGCGCCGAACTGCGCAAGCTCGGCATGTCCGATAGCGAGGTCGAACAGATCTTGGGCGGCAACATGATGCGCGTGGCGCGCCAAGTCTGGGACCACAACAAGGCGCCGGCGCGCGCCGGCTGAATCACTCTCTACATGCCGACGTCGCCGTACGGCCCGGCGATGACGACGACATAACCGTCCGGGTCGCGCAGCCAGATTTCGCGGTGCGAGGCATTCGTGTTTTCGCGCGGGCCGTCGAGGATTTCGGCCGAGAGCGACGCGGCGCGCTCGACGGCGTCGTCGAAATCGTCGCTCCAGAACCAGAGCAGCACGCCATTGCCGTACGGGCGAGACTCCGGATCTCCCATGTGGCGGTGCCCGTGCGCTTCCCAGCGGTGCAATTGCAGGATCATCCGGTTATCGAACATCAGTTGTTCGTAATCCTTGCCGCCATGGCCGCTGCGGCATCCGAGTAGTACTTGGTACCAGCGGCTGCTGGCCGGCACGTCGCTCACTGCGATAAGTGGTTGCGCTTGCATTGCTGAACTCCTGACTGGGAATGGCCTTCCATCATACGCCGGTACGGATGCGCTCAGCCGGCGTAGGCGCGCTGCAGTTCGGCGATGTCGAGTTTTTTCATCTTCATCATCGCGACCATCGCGCGCTGCGCCGCCGGCGACGTCGAATCCTTCAACATTTCCATCATCACGCTGGGCACGATTTGCCACGACAGGCCGAATTTGTCCTTCAGCCAGCCGCACTGCTGCGCGTCCGGATCGCCGCCCTCTCCTAGCCGGGTCCAGTAGCGGTCGACTTCCTGCTGGCTTTCGCACATGACCTGGAACGAGACGGCTTCGCTGAACTTGAACAGCGGGCCGCCGTTCAGCGCGGTGAATTGCTGGCCGTTCAACTCGAAGCCGACCGTCAACACCGATCCCGGCTGCTTGCCGTGGATTTCCTGGCCCGCCTCGGTATAGTAGGAAATCGCGGTGATGCCGGCATTGTCGAAAATGCCGACATAATAATGGGCCGCTTCTTCGGCCTGCGTGTCGAACCACAGGCAGGGAACGATTTGCTGGATACTTGCCATGTCACTCTCCTTGAGTTTGATTTGATACAACGACGAAGCAGGATCGCTGGAATCGATACGCGCTGCCATGGATTCGACGCGCCTGCGGGAACCGGCCTGTGCGAGAAGGACCGGTACGGATGGATTCCGATGTTGAATTGACCATATTACGCCGGCCCGGCGGCGCGGCGCGCACCGGTCGTGGCCGCGCGATGCGGCACGCCGTTTCCAGCGCCAGTAAAAGCCGGATCACCGGCGTGCAAGCGGGACGCGCCGATGAGCGCTTGCCGATTGCCCTTGCGGGCGCTGCCGCTACAGCTAAGCCAGGGTCGCGCTGAAGATCAGGCCGATGACGGCCACGCAAATAATGGTTGCCCTGAACTTGTTGTAGAGCATGTCCATGCGGTTCTCTCCTCGGGTGGCTGCCAGATCTGAGCAATGCTGTCCATCTTCGGGCATCCCGTGCCGGACGTCATCAGGCGTTCAGGAGATTGCATGATAAATCAAACAAAATTGCAAAAAAGTGTTGTTTTGGCACAGTTCTTGACCAACAACGCAACAACGCAGGCCTGACCCCATTTGCCGCCATACCAACCATCGCCGCCGCGATGCCCCAGTGTTGCCGCGTGGCGCTATAATGACTGGTTCCGATTTCGCCCCCCTGGTCCGCCTGTGAATCCACATCTCGCCAAGCTGCAACCGTATCCGTTCGAAAAACTGCGCCAACTGTTCGCCAAGGTGACGCCGAACGCTTCCTATTCCGCCATCAGCCTGGGCATGGGCGAGCCCAAGCACCCGACGCCGCCGTTCATCCAGCAAGCGCTGGTCGACAACATCGCCGGCCTGGCGAATTACCCGACGACGATCGGTTCCGACGCGCTGCGCGGCGCCATCTGCGGCTGGCTGGAACGGCGCTACGATTTGCCGGCGCTGAACCCGGCGACGCAAGTTTTGCCCGTCAACGGTTCGCGCGAGGCGCTGTTCGCGCTGGCGCAAACGGTGATCGACCCGGCGGCCAACGCCCTGGTCATTTCTCCGAACCCGTTTTACCAGATCTATGAGGGCGCGGCCTACCTGGCCGGCGCCGAACCGTATTTCGTCAATTCAGACCCGGCCCGCAACTTCGGCTGCGACTACGACAGCATCCCGGCTTCGGTCTGGGAGCGCGTGCAATTGCTGTTCCTGTGCTCGCCGGGCAACCCGACCGGCGCCGTGCTGTCGCTGACGGACTGGGAACACCTGTTCGCGCTGTCGGAGCGCTACAATTTCATCATCGCCGCCGACGAGTGCTATTCCGAGATCTATCACGGAGAGGAACCGCCGCTGGGCGCGCTGCAGGCGGCGCACATGCTGGGCCTGTCCACGGTCGAGCGGCCGTACGCGCGCCTGGTCGTGTTTTCCAGCCTGTCGAAGCGCTCCAACGTGCCCGGCATGCGTTCCGGCTTCGTCGCCGGCGACGCCGAGGTGCTGAAAAAATTCCTGTTGTACCGCACCTACCACGGCGGGGCCATGAGCCCTGCCGTGCAGGCTGCGTCGGTCGCGGCCTGGAACGACGAAACCCACGTCGAAACCAACCGCGCCCAGTACCGCGCCAAGTTCGCCGCCATCACCCCGCTGCTGCAACAGGTGATGGACGTGGCGCTGCCCGACGCCGGCTTTTACCTTTGGGCCGACGTCAGCCGCACCGGCCTGTCGGACACCGAGTTCGCGCAGCGCCTGTACGCCGAATATAATGTCACCGTACTGCCCGGCAGCTACCTGGCGCGCGATGCGCACGGCATCAACCCGGGCCGCAACCGCATCCGCATGGCGCTCGTCGCCGAGACCGCCGAAGGCCTGGAAGCGGCACAGCGCATCGTCCAATTCTGCAAAACCCTGTCTACCTAAACGAAGAACATCATCATGAGCCAACAACTGCAACAAATCATCGACCAAGCCTGGGACAACCGCGCCGAGATCAACCCGGCAAACGGCACCGCCGAACTGCGCGACGCCGTCTCGCACGTGCTGGCCGGCCTGGACAACGGCAGCCTGCGCGTGGCGCAGAAGGACACCGGCACCTGGGTCGTGAACCAGTGGATCAAGAAGGCCGTGCTGCTGTCGTTCCGCCTGGAGAACAACGTGGTGCTGCCATCCGACGGCACGATGCAGTTCTACGACAAGGTCCCGACCAAGTTCGCCAACTACACCGAAGCCGACTTCCAGGCCGGTGGCTTCCGCGTGGTGCCGCCGGCCGTCGCGCGCCGCGGTTCCTTCATCGCCAAGAACGTCGTGCTGATGCCTTCCTACGTCAACATCGGCGCCTACGTCGATGAAGGCGCGATGGTCGACACCTGGGCCACCGTCGGCTCCTGCGCCCAGATCGGCAAGAACGTCCACCTGTCCGGCGGCGTCGGCATCGGCGGCGTGCTCGAACCGATGCAAGCCAACCCGACCATCATCGAAGACAACTGCTTCATCGGCGCCCGCTCGGAAATCGTCGAAGGCGTGATCGTCGAAGAAAACTCGGTGATCTCGATGGGCGTGTACATCGGCCAGTCGACCAAGATCTACGACCGCGCCACCGGCGAAGTGACCTATGGCCGCGTGCCAGCCGGCTCCGTCGTCGTCTCCGGCAACCTGCCATCGGAAGACGGCAAGTACAGCCTGTACTGCGCCGTGATCGTCAAGCGCGTCGATGCGCAGACCCGCTCGAAAACCGGCATCAACGAACTGCTGCGCGGGATTTAATTGCTGTAAAACCGGGGACAGACGGGGACGCCTAGTCCACGTTTTTCGGGCAATATTGCCGCGAAAACGTGGTCTGTCCCCGGTTTTAACGAACTGCTGCGCGGATTTAAAATCCACTGCAAAGGCTGGGGTCAGACCCATGGGTCTGACCCCAGGGTCTGCATCTGATTTGTTTTAAAGGAGAATGCGATGGCCATGGACCGCCTGTTCCAGCTGATGAAGGAAAAAAACGCGTCGGACATGTTCTTCGCGGTTAATTCTCCTGTCCATATCAAGATCAACGGCAACCTGATTCCGATCAACCAGCAAAAGCTGGAGCCGGACAATATCCATTCTCTGCTGTCGGAAATCTGCTCGCCGGCGCAGATGGAGGAACTGGAACGCGACAATGAATTGAACATGGGCGTGTCGGTGCCGAACCTGGGGCGCTTCCGCCTGTCGGCCTTCCGCCAGCGCGGCAGTATCTCGGCCGTGTTCCGCTTCGTGCCGGCATCCATCCCCGTGCTGGGCGAACTGGGCCTGCCGACGGTGCTGGCCGATCTGATCATGGAAAAGCGCGGCCTGCTGCTGCTGGTCGGTTCGACCGGCTCCGGCAAGTCGACCACGATCGCGTCGATGCTGGACCATCGCAATGAACTGCGCTCCGGTCACATCCTGACCCTGGAAGATCCGATCGAGTACCTGTTCAAGAATAAGAAATCGATCGTCAACCAGCGCGAGATCGGCAGCGATGCGAAGGATTTTTATACGGCGCTGCGCAACTCGATGCGCCAGGCGCCGGACTGCATCCTGATCGGAGAGATTCGCGACAAGGAAACCATGGCCGCGGCGCTGGCGTACGCGCAGTCGGGCCACCTGGTGCTGGCTACGCTGCACGCGAATAACAGTTACAACGCGCTGAACCGCATCATCAGTTTCTACCCGATGGAAAACCGCGCCGCGCTGTTGCAGGATTTGTCGTCGACAGTCAAAGCCATCGTCTCGCAGCGCCTGATCCGCTCGATCAACGGCGGCACGCGCACGGCGGCGGTCGAAGTCATGTTGAACACGCGCTACATCGCCGACCTGATCGAAAAGGGTGAAATCAACCAGATCAAGGAAGCGATGGAAAAAAGCCTGTCGGCCGGTTCGCAATCGTTCGAGATGGCGCTGTTTAAACTGGTGCAGGACCAGATGATCAGCCAGGAAGAAGCGCTGGCCAACGCGGACTCGGCGACCAACCTGCTGTGGCTGTTGAACAATGGCCCGGACAGCAAGAAGGACGAGCCGGAAACCAAGGCGCCGTCGTCCGAAACGTCGTTTACCGAATTCACACTGAATACTTGAGATAACTAGCACCATGCCCATCACCGTCTACGGCATCCCGAATTGCGATACCGTCAAAAAAGCCCGCACCTGGCTGGCCGAACAACAGCAGGATTTTGTTTTCCACGATTTCAAGAAGCAGGGCCTGGCGCAGGACACCGTGTCCGGCTGGCTCGCGCACCTGGACTGGGAAACGCTGGTCAATAAAAAGGGCACGACCTGGCGCGGCCTGCCGGACGAGCGCAAGGCCGCCATCGTCGATGCCGCCAGCGCCACGGCGCTGATGCTGGAATTCCCGTCGGTGATCAAGCGCCCTGTCCTGCAAGGCCTGGACACCTGCCATGTCGGCTTTTCCGATGCGCAGTATCGCGCCATTTTTAGCCTGTAAATCCAAATCAAGGGCTGGGGTCAGACCCTTGGGGTCTGACCCCAGGTTCTGCCTCTGATTTTGAACTTCCAATAAAACACATGACCACTTCCCGCACCCTCGCCCTGACCGAAAAACTGATCGGCCTGTCCTCCGTGACCCCTGAAGACAAGGGTTGCCAGGACCAGTTGATCCACCTGCTCGAACCGCTCGGCTTCGAATGCGAGACCATCCAGTCGGGCGATGTCACGAACCTGTGGGCGCGCCGCGGCACGTCCGGACCGCTGCTGGTGTTCGCCGGCCATACCGACGTGGTGCCGACCGGCCCCGTGGAACAATGGACGTCGGAACCGTTTTATCCGACCCACCGCGACGGCAAGCTGTATGGCCGCGGCACGGCCGACATGAAGACGTCGATCGCGGCGATGGTCGTCGCCTGCGAGGAGTTCATCGCGGCGCATCCCGACCACAAGGGCTCGATCGCTTTCCTGATCACCAGCGACGAGGAAGGCCCGGCCACCGACGGTACCGTCGTCGTCTGCCGCCTGCTGAAGGAACGTGGCGTGCAGCTCGATTACTGCATCGTCGGCGAGCCGACGTCCGACCAGACCTTGGGCGACGTGATTAAAAACGGCCGGCGCGGCTCGATGTCGGGCAAATTGACGATCAAGGGTATCCAGGGCCACATCGCCTATCCGCAACTGGCGCGCAACCCGATTCACCAGGCCGCGCCGGCGCTGGCCGAACTGGTGGCCGAGCACTGGGACGAAGGTAACGATTATTATCTGCCGACGTCGTGGCAGATGTCGAACATCCACGCCGGCACCGGCGCCAACAACGTCATTCCGGGCGACGTCGTCATCGATTTCAATTTCCGCTTTTCGACCGCCAGCACGCACGAAGATTTGAAGGCGCGCGTGCACGCGATCCTGGATAAACACGGCCTGGAATACGATCTGAAATGGGCGCTGAGCGGCCTGCCCTTCCTGACGCCGCGCGGCAGCTTGAGCGACGCGCTGTGCGACGCGATCCGCGCCGAGACCGGCGTCGAAGCGGAATTGTCGACCACCGGCGGCACGTCGGACGGCCGCTTTATCGCGCAGATCTGCCCCCAGGTGATAGAATTCGGCCCTCCCAACGCCAGCATCCATAAAATCGATGAGCACATTGAAGTGCGCCACATCGATCCGCTGAAGAATATCTACCGCCGTACCCTGGAGAATTTGCTGACTTAAGCTGCGCCGACCGCAGCCCCGGGCCACTATCGAGAACAATCATGACCACCACTCCATTCATCACGCCGCGCGACCTGCTGCGCTACGCCGTCACCCGCTTCAACACCGCCAAGCTGTTCTTCGGCCACGGCAGCGCCGAAGCGCTCGATGAAGCGGCCTACCTGATCCTGCACACCTTAAAACTGCCGCTGGACAAGCTGGACCCGTTCCTCGACGCGCGCCTGCTGCCGCATGAAATCGAAAGCGTGCTGGCCGTGATCGAACGGCGCGCCACCGACCGCGTGCCGGCCGCCTACATCACCAACGAGGGCTGGCTCGGCACCTACAGTTTTTATGTCGACGAGCGCGTCATCGTGCCGCGCTCCTTCATCGCCGAACTGATTCCCGATTATTTCGCGCCCTGGGTCAACCAGCCGGACGCCGTCAGCAACGTGCTGGAACTGTGCACCGGCTCCGGCTGCCTGGCCATCATGATGGCCGACGCCTTCCCGGACGCGCATGTCGACGCGGTCGACATTTCGCCGGATGCGCTGGAAGTGGCGCGCCGCAACGTCGCCACCTATAAACTGGAAGAGCGCGTCACCCTGATCGCGTCGGACCTGTACACCAGCGTGCCGCCGAAAAAATATGACCTCATCATCAGCAATCCGCCGTATGTCAATTCCGGCTCGATGGCGAAACTGCCGCAGGAATACCTGGCCGAGCCGCGCATCGCGCTCGACGGCGGCGCCGACGGCATGGACCTGGTGCGCACCATCGTGGCCGGCGCAGGCGAACGCCTGACCGACGACGGCCTCTTGATCGTCGAAATCGGCAACGAGCGCGAATTCGCCGAAAAGGCCTTCGGCCACCTGGGCCTGACCTGGCTGACCACCAGCGCCGGCGACGACATGGTGTTCCTGCTGACCGCAGACCAACTGAAAAGCTAAGAATGATACGTTTTATTCAAGTAAGCCTGATGCGCGGTACAAAACCGCTGCTGGAACAGGTCGATATCACCCTGAACCCGGGCGACAAGATCGGCCTGATCGGCGCCAACGGCGCCGGCAAATCGAGCCTGTTCGCGATGCTGCGCGGAGAACTGCACGCGGACCAGGGAGAAATCGATTTCCCCGCCAAGTGGCGCATGGCTTACGTGGCGCAGGAAACCCCGCCGCTGGACCGCGCCGCACTCGATTACGCGATCGACGGCGATGCCACGCTGCGCTCGCTCGAAGCTGAACTGGCGCGCCTGGAAGGCGAACCGGAAAGCACGGAAAACGGTATCGCCATCGGCGAAATCTACAGCGCGCTGGCCGACGCCGACGCCTACACCGTGCAGTCGCGCGGAGAGCAATTGCTGCTCGGCCTGGGCTTTACGCTGGACCAGATGCAGCAACCGGTGGCGAGCTTCTCCGGCGGCTGGCGCATGCGCCTGAACCTGGCGCAGGCGCTGATGTGCC
>JAZJZT010000047.1:0-13293 GCA_040389645.1 Pseudomonadota bacterium | reverse complement strand
TTTGTTATCAATCATTTATTCGGTTGTCTGGATCGCTGTCGGTCCAGTGTTGCGGAAGGATTGAATCCGATGTCGCGATGCGATCGCGTGCCATGCAGCATGCTGTCGAACCCTTTTTAGGGCAAGGTTCGGATTGCTGTTGTTTCGATGTTGTAGCCGTGTTGATTTTGAAGTGAGGATCGTGTCGGACTTCTGTCCGTTCACTGTGATGGCTGCGTTGATTTGACGTGATGATCGTGTCGGGCCTGTGTCGGAACCGTGTCCGGCATAGGTGGTGGCCGATGTCGTGGACGTGCAGAGCTGGTTGTCGAGGAGGGTGTTATGCGCGCATTCAGCATCCTGTGACCGGGTGGTTGATGATGGTGTCCATCCCGATGTCAGAGCCATGTCCATCCCTGCCTGTTTTGTTGTCGAAGATTTGTTGTAAATCATATATTTGGTTGTCTGGATCGTTGTCGGCCCAGTGTTGTGGCCTGACTGAATTCGATGTCGCGATGCGATCGCGTGCCATGCAGAATGCTGTCGAACCCTTTGTAGGGCAAGGTTTGGATGGCTGTTGTTTCGATGTTGTAGCCGTATTGATGTTGAAGTGAGGATCGTGTCGGACTTCTGTCCGACCAGTGTTGAGATGTATGTCGTGGCCGATGTCTCGGTCTTGTACAGCTGCTTGTTGAGGATGATGTTGGGCGTCTATCGAGCATGCTGTTATCCGGACGTTGACGGTGATGTCCACGCCGATGTCAGGCCGGTGTACCGTTTGATGTTGATCAGTTTGTACAAATGATGTTGTTGTTTACTGCCCGATTCCGTCCTACAGTTACCTCAACTTGAGGTGAATTTTTCGGGACAGGATAGGGTTTGCTATACCACCGCGAGCGGCGTTTTAGCAACCGGCGGCATGCCAGTCGTTGCACTCCCTCCATGCAGCCTACCATCCAGCTCAGGGCAAAGCCCCGAGACCCGATCGCGCCATATCAGCGGAAGGTCGATCATGGACACGAAAGACAAACGCTTAAAAACCGCCATGGTGATGGTGCGCGTGGCGCGGGAAGAGCAGGCCCAGTTGCGCGAGCGTGCGCGCGATGTGGGCATGACGGTGCCGGCATTGATGATCGCCTGCGCGCTTGGCCGGCGCACGCGCAGCCAGGCCGACACGCTCATCATCGAGGAGCTGCGCCGGCTGGGCGCGCAGCAGCGCGAACTGTGCGCGGCCGGCGGCGATGTCTTGAGTACGCAATACGGCGCCGTGCTGGTCGAGATCATTGGCGCGATGCGGCGCCTTGGAGCTTGACGATGCTCGCCAAGGTGCCGCCCAAGCGCAAGGACAGCAAGTCCGATTTTGACGATCTGATCCGCTACATAACGGAGCGCGACGACAACCACGAGGAGCCAAGCGATGAGCTCGATCCAAGCGACCGACCCCGACACATCAAGATTCTTGAGCGTGCTGGCGGAGATCTCAAGTCAGCAGAAGACCATCTGCGCCCAACTGGACGAGTTGCTGCTGTTGATGCAACTGCCGTCCGAGTCCGTGCTGCAGGTGTTGCACGGCCTGCTCATTCCCCTGAACACGAACATGGACGCATTGGCGACCACGTTGCAGGTAACGCTGGCGAGGGACTAAATGAGCATTCACATCAACGAAGTATTGCCGCTGCTCGACACCATCTCCAGGCAGCAGCAGGACATCTCGGCGCGCCTGGCCAAGCTGATCGAGATTTTCAGGAAAGAGCCCGAACCCGTCGAGCCAACCTTGCGTTCCATGCTGAAGCCGCTGCGCGACGGCATGGACGACATGCGCGAGACGCTGGAGACGCCGAATTCATCCAGTTGAAGGGTACGAGCCAACGGCTCAAGACGGCGCCCGGTGTGACGTGCGAGCACAACTGCCTGTCACTGGGCACCGCCGCGGCCGAAATGCGGGCGGTGGCGGCGCAGAATGCGCGCGTTCAGGATCCGGTGTATCACGTCGTGGTGTCATGGCCGTCCAGCGAGCGGCCGCTTGACGACGAGGCGTTCGCCTGTGGCACACACGTACTGAGGGCGGTTGGCATGGCTGGACACCAGTACGTGTTCGCAATCCACCGCGACACCAAGAATGTCCACATGCATATCGCAGTCAACCGGGTCAGCCCGCTGACGTTCGCGGCCGTTTATCCAGACCGCGACTACTACAAGCTTGCTAGGGCCATGCGCCAGCTGGAACTGCGCTTCGGCTGGTCGCACGACAATGGGCCGCTCGTTGTACGCGAGCGGAACGGTGCGTCTGTCATTGAATGGCAACACACAGAGACGGATACCAAAGGGCATATTCCAGTTACAGCTGCGGACATGGAGCGGCATGGTGACCAGGAAAGTTTTATCAGCTATGTCAGGGGCGAGCCACGGCGCATGCTTGTTCCGCTGCTAGTAAAACCCGACCTGTCGTGGCAGGAACTGCATGCGCAATTGCGAAGGTACGGCGTGGCCATCCGCGAGAAGGGACAGGGCGTGGCGATCTTTGATCTGCATTCGGAGACGACCACGCCGGTCAAGGCGAGCGACCTGCACGAGGACTTGTCAAAGGGACGCCTGACGAAGCGCCTGGGGCCGTTCGAGCCTGAAGCCGCCAGCGGTGGCGCTAGTGAGATAGATCACTACGACAAGTTTCGCCCGCCCAAACGCAATGTCAATGAAAGGGAATCCGGCAGGCAGGAGAGGGGGGAGCTGCGGCGCGATCTGCGCGCGCGGTATCAGCAATATCGCGCCCAGTTTATCCTGCGGCGGCTCGATCCCGAAAGCGTGCGCACCCGTTTTGCGGCGCTGCGCGCGGAGGTGCGGCGCCGGCGCCAACTGGTGCGCACGATGTACCCCGGCAAAGCCGAGCGGAAAGCCCAGTACAGCCTGATCGCGTTCGAAACGTTGCGCGCGCGTGAACGCTTGCGCGACGACATCCAGGCCGAGCGCCAAAAGCTGCTGGCGGAGCACCGCGAAAGCTACCTGTCTTTCCAGGCCTGGGTGGAACAGCAAGCGGCGCTGGGCGATGCCGCAGCGATCAGCCAGCTTCGCGGCTGGGCTTATGCCGGACAGCGCAATGCAGAGCCGAACCTGGACGGCGCCAAGTCTTCAGGCAACCGGATCTGGCAGGATGGGGAACACGATCCGGTTGCTATGCCAGTTCTCGAAGGCGTGCCGTTTCGCGTGCGCCGGGATGGCGCCATCCGTCATGCGGTCGGCCTTGGCGTGGTGGATCATGGTTCCGACATCGAAGTGCTAGGCACACAGGCGCCGGACAGCGTGGTCCTGATGGCGCTGCTGCTGGCGGTGCGCAAGTTTGGCGTGGACTTTCGGCTATCAGGCGACGAATCGTTTCAGGCTCAGGTGTACCAATTGGCGTCCCAGGGGCTGAATGAAACCGAACTGGTGCGCGAGGTTCGGAAACGGATGGAAGAAAGCAAGATATCAAGACCATTGACGTACTGTCCTTGATGTCCTGCTTACCTGTGGGGGATGCGAAAAATGCTACGATGCTTGGCGTATCAAAGCCCGAGGCGATAAACCTGATTGGCGGTGCCGAAAAACAGTGCATGCCTTTCACCGACGGACAAGTCGCGTGTCAGCTGCTTGAAGGCGTTCCAGCAGTTCACGTAGCTATAAGAGCCCTTGTCCACCGGGAAGTTTCCTTCGAACATTGCCCGGTCAGGGCCAAAGGCGGCGATGCAAGTCTCGATCCACGGCTTCCACGTCTCGGCCAGAACAGTGGAGGACGGCGATGCGCTCAGTTGGTCGAAGCCGAAGCCGTTGATGCGCATGCCGAGGCCGCCGAGTTTGATGTACACATTGGGCAGGCGGCTGAGTTCCAATATGTGCTTGCGCCAAGTCGAGTACACCTGGTCCCGCCTGCCGGCGTAGGCGCCGATGCGCACGACGCCGCCACAATGGTCGATGACGACGGGGATTTCCGGATATGCCCTGGCCAGTGCCATCAGATCGGGCAATTGCGGAAAGAACAGCCAGGCGTCGTAGCTCAGCCCGAACTTCGCGAGCTGGGCATAGCCTTCGCGATAGCGCCGGTCCAGCAGCAGCCCCGGCGGTGCCGCCGACAAGGGATTGGCAAGCGAGCTGTCTGCGTCCCAAGTAGCCAGGTGGCGTATGCCTTTGACGCGTCCGCCGCCGGCATCAACATGGGCTTGTAATACCCGCCCCACCTCGCTGCCGAGCCGCAGATCGGCATAGCTCACCATGCCATGCGCGACCTGAGTAGCAGCGCCGACGTGGCGCTCCGCCAGCCGCCGCACATATTCGGTTTCGCCGATTGGCTTCAATCCCTCGTCGCCTTCGGTACGATAGCGGGTCAGTGCTTGCATGTGGATCGAAGCGACGATGCGATGTCCACTCGCGATGTCGGCCAGATATTCCTGGTCGTGATAGGTCCAACCAGGCCGCTCGTAAAAATGATGATGCGCATCGATGATCGCCAATTCCGGCTCCAGCGCCGTTTCACTGCCTGCGGCGAGCCAGTCCTCGCGGACAGGAAGGTAGTTTGCCGTGCTCATGTTCATTCGTCTCTCAGGTAGTAACGCAAGGAGTAGGACAGCAAGGTCGCGACCACGAGGCCGGCCGCCATACCCAGCATTCCGGCCTGGAAGGAACCGGTCGCTTCCTTCAGGTAGCCGACCAGATACGGTCCGACGAAGCCACCCATGGCGCCGAAGGTATTGATGAATGCAATGCCGCCCGCTGCCGCCTGCCCGCTCAGGAAGCGCGACGGGATGGTGTAAAAAATGGCGCGCGCCGCGTTGGTGCCGACCAGTGCGAGAGTAATGCCGGCCATCGCGGGCAGCAATTGATCGAAGCCGATGGAGAACATTAGCCCCAGTGCCGCCAGCAGGCAAGCGGCGCCCAGATTGGCGATGCGACGTCCCGACCGGTCCACACGCCTGGCCCACGCCATCATGCCCACCACAACGAAAAAGTAGGGTACCGCTGACACCCATCCGGTCATCAGGTTGCTCAGTCCGTGGCCTTTGAGGATCTGCGGTAGCCAGATGCCGATGCCGTACGAGCCAACGGTGAAACAGAAGGTGATCAGGCTGAGTATATAGATGCGCGCATCCTTCAACGCAGGCAGGAACGAGCGGCTCGCCTTGGACGTATGCTCGCTGGCAGCCATCGCTTCCAGTGCCGCGCGCTCCTCCGGTGTCAGCCAGCGTGCGTTGGCGGGTTTGTCGGCCAGGATCTTCAGCGTCACCAGGCCGAGTACGCATGCCGGCAAGCCCTCGATGATGAACATCCACTGCCAGCCTTTCATCCCCAGCATGCCGTCGGTTTGCAGCAGCCACACGGAGACCGGGCCGCCGATCAGGGACGACAGGGGGATTGCCAGCGTGAACCAGGTCAGCACTCGGGTGCGGTACTGCGGGGGAAACCATACGGACAGATAGTAGATCACGCCGGGAAAGAAGCCTGCCTCCGCGATGCCGAGCACGGCGCGGATGGCATAAAAGCTGTTCGGGCTGGTCGCCAGCGCGGTGGCGGCCGCCGCCAGGCCCCACGTGATCATGATCCTGGCCATCCACTTGCGTGCGCCGAAGCGGTACATGGCAAGGTTGCTGGGCACTTCAAACAGGCAATAGCCGAAAAACATGATCCCGGCGCCCCAGCCGAATTGTGAGGCGGACAGGCCCAAATCCTGGTTCATGGTCAGCGCCGCAAAACCGACGCTGGTACGGTCCAGGTAATTGAAAAAATATGCGAGCGCCAGCAGCGGTATCAGGCGCCAGGCTGCCTTGTTCAGCGCGCGTTGCTGCAGTTCGGTCAGCCCGGTCGATGCCGGTGCCGCTTGAATCATGCGGGATTTGGCGAGGGTAGCCATGGGTGTCTCCTATGTTGTATGCCGCGTATTGCGTCGAACGCCGGCCAGTTCATGCCGGTCTGTCGCATTGCCCGATCACTCCCGACGCGCGCATGGCGGCCACGTCGCTTGCCGAATAACCCAGTTCCGCCAGCAGCGCTTCGGAGTGACTGCCCGGCAGCGGGACATCGAGACGCGTGCCGAAGCGGCGTCCGTCCATCTCGAACGGCAGCATGGGCACCTGCACGGCGCGGCCATCGGGCAAGGTCAGGCTGGCCAAGCCGCCGGAGGCTCGTAGGTGCTCGTCCTCGAACAGGTCTTGCGGCCGTTTTATCGGGGCGAAAGGCAGGCCGGCCCGTTCGCAGAGCGTCATCAGTTCCGGTTTGCTCAATTGGGCAAAGCGTTCGCGCACCAGGGGCAGAATACGCTCGCGCGCCTGCACGCGCTGCTTGTTCAGGGCGAGCGTGGCGTCCCGGCCCAGTTCGCCGAAGTCGAATGCTTCGCAAAACACTCTCCATTGCGAATCGCTCACGACGCCGACAAAAACCTGTTCATTGTCGCTCGTGGTGAACACGTCATAAATGGCCCAAGCGGAAATCCGGCTGGGCATGGGGGCTGCCGGTTGACCGGTGACCGCATACTGCATCATGTGCTGCGCGACCAGGAAGGCCGAATTCTCGTACAGGCCGGACTGGACGAACTGGCCCTTGCCGGTCTGCTTGCGTTCATACAGCGCGGCCAGGGTGGCGACCGCGCCAAACATGCCCCCCATGACGTCGTTGACCGAGGCGCCCACGCGCAGCGGCCGCCCCTCCGGTCCGGTCATGTAGGCCAGGCCCGTCATCATCTGCACCACCTCGTCGAGCGCGGTGCGCTGGTCGTATGGCCCGGGCAGAAAGCCTTTCATCGAACAGTAAATCACGTTGGGGGAGAGTGCCCGCACCGCGTCGTAGCCCAGTCCCAGCTTGTCCATGGCGCCGGGACGGAAGTTCTCGGTCACGACGTCGGCGGTCGCCACCAGCTTTCGCACCGCCTCCATGCCGGCTTCGGATTTGAGGTCCACCGCGAAGCTTTTCTTGTTGCGGTTGTAGGTCATCCAGTAACCGGCGCCGGAACCTCCCAGGCGGCGGGTATTGTCGCCCTCCGGCGCCGGTTCCACCTTGATGACCTCGGCTCCCATGTCTGCCAGCAGCAGCCCGCAGGTGGGACCCATCACCATGTGGACGAATTCAACCACACGCACACCGGCCAGCGGCAGGGAATTGGCGCGGTTCATCATACGGCCTCCTGTGCGTAGCGGAACGCCTTGTGCAGACCGGCCTCGGGGGCGTAGCCATACAGCGGTTCGCCCGGCAGGCTGTCGCCCAGGATGCGGCGCGCGGCGATCAGCTGTTCCAGGTTGACACCGGTGCGCAGGCCCATGGACTCGAGCAGGAATACCAGATCCTCGGTCACGATATTGCCGGTGGCGCCGGGCGCATACGGGCAGCCGCCTAGGCCGCCCTGGGATGAATCGAAAGTGCGGATGCCCACCTCGAGCGCCGCCACCACGTTCGCCAGCCCCTGCCCATAAGTGTTGTGCAGGTGCGCGCCGCCGGTCCTGTCCGCGCCGATCTCGCCACGCAGACGTGGAAACAGGCGGCGTATCTGCACCGGATTGGCCATGCCGGCGGTGTCGGACAAGCCCACTTCATCGACGCCGCACTGTGCCATCGTCACGGCCAGCCGGATCACGTCATCTTCCGGCACCACACCCTGGATGCTGCAGCCGAACGCGGTCGACAGGCCCGCTTCGATCTTGACTCCCGGATATTGCGCATTCCGTAACGCGACCACGGCCTTCACCTCGTCGATCATCTGCGCATGGCTTTTGCGCACATTGGCCAGCGAATGCGGCTCGCTGACGGAAACGGGGAGCGTGACCTTGTCGACGCCCGCCGCGAACGCGGCCTGGGCACCGCGCAGATTGGGACTGAGGGCGGTCACATATAAGCCGGGTAGGGAGAGGGCGTATTTCACCACATCCGCGACGTCCGCCATTTGCGGCAGCAGTGTCGCCGGCACAAACGACCCCACCTCGATCTCGCGCAGACCGGCCGCCGCCAGCGCCGCTATCCACTGGTATTTGCGCTCGGTCGGCATGATGGCCGACACGCTCTGCAAGCCGTCGCGCGGTCCTACCTCGCTGACCAGCACATCGATTTCTTTTACAGCGTTCATTTTCGCTTCTCCTTGATTGTAATTCTGTAAGATAGAACAGTGTTCTAACTATTGATATACTTTAGATGTCCACCAGGCCGATGTCAAGGAAATCCAGGAACGCGCGGGTACGAACGGAAACGGCAAGCGCGGCCCTGGCTGGATGCCGGGGCGCTCGCGGTCGTGCGGAAAGGGGGAGAGGTGCGGTGAACCCGAGACAGGTTCAGGCGGCGGGGTCAGTCGTAGAAATGCACGGGGCCGCCGAGACCCCGGGTGATGTCGAGGGCGGCCTGCTTGACGGATTCTTCATGGCTTTGCTGGAAGCGCGCCACCGGCATGGTCAGCGTGAGCGCCCCCACCAGCTGCTCCATCGCGTCGAACACCGGCGCGGAGATGCCGGCGACGCCTTCGGAGCGGTCACTCGACAGCGACAGCACCTTTTTGTCACGGATTTCGTCATACATCGCGCCGGTTTCCCCGCTGAAGGCCAGGATGACCCGACCACCCGTGCCCCGATCCAGCGGCAGCAGGTCGCCGGCCCGGATATGGTCGCGGATCGGCTGCGGTGAATCGATGCGGAACAGGCACACCCGCTGCTCGCCCTGGCGGACATGCAGCGAAGCGCTTTCCCGGGTTTTCCGGACCAGTTCCTGCATCACGGGCAACACCACGGTGTCCAGCGAGAACGAGGTGGAATACACGCCGTACAGGCGGGCGACTTCGGGGCCGATCGTGTAGCGGCCGTCGGCGGTGTGCTGGATCAGCCGCGCGTGTTCAAGGGACGCCAGCAAACGGAGCACGGTGCTTTTATACAACATCGTCCGCTCGGCGATCTCGGCCAGGCTCTGTACCGGTTGCGAGGCATTGAAGCTGCCAAGGATGGAGAGCGCTCGGTCTACGGCCGCCGCGCCGCCGGGTGCCGCGTTGGTGTCGGCGAGCGATTGTTGAAGGGCTTTTTTGGGCATGGGCAGATTCCAGATTGAAGACATTCCCATGATACACGCGGTCCGCGTCTGCTTTCACGTTGTTCTGTCTTTCAGAATCCTTATCTGTCCTTCGAAAAATCAGATTGACTTTCAAAAAAACGGGGCCGATAATCCATTCAATAAAAACAGAACATCGTTCTATCTTACAGAATTTCTTAACTAAAGGAGACAGGCATGCAAATGCACTTAGCCCCCACCGCCGTGGAACTGAGCGACGTGGCCGTGAAATTCGGCAGCTTCACCGCTGTTCAACATGTGAACCTGACGGTGGCTGACGGCGAATTCGTCGCCGTGGTCGGTCCTACCGGCTGCGGAAAATCCACCATCCTCAATCTGGTCACGGGTCTGCTGCCGGCCGCCGAGGGCAAGGTGCATGTGTTCGGCAAGCACTTGACTGGCCTGAACGGCGCTTCCGGCTATATGCTGCAGCAGGAAGCGCTGCTGCCGTGGAAGACAGCGCTCGACAACGTGGGCCTGGGGCTGGTGTTTCAGGGCATGCCGGTGGAGGAGGCGCGCCGGCTCGCGCGCCCATGGATGGCGAAGGTCGGGCTGAAAGGTTTCGAGGACCGCTACATCCACCAGATGTCCGGCGGCCAGCGCAAGCGCGTGGCCATGGCGCAGACGCTGATCATGTCGCCTCGCATCGTGCTGATGGATGAGCCATTTTCCGCGCTCGATGTCCATACGCGACGTTTGATGCACCGCATCCTGCTCGACCTGTGGCAGGCCGACAAGCGTTCCCTGATCTTCATCACCCACGATCTGGAGGAAGCCATCGCGCTGGCCGACCGCGTGGTGATCATGTCTGCCGGTCCTGCCGCCCGCATCGTCGGCGAGGTCGCCATCACCCTGCCGCGTCCGCGCGATGTCAGCGCGCTGGCCACCACCGACGAATTCCTGCGCCTGTACCGCGAGTTGTGGAGCGTGCTCGGCAAGGAAGTCGAAAAGAGTTACCAGAACCAGGATGTGCGCATCGCCCCCGTCGCCACCGAATCCAAGGAGAACGAATATGAAACGCAAGCATAAGATCAAACTAACCCAGGCGGCGCTGCTGGTGGGCGTGCTCGGTACCTGGCAATTCTGCGCGGCGCGCGGCCTGATCGATCCCTTCTTCTTCCCCAGCCCGGCCAGCATCGTGGAACGCCTGGGCGAGTGGTTTTCCTCGCCGCAGATCTGGTCGGACCTCGGCATCACGCTGCTGGAGACTGCGCTGTCGTTTGTGTTCGGCATCGGCGGCGGCATCGTGCTGGGCCTCTGGCTGGGACTGTCGCCTTATCCGGCGGCCGTGCTCAGTCCCTTCATCAAGGTGTTTAACGCCATTCCGCGCGTGCTGCTGGCGCCGATCTACGTGCTGTGGTTCGGATTGGGCCTGTCGTCCAAGGTGGCGCTGGGACTGACGCTGGTGTTCTTCGTCGCGTTCTTCAACACCCTGCAGGGTGTGCGCGAAGTCAATCCCGTCGTGCTGGCCAATGCGCGCCTGCTGCGCGCCGGCAAGCTGGCCTTGCTCAAACACGTCTATCTGCCATCGGCGGCGAGCTGGATCACCTCCAGCCTGCGGGTATCCGTCGGCTTGGCGGTAATGGGCGCGGTGGTGGCTGAATACCTGGGGTCTTCGGCCGGCTTGGGCCACATGATTGCGCGCGCCGAGGGTGTGATGGACGCCACCGGCGTGTTTGCAGGGCTGGTGCTGTTGTCGGCCTTCGTGGTGGCGCTCGACGCGCTGGTTGATCGCCTGGAAAAGCGCTTGCTGGTCTGGCGCCCGCAGCACAGCGACGAAGAAGCGGCCCTGGCTGCGCATTAATCCAATATAAAGAGGAGCACACCATGTTGAAATCGATATCGCGCCAGTTGGCCGCCTGCGCGCTGACTGTACTGGCTACTATTCCCGCCTGGTCGGCGGCGCCGGAAAAGCCCGCCCTGAAACTGGCGGTCGGTTCTTCCATCCTGGGTTACGCGCCGGTGCCGCTGGCGGCCAGCCTGGGGCATTTCAAGGCTGAGGGACTCGATGTCACGCTGGAGAATTTCCAGGCCGGCGGTAGCAAGGCGCTGCAAGCGCTGGTCGGCGGTTCGGTCGATGCCGTGGTCGGCTCGTTCGACCACACGATACAGATGCAGGCCAAGGGCAAGGAAATTGTCGCCATATTCCTGCTCAACGAAGTGCCGGGCATCGTGTTCGACGTACGGGCCGACCTGGCTGGCAAAGTCAATACGCTGAAGGACCTGAAAGGCATGCGTATCGGGATCACGACGCCCGGCTCTTCCACCGACATGATCGCCCGCTATATGATGGCGCGCGTCGGCTTGAGCGATCGCGATGTCTCCTTTATCGGTGTCGGCTCTGGCGCACCCGGCATGGTGGCGCTGGAAGCAAAAAACGTCGATGCGTTGCTGTCGTACGATCCGGTCGCCACGCAGTTGGCACGCAAGGGCAGTGTCAAGCGCCTGTTCGATGCACGCACTGCGGAAGGATCGAAAGCGGCCTTCAACGGCGAGTATCCCTTCGCCTGCGTGTATGTGACGCGGGAATTCCTCAAGAAAAATCCGGAAACGGTACAGCGCATTGCTAACGCCTTCCTGCGCACTGTGCGCTGGATCGACCAGTCCAGCTCAAAAACCATCGTCGATACGCTGCCCACCAGTTCCAAGCTGGGTGACGCGGCGTTGAACGAGGCGATCTGGACTGCATCGAAGGGCATGTTCTCCAAGACGGGCCTGTTCAATGCGGAGGCGGTGAAGACGCCGTTGGCGGTGCTGGGCGCCTACGATCCAGGCATTGCCCGCGCCAGGATCGACCTGGGCCGCACTTACACCAACAGCTACGCCGAAGAGGCGGCGCGCCGGGTGAAATAAGGTTTTCTGACAATACGACCTCACAACAGGAGACACAATTGAACTATATCTATACCCGGCGCATCGCGCGCCGCGCGCTGAACATCGGACTGTATGCCGGGCTGCTGGCATTGGGCTGCGCCAGCAGCGCCGGCGCGCAATCGAACACGAGTGTATATGGCTTGCTGGACCTGAATCTCGGCGCCACCAGCGATTTCACCAGCGACCATCATACCGTTGCCCGCGTCAGTTCCGGGGGCATGAACACTTCGCGCCTGGGCTTCCGCGGCAGCGAAGACCTGGGCGCCGGCTTGCGCGCGGTGTTTCAACTGGAAGTCGGCCTGCAACCCGACACTGGCGGTGCCGATGCGGCACTGTTCAAGCGCCAGGCCAATGTCGGCCTGGAGGGCGCGTTCGGCCGTGTCGTGGTGGGACGCTCGTTCACCACCGTGTACGACTTCATCATCAAGTACGATCCGATGGGCTATGCGCCGTTCTATTCGTGGGCGCCATCCGGCAGCGCCTCGGGCGTCAGTAAATATGGCATGGCTACCGCGTTCGACAACATGGTCAAGTATGCCGGCAAGGCGGGTGACTTCACCTTCGGCGCGTCGTATGGCGCCGGAGAGCAGGGCGGCAGCGCTGCCGATGACGCCAAGGCCTCGCTGGGCATGGACTATGCGGCGGGCTCCTGGTCCACCGTGGCCACATGGGACCGGGTGAATGGCACGACCGTTGCCGCCACCGGCCGGCGCGATGCCGCCACCGCATGGCATGCCGGCACGATGTACAGCGCGGGACCGCTCAAGATTCAGCTGGCGGCGCGCGATTACCGGCTGGCCGCCGGCAAGGCTGCGACGCCGGCAGTGCGCGCCAGGCTGTACTGGACTGGCGCCAGCTATGTGCTGACGCCGGCCGATACGCTGACGGGCGCCGTTTATTACCAGGACGTGCGCAACGTCGCCGCTGCGGCTGATGCCGATCCCGTAATGTACGTCGTGCGCCTGCGTCATGCGCTGTCCAGGCGTACCGACCTGTATTTGGCCGCCGCTCACGCCCGAACCAGGCAGGGCGCGCCGGTCAGCGTCTCGCGCGATGACCCAGGCTTTGGCGATACCCAGCATGGGTTCGTGGCCGGCATCCAGCACCGTTTCTGAGGAGGTGAGCATGTGGAGAAAATGGATGCATGCCGTCGTGATGGTCGGCGTCTTTGCCACGGGCACGGGCAGCGCTGCCGAGTGGGGCACGGAACAGGAAGCGGTGACGATGGTGCGCAAGGTGACCGCACTGATCAGGGCCGAAGGCAAGGACAAGGTGATCGCCGAAGTCAACTCGGGAAGTGGAAGGTTTAGGGATCGCGACCTGTACGTGTCCATCACCGACCTGCATGCTGCGCTGGTCAAGTAAATTCGGACACAACAATAGGTTCTTGCGTTGCCATTTTCC
>JAZJZT010000046.1:0-137652 GCA_040389645.1 Pseudomonadota bacterium | reverse complement strand
CCGCTGCGGCCGGCGCGGCCGGTGCGGCCGATGCGGTGGGTATAGCTTTCCGGATCGTGCGGCACGTCGTAGTTGACGACGTGGCTGATGCGCTCGACGTCCAGGCCGCGCGCGGCGACGTCGGTCGCGACCAGGATGTCGACTTTACCGTCTTTCAGCTGGGCGATCGTGCGTTCGCGCTGCGCCTGCTGCATGTCGCCGTTGATCGCGGCGGCCGAGAAGCCGCGCGCCTGCAGTTTCGTCGCCAGTTCTTCGGTGCCGAGCTTGGTGCGCGAAAAGATGATCATGCCGTCGAACGGTTCCGCTTCCAGGATGCGGGTCAGCGCGTCGAGCTTGTGCATGCCGCTCACCAGCCAGTAGCGCTGGCGGATGTTTTCCGCGGTGCCGGTCTTGGCGGCGACCGTCACTTCGGCCGGCTTGTTCAGGTAAGTCGTGGCGATGCGCTTGATCACCGACGGCATCGTGGCCGAGAACAGCGCGGTCTGGCGCGTGTCCGGCGTTTCCTTCAGGATGCGCTCGACATCGTCGATAAAGCCCATGCGCAGCATTTCGTCGGCTTCGTCGAGCACCAGCGTTTTCAGTTTCGACAGGTCGAGCGACCCCTTGTCGAGGTGGTCGATGACGCGGCCCGGGGTGCCGACGACGACGTGCACGCCGCGGCGCAGCGCCGACAGTTGCGGGCCGTAGCTCTGGCCGCCATAGATCGGCAGCACGTGGAAGCCGGGGATGTAGGTGGCGTAGCGCTGGAAGGCTTCGGCCACCTGGATCGCCAGTTCGCGCGTCGGCGCCAGCACCAGCGCCTGCGGCGCGGTCTGCTTGATGTCGATGCGCGACAGGATCGGCAGCGCGAAGGCGGCGGTCTTGCCGGTGCCGGTCTGGGCCTGGCCCAGCACGTCGCGGTTATCAAGCAGCATCGGGATGGTCGCGGCCTGGATCGGCGACGGCGTTTCATAGCCAACCTCCTTGAGCACCTTGATCAAGGCGTCACTGAGGTTAAGATCGGAAAAAAGGGTTACAGGTGTTCCAGACATGGCGTCACTCACAAAGTTTGTTCGAATCGCCCAATGCGAAACAAAGCGCTAGTTTACTCTGTCTGGCCGGCCAGCGACAAAAACGCCCCGATCCGGGCCGTTTTTTTCACATATGCCCATCTGTAAGCGCATATAAGCCCTATCAGCGTCCATCGCTGGCCTGCGTGGCGGGGATGGCGCATGATGATGGGATAACCACAGGAGCCCCCATGACCGCCATCACCGTATCGACCCCGACCGCCGCGCATGCCGATGTGCTGGCCCCGATCGAACAGTACTTCCTCGGCCACGCGCGCGACGACGCGTCCTACATGCGCAACGCCTTCCTGCCGACCGCGCATATCGAATCGATCCGCGAAGGCGTGTTCACCTCGTGGCCGCTGGATGTCTACTGCGAGCGTTTCAAAGGCACGCCGGCCGCCGACGAAGCCACGCGCCGCCGCACCGTCGACTGGCTCGACGTCAGCGGCAAATCGGCCTGCGCCCGCATCACGCTGGTGCACGGCCCGGTCACCTTCACCGATTACTTCGTGCTGCTGCAGACGGACGCCGGCTGGAAGATCGCGAACAAGGCGTTCAACGGCGTACCGACCTGATTCAAACCGGCAGTCCTCACCTGACCGGCGTGCTGTGCGCATGCCGGCTCATCTTTAAAATCAGAGGCAAAATCTGGGGTCAGACCCATGGGTCTGACCCCGGCCCTTGCCTCTGATTTTGTGCATCATATCCCTCCTCCCTGCCCCACCCATGCGGTAAGATAGTCGCCCATCCCGAACCCTGGAGCAGCGATGCGTCTTTTCCCATTGTCAGTCGCAGCCGGCCTTGCGCTGGCCGGCGGTAACGTACTTGCCCAGCAACCGGTCGTCAGTGAAGCGCCATTGCGCGCCCACCTGTCTTTCCTGGCCGACGACCTGCTCGAAGGACGCGGCACGGGACAACGTGGCGGAGATCTCGCCGTGCGCTACCTGGAAACGCAGGCCGCCGCGCTGGGGCTGCAAGCGATCCCCGGCGGCGGCTACCGCCAGCCGGTGCGCTTCGAAGGCGCGAAACTGATCGCCGGCAGCAGCGTCACCTTCAGCGCCGGCGGCCAGCGCATCGCGCCGCGCAACGGTGTCGATATCGTGTTCGGCACCGGCGGCAATCAAAGCGATCTCAATTTCGACGCGCCGCTGGTCTTCGTCGGCTACGGCGTCAGCGCCGACGAAGAACGGTGGGACGACTACAAGGGGCAGGACGTCAAGGGCAAGATCCTGGTCATGATGGTCAACGACCCGCAGCCGACCGCGCAGGAACCGGACCGCTTCGCCGGCAAGGCCTATACCTATTACGGCCGCTGGCTCTATAAATACGAGGAAGCGGTACGGCGCGGCGCCGCCGGCGTGCTGCTGATCCACACCACGCCGTCGGCCTCGTATCCGTGGAGCGTGCCCGCCAATGGCTTCAGCCACGAGCGCTTTCACTTGCACGGACCGGGCAACCCGATCGAAGGCTGGCTGCACGAAGACATGGCCCGTTCACTGTTCGCCGCCGCCGGCCACGACCTCGACGCCTTGCGTGCGCAGGCCGAAACGCGCGCATTCCAGCCGGTCGACCTGAAGATCAACACCCACGTCGAATTGCGCAGCACGATACGGCAGGTCGAACAGTTCAACGTGGTCGGCATCGTGCCCGGCACCGACCCGAAACTGAAACGGCAAGCCGTCATTTATTCGGCGCACTGGGACCACCTGGGCATCGACGAAGGCGTGCGGCGCGACGACCGCAGCGACCACACGTGGAACGGCGCGATCGACAACGCGTCCGGCAGCGCCGCGCTGCTGGCGATGGCCGCCGTCGCCGTGCGCCAGCCGGCGAAACGGACACAAATCTTCCTGTGGCCAGCCGCCGAGGAACAGGGCTTGCTGGGCAGCGCCGCGTATGTCGCCAACCCCGTCTGGCCATTGAGCCTGACCAGCGCCGATCTGAACCTGGACAGCATGAATTTCGCCGGCCGCACGCGCGATATCGGCGTGGCCGGCGCCGAACGCAGCAGCCTGTACGAGACGGCCGGCCAGGTCGCCCAAAAAATGGGTTTAAAACTGGCGCCGACGATTCCCGACCTGTCCGGCGCCTATTTTCGCGCCGACCATTTTAATTTTGCCAAGGCCGGCATCCCCGCCTTCAACGTCGGTTCAGCCGTGTTCTCCGGCGACGGCCACTTTACGTTCGAAAAGGAGCAGGCTGCGTCGAGCGAAAAAATGGTCGCATTCAAAAAGGATTACCACCAGGTGACGGACGAATACCACGCCGACTGGGATTTATCGGGCATGGTGCAGCAAGCCCAGTTCACGCTCAACCTCGGCTACGCGGTGGCCAACGCGCCGGCCATGGCGACATTTAAAAAGGGCGACGCGTTCGCAAAAGTTCGGCGCTGACCGTAATGCCGTTAAGTTAGCGCCAAATTTGTCATTCCCGCGCAGGCGGGAATCCCATTTAGAGTCGCAAACGCCGCAGAAAGATGGGATTCCCGCCTGCGCGGGAATGACAACTCTACGGCCGGTGGCTTAAATTAACGGCATTAGGTGCTGACCGGGGCGGGGCCGGGCGATGCGGCAGCGTGCCCCAATCCGCGCCCCGATCCACGCCGAGCGCCAAAGTGTGGCGCGCGGCCGGGAAATTATGCTGGTCAATATTGCTTATGAGTACATAAGCTTGCCAAGCCAGCCATTCCGGCCTATTCTTGATAGCAAACTCCCTGTCTGAAAAACAACCCCAACCTGGTGCGCGCATGAAAACGTGGTTCCTGATGGGCGCGGCATGCTGCGCCCTCGCCGCACTGCCGGCCATGCACGCCGGCGCGCAGGAACAGCGCTTCGACATCGTGCGTTTCGATGTCAGCGGCAACACCTTGATCGCGCCCGCGCGGCTGCACGCGCTGCTGGCGCCGCACACCGGACTCCAGCGCGATTTCGGCGATGTGCAACGCGCACTGGAAGCGCTCGAAGCGGCCTACCGCGCCGACGGCTACAGCACCGTGCAGGTGGCATTGCCGGAACAGGAAGCGAGCGCCGGCATCGTGCTGCTGCAAGTGCTCGAAGTGCCGCTCGGTTCGATCACCGTCAGCGGCAACCGTTATTTCAGTAACGCCAATGTGCTGCGCGCGCTGCCGGCGCTCGAACCGGGACGGGCGCCGAACCTGCGCCGGCTGTCGGAAAACGTGCAACTGTCGAACGAAAACCGCCCCAAGCAGGTCGAAGTGACGCTGGCCGCCGGCGTGGTCGACGACACGGTCGATGCGAAAATCAAGGTCAGCGACCGCAGCCCGCACCAGTTCGGCGCCACGATAGACAATACCGGCACCGACGCCAGCGGCAAGTGGCGCACCGGCCTGTCCTACCAGTACGGCAACCTGTTCGATAGCGACCACGCGGCCAGCATCGCCTACACGACGGCGCCGGACAGCCCGCGCGGTGTAACTATCCACAATTTCAGCGTCGGCTACCGGCTGCCGCTGTACCGCTGGGGAGACAGCGTCGACCTGATCTTCGGCAAATCCAGTTCCAACACGCCGAGTTCCACGCCGACGCTGGGCGGCGCGCTGAACATCGTCGGCAAGGGAGATGTCTTCGGCCTGCACGTCAACCACAATTTCGCGCGCGACGGAGAGACGACGCGCAAGCTCGTGCTCGGCCTCGATTACAAGTACATCGATGCGCGCTGCTCGACCGTCGACGGCGCGCCGGTCAGCACGGCGCCGCCGACGCCGCCGATCGCCAGCTGCGTGCCGTACACGGTGACGCCGCTGAGCGCGACCTACGCCAGCGTCACGCGCAGCGCCGGCGCGCAGGTCGATTACAGCATCGGCATCGCCGTCAACCTGCCGCGCGGCCAACGCTACACGAACATCAGCGGCCGCAGCGACCGTTATTCCTACCTGACGGCCGGCAACCGCGACACGCGCGACGTATTCACCATTGCGCGCGCCAGCGCCAGCTACCTGCGCGGCTTCGGCAACGACTGGCAACTGCGCCTTGCGCTGTCAGGCCAGTACGCCCCATCTCCCACCGTCTCGTCCGAAGCGTTCGGCCTGGCCGGCAATTACGCGGTGCGCGGCTTCGACGAGCGCGCGCTGTCCGCCGACAGCGGTATCGTAAGCAATGCCGAACTGTATGCGCCCGACTTCGCCGCCGCGCAGGGCTGGGGCAGCCTGCGCGCGCTGCTGTTCATCGACGCGGCGCACGGCGCCAACCACGCGCCGCAGCCGCCGGTGCCGGGGTCGCTGCGCCTGGCCAGCGCCGGCGTCGGCCTGCGCGCCGCGCTCGGGCAAGACACCAGCCTGCGCCTGGATGTGGCGCGCGTGTTGCACGCCGGCCTTGCGCCCGGCGTCGCCAACGGCGATTACAAAGCGCATTTCCTGCTGACAGTCGGATACTGATATGAGCCTGAAAGTCCACACTATCGCAACGACGATGTTGCGCATCGGCCGCCGGCGGCTGACGGTGAGCCTGCGCCCGCGCCGGCGCATCGCCGCGCTGCTGGCCCGGCTGCTGCTGGGCGCCTGGCGCGCCATCTTCGGCACGGCGGCGCTGGCGCGCCTGGCGATGATGGCCGGTCCCGGCCTGGCACTGGCGGCCGGCCCGGCGGCGGTGCCGAATGCGCCCCTGTTGCCGAACGCACTGCCGCGCGGCGGCGCACTGGCCGCCGGCCAGGCGACGATCTCGCAGGCGGGCAACGCGATGACCGTCGTGCAGGGCAGCGACAAGGCTATCCTGAACTGGAACAGTTTTAATATCGGCAGCCAGGCGTCGGTCACGTTCCGCCAGCCGGGCGCCGACGCCGTCATCCTGAACCGGGTGATGTCGAACGAGCCGTCGCAGCTGCTCGGCGCGCTGTCGGGCAACGGTAAAGTATGGCTGATCAACCCGGCCGGCATCATGATCGGCCAGGGTGCGCAGATCGACCTGCACAGCTTTGTCGCCAGCACGCTGGCCGTCAAGAACGAGGATTTCCTGGCCGGCCGGCTGCGCTTCCAGATGACGCCGGACGCGGGTGCACTGCGCAACGACGGCAGCATCAAGAGCGCCAGTGGCGGCAGCGTCTACCTGGTCGCGCCGGATGTCGACAACCGCGGCATCATCCACGCGCCGGGCGGAGAAGTGATCCTGGCCGCAGGCCAGAGCGTGACCTTGATCGACAGCGCCATGCCGGGCGTCAAGGTCGAGATCCAGGGCGCCGCCGGCAATGTGACTAACCTGGGCCGCATCGTCAGCGAGGCCGGGCGCATCGGCATCGCCGGCGTGCTGGTGAAAAACAGCGGCACCCTGAATGCCGGCAGCGCGGTCGGCGAAGGCGGCCGCATTTTCCTGCGCGCGCTCGGCGACGCCTATGTCGACGGCAACGCCGTGCTCGATGCCTCCGGCGGCCCCGGCGCCAAGGGCGGCACGGTCGAAGTGCTGGGCCAGCGCGTGGCCCTCCTCGACCAGGCCACCATCGACGCTTCCGGCGGCCAGGGCGGCGGCACGGTGCTGGTGGGCGGAGATGTCCAGGGCGGCAACGCCGCCGTGCCCAATGCGCAAGCGGTGTATTTCGGCCCGCGCAACGCCATCCGCGCCGATGCGCTCGAACGCGGCGACGGCGGTAAAGTGGTGCTGTGGAGCGACGGCCTGACGCAATTCCTCGGCACGATTTCCGCGCGCGGCGGCCGGCTCGGAGGAGCAGGCGGTTTTATCGAGACGTCCGGCAAGCGGCAACTGGTCGCGCTCGGCAACGTCGACGTGCAGGCGCCGGCCGGCGCCGGCGGTCACTGGCTGCTGGACCCGAACGACATCACGATCAGCGGCGATAACGACGCCAACTTCGGCCAGCTCGCCAACGGCATCTTTTCCACCAACGCCGACAGCGGCGTGCTCAATGTCGCCACGCTGGCGGCCGCGCTCAATAACGGCGCCACGGTGCGAGTACAAGCCGGCGGCGCCGGCGCGGCGGCCGAATCGGGCGACATCACGCTCAACGCCGCATTCGCCGCGGCCGGCGACGCGACGCTGGTGCTCGACGCGCAGCGCCATATCGTCATCAACGCGAACGGCCAGATCGGCACCGGCAACCACGTGCTCAATGTCACGCTGAACGCCGGCCAGGACAGTACCTTCAGCACGCCGGCCACCAATCCCGGCAGCATCACGATGGCGGCCGGTTCGTCGATCGGCAGCGGCGGCGGCAACGTCACGGCCACCGCCCGCGGCGCCGTCGCGCTGGCCGGCGTGACGACGGCCGGCGGCAGCCTGACGGTGACGTCGAACGGCGGCGACATCACGCAAACGGGCGCCATCAATGCCGGCGCGGGCAGCTTCGACGCCGGCAGCGCCGCCATCAAGCTGGATCAGGCCACCAACAATTTCACCGGCACCGTCACGCTGGCCAACAGCGGCAACAATGACGTGACGCTGAAGTCGAACGGCGCGCTCGCGTTCGGCGCCTCCAGCGTCGGCCGCGGCACCCTGACCGTCAACACCAGCGGCGGCGCGATCACGCAAAGCGGCGCGATCACGCAAGCGGCCGCCGTGGCAGGCCTGGCCGGCACGCCCAGCGCCAGTTTCACGGCCAGCGGCGCCATCACCCTGTTTGACCCCACCAACACTTTCAGCGGCACGCTCAGCCTGCACAATAGCGGCGCGAACGCCGTCTCGGTGATCAGCTCGGGCGCCCTGACGCTGGGCGAATCGTCGGTCGGCAGCACCACGCTGACCGCGGTCGCCGCCGCCGGCACGCTGACGCAGACGGGCGCCATCACGCAGGAAACCGGCGCCACGCAGGCCAGCTTCACCGGCAACGGCATCACGCTCGACAATGCCGGCAATGCCTTGCGCGGCAGGGTCGCCCTGAACCCGGGCAACAACGGCGCCAGCATCATCCTTAACAACAGCGTCGACACCACGCTGTCGTCCAGCGAACTGGGCGCCAGCGCGCTGACCGTCACCAGCGGCGGCAGCCTGGCGCAATTTGGCGCGCTGATGCAGAGCGATACCGTCGGCGTGGGCGCGGTCAGCTTCAGCGCCGCCGGCGCCATCACCCTGACCCATGACTCCAACAATTTTTATGGCGCGGTGTCGCTGAACACGCCCCACGCTTCCGGCGCTTCGATCCGGGACACCAATGCGCTGGTGCTGGGCGCGTCTTCGATTCCGAACGGCGGCCTGACGGTGAGGAGCGGCACGCTGACGCAGACCGGCGCGCTGACCGTCGGCGGCGCGCTCGGCGTGACGATCAACGCGACCGCGGGCACGCTGCGCGATGTGCTGCTGGCCGACTACGCCAACGATATCGGCGGCGCCGTCACCTTCGCCAACGGCGGCGCCGGCGGCACGATCGGCAACCTGGCCTTGCGCAACGTCGCGGCCGGCGCCGCATATCCTACCGCCATGCCGGCCACGATGACGGCGCTGACGCTGACCTACAACAACGGCAATATCGTCCTGCCTGCGTTAAACCTGAGCGGCGCGCTGAACGTGACGGCCGGCGGCACGCTGAGCACGGCCAATGCGCTCAGCGTCGGCGGCAACCTGGCGCTGTCCGCCAATGGCGACATCGGGCAAGCCTCGGCATGGACGGTGGGAGGCAGCACGACCATCGGCGCCGGCGCGCACACGATCTTGCTGGACCAGAGCGCGAACGCCTTCAGCGGCGCGGTCTCGCTGACCAATACCGGCAACAACGCCGTCACGCTGGTCAACACCCCTTCCCTGGTGCTGGGCGCGAGCAGCAGCGGCGGCACGCTGTCCGTGACGACCGGCGGCGCGCTGTCGCAGAGCGGCGCCATCACGGCCGCGCGGCTGAACGCCACCGCGCAGGACGGCATCACGCTGAACGGTGCGAACCAGGTGGCGGCGTTCAGCGCCACCAACACCGGCAGCGGCGGCGTCGCGCTGACCAACACCACCCCGCAGTTGCTCATCACCGGCAGCGGCGTGACGACGTCCAGCGGCGATATCGCGCTCGACAACACGGGAGTGAACGGCATCCTGGTCAGCGCGCCGGTGACGGCCACCAGCGGCGGCGTCGCGCTGACGGCGCACAGCCCGATCACGGTCGGCGCCAACCTGACGGCCGGCACCAGCATCGCGCTCACGGCCAGCAGCGACATCACCGTCAATACCGGATCGACGCTGAATGCAAGCACGGCGATCGGCATGACGGCGCAAAGCGGCAACATCTCCGTGGCCGACGGCAGCCTTCTTACGGTCAACGGCGGCGGCACAATCACCGTGCAGGCGCCGTCCGGTTATATCGAAGCGAACGCCGCCGTGTTCAGCGGTGCGGCACCGGCGCTGAGCTCGGGACAGCCCAGCCCTGCGGCGATCGCGGCGGCTGCGGCGGTGGCCAAAGCCGCCGCCGACGCGGCAGCGAAGGCAGCGGCGGATGCCGCGGCAAAGGCAGCCGCCGACGCTGCGGCGAAAGCAGCAGCCGATGCGGCCGACCAGGCGGCGGCCGATGCGGCGGCGAAGGCAGCAGCCGACGCGGCGGCAAAAGCCGCAGCCGACAAGGCCTTGGCCGACGCCGCCGCGAAGGCGGCAGCCGATGCCGCGTTAAAAGCCGCAGCAGACAAGGCGCTGGCCGACGCCGCCGCGAAAGCAGCCGCTGACAAGGCGGCAGCCGATGCCGCAGCAAAAGCCGCCGCCGACAAGGCACTGGCTGATGCCGCAGCGAAGGCAGCAGCCGACAAGGCCATTGCCGACGCGGCAGCGCAAGCCGCTGCGGACAAGGCCGTGGCCGATGCCGCAGCAAAGGCCGCCGCTGACAAGGCCTTGGCCGACGCCGCAGCGAAAGCTGCCGCCGACAAGGCCGATGCCGATGCTGCCGCCAAAGCCGCAGCCGACAAGGCCCTGGCTGATGCCGCCGTAAAAGCCGCTGCCGACAAGGCGCTGGCCGACGCCGCGGCAAAAGCTGCAGCCGACAAAGCCGCTGCCGATGCCGCCGCAAAAGCCGCTGCCGACAAGGCCGTCGCCGATGCTGCCGCAAAAGCCGCCGCCGACAAAGCCGCTGCCGACAAGGCCTTGGCCGATGCCGCCGCAAAAGCCGCCGCGGACAAGGCCGCTGCCGATGCCTCCGCAAAAGCAGCTGCCGACAAGGCCGTGGCCGACGCTGCCGCCAAAGCCGCTGCCGACAGGGCCGCCGCCGACGCCGCAGCCAAGGTCGCGGCAGAAAAGGCCGCCGCCGATGCTGCTGCAAAGGCTTCCGCCGACAAGGCCGCCGCCGATGCAGCGGCAAAAGCGGCAGCCGACAAGGCCGCCGTAGAGGCGGCAGTGGCCCAGGCGGCGGCGGAAGAAGCCGCGCGCCAGGCGGCCGACCTTGCCGCCAAGGCCGCGGCCTCGGTAGCGAAAACGGCGACGGTCGAGGCGCCGAAGTCCGACACGGCGAAGAGCGACACCAAGGACAGCGGCAGCCAGTCCGGCGCCACGGCGGTGACGGGCGGCGCCGGCACGACGACAACGGCGACCGTGCTGGCGCAGGTCTTTGAACAGCAGACGATAGGCGGCGGCGACAACAGCTTTGGCGGAGGCTCGACCGCATCTTCGGCAACGGCAGCGTCATCGAACGGCGGCTCCGGGAGCGACACGGCAGCCGACGGCACCGCCGCGAAAACCGACGACAAGAAGGATGAAAAAAAGGAAGAACAGAAGGACGGCAAGACAGAAAAAAAAGAAACCAAAAAAATGGCGGTGTGCTCATGACGACAATCCTTACCAGGCAAGCCTGGCCCCGCCTGCGCGCACGCGCGGCCGCCGTACCGGACGTGCTGGTAGTTGCGCCGGGCCTGCCGGGGGTGCTGGTTGTTGCGCTGGTTGTTGCGCTGGGCATCCCCGCGGGCAGCGCCCGCGCCGCGCCGGGCGACACGGTGGCGACCGTGACCCACCTGGCGGGAGTCTTGACGGCCAAGCACGCGGACGGCGCCGTCAAGATCCTCTCCATCAAATCTCCGGTCATGGAAGGCGATGTGCTGTCGACGGCGCAGGAAGCGTTCGCGCGCCTGAAATTCGTCGACAATTCGGAAATGGTGCTCAGGCCGAATTCGGTGCTCAAGATCGCCGAATTCACCTTCCGCCCCGCCAATCCGAAGACGGACCGGATCACGATCGACATGCTCAAGGGCGGCATCCGCGCCGTTTCGGGCGAAATCGGGAAACGCAACCGGGAAACCGTGAAATTCACCACGCCGACGGCGGTGCTGGGCGTGCGCGGCACCCATTTCGGCGTCCTGTTCTGCAACAACGATTGCAGCGGCGTGCCTACGCCGACCGGCAAGACTCCGGACAACGGCCTGCACCTGGACGTGGCGCAGCACGCCATCACCGTCACCCCGAGACTGCCGGCGTTGCCGGACCTGCCCGCCGGCGGCGACGCGCCTGGCACGAGCGGACCTGGCACCAGCGGCGCCAGCGGCGGCGGACTTGCCGGCAGCGGGTCTGGAGACGGAGGACAGAATGGCGGCGGACAGGATGCCGGCGCGCCGTCCGGCCAGGACAACGCGGGCCAGCCGGGAACAACGCCGCCCACCACCGTGCTCAAGGCAGGCCAGTTCGGCTACCTGCCGCCGCCGGTGAACGGGGTAACGCCACCGCTGGTGCTGGTGCCGCAGTCCCAGGCCGTGCAGGTGCGCATGCCCAATTCCATCAGCCAGAACACGCCGGCCCCCGGCGCCACGGGCAAGAACAGCGACCCGGAATGCGTGGTTCAGTAAGCGGGTTTGGCGTCGTAGGCGGCGAATTCATGGCGCACGCGCGCTTCCCACTCATCCTGGTCGGGCTGGTACAGGTAGGCCGGCGGCGGCGCCGGCAGCGTATCGAGCGCGCCGATGCGCTCGTACAGGAAGACGCTGGTCCAGGCCACCGTTTGCGACGGATACTGCCGGATCAACCGGAAAGCCGGATGATTCAAAGGTAAAGTCGTCGTGCTCACCAGGCAGTGCTCGGGCAGTTCGCGCGCCAGCTTATCAGCCAGCCTGTCCATCAGCGGCGCAAAGCAGGTGCTGTAGATGAATACCAAGCTGGCGTCGCTGACGTCGGCCTCGAACATGTCCTGTTCAATAAAATGGATGCGCGAGCGGATGTCGAGCACGTGGCGCGCGTCGGCGATGCCGCCGGCCGGCAAGGCCAGCGCGTCGCCCGGCGCTACCCGCGCCGGCAGCGCGGCCAGCCCGCGCGCGCCGGCGGCCAGCATGGTTTCCAGCCGCTCCTGCGCCATGCGGTGACGATACGGCAGCAACTCGACGCCGGTGCAGCGCGCCAGCGGCAGCGTCAGCGCGGCCGACATGACGACCTTCCCCAGGCCGCTGCCCAGGTCGACCATGACGCCGCCCGGGCGCACCAGCGGCGCGATCGCATCGAAATAATTTTCCAGTTCATAGCGTTTCAGTTCGCCGTAGATCAGGCGGCCGTCGTCGATCAGCCATTGCCGCAATTCGGCGTCCGTGACCGCTTCGAGTTCGCGCCAGCCCCAGGCCTGGCGCTGTTCCGGCGTCAGCGGCGGCAGCAGGCCGTGGCGCTGGATGCCGGCCGGCAGCAGGCCGATGATCAGGTTCAAATGCGGCTTCAGGCGGGACACCAGGTAATCGCGCCGGGCCGGCTCCTGCAGGCAGTGGCGCAGTGCGCTGCCGATTTCGATAAACGCGCCGAAGGCTGGATCGGCCGGGTCCAGCAGCGGGCGCACATGGTGCTCGCCGCCTTCGATACTTTGCAACATCGCTTCCAGCACGTCTTCCAGGCGCTGGAAACTTTGTACCGGAGCGGCCGCGGTGTCATGGTCGCGGAAGGTCGGGGTGACGGGTTCGCTGTTCAATGTCTGTCTCTCTTTATTGGTCTTGAATCGCCGAGCAGGTGGTCTCGTTATCCTGCAGGACCGTTTCGAATGCGGCCGCCGACACGGGGCGGCTGAAATAATATCCCTGCATCTGCTGGCAGCCGTGCTGGCGCAGGAAAGCCAGTTGCTCGCGCGTTTCGACGCCTTCCGAAATGACGTGCAGGTTCAGGTTGGCCGCCAGCGCGATGATGGTGGTGACGATGGCCGCGTCGTCAGGGTCCACCGTCAAGTCGCGCACGAAGCTCTGGTCGATCTTGAGCACATCGACCGCGAAACGCTTCAGGTGCGACAGGCTCGAATAACCGGTGCCGAAATCGTCGATGGCCAGCTTGACGCCGAGCTTTTTCAGTTCGTGCATGACACCGATCGCATGCTCGACATCGTTCATCACCTGGCTCTCCGTCAATTCCAGTTCCAGGCAGGCCGGCGGCAGGCCGGTCTGGGCCAGCACGTCGGCCACCGATTGCACGAAGTCCGCTTCGGCCATCTGGCGCGCCGACACGTTGACGGCCATGCGCAACTGGCCGCGCCCCTCGTTGCGCCAGGCCAGCAACTGTTCGCAGGCGGTGCGCAGCACCCAGGCGCCGACCGGCACGATCAGGCCGGTTTCCTCGGCCAGCGGAATAAAACGGTCCGGCGCGATCATGCCCAGTTCCGGGTGCTGCCAGCGGATCAGCGCTTCCATGCCGACGATGCGCCCGCTGGCGATGTCGACCTGCGGCTGATAGTGCAGCACGAATTCGCAGCGTTCGAGCGCGTTGCGCAGCGCGCCCTCGATCAGCATGCGCTCGCCCAGTTGCTCGTTCATCGCCGCCGTATAAAACTGGTAATTGTTGCCGCCCATTTCCTTGGCGCGGTACATCGCGATGTCGGCCCGCTCCACCAGCGCTCCCGGGTCCTGGCTGTCGGCCGGATACACGGCGATGCCGGCGCTGCAAGTCAAAAACAGTTGCTGGCCGTCGATCAGCAGCGGCGCGGCCAGCGTGTCGAGCACGCGCTGCACCTGGTCGGCGCGCGGCGACAGCGCGCCCTGTTCCGGCAGCAGCATCAGCGCGAATTCGTCGCCGCCCACGCGCGCGACCGTGTCGACCGGGCGCACCGCCAGTTGCAAGCGTTCGGCCACGGCCTGCAACAGGCGGTCGGCACCCTTGTGGCCAAGCCGGCTGTTATTGAATTTAAAACGATCGAGGTCGATCGACACCAGCCACAAGGCGTGATTCTTGCGCGCCGAATGGGTGATGGTCTGGCGCAGCCGGTCCTGCAGCAGCACGCGGTTCGGCAAGCCGGTCAGCGCGTCATGCGTCGACTGGTGGTGCAACTCCGTTTCATAAGCCTTGATCGCCGTGATGTCGTGCTGGAAGGAGACGAAGTGGGTCACGATGCCGTTCTCGTCGCGCACCGGAGAGACGTGCAACTCGTTCCAGAACATCGTGCCATCCTTGCGGTAGTTGCGCAGCACGGCGTGACCGTCGCGCTGCTCGCGGACCGCGCTGCGCAATTCTTCCACACCAGGCTGGCCGAGGTCGTCGCGGTACAGCACGCGCGGGCTGTTGCCCAGCATGTCGGCGCTGCTGTAACCGGTCACGCGTTCGAAGGCGGGGTTGACGTACACCGTCGGATTGCCCGGCAGCGCGGCCGTGATCGCGATCGCATTGGTGCTCGATTCGATGGCGCGCTCGCGCAGCAACAGGGTGCGGTTCAGTTCCTTCAGTTGCGCCGTTCGCTCGTCGACATGGCGCTGGATGTCGCGGTTGCGCGAGAACAGCATCTGCACGTAGGCCGCGCCCAGCACGCTGACGATCGCGCCCAGGCCAAGCGTAAAAATGGAGGCAAGATGGTCGTCGAGCGAGGCGCCGGCCGGCGGCGCGGCCACCATCAGCCAGGTCTTGCCGGCCACGTCGAGCCGCTCGGCCACGCGCACCGGCGCGGCCGGATACAGCCAGTGCGGCAGCATGGCCGAGCGCCGCGGATCGGCCGGCGGCGCGCTGGCGCGGTACAGCAGGCTGGTCGGATCTTCGTCGGGCGCCGCATAGACTTGCAGGTCCAGCCCGGCGCGGTGGTCGAGACCGGCCACCGTATACAGCTTGTCGATCATGTCGGCCGGGCGCAGCGTCATCGCCGTCTCGCCCTGCAGCGCGGCGCGGCGCGCGGCGACGTCGCCGAGTTGCGCGCCGTAGCGGTACACCGGCATCGAGATGATGACGCCGCTGCGCGGCGCCTGGCCCTGCGCCAGCAGCACCGGCGCGCCGGCCGCCGGCTGGCCGCTGTCGTAGGCGCGCTGGCGCGCCGGCTCGTCGAAGGCGGGGTAAGCCGTGTCGAGTCCGAGCGCGGCCTCGTTGCCGACCAGCGGCTCGATATAGTCGATCACGCGGTAGCGTTCGCGCACGCCGGCCGGCACGGTCCGGGTGGCGCGCATTTCGGTCAGCACGGCGCCCTGGCGCAGCCGGCCGAGCGCCGCCTCGAAGCCGGCGCGTTCGCCCTGCGGCAGGAAGCGCAAATAACTGATCGCCTGCACATAGGGATAGTGTGCCAGGATCGGTTGCGTAAACAGGTGAAATTCGGTGCGCGTGACCGCTTCCTCGCTGGCAAATAACTGGTTCACCGAGCGCAGCGCGCTGATGACGTTGCCGACGCCTTCCTTCAGCGCGAACAGGCGCGCGTGCGCACGCTGCTCGAACGCGAGCGCGACCTTGTCCTGCTCCAGCCGGCTGACGCCGGCAAACAGCAACGCCGTGACGCCCAGGCCGCACAGCAGGGCCAGCGCCACGGGACGGTATTTGGCGAGCGCGCCGGACGGCGGCCCGGAATGGGTGGTATTGCTAATCAGGTCACCCGTGGGAAGAAAACCGATAAAAGTGCAAGATTAGCATGGAATGCCGCAGGGACGGCGCACCCGGCGCGCTGCGGGTGTCGGACTCCGATGTTCTCTTATAGCAACAATTATTTTGCAGCGCAAAAAAAAGAGGCAGAACGGGCCTATAATGGCCGGATGTGTGACATTTGGTGACAATTATGCTTTCCTTGAAGGATCTCACCGCGCTGCGCCGGTGCTTGCTGATTGTGCTTGGCTGGCTGTGTCTGGCGAACGGCGCGCAAGCCGCCAATACCGTGCTCAACTTCAATGGCAGCTCGATCGGCTATTGCACGGCTTACAACTCGAGCACACAGACCTATACCTGCCCGTCGTTCACCAGCACGCAAGACATCACGATCGCCAGCGGTTATACGGTGGTGCTGAGCGGCGCGATGGATTTCGACTTCAACCAGCAGCTCAACATGAGCGGCACTGCCGCGCTGCGTACCACCGGCAACATGGATATCGGGGATATCAAGCCGTCCAACCTGAACATCAGCGGCGGCACGCTGACGGCCACCGGCGGCAACTTCAAGATCGGCTCACAGGCGCAGACCATCACGGCCAATATCAATGCCACCACGATGACCATCGGCACCGGTTCCAATACGCAGATCACCGGTACGCTGACTGCCACCGGCGCCATTTCACTGGGCTCGCACGCCACCATCATCGGCCCGATCAGCGGTACCACGATCAGCACCAATTCACCGGTGTCAATCACCGGCAATGTCACCGCATCAACCTCGTTCACCCTGCCCTCCGGCAGTACGATGGTGGGCAACATCGTTTCTCCCGTCGTTTCTCTGCTGGCGTCGAGCAGCACGGTGCAGGGCAACATCACGGCCACGACCTCGCTGACCATCGAATCCGGCAATGCCGTGACAGGCAACGTCACGTCCGGCAACCTGACGATGGATGCATCGAATGCCCGCATCACCGGCAGCGTCAACGTCACCGGCAACCTGAACATCGGCTCCGGCGACACCATCAATGGCAACGTCGTCGTCAGCGGCAACGTCGTCACGCAAGATTCGAACGGCTATATCAGCGGCAATCTCTCCACCAATACGGTGACGCTAGGCTGGGCCGGCCGGGTCGGCGGCACCATCACCTGCACCGGCGCCACGCCCAGTTCCCCCACCTGCAGTTGCGTGACCAACAACAGCGGCTACGCGATCAATTCCACCAACGGCCCCCACTGCGCCGCGGCAGTGTCCAGCGCACTGCACCACATCCAGATACGGCACCCGAATTCCTCGCTGACATGCCAGCCGCAAACGGTGGAAATCACCGCCTGCGCCAACAGCAACTGCACGACTCCCCATTACACGGGCGGTGCCACCGTCACGCTGACGCCAGGCGCGCGCAGCTTCGTGATCGACTCGTCCGGCATCAACACCGCTGCCACGGTACAGCAAACCACTGTGGGTACGGGTCTGGCAACGCTGAGCGCCACTGTCAGCGGCTCATCGTCGGTCGGCTACAGCTGCATCAATACCGTCACCGGCGCGACCAATTGCCAGATGCCGGTGACGAACGTCCAGTTCAGTTTCATCGTGCCGGACCATCTCGCGGAAACTGCACAAACCTTCACCATCAGCGCGCTGCAAGCTTCCACCAACAATCCGGCGATATGCACGCCGCTGTTTACCAGCACGCGCGCCGTCAACTTCACATGCAGTTATGTGAATCCTGCCAGCGGTACCGTGCCGCTTCGTATCAGTAGCAATGGTGGGACTGCCTATGCGGCCTTATCCGGCAACGTGAGCAGTGCCTGCACATCAGGCGGCGCCCCCCGGAATGTAGCCTTCAACGCCAACGGCCAGGCCACGCTCAACCTGCTTTATGCCGATGCCGGCAAAATGACACTAACCGCGACCTATACCGGCCAAGCCGCCACCGGCGATGCCGGCCTGATCGTCACAGGATCGGACGATTTCATCGCCACGCCAAGCAGCTACCTGTTAGACCTCATCCAGACCGCCAGCCAGGTGATGAGCACCTCGGTGCCGAGCAATTCTTCCGCCGCCCCGTTTGCCCGTGCCAGCGAATCATTTTCCGCCAGGGTCACCGCGTTCAACAGCATTGGCGTGGCGACCAGGAACTTTGGCCAGGAAAACCCGACCGGCATGGTCGTGCTGACGCATACGCTGGTGGATCCAATCCCTGGCGTGTCTGGCAGCCTGACCAGCGGTTCAGCGGGAGCATTTACCAACGGTTCCAGCACCATCAGCGGCATCAAGTGGAGTGAAGTGGGCATCATCAAGTTGACGGCCACTCTGTCGCCGAGCGGCTTGTACCAAGGGCTGAGCAACACGCTACTGGGTGCCAGCATCAACGGCAATATCGGCCGCTTCATCCCGGACCATTTCACTACCTCGTTCACCTCGCCGCTGCCGAGCACCGCCATCGCGCCGATGACCTGCCCAACCACCGGCGCGAACATTTTCCCGGTGACCTGTGTCGGCGGTCAATTCATCTACACCGGCCAGCCACTGAATCTGACGATCAAAGCCTACAACGGCGCCAGCAGCCCGGCCGTCACTCAAAATTACACCGGCAACTATGCCCATACACCTACCGTCACCGCGTGGAGCGCCGCCGGCAATACCAGCAACGCCAACCCCGAATACATTGCGGGTACCAATACGCTGACCAATACCGGGGCGGTGACTCTCACTCAGGCATTTTCATACACTAATGGCATTGGTAGCGGCAGCGTCAGCTACGCCTTCAACAATATCCGCTCGAAGCCGACCGACGTGTATTTCCGCGCATCGGAAACTGATGGCACCAGCCCGAACACATTTTCGGTCACATCGGCGCAACCCAGCGGTTCGGTGGAAGCGGGCATCACCGTGGCCAGCGGGCGCCTGCTGGTGGCCAACAATTACGGTTCCGAATTGCTGCGCATGCCCATCGGCGTGACGGCGCAATACTGGAGCGGCAGCCAATATGTCACCAGCAGTACCGACAATTACGTCAGCAGCGCGCAACTGGCATCGAACGTGGCGTTTACGCAATGCACCAAGAACCTGACCAGCGGTGGAGCGGTCTGCACCACCGCCGTCAGGGTCGATACCGCACCGGCCACGCTGACCTTCAGCGCCGGCCGGGCCAGCTTCAAGTTGGCCGCGCCCGGCTCTGGCAACAATGGCAGCGCCGACGTCAAGGTCAATGCCATTTCCTACCTGCCCAGCACCACCAGCCGTGTCGTGTTCGGCGTCTACAAATCCGGCCCCGTCATCTATATCCGCGAAGTGTACTGAATGCCGCCAATCTGCGGTAGCATGGTCGCTCTTCCAAGAACGGCTGAAAGGAGCGAGGCATGAACGGTACTTCGAAGTGGATCGACATCCAGGGCGACGACGGCAGTTTCGGCGCCTATCTGGCCTTGCCGCGCGGCGGCAAAGGACCTGGCATCGTGCTGTTGCAGGAAATCTTCGGCGTCAACGAACATATCCGCGGCGTGGCCGACCAGTACGCGGCCGACGGCTACGTGGTGCTGGCGCCGGACCTGTTCTGGCGCGAGGCGCCGCGCATCGAACTGGGCTACGACGCGCCCGGCTGGAAACGCGCCGTCGAACTGATGAACGCAACCGACTTCGGCCTGGCCCAGGCCGACGTGCGCGCCACCGCCCAGGCGCTGCGCGCGCTGATCGGCGTCGACGCGAATATCGCGTCGCTCGGCTTTTGTTTCGGCGGGCGCCTGTCCTACCACACGGCCGCCAACGGCTATGTCGACGCGGCCGTCGCCTATTACGGCGGCGGCATCCAGAACGCGCTCGAACGCGCCGACCAGATCAGCGTGCCGCTGCTGATGCATTTCGGCGGCCAGGACAGCCATATTCCGATGGACGCCGTGCAACGCATCGCCGAACGTTTCGAACAGATGGAAAACGTCGAAGTGCATATCTATCCGCAAGCCGAGCACGGTTTTAACTGTTCGCACCGCGACAGCTACAACCAGCAGGCGGCCGCGCAGGCGCACGGTACGACGCTGGTGTTCCTCAGCGAGCACCTGTAACACGAACCGGGGCCGGGCTTGCATATCGTTGCGGGCCGCCCCCAGCAGGCCCGCAGCGGTCCTTTGTCGATGAAGTGTATGTCTTTCCTGAAATTTCCCGCGCTGCTGGCCTGCCTGCTGCTGCCGTTGACGCTGCCGGCGGCGCCATTGCGCGTCGGCGGTTTTGTCGTCGCCCCCATCATCACCGGTTCCGGCAACTCTCCCTTGCAAGGCGCGCTGCGCGAATACATGGAACAGAAGGTGGTGGGACATGCCGGCGTGGAACTGGTGTGGACGCCGCCCACTTCTCTGCCGCGCGCGATGGAAAACCTGCGCAACGGCTCGCTCGACATCCTGCTGTTGACCAGCGGCAGCCTGGCGCCGTACAACGGCGTCGCCCCGTTCAACTGGTCGTACCTGCAAGCCCATCCCCACCTGGCGGTGCTGAAAAATTCGCCGCTGCGCGCGGTGCAATCGCTGCAGCAACTGGCCGGCGTGGAAATCGGCTGGGTCGGTGGCTCGGCCGTCATGGACGAGTTGAACGGCGTGCCGATCCAGTGGCAATTTCTGACCGTGCAGGACTGGCAGACGCTGAACCTGCGCAAGCTGCAGGCAGGCCGCATCCAGGCCGTGTTTTTTGAAAACGAATATTCGCCGCGCTACTACGCCGCCAGCGAAGAGATCGACATCGAACTGGTCAAATTGCCGCTGCCGGCGCGCCTGTTCGGCATGGCCTATTCACTGAAGGCGAACCGGGCGGCGATCGCGCAATTCGACCGGGTGGCCGCCGCCGCCTTCGTCGGCGAACAATTCAAAGCCTTCCTCGATCAATACCTGAAGCGCTGAAGGCGCGCCCTGCGCGGCGCGCCCCATCACGACAGCTGGCTACAATGCCAACTCGGCCATGCGCACCGCATGATGCCGTTGACCATTGCGCCGGAGGTTGCCCATGCAAAATACCTTGCTCAAGCTTGTCCCTTGTTCCCTGTTGCTGGCCGCCTGCGGCGGCGGTGGCGGCAGTGGTGGCACCGGCGGCACCGGCACGGTCCCGCCGGTGGTGATGCCGCCGGTGACGCCGCCGGTGACGCTGGCGCTCGGCGTGCAACAGGTCGCCGACGGACTCGACCAGCCCTTATATCTGACCGCGCCGGCCGGCGACACGCGACAATTCATCGTCGAGCGCGGCGGGCGCATCCGCATCCTGAGCGGCGGCGCGCTGCTGACCCGTCCTTTCCTCGACATCGGCGCCCAGGTCGGCACCGCAGGTGAACGCGGCCTGCTGTCGCTCGCCTTCGACCCGAAGTATGCGCAAAACGGGACTTTCTTCATTTATTACGTCGACCTGAACGGCGACATCGCGATCGACCGCATGCGCGTCTCGCCCAATCCCGATGTCGCCGACGCGACCAGCGCGACGCGCCTGCTGACCATCCCGCACCGCGAATTCAACAACCATAACGGCGGCCAGCTCGCCTTCGGCCCGGACGGTTACCTGTACGCCGGCACCGGCGACGGCGGCGGCGCGGGCGACCCGCCGGGCAATGCGCAAAACCTGAATGTCCTGCTCGGCAAAATCCTGCGCCTGGATGTCGGCGCCGCCGCGCCGTCGCTGAATTACGCGATCCCGGCCGACA
Organism: Pseudomonadota bacterium; assembly: GCA_040389645.1. Lineage (GTDB taxonomy): Bacteria > Pseudomonadota > Gammaproteobacteria > Burkholderiales > Burkholderiaceae_D > Rugamonas. The sequence continues at coordinate 116,292 of JAZJZT010000046.1, read as the reverse complement.
ATCCCTACGTCAACCAGGCTGGCAGGCGCGCGGAAATCTGGGCCAGCGGCGTGCGCAATCCGTGGCGCTTCTCGTTCGACATGACTGAAAAATTGCTGTATATCGCCGACGTCGGCCAGGACCAGCGCGAGGAAGTCGACATCGCCCCGGCCAGCCGCGGCGGCGCCAATTACGGCTGGAAAACGATGGAAGGCACGGCCTGCTACAACGCCACCAGTTGCGACCGCACCGGCCTGACATTGCCGCAATTCGAATACCTGCACGGCAACGACAACGTCAACGGCTGCTCGATCACCGGCGGTTTTGTTTACCGCGGCGCGGTATTGCCGGAACTGGCCGGCCATTACTTTTATTCCGATTACTGCGCCGGCTTCCTGAAAAGTTTTGCGTACCGCGACGGCGCCGTCACGGCCGCGCAGACCTGGAATATCGGCGCCGTCGGCAAAGTGCTGTCGTTCGGCCAGGATGGCAATGGAGAACTGTACATGCTGTCCGACAGCGGCAAGGTGTACCGCATCGTGCGCCGCTAGCCTCCGCTGGCAAGCGGGTAGCGGGAACGCGCTAAAATAGGCGTCCCGCAATCCGCGCCCTGCGCACCGAGAACCACATGGCCCGCCTGAAACTCGAATTCCCCGTAGACCAGTACTATTTTTCCACCCAGCTGACGGTGCGCGTGACCGACATCAACGGCGCCAACCACCTCGGCAACGATTCGATGATTTCGATGATTTCCGAAGCCCGCGCGCGCTTCCTGTTCGACTTCGGCGTGCCGGAAACCGGGCGCGACGGCAACGGCATCATCGTCACCGACCTGGCCACGACCTATAAAGCCGAAGCCCATGCGCGCGACCAGTTGCTGTTCGAAGTGGGCGTGATGGATTTTAACAAGTACGGCGGCGACATCACGTTCCGCATCACGCGCCCGCGCGACCAGGCGCTGATCGCGATGGCCAAGTCCGGCTTCGTCTTCTTCAACTATAAATCGAGCCAGGTGGTGCCGATGCCGGACGAATTCCTCGGCAAGTTCAGCCGCGTCAACTGGCTCGACTGACGCCCTGCTTCACCCGATCAGCCGCGCGCACGCGCCTTGACGCCGAAGGTTTTAGAGAACCACTCGTCGATCATCTGCTTTTCATAGCGCAGCGTTTCTCCCATGCTGTAAAAATTCAGGTGGTTCAAATACATCATGTCCGACAGGTCGGCGTCGCCGCTGCCGACCAGTTGTCCGCCGGATTCGAGCCGATATTGCAGGTGGATGCGCGGCCAGTCGGCGCCGCCGGTCAGCAGGCGGATTTCCTGATTGCCGCGGCGGCTGAACGTCATGCGCCCAGCCAGGTCCACGTCGGTGACATTGATCGTCAAGTCCTGCCCGGGCGGCAATTGCGCGCCCAACTTGGCGAAATGCGCGCTCAATTCCTTCAGCACCCGTTCGCGCTCGGCGATCGAAAACGGGATATCCGCGAATTGTTCGGGATCGGTATAGGTGACGGTGGTGCCGGCCCATGCGGCGCCGGCGGCCGGCAGCAACAGCACGGCGGCCAGCGCGATTTTTGCCAGATGACTCATAATTTATTCCTCCATACTATATGCAATATACGCTGAATCGTATTGAAAATAATGAGTGTTTTGTCACGCCCTTGTAACATCCCTTCCCTACTATCTCGGCCATCAATCAACCTTCACAGGATACATTCATGTCCGAGTTTCTCGATCCGTCCCGCCGCCGCCTGATCAAATTCCTGTCGGGAGCGCCATTGCTGCCGCTGGCCGGTGGCAGTGCCGCTTCGATGCTGCTGTCCGCCTGCGGCGGCGACAGCGCCCCCGCCGCGGCCCCGGTCGTCACCCCGGCCACGCTGAGCACGATCAGCTTTTCGCCGATGTCGGCGCTGACCATGAGCGACGCCGCCAAGATGGCCACCACCACCGTCGCTTCCGGCCTGTCGGCCACCTACAGCGACGGCAGCAAGCAGAATTATGCGCTGAAATACGAAACCTTCTTCGTCACCGGCGCGCAAGTGCCGAACGGCGCCGGCGGCACCATCCTGTCGGGCGGCTACTACGACATCAACAACAAGCCGATCGTCGACACGACCGACGCCGGCAAGCGCCAGTTCTTCTCCGACTGCCCGGACGGCAGCTCGCTGCTGAAACTGGCCAACGCCAGCGTCACCGGCGTCAAGGGCAATACCGTGTTCGCCGTGGTGCAGTTCGAATACACGACGCGCAACGTCAAGGGCGACTCGATGTACGGCATGCTGCCGTCGCCGATCGCCGTGCTGACGCTGGACCAGGACAAGACCACCGGCGCGCTGTCGCTGGTGAAATACCACAACGTCGACACCAGCGCCGTCAACGGCCTGTGGATCACCTGCGGCGCCAGCCGTTCGCCGTGGAATACCCACCTGTCGAGCGAAGAATACGAGCCGGACGCCACCGTCATCGGCAGCAATGCGCAATTCGCCTCGTTCAGCAGCAACCTGTACGGCGACGCGACCAAGGCCAATCCTTACCACTACGGCCACATGCCGGAAGTGACGGTCAATCCGGACGGCACCGGCAGCATCAAGAAACACTATTGCATGGGCCGCATCTCGCACGAACTGGTGCAGGTGATGCCGGACGAGCGCACCGCGCTGATGGGCGATGATGCCACCAACGGCGGCCTGTTCATGTTCGTCGCCGACAAGGCGCAGGATCTGTCGAGCGGCACCCTGTACGTCGCGAAATGGGCGCAGAAGACGGCCGACAACGGCGGCTCGGCCGACCTGTCGTGGATCCGCCTGGGCAAGGCCACCAGCGCCGAGATCAAGGCGCTGGCCGACAAGATGAAAGCAGCCGACATCGTCAGCGCGAAGACCGCCGATCCGGCCGACGCCAGCTACACGAAAATCCCGTTCAGCGGCAAAAACAACTGGGTGAAATTCGTGCCCGGCCAAGAGAAGGCCGCCGCCTTCCTGGAAACCCACCGCTATGCCGCCTTCAAGGGTGGCAGCATGGGCTTCACCAAGATGGAAGGCACGACCGTCAACGCCAAGGACAAGATCGCCTATTCGGCCATGAGCTACATCCAGCCGGCGATGACCAACGGTTCCGGCGGCATTTCGATCAAGGGCCCGAACGCCGGCGTCGTGTATGCGCTGAACCTGAAGGATGGCCAGAAGGATGACACGGGCACGGCGATCGACAGCGCCTGGGTGCCGGTCGACATGGCTGCCGTGCCGGCGCTGGTCGGCGAAGATCTGGCGACGCCGGACGCGCTGGGCAACCTGGCCAATCCGGACAAGATCGCCAATCCGGACAACATCAAGTTCTCCGAAAAAATGCGCACGCTGTTCATCGGCGAAGACAGTGGCTTGCACGTCAATAACTTCCTGTGGGCATACAACGTCGACAGCAAGACGCTGACCCGCCTGCTGTCGGCGCCGTCCGGCGCGGAATCGACCGGCTTGCACGCGGTCGACGACTTGAACGGTTTTGCCTACATCATGAGCAACTTCCAGCATCCGGGCGACTGGGAAGTGACGAAGGATGCCAGCGGCAACATCACCGGCGGCCTGCACTCGAAAGTCGTGGGCGCGCTCGATCCGCTGATCCGCGCCAACTACCGTGACCGTTACGGCGCCGCCGTCGGCTACCTGACCGGCCTGCCGACACTGGCATAAACCCCGCGCAATCGCGCTTGCCACCGCCCGCACCGGCCCCGCCGCTGCGGGCGGTGGTCGTTTACATTGACGTTAACACAATGCAGTGTCGCGCCGATGGTGAAAAAAGTTCACATAACATCAAGTTATTGCTCAAAACAAAGTATTTTTCCGTTAGGATAGATGGCCGTTATCGGGTGACATCCAGATTGTCAACCAGCCGGGTCGCAGGCTGCGACAGTTTGTTGTAAGGCTTTATCGTAATTTTTATTGCCAGTTGTTAATTCATCTGGTGTACGACTACAATCAAAAACCTGCGCCTAAAAATTGCGCAGTGCATTGGTGTTTGTGTCATTTTGCGGAATTCGCCCCTATGTCTTTTTTGTCTTCACAGTCGCCCAAACTTGCACCCTGGAAGGTTTTACTGGTCGATGACGAACCGGATATCCACGACATCACCAAGCTCACGCTGAGCCGTTTCCGCCTCGAAGGGCGCGGCCTGGTATTCGTGCACGCATATAGCGGTGCCGAAGCGAAGGAAGTGCTGGCGCGCGAAAAGGATATCGCGCTGGTGTTTCTCGACGTCGTGATGGAAAAGGAAGACAGCGGCCTGGAAGTGGCGCGCTGGATGCGGCAGGAATTGAACAACCAGTTTACGCGCATCGTGCTGCGCACCGGGCAGCCGGGCCAGGCGCCGGAAGAACGCGTGATCGTCAATTACGACATCAACGATTACAAGGAAAAGACGGAACTCGACCGCACCAAGCTGTTTACGACCACCTTCGCCGCGCTGCGCGCCTACCGCGACATCATGAAGGTGGAAGAAGCGCGCGTGGCGCAACTGAATTACCGCGAAGGCCTGGAGCGCGTGATCGCCGCCTCGGCCCATATTTTTCAGCAGCGCAACCTGAAGGATTTCGCCAGCGGCCTGCTGCAGCAAGTCGTCGCGCTGCTGCGGCTGGAAAACAGCATGCTGCTGCGCCTGCGCGGCGCCACCGCCATCAGCGGAGAGCACGAATACGAAATCCTGGCCCAGATCGGCGCTGCCGACGACAACATGCTGAACGCGGAATTGCTGGCCCAGCTCGACGACGCCAAGAGCAACCGCATTTCACGCCTGCAGGGCGACACCTATGTCGGTTACTTCCCGAACGCCAGCGGCAAGGCGTCCCTGCTGGTATTGAAGGGGGTCGAGGAAATTTCGGACATCGATGCCAAGCTGCTCGAAGTGTTCTGTTCCGGCGTGGCGATCGCCTTCGACAATATCCTGTTGACGCAGGAAATCACCGATACCCAGGCCGAACTGATCTTGCGCCTGGGCGACGTGGTCGAATCGCGCTCGAACGAAGCGGGCAACCACGTGCGCCGCATGTCGGAAATCTGCAACCTGCTGGCCGTGGCCAGCGGCCTGTCGGAAGAGGAAACGGCGCTGCTGCGGCATGCCGCGCCGATGCACGACATCGGCAAGATCGCCACGCCGGACGCGGTGTTGCTGAAACCGGGCAAGCTCGATGCGGCCGAATGGGAAATCATGAAGCAGCACCCTGCCGTCGGCCTGTCGATCCTCGACGGTTCGCAGCGCCCGATTTTAAAGGCCGCCGCCGCGATCGCGCACCAGCACCATGAAAAATACGACGGCAGCGGTTATCCGCAAGGCTTGAAGGGAGAAGCGATCCACCTGTATGCGCGCATCGTCGCCGTGGCCGACGTGTTCGACGCGCTGATGCACAAGCGCTGTTACAAGGATGCGTGGCCGGTGGCCGAGGTCGTCAGCCACCTGCGCGAAGTCGCCGGCCACCACCTGGACCCGGTGTATGTCGAAGTGTTGATCAACAATATCGACACGGCGCTGGCCATCAACGAGCGATTCCCGGACTGACGGGTCCAGGAAAACCGGGACAGCTCAGATCGCCAAATTTGTCATTCCTCCCATTGGGAGAAATGACTTCCCGCGCAGGCGGGAATCCCATTTTAGAGTCGCAAACGGCGCAAAAAGATGGGATTCCCGCTTTCGCGGGAATGACAACGCTACGGTCGGTGGCTTAACTTAACGGCATTACCCAATGAGGGGGTGCTTTTTTTTTGGGCTTTTCCAGAATATTCCCCAGATGGAATTCCGCGCAAAACCCGTTTTTTCGCGGAATTCAAAAATTGCCTGATTGAACAAGTAGCTTATATTTAAGCCCCCCTGCCTTCATTCCTCCTCTTCAGCGGTGGTGGTCTGCCGCCGCTGCTGCACCTTCGGAAAGCGCAAATTGTAGTGCAACCCCATCCCCGGCGCACTGACCACTTTGACTGTCCCGCCCAGCGGCCCGGTCACCAGGTTGTACAGGATGTGCGCGCCCAGGCCGCTGCCGCCGGAGCCGCGCTTGGTAGTGAAGAAGGGGTCGAACAGCTGGCTCAAGGTGCCCGGGTCCATGCCGATGCCGTCGTCGCTGTAGTCGAGCAGCACGTATTCTCCTTCGACGCGGCCGGTAATCTTGATCGAGCCCTGCTGCCCCTCTCCAAAACCGTGCACCAGCGAATTGACCACCATGTTGGTGACGATCTGCGACACGGCGCCGGGGAAACTTTCCATGTGGATTTCGGGCGGGCAATCGATCTGCACCCGTACTCCTTTACCCTTCAGTTTAGGTTGCAGCGACAGCAGCACTTCGGACAGGTATTTGCTTAAATTGAAACCGCGGATATTGTCGGACGACTGGTCCACCGCCACCTGCTTGAAACTGCGCACCAGCGCCGCGGCGCGCTGGGTATTCGTGGTCATGATGCGCAGCGACTGGTCGATGATGTCGAAGAACTGGTTTAAACCGTCTTCGTCGAGCGTGCCGGCCGCCAGTTCTTCCTTCGTCAGTTTTAATTCTTGCACCAGGTGGCTGGTAGCGGTCACGCAGATGCCCAGCGGCGTGTTGATTTCATGCGCGACGCCGGCCACCAGGCGTCCGAGGGATGCCAGCTTTTCCTGTCTGACCAGTTCCGACTGCGCATCGCGCAACGCCGTCAATGCCGCGTTGAGCGCCGCGTTCTGTTCTTCCAGCGTTTCCTTGGCGCGCCGGATCGCGCGGTCCGACTGCAGGCGCGACATCGCCACCGCGACGTGATTGGCCATGAAGGCCAGCACGTCGAGGTCGGCCTGGCCATACACCACCGACTGGTCGTAGCTTTGCACGATGATGACGCCGTACGCGTAATCGTTGAGCAGCATCGGCGCACCCATCCAGCTGGCGATGGCGTCGTTGCCGAGCGGCTGTTCCATCTCGCCGCTGGCGGCCAGCGCCGCGTAACTGGCGGCGTCGAGCAGGCAGGGTTGCTTGTTTTTCAGTACATAGGAACTCATGCCGGCGCCATACTGAAAACGCTTGACCGGTGCGTCGCGGTCTTTTTCGTCGACAAAATACGGGATGCTGATCTCGTTGCTTTTCGGGTGGTACAGCGCGATCAGGAAATTGCGCGCCGTGACCAGGCCGCTGATGATTTCGTGCAAGCGGCTGTACAGCACATCGGCATCCCAGGCCGACGCCGACAGGCTCGCCACTTCGTACAGGGCATGTTGCAGGCTTTCGGCGCGGCGCCGCTCGCTGACTTCATGTTCGAGCAGCGCGGTGCGCTCGTGCACGGCGCGTTCGAGCCGATCCATGCTCTGCAAGCCTTGCAGCGCGTTCGAGACGTGGTTGGCGATCAGCGCGAACAGCGCCTGGTCTTCGGCATTGAAGGTGTGCTGCTTGTCGTAACTCTGAATCACGACGGCGCCCAGCGCCTGGTGGTTGTGGTCCATCAGCGGGCAACCGATCCAGTGCTCGGCGGTCGTGCCCAGTCCCCAGGCATTGCCGTCGACGGCTTGCGCCGTGTGTTCTTCGGCGGTCATCACCAGGCGCCGGCCGTTGAGGATCACCCAGGCGGTCGGCGACTGCTGCGGAGATGCCAGTTCAACCAGCTCGTTGCGGTCGGGCGCTTCGTCGACTTCGTCGACAAAATAGACGAAGCGCACCCGGTTGGCAGGGCCGCCCTGCTCGTTGAGCGCGACATAGAAATTGGCCGCGTACATGATGCGGCCCAGCGCCTCGTGCACCGCTTGCAGGAATTCGGCGATATCGGTGCAACTGCTCGATTTCTGCCCGATTTCGAGCAACATGCTTTGGACGGCTTCCAGGCGGCTGAGACGACTTTCCATCGATTTTTCCCGTTAATAATGCGCACGGGAAATACTATCAGGTCAAGCCCGGCCGCGGCCAGCCATTTGCTCAAATATGCAACGTTGTCAGCGCCGAATCAAGGGCGACGATAACCGCTCTCGATCCACGTTGTGGCGCTGGCCACGCTGAGCTTGAAATTCGGCGCCACGCGCACCTGCGCCAGTTCCTCTCCGTACGGGTCGAAGGCGGTCAGCGTGGCATAGGCATCGTCCTCGTCCGGCGTGATGTCGAGGTTGACGGTGATGTAGGCGGCGCCTTCGGTATTGACGCGCACGCTTTTATGCAATTGCGCGTGCAATTGCTGTTCGTGGCGGCGCAATACTTCGTTGGCGGTCTTGACCAGCGTGTTGAAGGCGTTGACGTCGAGCGGTTTCGGGTTTTTCTTGTCGCGGCCCATGGTCCAGGGGCCGACCAGCGCCGGTTCCGGCTCGCCATCCTTGATCATGGCCACGGCCCAACCTTCGTCATCGTCGTTCTTGATCACGCGCGCGGTCCAGCCGTTGCCCTGCCACAGGCGGGGTTCCTGGACTGGCGCGTCATCGTCCTGGGCTTCGTTGAATTCGTCTGTCATGATGGCAATCTCGGTGTGCGGCAAAGGCAGGCATGATAGCTGAAATCAGGCCGGCGCATCGCCGCGACGCACGCCGAAGGCAATGCCGTTAAGTTAGCGCCAAATTTGTCATTCCCGCGAAAGCGGGAATCCCATTTAGAGTCGCAAACGGTGCGAAAAAATGGGATTCCCGCTTTCGCGGGAATGACAGTGCCCAAGGCAGGGCTGCACTCCCGGAGTGCCGTAAACGCCCGCCAAAAATCAACGGCAGAAACTGGGGTCAGACCCGGGGGTCTGACCCCGGCCTTTGCATTTGGATTGGATTTGGATTTATAAAACAACAAGCCCGCCGGGTGGCGGGCCTTCTTTTGCAATTGGGAATGTTCAAGCGAACATCATGGAAATGGCCGGTCTGGGCGGTGGCGCAATCGGCGGTCCGAGCGGGGTGCGGCGCGGATCGATCGCCGGTTCCGGCATCTGGTACGTATAGGGATTGATAATGATAGGCGGAATGGTAGGCGGCGCAGAGGGTGGCCCTTTCGGCCCGCCCGAACACTGTGTCGCGCTACGCTGGCGCATCGCATTGCCTGATCCCGAGGATATCGATTGACCCTCGATTAATTCTAGCCAAGCCATATTGCCCTCCATGTGCAAGATAGGTAGTCAGTATAGGCAACCATATCTTTATTTCAAGGGAAAATTTGCCACTTTTTCAGGCAGGCATTGCCATGGTGCCGAACTTGCCGCTGAGCATCCGTCTATCGGCGTTTCCCGGCCGTCCGGCCCTGCAAAATCACCGCCTGTCGCACGGCGCTGGTTTGCGCCAGCGCAAAGTTCTACAGTTCAACCATGCCCTGCGGCATGCAATTCAAACGACACCAGGCGCCGGGCGCCATCCACCACCAGTTCGAGGTCCACCATGAAAAAGCTGCTCTCCATCGCCATCATCGCCGCACTGATCGTCTTTATCTGGCACGGTCTCGATGGCGGCGGCATGCACGTCAACCTCGACGGCGACGAGATCGGCGGCCCGCTCGGCACCTTGCTCGGCATGCTGTTCGCCGGCGGCGGCCTGATCGTCGGCGCCATCGCCATCGTCTGCGCCGCCGTGTTCGTCGGTTTCCTGTTCGCCGGCCTGGGCTTGCTGATGGTGTTCGGCCTGACGCTGCTGGCCGTGCTGCTGGCGGCGCTCGTCGCCCCGTTCACGCTGCCGCTGCTGATCCCGGCCGCCATTGCCTGGTTCATCATTTCCCGCAGAAACCGCGCCAAACACTTGCAAATGAAGGCCATGCAGGAACAGCCGGTCTGATTCGCTTCACGCAACCGGCGGCGCCTGCCGCCGTGGCGCCGAAGCCGGCGCTTCGTTACCACCATCCACCCTTTCGACCCGGTTGCGCCCACCGTGCTTGGCGCGGTACAGCGCCTTGTCGGCCCGGCTCAGCGCCGCGTCGCCGCCGCTGTCGGCCGCCGACATCGCCGCGATGCCGATACTGACGGTGACGGTGAAGCTGCGGCCGTCGGCCTGCTGCGGCGTGTCGGCGATGCGCTGGCGCAGGCGCTCGGCGAACACGGCCGCCGCATCGAGGTCCGCGCCCGGCAGCAGCACCGCGAATTCCTCTCCGCCGACCCGGCCCAGCATGTCGATCTTGCGCTGGCTGTCGCGCATCAGCGTGGCCAGGTGTCGCAGCACGAGGTCTCCCACCGCGTGGCCGTATTCATCGTTGATGCGCTTGAAGTGATCCAGGTCGAGCATCAGCACGGCGGCGCAACCGCCGATATCGCGCTGCAGGCGCGCCTGTTCATCGTCCAGTCGCGCCATGAATTCGCGCCGGTTCGGCAGACCGGTCAGGAAATCGGTGGTGGCCAGCAATAACAATTCATCGTTCATCCGCTTGCGCTCGGTGATGTCGAGCGTGGAGACGATGACGAAATCCAGGCTCTGGGTATGGCCGGGCATGACCAGCAAGGTCAGCTCGTTCTGGCGCTCGACGCCGTCCAGGCGCAGGAAGCTGCTCTCGCAGGCGAACAGGTGCGCGCCTTGCGCCAGCGCCGTCAGCGCCTTGGCGAAGGCGGGCATGGCGGCGGCGTCGAAATTCTGCGCCAGCGTCAATGCCGTGATGTCCTTGTTTCCGGGCGCCGCGCCGACCTGCGCCAGCGCGGCCGCGTTGACGTCGAGGATGCGCACCAGGCCAGCCAGGCGCGCCAGCTGGCTCGGATTGTGTTGCAGGTAGGCCGGCACATCGTCGACGCCGGACTGTTCCAGCTCGACCAGCGCGGCGCGCACCCTTGACCAGTCCTGTTCCCACAGCGCCACCGGCGCGTTGTCGTACAGGCTGCGAAAACGCGCCTCTCCCGAGCGCAGCGCGATGGCGGCCTGCGCCTGCTCGATGGCGATCCCGGCCAGGTGCGACGCCTGTTCGATCAAGACCATGTTCGCCACGCCGGGGCGCTGCGGATCGCGGTGGAAGATGGCGAAGGTGCCGAGGATCTTGCCGGTGGCGCCGCGGATCGGGTCGGACCAGCACGAGCCGAGACCAGCGTGCAGCGCCAGCTCGCGGTGCGGTTCCCACAGCGGATCGGTGCGGATATCTTCGACGATCACGCGCCGGCCCAGCGTGACGGCCTGCGCGCAACAGCCTCCATTCGCTTCGACCGGCTGGCCGTGCAGCGCGGCGTTGAAAAAGGCGGGAAGGCTGGGGGAGGCGCCCACCAGCAGGTGGCGGCCATCGTCGTCGAGCATCAGGATGCTGCACAACATGCCGGGATGGCCATCCTCCACGCCCAGCACCACGCTTTCCAGGATGTCGTGCAGCGGCGCGCCGGTGGCCAGCAGTTCGAGCACCTGTCTGCGGGTGCGCTCGCGCTGCTCGATCTGGGTGCGCTCGGTGATGTCGCGGAACGACCACAGGCGCGCCGCCTCACCTCCCAGCCGCAGGCCGCGCGTAAACTGCTCGATCACGCGGCCATCGCGCAAGTGCAGCAAGGCGCGCTGTTCCTCATTCTCTCCCGGCACCCGCGCGCCGGCTTCCAGCAGCGCCGCGGCATGCACCAGCTGGTCCGCCATGTGCTCGAACAGCGTGGCGCCGTCGTTCTGCCAGCCCAGGTGTTCCGGCAAGTTCCACAGCGCGCGGAAGCGGCGGTTCGAATTGAGGACCGTTCCCTTGAAATTGTCGACCAGGATGCCATCGACGGTGGAGTCGAGGATGCTGCGCAACACCGTCTGGCTGCTTTGCGCGCTCTCGGCCATCGCCAGCAGGCTGGCCTGCCCCTGCTTCAATTCGCCGGCCAGCAAGTGCGCGCAGTCCAGCGCGCGGCGCGCCTTCTGGCGGCTCAGCGCAAGCAGCCAGGCCAGGCCCGCCAGCACGGCGCTGAGCACCGCGCCGGCCAGGCCGATCAGGCGCGCCCGGTCGTCGCGCTCGGTGGCGCCGCCGGGCAAGGCGCTGATGCGCACCGTCCAGCGGTGCCCGGCCACGCTGATCTTCTGGATCGTCTGGCGCGTACTCTCCGGCTGCGGCCCGGGCGCGCTCTCGTACATCAGCCTGGCGGCGAGCGCTTCGTCGCCGTCGTAAATTTCGACATCCAGCCTGGCGGCGCGCTCGCCGCCGAGTCCGGCCATGACGTCGCCGATGCGAAACGGCGCATACACCCAACCGGCGATGGACGAGCGGCGCTGTTCCAGCGTGCCGTGCGGCTGCCCGTTGACGTAGACCGGCAGCACCACCAGGAAACCCGATTGCGCCGATTGCGCCGGCTGCGCCGCTTCCTGGCGCAGCGTGATCTTGCCGGACATGGCCGGCAGGCCGGAATCGCGCGCCTGTTCCAGCGCCGCGCGCCGCACCGGTTCGGACAGCACATCGAAGCCGAAGGCTTTCAGGTTGGCGCCGCTGAACGGCTCCAGGTAGACGATCGGCCCGTACAGCGCGCGCTCGCCGGGCGGATTGATCGCATAGTCGGGAAACCCGCCGCGCCGCAACTGCTCGATATGGGCATGGCGCCGCGCGCCGTCGACCAGCGCGATATAGCCGACGCCCTGGATGCCGGGGTAATGGTTATTCAAATCCTGCCCGAGCAGGTAAGTGCGGAACTCGGAGCGGTCGACGAATTCGGAACTGGCATATAAACCCTGCACGCCGTACAGCACCTGCACATAGGTCTGCATGCGCTGCGCGATGCCGTTGACCAGTTCGCGCACGCGGAAATCGAAGTCGGTCCTGGCGGCCTGCGCCGCCTCGTCGCAGGCATTGCGCCACGACCAGCCCGTCGCGCCCAGGCATACGGCCAGCACCAGCGCGGACACGACGGCCGGCTTCAGCAAATCCTGTAAGGTCCGGCGGGGTGGCCGCCGGCTTGCGGTGTGGTCCATGGGCTTTGCACGCATCAGTTTGAAACCGGCAGTGACAAAGATAGTACGTTACTGCGCGCGCCGCGCGCAACGATTGCCGTGCATTTTGCGGCGTGACGCCGCGGGCGCGCCGCGCGTCACACTCAGGCGGGCGTGCCGGCCGCGTACTGGCGGTAGCCGCGCGCGCGCAATTCGCAGGCCGGGCAAGTGCCGCAACCATAGCCCCAGTCGTGCAGCGCGCCGCGCTCGCCCAGGTAGCAGGTGTGGGTTTCGGCGCGGATCAAATCCACCAGCGCCGTCCCGCCCATCCGCTCGGCCAGCGTCCAGGTCTGGCTTTTATCGAGCCACATCAGCGGCGTTTCCAGTTTCAGCCGGGTCGCCATGCCCAGGTTCAGCGCCACCTGCAGCGCCTTCATCGTATCGTCGCGGCAGTCCGGGTAGCCGGAAAAATCGGTCTCGCACATGCCGCCGACGAGCACCGTCAGGCCGCGCCGGTAAGCCAATGTCGCCGCCACCATCATGAACATCAGGTTGCGGCCCGGTACAAAAGTATTCGGTAAGCCGTTTTCCTGCATGACGATCTCGATATCTTCCGTCATTGCCGTCTGCGACAGTTGCGAGATCAATCCCAGGTCGATCATGTGGTCCGGCCCGAGGCGCTCGTTCCATTCACTCTTGTGGCCGCGCAGCTTGTCGAGCACGACCGGGCGCACCGCCAGTTCGATCGCGTGGCGCTGGCCGTAATCGAAGCCGATGGTTTCCACCCGCCCGTAGTGTTCGAGGGCCCAGGCCAGGCAGGTGGTGGAATCCTGTCCACCGCTAAACAATACCAGTGCCGCATCAGTAGGAAGCATTTTTTTATTACCTTCAATCAATCTTAGTAGTACGCCATCTGTTCCGGCGATCCGGTAACATGCGGGGAGCAATCAGAGATGGAGCCCCATGTTTCCTGCACCAGCAAACAAAAAACCGGCAGGACCACGAATTTTGGCACAAGTCGTGACAAAAGTAATGGGCCGGCTTGCCTTGGCCGGCGCTGCGGCGGCCTTGGCGGCATCAGCCTGCGCGGCCGACGGCCTGCAATACAACGTGCGCATTTCCGCGCCCGGCCCCCTGGAAGATTTATTAAAAGATAATCTGGACCTGCTGCGCTTTCGCGGCAATCCGCGCATCGACCGCGAACAGTTGCAGCGCATGGTGCGCGCCGCGCCGGAACAGGTGAAAACGCTGCTGGCCACGGCCGGTTATTATTCGCCGCAAGTGAGCGCCAGCTTCGACGCCGACGCGGCCACGCCGACCGTGCAGGTCGAGGTGCGGCCGGGCGAAGCGGTGCGGGTGGGCAGCATCGAGATCGTGCTGCAAGGCTTCAGCGCCAATCCTGACGCGCCGTTCGACACGGCAGCCTTGAAACGCAACTGGACGCTGCCGCAAGGAACGGTCTTCCGCCAGGATGACTGGGAACGCGCCAAGCGCTCACTGCTGCGCGAAGTGGTGCAGACGCGCTACCCGCGCGCCCAGCTCAGCGAGAGCGAGGCGGTGGTCGATCCCGAGCAGCACACGGCCGCACTGCGCGTGACGATCGACAGCGGCCCGGAATTGCGCTTCGGCGAATTGCGCATCGAAGGCTTGCAGCGCTATCCGGATTCCCTCGTGCGCAACCTGAACCAGATCCACCCGGGCGATTACTACAGCGAGGCGGCGTTGCAGGCTTACCAGGCGCGCCTGCAGGATACCGGGTATTTTGCCAGCGTCGAAGTGAGCGCCGACACGTCCGCCATCCTCAACGAACAGCTCGACGCGGCGGCCGAAAAACAGGCCGGCGTGCCCGCCGCGACGGACGCCGGCGCGATGGCCCCGCTGCCGCTGCTGGTGCGCGTGACGGAAAACAAGCGCAAGAACGTCAGCGCCGGTCTCGGTTACAGCACCAATACCGGCAAGCGCGCCCAGCTCAATTACGACGACCTGGCGATCTTCGGCCTGAAGCTGAAAAGCGCGCTGACGCTGGAAACGAAGAAGCAGACCGCGCGCGGCGATTTCTATTTTCCGATCACGCCGGACGGCTACAGCGACAGCATGGGCGCGGCCTTCGAACGCAGCGATATCGAAGGCGTGCAGACCACGGTGTTCACCGTGTCGGGCAAGCGCGCCTGGGGCACGCCGCTGCTCGAACGCAGCCTGGGACTGGAACTGCTGACGGAACAAAAACGCATCACCGACCAGCCGGCCACGCGCAGCACCAGCCTGCCGCTGACATACTCAGTGACGCGGCGCCGCCTCGACAACCTGGTGTTCCCGAGCAGCGGCAACGTGATCAATGCGCAGATCGGCGGCGCCGTGCTGCCGCTGCTGACCGACGAAGCCTTCATCCGCGCCAGCGCCAAGGGTATTTTGTACCTGCCGTTCGGCGCGAAAAACAGCGTGATCCTGCGCGCCGAAGCGGGCATACTCGCCTCGAAAAAGAAGGATGGCGTGCCGGCCGTCTACCTGTTCCGCGCCGGCGGCGACCAGTCGGTGCGCGGCTACGCCTACCAGGAACTGGGCGTGCAGGATGGCACGGCCACCGTCGGCGGGCGCTACCTGCTCACCGGCAGCGCCGAATACCAATACTGGTTCAAGCCCGCCTGGGGCGCGGCCGTGTTCTATGACGCCGGCAACGCGGCCGACACGGTGGCGGACCTGCGCCCGAAATCCGGCTACGGCGTCGGCGCGCGCTGGAAAAGCCCGGTCGGCCCAATCAATGTCGACGTAGCTTACGGCCAGGCCGTGCACAAGGCGCGCCTGCACTTCTCACTGGGATTCACGTTCTGATGTCCGACACCACCGCTTCCGCCACCGCCGGCGGCACGCCGCCCTCCCCGCCCTCCCCGCCTTCTCCACCTGCGGCGCCGCGGCGGCGCTGGCTGCGCCGCGCGCTGCTCGCGCTGGCCGTGCTGCTGGTTTTATTGGCCGGCGCCGCCTGGCTGCTGGGACGCGAATCGACGCTGCAACAGATCGTGCAACGCGTGGCCGGCGCCAGCGGCGGCAATATCGTCGTCACCGGCGCGACCGGCTCGCTGTACGGGCGCATGCACATCGACCGCATCGTGCACCGCACGCCGGAAAACGTGCTGACGGCGAACGACGTGACGATCGACTGGTCGCCCTTGCAGTATTTTTCGGAAGGCATCGCGATCAGCGAACTGCACATCGCCAGCGCCGTCATGCAAACGCTGGCGCCGGGCAAACCGGCCACGCTGCCGGCGACGCTGGCACCGCCGTTCCGCCTCAGCGTGGCCGATGCCCGGCTCGATACCTTGACCTTGCAGGATGGCGCCGTCAAAAATGTCATCAGCGCGATCCGCCTGAAACTGGCCGGCGACCGCGCCGAGTGGAAACTGAGCGACGCCAGCGCGCTGACCGCCATCGGCCGCGTCGCCGCCGACGCGCGCATCGGCGCGCAGCGTCCGTTCACGCTCGACGCCAAGGCCAGCCTGACGCAGACCAGCGGCATCGCGCCCGGCGCGAAACCGGCGCAACTGGCGCTGACGGCGCGCGGCAACCTGTCCTTGATCGAACTGGCGGCGCAAGGCACGTCGGCCAACGCCAACGGCGACGGCACGCTGACGCTGGCGCCGTTCGACCCGGTCATCCTGCGCGCGCTCGACATCAAGGGGCGCGGCATCGATCCGGCGCTGTTCAACCCGGCCTGGCCGCAGGCCGACCTGAGCCTGCAACTGCAGGCGGCGATCGACGCGAAACAGAACGTCAGCGGCAAACTGTCCGTGCTGAACCAGGGGCCAAACGGCGCGCTCGACCAGCACCGCGTGCCGCTGCGCAGCGCCAGCGGCACGCTGGGCGGCACGCTGACCGCCACCACTATCGATGCGGTCGACATCGACCTGGGCGCGGCCGGCAAATTCACCGGCGGCGGCCGCATCCAGCGCACGGCCGTCAATGGCGGCGTCGATGCCGCCACCTTCCAGTTGCATACCGGCCGGCTCGACCTGCGCGCCATCCACGGCAGCATCAACACGACCAGTATCGCCGGCGACATCGTCTTGGGCAGCACTGGCAAGATCCAGACGCTGACCGTCAACCTGGCGCAGACCGGTTTGCGGCTCGACGCGCAGGCGACGCTGGCCGACGCGCTGTTGCGCGTCAAGCAGGCGCGCCTGCTGGTGGGTAAAGGCAGCGTGAACCTCAGTGCCGAAGCGAGCCTGAAGGATGAACAGCCGTTCAAGGCGGCCATCGGCATCAGCCACTTCGATCCGTCCGCACTGGGCAAGTATCCGGTCGCGGACCTGAATGGAGACATCAACGCCGCCGGCAAGCTGGTGCCGGCGTGGCAGGTCGGCGCCGATTTCAAATTGAACGCCAGCCGCCTGCTGGGACAGGCGCTGTCCGGCGCCGGCAAATTGCAGGCCGATATAAAACATGTCAGCGGCGTCGATGCGAAACTGGCGCTGGGCCAGAACACGCTGGATGTGCGCGGCAACTTCGGCGCTCCGGGTGAAAAACTGGCCTGGCGTCTCGACGCCCGGCAACTGGCCGCAGCCGGCGGCGACCTGCTGGGCGCCGTCGCCGCCAGCGGCGTCATCACCGGCAGCTACGACGCGCCGCGCAGCAGTTTCGAGGCCGACGCGAAAGGACTGGGCATGGCGTCCGCCAAACGCCCGGTGCCTGACAGTGTCGTGCACGCGGCCGGCGATGTCTGGCTGACCGGCACGCCGCGCCACGCGGAATTCAAACTCGCGGGCAATGCGCTGCGCGTCAATCCCGCCGCTTTCGGCGCCGCTTATCCTGCCGGCAGCATCAACGGCGATTTCAATGGCGGCGGACGGCTGGCGGCCGACTGGCGCGCCGCGCTCGACCTGAAACTGCTGCCGTCGACGCTGGCCGGCGCGCCACTGGCCGGCTACGCGAAAGTGTCGGCCGATCACACCCATGTCGACAATGCCGACATCGACCTGCGCCTGGGACCAAACAGCGCGCAAGCCAAGGGCGGCTTCGGCGGCGCGCGCGACCGGCTCGACTGGAAGATCGATGCGCCGCAACTGGCCAGCCTCGGCCCCGGCTTCGGCGGCGTGCTGCGCGCGACCGGCACGCTGACCGGCACCGCCGAAAAACCGGCATTATCTCTGTCGATGGACGGCAGCAATCTGCGCCTGTTCACCCAGCACCAGGTCAAGGCGCTGCGCGCCAGCGCCAGCGTCGGTTCCGGCCAGGGCGGCGCCGATCCGCTGGTCAGCGAAGTCGACGTCACCGGGTATGCGTCGCCCGGCCTGAACATCGACAAGGCGAAATTTCAAAGCAGCGGCACGCGCGCCGCGCACGCGCTGCAACTGAGCGCGAACAACCAGGATTTCGACGCGCTGCTGAAAGTGCACGGCGGCTCCGGGCAGGATGTGTGGAACGGCGTCATCGATGTGCTGCAAAACCGCGGCCGCTACGCGCTGGCCTTGCAGTCTCCGGCCGCGCTGCGCCTGGGGACCGAACCCGGCGCCGGCACGGCCGGCCTGGCGCACCCGGTACAGATCGCGCTGGCCAACGCCGTCATCAAGCTGCCGGAGGGCAGCATCCGCATCGAATCGCTGGAAAAGAACGGGCCGCGCTGGCGCAGCAAGGGTTCGGCGGGTGGCGTCCCGGTCAGCTACTTGGCGCAATTGTCGACGCTGTGGCGCGACAATATCGTCAGCGACCTGACCCTCGGCGCGGCCTGGGCGCTGGACTTGCAGGCGCCGCAGGCGAAGGGAGTCGCACCGGCGCTGGAAGGCATGCTGCACGTCTACCGCGAAAAGGGAGACATCACCGTCATCAGCGGCGACAAGCCGATCGCGCTCGGCCTGCGCCAGCTCGAAGCGCGCGCCAACGTCGCCGGCAGCGCGCTGCGCATGCAGGTCGATCTCGACGGCACGCGCGCCGGGCAAATGAAACTCGACGCCACCACGCAACTGCGCGACGGCCGCATCGCCAACGACAGCGCGCTGGCGATGACGGGCAGCGTCAACATGGCATCGGTGGCGTGGCTGGCGCCACTGAGCGGCATGCAGGGATTGGAACTCGACGGCGCGCTGGCGCTGGCAATGACCGGCAGCGGCACCGTCGGCGCCCCGGTGCTGAACGGCGACGTCAAGGGAGATAAGCTGGTCGTCAACTGGACCGAGCAAGGCATCAAGCTGCGCAACGGGCAATTACAGGCGAAGCTGGCCGGCGACCAGTTGCAGGTGCAGCGCCTGTATTTCGATGGAGAGCAGGGTAACGCGCAAGCCGACGGCTGGGTGAAATTCGCCGGCGGCGAAGCGACGATGCAATTGAAACTGGCGGCCGACAAACTACTCGTGCTGTCCCGTCCCGACCGCACGCTGGCGCTGAGCGGCCAGAGCACGCTGGTGCGCGACCAGAAGCACTTCCAGCTCGACGGCAAGTTCAAGGCGGAACACGCCAGCATCGAAATGGCCTCCGAAAACACGCCCACCATCAGCGACGACGTCGTCGTGCTCGGCCGCGTCAAGCCCGGCGCCAAGGTCAGCGCCGCCGCGCAAAGCCTGCCGCTGAACGTCGATGTCGAAGCAGATTTGGGCGACGCCTTTTATTTGAAGGGCAAAGGCATCGATGCGCAACTGGCAGGCATCGTGCGCGTGCGCATCCAGGACCGCCGCCCGCCGCGCGCCACCGGCAGCATCCGCGTGGTCAGCGGCACCTATGCCGCCTACGGCCAAAAACTGACGATCGAGCGCGGCGTCCTGAATTTCACCGGAGCGTATGACAATCCGGGTCTGAATATTCTGGCCGTGCGCAAGCGCCCCGAAGGCGAGCAACTGACTGAAACGAACGTCGAAGCCGGCGTCGAAGTGCGCGGCACGGCGCTGGCGCCGCAAGCGAAACTGGTGTCGACGCCGAACGTGACCGACAGCGACAAGTTATCGTGGCTGGTGCTGGGACACGGCATCGCCGACGCCGGCGGCGGAGAGATGGCGCTGCTCGGCACGGCCGCCGGCGCGCTGTTCGGCGGCAGCGGCGGCGGCATCGCCAGCAAACTCGGACTCGATGAACTGGGCGTATCGCAGGCGCAGGGCGGATCGCAGGCGAAAGGACTGGAAAACACCGTGGTCACGGTCGGCAAGCGCATCTCATCGCGCGCTTACCTCAGTTTCGAGCAAGGCGCGGGCACGGCGACAAGCCTGGTCAAGCTGCGCTATAAACTGAACCCGCGCATCACGCTGCAATTCCAGACCGGCACGAATAACGCGCTCGATGTGCTCTATACCTGGGCGTTCGACTAGAGGCTTCGCGTAGATCTGTCATTCCCGCGCAGGCGGGAATCCCATTTCTCTGCGCCGTTCAGGACCCTAAATGGGATTCCCGCCTTCGCGGGAATGACAATTTAACGCTAAATTAAGAGCATTCGGCACAGATCGCGGCGTTGAGCATCGGCGACCACCGCCCCAAAAGCTGCCTGGGGCATGCACGGCGCCACGCGTCAGAAGCGGTGGAAGATGCCGGCGCCGTAGAAGTTGACCGAGGTGGCGGCCTTGCGGTTCGACGCGTCCAGGTACAGATAGGTGCGGGCCGACAGATTGTGTTCCCAGCCCAGCCCCAGTTGTTTGGTCTGGACCGCGCCGTCCGGCTGCTTGCGGCCATAGCCGGCCAGGAAAGTCTCCTGCCCCATCAGATAATTGGCGCCTACCACCCACGCCTTGGTCACCGGATTGCGCGCCACCGTATGGCCCTGGTCCTGGCGCTGGTACGAGGCGACCAGTTTCAACGCCGGCGCGGCCATCGCGGAAGCGGCCACCGACCACAGTTTCGTTTCCGCCGCATTGCGCTCGGTCGCCAGCATGGCGGCGTAAGGCCCGGCCTTGTAGGTGGCGGACACGGAATACGGATTGCTCGCCAGCGTGGAATTGGCCGGATATTGCGGCGCGGCGGCGCTGCCCCGGCCGATGAAGGCGCTGTTGCCCAGCGCTTCCTTGCTGGCCACCGTCACGTTGATCTGCGCGCCCGCCACTTCCGGCGAGTTGTAGAACACCGCGTTGGACCAGCGGTTGGCGGAGGAACCGGCCGGATCCAGCGGCTGGCTGGTGTAACCGGCCACGGTCAAATCGGTCTGGAAGCCGGCCGTGCTGGGCACGCCGCGCCAGGGTTCGAAGGCTGAACTAGAATCCTGGAAGGCGGTCAGGCCGCGGCCGATACGGACGGTGCCGAAATTGCCCTGCAGGCCGACCCGGCTCTGGCCCTGGAACAGTGGACGGCTACCGCCCTCGATCGTGCCGACGTCCGGGTCGTAACGGATTTCAAGCTGGAACAGCGCCTTCAAACCGTCGCCCAACTCTTCCACGCCTCGGAAGCCGAGCCGGTTATTGTCACGCCGGCCCACGAGCGTCGCGCCGCCGCTCTTCTTCGACACGCCCAGGTCGACGTTGCCATAAACGGTCACCGACGATTGCGCCTGGACCGCGCCGGCGCACGCCAGCAGTACTGCGGTACTGAATATCCTTTGCTTCACAGTTCTATCTCCTCTTGTTGTTGTGGTACTACGGGGGCGTCACGCCGCCGCCGGGCTGGGCGACGGACGCGACAAAGCTGGCCAGCCCGGCTGCTGCCGGACTGGCTGACACTTATATGGATGACCTGATGCTGAAATGCGGCGGCGGCGCGGCTATCGCGCGCCGCCTTACAGGAAGGAACTGATGGGCCGCTTGATCTTCAGCCACTTCCCGGCGATGGCGTTCAGACTGCCGTCGCCCTTGGCTTTTTCCAGGACCGCATTGACGCGTTCCAGCAAGCCGGGTTCGCCCTTGTTGACGCCGATGAAACAGGGGGCATTCTTGATCATGAATTTGAAATCCAGTTTGCGCTCACGCTGCTGTTCCGAAATCGTGCCGGCAACGATGTTGCCGGTGGCGACCAGCGCCACCTGCCCCGTCAGGAAGGCGGCAATGGTCGCATGGTTGTCGTCGTAGCGCTTGATGACGGCAGTGGCCGGCGCCATCCCCGTCAATACGCCATCTTCCACCGCGCCGCGCGTGACACCGATGGTTTTACCGGCCAGGTCGGCGGCATTGCCGACCGCCAGCTTGACATCGCCGAAGACGCCGCTGAACAGCGGCGCGTAGGCATGACTGAAATCGATCAATTTTTCCCGCTCGGCTGTTTTGCCGAGACTGGAAATGAGCAAGTCGACCTTTCTGCCGGTCAGCAGGCTAATCCGGTCGGCACTGGCGGCCGGCACCAGTTCCAGCGACACGCCGAGGTCTTTCGCAAGCAAGCGCGCCACGTCGATGTCGTAGCCCACCGGTTTCATGTCGGGTCCGGGTGAACCGAAAGGGGGAAAGTCCAGCGGCACGGCCACCCGCAGCACCTTGGCCTTGAGAATATCGTCGAGCGTGGCGGCACGGGACGGCGGCGCCAGCAGCACGGCGCAATAAAACAGCGATGACAGAACGATACGGCGTTTCATGGCAACTCCTTATATTGGTGTCGAGGCGCCGCTCAGCGCCGGGATCTGCATCACACGAACTGGCCGATCTTGCCGATCACCGCGTCGCGCACCGAACCGCTGGTGACGAAGGAGTGGGCGACCTGGATGTCGTTGTGGAACCAGCGGTCGCCGTCCAGGCAGGCAGGGATCTGCTTGCGGATTTCATCGTAGGCCGCTTGCGTACCCTGGCCCAGTTTGAACTCGGACAGCAGATCTTCCGTCATCGTCAGTGCCTGTGCCGCCAGCAGCATTTCGACGCCGATGATGTACTGCGTGTTGGTGACGACGGTGGCGGCCTTGCGGGCGCACCAGGTCGAATTCGACACGTGATCTTCGCTGTTGCCCTTCGACGGGATGCTGTCGACGCTGCCCGGCATGCACAGCGTGCGGTTTTCCATGACCAGCGAGCTCAGCGAGCACTGCACCACCGGGTAGCCGGTGTTGACACCGCGGATGCCCGACATCAGGTTGCGCGGCAAGCCCCACGACAGGGTCGGATCGATCAGGCGGGCGACGCGGCGCTCGCAGATGCTGCCCAGGTCGGTCACGGCGATCGCCAGCAAGTCCATCGCTTGCGCCAGGTATTGGCCGTGGAAGTTACCACCCGAGATGATCTCGAAACCGCCACCGTCTTTACCGAAGATCAGCGGATTGTCGGTCGCGGAATTGATTTCCTTATCGACGATGGTATCGATGTAGTCGAGCGCATCGAACACCGGGCCATACACTTGCGGCGTGCAACGCAGAGAATAGACGTCCTGGATGCGCGGGCTGTATGGAATGTCCGTGCGGCGCAGTTCGTCCGGCAGTTGCACCGAGCGCGCTTCGTGAGTCGTGCGGGTCGAACCTTTCAACAGGTTGCGTACGACACCGGCGGTCTTGATCTGGCCGGCGTGCGGACGCGCCTGCTGGATGCGCGGGTCGAATGCGGACATTTCTGCGCGCATCGCTTCCAGCGTCAGGCCCAGAGATAAGCACGCATCGCTCAGCAGGTTGCGCGCATCGTGCGCAGCCAGTACGGCCACTGCCAGCGATGCGGTGCAACCGTTGATCAGCGCGGAAGCATCCTTGGCTTTCAGGTCGAACTGCACCGGGCCGATTTCCGCCAGCGTGATCGCTTCGGGCGCCGACATGCGGCGGCCCTTGTACATCACTTCCGCTTCTTCGAAGCCGACGATGGCTGCTGCCAGGTAGGCCAGCGGAGCCAAATCTCCGGACGCGCCGACGGAACCTTTTTGCGGCATGATCGGGTGGATGCCGGCATTGATGAAGGCCAGCAGGCGATCGACCACTTCCACGCGCGGCGCGGAATAATTGCTGGCGAAGGCGTTGGCGCGCAACAGCATCGTGGCGCGGCTGACTTCTTCCGGGAACGGCTCGCCGATACCGCCCGAGTGGGCCTTGATCAACTGGGTCTGGAACAGTTCGATGTGTTCGACCTTGATGCGGGTATCTTTCAGCAAGCCGACGCCGGTATTGAAGCTGTACATCATCGGCGCTTCATCGTGCATCCACGTCGATTCGATGTAGTCGCGGCTTTCCTTCAGCGCGGCGCGCGACGACGCGGCCAGTTCGACCTTCGCGTGTGGTGCGCGCGCAACGGCAAGTACTTGTTCGGCGTTCAGGGTGAAGCCGTCGATGACTACGGTATGCATGGTGTTTTCTCCAATAATAGATAGTGATGGCCGCCGGCGGTGGCCGGCCGGCCGCGCGTCAATAACTGAAATGCTCGACAAAATCGCTGAAGACGCGGGCGGCGACCGCCGCGTCTTGCGCCGTCATGGTTTCGTCGGGTGAATGGCTGATGCCGCCGTTGCCGCAACGGACGAACAGCATCGCGACGTCGCTGATGGCGGCAATCGCCATCGCGTCGTGACCGGCGCCGGACGGCAGCCGGCGCAGCGGCAGGTTCAGCCGCTCGATCGAGGCCGCCAGTTGCTGTTGCAGCCCGGTCGCGCAAGGCACGCTGGGGGCTTCGTGCGTCTTGCGCAGCGTCAGTCCGACCTGGCGCCGCGCCGCGATCTGCTGCGCCGCTTCCAGCACGTCGGCCACCGCGCCTTCACGGTCCGCGTCGTCGCAGGCGCGGATGTCGATCGAAAACACTGCGCCGCCCGGCACCACGTTGGCCGCGCCGTTGGGCACGTGGAACTGGCCGACGGTGCCGACCAGGCCCGGTATGTCCTGGCAGCGCCGCTCGATGAACAGGCCGATTTCGGCGGCGGCCATGGCCGCGTCGCGCCGGCCCGCCATCGGGACTGTGCCCGCGTGCCCGGCCTGTCCCTGCACTTCGACGGCAAAGCGCGAGGCGCCGGAAATCGCGCTGACCACGCCGACCGGCAAGCCTTCGTTCAACAGCACCGGTCCCTGCTCGATATGCACCTCGACGAAACCGAGCAGGCTGCGCGGCGCGTAGGCGGCGCGGTCGAGCCTATCGGCGTCGAAGCCGGCCTGGGCCAGCGCCGCGCGCATGCTCACGCCCTGCTCATCGAGGTTGTCGAGCACCGCGCGGTCGAAGGTGCCGGCGATGGCGCGGCTGCCCAGCAGCGTGGCCTTGAAACGCACGCCTTCTTCCTCGGCGAAACCGACGACTTCCAGCGCAAACGGGAAACGCCGGCCCTGCTCGTGCCAGCGCCGCACGCAGGCCAGCGGCAGCAGGATGCCGAGCATGCCGTCATGGATGCCGCCATTGCGCACGGTGTCGAAATGCGATCCCGTCATCAGCGCCGGCGCGCCCGGCTGCGCCGCCTCGTAGCGGCCGATGACGTTGCCGGCATCGTCGCGCCGCACGGCCATGCCGGCCTCTTCCATCCAGCGCGTCAGCTGCGCGGCGGCGGCGTGGTGCGCCGGCGTCAGGTAGGTGCGCGTCATCATGCCGGGGCTGTCGGTGTGCTGCGCCAGCGCTGCCGCGCAAGCCATCACCTGCTCTCCCAGCAGCTCGAAAGCGCAGCCGGTCCCGTTGTCATTGTGTGACATATTCATGTGGTCTCCTCTCATGTTTTTTTAAATTCTATATACGAATACGGATATTGTATACATTTTTTGTGTGCTATATTCATCGCATCGGCTTTGTAGTAGCGACGTGCGTTTTGCTCCCTTGTTTGGGATAATGACGTGCCGCCAGGTGCGATCGGACCGGGCGGGCGCCGCAACTTTGACCGGTAACCGCCGGAAGCAGGACGCAACACTGCCTCCGGAGGGAAACCATCCATACCAAGAAATAAATTCAAAAGGAGACTATCGTGCGGCGTTTTCATACATCCCTCTTCGGGCAAGTCCTGATTGCCCTGGCCCTCGGCATACTGGTGGGCGTGTTCTATCCCCAGTTCGGCGTCAGCCTGAAACCCCTGGGGGACGGCTTCATCAAGCTGATCAAGATGATCATTCCGATGATCGTGTTTTGCGTGGTGGTGCACGGCATCTACGGCGCCGGCGAATTGAAAAAAGTGGGACGCGTCGGCCTGAAGGCGCTGGTCTATTTCGAGATCGTCACCACGCTCGCGCTGGCGCTCGGCCTGCTGATGGCCTTCCTGTTCCATCCCGGCACCGGCATGAATATCGACCCGAACATGCTCGACGCCAGCGCGCTGGGGACCTATGTCGACAACGCCGCCAAGGTCAAGTCGCAGGGCTTCGCCGATTTCGCGATGAAGCTGATACCGACCACCGTGGTCAGCGCCTTCACCTCGGGCGACGTGCTGCAAGTGTTGCTGTTTTCCGTCATGTTCGGCTGCGCGCTGTCGCTGATCGGAGAGAAGGCCGCGCCGATCGCCAGCCTGATCGACAGCATGTCGGCCGCGTTTTTCAAATGCATGGCTTTCCTGATCCGCCTGGCGCCGCTCGGCGTGTTCGGCGCGATCGCCTTCACGGTCGGCAAATACGGCATCGGCTCATTGAAGCAGCTGGGCTTCCTGGTGATCCTGTTCTACGGCACCGTCATCCTGTTTGTCTGCGTGATCCTGGGCGGCATCCTGCGCCTCGCCGGCTTTAACATCTTCAAGCTGATGCGCTACCTGCGCGAGGAATTGCTGGTCGTGCTGGCCACGGCGTCGTCCGACAGCGTGCTGCCGCAGATCATGCGCAAGCTGGAAAACATGGGCATCAAGCCATCGACCGTCGGCCTGGTGATCCCCACCGGTTACTCGTTCAACCTGGACGCCTTTTCCATCTACCTGACGCTGGCCGCGGTCTTCATTGCGCAAGCGACCAACACCCCGCTGGCCATGGGCGACTTATTGGGCATCCTGGCGGTGGCGCTGATCACATCGAAAGGCGCCCACGGCGTACCCGGCTCGGCCATCGTGATCCTGGCGGCCACGCTGTCGGCGATACCGGCCATTCCCGTGGTAGGACTGGTGCTGGTGCTGTCGGTGGACTGGTTCATCGGCATCGCCCGCGCGCTGGGCAATTTGCTCGGCAATTGCGTCGCCACCGTCGTCGTCGCCGTGTGGGAAAAGGATATCGACCGCCAGCGCGCGCACTCGGTGTTGAACGCGGGAGTCGCCCTTATCGAAGTCGATGCGGCCGATGCCGCCAAGCCGGCAGCGCAGCAGGTCGGCGGCAAGACCACGCAACTGGGTTAAGGCGTCTTACGCTGCCCAGGCCTCCAGCACGGCCTGGTGCAGCGCACCGACCAGCGCGTCCTGTATCCTGCTTTTGAGGTGAATGAACGACAGCGGGCAACTGCGGGACGCGCCGCTCCACACCACCATCTGGCCATTGCGCACCGCCTCGTGCGCAATGTCTTCGCGCAGCAGGCATAGGCCCACGCCCATCGCCACCAGGCTGCGCATCGACGCTTCCTGGTCGACCTCGATCACGGTCGTCAATTCATACCCCTGTTCGGCGAACATCGCGCTCACCAGCCGGTGCTGGGAACTGTGCACGGGCGTGCCGATCCAGGGCAGGCGCGCAATCTCGTCCCAGCCGGCGTTTTTTACGCGCTCTTCCCATTCACGGGGCGCCACCACCAGGTAAGTCAGCATGCACAGTTCGGTGACCCGGATATCCGCATCATCAAGCACACCAAGATAAAAGCCGGCATCGACGGTGCCGGCGCGGATGCGTTCCAGCACGGAGCCGGAAATACCTTGCGCCAGCTTGACGTCGATCTGCGGATGGCGCGCCAGCAGCCGGCCCAGCACGGCGCCCAGGCGCAGATATTCCGGGTCGATGATCGTGCCCAGCTTGACGGTACCAGTGATTTCGCCGCGGATCTTGTTGGCCATGTTGACCAGTTCCAGTGCGCTATTCAGGGTTTTTTCGGCTTGCGCCAGCAGCATCTGGCCAGACCTGGTGAGCGAGGTGCCGCTGGCGGTACGGTCGAACAGCACTACGCCGAGTTCTTCCTCCAGAGCCTTGATCTGCTTGCTCACGGCCGACTGGCTGATATGCAGTTGTTCGGCGGCGCGCGTCAGATGGCCGTGCTGGGCGACGGTCAGAAAGCTGCGTAACTGGTAGATTTCCATGGGAAGGACCGGGGCTCGGAAAGTGACGCGAAGGACAGTCACCGATTGTACTTGAGCCGCGATGGATATGGCAGTGCGCCGGCAGGCGCCGGCGCAGCGGGGGACCGGTCCGGCCGGTCCCCCTGTAGCATTATGCTGCGGCGATCACGATCGCCCTGAAATCATTGACGTTGGTGCGGGTCGGGCCGGTGATGAGCAGGTCGTCCAGTTGTTCGAAAAAACCGTAGCCGTCGTTATTGGCCAGGCGCGCCTTCGCGTCCAGTCCCGCGTCCCGCGCACGTTGCAAGGTCGACGGCCGCAACAGGGCGCCAGCGTTGTCTTCGGTGCCGTCGATGCCGTCGGTGTCGCAGGCGATCGCATAGGTCGCTTCCTGCCCGTCGAGCGCGATCGCCAGCGCCAGCAGGAATTCGGCGTTGCGTCCGCCGCGGCCGTTGCCGCGCACGGTCACCGTAGTCTCGCCGCCGGACAGGATGACGCAAGGCCCGTGCACGGGTTGACCGCGGCGCAGCACCTGCCGCGCGATGGCGGCGTGCATCAGCGCGATGTCGCGCGATTCACCCTCGATACTGTCGCCCAGGATCAGCGGCGTATACCCGTTTGCGCGCGCCACCGCCGCCGCCGCATCGAGCGCCTGCTGCGCGGTCGCCACCACGCTGACCTGGTTGTCCCGCAGGCGGGCATCGGTGACCGCCGGCGCCGCGCGCGTCGCGTCGAGCAGCAAGGTGCGCAGCGCAGCGGAGATGGCGATGCCGTACTTGTCCAGCACGGCCAGCGCATCGCTTCCAGTGCCCTGGTTCGGGATGCTGGGGCCGGATGCGACGACGGCCGGGTCGTCGCCGGGCACGTCGGAGATGACCAGGGTGACCATCCGGGCCGGGTGACAAGCCAATGCCAGCCTGCCGCCCTTCACCGCCGACAACTGCTTGCGCACGCAATTCATTTCCTGGATGGTCGCGCCGGATTTTAGAAGGGCGGCATTGATCTGGCGCTTTTCGCGCAATTCGACGCCTTCCGCCGGCAGCGACAGCAAGGCCGAGCCGCCGCCGGAAATGAGGAAGATCACCAGGTCGTCCGCGGTCAATTCGCGCGCCATTTCCAGCATGCGGCGCGCGGCGATAAGGCCGGCATCGTCCGGGACCGGGTGCCCGGCTTCGACGATCTCGATCCGGCTGCACGCTTCGCCATGGCCATAGCGGGTCACGACCAATCCTTCCAGCTCACCTGTCCAGTGACGCTCCAGCGCCAGCGCCATGCGGGCCGACGCCTTGCCGGCACCGAACACCAATGTCCGGCCTTTCGGCGGCGGCGGCAGGTGCGCGGGCAGCACCAGCAGCGGATCGACCGCGTCGACCGCGGCGCGGAACAGTTGGCGCAGCAAGTCGCAAGGATCGGCGGCGTGCGCGCCAGCCTGGTTGGTGTCGGTAGCAGTCAGGTTCATCATTCGTCTCTCTCAGTGGGGGCGCGCATCCGCATGGCGGCACGGCTATCGCCTCTATTACCGCAGCCGGTTGGACTGGCGGGGTTGAGGCCACTATAGGGAGCAGCGCGATGGCGGTCCAATGGTAAGAATTCATCGCCTGCATGACGAATTCGAATGACAGCCGGACAGGCGCCGGCGGCGGCCGGCGTGAGTGAGGATGTGTGACGACGGGTGGCCTCCCCGGTCAGCGTTGCCGGCCGGAGATCACGCAGTCGAACGGATTGTCAGCGATTGATCAGCTCGGATTATGGTCCGGCACCGGATCGTCCTGCGGCACAGGCGGTTCCGGATGATGGTGCGGATGCGCCGGTTGCGGTTCAGGAACGGGTTCATCCACCGGCACCGGGTCCGGCGCGCGATGCGCATAAATGACGGCAGGGTCCATGATAGCCACTCCAGAATGTAGAGTTTATGACACTACCACAATGTGAGTCCCGGCCCGCGCCCCCCAGTGTGGGGTCAGGCGTGACTTGTTGCGTTCTTTACCGACAATTGTCCAGAAATAACGCAATAAGTCACGCCTGACCCCATGCACACGCGCAGGCGGAAATGCTGTGGGGTCAGGCGTGCGTTGTTGCGTTCTTTACCGACAATTGTCCAGCAAGAACGCAACAAGTCACGCCTGACCCCAGTTAGGCTTGCGGCTTGGCGTGCTTGACGTATTTTTCCAGCCAGTTGTTGGTTTCGTACAGCATGTGCATGATCGATTCGCGCGCGCGGTAGGCGTGCGCTTCGTTCGGCAGCATGACCAGGCGCGCGGTGCCTCCTAGCCCTTTGACGGCCTGGAACATGCGCTCGCTTTGCAGCGGGAAGGTGCCGGAATTGTTGTCTTGCTCGCCGTGGATCAGCAACAGCGCATCCTTGATCTTGTCGGCGTTATTGAACGGCGACATGGCTTGATAGACTTCGGGTGCCTGCCAGAACGGCCGTTCCTCGGACTGGAAACCGAACGGCGTCAGCGTGCGGTTGTAGGCGCCGCTGCGCGCGATGCCGGCGCGGAACAGGCGCGTGTGTGCCAGCAGGTTCGCTGTCATGAAGGCGCCGTACGAGTGCCCTCCGATGGCGATGCGGTGGCGCTCGGCCACGCCGCGCCGCACCACTTCCTCGACGGCCGCCTCGGCGTCGGCCACCAGCTGCGGCAAATAACTGTCGTTCGGTTCCTGTTCTCCGTCACCGACGATCGGGAATGACGGATTGTCCAGCACCGCGTAACCCATCGCCAGGAACGCGGCCGGCCCCCAGTAACTGATGGCGTTGAATTTATACGGCGAACCGGTGGTCTGGCTGGCCGCGCTGGCGGACTTGAATTCCTGCGGATAGGCCCACATCAGCAGCGGCAGCGGACCGTCGCGCGCGGCGTCGTAATGCGGCGGCAACAGCAGCGTCGCCGTCAGGTCGACGCCGTCGGCGCGCGGGTAGCGGATCTGCTCCTTTTGCACATCGCGCAATTGCGGCAGCGGATGCGGAAAATCGGTCAGCGCCGTCAGTTTTGCCGGGCCGTCCAGCGCCAGCTCGCGCAGATAAAAATTGGGCCGCTCGGTCGGCGATTCGCGCGTCGTCAACAGCCTGCCGCCATCTTCGCTGAGCACCGCCATCACGTTCTCGAAATACGGCGCTTCGCTCTGGAACAGACGCTGTTTCTGTTTCGTGCGCAGGTTCAGGCGGTCGATGAAGGGCCGGTCCCCTTCCGGAGAAGCGCCCGCGCCATCGAGCAGGATGCTGTCGTCCGGCGCGATCATCAGGCGCGGCATGCCGGCGCCGTCGGCGCGCATCACCGGCGTGCCCGGATGGCTGTAGCGGTCTTCGGCGGAGCCGGCGTAGATCAGGTCCGGCGGCGCGGCCGGATCGTCCGGCGCGATCATCCACTGTTTCAAGGCGCGCGTCTTGTGCCAGCGTTCCTGCAGCAGCGCAATGTCGCCGCGGCCCCAGGCGATGCCGCCGAAGCGTGTCCCCAGCCGGGCCAGCACCGTCGGTTCGGCGCTGAACGGCGCGGCCTGCAGATAGACGATATCTCGGATAGGCACATCCACCGCCGGATCGCCGCCATCCTGCGCCTCGGCCCACACCAGCGTGTCCGGCGCGTCGACGCGCCAGCTGACGTGGCGCACGCCGGCCGACACGGCATCGTTCCCCGGCGGCAGTCCTTCTTCCAGCGGCAGCGAAGCCACCGTGTGGACGATGCGGCCATCAAGGTCGCGCACGTCGACCTGCTCTCCGAAGCTCGACGCCGGCACGATATACGAATATGGGCGCACGATGTTTTGCGTCAGGATGTAGCGCCCGCCCGGCGCCACCGACATGCGCGAATACAGTTCCGGCTTGCCGAGCAGGCGCACCTTGCCAGACAAATTCAGCACGGCCAGTTGCGACGTGATGTAGTGCTCGAACAGCCGGGCGTCATCCTCGTTCTTCAATAAATCCTGGTAGGTGCGCAGTTGCCGGGTACCGCTGCCCGGCTGGCTGTCCTGCAAGCCCGGCCCGGCCGGGATGCCGCTGGCGACCGGCGGCTTGCCGAGACCGGCCGGTTTCAATAACAGCAGCAGGCCGCTGCTGTCGGGCAGCCACTGGAAGCCGCGGTTGGCGACCGCCGACAGCGCCCGGCTGCACAGCTTGCGCGCCGAGCGCGCCGCCACATCCATCAGCCACAGTTCGACGCCCGATTCCGCGCCGCCGGCCGCGCCGTGCGCGATATGGGTGAACGCCAGGTAGCGCTGGTCCGGCGACCAGCCCATGTCGGCCAGGCGCAGGTCGGGCGGCAGGCCGGCGATGGTGGATTCCTGGCGCGTGGCGATATCGAACATGGTGAGACTGGTGCCGAAGGCGAAGCGGCTCGATGAATAGGTGCGCGGGTTGATGCGCATACCCGCCAGTTTCACTTCCGGCTGCGCCACCTCGACGATGCCCGGCAATACCGGCATCGCGACCATCGCGGCCAGGTTGCGCTGCGGGCTCAGGTTCAGCATCGGCGCGTGCGGCGCGTCGACGATCGCCTGCAACTCCGGCGGCGGCAGCTGGTAGCCGGTGTCCTGCGCGCCGGCCTGCGGCGAGGCGGCCATCAGGCCGAGGGGGGAAGGCGGCAAAGGATTGAGGAGAGTCATGGTGTTTGCCGGAAGTTGGATGCTTACATCTTGCGGATACCGTCCCCGGAAGTCAATCGGATCCGCAAATGAGCGTCTGCCGTGTGCCCGCGCGCGCCACGCCCGGGTACGCCGTGCCGGCGATCTGCCTTACAATCACTGTTTTTGCCGCGCCCGCGCCGGGCTTGAACGTCTTATGGAAATGACCACCCTCGCCCTGCTCGCCCTGGTTCCGCTGCTGGTATGGCGCATCTATTCGCGCCTGAAGCGCATGCTGGCGCGCCAGAAGTCGCAATTGTGGCGACACTGGGCGGCGGCGCTGCTGCTGCCGGCGCTGCTGGTATCGCTGGCGGTCTCGATGGCGGGAGATCTGCTCGCCGTGTCCTGCCTGGCCGCCGGCGCGCTGGCTGGCGCCTGGCTCGGCATGTGGGGCATCCGGCTGACGCGCTTCGAGAGCACGCAGCGGGGTTATTTTTTCACGCCGAACCTGCGCCTGGGGATCACGATTTCGCTGCTGTTCGCCGCACGCGTGCTGTACCGCGGCATGGAGCTGTACATGAACAGCCGCACCGAATCCCCACATCCGCTGACGAACCAGGATTTCATTCAAAGCCCGTTTACGACGTTGAGCTTCGGCCTGCTGGCCGGCTATTTCGCCACCTATGCGATTGGCCTGATCCGCTGGCGCCGCAGCCAGAAGCCGTTGCCCGAACCGCAGTGATCTTCTGCCAACCTGTTTGCAAGTGTCTTCCTATACCAGGCTACGCAAGGCGCCCTGCAGCGTCGGATAGCGGAACGTAAAACCGCTCGCCTGCAAGCGCGTTGGCGCCACCTTTTGCCCCTCCAGCAGCAAATCGGCCTGCTCGCCCAAGGCCAGGCGCAGCGGGAACGCGGGCGTCGGAATAAAACACGGGCGCCCGGTTTCGTGCGCGGCGACGCGGCTGAATTCCTGCTGCGAGACGTTTTCCGGCGCCGTGAAATTGTAGGCGCCCGCCTGCAACCTGCCTTCCTCGCTCAATTGCCACAGGTGCGCCACGCCGCGCAGCACGTCGTCGACGTGAATCCACGACATGCGCTGCGCTCCGCTACCCAGCCTTCCTCCCATGCCGAGCCGGATCGGCAGCAGCATCATCGGCAACGCGCCCTGCGCGCCGAACACCAAACCGAAACGCATGCACGCGACCTGCACGCCGTGCCTGGATGCCGCCTGCGCCGCCGCTTCCCAATCCTGGCACAGGCGCGACATGAAGATCGCCTGCGGCGCGCTGGTTTCCGTCAGTTCGGACGCGTCGTCCTGGCGCTGCACGCCGTAGTATCCGATGGCCGATGCCGACAGCAGCAGGCGCGGCTTGTGTTCGGCGCTGGCGATCCAGGCCACCAGGCTGTCGGTGGTCTTGACCCGGCTGGCGTGCAGCAGCGCCTGGCGCGCCACCGTCCAGCGCCAGCCGAGAATGCGCGCGCCGGCCAGGTTGACGATGACATCGATGCGGCTCGACGGCGGCAACTGGTCCATGCCGCCGATGCAGCGCACGGCGCCGTCGAACAGCCACGCGGCCTGCCTGGGCGCGCGCGTCAAGACCGTCACGCGGTGCCCGTCGCGCAGCAGCGCCGCGACCAGCTTGCGGCCGATAAAACCGGTGGCGCCGGTCAGCAGCACGCTTTGTTCGGCTGGGCCGAAATGGATCGCCGGCGCGGCATCATTGTCCGCGCTGCGTTCCAGCGCCATCGCGGCCAGCGCATCGCGCACGCCGGACAGGCCGACGCCGACGCCGCACAGCGCCAGGAACACGCTCAAGCCGCCGTACGGCTGCCAGACGAACGCCGTCGGCGCAGTGAACCAGGCCGGCGTATTCAATACCAGCAGGCAGACAAAAGCGCCGCCGTTCATCGCCAGCACCGTGTGCGTGACGCGCTCGCTCGCCGGCAGCAGGCGGGTCTGGTCTTCGGTGACGAAATCCCACAACGTCAATCCCACTTCGACGCCGAAGATCAGCAACAGCGCCAGCGCCCACCAGCCGTGCCAGGTCCAGCACGACAGGCCGACGAACAGCACGCTGTAGATCAGCGAGCGCAATGCGTGGATGCCCAGCTCTCGCCGCGCTCCAGGCTGGCGCGGCAGCGCTTCCGTCAATTCATGGTGATACAGCGTGTCGAAGGCGCCGAGTATTCCCTGCGCCGCCATCAATTGCAAAGCCATCTGGTATGTATCCATGACGATCTCCTATGCGCGGTCGGCGCGCCATAACCACAACAGCGGCGGCACCATGCTCGCCACAGCGAAACAATCGAGCCAGACATTCGGCCACACGCCGGCGCGCAGCGACACGAATATGTCCTGCGGCGCCCAGACGACGATCCCGGCCAGCAGCCAGGCCCACGCCGCGGCGTCGCGCCGGCGCTCGGCCAGGTGGACCAGGGCGATCATCCACAGGCCGACGGTCTGCACGGTCGGGCCGAACAGCGCCATCCACCACGCCTGCTGCGCGATGGCCGCCGCCGGCGCGGTACCCGGCCAGAACGCGGCGGCGACGCCGCGGTGATACCAGTTCAAAAAATCGGCGCCGGCGATCCACGGCAACAGCACGCCGACCAGCAGGTGCGCGACAGCCGCCGCATACAGCCAGCGCACCAGCCAGGTCCGGATGGCGGCGCGGCTCACGGCTTGCCGATCCGGCAAACACCGTCGCGGCAGCGCGGTTCCAGCGTATAACCGAGCATGGCCGAGATGCGGTAACGGTGCAGCGCAAACTTGCGGTACAGCGCGGCCAGCAGCGGGCGCAATGGACGCACGCGCAGCAGCAATACGCGCCAGCCCTGCCCGGCCAGCGTGTACGCGGCCAGGATGCTGTCGGTGCCGGCCAGCAGGATGCCGCCGGCCGTCAGCGCATGCAGCTCCCGG
Source organism: Pseudomonadota bacterium (assembly GCA_040389645.1). Lineage (GTDB taxonomy): Bacteria > Pseudomonadota > Gammaproteobacteria > Burkholderiales > Burkholderiaceae_D > Rugamonas. The sequence continues at coordinate 81,185 of JAZJZT010000046.1, read as the reverse complement.
TTCAGCGCCGTCATATCCACGCCCAGCGGCGCGGGATCGAAACCGTCGGCCGCGATGTCGACGAAGGCGAGCCGCCCGGCGCCGTTCCAGCCGCGCAGTTTCTGCATCGAGGCCGCGCAGAACGGGCAGTTGCCGTCGTAGTACAGCGTCAGTTCGGGCGTGGACATGATTACTCTTCCTTGTCGTCGGGGCTGAGGAAGCGCGCCATCTTGCCACCCATTTTCAAAAAACGCAGCATGGTAGCCGGCGGCAAGCCCTTGTAGTCGCTGTAGGCGGAACTGAGCATTTCGAGGAAGGCCAGCACCTGGTTCATGCGCTCGCGCGTAGCCGCCTCCAGCGCCGCATCCTGTTCGCCCTCGATCGCGCATTCGCGCAATACCGTCAAGGTGGGATCGATTTCGCGCCGTTTGCGCTCTTCGATGATGACGCGGAAAATCTCCCACACGTCCTGCAGCGCGATGAAATGATCGCGCCGGTCGCCCATCATGTGGCTGGTCTTGACCAAGCCCCAGCTTTGCAGTTCCTTCAGGCTGGTGCTGACGTTCGAGCGCGCCACGCTCAAGGTGTCGGCGATATCTTCCGCCGTCAGCGGAGAATTGGTCAAAAACAGCAGCGCGTGGATCTGCGCCACCGTGCGGTTGACGCCCCAGCGCGTTCCCATCTCGCCCCAGTGGAGGATGTATTTCTGCATGGTCGGGCTGAGTTGCATGGTTTTTCCTCTTTTTCTTTAATTTCAGTCATTACAGAAATTAAAGACCTTTCAAGACCAAAAGTCAATCCGATCTTTCGGAAACGTTAAATTGGTGTATGCTGAAGTGTATCCATATGGAAACTTTCTTTCCATGAACACTAGCATCTATGACAAGACCGCCAAGGGCCGCGAAGAAATTGCCACGCGCGTGTACCGGCTCGCCCCGCGCTTGCGGATCTTGCTGGTGATGATGGATGGCAAGCACACGGTCGGCGAATTGCTGGCCGATGTGGCCGGCCTGGGCCTGGATGAAACGGCCATCAGCGATTTATTGGAAGAAGGATTTATCGTGCGCGCCAGCGCGTCACCGGCAAGGACGGCCCGGGCACAGAACCGCTGCGCCCAGCCGGAGGATTAGGTATTAGCCACAGACTTGTCATTCCCGCGAAAGCGGGAATCCCATTTTTTGCGTCAGGCGATGCACCGAAATGGGATTCCCGCCTGCGCGGGAATGACACGACTCAGGCTGCCTTCGTCTCCGCCACGATGCGCCGTTGCAGCACGAAGATCGGCTGCGCCCATTGCGTATCCTTTTTCTTTTTGCTGGTGATTAAGGTCAGCTCGGACGGGTCGTAGACGTCGGTGTTGTGCGTCAGCGGCGTCGTCATCAGGTATTGCGCTTCGGTGTTTTTCAGGAATTCGCCGACCAGCTGGATGTTGCGGATATCCAGGTGGGCGAACGGTTCGTCGATGAAGACAAAGCCGCCGGAACCGTCTTCCGATTTCAATAACCCGATCAACAGCACCAGCGATTTCATGACTTGCTGGCCGCCGGACGCTTCGCCGTCGTTCATGCCGATCGGTCCCTTGCCGTCGAATTTGAAGCGCACGTGCAGGCCGGCCTGCGACAGTTGCACGTCGTCGTTCTCCAGCCGCACCGGGTCGGCGTGCACTTCGATACCGGCCAGCTCGCCCAGTTCCTTGATGTTTTTGCTATACGTCTTGATCGTGTAGCGCAGCCGCTCCATGTAGGCGCCGCGCGCGTTGCCGGTCGCTTCGATCGCGCGGTTGTTCTGATAGCGGCGCTCGTCGGTCTCGACCTGCCGTCCCTGCAACTGCTCGCTCAGGCGCGCATATTGATCGATGACGCCGGCGTCGAGTTCCCAGTCGCTGCGCGCCAGGCTCGCTTCCAGGCTGTGGATGCGCAATGCCACCTGGTGCGCGTTCTGGTGTTCGGCCACCAGGGCGGCGCGGCGCGCCGGGCGGCGCCAGCTGGTCGCCAACTTGCGCCACTGGCGGCGCTGCCCCAGCAACACCTTGGCGTGTTCGGCGCGCTGCTCGATGGTGCGCTTGTGGCTCAGGCGCAGGCCCGCTTCCGCTTCGGACAAGGCGAAACGCGCGTTCTGCCACGTCGTATCGACGCGCGTGCGCGCCACGGTGGCGTTCTTCATCAAGCCTTGCAATTCTCCCAGGCGCGAACCGACTTCGGTGCGCTCGTTTTTCAGCGGAACCGCGTTGCGCGCCGCTTCGTCGAATTCGGCCTGGCGCGCCGTCAGTTCCTTGGCCGCGTCGACCCCGGCCAGGCGCGCCTTCAAGGCACTCACTTCGGAGGCGAGCCGGCTAATGGTCAGCGTGAACGCGTCTTCCTGCGCTTCGAGCGCCGGCAGCGATTTCTGGATCGCTTCCATGCGCTGCGTGCGCCCGGCCGATCCGAAGCGGTAGCGCGACGCTTCGACGAACAGCGAGCGCCCGCCGCGCCGTTCGCGGTGATACGCTTCCGGCGTGATCCATTCTTCGATGTTGCCCAGGCGCGAACCCTCTTCGACCGAATCGACGCGGGAAATGCGAGACAGCTGTTCGATCAGCCAGACCGGCGCCTTGGCCGAAAAACGCACCACGGACAGCAGGCTGTCATCCTTCGGCGTCGGCGCCGTCACCAGTTCCGGCACGATGAAGTGGCGATATCTCTCCTTCTCGGCCAGGCGGTAGGCGGCCGGCGCATCCTTGGCCTTCTCCAGCAGCACGACGGAGGCATAGCCGCCGAGTACCCCTTCGACGGCGCCCTGCCAGCGCGCATCGGTCACTTCGACGATATCGGACAGCATCGCGTGCGCGATGCCCTCGTCGCGCAACGCGCGCCGCATCGCGCGCACATTGTCCGGTTCCGGCATCGCAGTCTTGCCCTGCAAGGCGGCGATGGTCGCCTGGTCGGCTGAAATACGCGCGGCGATGGCGTCGCGGCCCTGCCGCTGTTTCACCAGTTCGCCATCCTTCAGTTCGAGCTGCGCGGCGACGTCGGCGATGTCGGCGCCGGAATCGGCGGCCAGCTTTTGCAGGCGCGCCTTCTGTTCCAGCAGGCTGTCGAGCGGTTTCAGTTTGCCGTTGATCAGAGATAAGCGGCTTTGCAGCGCGCTCGATTCCTGTTCCAGCACCGTTTCATGCTGCTGCGCTTCCGTCAATGCCTTGGCTTGCGCGGCCAGCGCGTTTCTCTTGTCGCTCAATTGCTGGTCGGCCTGCGCCAGCGGCTTGCGCGCGTCGCGCAACTGGCGGCTGACGGCGCCCTGCTTTTCGCGCGCCTCGTGGTATTCGAGGCTAGGCAGCACTTCTTCCTGCAGGTTGCGCCGTTCGCGGTGCAAGGTTTCCCATTGATGGTAATTGGCCACGCGCAGGCGCAAGCCTTCCAGGTTCGTCTTCGACCCTTCCAGCTCCGCTTCGAAGCGTTTCAATTCCATCTCGGTGTCGCGCTGGTGGCGCTTCGCTTCATCGTAGGCGTCCAGCACTTCCTTGTCGCCGAACACCTGGAACACCAGGTCAAGCAACTGGCGCGGCGCGTATTCGCACAACTTGTCCGTCTCGCCCTGCTCCAGCGCCAGCACTTTCGCCATCGCCGGAGACAGGCCGGCGTTGGCCAGGCGCTTGCGGTAGTTTTCGACGCCCAGCCAGTCGTTCGCTTCGGTCACTTCCTCGATCTCGACGTTCCCGGGACGCATCAGGTACTGGCGCTTCCAGTCGCCGCCGTTCTTCTGGACCTGACAGAACAGCGTCACTTCGTCGTCGGCGAAAAAGCCGGAACTGCGGAACGGGCGGTTCGACAGTTGCTTGCCGATGGCCTTGTTGTCGACCACGGCGCGCAGCCACGCGGTCTGCTGGCCGGAGTGGCGCGCGTAGTGTTTATAGGTGCGGCCCATCGAGCAATCGAGGCCGAACAGCGTGCGCAGTGCGTCGAGCAAGGTGGTCTTGCCGGAACCGTTCTGGCCGGCGATGGTGATGATCTTCGCGTCGAGCGGGATGTTCTTGATGCGTTGCCAGTAATCCCAGTGGACCAGTTCTAGCGATTTGATATGAAACATGGATCAGTCTTCAGCAGTCTTGGTTGGGGTGTCGGTGGGTCCGTCGACCGAAAGGTCGGACGCCATGCCGATGCCGGCCAGCACGTCGGCGATGGCGGCGGCGTGGGCGCTGAAGGCGGCGTCGGCGCTGGCCACCGCGTCGGCATTGGCGATGGCCGCGTCGGCCGCCGTCGCCGCGGCGCGCGGCACGTGCACCACCTGCGCCGGCGCGCGCTTGAAGACGTGGGCCAGGGCGCCGTTGATGATGCGCTCTTTTAATAAATCCGTATCCATCAGCAGGTCCAGCAGCGGGCCTTCGACGATGATGTCGCCGCGCCGCTCGATGAAGCCGAGTTTGGCCAGGATGCCGAGGTTCATGTCCATCCGGGTTTTCTTGCCCAGCTTGTCGCCGAAGTCGGCCAGCAGCGCCTTGTAGGCGATGCCGATCGACGTGTCTTCGGCGCGCGGCAGCGGCTTGTCGGTGCCGAACATGTCGTTCTGGTCGTCGTCCGCGTGCTGGTGGGTTTCCTGCCTTTCTCGCTTGGGCAGGATGATCTGCGCCCACAGCACGACCAAGAGCGCGACGCCGTCGCGCGCCAGGCCGAAGTTATTGTTTTGCCAGACGTCGCGCGCGCCGAACACTTTCGGTTCGATGACGCGCGACAGCGCCAGCGTCACGTGGTCGGCATACACGTTGTCGAGCAGCTTCATGCCACACGCTTGCAGGCGCTGGTCCACTTCGGCGCGGAACAGTTCGTCGGACAGCACGCGCTTGACCAGCTTGTCGTCGCGGCGCAGCGTCTGGTGCGTCAGCAGGCGCGCGATCAGGATTTGTGCATCGTCATTCATCGGCCGGGCCGCTTTCCAGGTCTAGTGAGAGGGACGCCATCGACATCGCCGCCACGTGCAGGTCGGGCAGGTCGATCATCGTGTCGCTCGGCGTAAAGGTGATCGGCAGGCGCGCCAGTTCGGCGGTCGCCCCTTGCAGGCTCGCTTCCGAGGCGTCGCCCAGCAGCGGCAGCAGCGAAGCGCGGTAGGACGCCACGGCGAAGCTGGCCGGCAGCAGCGATTCGTGCACCTGGATCGATTTCGGCGCTTCCTCGGCGATGCTCGGGAAATTGCCCAAAGCGGCGAAATCGGACAGGCGCGCCAGCCAGTCGTCCAGTTCGCGCTGCAGGGTCGGCGCATCGTTGACCGTGGTCGGCGCATCCTGGCCGGCCGGCAGCCCGGTCTGCGCGATGCCTGCCACGCGGTCGGACAGCAATTCCGTTTCGGCCACGTCGATCATTTCGGCCGGCGTGATAAACAGCGGCAGCACCGGTTGCTCGATCGCGCCTTGCGCCAGTTGCGCCAGGTCGTCGTGTTCCAGCAGCCAGCGCTTGATGTCGGTGGTCGACAGGCCGGACTGGCCCAGGTGCACGCGCTGGCGTTCGATCTGGTTCAGGGCGCGCGAGAACATGCCCTGCATGTTCAGCAGCGCGCTCTGGGCGCGGCCGATCGCCTGCGCGGCGCGGTGCGTGGACGAATCGGCGTTTTCATCGGCGGTGATGGCGCGCAGGATGTCGGAACCCTTCTCGACCCAGTCGCAGGCCATGTGCCACTTCGCCTGCGAGGCGCGCAGGCGGAATTCGGAACCGGAAGCGATGGCGTCGCTGAATTCCTCGGTCAGATCGACCAGCCTTCCCAGCAGGTGCTGCAACTGTTCGGCCGTGATGCCGCCGACCGCCTGCGCGCCGGCCACCTGCGACAACAGAAAACCCATTTCCGCTTCGTCGGCGCTCTGGTTCAGGCCGAGCAGGCTGTCGATCGCCGACAGCACGTTGCGCGCCATCGGCGTCACGCGGTAGACCGCCTGCTGCGCATCCCAGGCCAGCAACTGGTTAGAACGCAGCCGCATCAACACCGTTTCCAGGCTTTCCGGCAGCAGGTACGCCAGTTTCGTGTTGATGTCGGCGCGCGAAAATGAGGATGACGCCGTGTCGGCGGCCAGTTCGCGCAGCACCAGCAGGCGCACCAGCACGCCTTCGAAGCCGCCGTGGAACAGCGCGGTAAACACTTGCAGCAGGGGTTGCGCCCGTTTCAGGTGGAAGACTTGTTCGATCTCGTCCGCTGAAACGTTGGGCTGGAAGTGCGCTTGCAGCGAATCCTGGTGCTCTTGCTCGGTCGGGTTTGCGTCCGCAGCCGCAGCCGCGCTTGCCATAAGGTCTGTCATTGTGGTCCGGTTGCCATTCTGTACACATCGTCCAGGAGCGACCTGGGCGGGGGCGTCAGTATAACAGTTCCGGGCAGGGGTTCCGCCAGAACCGGATGCAAGGGCCGGGGTCAGACGGGGACGGCGAGTCGCTAGGGGCGGCCTGTGGATTCTGCCGCTGGTTGTGCTTATTTTTTGGACAAATCAAATGCAAAGGCCGGGGTCAGACCCATGGGTCTGACCCCAGGTTTTGCATCTGATTTTAATTATTTCTTGACCACTTTCGCCAGCAACTGGTCGACATAATCCCCATCGTCATCGGTAAACCGCACCCGCACCGGGTACCAGTCCAGCGTCGGCGCCAGCCACAGGTCGACTTGCTGGCCCTGGTCGCTTTTCGGCGGGGATTTACTGAAATGCACGGTATCGACCTGGCCCATGCCGGTCTGCAGCGGTTCGTGCCGGACGACCTTGAACACCCATGGTTCGGCGTCGCGCCGGCCGGCGACGAAAAACGCCCATTCGGAACCGGGCGTAAACTTGTCCGGCGCGCTGCGGGCGATCGACACCAGTTGCCACGGCGCGCTGGTGCGGTCCTGCTCGCCGCCCTTGATCGGGTAGCTTTCGTCGCCGACGCTGAACACGATGGTCTTGCTGTCGCGCTTGAACGTGGCCGTGGTCGGCTCCTTGCGGAAGCGTTTTTCATAGAAGGTCGATGGCGCCAGACCGTATTCGTCGACCGCGCCTTCGCTGCGGTTTTCCAGGATCTTGCCGAACAGGCTGGCGCGGCTTTCGGTGGTGATCGTGTATTTGCCGTCGGCCAGGCGCCATTGCACGGTAGCGTCGCCGGAAATCGTGATGCCGCGCTGGGTGGCCTTGATCGTGTACAGCAGCTCGGCCGGCGGCGGCAGGCTGAAGGCGCGCTTGGCGCTCGGGTGCTCGCTGGCGGCCAGCGCCGGCGCGGCGGCCAGCAGCGCAGCCACCGCGCAAGGAATGAGGTTTGTTAAAAGACGCATTTATTTTCCTGACGTGTCGGACATCGTAATCTTGGTCACGGTTTGCGTGGTCAGCGCACCGTTCGCTTCGGTATTGCGTATCTGTAGCGGATACCAGTTCAGGCTGGGCGCGAGCCAGATGTCGAGCCGCGCCGAATATGACCCGGGCCGCGGCGGACGGCTCAAATGCCAGGTCACGATGCGCCCCATCCTGGTGTCCAGTTCCTCTTCCCCGATCAATTGAAAGCGGAAGATGTTCGCATCCTTGTCGTCGCCGACCAGGATGTCGACCGCGCTGCCGAACTGGTTGACGTCGGCGCGGCCGATCGCGGCCAGCTGGAACGGCACGCTGGCCTTGTCCTGCGCGCCGGTCAGCAGCGGGTAATTGCGCTCGCTGGCGGAAAACGTGATGCGGCCGTCGGCGCGATTGAAATGGGTTGCCGTCTGGGCGCGGCTGCGGCGCTTTTCAGTGAAAGTCGACGGGGCGATGCCGGCATCGTCGATCTCGCCCTCGCTGTTCAGCACCAGCAAATTGACGCGCGTGACGAGCATGCTGATGCCCGCTTCCATTTTCAAGGTGTACCTGCTGCCGTCGGTCTGCCACGCCATCGCGCCGACGCCGTTCCACTTGGTGCCGTCGGCGTCGGTGCGCTTCAATTCCATCTCGAATTCGGCCGATGGCGGCAGGTTCACCTTGTAGCGCCGCGTCGATTGCGGCATCGGCGGCGGCGGCGCGCCCTCCTTCACGGCCACGCCGGGTGCGGCTTCGGGCACCGATGGTACAACGGCCGGCGACGGCGCGGCGTCCTGTTGCACGGCGACGGCGGCAGGCTTATCCGCTTCGGGCGGTTCGACCGGTTCGGCCGGCGCCTCGATGGCGCTGGCCGACAACGCGCCGCTGTCCGTTTCCGCCGGTGCCGCTTGCGCGGCGGACGCAGCAGATGGCCTGGCGGGGCGGCGCGGCTTCGGTACGGCGGGATCGATCGGCTTGAGTTCCGGCGCCGCTTCGACCGTGGTGCTGCGCGCCGGCAAGGCAAGACGCAACTGCGCCGTGACGACGGAGGATTGCGGCCGGCTGCGGTATTGCGGCCCGAGGCGCGCACCGAGCCAGTCGATGGTAGCTAAATGCAGGATGGCGGTGGCCGCGCACAGCGCGAACACGCGGCGGTGGCGGGAAAGGAAGGAAACGATCGTCATGGCACTAGTGTAACGCCAACCGGTGCATGGCCGCCGGCCGGGACGGGGCTTGGAGCTTGTGCGGGGGAGTGTCGCTGAATTTACAAGGCCATAGGCATGTTTTACAAGGCCACAGGCATGTCATTCCCGCGAAGGCGGGAATCCCATTTTCCGTAAGGTACATCCTTGGCTGCTGTCATCAGCTCAGCGTAATGGGATTCCCGCTTTCGCGGGAATGACAGAGCAAGCGTCTGTGGGCTTGACTGGGCCGCATGAGCGCCAGGACAGATCGACGGCCTGCAGCCTTGAATTAGCCCCAAGCCCGCCAAGGAAGGCTTATTTCCCTGGCGGTACGATCAGCGCCGGGCGCCTGCCAGGCGGCGCACGACTGCGATCATGCGGTCGATTTCTTCGCACGTGTTGTAGAACGCGAACGAAGGACGCACCGTCGCTTCGACGCCGAAACGGCGCAGGATCGGTTGCGCGCAGTGGTGGCCCGAGCGCACGGCGATGCCTTCCTGGTTCAGCGCGCGGCCCACTTCGTCCGGCTGGTAGCCGGCCAGCACGAAGGATGCGACGCTGGCCTTTTCGTCCGCCGTGCCGATCAGGCGCACGCCCGGAATCGACCGCAAGTGCTGCGTCGCATAGTCGAGCAGCGCCGTTTCATAGCGCGCCACATTTTCCATGCCGATCCGGTCCAGGTAGTCGAGCGCCGCGCCGAGGCCGACCGCGTCGGCGATATTGCCGGTGCCGGCTTCGAAACGCGACGGCGCATCCTGGTACACGGTGCGCTCGAACGTGACGTCGGCGATCATGTTGCCGCCGCCCTGCCATGGCGGCAACTGCGCCAATAAATCAGCCTTGCCGTACACCACGCCGATGCCGGTCGGGCCGAACACCTTATGGCCCGAGAACACGTAGAAATCGGCATCGAGCGCCTGTACGTCGACCCGCATGTGCGACACGGCCTGCGCGCCGTCGACCAGCACGCGCACGCCGGCGCGGTGCGCCAGTTCGATGATCTCGCGCACCGGCGTGACGGTGCCGAGCGCGTTCGACACCTGCGTCACGGCCACCAGTTTCGTCCTGCTGTTGAGCAGGCGGGTGTATTCGCTGAGCAGGATCTGGCCGCTGTCGTCGACCGGGATCACGCGCAGCTTCGCGCCCTTTTCGGTCGCCAGTTGCTGCCACGGCACGATGTTGGCGTGGTGCTCCAGTTGCGACACGATGATCTCGTCGCCTTCGCCAATAAACTGCTTGCCGAAGGTTTGCGCGACCAGGTTGATCGCCTCGGTGGCGCCGCGCACGAAGATGATTTCGTTGGGCGAGGCCGCGCCGATAAAGCGCGCGACCTTGTTGCGGGCGCCTTCGTAGGCATCGGTGGCGCGCGCCGCCAGTTCATGCGCGGCGCGGTGGATGTTCGAATTCTCGTGCGCATAAAAATACGCCAGCCGGTCGATCACCGCCTGCGGCTTGTGCGTGGTCGCGGCATTGTCGAACCAGGCCAGCGGCTTGCCGTTGATGCGTTCGGCCAGGATCGGGAAATCGCGCCGGATCGCATTGACGTCGAATGCCGGATGGCCCTGCCATTGGGGGCGCGCGGCTTGCGGCGCGCGGTGGTCCTCGAAATAAAAGGCTGGCTGGCCGGGCTGCTGCGGCGCAGCGGCCGGGCGTGCCTGCACGCCGGGCAAGGCGCCGCTCAACAGGCGCCTTAAATCGTCGGCGCCGGGCAGGCCGAACGCTTGCGCGCTGACGCGGTCGTCGGACGGCCCCTGTCCCAGCGCCTGCTGCGCCAGCGCGTCGAGCTTGCCGGCGCCGGACGGATAGCCGCTCGCTTCGCCGAGAAAATAATAGGGAGATGAAGGAGCACTGGGCACGGACGGCGCGCGGTTGGCCTGCGGCAGCGCGGCCGCATACGCCGGCACGGGCTGCTGATTGGACGGTTGCGCGGCGGCGTGCGGCGCGGCTTGCACCGGCACCGGAGAAGGCCCCGGGGTCGGTCCGAGCGCGGGCGCATAGTGCGGGGGAGCCGCCGGCGGCACGCTGCCCGCGACGGCGGCGGGTGCGCGCGACGGCGCCTGGCGCGCCAGGCTGTCGCTGAAACCGTCGGCCACGCCGCCGGACGAACCGGGCAGGCGCGAGAAAAACTCGCCGGCCAGGCGGTTCAGCGCGCCCAGATCGATCGGGCCGGACGGCGGGGCAAGGCCCGCCACACCATCACTTGTAGGTATCTGGGTAGTCATGGTATTTACCGATCTCCACGTCTTCCAGTACGGCCAGTGCATCGTCGGTCAGCACGGCCAGCGAGCAGTACAGCGAAATCAGGTACGAGGAAATCGCATTGCGGTTGATGCCCATGAAGCGCACCGACAGGCCCGGGCTCTGCTCTCCGGCCAGGCCAGGCTGGAACAGGCCGACCACGCCCTGCCGCTGTTCGCCCACGCGCAGCAGCAGGATCTTGGTCTTGCCGTCTTCGATCGGCAATTTGTCGGACGGGATCAAGGGCACGCCGCGCCACGTCAAAAATTGCGAACCGAACAGGCTGACCGTCGGCGGTGGCACGCCGCGGCGCGTGCATTCGCGGCCGAAAGCGGCGATCGCCAGCGGATGCGCGAGGAAGAAGCCGGGTTCTTTCCAGACCTTCGTCAACAGTTCATCGAGGTCGTCCGGCGTCGGCGCGCCGGTCAGCGGGAAGACGCGCTGGTCGTCGTGCACGCTGGCCAGCAGGCCGTAGTCCGGGTTGTTGATCAATTCGCTTTCCTGGCGTTCCTTGATCGTCTCGATCGTCAGGCGCAATTGCTCCTTGATCTGGTCGTGCGGGCTGTTGTACAGGTCCGATACGCGGGTATGCACGTCGAGCACGGTGCTGACAGCGTTCAGGAAATATTCGCGCGGCTGTTCTTCGTAATCGACGAAGGTTTGCGGCAATTCCGATTCGTCGCGCTGCGAGCAGGCCACGCGCACGTCTTTCGGATTCTTGACCTGGTTCAGGCGGTAGATACCCGCTTCGACCGGCAGCCATTGCAGCAGGTGCACCAGCCAGCGCGGCGTGATGGTGGAAAGCTGGGGTACCGTCTTGGTAGCGTTGGCTAGCTGCCGCGCAGCGTTGTCGCTGAGCGCCGTCTGGCTGTCTTGAACTTCGGCCATGAAAAAACTCCTAGTTTATTTAATGTATATCGATATGAGAAAAATGCAGGCGAAGTATCGGCGGCCTGACGGACCGTTTCAACATGCTATCGCCACCAGTGGAATGGATCAGGCCACCGCCTGTTCGCAGCGGGCCAGCAGGATCGATGGCGTGATGTCGAGCGCGCCGGCCAGCTTGTCGATGGTTTGCAGCGACGGCATCGCGTGGCCGCGCTCGACTTCGCCGATGAACGAGCGGTTCAGGTCGGCGGCCTCGGCCAGCCGCTCCTGCGACCAGCCGCGCCCTTCGCGCAACTGGCGGATCGCCAGGCCGAACCGGCGCGTCAGCATGATGCGGACCCCGACGGCGCGGCGGGTGGCGCCGCTTCCTCGTGGCGCGAACTCGCTTGCGTGATGTTGCTGCCGGGTGGCACGCCGCGCGTCAGCCAGACATTGCCGCCGATGACGGAACCGCGCCCGATCGTCACGCGCCCCAGGATCGTCGCGCCGGCATAGATGACGACGTCATCCTCGACCAGCGGATGGCGCGGCAAGCCTTTTTGCAAGGTGCCGTCGGCGCCTGCGGGAAAACGCTTGGCGCCCAGCGTGACGGCTTGATAGATGCGCACCCGCTCTCCGATGACGGCGGTCTCGCCGATCACCACGCCGGTGCCGTGGTCGATGAAGAAACTGCCGCCGATGCTGGCGCCCGGGTGGATGTCGATCCCCGTTTCCGAGTGCGCCAGTTCGGCCACGATGCGCGCCACCAGCGGCACGCCGAGCCGGTACAGGGTATGCGCAAGGCGGTGGTAGATGATGGCAAGGATGCCGGGATAGCACAGCAGCACCTCGTCGACGCTGAGCGCGGCCGGGTCGCCGTGATAGGCCGCCTCGACATCGGTATCGAGCCGGGAACGGATCGCCGGCAAGGCGCGCGCGAACTGTTGCACGATATCGATTGCGCGCTGTTCGGTCGCGCCGGCGCCGCGCTGCGGATCGTGGCGGGCGTTATATGCCAGTTCGCGCCGCACCTGTTCGTGCAAGCCGCTCAGCGCGATGTCGAGCGTGTGGCCGACAAAAAAATCCTCGCTTTCCAGGCGCAGGTCGGCCGGTCCGAGGCGCATCGGGAACAGCGCCGCGCAAAACTGTTGCAGGATTTCGCGCAGGCGCTGGCGCGATGGAAATTCGCGTCCACCGCATTCATGGTTGCGCAGGCGGGCCTGGCGCCAGCCGGTGCGCACCTGGCGCAACTGGTCGACAATGGGGCCGAGTTCCCAGTGCGGCTCGGCCGGTGCGGCCGGTGCGGCGGTGGTGGGGACGGCGTCGGCCGGCAGGGCGCGGTCATTCATGACGGATCTCCCTTTTCAATCCTGGGTCCACGGCAGCGCGTGCCAGCGCCAGCCGCCGGTGTGGCCGCGCTGGCCGGCCTGGTCGAGTTCACCCTCGAAGCCCTGGTCGATATTGAACACGCTGGTAAAGCCGGCCTTGGCCGCCGCCTCGGCCGCCAGCGCCGAGCGCTTGCCGCTGCGGCACAACAGCAGCAGCACCGCCTGCTTGCCGCCGGCCTTCGCTTCCAGCTCGCGCACGAAGCGCGGGTTGCGCACCAGCGCGGTGCCGCTGGCCCAGGCCACGTGCAGCGATTGCGGCACCTGGCCGACGAAGGTGCGCTCTTCATTGCTGCGCACATCGACCAGCAGGGCGTCGCCGGATTGCGCCAGGCGCCAGGCATCCTGCGGCGACAGCACGCCGGCATACGGCAAGCCCTGTTCGCGCGCCTGGCTGCGCGCCGTTTCGAGCGCGGCGTCGGGCGCTGCGCCGGCGCCGTCCGGCGCGCCGAATACATGCTGGCCGTGCGCCTCGGCCGGTGACGCGGAAATCGCTTGAGTGCCCATATAACGCCCTTTCTTTCAAGATGGTTGCTGTCTATGCCCATCAATGTATCGAAGTTGCGCTGCCGCTAGAACGAATTAAAAAGAGCATGGAAAATCGGAAAAGACATATCGATCCGCCATTACCCCGCGCAAGCTGGCGGAATTTTTGAAGCGCGGGGTAGAATCTGCTACGCTCACATACCAGCCCACAGGAGAATCAGACATGCCGATGCCTCAAATGCCCAATATTCCGGGCGCCGCAGTAATGACCGATACGCTCGATTTCGTCAAGAATTTGTGGGGCAGCATGGGCGTCGTGCCCGGCATCGCCGCACCGACGTTGTCGGTCGATGAGTTGGACAAGAAAATCAATGATTTAAAAGCCGTCGAAGCCTGGCTCAACCTCAACACCAGCATGGTGCGCGGCACCATCCAGGCGCTCGAAGTGCAGCGCAACACCATCGCGACACTGAAATCGATGGGCAAGACGCTGGCCGCCGCCGTGCAGCAACCGGGTGCGCAGCAGGAAAAATCGCTGTTCGATTCGATCCCGTACGCGTCGGCCTTCTTCCAGCACGCGGCCGACGTGATGCAACCGGCCGCGCCCGGCCCGGCGCCGCAAGCGCAGGCGCCGGCTCCTGCACCGGTCGCGCCACCGCCACCGGCCGAACCGGCGCCGACGCAGGCGCCGCAGCCGGCCGCGCTGAGTGCGGACGCCGCGCAGATGGCCAACCCGGCGGCCTGGTGGAACTTGTTGCAGGATCAGTTCAAGCAGGCGGTGTCGACGGCAATGTCGCCGGAAGCCGTCAACAACGCCACCGCGCGCGCCACCGAGGTGGCGAGCAAGTTCGCCGCGGCCGCGACAAAACCGCTGACGAAAGCGGCAGCGGCGGTCGAATCGAAAACAGGGAAGGACAAGCCGGCCGCCGCGCCGCGCAAGGCGCCCGCCAAGCGCGCCAGCGGCGCCAAGGCCGACAAGTAAGGTAAGCCGGCATGCCGGCGCCTCGGCGCCGGCGTGTATTTAATTATTTATCCTGATTTACACCAGGCGCTGGATGCGGATCGCCTCGATCTGGCCATCGTCCTGGCGTTGCACCTTGACGATCTGGATCAACCCTTCCTCGGCCAGCGAGCGCGCGCTGTCGTGTGCGGACTGGAACGTGTCGATCGTATCGCCCTTGGCTGCCACCGGCCGTATCCAGGCGGCGGCGCCGACCTTCATCTTCTCATAGACCTCTTTGGCGATGTCTCGCATATTGTTTGCCTCCCTATCGTATTTTTTTTCAGTGTAATCATTGAAATGCCAGGAAACAAGTTACTAAAAAACCACAACTATTCCCTGGTTTCTTCCTCCACCCACGGCTCGATTTCCACCGGGGCGTTGCGCGAGGGCAGCAGCAAGGCCAGCTGTTCGATCAGCTGGGCAAAGCGCTGTTGACCGGGCGCGATCCGGTCGACGTGCATCAGCACGCCGTTTGCCTCATCCATCAGGGCTTGTTCAAAACCGTTTTGCTGCATGTGTGAAATCAGGATTTGCGCCGAATTGAACAGGATACGCATATTGTTCGGCAAGGCCACGCGCGCTTCGCGCATCCACTCGACCGCCTCGGTCAGCTTGCCGGTCTTCCACAACAGCACGCCCTTGTTCATCATGTCGGCCGCTTCCTTGCGCGACGACATGATCAAGGCACTGCCCTCTTCCCCCATGCGCGCCTTGTCGAAGATCTTTTGCACATCGTCGAGCAGCACCATGTTGTCATGGTTGTTGCGGATCACGTAGCACAGCAGCTCGACCGGCGCATCCTTGACGCCGACGGCGAACAATAACGTCGCCATTTCCAGGCAGGTCGGCGTGTCGGGCCGCTCGGCATCGTGGTTCAGCATCGCTTCCAGTTCGTCGCCGGACTTGCGCGCGCGCCGGTAATCTCCACTCTCGTGGTAGACCAGCCCTTCGGTGATTTTTGAGCGCAGGTGCACCAGCTCTCCGGCGAATTCGCGCTGCGCCGTGGCCAGCACGACCAGCGCTTCCTTCGGATCGTTCTTTTGCCCGCAGACGCGCGCCAGGCCGAAATACGCATCGACCGTTTTCAAGACCGAATACTCGCCGATGGCGATGCATTTGCGGAATGCCCGTTCGGCCAGCGGAATATTGCCGAGCTTGAGCGCGGCGTTGCCGAGGTTACGCTGGCGCGGCACCGAGTTCGGCGACAGCTTGGTCGCCTTTTCCAGGATATCGCAGGATTCCTCCAGCTTGCCCATCAACTGGTACGCCGTCGCCAGCTGGTCGTAGGCATCGATGTAATACTTGTTTTCGGCGATCACGCCCTGGAACATCTGGCGCGCCGCCTCGTGGTCGCCATTGCTCATGCGGATACGCGCCAGCCCGGTGCGCGCCCAATTATAGTCGCGGTCTTCGAGCACCAGTTCGTAGACGGCGCGCGCCTTTTCCGGTTCGCCCGCCTTCAGCAGCAAGGCCGCCTTCATGCGCAGCAGGTCGACTTCATGCAATTTGTTGTGCGCGATCTGCTCGTCGCACAGGCGCGCCGCGCGCAAATAATCCTTGTCGACGAAAGCCTGGTCGATCTCGCAAAAGATCTGCTTCTTTTGCCAGACCCGGTTCAGGCGCGTCAACAGCACGCCCTCGGTGATCGGCTTGATGATGTAGGCGTCCGGCTGGTGCTCGGCCGCGCCCATCACCGATTCGACGCTCTTCTCGGCCGATACCATCAGCCACACGCTGCTCGGCGTCATCAGGTTGCGGATGCGGCATTCCTCCAGCACCTGCTGGCCGTTCTTACCCTCGCCGAGGTTGAAATCGCACAGCACGACATCGTAATGGGTCTTGCCCAGCATGATCATCGCTTCTCCGCCGCTGGCGGCCTGGTCGATGTGCTTGGCGCCGAGGTTGCGCAGCGATTCGCGCAGCAGCTGGCGGATGCCGACGAAATCGTCGACCAGCAGGTAGCGCTTGTCGGTCCAGTCGACGGCGGCGGTGGTCGTGGCGGCGCTGGTGGCCGCTGCTGCGGCGGCACGGGCAATCAGTGGATTGGACATATCTAGGTGCTTCCTTCCGGCTCAGGGCAGGCGCAGCACGAAACAGCCGCCGCCCAAGGTGCCGCCATTTTCCAGGCGAATGCTGCCGCCGCGCTGGCGGTGCCGGTGCATCTTCGCCACTTCGCTGGCGAAGAACAGGCCCAGGCCGCTGCTGTTGGTCATGAAATTGACGGGCCGCGCGCTGCCGCTGACGCTATCCATCGCGGCCGTACCGGCATTGATCAGGGAAGGCGGGAAACCTGTGCCGTTATCCTCGACTCGCACTTCCAGGTAACCGTCTGATTCGGTGATGGCCAGGCGGATGCTGTCGTGGGTATAGCGCACCGCGTTGTTGATCGCGTGCGCCAGCATGCCGATCACCAGGTCTTCGTCGAAACACCAGATCAGGTCGGGCGGGAAATCCGTTTGCAGCGTGATGCGCTTGGAGGCCAACAGCACTTTTTCCTGCGCCGCGACCTGCTGCACCAGTTCGGCCACCCGTTGCGGGCGCGCTTCGAAGGGATACGAGGGCTTGCCGACTTCCTTGTACAGCGCCAGCAGTTGCATCAGGTTATCGTTCAGGCGCTTGGTCTGGTACAGCATGTGCGCCAGTTGCGGATAGGCCGGATTGTCGTCGGGCAGCGCGCCGTCGGCCAGCAGGTTTTCCAGCGTGCCGCTGACGACGCTGATCGAATTCTTCATGTCGTGCGCGGTCGAAGCGAGAAACATGAACAGCTCGGGCGAGCCTGCCTGATCTTCCATCGTTGAGGTCTCCACGGGGCGCCGTCCGCGCCCACTGCGCGGCAGTTCTTGCCACCGCTGAATTATACCCGCGCCCACCGCGATCTCCGCTAGCGACGGCGCGCCTTGAGCATGAAACGGGCGGGGTCGAGCGCGGCCGCGAGACCCGTTTCCAGCGGCAGCGGTTCGTTTTCCAGCTGCGCGGCCAGCAGCTCGGCCGCCAGCGGCGCCCAGATCAAGCCGCGCGACGCATAGCCGAGCAGGCCGTACAGCCCCTGGTGACGCGGCATATCGCGCAGCCGTTCGACGCGCAAGTCGCTGCCATAGTCGGGCAAGGCGCCGACCAGCGGCAAGCGGTCCGGCGCCATGCAGCGCAAGCCGACCCGCCCGGCCAGCGGCGGTTCATGCGCGATCGATCCCGGCAGGATGTCGCGCGCGCGCGACAGATTTTCTTGCTGGCTAGATGCGCGCAGCGCCAGTTCCGTATCGCTGTCGTAAGTCGCGCCGACGCTGACGATGCCGCGCACCGGCGGCGTCATGTACGCCTCCCTGCACACGACCAGCGGCAAAGCGGGAAATTCAGCCGCCTCCAGGTGCGTGACCTGGCCGCGCATCGTATATAGCGGTAACGGCGCGCTGTGTTCGAGCGCCAGCGCGCCGGCGCCGTTGGCGACGATCACGGTCGGCGCCCGCGCCAGCAGTTTGCCGCCGGCCGCGCGTACCTGCCATTGCCCATCTTCCCGCTGCAATTGCAGCGCTTCGGCGTTGTAAATACGCTGCAATCGCGGCCCGCAAGCGGCCAGCATCGCGCGGCAGACGGATGCCGGGTGCGCCCAGCCGCCCTGCTCGAACAGCCAGCCGCCATGCGGCGTGACGGCTCCCAGCAGTTCGCCGGCGGCGGCGGCGTCGAGCCAGCGCACAAATTCGGCCGGATAATTCCAGGCGGCGACGATATCGCGCTGCAATTGCGCGTGCGCGCCATCGCGCGCCAGTTGCAGCACGCCGCATTGCGCGCCTTCGATGCCTGCGGCATTCGCCTGTAATGCCGTTAAATCAAGGCCACAGACTGTAGAGTTGTCATTCCCGCGTAGGCGGGAATCCAAGTTCCGCTGCGCCGTTCGGGACGCAAAATTGGATTCCTGCCTTCGCGGCGGTCCGGCGATCGGGAATGACAGATTTGGCGCCAACTTAACGACATTATCATCCGCTTGCGCATCAAACCCGCCCAGGCGCTGCCACTGGCGTAGCGCGTACAGGTAGGCGGCGCGGCTCAGGCGCGTTGGAATATTGTCATCGCGCGACAACAGCGGCATGAAGATGCCGGCGCGGTTGCCGGACGCTTCCTGCGCCGGCTGCGCATGGCGCTCGATCAGCGTGACCTGCCATCCGCGCGCGGCCAGCCGTTCGCAGGCGGCCGAGCCGGCCAGGCCGGCGCCGATGACGATCGCTTCGCGCAGCGGCTCTTGCGCGCGCGGCGGCTGCGGGCGGCGACTGGTGTAGACAGCATGCACCTCGTTTGCGGCGGGATTTTCCGTCCACTCGAATCCGGCCGAGCGCAGCGCCTGCAACTGCTGCTCATCGGCGCCGCGCAGCAGCAGGGTCGCGCCGGGCGCAGCCAGTTTCGACAGGGTGCGCAGCGAGGCCAGTGGCGCCGGCAAATAAAACGCATCGACCCGCGCGCCCACCTGCGCCAGGCAGGCATCGAATTCTCCGGCAAGCAGATCGAGCGTGACGCGACCGCCGTCGAGGGCGACGCGGTGCCAGCCCGGCACATCGACCGGCCAGGCCGCGCGCAGCTCTTCCGGCCAGCCGGCTTGTACAGGCGGCACGGATGGCACCAGCGCCAGGTAGTGCAGCGTGCCGGTTTTGGCCGTCATCCAGTCGCGCCGGGTTTCGATAAAATGTTCGCCCAGGCCGAAGCCGGTGGCCAGCACGACGTGCGCCGTCAAATCAGCACTCCTTTTGGCGGAAGCACGAGATATCGTGGTCGTTGACCATGCCGATGCCCTGCATGTAGGCGTAGACGATGGTCGAGCCGACAAATTTGAAACCGAGTTTCAGCAAATCCTTCGAAATGCGGTCCGACAGCGGCGTTTTGGCGGGCCGGTCGCCCGGCGCGGCGATGTGGTTGACCAGCGGCTTGCCATCGACATACGCCCACAACAGCTGGTCGAGGCTGCTGCCCGAGGCGCGCAGGCGCAGGTAAGCCTGGGCATTCGTGATGGCCGCCGCCACCTTTAAACGGTTGCGCACGATACCGGGATTGGCCAGCAGTTCCGCTACCTTGTCCGGGCCGTAAGCAGCGATCTTGACGGCATCCCACTGGTCGAACGCGGCGCGGTACGATTCCCGTTTATTCAGGATGGTTTCCCAACTGAGGCCAGCCTGCGCACCCTCCAGGTTCAGCATCTCGAACAGCCGCGTTTCATCGTGGCACGGCACACCCCACTCCTCGTCGTGGTAGGCGAGATAGCGGGGATTGGCGGGGTTGGCCCAGTTACAGCGGGAAAGCGTCATTGAATAAGGACAGTGTTAAAACCAAAGGCAAAATCTGGGGTCAGACAGTAATACCGTTGAGTTAGCGCCTAACTTGTCATTCCCGCGCAGGCGGGAATCCCATTTAGAGTCGCAAACGGTGTAAAAAGATGGGATTCCCGCCTGCGCGGGAATGACAACTCTACGGTCTGTGGCCTTCGGGTAGGGTTTACAAAAGGACGTACTGACAACGCAGTCTACATTAAGATAGCGTTTCCGATCACCTTGCGGGAGCGACCATGCAATTCGAAGCCAAACTGGAATGGCAGCGCAACGGGCAGGATTTCCTCGATCAGCGCTACAGCCGCGCACATGAATGGATCTTCGATGGCGGCCTGCGCATCCCCGCCTCGTCGTCGCCATTATCCGTGCCGCTGCCGATGTCGAACGCCGACAATGTCGACCCGGAAGAGGCGCTGGTGGCGGCGACGTCGAGCTGCCACATGCTGTTCTTCCTGTCGATCGCGGCGCGGCGCGGCCATGTCGTCGAGAGTTACGCCGACCACGCGGTCGGCCTGCTGGAAAAGGATGAACGGGGACGCCTGGCGATGACCAGCATCACGCTACGTCCCGCCATCGTCTTCGCCGGCGCCGACTGGCCGGACGAGGAGGAAATCGACGCGATCCACCATGAAGCGCACGACAAGTGCTATATCGCCAACTCGCTGAAGGCGGAAATCGTGATCGAGGCGCCGGTCTGATTTACACGAGGTCGCTGGACAGGCCGACGCGGCGCCGCTCTCCGCTGAGCATCGGCGGGTGTACCAGGTTCGTCACGACCCGCACCTGGCCGGAGGCGACCGTGTGTTCCAGCTGCTGCATCATGCGCGCGAACAGGCCGTCCGGCTGCGTGGTTTCCGTCGTGTACAGCGCGGCCCAGGCGTTGCGGCCGGAATGCTTGGCAATATATAGCCCCTGGTCGGCCAGCTCGACCACCTGCGGCCAGCTCAGCAACCTTGGCTGCGACGGCAGGAAGGGGAAACAGGCGAAGCCGATCGAGCAAGTCTTGGTCAGGCTGGTGCCGTCAGGCAGCGTGAAATCGCGGTGCGCGACGGCGCTGCGGATGCGCTCGGCCATCGTCTTGGCTTGTCCGCGGTGGGTCGCGCGCGCCAGCACCAGGAATTCTTCGCCGCCCCAGCGCACCAGGTAATCGGATTCGCGAAACACTTCGCGCAAGCGTTCCTGCATCTGCACCAATACCGCGTCGCCGGCCGCGTGGCCGTAGCGGTCGTTGACTTCCTTGAAGTGGTCGAGGTCGACCATGAAAAACACCAGGTCGCGGTCCGGCGTGGCGACCGTGCCGCTGTCGGCGACGGCGGGTGCTTCATGCCGGCGCAAGCTCATCGCCACGTCGGCGTCGACATGCTGCAGGAAGAAACGGCGGTTGCGCAGGCCCGTCAACTGGTCCGTCAGGCTGACCTGTTCGAGCGCCTTGTACGCCTGTTCCAGTTCCAGGTTCTTTTCCAGCAGTTGCGCCTGGGTCGCGCTCAGCGTGTCGAGCGTGGCCGCCACCTGGCGGTAGGCGCCTGCATTGTCGAGCGCGATCGCGCCGTAGGCGCACAGGGTGCGGAAAATTAACTGTTCGCGTTCGCCGTAGGCGCGCGCCTGTAGCGATTGCACCGTCATCGCACCCAGCACGCGCTCGCCGATGCACAGCGGCGCGAACAGCAGGCTCAAAGTCGGCAAGGTGCCGGGGATCAGGCTCGGCGTATCGGCATCGTCGTCCAGCGCGATCAGGATCTCTCTCCGCTCCCGCACGCAGCGCGCCGAATTGGCGACCGGGTCGGCCAGCGCGATGCGCGTGGCCGGCAACATCGCGCCGGCTTCGACGCCGAACGCGCAGCGCAAGTGCGCCTGGTCCGCTTCGAGCAGGAAGACGGAAAAATGGGTCGCGTCGAGCAGGCCGTGCACGTGGCGGTCGAGCGCGCGGAACACCGCCTGCGCATCGAGGTGGGCGGTGATTTCCTGGCCGATCGCGCTCAGGTGGGTCAGCGTCGCGCTGGTCCGCTGCAACACTTCGGCGCGCTGCGCCTCGGCCTGCGCCAGTTGGCGGTGGTGTTCGCCCTCGGTCTGCGCCCTTTCCGTCTGGTATTGCACCTGCATCGCGATCGCGCGGTTGGTCGCTTCCTGGCTGTGGCTCTGGTCGCGCACGCCATTGGCCTGCTGCGCGATCTCGTAGGCTCGCTCGTAATCTCCGATGGCGGCGTATTCGCGCGCGGCGGCGTCGAGCAGCGCGGCCGGCATCGCATAGCCGGCGATCGCCGCGCCCAGCGTCATCGCCGCCTGCAGGTAATGCAGCACCGCGTTCGGCGCGGACGTCAACGGCGCGGGTAAGGCATGGCGCGCGTGGATGCTGGCCAGCACGCGCAGAGCGGCGATCTCGTTGTAGACATCGCCGTGCTCGCGCGCCAGAGACAGGGCCGACAGCGCGACGGACAGGGCGTCGTGTGGCCGGTCCAGCTGCGACAGCGCATGCGCCTGGCCGCGCCGCGCGCCGCTTTTGAAGTCGCTCTGGCCGAGCGCGTCGGCGCGCTGTTCGAGCAGGGTAAAACTGCGCAGCGCGCCGGCGTGGTCGTCCAGGTCGAGCGCCAGATCTCCCTGGTATTCGAGCGCGACGGCATAGGCGCGCGAAGCGGACAGCGGCGCCAGCGTTTGCAGCGCTTCCTGCAGCAATTCGCGCGCCGCCGCGTGCTGGCCGAGCTGGCGCAGCGTTTCGGCGGCCTGCATCAGGCACAGGCCGATGCTCATCGGCCAGTCGGTCGGGCGCGCCAGGTCGAGTCCGCGCTGCATCCATTCGAGCGCGACGTCGTGCGCGTTCAGGCTCGTAAAACCGTTGCCGATATTGGTGGCGATGATGATCGCGCGGCGCACCTGCCCGGTGACCACGGCCGCTTCGAAGGCCAGCATCAGGTGGCCGACGGCGGCGCCGAAATCGGCAGCCTGGAAGGCGCTGGTGCCGAGGTAATCGCTGATCCAGCCGGCCGCCGCCACGTGTTCGTGGCGCGCATCGTCGCCGAAGCGCTGGCCCCAGCGCAAAGTCGCTTCCTGCCGGTTGCGAAATACACAAAAGATCGCGGCGGCCGCGTCGATGACGTCGGTGCGCAGCGTATCGCCGGCCGCGCGCGCATCGGCCGAGGCGATCGCCAGTTCGCTGGCGCTGGCGGCGGACGCGCCCAGGTCGTTGGCGATCCACGCCAGCAGCCAGTGCGCGTCGGCACAGCCGAGCGGGTCGCCGTGCCGTTCATAGGTGCGCAGCGCCTGCGTCGCCAACGCCTGTCCCTGCTCGAGTTCACCGTGCAGCCACTGCGCCTCGGCTTCGATCAAGGTAAAACGGGCTTGCAGCAAGGCGGCCTGGTCTTCGCCGCCGCACAGTGCCAGCAGCGGCGACGCCTCGGCCGCCAGCAAACGCGCGCGCGCGACGTCGCGCTGGCGCAAGTGCCAGGCCAGTCCGGCCAGCCGTTCCAGGCGCGCCAGGCCGTGCAGCGACGGCCATTGCGCTTCCAGGCACGCCAGCGCATCATCGAGCGCGAACATGTCCACCAAGTCCATCCTTGTGCGATATTGCTGCAACGCACTATGCGTGCCTGCGCATTATTTCACAGTTCAGGCCAGCACAGCGACGGCGCCTGAAAATGTGATAAACGACAGGCAAGTTGAAACCAGGATGATGCGCGCGATGCGTCCGGTATTGGCGCCGAAGCGCTCGGCCAGCAGCACGACGTTGCTGGCGCTGGGCAGGCAGGCGACCAGCACGATCACCGTCAGCGCGGCAGGATCGAGCGGCAGGCCGAGCGCGATCGCGCCGCGGCCGACGGCGTACACCAGCAGCGGGTGTAATAACAGTTTTTTCAGCGCGACCGGCACGTATTCGCGCAGCGGCGTCGGGTCGGCCGTGCTCATTTGCGAGCGCGCCAGCACCGCGCCTATCGTAAACAGCGCCACCGGAGACGCGGCGTCGGCCAGCAGGCCGATCGTGCGCAGCAGCGGCCCGGGCAGCGCCAGGCCGAGCACGGAACTGCCGGCGCCGAGCGCGATGGCCCACGGCAGCGGGTTGCCCAGCATCCCCTTGAAGGCATTGACCAGCGCCGTGCGGCCGTTGCCGCTGCCCACGCGCGACAGCGCGATGCACAGCGAGCTGGTGATCACCATGTCGACGACGATGGTGACGATCACCGGTCCCGACGAGCGCGGCCCGAGCAGCGCCAGCAGCAGCGGCACGCCCATGAAACCGTTATTCGGAAACGCCGCCACCAGCGCGCCGAAGGCGGCATTGTTCCAGTCGATGCGGTGACTCAATGTGGCGGCCATCGTCACGCCGACCATGATCAAAGCGCACAGCAGGTAGACGCCGATCACGCCGACATCGAGCAATTGCGCGATCGGCGTGCCGGCGCCGAAGCGGTACAGCATGCACGGCAACGCGAAATACAGGACAAAAGTGTTCAGGCCGGGAATGGCGATCTGGGGCAGCATGGCGCGCCGCACGGCCAGGTAACCGCACAGCACCAGCGCAAAAAAGGGAAAGGTAATGGAGAGGATGGCAAGCATGGGTCGCCATTGTACCCATGCCTGGCGTGCCGCGTTACTTGGTCGGTTGCGTGGTCGGGTTTTGCGGACTCAAGGGATTGTCGGTATTGCCGCTGGCCTTGTCCGGCTTGACCGTGCTGCGCGCGCGGGTTTTCTTGTCCTTGGCCGTGTCGCTCGGCATGCCGCTGCCGGTCATCCCCTCGGTGCCGCTGGCGCCGCTGGCGGTGTCGCCGCGGATACTGGCGTTCAACTGCTCGACGTGGGTCAGGTGCATGGCCACCGTCGGTTCCAGCTTGGCCGCCAGCGCCCGCAGGTCCGGGTCTTTCGCATTCGCCTGCACTTTCTGCACGAACGCATGGGTTTTCTTGTGGTCGCCGACGCCGGCCTGGCCCAGGTAGGCGCGGTCGAAGGCGTCGCCCGACAGCGCGCCGAGCTTGGCGCCCATCGCCTTGTGCGCGGCATCCGGTTCGCTCGGCAGGCTCACGCCCTTGCTTTGCGCCAGCGCCTGCACTTCCTGCAAGCCCTTGCCATGGTCATCGATCATTTGCTGGGCGAAGGCTTTGACTTCCGCGTTCTGCGATTGCTGCAGCGCGAGCTTGCCGGCTTCGATTTCGGCCATATTACCCTGCGCCAACTGTTCCAGCAGGCGCTGGTCGCCGCGCGACAGTGTCGTTTGCATCATGCTGTCGGCCTGCGGCGCCTGCGCCTGCACGTTCGCCGTGCCGAGCAGCGCCAGCAGCAGCGGCGCGATCATGCCCGTCATTTTCATCTTGTTCATGGAGATCTCCTGTCAGATTGGGAAAGCCGCTTTCAGGCATCTGTGTCGATCTATCTTATAAATATCGAACAAATTTTAATGGGGATGGAATAAAAGGGCCGCACCTTACGTATACGCCTGCGCAAGCCCACCCAACCCTTTCCGAGGAGAACCAAATGAAATACACGATCCCCGCCTTCGCCGCCGCCCTGCTGCTGTGCGGCGCCGTCCAGGCGCAAGACTTGGCACGCACCGGAGGCATCTTGGTCAACGCCGCCGGCCTGACGGTGTACACTTTCGACAAGGACGTCGCCGACAGCGGCAAGAGCGCCTGCAACGGCCCCTGCCTGCAAAATTGGCCGGCCGTGCCGGCGCCGGCCCAGGTGAACGCGCCATATTCGGTCGTCACGCGCGACGATGGCGCGAAACAACTGGCCTACAAGGGCAAGCCGCTGTATTTATATGCTGCCGACAAAAAAGCCGGCGACCGTGCCGGCGACAATTTCAAGGACGTGTGGCACGTCGTGAAAGATTGAAGACGTAATATCAAGGACCGTACCGCCATGCACGACGACAGTAGCAGCCTGACCGCCTGCATTCCGCGCCTGCGCCGCTATGCGCGCGCGCTGCTGGGCGATCGCGCCAGGGCCGACGACCTGGTGCAGGACACCATGGAACGCGGCTGGGACAAATTGTCGTCGTGGCGGCGCGGCAGCGACATGCGGGCCTGGCTGTTCGGCATCATGCACAATCTGCACGCCGACCAGTTGCGCCGCCCGGCGCCGGCCACGGTCGGATTGAGCGAAGCATTGCACAATGCGCTGCCGCTGAGCACGCCGCACACGGACCGCCTGGAAATCCGAGATATGCAGGCGGCGCTGCAAATGCTGCCGGAAGAACAGCGCGAAGTGCTGTTGCTGGTGGCGCTGGAAGACATGAGTTATGACGAGGTGGCGGCGATCCTGCAAATTCCCGCCGGCACCGTGATGTCGCGCCTGTCGCGCGCGCGCGAACGGTTGCGCCTGCTGATGCTGGGCCAGAGCCCGGTCTCGACGCTGAAGGTGGTGAAATGAATCCCGTGACGGAAGCGGAACTGCAAGCCTGGGTCGATGGCCGGCTGGCGCCGGCGCGCCGCGGCGACATCGACATTTATCTGGAACACCATCCGCACGAAGCCGAGCGCCTGCGCGCCTACCGCCAGCAGAATGTGGCGCTGCGCGCCGTGTTCGGCCCGGTGCTCGATGAAACCATTCCGCGCCGCATGCTGCGCCCGCGCTGGCGCCTGCCGCGCTGGCCGCTGCAACGCTACGCGGCCAGCCTGGCGTTCGTGCTGGCCGGCGGCGCGGCCGGCTGGCTGTTGCACGACAGGGTCGACGACGACGCGTTCAGCGCGCTGGCGCAAGCCTGGCCGGGACGCGGCGCCGGCGGCGCGCTGGCGCACCAGGCCGCGCTGGCGCACGGCGTCTACAGCCCGGAAGTCAAGCACCCGGTCGAAGTCGGCGCCGACCAGCAGGAACACCTGGTCGCGTGGCTCTCCAAACGCCTGGGCACGCCGCTGCACCCGCCGCGCCTGGCGCCGCTCGGCTATGAACTGGAAGGGGGAAGATTGCTGCCTGGAGAGCACGGGCCGGTGGCGCAATTCATGTACCACGACGGCAACGGCCAGCGCCTGACGCTGTACGTATCGTCCGGCCAGCGCGACAGCAAGGAGAGCGGTTTCCGCTATGCCCGGGAAGGCGGCATCAGCGTGTTTTACTGGATCGACGGCAGTTTCGGTTACGCGCTGTCGGGCGTGCTCGGCAAGGCCGAACTGGCCCGGATCGCGACGGCTGTCTATCAACAGTTGCAGCCGTCGTGATACTGGTGCCGCGGGCTTACTGCAGTTCGCGGCGGCCGACCTCGTTCAGGCGCAGGCGCATGATCTCGTTGGCGGCCGGTCCCGGCGCGAACATGTAATCCTCGTCATTGATGGCGAGGCCGGTGCGCGCGTCGACCAGCACCTGGTCGGCCGGCTTGCCCGTTTCGCGGCTGACGACGAGCAGGCTGGCGCCCTCCGGGGCCAGGTGGTCATTGCCCCAGGCCACGAAGGCCAGCAACACGGGCTTGAAGTCGCGCCCGGCCTTGGTCAAAATGTATTCGTAGCGCGGCGGGCGGGTGCTGTACTGGCGGCGTTCCATCAGGCCGCCTTCGACCAGGCCGGCCAGGCGCCGCGTCAACATGTTGGGGGCGATTTTCAAACTTTTTTCGAATTCATCGAAACGGGTCAAGCCATAAAACGCATCGCGCAAGATCAGGATGCTCCACCATTCCCCCACCTTGCCCAGGCTGCGCGCGATCGGGCACGGCATGCGGCCAAAATCAGTATGTTTCATCTCGTTTCCCTTATTTCTGGTGGTTAATCGAATTGGACTGATTGCTACCTTCCAACATTCAAGTCATTATTCTTCATATGGGAAGTTTGTGCTTTTGCTAAAAGCGACAGCGCTTTTGGGGCATGAGAAATTTCAAAATATTTTAAAAGAGAGGCATAATATGCAACATCAATCGCCACATTGCCTGCCAGGCTGAACATGTATCTATCGAGCGACGCGAATATTCGCAATATCCTGATCGTGGACGACTCCGCATTTGAACAGCGCATGCTGGTCGATTTGCTGAGCGAACTGCCGTACCGGGTATCGGTCGCCTTCAACGGCTTGCAGGGTTACCAGCTGGCGCTGGCCAACCAGCCCGACCTGATCCTGCTCGACGTGCGCATGCCGAACATGGATGGCTATACCTGCTGCCGCCTGCTGAAAGCCAACCCGGCCACGCACGACATCCCGGTGATCTTCCTGAGCGGGGCCGACGCGGCCGAAGACCGCATCATGGGCCTGTCGATCGGCGGCGTCGATTACGTGGCAAAACCGTTTACGCCGGGAGAGCTGGCCGCGCGCATCCACGTGCACCTGAACCTGATGCGGCGCGCGCACGACGGCCAGCCGGCGCCGCCACCGCCGCCGGCGATCCAGTCCGATCCGGATGCGGTCATCGTCAGCGCCGCCAAGCGCCTGATCACGGACAACCTGGCGGCCTTGCCCAGCCTGGCCGAAATCGCGCGCGGCGTCGGTACCTACCGTGAAAAGCTGTCGCAACTGTTCCGCGAACAGACCGGCATGACGGTATTCGCTTTTATTCGCGAGGAACGCATCATGCGCGGCGTGCAATTGCTGAGGGAAACCGACATCGATGTGCAGGATGTCGCGCTGCTGATCGGTTTTAACAATGCCGGCAATTTCGCCACCGCCTTCCGCGAACGGATGGGCGTGACGCCGAGCGCCTACCGCCAGGGCGTCGACCAGGCCGACGGCGGCGCCGGCGACAACCGCTGACTCAGGCGCGGCTAGTTGCCCTGGCACGCGGCCGGCAGCAAATGGGCCGGGATGTCTTCGCCGGCGCAGCGCCAGGCGACTTTTTTATTGCCGTCGAGCCGGGGCGTAAACGCGATCGCCTTGCCGCGGTAACTGAAATCCGCCGGGAACACGCGCACCACGCCATTCTCACCATCGACCCGCACATCGACCACCACGTGGTCGGGATCAGTCAAAGCGAAACCGGCTTCGCGCAGGCTGGCCGGGCTGCGGCCATTCACATAGTAATAACGCTCGACGGCGGCCGTGGCATCCATGCCGACGTTGACGGCGCGCGCCATCTGGCCGCGCTGCGCCTGGCGCTGGTAGGCGGGCAGGGCCAGCATGGCCAGCGCGGCCGCCAGCGCCGCCAGCGCGAACAGGCCGCCGACGCCGCCGGCCACGCCCAGGCGCGGCACGCACAGCGCCAGCAGGTAGGCCAGCCGGCTGCGCGGCAACGCTTCCGCCTCGACGCCGTGCGCCAGGTCGCGCATGACGACCATGCGCTTGACCAGCCACGGCGTGTCGCCGACCAGTTCGTGAAACGACATCCAGAAGCCGGACGCTTCCTGCGCCTGCGACGCATAATTCGATACGCTCAGCTGGCGCCAGCGCTTGCCGCCGGCGGCCAGCGCGGCCAGCCCGAACTGCGCGCTGTTCAAGTCGTCGCAGGCGTGAAAACCGTGCCGGTCGCAGGTGTATTCGCGCGCGCGGGAGTATGCCGCGCCGAGCAGCGGCAGCACCGAGGCCGGCATGAACAGCGGCGACCAGCGCAAATGCTGGCGCTTGATATGGCCGATTTCATGGCCGATATAAAAATTGATCGCATCCGGTTTGTCTTCGAGCGCATCGACCACGTCCGAATACAGCACAATAAAATGGTTGCCGAGGAAACGGGTGGCGAACGCGTGGAACATGCCGCCCATTTGCAACAGGTAGGCGTCCGGCACCTGCGCCAGGCCGAGCCGCTCGCAACAGGCGTCGATACGCGCTTTCAGGTCGGGAAACTGCTGGTACGTTATCTTGACGGCGGTGCCCTTCAAATAAGACACCAGCGCCGATTGCGCAAAACAGTAAAAGATGGCGATACACAGCAGGTACACCAGCGCGGCACCGAAAGTGCCGATAATCAAGCCGATCCAGACCGACAGCGATACCCCCAGCATCACGCTGAACAGGGTTTTCTCGTTTTTGTACACCAACTCCATGCACGTCTCCGCTGACTTGATTTTTCGCAAGGCATTTTAGTTTAGTTTTCAAAAGATTAAAACTTTTAAAATGTAAATTGGATAACAGCTATATCTGGTATGGCGCCGGCTCCACCATTTATCCGGCGCGGCGCGGGCGGGGCCGCAAGCGGAGTAGCGAGCGGGGCATCGGCCATCTGATACCGAACTGAGACTGTGCTGGCCTGTCGCCGCGCGCGGGCCGGCGCCATACTGCCAGTCATCCTCCCTCGACCTTGCCCATCATGATCACGCTGTTCCCGCACGCTTGCGCCTCCGGCGCGGACGCGATCGCCACGCCGCCCTGCCCTTCCCACGGCGGGCGCCGCTTCCACGGCACGCTGCCGATGCACCGCATCCTGCAGGTGGGCGATTACATCGTGTCCGACAATGGCCTGTTTTTCGCGATGCTGCACGGCGACGGCAGCCTGCGCGTGCACCGCGGCATCGTCGTCACCGAAAGTTCCTCCTGGACCAACAGCCCGGCCGCCACGCTCGGAGCGGACGTCGAATACCGGCACGGCGTGCCCGCCATTTCCGGCGACGATTTCATCATGTCCGACGATGCCGTCGATTACGTCGCCAACGGCGCCTCGACCCGGCTCACCGACTGGGCCTTCGACACCCCCTACCATATCGCGCCGCACACGGCGATGCGCGCGGCGATCGCGCTGACCTATTCCACCGTCTCGGTGCCCTATGTCCTGGTCGGCCAGTTGCGCTTCGAATCGGGCGCGCGCGTGGTCGGAGCGATCCGCGGCAGTTACCTCGGCACCAACGCGCACAGCCTGACGGCCAGTTTTACGCCGCACGACCCGACGCCAAATCACGCGCGGCGCATCCTGCGTCCCTTGCGCCCGCTGGCCGGCATGATCGCCTACTGAGGCGCGCTCCTATCGGGCTCGGCAGTGCTATAGTGGCACTGCTATGATCCTGGATCCCTCCCTTGCCGACCCCGCCGAATCGTCCCACCCGTCCGACGGACGCGTGCTGCTCGACGCCGCGCTGCTGAAACGCTTGCGCAAGGCGCGTGGGCTGAGCCAGGAAGCGCTGGCCGACCTGTGTTTTCAGCGCCAGTTATGCGTGTCAATCGCCTCGATCAAGCGCGCCGAAACCGGGAAAATCGTGTTGTACCGCACGGCGCGCCACCTGGCGCAAGTGTTCCAGGTCGCGCCCGACAGCCTGACCGCGCCGGCCGCCGAAGAAGAAACCAGACCGCCCGCCGCCGCGCCCCTTGCCTTATCCCACTTGCCGCAACTGGCGCCACCGCCGGTGCCGGACGACGTGGTGCGCTACGTGATCCTGCTGCAGGTCGAACTGGCGGCGCCGGCCGCGCCGGATTCACTCATATTGCGCGAGATCGGCACGCTGGTGCAGCAATTCGGCGGCCGTCTCGACAGCATCGACGGCAGCCGGCTGTCGGCCGTGTTCGGCCTGCCGCAAGCCTTCCGCAGCGACGCCGAGCGCGCCATGCGCTGCGCCATCGAACTGAACCGCCACCTGTTGACGCACGGCGGGCGCGCGATGGCGCTGCGCCTGGCGCGCTGGGAGCAAGGCGGCGCCGCGCCGGGCGCCGCCGACGATGGCTTGCCCGAATTGCGCCACACCGGCGGCGCCGCGCGCAGCACGGACGTGCTGCCATTCCGGCTGCCGCTGTACGTCGCGCGCGCGCTGCTGCCGCTGCTCGACGGGCGCTACAGCTTCGACAGCGTGGCGCGCCATCCCGCCTACCTCGCCTTCAGCAAGACCGCCGCCGGCGACGGCAACCTGTTGCCGCCGCTGATCGGGCGCTATGCCGAAACCCGGCAATTCAAGGCTGTCGCCGAAAGCATGCTGGAAAGCCAGTGCGGCCACATCGTCTACATGCGCGCGATGGCCGGCGTCGGCAAGAGCCGGCTGGCGCAGGAATTCGCCGATATCGCGCGCCAGCACGGCATGCGCTGCCACGGCGCCGAGGTGCAGGACGCCGGCGCCGACAGCTGGCGCGCACCGCTCGACCAGCTGGCGCGAAGCCTGCTCGGCCTCGGCCCGGCCGGCGCCGCGTCCCACGCGCAAGCGATCGCCGACTGCGTCGCGCGGCTCGGGCTGGCGGCCGAATCGACGCTGTTTTACCACGTGCTGGCCGGCGCGCGCCTGGGAGAAGAACAGCAGGCGCTGTTCTCGGCGATGAGCCACGAGGTGCGCGAACAGGGCTTGTCGCAGGCGCTGCGCCAGTTGCTGCTGCGCCTGGCGATGAACGCGCCGCTGCTGGTCTCCCTGGAAGACGTGCACTGGGGAGACCCCTACCTGTTCGAGGCGCTCGGGCCGCTGCTGGCGCTGTCGCGCGAAGCGCCGGTGCTGTGGGTGATCACGTCGCGCGTCGACGACGATCCGCTCGAAACGGCGCTGCGCCAGCAAATGTACGACCTGGGCCTGACCGTGTTCGACCTGGCGCCGATGACGCCGCGCGAAGCGGACGTGCTGGCTAACCAGTTCGGCGACGTCGATGCGACTTACCGCGCGCGCTGCGTCGAGCGCGCGCAGGGCAACCCGCTGTTTTTGACGCAATTGCTGGCCAGCCCCGGCCAGCATTTGCCGGACAGCCTGAAACACTTGATCCAGGGCCGGCTCGACAGCCTGCCGCCCGAACATGCGCAGGCGCTGCGCATGGCGGCCGTGCTCGGCAACCGCTTCGAATTGGCGGTGTTGCGCGCCGCGCTGGCGCAACCGGATTACGCACCGCAGCAGCCCGGGCGCAACAGCCTGCTGCGCAGAGCCGGCGCCGACAGTTATGTGTTCGTGCACGACCTGGTGATGCACTGCATTTACGAAGCGATTGAATCAGGCCAGTTGCGCCGCCTGCACCTGGCCGCCGCCGACGCCTGGCGCGGGCGCGACGCCGCGCAGTGCGCGCAACACCTGTACCGCGCCGGCGATCCGGGCGCGCTCGAAGTGATGCTCGGCGCGATCCGCGGCAAGCTCGAACAGCACCAGTTCGAGGCCGCGCTGGACTTGACGGCCGCCTGCAACAGCGCCGATTCCACCAGTTTCAGCAGCTTTCCGCTGGCGCTGCTGCGCGCCCACGCCAGCGCCGGCATGGGCAACATGGCCAATGCGCGCCAGTATTACCGCCACGCGATGCTGCTGGCCGGGCGTCCGCAAGACAAGATCGATGCCGTGATCGGCCTGGCAGCGACCTTGAACATCCTCGAAGAACTGGAAGAAGAAGAACGCCTGCTCGATGAAACCGTGCCGCTGGCGCTGGAAATCGGCGCCGAGGCCGCGCTGGGCAAGCTGCTGCATTTGAAGGGCAATATCTATTTCCCACGCGGTAATTACAGCGAATGCCGGCGCTACCATGAAGATGCGGCGCGCCACGCGCAAGCCAGCGCCGCCAGCGACACGCAGGCGCGCGCGCTGAGCGGCGTGGGCGATTCGTATTATGCGCAGGGCCGCATGCGCAAGGCATATGAACTGTTCAGCCAATGCCTGACGATGTGCGAACGGCACCGTTACGTCGAGATCGAAGCGTCGAACCGGGCCGCGCTCGGCTCGACGCGCATCTACCTGGGCGACGCGGCCGGCGCGGTGCGCGATGCGCTGGACGCGGCGCAACTGGCGCGCCGCGTCGGCAACCGCCGCGCCGAAACGTTTGCACGGATGACGGCCGGCTGGGCGCTGGTCGCCAGCGGCCAAGCCGACGCGGCCAGAGAACAGGTCGAAAGCGGGCTGGAACTGGCGCGCACGCTGGGCAGTTCGCGTTTCGAAACCTTCCTGCTCGAAAGCCAGGCCCGCGTCAGCTGGCTGCGCGGCGATGTCATCCTGGCCGAACGGCAGATCCTGGCGGCGGTGGCGCAGGTCGAGCGCTTGAAATTGCAGAATTTTATCGGCCCCTGGGTGCTCGGCACGCTGGCGCTTTTTACGCGCGATAGCGCCACGCGCAAGCGCGCGCTGCTGCAGGGCGCGGCGTATTTGACGCGCGACTGCCTGGCGCACAACGGCTTGCGCTTTCACCTGAGCGCGGCCGAAGTGTCGCTGCTCGATGGAGACAATGTCTCCGCCGAATTCTATGCCGACCAGTTGCAGGGGTATGCGCTGCACGAAGACTGCGCGTGGATCAGCCACCACGTTGAATTGATCCGCCTGTACGCGCGCTGGCGCGGCGCGGCCGACGACGCCACGCTGAAGCGCCTGCGGCAATTGCGCGTGCAATCGGAACAGTACGGTTACGCGCAGGCGGCGCCACGCCTGTACGCGGCGCTGCTGGCCTTAGACTAGATATCGGACACTGGCGGCTGGCCCGCCCAGGCCCGCTTTAACAGTTGCCGCAGCGGCGCCGCTTCGACAGGGCGCGGGTTCCAGTACGGATTGGCCAGCGCGATTTCGCATGCCTGATCCAGGTCGTCCTGCCGCATGCCGATGTCTTTCAGGCCGGAGGGAATTCCCAGCTCGCGCGACAGGGAAAAAACGCCCTGCGCCGCCTCCTTGCTGCCCAATGCGCGCGCGATACACCGCATCGCTTCCGGCGCCGCGCCCGCGTTGTAGGCCAGCGCGTGCGGCAGGACGATGGCATGCGTTTCCGCGTGAGGCAGGTTGTAGGAACCGCCAAGCGTGTGGCACAGCTTGTGATGCAGCGCCATGCCCACCTGTCCCAGCACGGAGCCGCACAGCCAGGCGCCGTACAGGCAATTGCTGCGCGCCTCGATGTCGTGCGGGTCTTGCTTCAACTGGCGCAGCCCCTTTGCCAGCGAACGTATCCCCTCTTCCGCCATCAGCGCGATCACCGGATTGCCGTCCTGCGCATATAAACCTTCCGCCGCGTGGGCAATCGCGTTCAAGCCGCTCACATACGAGATATGGGCCGGCAGGCTGGCCGACAGGCGCGGGTCGTACAGCACCACGCGCGGCAACACGCGGTTATCGCGGCCAGTGCGTTTCAGGCCGTTCTCGGTGATGCCGTAGATGGGCGTCATTTCCGAGCCTGCATACGTGGTGGGGATCGCGATGATGGGCAGCGACGATTCGAGCGCAATGGCCTTGCCCAGCCCCACCGTGGACCCGCCGCCGATGGCGACCGCGCAATCGGCGCCCAGGCGCGCGGCTTCGGCGACGGCGGCGCGCGCACTGTCGATCGGCACGTGCATGACGGCGCCCGCATGGATACCCGCGCAGCGCTTGCCCAGCAGGCCGGCCACCATTTCCGCCTGCGCCACCTGCTCCGGCGTGCACAGCACGAGGGCGCGGGCGGCGCGCAGCATTTCCACTTCGCGCTCGATATGCTTGACGCTGTCGAGCCCGAACACCACGCGCGATGTCAGCGCCGTATATGTGAAGTCATACATGGCACGGCTCCGTACTGATGAAATCGACCTGGTGGCGCGCGATGCGGCTGTTGCCCAGCACGTCCTTGACGCGCAAGTGCTCGGGATGCGTCGCATAGGCGCTGAGCAATTCAGGCGACTCGAACTCCATGTACAGCACCACGTCGCAGGCGTAATCGACGCCGCTCATGTCCAGCCCCACTTCCACGCTGCGCATGCCGGGAATCTTGCCCGCCAAATCCTCGAACGATGTCTTGATCAGTTGCGCCGCCGTTTCCTTTTCAGCCTGCGTCTCGCCGCGCACATTCCACATCACGATGTGCTTGGTCACGGCCCGGGTCTGACCCGCTGTCATTGCTTCCATTTGTATTTTCCAATCGACGGTAGGTGGTGGGGCATCAAGCCTTGTTCTTGTTGTAGACGTCGAAGAAGACCGCCGCCAGCAAGACCAGGCCCTTGATGATCTGCTGGTAGTCCACGCCGATGCCCATGATCGACATGCCGTTGTTCATCACGCCCATGATGAAAGCGCCGACCACCGCGCCCATCACCTTGCCCACGCCGCCCGAGGCCGAGGCGCCGCCGATGAAGCAGGCCGCGATCACGTCCAGTTCGAAGCCGGTGCCAGCCTTCGGCGTGGCGCTGTTCAACCGGGCAGCGAACACCATGCCGGCCAGCGCGGCCAGCACGCCCATGTTGATGAAGGTGTAGAACACCACGCGCTCGGTGCGCACACCGGACAGCCTGGCCGCCTTGGCGTTGCCGCCCACCGCGTAGACACGGCGGCCGATCGTGGTGCGGTTCATGACGAAGGTGTACAGGATGATCAATAAACCCATCACGATCAGCACGGTCGGCATGCCGCGATAGCTGGCCAGGATGACGCTCAGCGCCATCACCATCCCGCCCAGGAGCAGGTTCTTCAGGACGAACAGGTACAGGGGTCCGTTTTCCAGGCCGTGCTTTTGCGCGTTGCGACGCTGGCGCCAGTCGATGACGAAGAACGACGACGCCACCAGGCACCCCAGCAGCAGAGATGTCACGCGCAGCCCGCCGCCGCCGAAGAACTCGGGGATGAAGCCGGCGCTCAGCAGCGAGAAGCCGCTGGGGAAGGGGCCGATCGACTGGCCTTCGAGCACCACGATGGTCAATCCGCGGAACACCAGCATGCCGGCCAGCGTCACGATGAATGAAGGCATCTGCCAGAACGCCACCCAGTAACCCTGCGCCGCGCCGAACAGGGCGCCGGCCAGCATGCAGATGACGGTGGTCGTCACCGGGTCCACGTGCTGCTCCACCATCAGCACGGCGGCCAGCGCGCCGACGAAGCCGGCGATGGAACCGACCGACAGGTCGATGTGGCCTGCCACGATCACCATCAGCATGCCCAGCGCCATGATGACGATATAGCTGTTTTGCAGCACCAGGTTGGTCAGGTTGAGCGGCTGCATCAAGACGCCGCCGGTGGACCACTGGAAGAATGCCATGATGAGGATCAACGACATCATCAGCCCGTAATCCTGCAATCCCCGTTTCAGCGCGGCCGTCACATCGGCCCGCTGTGCCGGCGCGCTCAGCGGCGCCGCTTCCGTCATTACTTGTGCCATTTCAGTTACCTCCGTTTTTTACAATGGCCCGCATGATTTTTTCCTGGCTCACGTCCGCGGCGCCAAATTCGCCCACGAAGCGGCCTTCGTTCATCACGTAGACGCGGTCGCACATGCCCAGCAATTCAGGCATTTCCGACGAGATCATCACGACGCATTTTCCCGACGCCACGACCTCGTTGATGATGGAATAAATTTCGTACTTGGCGCCGACGTCGATGCCGCGCGTCGGCTCGTCCAGGATCAGCACATCGGGCTGCGAATACAGCCATTTGCTGATGACCACCTTTTGCTGGTTGCCGCCGGACAGCTTGCCGACCGCCTGCGTCACGCCCTGGCAGCGGATGCGCAGCTTGCGCAGGAAGTCGCGGGCGATGCCGCTCTCCCGGTGTTCGTCGATCACCGTGTAGCGCGACACGCCGCCCAGGTTGGCCAGCGTGATGTTGCGCTCGATGGAATCGTCCAGCAGCAAGCCGTCGCCCTTGCGGTCTTCCGTCACGTAGGCCAGCCCGGCGGCGATGGCCTTGGACACCGTCGACACGTCCACCTTTGCGCCGTGCAGATACACGTCGCCGCGGATGTCGGCGCCGTAGGCGCGGCCGAAGATGCTCATCGCCAGCTCGGTGCGCCCCGCCCCCATCAAGCCGGCGATCCCGACCACTTCGCCGGCGCAGGCATGAAAGCTGACATCGTTGACCACCGCGCGCTCGCGGTGCACCGGGTGGCGCACCCGCCAGCCCTTCACCTCGAACGCCCGCTCGCCGATGCTCGGTGTGCGCCTGGGGTAACGGTCCGCCATCTCTCGCCCCACCATGGCGCGGATGATGCGATCCTCGCTGACAGGCTCGTCACCGCAATCCATGGCGTCGACGGTGGCGCCGTCGCGGATCACGGTGATGGCATCCGCCACCCGCGCAATCTCGTTGAGCTTGTGCGAGATGATGATGGACGTGACGCCGCGCGCCTTCAGTTCCAGCAACAGTTCCAGCAGCCGGTCGCTATCGTTTTCGTTCAGGCTGGCGGTGGGCTCGTCCAGGATCAGCAGCTTCACTTCCTTGGACAGGGCCTTGGCGATTTCCACCAGTTGCTGCTTGCCCACGCCCAGCCGGCCGATCGGCGTATCCGGCGCGTCGCGCAGGCCGACCTTTTCCAGCAACTGCCTGGTTTTGGCATAAGAGGCGGCCCAGTCGATCACGCCGCCATGGGCTTGCTCGTTGCCGAGAAAAATATTCTCGGCGATCGACAGCATCGGCACCAGCGCCAGCTCCTGGTGAATGATGATGATGCCCGCCGATTCGCTGTCGTGGATGGAGGCGAAGCGCCGCTCCTCGTTCTCGTACAGCACCGAACCGCTGTAGGAACCGTGCGGGTAGACGCCGCTCAGGATCTTCATCAGCGTCGATTTGCCGGCGCCATTCTCTCCGCAGATGGCGTGGATGTCGCCTTCGCGCACCGTCAGGTGCACATTGTTGAGCGCTTTCACGCTCCCGAAACTTTTCTGTATGTCCCGCATTTCCAGGATTGCCTGCATGTCTGTCTCCCGCTGGCGGGCGCGCGGCCCGCCATCAATGCCAACGATGGTTATTTCAGTTGCGCTTCGGTGTAGAAGCGGCCGCGGGTGACCAGCACGTCCTTCCAGTTCGTGGCATCGACCAGCACCGGGGTGACCAGGTAAGTCGGCACGATCTTGACGCCGTTGTTGTAGGTCTTGGTGTCGTTGACCTGCACCGGCTTGCCCGCCAGCGCGTCGGCGACGATGTCGGCGGTGCGCGCGGCCAGTTCGCGCGTGTCCTTGAAGACGGTGCTGGCCTGGTCGCCGCGGATGATGGCCTTGATGTTGGGGATCTCGGCATCCTGGCCGGTGACGGCCGGCATCTTCTGCTGCGCATTGCCGTAGCCGACGCCTTTTAACGAGGAAATGATGCCGATCGCCACGCCGTCGTTCGGCGACCACACCGCGTCCACGCGGCTGTTGCTGTAGAAGGCGCTCAGCAGGTTGTCCATGCGCGCCTGCGCGGTGGCGCCGTCCCAGCGGTAAACCGAGACTTTCTCCATCGCCGCCTGCTTGCTCTTGATGACGATCTTGCCGCTGTCCAGGTAAGGCTTGAGCACGCTCATGCCGGCGCCATAGATCTTGTGGGCGTTGTTGTCGTCGATGGAACCGGCGAAGATCTCGATGTTCCACGGCGTCTTCGCGCCGGCTTTCTGGTAGGCGCTGACGATGCTTTGCGCCTGCAGCACGCCGACCTGGGCATTGTCGAACGTGGCGTAATAGTCGACCTTGGGCGTCTGCGTGATCAGGCGGTCATACGAGATGATCTTGATGCCGCGTTCGCTGGCGTTGCGCAGCACGTCGGACAAGGTCTTGCCGTCGATGGGCGCGATCACCAGCGCCTTCACGCCCTTCGTGATCATGTTCTCGATCTGGCTGACCTGGGTCGGCACATCGTAATCGGCATATTGCAGGTTGGCCGCGTAACCCTTGGCTTTCAGCGCCGCCACCATGTTCTGGCCGTCGCCGAGCCAGCGCGATTCGGTCTTGGTCGGCAGCGAAATGCCGACGGTGCCCTTGTCCTGCGCGAAAGCGGCCGGCGAGGCCGCCGCCAGGGTCAGCGCGCCCGTCAGCGCCAGCGTGGCTTGAGTGAGGAATGTCATTTGTCGTCTCCTTGTCGTTATTGGAATGTGCCGGAAATTCAGGGTGAGCGAAGCCAGCGCGCCGGAATAGCCCGGCACGTTGCACTGGCTGCGCTGGATAATTAGTCGATCAACACTTCGGCGCCGGCCAGCTTGCTGGACGCAAACATGGCTTCGATGACGCGGCTGATGTTGCACGCCTGCGTGGCCGGCACCACGGATGGAGTGCCGTTGCGCAGCGCATTGAAAAAGGCGGCCGATTCACGGTCGAAGTAGACCGGGTTGCCGATCTCCGCCAGTTCGGGCGAATATTCGGTTTTCCTGGTGGCCCAGATTTCGGGGAAGCTCGTTTCCTGCCACTCGGTCCAGCCTTCCCTGTGCGCGCCCTTGCCGGAATCGAAAATCTTGTAGCTGGCCGGCAGCGAGCGCGACGACATGATGCCCTCGGTGCCGTAGGCGGTGATGTCCCAGCTCTCGGTCCACGGCAGCACATCCCACGACATGAAGTCCAGCACCACCACCTTGTCTTCGTAATTGAGCACGGCGCCGGCGGCATCTTCGCGCGACTCGTCGCCACGGAAATTCGGGAACTTGGTGATGCGCGCGTTGACCGACCTGGGCAAGCCGAAGTGCAGCAGGATGCGGTCGACCAGGTGGCAACCGATGACGAACACCGCGCCGCCGATATCGCCGGGCTGCGTCATGTGGCTGGTGCCGGCCTCGTCATGCGAACAGCCGCCGTGGGCGCGCACCTGCAAGACCTTGCCCAGTCTGCCGGTTTGCAGCGCTTCCTGCATCGCATCGACCGACGGCGCGAAACGCCAGCAATACCCCACCTGCAGCAAGCCGCCGGTGCGCTCGACCACCTGCGCGATGCGGCGCGCATCGTCGGCGCCGCGGCCGGCCGGCTTTTCCACCAGCACCGCCTTGCCCGCTTCCAGCGCCTCGATCGCCAGGTCCGCCATCTTCTCGCTCTTGGAATGAATCAGCACGGCGTGCACGGCGGGATCGGCCAGGATCTCTTCCTTGCTGCGCGCCTGCAGGCCCAGCGCGTCGACGAAGGGTTGCAGCAAGGGACTGGTGTCCCAGGCGCCCATCATTTTCGCGTCGCCGCGGCGCTGGATCGCTTTTACGCGGCCGGAGGTGTGCGGGTGGGTGACGCCCAGGCAGGCGATGCCCACCACCTGGTCTTGCGCGATTCGGTAACTCATGTCGTCTCCTTGATCTTGTGTCGTTACGCCAGGCTGGCCACCTGCACCGGCTGCCCCGTCTGCGCCGAGCGCAGCGCGCACTCGGCCAGGCGCAGCGCCTGCAAGCCATCCTGCACGGTGATCGGCATCGGCGCCTTGTCGCGCAGCGCGTCGACGAAGGCCGTCAATTCATTGCGATAAGCGTCGACGTAGCGTTCCAGGAAGAAGTTGAGCAGCGGTTCGCGCGCGTCCGTCGTATCCGCCGTCCAGCGGCGCAAGGTCGAAGGCCGCAGGTTGTCCTGCAACAGCATGCCCTTGGAACCGGACACTTCGAAGCGCTGGTCGTAGCCGTACACCGCCTGGCGGCAGCAATTGATCTGGCACTGCTTGCCCGAGGCCGTGCGCAGCTGCACCATGACGGTGTCGTAGTCGCCCAGTTCCTTCAGCGACGGATCGACCAGGCAACTGCCGATGGCCGACACTTCCACCGGTTCCTCGCCCAGCAGCCAGCGCGCGAAATCCAGGTCGTGGATCACCATGTCGCGGAAGATGCCGCCCGAATGCAGCACGTAATCGCGCGGCGGCATGCCGGGATCGCGGCTGCTGATGATCACCTGGCGCACTTCTCCCACTTCGCCGGCGTCGATGGCGCGGCGGAAGGCTTGCGAGGTCGGATCGAAGCGGCGGTTAAAGGCCAGCATCACGCGTCCGTCCAGTCGCTGCACCTCGGCCGCCGCCTCGGCCGACTTGCCCAGGTCGAGATCGATCGGCTTCTCGCACAGCACGGCCTTGCCCTGGCGGATGGCGCGCAGCATGTACGTGATGTGGGTATCGGTGGGGGTGCCGATCACGATGGCATCGACGTCGTCGCGGTCGATGACGGCGGCGCAATCGGTGCTGGCGTCGCAACCGAGTTTCGTGGCCAGCGCCTGGGCCGCCGCTTCGACCGGATCGGCGACCGCCACCAGTTTCGCGTAAGGGTTGGCCGCCACGTTGGCCGCGTGAATTTTGCCGATGCGGCCGGCGCCGAGCACTGCGATCCTGATCATTGTGTTCTCCTGATGGTGTTGGTTGAATTGGTTCCGGTTCAAACGCTGGCTTTGCGCGCCGCCAGCTTGTCGAATTGGGCGATGGTGGTGTCGTACGCGCGCCTGGCCATCTCTTCCAGCGGCAATTTTCGGTGGGACGTGGAGATCATCTCCACGCCATAGTAGGGACCGGTGAAACCGGCCTGCTGCACGGCGTCGATGAACTCCACCGTGTCGTAAAAGCCTTCGCCACACAGGCGGCGGTTGAAGCGCGTATCTTCGAACAGGGTGCCGACCACCTTCTCGTCGGCGTCGTCCAGTTCCACCGACTTGATGAAGCGGCCCGGGATGGTGGCGATCTTGCTGAACGGATCGCCGCTGCGCGCCACGTGCCAGGTATCGACCGTCAAGCCGCCGTTGGCCTGGTCGGCCGCCTGCACGATGGCCAGGCCGTCGTCGATGTTGCGCACGATGGAGAACGGCATGAATTCCAGCGATACGGTGGCGCCCACCTGGCCCACCTCTTCGCACAGCCTGGCGAATTCGGCGGCCATGCGGGGAAAGTCGGCCGGCCCCGGATCGGCATAACTGGCGCCGATCTTCAGGTTGCACATTCCCAGTGCGCCGCCGAGTTCGATGACATCGCGCTTGAAGCGGTCGGAGGCGGCGCGCAGTTCTCCATCCTGGTACCAGTCGACCAGGATTTCCAGTTCGAAGTGGCGCATGCCGTTGTCGGCCAGGATGTTGCGCACACCGGCCACGCCGACCCGGGCGATCGTCGCCTTCAGGTCGTCCAGCACCAGTCCCAGGCCCTTCCAGCCGGCCTTGGCCGCCGCCTCGGCGCGCGCCTCCAGCGGGTATGGGCTCACTTCGGTCGGCGCGCAGGGATAGACATCGCCCGCGATGGTCCAGTATGCCGCCAACAAATCAATATGCTGCTGTGTCATCGATCACTCCATCATTTGAAAAAAACGTCTCTTGGTCGCTTACTTGTCTTGCCCCTGCGGCGCCAGCGTGAAGTCCCAGTCCACCTGCCAGAACGGCGCCGTGGTTCCCAGTTCCCGCGCCAGGTCCGCATCGTCCACCCGCACGAATTCGGCCACCAGTTCGCGCTTGACGCCAAACACGGTGTCTTCCGCCAAATACTGGCAATCGGGCGTGAAGATATGCGTGATGACCGGCGCATGATCCGGCGCCGACACGATGAAGTGCAGGTGCGCGGCGCGGTTCGGGTGGCGCCCCAGGGCTCCCAGCAGCTTGCCGACCGGGCCATCGTCGGGAATCGGATAATGGCGCGGCTTCACCGACTGGAACCAGTAGCGCCCCTCGTCATCGGCCGTGAAGATGCCGCGCAAGTTGTGCTCGGGCTGCGTGCCTTTCTGCTGCACGTCGTAGTAACCGTCGTCATTGGTCTGCCAGACTTCCAGGCGGGCGCCGGCAAGCGGCCGGCCATCGGTGCCGCGCACGCGGCCGGCCACGATCATCGGCTCGCCTTTGCCGTCCAGGCAGATGTTGGCGCCGCAATCGTAGTGCGGAGCGTCCGCGACATAAAACGGGCCAAGGATGGTGTTCGGGGTGGCCGCGCTGGGGCGGCGGTGGTTGATGGCGTCCACCAGCATCGACACGCCCAGCACATCGGACAACAGAATATATTCCTGGCGCCAGTCGGAGCACATCTGGCCGGTCTCGGTCAGGAACTTGATGGCAGCTAACCACTCTTCGTGGCTCGGTTCCACTTCCTTGACCGCGGCATGCAGGTGGCGCACCAGCGCGCCCATCACCTGACGCATGCGCGCATCGACGTGAGGTCCCATGCGGGAATTCACCACTTGCGCCGAATTCGCCTCGTCAAAATAAGCCAGTGGGTCCGGGTGCGGCGCGGATTGCTGCGTATGCATGTTCTTGTCTCCTATCGATTTTTTTCATCGCTACTGTGGAAACGAGTATATATTGACGCCATTTGATAAAACAGAGTAAAAAAGGCAAAGTCTTTTGCAAAAACAGGGAGAATCAAATGAACCAACTGCGTGAAATCGAGTTGTTTGTCAGCGTCGCTGAGCTCGGCAGTATCAGCAAGGCGGCGGAGCAGCTGGAGATTTCCATTTCGGCGGCCAGCCGGCACCTGATCGCACTGGAATCGCGCCTTGGCGTACAACTGGTGAAGCGCACCACGCGCCGGCTGTTTCTGACCGAGGCCGGCGCCAAGTTCCACCAGCAATGCAAAGCCGTCCTCGACAGCCTGCGCGAGGCCGAGAACATGGTCACCGAGACCGCCACCAAGCCCACCGGGACCTTGCGCGTCACCGCCTCGCTGTCGTTCTGCCTGCTGCACATCGCCCCCCTGCTGCCCGAATTCAACCGGCACTACCCGGACATCCAGGTCGAGATCATTGCCGCCAACCGCTACCTGGACATCATTGAAAACGGCGTCGATGTCGCCATCCGCACGCGCCAGATGGAAGCGGACAGCAACATCACCATCCGCCGGCTGGCGGAGACGCGCCGCATCCTGGCCGCCTCCCCCGCCTACCTCGCCGAACACGGCGCACCGATCCTGCCGCCGGACCTGCACCAGCACAAAATCCTCAATTACGCGCTGGCGGCCTCGCCGCGCGAACTGCCCATGCGGCGCGGCAATGAAAAGATCGTGACCAAGATCCGGCCGCTGCTGGAGTGCAACGATGGCCAGGTATTGCGCCACGCGGCGCTCGACGGCATGGGCATCCTGGTGCAGCCGAAATACATCGT
Organism: Pseudomonadota bacterium; assembly: GCA_040389645.1. GTDB lineage: Bacteria > Pseudomonadota > Gammaproteobacteria > Burkholderiales > Burkholderiaceae_D > Rugamonas. The sequence continues at coordinate 37,091 of JAZJZT010000046.1, read as the reverse complement.
CTACGACGACATCGTCGCCGGCCGCCTGGTGCCGGTGCTGGACGATTGGGACTTGCCGCGCCTGACGATGAACATCGCCTTCCAGACGCGCGCCCATATGCCGGCCAAGGACCGGGTATTCATCGAAGCGTTGGTGGAACGTTTCCGCAAGCACGATTACGAGCGGCTCTGGGCCAATTGACCCGTTTTCGATCTTCCCGATCGCCGGGAAAGAGATTCCCGAATCCTCTATTGTTTCCCGTTTTTTGTAAAACTATACTGAAAAAAGCGCGACAGATAGACAACAAAAAAACAGGAATGTACAGCGTCATATCCCCCTCCTGAGCGCCGCCGCCGGCTCCCCAACCGGCAGCGGCGGCATGTCCAACCATTGTTTCTACTTCCCCGGTAACCGTCAGGACCGGGTTCGCTATCGCTCGACCCAAAGTAATGCCGCTGGCTCGGCACGACGGAAGGGTCACGCCCATACCATTACAAAACCAGGAGATGAACTTGCACCACGTATCTTTGAAAGCACTGCCCGCCGCCCTCGCCCTAATGCTCGCATCCGGCGCCGCCCTGGCCGATGAAGAAGGTTTCCACGGCTACTTCCGCGTCGGCGCCGGCACTTCGACCAGCAATTCGCACGGCCCGCAAAGCTGCTATGGCCTGGGCGGCAATACCATGAAGTACCGGCTCGGCAACGAGTGCGATTCATACGTTGAAGGTGGCTACACCAAGGAAATCGCGAATTCGGACGGAGTCAGTTACGTGGCCACCGTCTGGCTTGATGCCTATAGCCCGCACTCGGAATTCGGCAACGCCAAGGTGGGGATCAACAAGGCCTATATCGAAGCCAAAGGACTGGGATTGCTGAACGGCGGCACCGCGTGGATCGGGAAACGCTATTATTACCGCCCCGATATTCACATGATAGATATGCAATATATCAACATGAACGGGACCGGCGCAGGGCTGGACAAGATAGCGGCGGGACCGGGCAAATTCTCGTATGCCTTCTTCAAGGATAACGATATCAACGTCATCGACGCGGCAGGCAAAGCGGACACTACGGCCGCGACACGCCAGAACTTCATTTATGGCGATATCCCGGTCAATTCCGGCGGCGCAATCGATGTGGCGGCCAGCATCATCACGGCGCAAGGCAGCGACAAACCGGGCAGCGTCAAGCACGATGGCTGGCAACTGTCCGCGTTCCACAAACAGGCCAAAGTGTTCGGTGGGGAAAACACCGTCGGGGTGCAGTATGGCGTCGGTCCCGGGGTCGGCACCGACGGCGGCCGTATCGGTCCATCCGGCAGCACCTTGCTGGGCTCGGACGCGCGCCGGCAGCGCGTGTTCGACCGCCTGTGGATACAGCCGGTATGGAACTTCGGCATGGAGTTCATTGCCTTGGCCCAGCGGGATCAATCCGATGCAGCCGGCAAGTCCACCTGGACCACGATCGGCGCCCGGCCCGTGTATGCCCTGAATCAAAACCTCAAGCTTGCGCTGGAACTGGGCACCGAGCGCGTCAAGCCCGCTGCAGGGCCGGCCCTGCGCCTGACCAAGCTCACCTTCGCGCCCAGCATTTCCGCCGGTCCCGGCCTGTGGTCGCGCCCCGAGCTGCGCGCCTTCGTCACTTACGGAAAATGGAACGACGCCGCCCGCGGCGCGCTCAACGCCAGCAACAACAGCGGCCCCGTGTACAACAACGGCAACAGTGGCACGTCGTTCGGCTTCCAGGCTGAAAGCTGGTTTTAAACAGGCAGTGCCATTAGCCGTGGAACAGGCGATACCAATTTTCCAGCCAGGACTCTACTTTCCGGAAAATCAGTAATTCCGCAAACTACTCCATAAAGCGCATCGTCAAACTTGTTGGCTTTGACGATGCGCCGCCAATCAAGGAATTACATCATGCAATCAAGTTTTCGACTCGGCGCTTTCTTACTGTTCTTTTGCCTCGGCTTGCCTTTTGCCTCCGCCACTGTCAAAGACGATAAAAAACTGACCATTGGATTTTCCGTATATACCCAGCTTCAACCACGCTGGTTGTTTGACGTGGAAGCCTTTGTCGCGCAGGCAAAAAAAAATGGCGATACCGTTGTCGTGCAATATGCCGACGGAGACGCATCGAAGCAGAGTCAACAGGTAAAGGCCATGATCAATAGCAAGGTCGATGTACTGGTCATCGCTTCCGCGGATATCGTCGTTGGCGCAGGGTTGATTGAACTTGCCAGGAAAGACGGCATCAAGACGATTGCCTACGACATTTCCGTCAAGGACGCGGCACCGGACCTCATGATTGGCAGAAATCAATCGCAAGTAGGCACGCTTCAGGTTGAGGCGGCACTCAAGGAAAAACCGGTTGGAAATTATGCGATATTGAAGGGCGACCCTTCAAATGATCTTGCCCAGGTTTCCAATCATGTTTATGCGGAAGCCCTTTCCAAGAAACATGGCATCAATGTCATGCACAATGATTATGTCAAGGGCTTTAGTCCGGTCATGGCCAATCGGATTGCCAGGGAAATCCTCGCCAGCAGCAACAAGAAAATAGATGCATTTATCGTCAATAATGATGGCATGGCAACCGGCGTCGTACAAGCCTTGCGTGAAGCAAATATGACCGGCAAGGTATTTGTTTCCGGATTGGACGCGGATGAGGTAAATCTGAATCTCATCGCCACCGGTGTGCAGACGATGACTGTCTATACGCCCATCGATATCATGGCACGCAAAGCCGCCGTTGCGGCCCATGAACTCGGTAATGGCAGGGTACCTGTTTCAACGCGTATCGTTCAGCATGCCAAGGGACCGGTGCTGATTGATGAAGTGCGACTGGTTTCGGTCACGAAACAGAGTCTTTGCTATTTCATCAGCAAGATTGCGCCAAAGGGCTGGGCCAACCCTCAAGCAGTTTTCAAGGGATCGGACCTGAAATGTGATTAATCGAAGGAATGGTGATCGGCAAGCTGCGCATGACGCGCCGCAGCCATGTGTCAGGCTCCAGCCCGTTCATATAGTGCGCGTCCGGCTTACCGGAACCGTTCCTTCAGCAGCAGGAACGGTTTTTCGACAATAAAATGCAGCAGCACGGAAAACGCGAACGAAAACACCAGGTAGCACAGCAGGAAGGCGGTGCCGTACATGATGCCCGAGGCGGCGCCGACCAGCGCGCCGGCCGCGCGCGCGGCGGCGGGAATCATCGTGTAATGGGTCAGGTACAAGGCATACGACAGTTTCGAAATCACGCGCAGCGGCGCGCCGGCCAGCACACCGCTCTGCGCGCGCGGCGCGGCGATGGCGAGGTAGACCAGGCAGCCGAACAGCGCCGCCGCCGCATAGATCAACAAGGCGCATACCGTCCAGTCGCCGGTCTCGGCCCACGGCCGGGCGCACAGCAACACGACCAGCAGCGCCGTCCCCGTCCACATCAATGCGCGCTGGTGGCGCCGGACAAAATCCCTGGCGGCCAGGTGCGGCGTCAACAGCGCGCACAGCACGCCGAACAGCAGCGCTTCGAGCGAAAACGGGGCGCGCACGCGCCAAAAGAAATCGGCGTAATCGTCCGGCGGCGTGGTCAGGGCGGCCATGCGCAAGGCTGGCGGCAGCAGGGATAGCAACAGCAACAACGCGATCGCCTGGCGCGGCCGGACATAGCGATACAGGCCGAAGATCAGGCCGGGCGCGAGCAGGTAAAATTTTTCTTCGACCGCGAGCGACCACAATGGCACCAGCAATTGCGCGCCGAAATAATCCTGCACGAACAGCAGCAGCACCAGCAGGTCGAACGACGATACCGGGTCGGCCTGGTAATATGGCACCAGTCCCAGCAGGATCAAGGCGATGATCGCGTAATACAGCGGGAAGGTGCGGCAGATCCGTTTCAGCAGATAGGTCTTGAAGCGGTAAGGGTGCGTCGAAAATTGCTGCCAGCGCAGCAGGTGAGTCGCGATCAGGCAGCCGCTCAGGACAAAGAACAGGTCGACGCCGAGCCAGCCGTTCAGCGCCAGGTTGTACAGCCAGCGCAGCGGCGGCGCGAGGCCGGCGTCCGGCGAAGGCAACGCGGTGGCCGCGTGGCGCGCCAGCACCAACAGGATCGCGAGCGCGCGCAGGCCATCCAGCGCCGGAAAGGCGCCCGGTTTGAGGTCCAGTTTAAAATAGCCGGCCGTCGTCATCCCGGTTCAGGCGGCGATACTGGTCGGGGGAATCGCCCGGACACGATCATCGTCGAAAACCGGGCGGTGAGAATCCACTGTGCCAGCCTGTGCGTGATGCATATATTCCTCCGGTCCAGTGCGACGCCCGCAGCTTTGCATGATAGCGGAAAAGCCGAGAGAAAATTACCATGCAACAACATAATATTGCTATCGGCCGGTGCGGGAGCTAATGCCGTTAAGTTAAGCCACCGACCATAGAGTTGTCATTCCCGCGAAGGCGGGAATCCCATCTTTTTTGCGCCGATTGCGACTCTAAATGGGATTCCCGCTTTCGCGGGAATGACAAATTTGGCGCTAACTTAAAGAGATTAGTGCCGGGCGCCTGCGCGCTGTGCCTATGACAGCGCTGAAATCATCCCGGACAGTTGCCATTCGATCTGCGCGAACGATGGCCGGGATGCCGGGTCCGCCAGCAGGCAATCCGCCCGCAGCAGCGCCAAGCGTGCCAGCACCGGCTGGAATGCGGCTGGCGCGTCGCAGCGTTCGCTTAGTTCTTCCAGCAGGCAGCCGAAGGCGCGCACTTCGAGTCCTTGCAGCGCGGCGGCGCCGGGTGCATCGGGATCGTAGAACGAGGCGGCGCCGAAGTCGCCCAGCAGGCTGCGACCCTGTTCGCAGTGCAGGATGTTGTGGCCGTACAAATCTCCGTGCAGGATGCCACGCCGGTGCAGGTGGTCTGCCGCCGAGGCGATGCCGTGCGCAATCGCCAGCATGGCGGCCGGCGTGAAACGGCGGTTTTCCTGGTAAATGTCGCGCGTGCAGCTGTCCAGGCTGGGCGGCCCCGCCAGGTTGCCGAACGCGGGATCGATCAGCGACATCACCAGTCCCTGGACACCGGCCGGGTGATCCGCAATCTGGCCCAGCACCGGGATCAGGTTCGGGTGCGCGCCGGCGCCGATACAGGCCGCCATTTCGCAGCGCGGCAAGCCGTCGCTGGTGACGGCGCCCTTGAACAACTTGACGGCCGCGGGCCGCGCATCGTCGCCGTACCCCAGTTGCGCCTGGTGGATGACGCCGGACGCGCCCTCGCCCAGCTGATGCTGCATCTGCAATCGGTCCCAGCCGATGGCGGCGATCGCCGTGCCTGCGATGGCGTCGCGTTCGCGCGCTTCGCAGAAGGGATTGCCCGCATACGCCAGCCATGCCAGGCGCGGCAACATCGGCAGCCAGTCGGGCAGTTCGGTCAGGCGGTTGGCGGCGATACGTACCAGTTCCAGCCGAGAACACGCGGCCAGCTCCGGCGGCAAGGTACGCAGGCGGTTCCCGGCCAGCATCAGCTTCTGCAATTGCGCACAGTTGCCTATCGCGGCCGGCAATTCTTCCAGTTCGTTGTCGGTCAACACCAGCCAGCGCAGTTGCGCCGGCAGAGACCTGGCCGACACTTGATTGATGCGGTTGGCCTTGAAGCCGATCATGGTCAAGTCGGGGCACTCTCCCAGGATCTCCGGCAGCTCGGTGAACAGGTTGTCCGAGCAGAACAGGATGCGCAGCTTGGTGAGCCTCGGCAAATCGTCGGGCAGTTGGGACAGCGCGTTGCCGGAGAGATCCAGGATTTCCAGCGTATCGGCCAGTTCGAAAATCTCGCGCGGGAAGTCCGTCAGGCCGCAAGCCAGTTGCAGGCGCCGGATGCCCGCCAGTTGACCGGTGCGTAACTGCTCAAGTGTATGCATCGAAGAAATTGCTTGGAGAAAAGCGCAGAGTTTATCACTGCGCGGCCGCCCGGCATGGCCGAAGCCGGCCATAAGTAATCCTTCTACAAGGTTTCAATGCATTCGACTGGCTTATGCACCGTCCTTGCGCAGCAGCGCGATCAGGCCGGAGACGTCCTGCCCCTGGTCCTGGCGCAACACCTGCTGCGCCAGGCTGACGATGGCGTAGCCGTGCGCATCGGCCAGCTCTTGCAGGTAGCTGCGCGAGTGGGCGTAGCGACCGGACGGGCGCAATGCGAAATCGCCATGCATCTCCTCCTCGACCGAGAAGGCGAACAGGCCGCCGGCGCGCAAGGCGTGGCGCGTGGCGCGGAACACCGGCTGCAAATCGCCGAGGTAGACGAACACGTCGGCGGCCACGGCCAGGTCGCACGAGGCCGGGCGCGCCTGCAGGAAGGCGGTCACGTCGGTGCAAACGAGTTCATCGTAAAGCTGGCGACGGCGCGCCTGCTCCAGCATCTGCGGCGACAAATCCACGCCGGTCAGGGTGCGCGCGAGCGGGCGCAGCAACGCGCCGCACAGGCCGGTGCCGCAGCCGAGGTCCAGCACGTCGAACGGCGCGCTGTCGCCGGGCGCACTGTCCGGCAAGTGGACGGCCAGCGCGTCGAACAGCAATTGCGGCGCGCGATACTGCAATTGCCGCTGCAAATGCTGGTCGAAATCGCCGGCGTACTGGTCGAACAGTGCCGCGATGTAGGACGGTGGCGGCGCGGGCGGCGCCGCCTGCGCGCCGAGCGCAGCCAATTGAAAACCGACCGCTTCCGGATCGGCGCCGCAAGCCAAGGCATCGCGGTAGGCGGCGACGGCGTCGTCGTTTCTGCCGAGCGCGCGCAGTGCATTGGCGCGTTGCAGGTGGGCCGGCGCGCTGGCCGGGGCGATGCGCAAGGCGCGCTCCTGGCTGTCCAGCGCAGCCTGGTAATTGCCGATGCGTTGCTGCAGTGTGCCGTAACTGCGCCACGCCTCGGCATAATCCGGATCGATTTCCAGCGCATCACGGTAGGCTTGCTGCGCTTCGTCGTAGCGGCCCAGGCTTTGCAGCGCGACGGCCGCGCCGCAATACGATGGCGCGTGGTCTGGCTTGTTTTCAAGCGCCCGGCCGAAGCTGTGCAAGGCCTCCTCGGCGCGGCCGAGCGCCTGCAGCGCGACGCCGCGGTTGCACAACGCTTCCGGATACACCGGCGTCAGCGCCAGCGCCGCGTCGTAGCTGGCCAGCGCCTGCTCCAGCCGGCCCAGCTTGCGCAAGGCATTGCCGCGGTTGCACAGCGCCATCGGATAAGCCGGTTGCAAAGACAAGGCGCGCTCGAAGCTGTCCAGCGCCTCCTGGTGCCGCTGCGCATCCTGCAATACCGCGCCCAGGTTGCAGTGCGCGATCGCCTTGCCCGGATCGGCGGCGATCGCCTGCCGGATCAGCGCGATCGCATCCTCGGTCGCGCCGCCCTGGCGCGCCAATACTCCCATCAAGTTCAAGGCATCGAAATTGCGAGGCTCGCGCCGCAACACGGCCGCGTACAGCGTTTCAGCCTGTTGCAAATCGCCGCGCTGGTGCAGCGCCACGGCTTGCTGCAACAGCAGGCCGGTATCGGGAGGTGGGGATGACATCGGCGCGGAAGGTGTTTGATCAAGACGACACCTTAGCTTGCGCCGGCTGGCGCCGTCAATGCGCCCGTATCGGACTTGCTTTGACTTGTTTTAAAACATATTCTATTATTTCTGTAGCGACAGAAATAACGGAAAATTCATGAATATCCTGGTGTTGGGCGCGACGGGCCTGATCGGCAGCCACTTGCTGCGCGCATTGCGCGCCGCCGGCCACGCGGCGACCGGCGCCAGCCGCCATGCGCCGACCGGCAATGTCGCACCGTGGCGCGCGCTCGATTTTGCCAGCCTGACGACGCAAGCGGCGTGGTTGCAACACCTGGCCGGATTCGACGCCGTGGTGAACTGCGTCGGCATTTTTCGGGAACGGCGCGCCGGCGATTTCGACATGCTGCACCGCGCCGCGCCGGCCGCCCTGTTCTCCGCCTGCGAACGTTTACAAATCCGGCGCGTGATCCACATATCCGCGCTGGGCAGCGCCAGCGACGGCGCGAGCGCCTACTGGCGCAGCAAGGGTGCGGCCGAAGACGCGTTGCGGCAGTGCAGCCTCGACAGCGTGATCGTGCGGCCATCTCTGGTGTATGGCGACGATGGCGCCAGCAGCCGCCTGTTTTTATCGCTGGCCACCCTGCCGGTACTCATGCTGCCGCTGGCGCAGCGCGCCCGTGTACAACCGGTGCACATCGACGACCTCGTCGCGGCGCTGATCGCCTTGCTGCTGGCAAGCGATCGCCACCCCGAACAAACCGGCGGCATCCGGCCGCAATCCGTCTCCCAAGGCACTGTCGACGCCGCTTTGGGGTCTGACCCCGAAGCGGCGCCAGCAATAAGAAAATTACCGCTCGGCGGCATCCGACCACGATCAGCCCCCCGCAGCGCTGCTGACGCCGCTTTGGGGTCTGACCCTGAAGCGGCGCCAGCCGCAGGAGAGTTGCCGCGCGCCGGGCTTGAACTGGATGCCGTCGGGCCGCGCTCATTGTCCATCGCGGATTACATCGACGCGCTGCGCCTGGGCATGGGCGCCGCGCCGGCCATCGTCATCGACTTGCCGCTGCCGCTGGCGCGGCTGGCTACGCACGCCGCCGCGCTGCATCCGGCCAGTCCGTTGACGCCCGACACGCTGGCGATGCTGGAGCAAGGCAGCACGGCCGACGCCGCGCCGCTGCGCGCCCTTCTCGGCCGCACTCCGCGCGACCCGGCCACGTTCGCGCGGGCATCGCAACGGCCGGCCGCCGTGCTGGCCTGGGGCGTGCCGCTGGCGCGGTTTGTTCTGGCGGTACTGTGGCTGTGGACGGCCATCGTTTCCTGGTTCGGCTGGCCGCACGCGGACAGCGCGGCCTGGTTAATCGCCTGCGGCATCCCGGCGCGCTGGAGCGAGGCCATGCTGCTGTCGGCCAGCCTGCTCGACGGCGCCATCGGCATTGCGCTGCTGTTGCGGCCGAGGCGCTGGCTGTGGCCCTTGCAGCTGGCGCTGGTGGGCGGCTACACGGTGCTGATGACGGCATATCTGCCCGGCTTCTGGCTGCACCCGTTCGGCCCTTTGATTAAAAACCTGCCGCTGCTGGCATTGATGCTGGTGCTGTGGCGGCTTGACGGCAAGGAGAAATAAAATGGATTACCTGGCGATCAAATGGGTACACATCCTGTCTGCCACGCTGATGTTCGGCACCGGTTTTGGTACCGCCTTCTACATGTTCATGGCCAACCGCAGCGGCAATGTGCCGGCCATCGCGCTGGTGACAAAACTCGTCGCCAGGGCCGACTGGTGGTTCACCACGCCGGCCGTCATCATCCAGCCGCTGTCCGGTTTCTGGATGATGCACCTGGCCGGTTTTACATTGTCGTCCAGCTGGATCGCCTGGTCGCTCGCGCTGTATGCGCTGGCCGGCGCGTGCTGGCTGCCGGTGGTGTGGCTGCAATTACGCATGCGCGACATGGCCTCCGCCGCGGCCGCCAGCGGCACGCCGCTGCCGGCGCGCTACTGGCATTACGAACAATGGTGGACCGCGCTCGGCTTCCCCGCCTTCGGCGGTTTATTGGTCGTGTACTGGCTGATGGTGCACAAGCCGGCGTGATGAATTGCGTCAATCCTTGTCCGGCCGCCAGACGGCGATCAGCGCCTTGGTCTTGGTCCAGGCCGACAATCGCTCGTCGGACAGTACGTCCAGAAAATCCGACAGCCGTTTCGATTTCACCATCGTGTAGGCGGTCAGCACGGTCGTGATGACGAACACCAGCGCGAAGATCGTCAAACGGCGCTCCATCGGCGAATCGGCTTCGGCCATCAGATTCATGCCGAGGAAGCCGGTGGTGACGGTACCGATCAGGCCGAAGATCGTCACCACGGTCAGGCGCACCACGGTATTGGCTTGCCGGCGCAGGCTGTCGGCATCGAGGTAGGCGTTCATGTCGGCCACGCGCACCTTGACTTCGGCGTGCAGGTGTTCCAGCGCCAGGTGCCTGGAACACATGTGGAACAATGCGCGCACCTGCGCCTGTTCTGAAATCTCTTGGAACCAGTAGCGGTGCGTGAAGCGCAAAAAGCCTTCGAACGAGGAACGGATGCGGCGCTTGAAACGGCGCACGCTGCGCGCGTCGACCACGTTCAGGCAATTGAGCGCTTCGGCCAGCCGGTCGGAAAACATCAGCAGCGATGCCTTCTGCAAGTGCGCGATCAGGAACAGCAAAAAATGCTGGTGCCGGAATTGCGCCAGCACGCCGCGGTCGCGGCTGGTGTAGAAGGCCGAGCGCGCGTCGCCGACCACGACCAGCGCGTGGCCGCTGCACAGGTAGCGCGTGTTCGGCGCGGCGCCGCCGGCGGCCCAGAAGCGGTCGTAACAAAATTGCTGTTCGAAATCGGTCAAATGCTGTTCGGCGTAGGGCAATGTCGCGGCCACGTAATTGGCGCCCTGGTCGACCGGCGCAACGTCTCCCTGGCCGGTGACGAGGCCGAGCCGGATGAAATCGTTGCGCGTCAACGCGCAGGGATTGTCGACGGCGAGGTAGGCCATCACCGGCATCCGGTAGTACTCGATCTGGCGGTAGCGCAGCGCGCCTTCCTGTTCGCTCAAATCGTAGACCAGCGGTTCGAGCAGGAATTGCCAGTGCGCGGCAATGCGCGGGGCGCGGTGCCGGCAGACGTGGGAAAGGAAGGCGTCGCGCTGCTGCGCGTCGGAGCGGGCCAATACCTGACCTTGCGCATCGAGCCATTCGACGCTGTGCATGCAGTGCAGCGCCTGGCCGTCGTCGTCCCAGCCGGCCGGGTAGCCGCGCCCGAAGCGGTACAGCAATTCCTGCGCCTGGGCCAGCGGCAGGTCGTCGGCGCTGACTTCGACGTTGAGCATGACGACGTCGACATCGAAAAAGAAATACAGGTCGACGTGGACGATGTTCAACAGCAGCGGCGCATCGCCGGCGCGCGCGACGACGCGCACCTGCGCGATATCGGCACGCCGGAACACGCGCATGCCGGCCTGGCCGCCCTCGCGCGCGGCGCGCCCGTTGCGCGCCTCTCCGTACAGGAAGCGCTGCACGAACGGCAGAAAGGTGACGAATTCGTTGTAGTGGCGTTCGTGGAAATTGGCGCTGTCGCCATTGAATTCGTCGACCACTTCGCGCCACGGAGAAGCCGGTGGCGTGGTTTCTCCCAGGCCGCGCAGGATTTCCCACGGCCGTTGGTGAGTCTGGTCGGAACCGCCCGACGGCATCAGCCGCAATGGCCACAACAGCACTTGTCGCAGATGCCGCACTTGCGTCTCCGTGGCCAGCGCTGTCGCCGTGCTCTCCATCATGCCGATTCCTTCCCGTGAGTGCGCGCGGCGCGGCGCCGGCGGCGTGACCATTCTAGCGGAAAGTTATCTATTGGCAAATCCAGTCGTGCGGTATCGACATGGAGATCGCAACACCATGGCGGCAGGCGGCCATGGCCGCTGGCGCGGCCACAGGGCCGGCGCCGCGCCGGCCGCGCATCGCGTCAGGCTGCACCGGGCCGGGCGCGCCGCGTCAGGCCGAAGGCCGCCAGGCCCAGACCCAGTAGCGCCAGCGTGGCCGGCTCCGGTATAGGCGCGACGTTATGCTGGGTCAATACCTGGGCCGTGCCGTTGTACGGCGTGCCGGGACCAAAACCGGTCACCGGGTCGAACACAAACGGCGTGGTGCTGAAGCGCATGCCAGGCAGGCCGGCCACTTCGCCGTTGACGACATTGAAGATTTGTTGCGGCGAAAATACCAGCGCAGCGGGCACCTGCGCGAAATCGATCAGGCTGTACAGAAAGTCGTCGTCGTCGAGCACGCCGTCGTTATCGGTGTCGCCCCACAGGTCGGGAACCGAAAACAGGCCGAGCACCTGGGGATTGTCGAGCAGGATGCCGGCATTGCTGCCGATCGTGTGCAGGCCGGTGACCGGGTCGACCAGGACCGTGACCAGTTCCAGGTCGGCGCGTGCGCCGACGCCGCCATTCGCGGTCACCAGCCAGCTGTGGTTGGTGGCGTCGCAGTTTTGCTCGTTGGTGCCCTTCAAATCCTTTTTCGGATCGATGTCGATCGTTGCGCTGCCGTGGCCGGGAATGTCCCCCAGGTCGAGGTTGGCGATGACATTGTGGTTATGGTCGGTGATATCGACGGTGAAATGCATCTTGCGGCCGTCGAGATTGACCTCGGTGTAGGTGACCGGCTTGGAACAGTCTCGCGTGTTGCCGAAGGCCGGGAACGCGAATGCCGGCGCCGCGCACAACAGCAAGGCGGCAGTGCCGGCGATGCGTGCCGCGACGCGGCCGGATACGAAAGTCTTCATGTCAAATCTCCAGGTTGGTGATGTTCACCCGGGGTATGAGCATGGACTGTGCCAGTAGCGCCAAGCACCTGTTTTAATGGGGATTCTTACCCGGCCTGGACGGCTGCGCCGCCTAGCGGCCGGGTGCGTGCCATATTTTCCGACAGTGCACATCCGGCCCGGCCCGCGTCTTCAGCAATGGCGCCGTGCAGGCATGGGGCGCGCGCCGCTTACTTGTTGACCTTGCTGACCTCGATCTGCCAGTCCAGCCCGGAACTGACATGGTGCTGTTTCGCGAAATTGCCCTGGCTGATCGCCACCGCCACGTCCAGCAGGCTGTTCAGGTAGACCAGCGGCTTGCCCTTGGCTACGCCGCCGAAAGTGTTTTCGAACGGCGCCACCACCTGCGCCACCTGCTTGCCATTGTGCAGGAAGCGCACCTTGACCTTGTCGCCGACGCCGATGTGCAATTCCTGGAACAGCGATTTCGGGATATTGGTCCAGACATTGCCATACTTGTCGTCCAGCACAGGGATGATGCCGCGGATCACGTCGCCGTTGCGCGCCGGCTTCTGGTACGCCAGTTTCACGACCGACGCCGCCGGCAAGACCGGGCCGACCTGTTCATAGCTGATCTGGCCGGACGCCAGGCGCGCGCCGACATAGGCGTACACGTCGCGCCCGTGGAAGGTGTACGACTCGGAAGAACCGGGCAGGCGGTTGACCGTTTCATCGATCTCGCGCAATTCGGCCACGCCGTCGCGTTCGGCGATCAGGGTGAACTGGCCATTGTCCGGTCCAACGAAATATCGCCCGCCTTTCGTCTTCAGCACCACCGACTTGCGGCTGGTGCCAACGCCGGGATCGATGACGGAAACGAACACGCTGCCCTCGGGCCAGTAGTTGGCGGTCTGGTACATGCGGTAGGCGCCGAGCCAGATATCGTAATCGGGAATCTGGTGCGTCAAGTCCGACACCGTCAGCTTCGAATCGACGCCATAGGCCACGCCGTGCATGGCGGAGACGGCGCCGTCGGCGGTGCCGAAGTCGCTCATCAGCACCAGTGCCGAACCGGCGTGGGCTTGTGCCGTCAGCAGCGCGCCGAGCAGCGCCGGGGCGATGAATTTGGAAATACGGAATGCCATGAAATGCCTTTGGTTTTAATTAAAATGTGTAGCTCAACTTGCCATAGAAATAGGCGCCGTTGACCCCGATCGGGTTGATGAAGTTATAGGGTAATGCGCCGCCATAGGTCGCGGCATTGGTCTGGCGCACGCGCTGCGGATAGCGGTCCAATATATTGTTGCCGCCCAGCGCCAGCGTCAACTGTTTCGTCAGTTTCAGTTGCGCCTCCAGGTCCAGCGACCAGACCGCGCCGAAGCGCTGTGCATGCACGCCATCGACCAGCGGCGCTTCGTCGTCATACACAAAATCCTGCAGCGCGCCGAAACGGGTGGCGCGCGCCTGCACGCCCCATTTCACTCCCTGCCAGTCGGCGCCGAGGATCAGCTTGCTTTTCGGCGACGCGTGCTTGATGCGGAACAGGCTTGCATCGGTCAGCAGCGACAGGTCCGGGTCGATCTGCGCCAGCGCGGCGGAACCGGTGCGTACCCGGTCCAGCGTGGTCTTGTTCAAATTGACCGCCGCGTTCAAATTCAGCTTGCCGCCGGCGATTGGTAAATCGTGGTTCAGCACCGCGTCGATGCCCCTGGTTGTCGTGTCGAGCAGGTTGGCGAGGTAGGCGACCGACTGGATCTCGCTACGGCCGCGCGCGGCCAGGTAAGTCGTCACGGCGTCGCTCTGCAAATCGCTGCTGCGCGTGATGCGGTCGCGGATGCGGATTTTATAGGCGTCGAGCGTGACGCTGGTGGCCGGTGTCGCGCGCCAGGCCAGGCCGAGCGACAGGTTCGTCGATTTTTCCGGTTTTAAGGCTTGCGCACCGAAGCTGCGCGCCAGCGCGTCGGACGCCGGCAGCAGCGCCGCCGTCTGCAGGCCGCTGCCGTCGGCATTGAAATTGAGCGTCGCGAAACGGAAGCCCGTCTGCACCAGCGCCGGCGCTCTGAAACTGTTGGACAGGGCGCCGCGCAGCAGGAAGTTGTCGGCCACCTTGTAGCGCGCCGACAGCTTGCCGGTCGAGGCGCTGCCGAAATCGCTGTAATCGGAATAGCGCGCCGCCGCTCCGAGCAGCAGGCGTTTATTCAGTTCGGTCTCGATGTCGGCATACACAGAGGTGACGTGGCGGCTGCCGTCGAAGGCATCGGCCGGGCGCAGGCCCGGTCCGGCCTGCGCCCCCGGCGGCGCATCGGTGAACGCGCCGCCCGCGTACGAGGCCGGATCGCCCGGCGAACTGCGGTAAGTCTCGCGCAGGTATTCGGCGCCCCACGCCAGGTTCAGCGGCGCATTCCATCCCAGGTCCAGTTCGCGCGTCGCATCCAGGTTCAACGCATCCTGTTGATAGTCGAAAGTGGCGAGGTGAAAAGCCGTCGGGCTGGCCGCGCCGAGCGAGGCGTTGACGGAATTGGACAGGTCGTAGCGGAACTTGTCACCGCCGTGGCGCGCACTGACGTCCCAGTTCCACGCGCCGTCGGCCAGGCGCAGGCCGGCGACGATGCTGGCGTCGGTCTTGTCGCCATGGGTGACGGGACGGTAGCCGGAGGGATAAATCGCCAATACGTTCGACGGGTCGCCGGGGAAGCGGAACCACGCGCTGCCGTCGGCCTGGCGCCGGTTCAGCGTGGCGAACGAGTATGCGTCAAGGCCGGCGCGCAGCGGCAGCAGCGCGTTATAAAACAGGTAGTCGTTGTCCTGTTTCGAATCGCCCGATTTGAACAGCACTTTGCCGTCCAGCGCCAGGTCGGCCGGTGTCGCATTCCACGAAGTCCAGCCGGCGTCGCTCGGGCCGGCGCGTTCGGTAGGAGAGCGGCGCCGGGTTTCTGCGCCAAACCGGAAATACCCGGCGTCGCCCAGCGGCACGCCGTAATCGGCGTTGACGATGACGGTCTGGCCGTCGGTCAGCGTCTGTCTGGTCGGTTCGAAATCCGTGTGGTTGGCGCCGTAGCTGACCGAGGCCGAGCCGCCGCTCTTGGCGTTTTTGAGGACGATGTTGATGACGCCGGCCACCGCGTCGCTGCCGTATTGCGCACCGGCGCCGTCGCGCAGGATCTCGATGTGGTCGATGGCGCCGGGAGGGATCGCGTTGATGTCGACCGGCACCGTACCGGCGAAACTGCTTTCCGTGTCGAGCAGCGCGCTGGCGTGGCGCCGCTTGCCGTTGATCAGCACCAGCACCTGGTCCGGCGCCAATCCGCGCAACTGGATGCCGCGCACGGAATCGGACGCGCCGCTCGATTCGATGCGCGCGAAATTGATCGATGGCGACAGATTTTGCAGCGCGGCGCCGACCTCGCCCGACGACAGCGCGTTGCTCACTTCGCGCGCACTAAAACGGTCGATCGGCACCGCGCTGTCGAACACGGTGCGGTTCTTGGCGCGCGAGCCGAGGATGGTCACCTGGTCGAGCGCGGCCACGCCGTCGGTACTGGCTTCCGCTTCGGCCGCGTGCGCCGGCGGCGCGATGGAAGCGGCCAGCGCGCAGGCGAGCGCAATGCGGCGCAGCCGGGGTTGTGGGGCGGCATGCGGCGGACGGAATGGTGAAACAGGCATCTGGTTTTTCCTTGCGATAGACGATTTTCTCATCTTAACCGCAGGAAATTCAAATTCAAAAGTTTCCTTTCACATAACCATATTCGGCGGCCCTGAGCCATCTCACATCGCGACCGGATGTGGATATCGCAGACCTTATAACGTTTTTTGTTAAAACAGATGAGAACAAAATACGACAGCCGGCGGGCTTGCCATTTTTATACAAGTCCCCTACATTAGGGATTCGCTGGGATAACCGAAGCCGCATCACGAAACCCGATTCTTCGCATTGCCCGTTCCCGGAGCAGATGTCCGGGCGGGATCGCCGATATCGGATGGATGATGGGCATACAACTGTGTCTCCTCGCACTGACCGCGTTCCTCGCCGGCGTCGATGAAAATATTTTTATCGGCATCCTCCCCGTCATCGCGCAAGACTTGCACGTATCCGTCGGCGCGGCGGGACAACTGACCAGCATCTTCTCGATCACCTACGCGCTCGGCGCGCCGCTGCTGTTGCTGGCGACGGCGCGCATCGAGCGCAAGACGCTGCTGTGCTGGGCGGTGGCCGCCTTCGGCGTCAGCAACCTGCTAGCCGCGTTCAGCGCCAATTACGCGCAACTGTGCGCGGCGCGCATGCTGATGGCGCTGGCCTGCTGCCTGAGCTGCCTGCTGGCGGCCACCATCGCGTCGCGGATCGTGCCGCCCGAGCGCAAGGGACGCGCGATCGGCATCATCTTCATGGGCATCAGCGGCTCGCTGGTGCTGGGCATCCCGATCGGGCTGGCGCTGTGCGAGGCATGGGGCTGGCGCGCGATGTTCCAGGTGCTGGCCGCGCTGTCGCTGCCGCTGCTGGCGGCAATACGCGCGCTGTTGCCGGCCCTGTCTCCGGGCGCCGCGATTCCACTGTCGAGTTACTGGCGCCACCTGGGCCAACGCAAGATGCTCAGCGCGCAACTGGTGTCGATCCTGATGATCGCCGGGCATTTCACGCTGTTCGCCTACCTGACGCCGTATGCGCAGGCCAAGCTGCACCTGGACGGCGCGGCGGTCGGCCTGCTGTACATGTTGTTCGGCGTGGCCGGCGTGAGCGGCGCCTACCTCGGCGGCTGGTTCTCGGACCGCGCCGGCGCCAGGCGCGCCGTCGTGCTCAGTCCCGCGCTGTACCTTGCGAGCATGGGCGCGCTGCTGCTGGCCGGCGGCTCGCCGTTGCTGTTTTTTCCGTGCATGATGCTGTGGGCCTGCCTGAGCTGGACCATCTCGCCGGTGGTGCAGAATTACCTGATCCAGAGCGACCGCACCCATGCCGATGTCGGCGTCAGCGTCAACATGTCGGCGATGCACGTCGGCGTCGCGCTGGGCACGGCCGCCGGCGGTGTCGTCGTCGATGCCGCCGGCGTGGACGCGCTGCCGTGGGTCGGTTGCGGCATCGTCGTGCTGGCGATCGCGGCGGCGGTGACGTCGATCCGCAGCGGCACCACCAAGGCGGCGCAGGCCGCCGATGCCGTGTGCCGCGACGTGTGAATCAGGACTTGCGGCCGGCCTCCCGCTCGCCGCGCGCAGCCGCGTCGGCCGCCGCGCGCTGGTCGCGGTCGTATTGGCGCTCCGCCTCGCCCAGGTGGCTGATCAACAGGTGCGAAATGATGTTGATACCGATCCCGGCGAACAGCGCGGGAAACAGGTACAACGCAAACGACATCTCCGACGTGAAAAAGCGGTCGTCGATCAGCGACGGCGTCTTGCCGGCCAGGTCGGCCAGCAATTTCAAGATGACGACATTGATGCCGGCGATGACGATCAGGCTGACGCCGAAGCCGAATACCGTCAGGCGCGAAATCGCCTTCTTCCACATCATGAAGCCATAGATCGCGGCCGGCAGGATCAGCGAAAAGGCGACCAGCAGGAAAAACTCGATTTCGACAAAGACGGAATCGTTGATGGGCATGGCGCGGCCTTATATCCTGGTTCAATTCGGGCGATTGTAGACGCGCCGGCGCCGCGGGCCTGTTTCATCTGCCGGAAAATTTGTAAGCAAAAGCAAGCGGCATCGCCTGCTGGCTCTTGCCGTGTTGCATGACATTCCAGCGTTGTCTTATCATGCGTCATGTCTTCCTCCACCATCCTGCACCTGAATTTCGGCCCTGCCGGCGCAAACCCACCCGCGGTTTTCCAATGGCAGGCATGGCGCGGGTACGGCTCCGGTCCCGCCAGCGCAGTGCGCGCGGTCGGATCGATGCCGGAACTGCAAGCCATCGCAACGGCCAGCGTGCAAGCGATCTACTGCGCCGACACCTTCGAACATATCGATATCGGCCTGATGCCCGCCATGTTCGGCGAGTTCCTGCGCATATTAAAACCCGAAGGTTACGTCGCCGTCACCTGCGCCGATGCGCCATGCCTGAGCCATGCGTACGACGTGCGCCTGACGACGCTGACGACGGCATTGCACGGCGCCGGCTTTCAGAGCGCCGCGGGCAAGCGCCGTCTCAGCGCCTTCGATCTGTGGGTCGTGGCGAGCAAGGAAGCGATGCCGGAACAGCAGATCCGGCAACTGGCGCAGCAACTGTTCCCTGACGAGATAGCCGCGCGCCAGCAGCAAGTTGCGCCCCAGGCGATGGCCGATTTGCTGGGCCGCTTCGAGGCTAACGATTTTAACGGGGTCGTGGCCGCCGCCCGCGCCATGCTGGATCAGCATCCATGCGACGGCAAGGTATGGCATCTGCGCGGCGTGGCCCTGCTGAAAATGGACCAGAACCAGGACGCGGCGCCAGCCTTGTGCCGGGCCAGCGAACTGCTGCCAGCCGATGCGGAAATATGGGACCACCTGGGCCTGGCGCTGCTCAGGCTGCGGCAATTCGCATTCGCCAGCCAGTGTTTCGGGCGCAGCGTGGCGCTCGATGCCGGACGCTTGTCGGCCTGGAGCAACGCCGCAAAAAATGCCAACGAGGCCGGTGATTTTGCCGAAGGATTGCGCTGCGCGCAACGCGCCATCGCGCTCGATCCAACCCATACCGCCGCCAGCTGCAACCTGGCCTATGCGCTGGCCGAGCTGCAGCGGCCGGACGAAGCGATGCACTGTTATCAAAAGGCGCTGGCCTCGGATCCTCAGTCGGCCGAGCTGCATTATGGGCTGGGGACGGCGCTGATGAGCCAGGGCCGCGGCGACGAGGCGGCGGCCAGTTACCGGCGCGCGCTCGCCTTCAATCCGGAGTATGTCGAAGCCCGTTGCAACCTCGGCACAGTGCTGCTCAGCCAGGGCCGGCACGCGGAAGCGGCGGACTGCTTCCGGCGCGCGCTGGCGCTGCAACCGGATGCGGCGCGCATGCACGGCAACCTGCTGTTTTGCCTGTCGCACGACATTACACTGACGCCGGCCGCCATTTTCGCCGAGCACGTAGCATTTGGCACGCGCTTTGAAAACGCGCTGATGCCGGCGTGGCCCGAGCATCCGAACGCGCGCGATCCGCAGCGCCGCCTGCGCCTCGGCTTTGTTTCCGACGATCTGTACAACCACGCCGTCGCCTTCTTCATTTTCCCCGTCTGGGCCGCCCTCGATCCGGCCAGCGTCGAACTGTGGGTCTATTCGACCCACCGGCAGGAAGACGGGATCACGTCCGAACTGCGCGGGGCAAGCCATTGCTGGCGCCAGGTGGCGGACTTGAGCGACGATGCGCTGGCCGCGCAAATCCGCGCCGACGGCATCGATGTCCTGTTCGACCTGTCCGGCCACACCGCCCACAACCGCCTGCTGGTCTTTGCCCGCAAGCCGGCGCCGGTGCAGGTGACGTGGATCGGCTACCCGAACACCACCGGGCTGCAGGCGATGGATTATGTCTTGTGCGACCGCTTCAATGCGCCGCACGGCCTGTATGAACATTTTTATCGCGAAAAATTTGCCCGCCTGCCCTCTTCCGGCACCTTTTCACCGCCGACCGGAACGCCGCCCGTCAATCCCTTGCCGGCGCTCGACAAGGGCTACATCACTTTCGGCAGCTTCAACCGCACCAACAAGTTCAGCGACGACGTCATCGCCACCTGGAGCGAAGTGCTGCGCGAGGCAGCCGGCTCGCGCCTGCTGCTCGGGCATGTCGGCGATCCCGCGCAGGCACAGCGACTGGCCGCCCGCTTCGCCCATCACGGCATCGCACCCGAACGCCTGCTGTTCCATCCGCCGGTGACGCTGCAAGATTACCTGCGCCTGCACCACGAGGTCGATCTCATCCTGGACACCTGGCCCTACACCGGCGGCACCACCACCAACTTTGCCTTGTGGATGGGGGTGCCCGTCGTGACGCTGCGCGGCCCAAGCCGTGCCCATTGCCAGTCCGGCGCGGTGCTCGGCCGCCTCGGGCTGGAAGACTGGATCGCGCGCGACAGGCAGGAATTCGTGCGCATCGCCGTGCACTGGGCCGGTTCGATTCCGGCCCTGGCCAGCCTGCGCGCAGGCTTGCGCGAGCGCTGGCAAACGGCCCCGCTGCGCCAGCCCGCCACTGTCGCGCGCGGGCTGGAACTGGCGGTGCGGCACATGTGGCAGCGCTGGTGCGCCGGGCTGCCGGCCGAACATTTCGAGATCGCGCAGGCATCCCTGCCCGGCTTGATCCCACTGGAATGCAATGCATAACATCAAGGTACTGATCCCCGACCTTCCGACGGCGGAAGAATTGCTGCCGTGGCTGCGGAGGATCGACGCAGCGCGCTGGTACACCAACTTCGGCCCGCTGGTGCGCGAACTGGAGCAGACGCTGGCCGCCCGCTGGCCAGCGGCGGTGGCGCAAGGCGGCGCCACGTCTCCGCTGCACGTGGTCACCCTCAATACCGGCACCGCGCCGCTGGAACTGGGCATCGCCGCACTGGACCTGCCGCCGGGAGCGGAAGTCTTGCTGCCGGCCTTCACGTTTCCCGCCGTCGCCGCTGCGATACTGCGCAACGGACTGGTCCCGGTGTTTGCCGATATCGCGCCGGGCACCTGGCAACTGACGCCCGAACTGGCGCGCCAGGCCGCGCAGCGGCGCCGGCTGGCGCTGGTGATGCCGGTGGCGACCTTCGGCTGCCCGGTCGACGCGGCCGGATGGGATGCGTTTGTCCAAGACACGGGCATCCCCGTCCTGATCGATGCGGCGGCCGCATTCGGCAACCAGGCGATCGGCGCGCGCGCCACCGTCGCCTTCAGCTTCCACGCAACCAAACCATTCGGTATCGGCGAAGGCGGCACGTTCGTCACGCGCGACGCGGCGCTGGCGGCGCGCGTGCGGCGCCTGTCCAATTTCGGTTTCGAAGATGGCCTGGCGCGCGAAGCCGGCGGCAATGCGAAGCTGTCGGAATACGCCGCCGCGGTGGCGCTGGCGCAATGGCGGCGCTGGCCCGAACGGCAGGCGCGGCGCCAGGCGCTGTGGCAAGCCTATGCGCCGGCGCTGGCTGCGCTGCCAGGAGTCCGCCTGCAACAGGGTTACGATGGCGGCGCCTTGCCCGCGACCCTGACGGCAAGCCTGCCGCTGCCTGCGCAGGTGGTGGCGGACGGACTGGCCGCGGCCGGCATCCAGACGCGCCGCTGGTATTATCCTCCGCTGCCGCGCCACCCCGCCTTCGCGCCATATCCGTGTTGCGGTCCGGCTGGCGATATCCACTTGCCTGTCACCGAGCACCTGGCCGACCACGCGCTGGGACTGCCCTGGTTCGCCAGCATGAGCGCGCAGCAGTGCGCGCAGGTCGTATCGGCATTGCGGGAAATTTTGGAACAGGCAAGGACGCCTGCGACATCCACTCTCTCCATGGAAGCATGACAATGACGCAAACGAACGATGTGGTCCTGTTTGGCGCCGACAGCTTCGCCAGCCTGGCCTGGTTTTGCCTGACGCACGACAGCCCGTACAGGGTGGCGGCGTTCACGGTGGACCAGGCCTTCTTGCGCGCGCCCTCGCACGAAGGCTTGCCGGTCGTCCCGTTTGAACAGTTGCGCGAACACTATCCGCCCGGCGAAGTGCGCCTGCTGATCCCGCTCGGCTACCACGCGATCAACGGCTTGCGCCGCGCGCGCTACGAACAGGCGCGCGCGCTGGGCTATGAATTCATCAGCTATGTCTCCAGCCGCGCCAGCACCTGGCCGGACTTGCAGGTCGGAGACAATTGCCTGATCTACGAACACGCGATCATCCAGCCGTTCGCCCGCATCGGCAATAACGTCATCATCCGCAGCGCCGCGCACATTTCCCACCATTGCCAGGTGGCCGATCACGCCTTCATCGCGGCCGGCGTTACGCTGGGTGGCAATGTAAAAATCGGGGAACAGGCATTCATAGGCGTCGGCGCCGTGCTGCGCGACGGCTTGCAGATCGCCGAGCGCAGTTTTATCGGCGCCGGTGCCGTGCTGGTAAAAAATACCGAGGCCGATGGCGTCTATGTCGGCAATCCGGCCCGCAAGATGGAGCGCAGCGCGCTGGAAGCGAGCGGCGGATAAAATGCGCAACGTCCGCCATTGCTGCGACGCGCGGGGAGGACAGAAAAGGCTAAAGGCTTCCCGTGATGTTAAATAGCTATTTTATAGACATCATTCACGCGGATGGTCCAGCTCGTATTGCGTGATGTAAGCGCGCACGCGCTCTGCGCCCTCGTCGGTGTCGAGCAAGTCGATCGGCGCCAGACCGTCAAAGTAGGGATTCACCGCCTGCAGCCACTTGAAAGCCTTGGCGCGGCCACCCACCACACCGCCCGCCCGCTCCAGCACCTGTTTCAGCAGATCCGGCCGGGCGTACCAGGAATCCGGTTTAATCGTGGGACTCTTGCCGCCGACAATTACACGCGGCAGCTGCGAGCCGGCCAGCTCGTCCGCATTGATGTGAGTGCGAGTCCAGTGCGCCAGTTTTACCAGGTCGGTATTGGGCATCCGCACTCCTTGTCTGACCGGCACGACCAGTCCGATCTTCACCGCCGTATGCATACGGATCAGCTTGAGCGCAGGGGCGATGTCGGTGTCGTTGGTAACGATCACCACCTGCTCGACAGCACCGGTGATCGCGTCGTGATAGGCCTGCAGCGCCAGGTTGACGTCCGATTGCTTCTCTTCCAATTTCCAGACCAGGGTTTGCGGGCAGTCGCGGGCCCAGGTGGCCGGCGCGGCCGCGTTGACCAGCCTGGCCTTGGATTCGGTCAGCGAATAATATCCCTCGATCAGCTCGATTCGCCCATCGTAGAGTTTGCGCAACGCCGTGTGGTAACGCGCCTGCGACGACACCGAGTCCAGCGCTTTCGCAGCCTGCTCGAGAATCTTGGCAGTGAAGTACTTGATACTCAACGGCAGCAGTACGCTGGCGTTCGGCGCGCTGGACGGCAGGATATGGCGTTCGAACAGGACAAACAAATCCAGCCATTTGTATGGCGTGCCTTTCAGGCAGCCATAGTACAGGTTGTAGCCATCGATGTAGACACGCGTGCGCAGCGGCGCCGAGGCTGGGACCGTCGCTCCTGCCATGTTCGCTTCCTCAAAATGAAAAAACCGGCTTGCGCCGGCTTTTTCCCCCGCGCTCCAGATGGTCTAGCCACACCGGCGTCGCGGATTAGTTGTTACGGCCATTATATCAAATAACCACCAAAAACCACAATAAGGGGAACGGGCTTGTCCGGGGAGAACCTCATATAGCGGGGCGCCCCGCCGCAGGCTGCTGGAGCGTTTTCAGAGTCGAAACTCATCCATAGTTCGCGCCCCTCTTGCCATCAACAAGATGCTCCGCTTAGCAGTATTTGCTGAAATCCGGCTTACGCTTTTCGAAGAAGGCCGTGAATGCTTCCTTCGCTTCCGGCGCCTGCAGCATTTCGCCGAACAGCTTACTTTCGACCGACATCGCGGCCGGCACGATTTCGGCGCGGCCGGCTTTCATCAGGCGCTTGGTGGTGCGGATCGAGCTGGCGGGCAGCGCGACCAGCTTGGCTGCCTGCGCCTGCGCGTGCGCCAGCACGTCGGCGGCCGGGAGCACTTTCGATACCAGGCCCATGTCATACGCTTCCTGCGCCAGGAACGGTTCGCCCAGCATCAGTTTTTCGGCGGCGCGCGCGTGGCCGGCCACGTGCGGCAGCAGCGCGCTGGACGCGAATTCGGGGCACAGGCCAAGCTGCGCGAACGGTAGCGAGAATTTGGCGTTGTCGGCCGCGTACACCAAGTCGCAGTGCAGCAGCAATGTCGTGCCGATGCCGATCGCCGCGCCGCTGACGGCCGCCACCACCGGCTTACTTGCGCCGCTCAGCGCGCGCATGAACTGGAATACCGGGCGGTCTTCCAGGGTGCCGCTGCCGCTGTTTTTGAGGAAGTCGTCGAGGTCATTGCCGGCCGTGAAAATCTCCGGCTTACCGGTGATCAGGATCGCGCGCACGCTGTCGTCGCCTTCGGCGTCGGTGATCGCGTCGGCCATCGCCTGGTACATCACGGCGGTGATCGCGTTCTTGCGCTCCAGGCGGTTGAACTCGATGGTGAGGATGCCGCCGGCCTTGCTGCTCAAAATGTCCATGTACTCTCCAATGTGATTAAGGGCGCCGCGTGTTGTCACGGCGGCGCCCTTCTTGCTGATGATGTTATGTGGACCTTACACGGCTTCGAAGATGCCGGCCGCGCCCATGCCGGCGCCGACACACATCGTCACCATGCCGTATTTCAGCTTGTTGCGGCGCAGTGCGTGCACCACGGTCGCGGCGCGGATCGCGCCGGTCGCGCCGAGCGGGTGACCCAGGGCGATCGCGCCACCCATCGGGTTGACCTTCGACGGGTCCAGGCCCAGATCACCGATCACGGCCAGCGCCTGCGCGGCGAAGGCTTCGTTCAGTTCGATCCAGTCCAGTTGGTCCTGGGTGATGCCGGCCAGGCGGCACGCTTCCGGAATCGCGACCTTGGGACCGATGCCCATGATTTCCGGCGGCACGCCGCGCACGGCGAACGAGGAGAACTTGGCCAGCGGCGTCAGGTTGTGCTCGCGCAGGATTTTTTCGCTGACGATCAACAAGGCGCCGGCGCCGTCCGACATCTGCGAACTGTTGGCGGCGGTGACGGTGCCCTTGGCGGCGAACACCGGTTTCAGTTTTGCCAGCGATTCGACGCTCGAATCGGCGCGCGCGCCTTCGTCGGTGTCGACGGTGCGGCTTTTCACGGTGATCTCGCCGGTCGCCAGGTTCGGCGTGCGGGTGATGATTTCGACCGGCGTGGTCTCGTCCTTGAAGAAGCCGGCCTGCTGCGCGGCGATGGCGCGGCGGTGCGATTCGACGGCGAACGCATCCTGCGCTTCGCGCGAGACTTTCCATTGCTGGGCGACCTTCTCGGCCGTCAGGCCCATGCCGTAGGCCATGCCGACCTTGTCGTCGCTGAACATGTTCAGGTTCATCGATGGATGGTGGCCCATCATCGGCACCATCGACATCGATTCGACGCCGCCGGCGATCATCACGTCGGCTTCGCCGACGCGGATACGGTCGGCCGCCATCGCCACGGCGGTGATGCCCGAGGCGCAGTAACGGTTGACGGTGACGCCGCCGATGGTGTTCGGCAGGCCGGCCAGCAGGATCGATTGGCGGGCAATATTAAAACCCTGTTCCGCTTCCGGGAACGAGCAGCCGATGATAGCGTCGGTGATCAGGGCCGGATCGAGGCCGGGCGCCTGTTCCATCGCCGATTGCAGCACGCGCACCAGCAGGTCGTCCGGACGCATCTTGTTGAACATGCCGCGCGGCGCCTTGCCGATCGGAGTGCGGGTGGCGGAGACGATGTATGCGTCTTGAAGTTGTTTGCTCATTATGTTCTTCCGTTCGATTAGTTACGGACCGGTTTGCCGGTCTGCATCATGCCCATGATCCGCTCTTGCGTCTTCGGATGGTTCAGCAATTCCAGGAAGGCCTTGCGTTCCATGTCGAGCAGCCACTGTTCGCTGACCACGCTGCCCTGGTCGATGTCACCGCCGGACACGATCTCGGCGATCATGTCGCCCAGCTTGAAATCGTGCGCCGAGATGAAGCCGCCATCGCGCATGTTGACCAGTTGCGCCTTGATCGTGCCCCAGCCGTAACGGCCGGTGACGGTCACGCCGCGCTTCATCGGAGGACGGTAGCCGGCGTCGAACATCGCGCGCGCTTCCACTTTCGCCACGTGCAGCAATTCGTAGGCGTTGAAGACGATCAGGTCGTCTTCCTTCAGGTAACCCATGGCCTTCGCTTCGAGCGCCGATTTCGACACGTTCGCGGTTGCCGCGTTGGTGAAGCCGGTTTTCAGGAAGTGCAGGATGTCGCTGCCTTTCGCATCGCGCGAGGCGCGCACGGCCGCTTCCTTCAGGCCGCCGCCGGCCGGGATCAGGCCGACGCCCACTTCCACCAGGCCGATATACGATTCGATCGACGCCACGCGCTTGGAGGCGTGCAGCATCAGTTCGCAGCCGCCGCCCAGCGCCAGGCCAGCGACAGCCGCCACCACCGGCACGTTCGAATATTTCATCGCCATGAAGGTGTCTTGCAGTTCGCGGATGATCGGGTCGAGAGCTTTCGCGCCGCCCTGCATGAACGCCGGCAGTGCCGATTGCAGGTCGGCGCCGGCCGAGAACGCGCCGCCGGCAGCTGCATCGCTGTTCCAGATCACCAGGCCCTTGTAATTCTGTTCGGCTTCGGCCAGCGCTTTTTTCAAGCCCTGTACCACGCCGTCGCCGATCACGTGCATCTTGGTTTTCAGCGAGATCACCAGCACTTCGTCGCCCGAATGCCACAGGCGCACCGAGTCGTCCTCGAACACCGTGGTGCCCGCGGTGGCGCCGTCCAGCGCGTCGGCGCCGAACACCGGCGCGCGGAATTCCTGGCGTTTATACACGTCCAGCGTCGACAGCGGCACGTAGCTGTTCGAGACCGCGGAGTACGAACCGGCGGGGGTATGCACACCCTTCTCGGCCACTTGTCCCTCGAACACCCAGGCCGGCAGCGGCGCGCTGCACAGCGCCTGGCCGGCGTCGATGTCTTCCTTGACCCAGGTCGCGATCTGCGACCAGCCCGATGCCTGCCACGTTTCGAACGGGCCGGTTTTCCAGCCGAAGCCCCAGCGCATCGCGAAGTCGATGTCGCGCGCGTTGTCGGCCACGGTGTCCAGGTGGATCGCGATGTAGTGGAACACGTCGCGGAAGATCGCCCACAGGAACTGGCCTTGCGGGTTGGTCGACTCGCGCAGCGCCTTCATCTTCTTGACCGGGTCTTTTTCCTTCAGGATGCGCGCGACGATGTCGGCCGCTTTCGCGCCGCCAGCCACGTACTCTCCGCTGGCGAAGTCCAGGCGCTGGATATCCTTGCCGACCTTTTTATAGAAGCCGCCGCCGGTTTTCGAACCGAGCGCACCCTTCTCGACCAGCTTGGCCAGCACGGCCGGGGTTTTATAGATGGCGGCGAACGGATCTTCCGGCAGGTAATCCTGCATCGTCTTGATCACGTGGCCCATCGTGTCCAGGCCCACCACGTCCGCCGTACGGAAGGTGCCGGAGCTGGCGCGGCCCAGCTTGGAGCCGGTCAGGTCATCGACGACATCGACCGACAGGCCGTATTTTTCAGCTTCGTGGATGGTCGCCAGGATGCCGAACACGCCGACGCGGTTGGCGATGAAGTTCGGCGTATCCTTGGCGCGCACGACGCCCTTGCCCAGGGTCGTCGTCAGGAATGCTTCGAGCTGGTCCAGGATTTCAGGCTTGGTGCCGGCGGTCGGGATCAGTTCCACCAGGTGCATGTAGCGCGGCGGGTTGAAGAAGTGCACGCCGCAGAAACGCGCTTTCAATTCATCATCGAAGCCCTCGGCCAGCTTGTTGATCGACAGGCCCGAGGTGTTGGAAGCGAAGATCGCATTCTTGGCGATGTGCGGTGCGACCTTTTTGTACAGGTCGTGCTTCCAGTCCATGCGTTCGGCGATGGCTTCGATGATCAGGTCGCAACCGGCCAGCAGGTCCAGGTTGTCTTCGTAGTTGGCGACCTGGATCAGAGAGGCGTCCTCTTTGTCGCCGAACGGCGCGGGGCTCATCTTCTTCAGGTTGTCGATCGCGCGCTGCACGATGCCGTTCTTCGGTGTGCCCTCTTTTCCCGGCAGGTCGAACAGCACGACCGGCACCTTGGCGTTGACGCAGTGCGCGGCGATCTGCGCGCCCATCACGCCGGCGCCCAGCACGGCTACTTTTTTAACGATGAAATTGGTCATATCGGTCCTCTGTCTATTCTTAGAACAAATCGGCGTCGAGCGCCATCAGGCTGGCGGCGCCCGAACGGGCCTGGCGGATCAGCGTTGCGGTTTCAGGCTGCAGGCGGGCGAAGTAGAAGCGCGCCGTGGCCAGCTTGGCTTTGTAGAAATTGTCGCCCGACGCCTCGGCGGCGGCGGTTTTTTCCAGCGCGATCTTCGCCATCTGCGCGAAGAAGTAGCTGTACACCATGTGGCCGACCACGCGCAGGTATGGCACTGCGGCGGCGCCCACTTCGTCCTGGTTCTGGAACGCTTTCATACCGATTTCCATCGTCAGCTTGCCGACCTTGTCGCCCAGGTCGCCCAGCGGCGTGATGAATTCGGACATTGCCTCGTCGGTGCCGTTCTCTTCGACGAAGGCCTTGACCTTGTCGCCGAACTTGCGCAGCTTGGCGCCGTTGTCCATCAAGACCTTGCGGCCCAGCAGGTCGAGCGATTGCACGGTGTTCGTGCCTTCGTAGATCAGGTTGATGCGCGCGTCGCGCACATACTGTTCCATGCCCCATTCGGAGATGTAGCCGTGGCCGCCGAACACTTGCATCGCTTCCGAGGTCGCGATCCAGCCGTTGTCGGTGATGAATGCCTTGATGATCGGCGTCAGCAGCGCCACTTCGTCGGCGCATTCCTTGCGCACGTCGGCGTCCGGGTGGTTCAGTTCGCGGTCGATCTGCAGCGCGGCGTACGAGGTGAAGGCGCGCGCGCCTTCGGCGTAGGCCTTGGCCGTGAGCAGCATGCGGCGTACGTCCGGGTGCACGATGATCGGGTCGGCCGGCTGGTCCGGGCTTTTCACGCCGGACAGGCTGCGCATCTGGATGCGGTCCTTGGCGTAGGCCAGCGCATTTTGATATGCCACTTCGGTCAGGCCGAGCGACTGCATGCCCACGCCCAGGCGGGCCGCGTTCATGAACACGAACATCGCATTCAAGCCCTTGTTCGGCTGGCCGATGATCCAGCCCTTGGCGCCGTCCAGGTTCATCTGGCAGGTCGAATTGCCGTGGATGCCCATTTTTTCTTCGATCGCGCCGCAGCTGATCGGGTTGCGTTCACCGACGGAACCGTCGGCGTTCGGCAGGAATTTCGGCACCAGGAACAGCGAGATGCCTTTCGAGCCTTCCGGTGCGTCCGGCACGCGGGCCAGCACCAGGTGCAGGATGTTTTCCGACATGTCGTGCTCGCCGGCCGAAATGAAAATCTTGTTGCCGGTGATGGTCCACGAACCGTCGGCCTGCGGGATCGCTTTCGAGCGCAGCATGCCGAGGTCGGTGCCGCAGTGCGGCTCGGTCAGGCACATGGTGCCGGTCCATTCGCCCGACACCAGTTTCGGCAGGTAGTTTTTCTTTTGTTCGTCGGTGCCGTGTTCCTTCAGGCACTCGTAGGCGCCGTGCGACAGGCCCGGGTACATGGTCCACGCCTGGTTCGACGAGTTCAGCATCTCGTAGAAGGAATTGTTCAACACGACCGGCAAGCCCTGGCCGCCGTATTCCGGATCGCAGGCCAGCGCCGCCCAGCCGCCGTCGACGTACTGTTTATACGCTTCCTTGAAACCCTTCGGCGTCGTCACGGCTTTCGTCACCGGATCATGGGTGCAGCCTTCGCGGTCGCCCGAATGGTTCAGCGGGAACAGCACTTCGGAGGTGAACTTGCCGCCCTCTTCGAGCACCTGGTTGATGATGTCGGCATCGACTTCGGCGTAGGCCGGCAATTCTTTCAGTTGCTCTTCGACCTTGAGGAATTCGTGCAGCACGAATTGCATATCCCGGATTGGCGCGACGTATTGACCCATGATTTTCTCCTGACTGCGTATGACTGATAAGGGAAGGCTGACCGCGGAAAGCCCGCGGCCGCCTGTGATTGTTTGCCGCGCCGCCTTACTGCCGCGGTGGCGCGTTTTGGTAATTGTCAATCAAGCGCGTGAAGCCGACGACGGCACGGTCCACGCTGCCCGGCATGCGCAGGAATCGCGCATCGTGATGCAGTGCCAGGATCAAGCCGTACATCTCGTACACCATCTGCTGCGCGTCGGTGTCCGCTTTCAGGTCGCCGCTTTCGATCGCCTGCTGCACGCAGCGCAGCAAGGCACCCTGCCAGGCCGCCACCATCGCCACCAACTCTTCGCGGATCGGCCCCGGGCGGTCGTCGTACTCGACCGCGCCGCTGATGTAGATGCAGCCGGACGCGATCTCGACGCTGACGCGCTTGACCCAGCGCGCAAACATCGCACGCAGGCGCTGGATGCCGCGCGGTTCCTGCACGCTGGGGAAGAACACTTCCTGCTCGAAACGGTGGTGATACAGTTTCAGCACTTCCAGCTGCAAGTCTTCGCGCGAACCGAAGTGCGCGAACACTCCCGATTTGCTCATGTTCATTTTGTCCGCGAGCAAGCCGATGGTCAGGCCTTCGAGTCCATCCCGGCTGGCCAGGTCGAGCGCCACGTCCAGGATCGCTGCGCGAGTCAGTTCGCCCTTGCGCATAAATTTGATTGAAGTATTAATGGTTGCCACTCAAAGGTTGTAATCAGGTCAGGAGAATTCTATTTTCCACCAACTCGATTTGCTTCGTGTGAAATAATTGCGAACGTTCGTACTATTATCCACCCAGGGGCAAAAGTCAAACGGGTACTGGCTTGTTAGAGGCGGGGGTCTATTGCTGCGGCGCAGCAGGATATGGCGGGCAGGCGCGGACCGCGGCGGGCTAAAAATAGCAGATCCGTACCATATTTTGCACTACGGCATTATTCTTCGTGGAACCGGCCGAGCTGGCGGCGGTCGCGCTTGGTCGGACGGCCCTTGAAATCGGCGGCCGGCTCCGGAAACAGCTTGCGCCGCTCGTGTTCGGCATCGCGGCGCGCAATACTGTCGGCGCTTTCCTCATACAGCAGGCGCGCGACGGGCGCGCCTCCGCGCTTGTCGGACAGGCCGAGCACGAGCACATCCCAGCGGTCGGCGCCATTATCGATGGCTAACTTGTCGCCAAGGTGCAACACTTTGGCCGGCTTGACGCGCTCGCCATCGAGTTTGACTTTACCGGTGTCGACGGCGTCCGCCGCCAGCGACCGGGTCTTGAAAAAGCGCGCGGCCCACAACCATTTATCGATACGGACAGGATCGTTCAAGCGTATTTCCCCACGGCAAATATTCTCATCAATAATTTATAGCAAATGAAGGCGATTTCATAGCCGATGCGGCGCACCCGGCCGACGTGGGCGAAATCGTCCTGGTGGATCACGACGCCGTCGGCGATCGCCTGCTCGATATGGGTACGCAGGCTTTGCGCGAAGGCGGCATCCTTGATGACGACATTGGCCTCCTGGTTCAGGAACAGGCTCAGGCCGTCGACATTGCTGGAACCGACGGTGGCCCAGTCGTCGTCGATGACGGCGACCTTGGCGTGCAATTGCGTCTTGTGGTATTCGACCACCTTGACGCCGGCCGCCAGCAGTTTCGGATAAAACGAATGGGCGACGGCATCCTGCAGCCAGATCTCGCCGACGCCGATCACCAGCACGACCTCGACGCCGCGCTGGGCGGCCTTGGCCAGCGCCTGGCGGAACTGGCGCCCCGGCGCGAAATACGGATTGGCGAGCAACACGCTTTTCTTGGCGCGGCCCAGCGCCTGCAGATAGGCGCGCTGGATCGTGTGGCGGTTGCGCAGGTTGTCGCGCACGATGAAGCCGGCCTGCACCGTGCTCTGGCGCGCGATCTTGTTGACCTTGCGCATCTCGTTATACAGGCCGATACGCTTGATCAGGCTCATCCTGCCCAGCCGCGCCCATTGCGTCTGCGCTTCCTGGTGAATCGCCTTCACCAGCGGGCCGCGCACGGCCACGGCGAAATCCCAGCGCGGCGCCGACAGGCTGATGTTGTGGTCGTAGTCGCAAAACATGTCGTCGTTGATGTTGATGCCGCCGACGAAGGCGACCTCGCGGTCAACCACGCAGATCTTGCGGTGCGTGCGCGTGACGCCGCGCCGGAACCACGGGTTGAAGATGCGGTGTTCGACCTTGGCCGCCAACAATTGTTCATGCATGCGGTAGGCCTGCTTGTGGCCGGTGCCGAACCAGTCGGTGATCATCCGCACCACGACGCCGCGCTGCGCGGCGCGCATCAACCCATCGAGGATCGATTCACCGGTGGCGTCGCCGGCAAAGATATAGGTTTCAAAATAGATTTCGTACTGGGCGGCGTTGATCGCTTCGAGCAGCGCCGGAAAATAATCGCCGCCGCAATGAAGCAATTGCACTTCATTGTCGGCGATGAAATTGACGGAGCGCATACGCCCGTCACCCCAGCGTCAGCGTCGCGACGATCGGCGAATGGTCGGACAGCCTGGCCCATTCCTGGCCGTGCAGCACTTGCGCCGCCTCCACCTTGAAGCCGCGCACGTAGATGCGGTCGAGGCGAAAGAAGGGCAATGCCGACGGGAAGGTACGGGCCGGGTTCAACGCCGCCTTGCGCCGCGCCAAGGTGCGCACCATGTCGCCCAGCGCGGAACTCGAACCGAGTTCGTCGAACACTTCAACCACGCCCAGCGCCTTGCGCAATTTCGCGCCCAGCGTGTTGCGCCAGTCGTTGAAATCGCCAGCGATGATGACCGGTTCGCCGGCCGGCGCCGAGGCCAGCACGGCGTCGATCAGCGCCTGGCTCTGGCGCGTGCGGCCCGCTTCGAACAGGCCCAGGTGCACGACATAGCAGTGCACCGGCCCGGCCGGCGTGTCGACCACGCAGTGCAAAATGCCGCGCGCCTCGTACGCGTGATCCGAAATGTCCTGGTTGGTCCAGGTGCCGATCGGGAACGCGCTCAGCAGCGCATTGCCGTGGTGGCCGTGGTCGTAGACGGCATTCATGCCGTAGACAGCATGGCGCCCGTCGCCGGCAAAGAACTCGGGCTGCGCCGTGGTCGGCCAGTGGCGGTGGCCGTGCGACTCTTCCCCGAACTTGTCGGCGATTCGGTCGTGCTTGCCCTGGACTTCCTGCAGGAACACCACATCGGCATCGAACTGGCCGATGGCTTGTTTGAGGGCATGCACCCGCGGATGATTGCGGTATGAAATGCCCTTGTGGATGTTATAGGTGGCAACACGGATTTTCATGGAATTGATTGTAACCCCAACAGCTTATTTGCCACTGCTCAATTGTGTGGGCTGAACACGGTAGCGCTTTTCAAATCGCGCTGGAAGTCATCCCACAGTTGCTGGTAGCGCCCGCTGGCCTTGAGGCGCCGCAAGCCCTGGTCGAACAGCGCCAGGTAGCGCGCACTGCCGGGCGCCTTCCTGGAAAACATCATGCAATAGCGCCAGTGCCCGAACGGGGCGGTATGGCCGATATGCGCCCGTTCGGCCGGGCTGAAATGCTGTTGCAGCAGGTAGCTACCCGAGGTGCGCGACATGTCAACCGCGCCGATGCGCTTGAGCAGCAGCTTGCGCAGATTCGTCTGCTCGTCGCCGCTCGATTCGTAGTGCAATTCGCCGCGCCGCTCAGCCCGCTCCAGCATCGGCGTCTTGGCCGAACCGAGCGACTGGCCGATCGTCACGCCGCGCAAGGCGGCGATATCGTCCTCGCTGCCGTCCCACCGCAGCGGGCGGTCCTTGTGATAGTACAGCACCAGTTCATCGGTGAAGACGGGTTCGGAAAAATCGAACACCGCGTCGCGCTCGGGAGAATGACCCCAGATCGCCGTGGCATGCGCCTGGCCATCCTGCACCTGCTGCATGGCGCGTTTCCACGGCACGAATGCATAATCGACGGCCAGCCCGGCCGCTTCAAAAATTTCCGTCACCAGGCGCCCGACGACACCGTATTGCGGTTGCGCCGCGCTGATCAACGGCGGCCACTCTCCCATCGTGATGCGGACCCGCTCCTGGGCCAGCAGCGTGCCGGCGGGCGCCAGCAGCAATAGCGTCAGCGTCATCCGCTTGCGCATCGTGACTCTCCTGGAAGAATGGCCTGCGGCATGAAAACAACACTTGCAGGCTGGAATATTTTCTATGTTACTGCACATCCGAAAGGGAATACCATGGGGCTGGCACGGAAAATCCACAGGAAAGATTTCCATGACTCGACACTGCCGACTTACCCTCCCTTCCCTGCTGCTGCCGCTGTTCGCGCAGGCCGCGGCCACGGCAGACAACGCGGCGCCGTCCGGCCCGCTCGAAGTCGTCACCATCTTCGGCCAGGGTCAGACCCGGCAAGTGCATACCCTGGCGCGCGACGACTTGCAGCAGGCGCTGCCCGGCAGCAGTCCCCTGAAGACGCTGGAAAAAGTACCTGGCGTCAGTTTTCAGGCGTCCGACCCATTCGGCAGCTATGAATTGTCGACCCATTTCAGCATTCGCGGTTTCAGCCAGAACCAGCTCGGCTTCACGCTCGACGGCGTGCCGCTGGGCGACATGACCTATGGCCCGAACAGCGGTCTGCCCGTCAGCCGCGCGATTTCATCGGACAATATCGGCCGCGTCGCCGTCTCGCAAGGCGCGGGGACGCTGGCGACGGCCTCCACCAGCAACCTGGGCGGCACCGTGCAGTTTTTTTCGCTGGCGCCGTCCGATACCGCCGGCGCCAGCGCCAATGTCACCGTGGGCAGCGCGCACACGCGGCGCAGCTTCGTCCGGCTCGACAGCGGCTTGCTGGAATCGGGCGTCAAGGCTTACCTGAGCGCGACGCGACAGCGCACTGACAAGAGCAAGGGATGGGGAGAACAAAACCTGGACCAGTTCAATGCCCGGTTGCGCTACGCCGCGCCCGGCCTGCGCCTGGACGCCTTCGTCAATACCGCCGACCGGCACGAAGTCGATTACGCCGACCTGTCGCTGGAGATGGTCAGGCGCCTGGGCTACGGCTGGGACAATTACGCGCCCGACTGGCAGCGTGCCGTCGATGCCGCCAACGGCCGATACAGCGGCGGCGTCACCAATGCCGACGACGCCTATTTTCTCGGGCGCGGCCTGCGCCGCGATACGCTGGCCGGCGCCACGCTGGATCTTGAAACGGGCCGCACCGGCGCATTGAAAACCACTCTATATCACCACGACAACAAGGGACAGGGACACTGGTACACGCCCTATCAAAGATCTCCGTCGGGCGTGCCGATCGCGATCCGCACCACCGAATACAGCATCGACCGCAACGGCGCGATCGTCGACTGGTCTTACGAGATCGGCCGGCACACCGTCAGCGCCGGCGCCTGGGGCGAACGCAGCCGGCACGGCTTGCGCCGCAATTTTTATAACGTTGACGGGCCGCAGGACAGCGACCGCTTCCTGTCCGATCCCTTCCTGACATTGTTCCGGCAAGAATTTGTCACCACCACGCGCCAGTTTTATCTGGCCGATACCATGACGCTGGACAAGCTGACGCTGGACGCCGGCTTCAAGGCGCCCCGCACCCATATCGTCGCGCGCAGCCTTGAGGGCACGCGCGCGGCCGGCACCTTGACGGCCGCGCAAGCGTTCCTGCCGCAGGCCGGCGCGAACTACCGCTTCAGCCGGGCCGACGAAATCTTCCTGTCGCTGGCGAAAAACATGCGCGCCTACCTGCCCGGCAACAATGGCCCATTCTCGGCCAGCCAGGCCGCGTTCGACGCCGGCGCCGCCCGCCTTCAGCCGGAAACGTCGGTCACGGCCGACCTGGGCTACCGTTTCCGGCGCGCGCAGGTACAAGGGTCAATTTCTGTCTACCACGCCGCTTTCGACAACCGGCAACTGAGCGTGGCGAACTGCATCGGGATCGCCAACTGCCCCAGCACCTTCGTCAACGTGGGCAAGGTCGAAACCAGTGGCATCGAGGCAGCGGCGGCCTGGAAACCGGCGCCGGCCTGGTCCTGGTTCAACGCCGCGACGTATAACGATTCGCGCTACCGCTCCGATTACCTGGACGCCGACAGCCCGGTGCGAGACGCGGCCGGCAACGGCGTGGTGCGCGCGGCCGGCAAACGCGTGGTCGACAATGCCAGGGTACTGTTCAACAGCGAACTGTCGTTCGAACGGGCCGGCTGGTTCGGCCGCGCCAGCGCCCATTTCACCGGCAAGCGTTACTACACCTATCTCAACGATGCATCCGTGCCCGCGTTCTGGCTGGCCAGCCTGGGCGCCGGCTACCGGCTGGCAAGCAGCGGCGTATTCAGGGAAGTGACGATCCAGCTCAATGTCGGCAACCTGTTCGACAAGCGTTATTTCAGCACGGTCGGCACCAACGGCTTTCGCAACACGGACCCGGACGGCAGTTTCGCCACATTGCTGTCCGGCGCGCCGCGCCAGGTGTTTATATCGCTGGGCGGGAAGATCTGAAATTCAGACGAGTTGACGGGGCAGTTGCAATACCGCTTCCGCGTTGGAAGCGGAAAAGCACTGGTCGGCCGCCTGCAGATAAGGTAACCAGACGTGGTTCACGTGTTCGCGCGGGCTGAGGACGATCGGGATGTCTCTCGGCACTTCGACGCTGAACACGTGTTCCAGGTTTTCGGTGACGCCGGGTGCGTAGCGATGCCGCCAGACCGGGTAGATTTCATAGATGTTCGACATGTGCCAGTCGCGCAGCACGATGTTCGTCCCATCGGCAACGATGCCGGTTTCCTCAAACAGTTCGCGCACGGCGGTGGCGGCCAGCGGTTCGTCCGGCGCATCGAGCGAGCCGGTCACGGATTGCCAGTAACCGGGACGGTCGGCGCGTTCGATCAGCAGCACTTGCAAATCGGCGGTGTGGATCACCACCAGCACGGAGACGGGGATCTTGTAGGGTTTCATAGTCGCTTAAAAGAAAAGGCGCCTTGCAGCGCCTTTTCATATTAAAACAGATGGATCAGCCAGCCACTTTCGGCTCGGCCGCGCGCAGGCGGATATGCAATTCTTTCAATTGCTTTTCGTCGACTTCCGACGGCGCCTGGGTCAGCAGGCACTGGGCGCGCTGGGTTTTCGGGAAGGCGATCACGTCGCGGATCGAATCGGAACCGGTCATCAT
>JAZJZT010000045.1:0-23171 GCA_040389645.1 Pseudomonadota bacterium | reverse complement strand
ACCCCTTCTTTACATGTCAATCAAATTATTCCGGACACTAGTGCGCTTTCGCGGGGATGACACCGGGATGATGCGCCGTCACGCATTCTCCCTGCCGTCACACCATTACACCGTCGCGCCGGCCTCCTTCACGCTCGGATGCGATGCGGCAGCCGGTCCCGCCGCCGCGATATGGTCCGCCGCCAGCATGCCGAACACCATCGCAGGGCCGATGGTGGAGCCGGCGCCCGGATAGGTCGTGCCCATCACGGCCGCGCTGCAATTGCCGATCGCGTACAGGCCGGGAATCGCCTGCCCGTCCGCGCCCAGCACGCGCGCTTGCGGGTCGGTCTGCAGGCCGCCCTTGGTGCCGATGTCTCCCGGCACCAGTTTGATGGCGTAGTATGGTCCCTGCACCAGCGGCGCCAGGCACGGATTCGGTTTCACGGTGATGTCGCCGTAATACGTATCGAAGACGTTATCTCCCTTGCCGAATTCTGTGTCGATGCCGCTGGCGGCTGCGCGGTTCATGCCTTCCACGCTGTCGCGCAAGGTGGACGGATCGACGCCGATCTTGCCGGCCAGTTGATCGAGCGTGTCGGCGCGGTGCAGTATCTCGCGCAGGGTCGGCGACAGGCGGCTGTCCGGCATCACGGAGCCCGGCAGGAATGGACCGAACGGATAATTCTTGCGGAAGCGCGCGTCGAACACCATCCAGACCGGCACCGTCGCCACCTGCCCTTCCTGGTGGCGGCGGTACATGGTCTGCACGAATTCGGAATAGGCCATGTTTTCGTTGATGAAGCGCTTGCCCTTGGCATCGACGATCAGGCCGCCCGGCAGCGAACGTTCGACAAATATCGGGTGCGTGTGCGGCATGCCCGGCACCTGCACCGCCGGCACGCCCCACATGTAACCCATCAGGTCCAGCTTTGCGCCCACGGCCTGGCCGGCGCGGATCGCATCTCCCGTATTCGCATGCGGCGGCGTCACGCTCCATTCGGCGCGGGTCGGTTGCGGCAGGTACTGTTCGCGCATCTGCTGGTTCCATTCGAAACCGCCGGCGGCGAGAATGACGCCCTTGCGCGCGGTCAGCCGCACTATTTCCCCGTTGCGCTCGACCAGCACGCCGGTCACGCGGCCATCCTTGTAGGTCAACTCGGTCAGCGGCGTGTTCAGCAACAATGGCACGCCACGGTCCTGCAAGGAAGCGCGCAGGCTTGCCATCAGCGCCGCGCCCAGCGTCAGGCGGCGGTCGCCGCTGGTACGGCGGCGCCAGCCCAGGTCGAACAGGTACGTCAAACCGATACGCGCCAGCGTCAGCATCCAGCCGGGATGCTTGCCGAGAATGGTGCGCGCCTCGATCTGCGTCATCGACAGGCGGCCGGCGATCAGCGTGGCCGCCAGCGGCGGACGCTGAAGCGCCAGCTCATCGCCCAGGCGCGCCGCGTCGAACGGCGCCGGATCGAGCGAACGGAAGCCGGGCTTGGCGCCGGGGTTGTGCTGGAAGTAGTCGGCGTAATTGGGCAGCGCGGTAAAGCGCACCTGCGTCTTGTCGTGCAGGTAGCGCACCAGGCGCGGACCGGCTTGCAGATAGGCCCGCACGCGCGGCTCGGACATATTCGGCCCGACGCAGGCGCGCACGTAGGTCAATGCCTGTTCCAGGTTGTCACTGGCGCCGGCCGCTTCGCCCAGGTGGTTGCAGGGAATCCAGATGCCGCCGCCGGAAATGGCGGTGGTGCCGCCATACAGGCCGCATTTTTCCACCACCAGCACAGACAGGCCGTTGTCGGCCGCGCGGCAGGCGGCCAGCATGGCGCCGCCGCCGGAGCCGACCACGATCACGTCCGCTTCGGCCGGCACTTGCGCCGGCACACCGGCCTTGGCTCCGGGCGGCGTGGACCTGGCACCGCGCCCGGCCAGCAGGCCGGCGGCCAGCGCCGGCAGCAGGAAGATGGAGCCGAGCACGTTCACCAGGAACATGAAGGCCAGCAGCAAGCCCATGTCGGCCTGGAATTTCAGCGCCGAGAAGGTCCAGGTGCCGACGCCGAGCGACATCGTCACAGCCGTGAACACGGCCGCCGTGCCGC
This sequence comes from Pseudomonadota bacterium, assembly GCA_040389645.1. Classification (GTDB taxonomy): domain Bacteria; phylum Pseudomonadota; class Gammaproteobacteria; order Burkholderiales; family Burkholderiaceae_D; genus Rugamonas. Next base: position 21,102 of record JAZJZT010000045.1, on the reverse strand, counting down.
GCTGGCGCATCGCTTCATAAAACGCCATGCGGAAGTCCTGGCCTTCGACATCCATCTGGTGCGCGATGCGCTCGTACAGATAAATGCCGTAATCGACGCCGACGCCGACGCCCAGCGCCACCACCGGCAGCGTCGATACTTTCAGGCCGATGCCCAGCAGCGGCATCAGCGCGTTGCACAGGATGGACACCAGCGCCAGCGGCACGATGATGCACAACACCGCCTGCCATGAACGGAAGGTGAACAGGCAAAGCAGAGCAATCGCGCCGAAGATCGACAGCAGCATGCCGACTTCGGCCTGTTCCACCGCCTCGTTGGTCGCGGCCATCACGCCGACATCGCCACTGGCCAGGCGGAACGTCACCGGCGCGGCCTTGCCGCTGGCGAGGAATGCCTTGATTTCACCGACCACGTGGGCGATCGTCGCGCCTTCGTGGTTATCGGTGTAGATCAGCACCTGGATCGCCTTGCAACCCTCGGTATTCATGCCGTCGTCCGGGTTGAAGCTGCGCGCGCCCTGCTGCAAACCGGCGCTGCTGCGCGGCAGCGCCTGCCAGCGCGGACTACCCTCGTTGTAGGCGCCGATCGTCACCTTGGCCAGGGATGGCACGCTGACCACCGAGCGCACGCCGGCCACGCCGCGCATGAAGATTTCAAAACGCTCGATCGCGCTCATGACCGGATAGTTCAGGCAGGCGTCGCCCTCGACGCGGGTTTCGGCGATCACCGACAGCACATCCACGCCGACGTTGTACTGGCTGATGATGGCGGCGTGGTCGCGGTTGTAGCGCGAATCGGCGCGCAATTCCGGCGCGCCGGCGCCGATATCGCCGATCTGCAACTGGCGCGCGCCGTAGGAACCAAGCACCAGCAGGCCGGCGCACAGCAGCATGACGAACGGCGCCACGCGCGGCGACGCCGCGGCCGACATCGTCCACCAGAAGCGGCTGCGCGGCGCATTCGCCTGCTGCCCGGTTTTCGCCAGGCCGGCCGTGCGGCTGTAAGACAGCAGCACCGGCAGGAACATCTTGTTCGTCAGGATCATCAACAGCACGCCGATGCAGGCGGTCACGCCCAGTTCCTGCACGATGGCGATCTTGATGTACATGATGGCCAGGAAGCCGAGCGCATTGGTCAGCAGCGCCATCGTGCCCGGCACGAACAGCGCGCGGAAAGCGGCGCGCGACGCCTGCTGCGCGTCGGCACCGGCCTGCGCCGCCTGGCGCCATGCATTCGTCATCTGCACCGCGTGCGACACGCCGATCGAGAAGATCAGGAACGGCACCAGGATCGACATCGGGTCAATGCCGTAGCCGATCAAGGGCAGGATACCGAGCAGCCAGACCACCGGCATCAACGCCACCGCCAGCGCCAGTGCGCTCATGCGCAGCGAGCGCGTATACATCAGCAACAGCAGCGCGGTGACGATGAAGGCGACGCCGAAGAAGCCGATCACGCCGCTGATGCCGTCCATCACGTCGCCCATCACCTTGGCGAAGCCGGTGATCTGGACATCGATCTTGTCGTTGCCGAACTTGGCGCGGATCTGTTCCAGCCGGCGCGCCACCTCGACATAATTGAGTTTGCGGCCGCTGGCCGGATCGACTTCCTGCAATTCCGCCTGCACCATCGCGCTTTTCAGATCGTTCGCCACCAGTTGGCCGATCTGGCCGGAGCGGGCGACATTGGTGCGCACCAGCGCCAGTTCTTCCGGCTGGCCGGAAAAGCGCGCGGGTACGACCACGTCGCCATAAAAGCCGGCTTCCGTCACCTCGGTGTAGCGCACGTTCGGCGTGAACAGCGACGACACGTGGCTGCGGGCCACGCCGGGCACGAAGAACAGTTCATCGGTGGCTTCGCGCAGCGCGGTCAGGAATTGCTGGTTATAGATATCGCCCTCTCCTTTCCAGCGCAGGCTGACCTGCACCCGGTTCGCGCCGGAGAACTGGCGCGCATATTCAGTAAAGGTCTGCATGTAAGGGTGTTGCAGCGGCACCGTCTTGGCGAAGCCAGGATCGAGGCGCAGGCGCGTGGCCGACGCGCCCAGCGCGACGGTCAGCACCAGGAAGATCCACAGGCAGGCGCGCCGATGGCGCAACAGGAAATCGGCGCAGGCGTCGATGAAGGAAGACAGGCGGGGAGATGATTTGCTCATGATGGGACTCTCAAGGCAGTGGGGCGGAAATAAATAGTGGGCGGTAAAATCGTTCAGTTAGCGCCAAATCTGTCATTCCCGCGAAGGCGGGAATCCAAGTTCTGCTGCGCTGTCCGAGACACAAAATGGGATTCCCGCCTGCGCGGGAATGACAAGGCGCGTCATCACAGCACCTCCTTCGCAACGCCAGTCTCGCCACCGACCAGCAACTGCCCCGGTGCCGTTTCCACCACGCTGCTCAAGCTGGCGCGCCCGCCGACGCGGTGGATGCGGAAATGCCGTCCGCCATCATCCGACACCACCACCGAACCGCCCTGCCCGACCAGCACGATGCGCCCGTCCTGCAAACGCGCACCACCGAAGTAGGACGTCGGCAGCCCGGTTTCGACAGGAGTCCAATTGGCACCGAAATCCTCGCTGCGGAACACGTGGCCGCGCATGCCGAACACCAGCCAGGCGCCGTCGGCCAGCGCCAGGCCACCGAACAGCGATCCCTTGTACGGCAGTTGCAGCGCTTCCCAACTGGCGCCGCCGTCGGAAGAACGTTGCAGCATGCCCGCCTCGCCCACCAGCAGCACCTGGCCATTAGCGCCATGCACCAGCGCATTCACGTGGCCATCGCCGATCTTCGGCGGCGCGGCCGGCGCCTGCCAGTGGCCGCCGCCGTCATGCGACACCTGGAATTTTCCGAAACTGCCGACCGCGAACGCGGTCTTGTCCGCACCGATGGAGACATCCAGCAAAGGATCGGCCTGATTCGCGTCGAAGTTCAATTGGCGCCAGTGCACGCCGCCATCCGCCGTCTGCATGATCACATTGTCATGACCGACCGCCAGGCCGTGCAGCGCGTCGCTGAAGCGAAGCTGCGTCAGCGTCGAACCGGATTGCGGCTCGACCAGGGCATCCTTCCAATGCAGGCCGGCGTCGTCGGAATAGAGGATGTGGCCAGCCTCGCCCGCCGCCACCACGCGCTTGCCGGCCAGTGCAAGACCGTTGATCTGCAAGCGGTCGGCGCGCACGGCGGTGGCCGGAAATTCCGGCTGCGGACGCATGGTGAAGGCATACACGGCGGCCGTGCCGACCGCCAGCGAAAGCGCCAGGCTGGCGCCTTGGATCGGTTTGAACATTCTTGTCTCCTGTGCGGCTCATGGGCCGCGTTATGTTTTGGTACTGCGTGTAGTGCATGTACTGCATTGCTTGCATGTCGTCCTCGCGAAAGCGGGGACCCCATGTGGAGTATCCTGGCCAGTTCCGTGCGAGTAGGAACGCAGCAATGAAATGGGATTCCCGCCTTCGCGGGAATGACAGGCTAACTATTCCGGCTCGCCTTACATCACCTCAAACAACCCTGCCGCCCCCATGCCGCCACCGATGCACATCGTCACGACAACGTAACGGACACCCCGGCGCCGTCCTTCCAGCAAGGCGTGCCCCACCATGCGCGCGCCGGACATGCCGAAGGGGTGGCCGATGGCGATCGCGCCGCCGTTGACGTTCAGGCGATCGTTCGGAATACCCAACTGGTCGCGGCAGAACAGCACCTGGCAGGCGAATGCTTCGTTCAACTCCCACAAACCGATGTCGGACACGCTCAAGCCATGCTTGCGCAACAGCTTCGGAATCGCGAACACCGGGCCGATGCCCATCTCGTCGGCGCCGCAGCCGGCCACGGCCAGGCCGCGATAGGCGCCCAGCGGCGCCAGGCCGCGCTCTTTGGCCAGCGCGGCGCTGGTCAATACGCAGGCCGAAGCGCCGTCCGACAGTTGCGACGCATTGCCGGCCGTGATGCAGCGCCCTTCCGGCACCCATTGTCCCTTTTGCCAGACCGGCTTCAGGCCGGCCAGGCCCGCCGCGTCCACGTCGGCGCGGTTGCATTCGTCGCGCGTCAATTCCACCATTTCACTGCCGGTGACATTCCCCTCGCGGTCGAACAGCAGGCGCTCGCTGGACATCGGCACGATTTCATCGTTAAACAGGCCGTCGCGCTGGGCGGCGGCGACACGCTGCTGGCTTTGCAAGGCGTAGGCATCCTGCTCGGCGCGGCCGATACCGTAACGCTGCGCGACGATTTCGGCCGTTTCGATCATCGGGATATAGGCCGTCGGATCATTCGCCAGCACCGCTTGCGACTGGGCGCGATAACTGTTCTTGTGCTTGTTCTGCGTCAGCGAGATCGATTCCACGCCGCCGGCGACAGCGATGTCGATCTCGCCGCACATGATGGATTTCGCGGCACTCGCAATCGCCATCAGGCCCGATGAACACATGCGGTCGAGCGCCATGCCCGGCACGCTGGACGGCAGGCCGGCGGCGATCGCGCTCAGGCGGCCGACGTTATAGCCCTGTGTACCCTGCTGCGCGGCGGCGCCCATCAAGACATCTTCCACTTCGTCCAGCGCGATCTGCGGCACGCGCGCCAGCGCCGCGCGGATCACGTGGCCGCCCAGCGCCGGCGCCTCGGTGTCATTGAAGGCGCCGCGGAAGGCTTTGCCGATCGGCGTGCGGGCGGTGGAAACGATAACGGCTTCTTGCATGGTGTACCTCACTAAAAATCAGGAAAAAAAGTAACGGCTGATGGTGTCTGCCACGCAGGCCGGCTTGGGTTCGCCGTCGATTTCCAGCGACACTCGCACCGTGGCCTGCACGCCATTGCCGGGCATCGCTTCGGCGCGCACCAGTTCGCACACGCCGCGCACGCGCTTGCCGACCCGCAGCGGCGCCGGAAAGCGCACCCGCTCGCAGCCGTAATTGACGCCCATCGTCATGTTTTCGACCGTCACCACCTGCGGCAAGAACAGGTTGACCAGGGAAAGCGACAGGTAGCCGTGCGCGATGCAAGCGCCGAACGGTCCCTCGGCCGCGCGCACCGGGTCGACGTGTATCCATTGATGATCTCCGGTCGCCTCGGCGAACAGGTCGACGCGGCGCTGCTCCAGCGTGATCCAGTCGCTCGCGCCCAGTTGTTGGCCGACGCGATTCATAAAATCATCGGGAGTGCGAAAGACGGTTTGCATGTCGTTTCCTTATCAAGCCTGCTGGCTGCTGACCGATACCACTTCGCCGGCCATGTAGGAGGCGTAGTCGCTGGCCAGGAACATCATCACGTTGGCCACTTCCCACACTTCGGCCGCGCGTCCGAACGCTTCGCGCGAGGCCAGTTGTTCCAGCAATTCCTGCGGCGCGGCCTTGCGCAGGAAGTCGTGCAGCGCGATGCTCGGCGCGACGGCGTTGATGCGCACGCCGAATTCGGCCGCTTCCAGCGCGCTGCAACGGGTCAGCGCCATCACGCCGGCCTTGGCGGCGGCGTAATGCGCCTGTTCCTTCTGCGCGCGCCAGCCCAATACCGACGCGTTGTTGACGATGACGCCGCGCCCGCGCGCCTGCATCGCCGGCAGCATCGCGCGCGTCATGCGGAAGGTGCCGGTCAAGGTGATGTCGAGCACGCGGCTCCATTCGGCGTCGCTCATGTCGACCACGCGCCGCGTGCCGCCAAGTCCAGCGTTGTTGATCAAGACATCGACGCCATCGAGCTGGCGTTCGGCGGACGCGATCAGCGCCTGCACGTCTTCTTCCTTGCTGACGTCGCACAACTGGCCGAACACGGCGGGACAGTCGGTTTCGCTGCGCAGTTGCGTGACGGCCGTTTCCAGCCGCGCCGGGTGGACGTCGGAAATCATCAGCGCGCGGCAGCCTTCCTCGGCGGCGCGGCGCGCGGCGGCGAAGCCGATGCCGCCGCCGGCGGCGGCCGTGATCAGGACCGATTTACCTTTCAGCAGGCCGTGACCGGCGACATAGGCGGGGATGGATCGGGTGACAGGCTGGTTCATATTTGTCCTCTTGCTTCCTTGGGCATGCCGAGACCACGCTCGGCGATGATATTGAGTTGGATTTCGTTGGAACCGGCATAGATCGTGTCGGAGCGGCTGAACAAAAACAGGCCTTGCAGGCGCGTGCGGCGCGCTTCGTCGGCCAGTACGTTGCCGTCGGCGCCCAGCACGTCCATCGCCAGTTCGCCCAGGTCGCGGTGCCAGTTCGACCAGTGGTATTTGAAGATCAGCGATTCCGGCGCCAACTGGCCGCTGTCCGCGCCGGACAGCATGCGCAGCGCGTTGTAGCGCATCGTGCGCAGCCCCGCCCAGGCATGGGCGATGCGGCTGCGGATGGCCGGCTCGTTCCAGCTTCCGTTCTCCCGCGCGCTGGCGATCACCAGTTCCAGTTCGTGCTGGAACTGCATCTGCTGGCCCAGCGTGGACAGGCCGCGCTCGAAGCCGAGCAATGCCATCGCGATCTGCCAGCCCTGCCCCGGCTCGCCGACCACGTCGCAGGCTTTCGCGCGCGCGCCGTCGAAGAATACTTCGTTGAATTCCGCGCTGCCGCTGATCTGGCGTATAGGCCGTATCTCTACGCCCGGCTGGTCCAGCGGCATCAGGAGGAAGATCAGGCCGCGGTTGCCGCGCGAACCGGCGTCGCAGCGCGCCAGCACGAAGATCCATTGTGATTCGTGCGCCAGCGATGTCCACACCTTCTGGCCGGTGACGATCCAGTCGCCACTTGTCTCGTCGCGCACCGCGCGCGTCTGCACATTGGCGAGGTCGGAACCGGCGTTCGGCTCCGAATACCCCTGGCACCACAACACCTTGCCGCTGACGATGCCGGGCAGGAAGCGACGCCGCTGGTCTTCGCTGCCGTGCGCGATCAATGTCGGGCCGATCAAGCCTTCGCCGATATGGCCGACTCTCCCCGGTCCGCCGGCGCGCGCATACTGTTCATGGTGCAGCACCTGCTGTTCCAGCGACATGCCCCGGCCGCCATGCTCGCGCGGCCAGCCGACGCAGGTCCAGCCGGCGTCCGCCAGCGCGCGTTCCCAGCGCTTGCGCTCGGCCGGGAAGGCATCCTCGTCGCCGGGACCGCCGCGATGGCGCAATTGTGAGAATTCTCCGCCCAGTTGCGTTTCCATCCATTGCGCGAACTCGCCGTCCGCCGCCGCGGCGTGTTCCGCCGCGCCAGCCGTGGTGCCGCGTTCGGCCGCCAGTGCCAGCGATACGCGCTTGAGGTTCGCGCTGTCGTCGCCGAACCAGCAGCGCGCGGCCTGCGCGCGCTTGAAATACAGGTGCGGGTCGTATTCCCACGTAAAACCCACGCCGCCGTGTAACTGGATCGCTTCCTGGGCGCAGAAGAACAGCGCCTGGTTGGCCGCGTATTTTGCGCAAGCCACTTCCACTTCCAGCGCATCGGATTCCGCATCGCTGTCCGCCAGGCGCGCCGCGCCATACACCATCGAGCGTGCCGATTCGAGCGCCACCATCATTTGCGCGCAGCGATGTTTAATGGCCTGGAACGATGCGATCGAGCGGCCGAACTGGATGCGTTCGCCGACATAGGCCAGCGTCAGGTCCAGGCATTGCCTTGCGCTGCCGACCTGTTCGGCCGCCAGCGCCAGCGCGGCCAGCGTGGTGGTGCGGCGCAACCCAGTTTGCAGCGTGCCGGCCGCGTCGAGGCGCGCGCCGGCATCGACGCCGACGCGCTCCAGCCGCAGACTGGCGATCGCGCGCGTTTCGTCGAGCGTGCGCAGCGACGCCAGCGTCACGCCGGGCGCTCCGGGCGTCACGGCAAACAGTGCGCAACCGTCGGCGCTGCCGGTCAGACGCGCCGGCACCAGCAAGACATCCGCCTGGGCGCCGCCCAATACCTGGGCAATCGCGCCATCCAGCACATAACCGTCGCCAGCGCGCTGCGCAACGACGGTGCAATCGGCGCCGTCCCACTGCGCCAGTTGCGGCAGCGCGAGCGCCGCCGTGAGACTGCCGTCCGCCAGTTGCGGCAGCCATTGGCGGCGGGCCGACTCCTGTGCTCCGTGCAGCAGCGCATCGGCCGCCAGGCAGGCGCTGGCAAGATAAGGCACGGCCGGCAGGCGCCGCCCGAGCTGCTCCATCAACAGCACCCGTTCGAACTGGCCGAGGCCCATGCCGCCGAATGCCTCGGGCACGGTCAGACTGCACCAGCCCAGTTCTTCTCCCATCGCGCGCCACAGCGGCGCATCGTGCGCCGGGGCGCTGGCCAGCACCGCGCGCAGCGCCTGCGAATCGCACTGGCCGGCCAGGAACTGCTCGGCCGCGTCGCGTATCATCTGTTGATCGTCGTTGAGTGTGTAATCCATCGCAGCCGCCGTCAGCTTCCGTACACTTGTTTAGGAGCGCGGCCCTGCTCGACCAGTTGCGCCACCACCGGGCCGATTTCTTCCGGCAGCCAGCGCGCACCCTTGTCGCGCGTCGCGCCATCGTTCCAGCCTTCGGCCAGAGAAATGACGCCGCCGGCCACCTCGAAGGTGCGGCCAGTGACGCCGGCCGATCCCGCGCTGGCCAGCCAGACGACCAGCGGAGCCACGTTGGCGGGATCGAAATAATCGAAGGCGCCGTCTTCCGGCTGTTTCATCATCGCGCCGAACACGTCCTGCGTCATGCCGGTGCGCGCGGCCGGGGCCAGGCAGTTGGCCGTGATGCCGTAGCGCGCCAGTTCGGCCGCCTGCACCAAGGTCAATGCGGCGATGCCGCCCTTGGCCGCCGAGTAATTCGATTGGCCGATCGAACCTTGCAGGCCGGCGCCGGAACTGGTGTTGACGATGCGCGCATCGACCGGATTGCCCGCCTTGGCGGCGTCGCGCCAGCGCCGCACCAGCACACTGGCAAGGCAGAAATGGCCTTTCAGGTGCACGCGCATCACGTCGTCCCAGTCGGATTCACTCATGCTGGCGAACATGCGGTCGCGGCAGATGCCGGCGTTGTTGACCAGCGCATGCACCTCTCCGTAAGCGGCGCAGGCGGCGGCGACGATCGCTTCGGCGCCGGCCATGCTGGTGATATCGCCGTCGTTGGCCAGAGCCTTGCCGCCTGCCGCCGCGATGTCGTCGCAGACGGCCTGCGCCGCTTCGGCGCGGATATCGTTGACGACGACGTTGGCGCCCGCCGCCGCCAGCGCCAGCGCATATTCTCGTCCGAGGCCGCCGCCGGCGCCGGTCACGATGACCGTTCTTTGTGTACAGATTTTCATGGTGTCCGCTTTCAGATTCGTTCGATGATCGTGACGTTGGCCAGGCCGCCGCCTTCGCACATGGTTTGCAGGCCGAAACGCCCGCCGCGCCGTTCCAGCTCGTGCAGCAGGGTTGTCGTCAGGCGCGCGCCGGTGGCGCCCAGCGGGTGGCCGAGCGCGATCGCGCCGCCGTTCACATTGGTGCGCTCGTGCGGATAACCGGTTTCCTTCAGCCAGGCTTGCGCCACGCTGGCGAAGGCTTCGTTGATCTCGACCAGGTCGATGTCGTTCCAGCGCAGGCCGCAGCGCTTCAGCGCATGCTTGGTGGCGGCGATCGGCGCGGTCAGCATCCAGATCGGGTCGTCGCCCAGCACGGACAGGTGGTGAATCCGGGCGCGCGGCGTCAGGTTGTAGCGTTTCAATGCCGCTTCCGACACCACGAGAACGGCGGCGGCGGCGTCGCAGGTCTGGCTCGACACGCCGGCCGTCAGCCAGCTGCCCGGCGCCAGCGGTTCCAGGGTCGCCATCTTTTCCAGCGAAGTCTGGCGCGGCGTCTCGTCGTGAACGATGCCGGAACAAGGCACGATTTCGCGCGCAAAATAACCCTCGTCGATCGCGCGCAGCGCGCGGCGGTGGCTCTCCAGCGAATACGCTTCCATCTCTTCCCGGCTGCACTGCCAGCGCTCGGCGATCATTTGCGCGGCGTGGAATTGCGATACCGGCTGGCTTCCGAAACGCACGTCCCAGCCGCTGCTGCCGGAAAATGGGTCTTTGAAACCGAGCGCCTGGCCGGCCAGCATGGCCGACGAGATCGGGATCTGGCTCATGGTCTGCACGCCGCCGGCGATGACGACATCCTGCGTGCCGCTCATCACCGCCTGTGCGGCGAAGTGCAGCGCCTGCTGGGACGAACCACACTGGCGGTCCACCGTCACGCCGGGCACCGTCAGCGGCAGGCCGGCCGCCAGCCAGCTGGTGCGCGCGATATTGCCGGCCAGCGGGCCGATGGTGTCGACGCAGCCGAACACCACGTCGTCGTATTCGTCGGCCGGGATGCCGTTGCGTTCGACCAGCGCTTTTAATACAAAGCCGCCCAGGTCGGCCGGGTGCAGGTGCGACAGGCCGCCGCGCCGCTTGCCGACCGGTGTGCGCAGCGCGTCGACGATATAAGCTTGTGTCGTGTTCACTTGGTTTTATCCTCAAAGGTGCAGCCCGCGCCGAGCGCGGCGCCCGACTCCAGGACGAAGGCGCGCACGCGCGCCAGGTGCATGCTGCGGTCGCCCCAGGCCGCATCCAGCGCCCAGGCCATTTTCATGAATATCTGCAAATCCACCTCCCAGGTGTAGCCCATCGCGCCGTGCACCTGCATCGTGTGGCGCGCGGCCAGCAGCGCCGCTTCGGAGGCGGCCACCTTGGCGTGCGCCACGTGCGCGGCGCGCTGCGTCTCTCCGTGCGCCAGCGCGTGGGCGGCGCGGTAGACCACCGGGCGTGCGAATTCGAGCTTGATGGCGACATCGGCCAAGTGGTGCTTGAGCGCCTGGTAGGAGCCGATCTGCTTGCCGAACTGCTTGCGCTGGGCCGAATAATCGATCGCCAGGTCGAGCATGCGCTGGGTCAGGCCGAGCAGTTGCGCGGCCGATGCCAGCGCGCCGCGCAGGAAAGCCTGTTCGCAGACAGCCGCCGCATCGTCGCTGACGCATTGCTGCTGGTCGGCTTCCCACTGCACGGTGAACAGGCGGCGCGACGGATCGATGCTTTTTTGCGCGGTCAGCGCGACGTGGTTCGACGGCACCGCGTACAGGCGGCCGGCGCGCGCCAGCAGGATGACGTTGGCCTGGTCGGCGTCCGCGACCAGCGGGCTGTATTGATGGCCGATCGCCACGCGCAAGGTGCCGTCGGCGATGCCGGCCAGCGTGCGGTCGCGGAAGTCGCTTTGCGGCAGGTCGGCCAGCAGGCCGGCCGCCACCCAGGAGCTTTCCAGCAGCGGCGCCGGCAAGCCGTGGTAGCCGCACTCGCGCGCCAGCAGCACCCAGTCGACATCGGTCAATCCCATGCCGCCGTATTCGGCCGGCACCGACAGGCCGGTCAGGCCCTGCTCCGCCAGTTGCCGCCACAGCCCCGGCGAGCGGCCGCTCGGCCGGCTCCACAGTTCGCGTATCAGTTCCGGCGACACCTCGTTCATCAGGAACCGGCGTACGCTGTCGACCAGCATGGTCTGTTCTTCTTCAAATGTAAAATCCATAGTTATCTCTCTGACTCGGGTAAACATCGAAACCACTGTCATTCCCGCGCAGGCGGGAATCCCATTTCGAGTCCCGAACGGCATAAAAAAATGGGATTCCCGCCTGCGCGGGAATGACATATTCGAAGTCTCCTCAGGTTCTTGGCATGCCGAGCATGCGTTCGGCCACGATGTTGCGCTGGATTTCGTTGGTGCCGGCGTAGATCGGGCCGGACTGGGCGAACATGAATCCTTCCAGCCAGCGCCCGTGCTCCAGCGCCAACGGTGCGCCTTCCGCCAGTTCGGCGAACGGTCCGGCCAGGCGCTGCGCCGTCTCGTGCATGCGGATATCGAGCTCGGACCAGAACACTTTGTTCGTGCTCGATTCGGCGCCGATATGCCCGCCCTTCTGCAGGCGGCTGGCCGTCACGTAGGTCGACAGCGCATACGCTTCGGCATCCATCCAGGCGCGCGCCACCGCTTCGGCCAGCGCGGGGTCGGCGCTGCCCTCTTCCATGCGACGCTTGTACAGTTGCGCCAGCGCGCGCGCCGTTTCCTGGAATCGGGCCGGGGAACGCAGCATCAGGCCGCGCTCGAAACCGGCGGTGGCCATCGCCACCTGCCAGCCGGCGCCTTCCTGCCCAAGGCGGTTTTCCACCGGCACGCGCACTTCGTCGAAGAAGATCTCGGCAAAGCCGGTCTCTCCGTTCAACTGGCGGATCGGACGCACCGTGATGCCCGGCGCATCCAGTGGCGTCAGCAGGAAGGACAGGCCGTGGTGACGGCTCGATGCCGGGTCGGTGCGGAACAGGCCGAAAGCGCAGTCGGCCCAGACGGCGCGGGTCGACCAGATCTTCTGGCCGTTGACGACGTAATGGTCGCCATCGAGCCGCGCGCTGCAACGGATCGCCGCCATGTCGGAACCGGCGCCCGGCTCGGACCAGGCTTGCGCCCAGATGTCATCGCCGGCCGCGATGCGCGGCAGGAAGCGCGCCTGCTGTTCCGGCGTGCCGACATCCATCAGCGTCGGCCCGAGCAAAAACACGCCGTTCTGGTTGACGCGCAGCGGCGCGCCGGCGCGCCAGTATTCTTCCTCGAAGATCAGCCATTCGATCAGGTCGCAGCCGCGCCCGCCCAGCTCGCGCGGCCAGGTGACCATGCTCCAGCGGCCCGAATACAGCACCTGTTCCCAGGCGCGGTGCTCGGCGAAACCCTCCTCGGTGTCGAAGCTTTTCAGCGGTTTGGCCGGCACGTGTTCCAGCAGCCATTGCCGGATTTCGGCGCGGAACGCCTGTTGGGCATCGGTATAGACCAGGTCCATGGGCTCAGCCTCCGCTCGCGGCCTGCACGGACGGCGCGCCGGACGGCGAGCCGAACTGCGCCTCGCGCTTGCCGACAAAGGCGGCGCGCGCCTCGTCCGAGTCGGTGCTCATATAAGCCTGCAAGGTAAAACCCTGCTCCCAGCGGTACTTGTCTTCCAGGTTGCCGTCTTCCACGCCGTTCAGCGATTCCTTCGCCAGTCTCACCATCTCCGGGCTTTTGGACGCGATCGAGCGGGCGATCTGCATCGCCGCTTCGCGCAAGTCCGCCAATGGGACGACTTTTTCCACGCCGCCCAGGCGGTAGGCTTCGGCCGCGTCGATGAACTCGCCGGTGAAATACATCCAGCGCACCTTCTGCAGCGGGAACAGGCGCTGCAAATGGGCGCCGCCGCCCATCGCGCCGCGGTCGATTTCCGGCACGCCGAAACGCGCGCAGTCGGCAGCGACGACGATGTCGGCCGCGCCGGACAGGCCGATGCCGCCGCCGAGCACAAAACCGTGCACGGCGACGATCACCGGTTTAGGGTTGCGGTGCACGGCGCGGAAGGCCGCGTAGTTGCCGGCATTGACGCTGACGATGCGTTCCGGGAAGGCGGCCAGTTCCTTGATGTCGACGCCGGCGCAAAAGCCTCGCCCGGCGCCGCGCAGCACGATCACGCGCACGGCGTCGTTGCGCCCGAGGGCGTCCAGCTCTTCGGCCAGCAGCAGCCAGCCGGCGCAATCGAGCGCGTTGACCGGCGGGCGGTCGATCAGCAGTTCGGCGATGCCGTCCGCTATCGTGGTGTGGAATGGAAGATGCATGGTTGTTTTCCTTGTCGTTTTTAATATCTAGGCGGCGAAGCGCGCCAGGCGCTGTTCGGCGTCGGCCGCGATGCGCGCGATCAGGCTGGCGCACGATTCCAGGCTGCCGATGGCGGCGGCGGCCTGGCCGCTTGGCAGCACGCCCTCGTCGGGCACGCCGTCCACCATCGCGCGCTGGATCAACACCGGCGCGTTGGCCGCCATCAGCGTCTGCGCCATGCTCATGTCGCCGCCGCGCAGCGCCTGGGCCGCGGCGTCGATCATCTGGCTCCAGCGCATGCCGGTATGCTTGCGCCAGCGCCGCGCCGCGCCCAGCGCCAGCACCAGGCGGCGCGCGCTTCCGGCCTGTTCCAGTTCAATCAAATAGGGGTTGTCGATCATCCGCTGCGGCATGCCGTCAATCGCCAGGGAGACCCGGATGGAGGCCGCGTCGCGCACGGCGACATAGCGTGCCAGCGTGGACGGTGGCACCGGAGAATCGGTCGTCATCAGGAAGCGCGTGCCCATCGCGATGCCGGCCGCACCATAGGCCAGCGCGGCAGCCAGGCCGCGCCCGTCATAAAAGCCGCCCGCCGCCACCACCGGCACCTTGACCGCGTCGAGCACCTGCGGCAGCAGCAAGGTGGTGGGGACGGAGCCGGTGTGGCCGCCGCCCTCTCCGCCCTGCACGGTGACGATATCGGCACCCAGTTCGACGGCCTTTTGCGCGTGTTTCACGGCGCCGACGGTCGGCATGCACAGCACGCCGGCTTCCTTCAGGCGGCCGATCGCGCGCGCATCCGGGCCGCGTCCATAGCTGACCGCGCGCAGGCGATACTTGATGGCCAGGTCCATCGCTTCCTGCGCATTCGGCTGGAACATGTGGAAATTCAGGCCGAACGGCGCGTCCGTCAATTCTTTCACCTTGACGATCTCGCGCTCCAGCAGCGCCGGTTCGATGGTGGCGCCGGCCAGGAAGCCGAAGCCGCCCGCGTTGCCGGTCGCCGCCACCAGGCGCGCATCGGCCACCCAACCCATCGCCGTCTGCACCACCGGGTAGCGGCAGCCGAGCATGCCGCACAGCACCGTGTCGAGTACGCCGCTCATGCCGCATTCTCCGATTTCGAAGAACGCTGCGACGACGCCATCGCGCGCGCATCGTATCCTCCCAGCTTGTCGCCGGAAATCAGTTCGTTGTGCGCGTGGGCGAAATGGTGCCAGCCGAAGGCCGCATCCATCGCCGCGCGCTTGCCCTGCAAATCCTCGGCGTGGTTGACGGCCTGCTTGGTCAGCGCCAGTCCCATGCGCGGCATGGCGCCGATGCGGCGGGCGATGTCTCCGGTCAGCTGTTCCAGTTCGGCGCGCGGCACCACGCGGTTGACCATGCCGGCCTGGTAGGCGCGGTCGGCCGCCATGCGCTCGCCCAGGAACAGGAATTCCTTGGCCAGGCGCGGATGCAGTTCGAACGGATGGGCGAAATATTCGACGCCGGGAATCCCCATGCGCACCACCGGATCGGCAAAAAAGGCGTCGTCGGAAGCGATGATCAGGTCGCACACCCAGGCCAGCATCAGGCCGCCGGCCACGCAGGCGCCGTGCACCATCGCGATGGTCGGTTTCGGCAGTTCGCGCCAGCGGCGGCACATGCCAAGATAAACTTCCTGTTCGCGGGCATACAGGAACTCGCCGCCCGGCTTGTTGGCATGGTCGTACCAGCCGGAAGTGCGCTCGAACGATTTATTGACGTCGCGCCCCGGCGTGCCGATGTCGTGGCCCGCCGAAAAATGCTTGCCGGCGCCGCGCAACACAATGACTTTTACGGCGTCATCGTTGACGGCGCGCTGGAAAGCGGCGTCCAGCGCATAGGTCATCTGCGAATTCTGCGCATTGTTGAACTGCGGCCGGTTCATCGTCAGCGTGGCAACGCCATCGGCCACGTCGTACAGCACCGGTTCCTCGGTTTCGTAGACAGCGCTGTCCTCGCGCTGCACGAATTCGCTCTCTTGCGCCGCGTCGGGCATGACGGCGCTCATGATGCCAGCACCGTGGCGCGCAGGTTGTGCGGGTCCAGCCTCGCGATCAGCGCCAGCTGTTCAGCACTCGGTGCGGGGGTTTCCGGAATGTCGTCCGGCACGTGCAAGGCAAAACCGGTCGCCTGCTGCACCTGCTCGGAGGTGACGCCGGGATGCAGCGAGACGATGCGCATCTGGCGCGCCGGTCCCTGGAAATCCATCACGCACAGATTGGTCACAACCAGGCGCAGGTCGATGTCGTCGAACTGGTAGCCGCGCGGCAGGCGCTTGCTGTTGTAGCCGATCGACGCGACCATGTCCACTTCGCCGGCGACGAACACCTTGCTGCTGTGGTTCGGCACGAAGAAGGAATTGGCGTGATTGATCGAATTGCCGGGGAAGCCGCGCACGCCCAGCATCTGCACCCGGGGTTTATTGTAGTCGGCACCGATCATCGAGATATTGGCCTGGCCATGGCAATCGATCTGTGTCGGCCCGACCATCGCGTGGCGCTTGCCGCCCCAGACATTGTCGAAGATGCGCGAAAAACCCATCCACGTTTCGCGCTGCGGCACCATATCTCCGCGCGGGCCGAGCGGCAGCGGCTCGCGCAGCAGCCAGGCTTCGGAATCGGTCATCATCAGGTCCGGATTGTCGGAGCACATGGCCAGCGACGCGGCCAGGCGCGGCAGCACGCCGATGCCGGTGGCGAGCACTTCGCCATCGCCGCTCCAGGCGCGCGCCGCGGCGCAGACCATGGTGTCGATCAGGGAATAGTTCATCATGTCGTCTCTCTCAAAAAACCGGCAGCGCCAGTTGGCGGATGGCGTCCATGCCACCCACGCGTTCCAGGTACTCCTGCTCACCGCAAGCGATGTAGCGCTCGTGGTACATGCGCCAGCCGTCCGGCTCGCGCGCGCTGGCGGCGTACTGCTTGAAGTGGGCCTGGTCGAAACCGTATAGCGGCGCGCACGACGATGGATGGGCGCCGCACGGCGCGTGCACGACGGCCGTGGTCTGCGAGCGCTCCCAGTGCACGTAACGCGCCTCTTCTCCCTGCGCGAAAAAGGTGCTGTCGACGATCTCGTCGCAGGAAACGTAGGTGTGGCGGGCGGCGCGCGCGAACTGGTCGTCCATGTACAGGTCCGGCCCCTTGATCTGGCACACGCCGCGCACGTCGGCGCGGTCCACGTGCAGCAGCGCCGCGTCCAGTTTCAGGGCCGGCATCGCGACCCAGTCCTTGCCGTCGTACGGCGAGTCGACCAGCTTGATGTCCGGGTTATGGCGCAGCACATCGGTGCCCAGGCCGATCGCGGTCGGAATAAACGGCACGCGCATGGCGGCGGCGCGCAGGCCGAGCAGGAGCATGCCCTCGTCGATCTCCATCACCTCGATGTCTCCGTTCTGGCGCGCGGCACGGAAATACGGCTCCAGCGGGATGAAGTCGAGCGAGACGAAGGCGAACACCAGCTTTTTGACTTTACCGGCGGCGCACAGCATGCCGACGTCGGCGCCGCCGTAGGCGACGATGGTCAAATCCTTCAATGGCGAGCGCAGGATTTCACGCACCAGCGCCATCGGCTTGCGGCGCGGACCCCAGCCGCCGATGCCGATGGTCATGCCGTCGCGCAGTTGGGCCACCACCTCGGCCGCCGTTTGTTGTTTATTCAATGCCATGTGAAACCTCTTATTTGAAACCGATGCTGAAATCGTGGCCCCACAGGCTGACCGCGGTCGCCTCGTAGACGCTGTGCTTGTCCCAGTCGACCAGCAGGCCGCCGTGGCCGTATTCGATATCGAAGCCGCCCGGCGTCTTCATGTAGAAGGACGTCATGCGGTCGTTGCAGTGGCGGCCCAGCGTGGCGGACATCTTGACGCCGTGCTGCTGCACGCGGTCGAGCGCGCGCCCGACTTCATCCATGGAAGGCACTTCGACCATCGCATGCACGCAACCGCTGGCGATCGGCATCTCGAAGATGCCCAGGCTGTGGTGGCGGTTGTTCTGGCAGTGCAGGAAATAGATGCGCTTTTCCGGTTCGGCCGGATCGGGCGTAAAACGCATGCGGAAGATGTCGGACAGTTGGAAACCCAGCACTTCGGACAGGAAGGCATAGGTCTTGTCGAAATCCGGCGCCGGCAGCACCGTGTGGCCCAGGCCCATGTCGCCGGTAATGAACGACGGGACACCGACCGGCGACACGAAGCGGCGGAAATCGGACTTGACGCCCCAGTACAGTTCATGGCGGTTGCCGCTCGGGTCGGTCAGCCACAGCATCTGCTGCACGCGGCGCAAGGCGCAGGTGGCGTCGTCGGCCACGTGGAAGCCGATGTCGCGCCGGTTCAGCAGGTCGCGGGCGGCGGCGAAGGCGGCTTCGCTGGCCAGTTCCCAGCCGGAGGCAAGGTAGGCGTCGCGCTGGCCGGGGACCACGCTGATGCGGCTGGCGCGTTCATCCATCTTCAGGGACAGGCCGCCGTCCGGCGTATCGGACGCCATCATGCCCAGCACCTGCTCGCCATAGTGGCGCCAGGCGGCGATGTCCGTCGCCTCCACCACGATATAGCCCAGTCCACGAATATCCATCATGCTCGCTCTCCTCGTTTGTTTTTGAATCTGTAATTGATTCTGCGAGAAAGGAAAGGGAGCAACATCGTCTGATAAGACTAGCCGGCCACAATCGCCGATTTGTCATTCAAATCAGATGCAAGGGCCGGGGTCAGACCCTCGGGTCTGACCCCAGGTTTTGCCTCTGATTTTTGCTGGTAGCCCCGGCAATCATAGTCCGTCAAGACGATGACGCGACGCCCCCTGCGCGCGACACTCCGATACACCCCACCGGGCACATGTCCACGTCGCGCTAAGAAGCAGGAGAATATATGGCCACCGAAACACCACTGGATCAAAAAGAGTTCCGCAAGGCCCTCGGCACCTTCGCCACCGGCGTGACGGTCATTACCGCGCTGGCGGCCGACGGCACCCCGGTCGGCGTCACGGCCAGCAGCTTCAATTCCGTGTCGCTGGACCCGCCGATGGTGCTGTGGAGCCTGGCCAAGAACTCGCGCAGCCTGGCCGCGTTCACGCACAGCCCTTATTTCGCCGTGCATATCCTGGCCGTCGAGCAGGACGAACTGTCGAACCGCTTCGCCAAGAGCGGCGCCGACAAGTTCGCCGGCCTGGCCGTGCAGGCCGGCGCCGGCGGCGTGCCGCTGCTGCCCGGCTGCGCCGCGCGCCTGCAATGCCGCACCACCTTCCAGTATGAAGGCGGGGATCACATCATTTTTGTCGGCGAAGTGGTCGACCTGGACCGCTGCGACGCGTCTCCCCTGGTGTTCCACGGCGGACGCTATGCGGTGGCCACCACCAAGACGGCCGGCCAGGCGTTTTCGCAGGAAGCGCAGGACGACGACGCCAGCTTCGGCGAAAATTTCACCGGCTACCTGCTGGCGCGCGCCCATTTCCAGTTCTACAGCCAGTTGCGCACCCACCTGCAACAGCATGCGCTGAGCGATACCGAGTATTTCGTATTGAGCGTGCTGGTGATCCGCGACGGGCGCAGCATCGCCAATTTCAATGAACGCTTTTCGTATACCGGCCACAAGGTCACGCCGCAACTGATCGCGAGACTTGAAGTGAAAGGGCTGGTACGCACCAGCGGCGCCGCGCACGAACAGGTGTGCTACCTGAGCGATGCCGGCCGCGAAACCACGCTGCGCATCATCGCCGCTGCCAAGGCGCTGGAGGCGGACATGATGGGGAAAATGGGAGAGTGGGATGCGGTATCGTTCAAGAACCTGTTAAAACAGTTCATCCTGCATACGGACCCGGGGCTGGCGCATCCGTGGACGGCGTGAGACCTGTTCACAGCTAACGCAGGCGTGTACATACGCGTCATTTACAAAAAAATATTACTATTAAGAAAATTATATGTACAATAGGAAAATAAAATTTCCAAAATACACATAAGGCAACCGATGATCCGTCGCTCCCTGACTCTTGTACTTTCCAGCCTCGTGCTCACCAGCGCGGCCCATGCCTCTCCTCTGATCCAGAATGGCGACTTCGGCACTTCCAACGTGGGGACCAACGTTGGCCTGTATGCCAACGGCTTCACCAACCCGGTCGTGTCAGCGCCGGGCTGGACTTTCAGCAACGGCAGCGGCATCATCAACCACCGTGCGAACTGGGCTGGCCAAGCCGCTACGGGTACCGTCGCCTTCCTGCAAGACTACAGCCCCCTTGGCTGGGCCGCCCCGTCCATTTCGCAAACCTTCAGTTCGGCCGCCAGCAGTTTCGCGGTCAGCTTTCAGCTCGCTCAGCGCCCCGACAACAATGAAAGCGTCAATGTCGTGCTCGACGGCCACTTGCTGACGCCGACGCTGATGCCGGTCGGTACCGACTGGACGTCGTACCTGTTCAACATCAGCGGCTTGACCGGCACCAGCCACACGCTCAGCTTTACCGGCATCAACCTGTCTGGCTCGACAGATTCGACGCTGTACCTCGACAACATCAGCGTCAGCGCCAGCGCCGTGCCGGAACCCGCCAGCGCCGCACTGGTGCTGGCTGGCCTCGGCATGCTCGGCCTGACTAGGCGCCGCCGCCCGGCCCACAAGCCGGCGTAATCGCACGCCCGGACGGCCGCGTCCGTCCGATCAATAGCCGCGCAACATGAATTCAATACACGATTCGGCAATCAACTGCTCGCTCGGAGACAGTCGCCCCGCCCGCTGGCGCAACAGGCTCGCGGGCACCGCCAGCAAGTTGGCTGTGTCCATCACATATTCCTGCTGATCGATCTCAATCAACGCTTGAGCACCCTGCACGATGGGCTGCGATGGCACATGGCGGCGCAGCGGAATGCACCATCGGGTGCTCAGGCGAACGAAATCGCTTTGCACATCGACATACAGGGCATGGGTGGCAGCCTTGTTCGGATTGACAAAAATATCAAATCTCGCCATGGTCACCGTTCAGCATGTCGGGATGTTCAGCCAGAAACCGCTGCAGTTGCTCCGCCGCAGTTCCCTCTTCCTCGACCTGATGCGCGTAGTGCTCCAATGCGGCGCGATTATCCAGCGCCCACTTCGTGCACCCATCGTAACCGCCGGGCGGCACCCAGCCATCCGGCGCTGCCACGATTTGCGGCCCCTGCGGCGTCGCTGTCGCGACGACGCGCACCGGAATCAGTTCGAACCTGTCGTCTGGATGGATGATGACGTCAAACAGCCTTCCCGCATATTTTTTCCCCAGCGATATTTGGCCGCTGGCGCCGACTTCCTTCAGCATATGCCCTCCATATTTCATGCAATCATGCGGCACGTCACGAATCATTGTCAACCATGCCGGGAATCACCAGCAAGAGGCGAGATGTTGGTCCGCGCGCAAAGTACATGATGTCTCCTTCTTGTTTTTGGATTGAGCGTCCCCGCCGGGCGCGGGATGCCGACGTGCCACCGAAACCGGCACGCCGGACTTGGCGTGCCTGGCCGGGTCCGACAATAATGCCGTTAATTTAAAACCACAGACCGTGAAACTGTCATTCCCGCGAAAGCGCACTAGTGTCCGGAATAATTTGATTGACATGTAAA
>JAZJZT010000044.1:0-277219 GCA_040389645.1 Pseudomonadota bacterium | reverse complement strand
CTCGAATGGTGAATTTTCCACCTATTGAGGTGTCCGGGCAAATTAGACCACAGCATGCGCGCAGCCTGGCCAATGGTGCCAACCAGAAGCTGGTAGGCAAGGATCTTCTAGAACTGAAAGACGCCGACGGCAAGACCTTCATGCGTGAGCGCCTGGAAATGCTCAAGACGAAAGACAACGGCTGGATCGAATACAAATGGCCGAATCCCGTCAGCGGGAAGATTGATCCCAAGTCGCTGTATTTTGAGCGTGTCGACGACGTTGTGGTTAGCTGCGGCATCTACAAGCACTAAATCGAACAGCTTTGCTTGCGCGTCAAAGAGGAGGCGGAGTGGTGTCGCAGCTGCGGGCGATCAAGCTACTCTGCCAACGATATATAGCAGGATAATTCGGTTGCAATACCTGTCTTCGACGGCATGTCGTTTCGCGTAGGCCGGGATGGTACCGTTCGGCACACAGCCGGTTCTGTTCGGGGCGGTTGGATTAAGGTTCCGTCGTCGAAGTACTGGTGGGGGCACGGGTGCCGGACAGCGTCGTCCTGATGGCGCTGCTGCTGGCGGTGCGCAAGTTTGGCTCGGACTTCCAGCTATCGGGCGACGAAGCGTTCCAGGCGCAGGGGGGCGGCGGGTAGCAGCAGCGCATTTCTGCGCCGCCGCCCCCTCAGAACCGTGCTTGCGACTTTCACCGCACACGGCTCAAGCACGACAAAAGCCCCGATACCGGAGCCGACTTCGCGGACCAGTTTCCCAGTCCGTTGGTCTTCACCCGCGACACTGCCAGATTCCCATTGCGGGGACGCAGAGCCATCTGTCATGCCGATGGCTACTCACTTGCTGAACCCGGGCAACGCTCACTGAGCATTGCCAGAATCGCCACAGCCGCTCGACGACTGCCGCACCCGGTGGAAGTGGGCACCCTTTCGGATCGGGACAAATTTTGAATCCCTGTCCGGACCGTTACAGTCCGGCGTTCGCTTTTTCCACCATCCTATACCCGCTCCACCAACAGCGTTCCTTGCGGATTACCTGCCACCTTCCGATAAATTGGAAGGCTTGGCGATGAATCGGGCTAAACCGGGATTCCAAGAGCCGCTAGCAGCGCTGTATCTTTTGAGCAACGCCTTATCCTCTCACTGCTCTCGACGCTGGGCGTAATCGCGGCTGCTTGAGCTCGGCTTTAGGCCGCCCTATTCATACGCGATGTCCGACGCACGTCGTCGTAACGCCGGCGCGTACACCCACCCTCAGCCCAGCTTCGGAAAGTCATCGAAGAATCTGATGGTTTTCATCAATAGAAACCATTGTCCTATTCTTCGCAGCCGCTCTAACCTCAATCATCGGTGCTGCCAGCCGAGCACGTTCAACGGTAACCCTAACAGTGCAGTACTACCGAATGAATGTGCGCAAATTGATCCGGCTTCACCATAACAGACGCACTACAACGGAGACCAAATGAAACAGGAACGTCGCAACATTTCAAGGATTGAACGTCGGCCCACACGGGAATTTGCAGCCGGTATTGCAGTGATACTGACGGGATTTGCGACGCTGCCAGCGGCCTATGCTGCAGAGTTCGACACCGACAATCCTGATCTCAAACTGCGCTGGGACAATACTGTCAAATACAGCGCCGCTTACCGCCTCAAGAACCCTTCTGCTCTTCTGGTTAGCAGCCTGAACTCAGACGACGGCGACCGCAATTTCCGCAAGGGGTTGATATCTAACCGGATCGATTTACTGTCGGAATTTGACCTGACGTATCACAACCTCGGGGCTCGCGTGAGTGGTGCCGCCTGGTATGATCAAGTGTACAACAGCGGCACCGATAACGATTCCCCTCTCACCTATAATTCGCCTACGGTATCCAACCGCGACTTCCCAAGGGGAACACGCGATCTGCATGGGAGAAAGGCCGAGTTGCTCGATGCCTTTTTGTTCGCTAAGGGCACAATTGGTGACATGGCCGGGACGGTACGCGCCGGCCGCCACGCCTTGGTGTATGGTGAATCGCTATTCTTCGGCGGCAACGGTATTGCCGCCGCCCAGCAGCCGGTGGATGTGGTGAAGGGTTTGTCGGTGCCTGGCACGCAGTTCAAGGAATTGATCATGCCAGTTAGCCAGTTGTCAGGGCAGCTGCAGATCGACCCGAATTTGGCGTTCGGTGCGTACTACCAATTTCGCTGGGAGAAGAACCGTCTACCAGAGGTCGGCAGCTATTTTTCCACGGCGGATTTCCTGTTCGACAGGGCGGAGCGATTGCTTGTGGTACCGACCAACGTCCCCCCGTTCGGTGCGCTGGCGCCTTACTTGCGGGACGCGGACCGCCGACCAAAGGACAGCGGTCAAGGTGGCGTGCAGATCAAATGGACGCCTGAGGACAGCGGCTATGACCTAGGCTTTTACGCCGCTCGCTACCATGACAAATCGCCTCAGACGATCACCCGGGTGCTTAGTCATACCTACGCGCTCGCCTATCACGAAGGCATCCGTACCTACGGTCTCAGCGCCAGCACAACGATCGGCATGGCGAACTTCGCTGCAGAAGTGTCCGTGCGCCACAACGTGCCACTGGTCAACGCGGGCAGCGCCGATTTGTTCGGTATCGTCCCCGCAGCCTTTGGTGGCCCGGTGGCCCCTGCAGACAATCTGGATCACCCTAGCTATCCAGTGGGCCGCAGCGCCCACGCACAGTTGTCGTGGCTCGCGACATTGCCGCCTAGCTTCCTTTCACGGGAAGCTTCCCTGCTCGGAGAGGTGGCGTGGAACCGTCGCACGAGCGTTACCAAGAACGCTGCGGCTCTGGATCCAGGCGCCACCCGCGACGCATGGGGAATGCGACTCGCGTACGAGGCGTCGTACCGTCAAGCCGCATCCGGATTGGATTTGAGCGTGCCGCTAGGATTGAGCTACTTCCCCAAAGGCCGGTCCTCGGTCATCACTGCATTTGGTCCCAACCACGGCGGCGACATGAGTGTGGGTATCAACGGCGTTTATTTGAGTAGCTGGTACTTCGGCCTAAGTTTTACGCACTACTACGGCGGCCAGGATCTTGCCGTGGTTTCCAATCCGGCGGGCCCGCTTGGATCGCAAATGTTCACCTACAAACAATCGAGCAAGGACCGCGACTTCGTATCGTTGTCAGTGCGCCATACCTTTTAACTCGTTCTGGAGACATACATGAATTTACGCATTGCGTTGTATACAATGATCGCCGGCGGCAGCTTGGCCTTCGCTTCTTCTGTCATGGCGGCTGCCACGACGGAAGAGGTGGCAAAGCTGAAGACCACACTTACGCCTGTGGGCGCTGAACGGGCCGGCAATAAGGAGGGAACCATCCCGGCTTGGAGCGGGGGGTACACCACGCCGATTCCCGGCTTCAAAAATGGCGGCCGCCGCGGCGACCCATTTGTTGCGGATAAGCCGCTGCTCACAATTAGTGCCAAGAACATGGCAGAACACGCCGAGCAACTGAGCGACGGCGTCAAGGCTATGATGAAAAAATATCCGGGATACCGCATCGATGTTTACCCGACCAGACGTACTGCGGCAGCACCGCAATGGGTATATGACAATACGACAAAGAATGGGTTGCGCGCTAAGGTCAACGAGCGTTACCAGTTGGAGGGGGGCTACGCCGGCATTCCCTTCCCGATACCCAAGTCGGGTGTCGAGGTCATGTGGAACCATCTCATGCGTTGGCGGGGTGAAAGCTATCAGATGGATATACATGGTTTGATCGGCACCGCAGATGGCAGAAATGTCATGACGGTCGATGCACTCGGCGACTTTGCGGTGCCTTATTACAATAATGAGGTGTCGCTAGAAAAGTGGAGCGGTGAATACTGGACGATACGCCAAGTCAATTCAGGTCCTCCTATTCGTGCGGGTGAAGCTATCACTGGGCGTTTGAATGTAGATCCTGAAAAAGACCAGTCTTGGGTCTATCTTGCTGGTCAGCGGCGTGTGCGCAAGCTTCCTAATGCCTGCTGTGACACTCCAACTCCTGCCACTGCAGGGGTTATGAGTTTCGATGAATTGGAAGTTTTCGCTGGGCGTACGGATCGATTCGATTGGAAGTTGATCGGTAAGAAGGAAATGTACATTCCTTACAATACCAACAAGACGTTACAGCCTAGCAAAGATGGGGACGTGATGATCGCACACTTTCTAAATCCGGATCATGTCCGTTGGGAGCTGCACAGAGTGTGGGTAGTTGAGGCCAGCTTAAGGAAAGATCAACGTCACGTTGCACCAAAGAGTCGGTATTACATCGACGAAGACACGTGGAACGCTGTGCTTGGTGACCGCTGGGATGCCAACGGTCAGCTATGGAAGACCGTCTATGGATTGCCCGTGGTGATGCCAGATTTGCCAGCTACGGCAAGCATTTCGTTCGGCTTTTACGATCTGATATCGGGCACTCAATACAATGGGGCGATGTTTAATGAGAAAGCGTCACAGTACAAGATCATGCCACGCTACGGCGCTGCAACCTTCACCCCCGATGCAATGACAGGGCAGGGCTTGCGATAATAAAACTACTACGTGTTGCAATGGACCACCTGTGGCGCTTGATGAGCTCTATGGTGGTCTTTTTTGTATGCAGATGTCGCATTGGGGAACTGCAGTTGGTAAGACTGTGCCGCTTCAATTCCATGTGCACCCCATTAGCCGCTTGAAAGTCAAGGTGAACGAGCCATAAACCCCAGCCTTTTCAAGCCATCGTTTCACTGGCTAGATCGAGGCTGTGAAAATTCCAAGGCAATAGCCCCTCACCTCGTCTTCAGTCCGCGCCAGCGGCAAGCTGCCCATGACGGGTAAGCGGTAAGCGAGGGCCTGCATGCATGGGGCGGCGACACTACCATTCGCCGGCGCCATCTTGGACCGCTTCATGCAGCGCAATTACCATTTCACGCTGGCCAGCGATTCGCTAAGCGCGGAACGACAAAGAACGTACAAAAAGGAGAAAAACATGCCCCAGCGTGGCTGCTGCAATTAGAATCTGGCCGCGTAACGTCATTTTATGCGTAGCGTTCACGCTCATCGGAATGACCGATCACGTTGGCCAGAATGCACAGGGCACGCCAACGGCAAACGGGAAGCGCACTTGAAAGGTGACGGCTGGCGCATGCACATCCAACACAAAGGTACCAAAGAGAAACCGCTGTCGGCGGCGTAGGAGCGGTTCAACCACCGGATCGCCAAGCCGCGCTCACGCGTCGAGCATGACTTCGCCGGGCGGACCAGCATGGGCGGCAAGGGCCTGCGCTCGATCTGCCTGGCCCGCACCACGCTGCAGTTCAACTAAAGGTCGCCGCCTATAACTTGCAGCGGCTTTTGCTACCTGAATGAGGGCGAGGTCGTGGCGCTTTGGCGCTCGGAGTCGTCCGAACAGCCAAAAATAGGCGGTCCGGATCGCCAAGTGCCTGTGAAAATGGCCAAATGAGCCGCAACAACCACTTAAAGCTAGCTGTTTTTCTCATTACTCCGGCCAATTCGCTAGAAATTCGAGGTGGTCTGACGGCTGGCTATGCGGTCAGTTTAAGTTAGGCATCTTATTTACCCGACTCTTCCCGTATCATGCGTTCAAGTACACGACGTACTCTTACTGCGCCAGCATCTCCAGGTAGCAGAATTGGCTTCAGTTCCCATAGGGTTTTGCCATCCATCTGCTCCTGTTGCGCCTCCACCATCGGCTTGTCTTCAGTCGTGAACACATCGACCAGCATCTTGTCGACGAATTTATTGAATCCCTCGTCCTCAGTGAGGAATGAGCGCGTATTGGCAAAGAAGTAGTGGGTAGAATTTTCGGTTTCAGGGGTCATCATGTGCAAATTGGCTGTGGAAACACCGTCGTCAAAGGATCGCCCGTTATTTGTAATTCCGCTAGATAGATGCATCAGTGCTGGTGCAGACCAGACCACGTCCGTCCACAAATCTGCAGCGCCTTCCGGGTCCGGCAAATGGACGGCGAAGCCTGGTGGAGCCACCTCATTTACTGCTTCCCACAGAATGCGAACCTTGTTGCCGATCTCTGACACTTGCGCAGTGCTGCGGGTAAGGGCGCCGCCACCTAGCGTAGTGGGGTGAAGAAAATCCACATGGCTTAAATCCATGATATTGTCGGCCAAAAGCTGGTAGCTCACTTTCGAATACAAGTAACCAGTGTTCCGTGCCGTTGGTTTTGCGGCACTGAGGAACGAATAGTCTGCAATCGTGTTTGGATCGGCAAGAGCAGGCGCGCCTAGCCAAACCCAGATCGCGAGATGGCGCTCCACTGCAGGGTAAGCCTTCACGTGCGCTGCTTTTGGAATTGCCCCATCGCCGTGCGGGTTGTGGACACAGCTACCATTGCTTGCAAATTTTAATCCATGGTAGGGGCATTGAACGCAGTCGTCTTTTAGTGTCCCCAAGTGTAGTGGCGCAAAGCGGTGTGGGCAGCGATCGGTAATTGCTCCGATACTTCCGTCCTGCTTGCGGAAAAATACTATCGGTTCATTCAAAATTGTGCGGTTGAATAGAGCACCGGCCTTTATTTCGTCAGACCAGGCAGCGATGTACCAGGTGTTGCGTAAGAATGTCATGGTGAGTTTCCGAGTTTGGAATGAGGTTAATCGCGTATACTTGTCTTGAATGAATGACCAACGGTCGCCTCTTCCTCCTTGTGGATCAAGGCGTCGAGCACCCGTCGCGCTCGAATTGCACTGGCATCGCTTGGCAATAGAACGGGCTTGAGAGACCAGAAATCACTGTCGCCTATTGCTTTCTGCTGAGCTTCAAGCATCGGCAAATCTTCATACTGGAACGGCTTTTCGATGCCCGTGACCGCTGCTTCGGCAAGCTGTTCGCCGATTGGTCCTAGGGTCTTGGGATAGCTCATACTGAACCAGTAGTGCGTAGTGGTATTCGTCTCAGGTGTAAACAGATGAGCGCTAGGAGCTTTGATTGCATTTTCGCGAAGTTGTCCGGACTTGCCAATATCGATTTGCAGCCACATGTTTGCCGGTGCGTCCCAGCGCACGTCGAGCCAGCGATCAACCGGTGTTCCACGGGGCATGTTGATTGCGTCGTACAGAAAGTCGGGCAAAATTTCATTGGTGATAAAACGCTTTGACCAGACAGTTTCTCCAAACTGCTCGACGCTAGTCGTACCTTCCTGGACTGAGCCGCTGCCCAAGGTGGTCGGGTGCAAGTATTGGATATGACTCAAATCCATGATGTTGTCCGTCTCGAGCACATAGTTGGCGCGTGCGTAGAGGTAGCGCTGGCCTACATACCAGTGAGCGCGGTCCATACAGCTAAAGTCCGGAATCAGGCTAGCATCTGCCTTGGTCACATCACCCATCCAGATCCAGATAGCGCTGTATTTTTCATGCACAGGGTAAGTTCTCAGCGTGGCGGCCTTAGGAATGGTGCCGTCGGCGTGTGGATTGTGCATACACCGCCCCTGTCCGTTAAATTCCAGCCCATGGTATGGGCATTGAACCCCGTTTGCGACCCGCTTTCCTGTGTGCAGCGGCGCAAAGCGATGAGGGCAGCGATTGGAGGTCGCCTGAATTGTTCCGGCGTCGTCACGGAACAGTAAAACAGATTCGTTCAGCAGTGTGCGCGAAAGCAGCGTATCTGCCTTGACTTCCTGATCCCAGGCAGCAACGTACCACGCATTGCGAAGAAATGACATGTAGGTCTCCTTGAGTTGTTCATGCGCAGAGGCGAGCACGCTCTTCACGGAAGCACCTCGCGATGTAAAAATTACGAAAATAATACATTTATAATAATCGCCACATGTATGCTCCGCTTACATTTGAGTATAATGTCACAATACACATTTTTGAGCAAAGAATTTATGGCAAACCCAATCAAATACCACCATGGAGATCTCAGGGCCGCCTTGGTCTCAGCCGCGTTGGGGGTGGTCGAGCGAGATGGCTATGAGGCGATTTCTCTTCGCAGCTTGGCCGAAGAGCTTGGCGTTTCACGCGGCGCACCGTACCGTCACTTCAACGAGCGAAATGACTTGCTTGCGGCCGTCGCGTCGCATGGTTTTGAGATACTTGCAGGCTTCCTGCGGGATATCCCCAAACAAGGATATTTACCATGCAAGGCCTTGGTGGAGTCATGCAGAAGATTTCTGGAGTTTGCTTTTACCCGCCGCCAGCACTTCCGCCTGATGTACGAATCCGGTCTCCTTGCCGAGATATCACGTTATCCTGAGCTACAGGCAGCGCAGAACGCTGCCTACGCAGGGATATCTGCCTTGTATGCCGCAGCAGTGCCGGCGTTAGACGCTCGGGAACTTAGGCTTCGCATGATCACAATGTGGGTCGGTCTTTACGGGTATGCGAAGGTATCCCAAACCGGAATTCTCCAAGACTATATGACTCTGTCACTATCATCGCGTGACATGGAAGATGCAGTGCTGCGTGCGGCAATCGGTGAGAGTGTCTTTCAAAGGTCACAAACGGAGTCGTGACTACTCAGTAAGTAGAGCGCTGCGTACGTAAGCGTTGAGGTGTCATTTCCAGCGATGAGCCGGGCCGGCGCAATCTCTCTCATGTTCATCATGAAGGAGATAGGTCATGCAATCGGCTCTGGGCGCGAAAGCGCGTAAGCATGCGCAGTGGTAGCAGCGGCTGTCGCGGTTTGCGGAAGGGTAACCGGTAAGCGAACGGCGTTATTGACGTGACCGGCATTCGTCGCGTTCGAACAGGTCCGAGCGCAGCGGGTTGGCGGCGAACAGTGTCTTCCATAGGCGCGGTGTCAGTTGTTCGACCTTTGATGCCGGATGCTGGCCCACGCGCTGCAGCACGTCGACCAGGTAGTCGTAGGGATCGACGTCGTGCAGGCGGCAGGTGACGAGCAAGCTCTGGGCGATGCCGATGTGCTTGGCGCCCAATTCAGCCCAGCAGAACATGAAGTTTTTTCGGCCCATCGGGATCACCCGCAGCGCCCGTTCCAAGTGGTTCGTGTCGATGGCGACATCGGCGTCGTCCAGATAGACCTCCAGCCCGGCGCGCCGCTCGCGGATGTAGTTCAGCGCCTTGGTGAAGGGGCTGCTGGGCAGGAAGCCCTGCGCCTCGAAGTGCCGCTCGATCCACTTGAAGAAGCGCTGCGCCGCCGGCTTGGCATGGGCCTGTCGCCAAGCGCGTTTGGCCGCCCCCTCCAGTTTGTGCTGACGGATGTGGGACTCCGCCTCGTACAGGACACCGATGAAGGCCAGCGCCTCCTCGGCCGGCGCCGGCTCGACGTCCTTCGCCTCGAACACTTCCCTACGCGCGTGAGCCCAGCATTGTGCGTGGGTCAGGCCGACCTGCTTGGCGTAACTGGCATAGGCCGGGTAGCCGTCACTGAGCAGCACGGCCTCGCTCGGCGGCGACAGCCCGAGCGCGTCGCGCACATGCTGGCCGGACCGGCTCGCCGAGTGGGTGAAGCAAATCTCGTCGCGCTCGCCGTAGATCGGCCAGAAGTAGGTCGTCTTCATCTTGCCGGGTCCGGCCCGGCCGGCCTTGATCGGCACCTCGTCCATCGCCTTGACGCGGCTGGCGCGGATCGAATCGAGTTGCGCCTCGTAGATCGGTTCGAGCAGGGCCACGCTCGACTGCATCAGTTGCGTCAACCAGGGCCGGCTGACCTTCAAGCCGGCGTCCTCAAGCCGGCGATGCTGGCGGTACAGCGGCAGATGGTAGACCAGCTTGTCGATCATCATGCCGACGACGAAGCTGACATCGGCGCGGCTGCCCTCGATCACGCCGACCGGCGCGGGCGGGCACGACAGCGCTTGGGTATCGCGCCGCTTGATCAGCGGCCGCACGTACTTCAGCACGACGTAGCTGCCGGGCCGTTGCGCCAGGCGGTGCGTGATCTTCTCGCCGATCACCTCGTACTGGTCGGGGTTGAGCAGCGCCATCTCCGGATTGGGCACCTCAACGACTTCCACCGGCACCCGCTTGTCGTCGAAGAACAAGGTCGATTCGTCGGCGCCGTCGCCAGACTGCTTGGCCTTGCGCTCGCGCTCGTGGCCGGCCACCACCGTTTTCTTCGCCGGTAGCGGCGTGCCCGGCACGGCGTCGAAGCCGACACCCAGAACGCCTTGCACGCCGTCCGGTTCGGGATGGCGTTTCTCGCTCTTCTGGCCGAAGATCTGACGCTGGAACCAGGCCACCTGGCGGCGTAGATTGACGATCTCGCGCTCTTGCTTACCCACCAGATCGGCCAGTTGAGCGGGCGTCAGCGCGGGCTTGTCGGTGCTCTGGGATTGGGCGGAATCGAGTTGGGCTGGCATGTGGAAATTGTATTTCATACGCCTACATTTGTGCTCGCATTTTGCGCGCCGTGATCGATTCTTTCATAGCGCCGCCGCACCCGTTTCGGCTCGATGCCTTCGAGCAGAAGTTTCAGCCCGGTCCAGTCCATTTCACGCGTGCTGGCGCCATCCCAGTTGCTCAGCAGACGCCCCTGCTCGAGCCGCTTCGACCAAACGCACCAGCCGCTGCGATCGAAATACAGCACTTTTATTTGGTTGGCGCGCCGGTTGATGAAGGCGAACAAATTGCCGCTCAGCGGGTCGCGCTTCATCGTGTGTTTCGCCAACGCGTACAAGCCGTCGTAGGACAGGCGCATGCTGACCGGCCGGCCGTACACGAACACGCGGATTTGCCCCTCCGGGAAGAACATCAGCGCCTCACGATGTGCAAGACCAGGCCGTGTCCCAAGTCCAGTCGAATCTCCACCGCCGCGCCGACCTGGTCGTCTCGCGCCGGCGGCGAAGCCGGTGGCGCCGCCAGCAAACCGACGTCGATGAATCCGACCTCCGGCGTCCCGTCACCATCCTCGGTCAACTGCTTACGCCATCGGTGAAACGTCGCCTCCGACACCGACTCTGCCTGGCAGAACAACTTGACGCCCTGTCCACAGGCCGCGAACCGCGCCAGGCGCTGGCGCCATTCGATTTGCTTACGCGATCTCTTCCCACCGATTTCCTGCATGACCAATCTCCAACGTGTTGAACATGGGGGAGATTGTGCCGATACGGCAGTTCGTTGGATATGACGCCACTGGCTTACCGATTACGCGGAAGGCGACACGCCGGTAAAGGAATTTTGCCGGGCAGAGGCGGTGTTGCAAGCGAGCTTCCATCGCTTGCGCAAGCAGTTGCGCGAGGCAGGCGCTGTGCCGAAGCCGACGGCCAAGTTCATCGACGTTGGCGTGCTGCCCTTGTCGACACCGGATGCGCCAGCGGCGACGGAGTGTTGCGTCAGGCTGGAGTTGCGCCTTGAGTTGGGCGACGGCGTGGTGCTGCACATCATCGCTGGAAATGACGCCGTTGGCTTAGCGCTTACGCCTGGGCAGTCCTGCAACCATGAAAGATTTCGTTTGTCTCCATCAAAATTCCCGATGAATTGGTCGACAGAACCTTTGCTAGACTCGCGACACGGCTATTCACTTCGGTGAGGACGCACCTGACGGCGCCCGCAGGGGGCAGGTTTGATGCTGTCGTGGCACAGGCCAGCCATCCCCGGCGCGTTGTCATGGGCGACGGACGAATAAATTCTTATATGATTGGAGATACTGTGTTCCCATTAGAAGCAAACTGTGTTTATCCCCGGAATGAGTGGTACGTCGGCGCCCTCAGCCATGAAGTCGGCCGGACTCTGTTCGAGCGGAAAATCCTCGACGAGCCGGTTGTGTTTTATCGTACTGAAGAAGGAAAAGCTGTCGCGATGGCTGGTCTGTGTCCGCACCGCCTGTATCCGATGGTTAAGGGCAAGTTGATCGGTGACACAGTCGAATGCGGCTATCATGGCTTGACTTTCGGCTGTGACGGCGTCTGTACGCGAATCCCGTCACAAGACACCGTCCCAAAGAGTTTCAAAACCCGTATCTTCCCAACGTTCGAAAAAGCAGGCTGGGTATGGATCTGGATGGGGGATGCCGACCTTGCCGACACCGGCAAAGTGCCACTGGCTTACTGTCAGCCCGGTTGGGATACGCAGTTCGTAAAGACCTATCACGTGCAAGCGCGTTACACCTTGTTGATCGAAAACCTGATGGACTTGAGCCATATTTCATATTTGCATGGAAGATCCTTGCCTGGAGACGCGTTCAGCAAATTCCCGGTTGTGCTGGAAGAGCGCGCGGACAGCTTCCGCGCCGTGCGGAAGGTTACCAATCAGCCTTACGATGGCTACAGCACCTTCCTGTTCGGCCCTGGCAGCGGGACCCAGGACTTTGACGCGCCCACCGACTATCACAGCCCCGCCCTGATCATTAGTGGCAGCGTGCATCGCCTTTCATCCGGCGAACACCTCGGTGCGATGCGTTTCCTGCACGCGCTCACTCCGGAGACTCCTACCACCACCCATTATTTCGGGGGATCGACGCGCGACTTCCGCCAAGGCGACGAACAGCTAAGCCAAGCTTTGTTGGGGCTCGATGACGTTGTTCGGCAGGAGGATGCCGATGGACTGGCGGCAATCGAGCCCTACATTGGGCAGCATGCCGATTTTAAGAAGGAGCTCTCAGTTACTGCCGATAGTGGCGCCATTCGCGTACGCCGCATGCTGTCAAGGCAAATCAAGTCTGAGCTCGGAGTTGCGTCCGCCGCATCCGAAGGTCTCAGTGTAGTTAAAGTCAGCTAGGAGGCCCCATGTATCCACTCGCAGAAAATCAAACCTATCCCTTGAACCAGTGGTATATCGGCGCCTGGAGCCATGAGGTCAGCCGTACATTGACCGATCGGACCATCCTTGGTGAACCAGTCGTCTTCTATCGCACTGAAGCCGGTGAGCCGGTCGCGATGGCAGGGCTGTGTCCGCATCGCCTTTATCCGCTGGTGAAAGGAACGCTGGTCGGTGACGCCGTCGAATGTGGTTATCACGGTCTGACGTTCGACTGCTCGGGAAAATGCACCAGGATTCCCTCGCAGGATGGCGTCCCATCCCGCTTCGCAACGAAGACGTTCCCGGTGGTGGAACGTTGGCAATGGATCTGGATCTGGATGGGAGACCCTGCCCTGGCCGATCCAGCGAAGATTCCGGATACTGGCCGACTGGGGTTGGGGACCGAAGGCTGGCGCGCGGACCCTACCGGCACCACGCACTTGAACGGACGCTATCAGCTGCTGATCGACAATCTCATGGATCTTAGCCATATCAGCTACACCCATGCTGTCAGCTTGCCAGGAGGTTCCTTTATTGCATCGATACCAGCTGTGCTCGAAGAGGATGGCGCTGCACTGACGGTGACCCGTACCTTCCCCCCCAATCCCATCGATCCGTTTGGACAATTTCTGCTTCCCCACGTCTCAGGCATAGTACACAACAAGCTCGTTTCGGAGTACTTGGGACCCTGCCTGATCAATGCGGCTGGACCCTACATCACCAAGGTTGGTGAAGAGCATACCTACAAGGTGAATTTCATCCACGGCTGTACACCGGAGACGCCGACCTCGACCCACTACTTCACGGCGGTGTCGCGTAATTTTCGAACCGATGACGAGGCGCTGAGCGGGATGTTGATCGCGCAGATGCGTCAGGTTCTCGCGGAGGATATCGAGCCCATCAATTTGATCGAACCGAACATCGAGCGGCACGCGGACGTGAAACGCGAGCTGTCGGTGCCGGCGGACGCCGGTGCAATCCGCGTGCGGCGCCGGTTGAGTGACCAGATCAAGGCCGAGCAGTTGGGCGCAGTCGCGGTCAGCGCCGTGAACCGCTGACACCCGGCCCCTACAGCGCGCCATCCCGCACTGGTGTGGTGGTGCCAAAGCTATCACAGCATCCCGCAAATGTCTTTGAGCAGCTTGCGGAACCATACCAGTGCAGGATCATCGGCGGTGCTTTTGTTCCATTGCATACCGACTTCAATGTCCGGTATTTCAAGCGGGCACGGCAGCACCTGTAGCGGCCATTGTGTTGCCATGCGCTGCGCGAGCCGTGCCTGTATGGTGGCAAGCCGCCGCGTGCCGACCAGGTAGCCCGGCACCATGCTGAAGTTGGAGACGGTGACTTCGTTGCGCCTTGTATGCGAGCCCCTGTCAACCGCCGTCTGGTCATGTGTATGGATGCGGCCACGCCCCCACGCAACCGCCACATGCCCGAATTCGTAATACTGCTCGATCGACAGGCTGCCTTGCAGTATGGGGTGATCCAGCGCGGCGATGCATGAATAGGACTCTCGGAGCAGTTTTTCGCTGGGATGCCCGGTAGAAAACGCCGCCATCGACGCGATCAGCAAGTCGACCTCTCCCGCATCGAGTTGCTCGTCGAAGAATTCGCTCACTGGCAGGATACTAACGCGTACACCGGGCGCCTGAAGGGCAGCCCGTCGCATGGCGTCCTGCAAAACCATGGTCGAGACGTAATCGGAGGCCACCAGAGTGATATCGCGCTGCATCTTTGCCGGGGCGTGCTCTGGGCGCCTCGCCGCGATGGCTTGGGCCTGCAGCAGCAAGTCGCGCACGGGCCGCGCAAGCGAGTCGGCGAACGGTGTGGTCGTCATGCTGCGGCCGACCCGCACCAGCAGCGGATCCTCAAAATATTCGCGCAGCTTTGCCAGAGTCCAACTGATCGCCGGCTGGCTCAGATTGAGACGCTCTGCGGCCCGGCTCACGTTTTTCTCCGAAAGCAGGGCATCCATGCAAATGAGTTGATTGAGGTCGAGTTGTTTAAGTCGCATGGTCTATTGGTGGGATTGATGGATTCTATCAATAATACTCATTTCTCTTTATAGTTGGCAAATGTCATCCTGTCGCATCGGTATATCGACCGACTTACCAATCAGGAGACATCGTGAACAGTCCAAAAGAATTCCCCCTCACGCGGCAAGCGTTCAGCCAGCCCGCCAATTATCCGCACAATTTGTGGTGGTACGCTGCCCGCGCGGACGAAGTGTTGCGCGAAAAGCCGCTGGGCCTATGGCTGCTCGATCAGCCCGTAGTGCTGTACCGTAAACTCGACGGCACGGTCGTCGCGCTCGACAACCGGTGCCCGCACCGTTGGGCGCCCCTGTCAGAGGGCAAGGTAGACGGTGACAACATCGTGTGCCCTTACCATGGTTTCAAATTCTGTCCCGCGGGAGATTGCGTCGAGATCCCTACCCAGGCGACGATCCCGAGCAAAGCGAAGGTCAAGGCCTATCCGGTCATAGAGCGCGATAGCCTCGTTTGGATCTGGATGGGTGATCCGGACCTTGCTGCTACACAAGAACTACCCTTGGACACGGCTTGGCTAATAGATCCCGACTGGTCTCTGGTCAGTGGCTTCACCTCAGTAGATGCGAACTATCAGCTTTTGAAGGAAAATATTCTCGACCTCACGCACCTGCCGCACGTCCATCCGGTAAGTATTGGCGCCAGCGACTGGAACACCCCCCCAAAAGTTGAGACGACCGAAGAGACGGTCGGCTACCGTTTGGATTTCCCGGCAGCTCCACTACCTCCGGTGTATGGCATACCGACAGGCCTTGGCATGCAAACACCGGCCGAACGCAGTAATTGGGGTACCTCGTATTCTCCCGCCGCGCACCGAGGCTTCGTAGAAATTCGCAATCCCAACCCGAAGCCCGGTGAACGTGAGACTTGGCTATTTTCTGTCATGCACCTGACCACGCCGGAGAGCCCGACCCGATTCCGGTACCAATGGTATATGGGCTGGAACGTCGCGTTGAGCGAGGAGTATCTGGCGGCGATGAGGGCGAATGTGCCGAAAGGCTATGCTGAGGACAAGTTCATCCTGGAGCAAATCCAGCAAATGATACTGCGCGATCCGCGCCATCTCGATCATCCTGAAATTATTGTGCAGGCCGATCAGGCGGCCATTCAGTCGCGCCGCAAACTGGGCAAGCTACTGGCCCAGGAGCAGGCGGATAAATGACTGCCCGCTTCCTAGTCCGGAGCGGCGGCGCGGGACGCGCCATCGCCCGAAACCGGGCGTCCGAATCCACCCGGTCCGGCCCCTTGGAGCCGGTCTCGATGCGTCAACTCGGGAGCCTGACTCGAACCGATCACTTTCAGCAATGGATACGATCGGAAATATCGAGTTCCTGGTGCCTTGGCCAGCGTCTAGTATCACCATCATCCATTCATTCTCAAACACTTAGGAGTGTCACATGACAGGCAATCGCGGCGTCGTCTATGTCGGGGCGGGCAAAGTACAGGTTGAAAACATTCCCTTTCCGGAATTGTCCAACCCGCAAGGCAAGCGTATCGAACATGGCGTGATTCTGCGCGTGGTCTCGACCAATATTTGTGGTTCGGACCAGCATATGGTGCGCGGACGCACCACCGCCATGGCCGGACTGGTTCTGGGCCATGAGATCACGGGCGAAGTGCTGGAGGTGGGCAAGGATGTCGAAACGCTCAAGAAAGGCGACCTTGTGTCGGTGCCGTTCAACGTTGCTTGTGGCCGTTGCCGTACTTGTAAGGAACAGCACACGGGCGTCTGCCTGAGCGTAAATCCTTCCCGTGCGGGCGGCGCCTATGGGTACGTCGACATGGGCGGCTGGATTGGCGGCCAAGCCGAATACGTAATGGTGCCATACGCGGATTTTAACTTGCTCAAGTTCCCGGATCACAACCTCGCCATGGAGAAGATCACCGACCTGACCTGCCTGTCCGACATTTTGCCGACCGGCTACCATGGTGCAGTGACCGCTGGCGTAGGCCCAGGCTCGTCGGTGTATATCGCAGGCGCGGGCCCGGTGGGCTTGGCGGCTGCCGCGTCCGCGCGTTTGCTCGGGGCGGCGGTGGTGATCGTTGGAGACGTGAATCCACTTCGCCTGGCCCACGCACGCAACGTCGGCTTTGAAACGGTCGATCTATCACTGGATGCATCGTTGGCCGAGCAGATCGCGCAAATATTGGGCGAGGCCGAAGTCGATAGCGCAGTCGATTGCGTCGGCTTCGAGGCGCGTGGCCATGGTCATGACGGCGCGCACGTGGAGGCGCCGGCAACAGTGCTCAACTCCCTGATGGAGGTCACGCGGGCGGCGGGGCGCATCGGTATCCCGGGCCTGTATGTGACCGATGATCCCGGTGCCGTCGACGCCGCCGCTAAAAAAGGTGCTTTGAGCATCCGCTTTGGCCTTGGCTGGGCGAAGTCACACAGCTTCCACACCGGCCAAACGCCGGTGATGAAGTACAACCGCGCATTGATGCAGGCGATTTTGTGGGATCGCATCAAAATCGCCGACATCGTTGGCGTGCAGGTGATCTCGCTCGACGACGCCCCCAAAGGTTACGGCGAATTCGACGCGGGGGCGCCGAAGAAGTTTGTCATTGATCCGCACAATCTACTGAAGCGCGCTGCATGACGAATTTGTCTGGCTGAAGTTGTCTTTGCCGCGCGGGCTTGTCGTCTGTGCGGCGTTTTGCCCACTATAGCTTCACGACGGCCTGGATGTCCCGGCACGAACGCCGGTGCCGAAAATGCGGTCACCGGCCTCAATCTCCCCCTGCGCTTCACTGTCGACCTGCCCGCAGTTCCTTTGCCTCGACGGCAAGCGGAATTCTCACAGCTCATGCTTTCCCCGCCGCCGCTGGCATGCGATGATTCACTCAGGAGAGTACTATCGCTGTGATATGTTCGCCGGAAACGAGGAGAATTGATGCGCTTTCAAAAACTGGATCTCAACCTGTTGTTGGCCTTCGACGTCTTGCTTGCGGAGCGAAGCATCACCAAGGCTGCGGCAAAGCTGAATCTGACTCAGTCGGCCACCAGCAGCATTCTGGCCCGTTTGCGTGAGTATTTCGACGATCCGATCCTGGTCTACGTGGGGCGCACCATGGTTCCGAGCGAACTTGCCATGATGCTGCAAGAGCCAATCCATAAGTTGCTGAAGCAGATTCAATGTACGCTGGAACTACGACCGCACTTTGTTGCCGCCACCTCGACTCGGCATTTCCGTGTCATCGCCTCCGACTACACGGTTAGCGTGGTGCTTTCGCGGGTGATTCAGCAACTCGCGATGGAGGCATCCAACGTGACCATGGAAATCGTGGCGCCGTCAAAGGAAACTCTCGACTCGATGGTACGTGGCGAAGTGGACTTGTCGTTTCTCCCGCGTGGATTGGAGCGTGAAGGCCAGCCTTCCGAGGTCCTGTTTACTGAAACGCATTGCTGTGTTGTATGGGCTAGCAATACGTTGGTGCGGGACCATATCTCGCTGGAGCAATACTTGGCCATGGGACATGTCGCCGCGCGCTTTGCGGGCGCGACTACGACCTACGAAGATCAGTTTTTTCAGCGTACCGGCAACGTACGCAAAGTGCAAGTCACAGCCGGCAGTTTCACCGCGTTGCCGCAACTATTAATTGGTACGAACCGAGTGGCAACGCTGCAAACCCGGCTGGCGCAACAGCTCTGCGCTTACTTCCCCATCCGCATGTTGCCGCTGCCTTATGAACAGACGCCGCTCGACGTACTTATGCAGTGGCACAGTTTCGTAGACCAAGACCCTGCGCACCGATGGCTGCGCGCGGTGGTCAAAGGCGTTTGCGAGACAGAGTCGCTTCCCATCGAAGGTTATTAGAGGACTTGACGTAGCGTGCCCGTATTGTTCAGTCGGGTTGATTGAAAAGCAAGCATGGTCCATGCACCGTACTCGTGGCGCCACACTTGCAACACATGCGTCTCAACTGTCGCCGGCATGGCGCGCGCCGGCGGCCGAAATGTGCTGATCATGTATCCGCTCATCAAAGCCAGATCGCCAAAGCACTGCACCCGCAGTCGCTGCCGTTCGATGGCCAAGAAGCGCAGCGGTCCTGCCACTTCCTCCATATAGCTGCGCTTGTCTTGTACGACACCGGTGGAATGCGTGTAAATAAGATCATCCGACAGCAGCGCGCGCAGCGCGTCGAAGTCCCGTTCGATGAGCGCGCGACCCCGCAGTTGTTCGAGCTCTACCAAGGTGTCGCCGTGGTCACCGGCCAGCAAGATGTTAGTCATCGTCGGTCTGCCTGCGCGCAAGGCGCAGCGGTAAATGGAACACCAGCTTAAATTTTCGGTTCTGATTCGTCCAGTCGAACCTGTCAATAGTGCCCATTGATTTGCCGGATGATCCCGTTGTGCTGATGCTCCAGCAGAACCCAGGCCGGTATCGGTTCAGCTGATCGATTCGATCGCCGGAATCGAGTTTCCCCCGAGCGCGTGCAACCTTACCATGGCATATACCAAGGGTAGAGATCCCTATGTTTCCGGACCGCACGGCGGCCCGGCTTATTTCATCGTTTCGTAAGGACGAAAACAACATGGCAAAATATGGCATCAACGGCATCCACACAGTGCTATACGGTGTGGATGACGTCGCGGAATGTACACGCTTTTTCGACGACTTCGGCTTGCCGCTGCTCGCCAGCAGCGATAGCCACTCCCACTTCCTGCTCGACGAAGGATCACATGTAGTGATTCGTCACATCAATGACGCCGCCATCCCGGATAGCAAGCTGATCGGAACAGGGGTGCAGGAAGTCATCTGGGGCGTGCAGACCGAGGAAGGCCTAGCGCGCCTGCTGCTTGAACTGGGCCGCGACCGCGAGATCCGGCGCGATGCGGACGGTACTGCGCATTGCTACACTGACGACGGCATGGCGATCGGCTTCAAGGTGTTTGTCAAGAATCCGGTGGAGTCGAGCGTCGACCCGATTAATTCCCCCGGCAATGTCAACCGGGTCAACCAGCACCGCAAGTGGCGCGCGCGAGCCCGTCCGAAGACCATTCAGCATGTCGTCTTCCAAGTGCCGGACTTCGATGCGTCCTGGGCGTTCTATCGGGACCGCCTGGGTTTCAAACTGTCCGACGTGCAGCGTACGTTCGGCATCTTCGGCCGTGCCGACGGCGCGCACGATCACCACAACATCTACTTTCTCAATGCCAAGCTGCCGTTCCCCGGCTTGGACGGTCAACCCCGCTTCGATCACGTGAATTTCGGCGTCGATGACGTGGATGAAGTCATGGTCGGCGCCAACCACATGGAGCGCCAGGGGTGGCCCAAATCGGCCTGGGGACTTGGGCGCCACCGTATCGCGTCGTCAATCTTCATGTACTTGCCTTGTCCGACCGGCGGACAGGCGGAATACGGTGCCGATTCCGATCACCTGGATGACGCTTGGGTGCCGCGCGTTTGGAACCCGATGTTCGGCTTTTTCAGCTTCGTCACCAACATGCAGCCCTTCATGCTCGACGCGGCGCCGTGGGAAGTCGAATATGCGGAGGGCTATACGCCAGCAAGGAAGCCGCGAGTAGCGGAGTAAGGCAGCGCCCAGTGCGCGCGCCCCGCCAGCTTGCGCTGGCGGGGCGCGCGCCTCATTCACACTCCGAGGAATATAAATGTCCCAGAACCAAGCTTTGCCCGGCGCTGTCGCCAGCCATCTTATTGAACTTGAAGGACGCCGGCGCATCGCACTGGTCGCCCGCGACTTCGATACCCTCTCGACCCTGTTCGCGAACGACCTGATCTATGTCCACTCACGTGGCAACGTGCAGGACAAGCCGGCCTATCTCGCGTATGTCCAGGGGCCGCTGTCCTTCGCGTCCATCGAGCGTGGATTGCTCGAGGTGCGCGAATACGGCCCGGTGGCCGTCATGACCGGCGCCATGACCAACACCCTCACCGGTCCCACTCTGCCAGCCCCCGTGGTGGTGCAGGCCTCAGTGGTGCAGGTCTGGCGCGACAATGGTGCGGCCGGCTGGCAAATGGTCCATTTCCAGGCCACCCGCCTGCCTGTCGAGTAGCCATCAGCGGGTGCCCGTGGTTGAAGGCAGTTTCCATTGCAGCAGCGCCATGACGCAACAGCCGGACAGCGCGGCCAGCAATAAGCACACCGGCACGCCTGACAGGCGGGCGACCTGGCCTGCTAGGGCCGCCCCGGAGGCATTGCCCGCCATGAGGGCCATCTGGTAGATCGACATGCCGCGTGCCCGCACCCAGTTGGGCAAGCTGTCCTGGATGATGACAGTCAGCGTGTTGAACGCCGCCAGCCATCCCGCGCCGGCCATCGCCATTGCCACGAGGGTAAGGTACAGGTGGCCGCCCAGCGCCACGCCCAAGGTGGCGGCGGACTGCAAGCCGGCACCCAGCAGCACGATACGCGTG
This sequence comes from Pseudomonadota bacterium, assembly GCA_040389645.1. Classification (GTDB taxonomy): domain Bacteria; phylum Pseudomonadota; class Gammaproteobacteria; order Burkholderiales; family Burkholderiaceae_D; genus Rugamonas. Next base: position 256,130 of record JAZJZT010000044.1, on the reverse strand, counting down.
GGTGAAACCGAGGCCCGCAGGCGTGGAAGCAGCAAGGCGGTACCGATGGCGCCAGCGCCCAGCGCTGCAAGCAGGCATGGGTACGCTGTAACTGGCCCGCCATCCAGCGCGGGTGCAGCCAATGGTAGCAAACCCAGTAGCGCACCGGAATGGAAAAATAGCACGAAGGCGCGGGACAGCGCGACGCGCATGGACAGCGAACTGGACATAAACCGCAACCCGTCCGCCATGGCCTCACAAAGCGTCCCCCGATGCGCCGGCAGCGTCTTTGGCGGGCACTGGGCCGTGTATTGGGCGTTGCCCGTCGGCGCCCTAGCGGTGTGGTTCCCGGCAGTGCTGAACCCCAGCGCAGCCAGAGCGCAGGCCAGCGATAAGACGGCATTTAAAACAAAGACCCAGGCCGCGCCCGCATGCGCGATGATGGCGCCCGCCAGCAAAGGCCCGCCCAGCCTCGCGACATTCATCGCCAGGCTGTTGAGTGCAATTGCCTGCGGCAACGCGTCTCGGTCGGCGCAGTCCGGCACCATGGCGGCGAGCACGGGCCAGCGCATGGCGATGCCAATGCCGTTGATAAAAGCGAGCAGCAGCAAAAGCGTGGGCGTAGTGCTGCCCGACCAGACCAGCAATGCAAGAAAGACGGCGCCCGCGGCGACCCAGAGTTGGGTCAGGACCACGCAGCGACGCCGGTCCAGTAGGTCGGCCAAGGCGCCAAATGGCAAGCCGAGTAGGAAGACAGGGAGCGACACCGCACTTTGTACCAGTGCCACCAGGAAGGGGTCGCGCTGCAAGGAGGCCATCAGCCAGGCGAGGGTGACGTCGCCCATCACCATGCAGGCGTTGGCTACCAGCCAGATGGGCCATAGGATACGGAAGGCACGCTGCCCGAACGGTGCAAGGAGGGCCGCGCGCGGAGGCGGCGGCGCGGCCCGTCGTACGGACTCGCTCAAATGGGACCCGTCAGCATTTGCATCACGCTGCGCATGAGTTGCGCATGCTCTTCCTTGGCTTCGGCGGTACCGGCGTTTTCAAGCACGCCCAGGCGCGCCGAACTTTCCACCACCAGCCTGCACCGCTCGAAACGGCGCGTGGTGAATGCCTGGAAGGCTTGCTCCGCCGACGGCTGCCGATCCAGTTCCTGCGCCAGCACAATCGCATCCTCCACGCCGATGCCCGCGCCCGAGGCCAGGTGCGGCGTGGTCGCGTGCACGGCGTCGCCAATCAGGCCCACATTCCCCTTGTGCCACGGCGGCGTCACCAGCAGCTTGTGCAACGGCCGGTACACGATGCGAGAGTGTGGATTGAGTCCGTCGCGGATGTCACCGATCACCCCCGAGAACTCGCCCAGCAATCCCGCCAGTATCGTGGACCACGTTTCCGGTGCGACGTGGATATCCCTATCGAGCTCCTGCAGCACGCCCAAGTACATTTCATCGGCCGAGACGGGGTTCACGCCGGCCTTGGTTGTTTTGCCGTGATAGAAGGTGCAATGCTGGATATGCTCCGGGCGCGGCACCACCGCGCGCCAGGAACCCTGGCCTGTAAACGCAGGCCGCTGCGTATCGGGGAGGATGACGGCGCGGGTCTTGGACATTATGCCGTCGGCACCCACCACCAAGTCATAGCTGTTGCTGGCGCCGTCGGAAAACCTGACATGGACTTGCTCGCCTTCCTGGGTGATGGAGCTGAAGGTGACGCCCAGCCGGATCTCGGTCCCGGACGCCCGTACCTCCGCCGCCAAGATGGCCGCCAGCACCGGGCGCATGATAGCGCCGCCTCCAGGCACCTCTGGCCCGGCCACGCGGGGTGTGGGAATTTGGCCCACGATCTGGCCACTGGCCAGGCCGAGTGAAAATCCATCGGCGCACCAGCCCTGGGCCATGATTTGCTCGATCACGCCGATTTCCTTGAGCGCACGAAGCGTTGGGCCGCTGATGGTGATCCCGGCGCCATCAATGCGCCACTTCGGATCGATCTCGATCAATTCCACACGGTGGCCGGATTTGCGCAGCTGGATCGCCAGGCACATGCCGGAGATACCGCCGCCGATGATCAATATATGTTGGTTCTTCATGGTTGTTCGGTGGAGTTGTGTATTAATGGCCATAGTGGCGCTCAAGCAGGTCTGACCAGTGTTGCGCAACTTCCGCCAGGGTGCGGACCGGTTCCGCGATGAGCGGCAGCGCGGCCATTCGCACCAGTGCGCGCTGGTCGTCGTCGACGATGTATTCGACCGGTGACTTGCCATCGACCCGCGCCAGCAGCAGGACCGGCAGAAGGCGTGCGGCGCGGTGTTCTAGCCCGCGCTCACCGGCACGCGGCTCCCACATGGCGGCGCCGAAGTAGGTGGAGACGAAGCGCCGGAACGAGGCGATGCAAGCACCACGGCTCGCTGGACGTGCCAGGCATTTCAGCAGCAGATGGTTGAGGCAAAACGCCAAGTCGAACGCTGGATCGCCGAACCACGCACATTCGGCGTCGAGCAGTACCGGGCCATTGGGGCCGATCAGGATGTTTTTCGGGCTTACGTCGCCATGCACCAGGGCGATTCGTTCAGCCGCCGTGTCGCGCACCATCGCTTCGATGGTGGCGGCCACCTGCGGATGGCGGGCCGCGGTTGTCAATAAATATGGCTCCAGGCGCAGGGCATGGAAGTTATCGGAGGTGTCGAAGCGCTCCTGCAACTCGCTGTGGTAGGCACTAGCCGCGTGCAGGCGCGCCAGCAGGGCGCCTACTTCGGCGGCGGTGGCCGGCTGAATGTCGCCTGCCATGAGCTGGGACTTCCACACGGGGTGGGTGGCTGGATCGAGGAATTCCATGGCGAACAGGCCGGCCACCGGGTCGTGCGCCAGCGGAACCGGCGCGCCGCCCGGCACGCGCTTGGCGGCGAAGCGTATCCATTCCCACTCGTAGGCATTGCGGCTGGTGGAGACCTTCCATTCCGCCGCCACCTTCAATTGTGCCAGCGCGCGCTTGACGCACAGCGCGCGTCCGGGCAAGTCCACGCGCCAAATCTCGGAAGAGACGCCGCCGGTGAGCGGTGTCCATTGGCTGGACTCGCCCTGCGCCGCGAGGCCGCTGCGCACCAGGAACTGCTGGGGTTCGCTGGTTTCCATGGATAAGGCGCTCATGGCCGGCGCTCCAGCGTGATGGCCGACATCCCCGCGAACGGCGCCCGGCTTTGCTCTTCGATGCGCAACAGCTGGTTGTACTTCGCCAGACGATCCGAGCAGCGTACCGAGCCGATTTTGATCTGGCCGGCGGCGGTGCCCACAGCCAGGTCGGCGATGAAGCTGTCCTCCGTTTCGCCGGAGCGGGCCGAGACCACCGGCGCATAGCCCGCTGCGCGCGCAGCCGCGATCACGGACAGGGTGCCGGACAGGGTGCCGTTTTGGTTCACCTTTACAAGTACGCCGTTGCCGATGTCGTTCGCAATGCCGCGCTGTACGCGGGCGAGGTTGGTGGTGAACAGGTCGTCGCCGATAAGGCGCACCTTGGCACCAAGGCGGCGGGTCAGTTCGGCCCAGCCGGTCCAGTCTTCCTCGTCCAGCGCATCCTCGATCGAGACCACGGGGAATTCGCCGACCCAGGCTTCCATGGTGGCGATCATCTCTTCGCCGCTGCAATCGCGTCCCTCGCGCGCTAGGCGATAGCTGCCGTTTGGCCCCTTGAGCGAGCTGGCCGCGACATCGATGGCGATGGCTATGTCTTCGCCCGGGCGTAGACCGGCGTGCTCGGTGGCTTCCACCATCAATTGCAGCGCCAGGCGGCCATTCTCGAAGCCGGGGCTCAGGCCTCCCTCGTCGGCCAGCAATGTGGTTAAGCCGCGGCGCTGCATCACTTCCGTCGCCGCTGAGCGCACCCGTGCCACCATGCGGATGGCTTCTTCGATCGATTGCGCGCTGGCGGGAATGGCCAGGAAGTCCTGCACATCCATACCCCGGCCGGCGTGCAGGCCGCCGCTCAAGATATTCACCATCGGCATCGGCATGGTGAGCTGTCCGGTACCCGTGCCGGCGAGGGTGGCCAGGCGCTGATACAGCGGCTGGCGCGCGCTGGCCGCCGCCGCGCGGCTTACCGCCAGGGAAACGCCGAGCACCGCGTTGGCGCCCAGGCGCTGGATCTGCGCAGTCCCGTCCAGATCCAGCAGGGCGCCGTCGATGCTTTGCTGGTCGTCTGCGTCCTTGCCGCGCAATGCGGCGGCGATTTCACCGTTGACGTGGGATACGGCGTTCAGCACGCCGCGGCCTTCGTAGCAAGCCTGATCGCCGTCGCGCAGTTCATGGGCTTCGGCGGCTCCGGTCGAGGCCCCTGAGGGTACGGAAGCGCGAGCCTCGGTACCGTCGGCCAACGTGATGTCTACTTCGACGGTAGGGCGGCCGCGGGAATCGAGGATTTGCCGCGCGTGGAGGGAGTGGATGGCGGTGTTCTTCATGGTTTTCCTTGGTGAAGGTAGTTCAGAGAATGGCGTTGCGCTGCGTACCGAGGCCGGAGATGGTGCATTCGACGATGTCCCCGGCGGTCAGGAAGCGCTGGTAGTGCAGCCCGAATCCGGCAGGGGATCCGGTGCAGATCAAATCACCCGGAAGCAGTTGCACATGGCGCGACAGATAGGCCAGCTGCGCGGCGATATCGAACAGCATGTCGCCGGCATGTTCGCGCTGCATGGTCGTGCCGTTCAGCGTCAGCCGCAAGTCGAGGGTATATGGATCGGCGACGGCGGCGGCGGGCACCAGGAAGGGGCCGGTGGGTAGGAAGCCCGCTCCACCCTTGGCCTGGATCCAGTCCGTGCCCATGCCGGCCGGCTGGTCGCGGACGACTAGTTCGCGCACCGTGATGTCATTGACGATCGTGTAGCCGGCAACGTAGTCCATGGCCTGTGCCGTGCTGATGTTGCGGGCCGCGCGACCCATGATCACGCCCAGCTCCACTTCCCAGTCGGGCCGCACGGCGTGTGCGGGCAGGGTGACGGAATCGTAGGGACCGATCACGGCGCTGGCTGGCTTGGCGGCGATATAGGGCTGACCACATTGCACGCGCTGCTCGCACAGCGCCAGCGCTCTTGCGCGCACGCTGGCGCCGCTCGTCCCGCTGGCTTGGTCCGACGCCTCCTTGTCCAGAGCGGCCTGCACGGCACCGGAGCGGTAGTTGGCGATGGTGCAGAATACCTGTCTCGGCGCCACCGGCGCGTGTATCTTGAAAGCACCGAGGGATATCGATCGTGGACGCAGGTCGGCGAAGGCCGCGCTGGCGGTCAGGCGCATCAGGTCCTGGTAATGACGGGGCCAAGAGTCGATCAATTCCTGCATCGACTCTGTGCCCCGTACCGAGGTACCGAGCGTTGCGCACAGCGGCGCGAGTGCGTGCAGCGCGAGCATGCTGGCGTCCTCGAACACCAGCCCTGGGAAGGGGCGGCAACCAGCCAGCGAAAACATGCCGAGCTTGAAATGGCAGGGGAGGGAGGAGGCGTGTGACATGCCGGTCTTTCTTCAGGTAACGATGCGGCGAGTATATTTTTTAGCCGCCGCTTTGAAGAGTTGAGAATTCCGAAGGAAACTTGCAGTAATCCCGATAGTCCTGGTGCAGGCCATTTGCGCCCGTGCTTTCCGTTGACGGCTGCTAGTCCTGGCGCGGCATGGCGCCGGCGGAAAGGCGGGTGGCCTGGAAGGCAATCATCGCCCACCCGGCGCGTTCGTGTTGCCATACCTGCAGCACATGCGCTTCCACCGTCACCGGCATGCGTGGCACCGGCGGGCGCAGTGTACTGGCCATGTAACCGCTCATTACCGCCAGGTTGTCATAGCACTGCACATGCAACCCACGCCGCTCGATGGCCAGGTAGCACAGCGGCCCGGCCACTTCCTCCAGATAGGCTTGCTTGTCCTGAACCACGCCGGTGGAGTGGGTGTGGACAAGATCGTCCGACAGCAGCACGGACAGGGCTGCGAAATCGCGCTCCACCAGCGCCTGGCCACGTAGTTTTTCCAGTTGCAACAGGGTGTAGCCATGGCTTTCGGCGAGAATGATATCGGTCATGATCGGTAGTCTGGTTTGTGTGAGATCAGGCCACGGCGGCTTCGGCGACGCAAACGTTGCGCTGCTCGCCGAGGCCGGTGATGGATGCTTCCATCACGTCGCCGTCGCGTAGGAAGCGGCCGTAGTGAGTGCCATTGCCGGCCGGCGATCCGGTGCAGATCACGTCGCCGGGCCACAGTTGGACGCGGCTGGAGATGTATTCGATCTGGCGCGCGATGTCGAAGATCATGTCGGAGGTGTTGTCGTTTTGCATGATCTCGCCATTGAGCTTGAGTACCAGCTGTAGCTGCGCCGGATCAGCAACGAATGCGGCGGGGGTCAGGTAAGGGCCCAGCGGCAGGAAGGTCGGCGCGTTCTTGCTCGATATCCAGTCTGTGCCCATGGCCTTGGGGTCCTTGCACCAGATCAGGTCGCGGCTGGTGATGTCGTTGGCGATGGTGTAGCCGGCCACGTAGTCCATGGCCAGCTCGCGCTTGACGTGGCGGGCCGGCCGGCCGATCACCACGGCCAGTTCCAGCTCCCAGTCCGGCTGACGCGCCAGCGCGGGCAGCAATACCTCGCCGTGCGGGCCGGTGACGGTGGAAGGGAGCTTGCTGAACACATAGGGCGTGCCATGTTTGGCGCGTTCGGTCATCAGCTTTTCGGCATAGGCGCGCAGCTCTGTGGGAGTCATGTTTTCCGTTCCGGGATTGGCGCCCGGGCCCATGTCCACCAGGATGTCGACCACATGCTTATAGTAGTTGGCGCCGGTGCAGAAGATCTGACGTGGCAGGTCAATGGGGGCGTGCACTTTCAGGCTGGCCACCGGCAGCCAGTCGCGCGCGATCGGCTCGCCGGCCAGGGTCAGCGCCTTGGCCAATGCGACGATGTTGATGTCCCAATTTTGCAGCAGGGCGAAGATGGACTCGGTGCTGCCAAGCGGCAGATCATGGGCTTCGGCCACGCGGCGTAGCGCGTGCAGCGCGATCACGCGTTCTCCTTTGAGTAGGCCGGCAAAGGGCGAGCAGCCTGCTGCGGAGAAGGTGCCGAGTTTGAACCCGGTAGTGTCGTTTGTGTTGCGCATGTGGGCCTCCTGGGAATTGTTAGACGGTGCCGATGACGTCCGGCGTGTTGCATGGAAATTGCGGCGCTTCGCCGCGCAGTACGCGTACCACTTCCTCGCAGGCTCGGCGGCGCAGTTCGATCAGCGATACGTCCGATGAAAAGGCTACGTGGGGCGTGATGATCGCGCTCTCCTGGGCGAGGAGGGCGGGCGGCACCCGTGGCTCGCTTTCCAGCACATCCAGGCCGGCCCCGCTCAACTGGCCACTGGCCAAGGCTGCCGCTACCGCGTCGCTGTCGACGATGCCGCCACGGCTGACGTTGATGAGCATGGCGCCGCGTTTCATGGCAGTGATGCGGACCGCATCGATCAAGTGATGAGTGGCGGCTGTGAGCGGCACGTGGATGATCACGACGTCACTGCGGCGCAGCAGCGCGTCGAGTTCGACGAAATCGATGTCCGGCACGTCATGTGCCTTGTTGTCATTGACCAGCAGGCGCACGCCAAAGCCCTGCAGCTTGGCGGCGGTGCGGCGGCCAATACGGCCGAAGCCGATGATGCCGCAGGTCAGCGCGGAAAGGCGGCGTAGCCTGGCGCTAGCCGGGTCCCAGTTTCCGGCGCGCACGTTGCGATCGAAGGCGGCGATGCCGCGCGTCCAGGCCAGCAACAGCCCGAGCACATGATCCGAGACTTCCTCCACGCAGTAGTCGGGAACGTTGGTCACCACCACACCACGCGCAGTGGCATCCTGTACTGCGATATTGTCCAGGCCCACGCCCAGCCGCGCGACGATCTTCAAATCCGGGGCAGCGGCGATGGCCGCAGCCGACACCTGCGCCCAGCAAGTCATGATGGCGACCGGTTGGCAGCCGGCTGCCAGCGCATCGATGCCCTCCACGTGCAGCGGCGAAGAAGGACCGGCCACCAGGCGGAACCCGGCGCCTTCGATGATGCTGCGCTCCAGCGCGATGTCGGGCCAAGCGTAGTCGGTCAACAGGACGGTGGGAGGGGAGGGATGTGTCATTGGAGTCTCGCAGTCTAGGGAATCACGCCGGATGGCAGCGCCCAGTATAGGGAGGACGGCGGCACTTGAAGAATGGAGAATTGCGCAGGATTCGTTCAGAAAAATTGATGGATACCACTGGGTTCGAGATGAGATGTAGACATCGAATCGGCTGATCGTTTTGATCAGAACATGCGATGCCGCGGTGGGGCTGTCGCTCATTACAATCGGTTGCGCCAAGCCGCCCGCAACGGGTGGTCGTCCATAAGAACCACTCAGGAGAACCGTATGCTGTTCCACAAATGTACGCCGCGCTGCCCCACCGACTGCCCAGGTGATGAATTGGCGCAGGCGCGCGGTCCGGTGCGCGGTAGGACCAAGATCTTCACTATCGACCTGCACTGCCACGCGCTGTTTCCCGCAGTCGAAAAGCTGGTCGCAGGCTTGCCGCAAAAGCTGGCCGAACCAGAAATGACCTTGCGCGCCATGGGGGCGGCATCGGTTGAGTACAACAATACGGTGATGCTGCCGCAGGTGGGCCCCAAGCTCACCAACTTGCAAACGCGCCTGCGCGACATGGACCAGATGGGGGTAGATATGCAACTGGTCAGCCCCACCTCCACACAGCATTATTACTGGGCCGAACCGGATTTGGCGAGGGAAGTGGTGCGCATCCAGAACGAGGGTATTGCGGAACTATGCGGTACGCATCCCGACCGTTTCCTGGGCTTGGGCACGCTGGCATTGCAGCACCCGGCGCTGGCAATCGAGCAGCTCGAACACGCGGTGCGTAAGCTCGGCCTGCGTGGCGTCGAAATTTCCACCATGGTCGGCAACCAGGAACTGGCCGATCCGGCGCTTGAGCCGTTCTGGGCCAAGGTGGAGAAATTGGGCTGCATCGTCTTTATCCACCCTTTCGGCACCACGTTGGGACCGCGCTTGGATCGCCATTACCTGTCCAACGTGATCGGCCAGCCGATCGAGACCACTATCGCCTTGTCGCACCTGATCTTTGGTGGCGTGCTGGACCGTTATCCTGGCGTGAAGATTCTGGCGGCCCACGGGGGCGGCTACCTGCCCTCCTACATCGGCCGCTCCAACCACGCCTATCAAGCGCGTCCCGACGCGCGCGGTTGTGTCAAGCCACCCGGGGACTATCTGCGCCAGATCTGGTTCGACAACCTCGTCTATGAACCGGAGGCCTTGCGTCACCTGATCCAGGAGGTAGGAGTCAGCCAAGTGGTGATCGGAACGGACTATCCGTTCGACATGGGCCAATACGCCGTTGCCAGTCTGCTCGACACTGTGCCGCAGTTAACACATGAAGACCGCGAGCGCCTGCTGCATCGCAACGCCGAGCAGTTGCTGGGACTGAACCTCCGTCCGACAGCCTGACCTTGTCGCTACGCGGTTGGCGCGGGAGAGTGCGCCGGCCGCGGCGACGCGCGTCGACTAGAACCGGCGTTGGTCAGTGCAGGGGGGCGGGCACGCTGTCCTGCCAACCACCCTGTTCGGCGGTCCCCCGAACCGTACCGGCGCGTTCGTCGGTTCGAATCTGCGCCAGTTCCTCGATCAGCTTGCGCAGCCAAAGGTGTAGCGGGTCGTGGTCCATAAACTCGTGCCACTGCATGCATACCTGTATGGGGGGGATAGGCACCGGCAGCTCCACCAGGCGCACAGGGAAATAGCGGGCGAAGCTGCGAGCAAGCCGGGAATGCACTGTGGCGATGCGATCGGTACCCATGATGAAATGCGGGACACTGTTGAAATTGCTGGCCGCCATTTCGATTGTGCGCTGGTAGCCTTGCGCCTTCATGAATGCGTTTTCATGGCTATCGCGGAAATCAGTGCCGAACTGTGACGTCACGTGGCCCATCGATAGATATTGTTCCAGTGTCAATTGGTCGCCGACCAGGGTATTGTCGTTGCAAACTATGCAGGTGTAATGCTCTTCCAGCAATGGCTTGCTGGGAAGCGACTTGTTGCAGTAGTCTTTGATGGTGATGAGCAGGTCCACTTCGCCTCGTTCAAACATGTCCATGCAAGCGGCGGAGGGATCGACCAACTCAAAACCGACGCCGGGGGCCAAACGGTGCACCTGCCGTGCCACGTCTCCCAGCAGCACGGTGGTCATGTAGTCCGATGCGATCAGTTTGAACTGGCGCCGGGCATCCTTGGGCAGCACGGCCGGGCGTCGTTCGGCCGTCTCTTGAACCTGGTTGAGCAGCGCGTTGACCGGTTCCAGCAAACTTGCACCAAATGGTGTCAGAACCATGGTCTTCCCGAACATGACCAGGAGTTCGTCCTTGAAATGCTCACGCAGACGCGCAAGGATGCCGCTTGCGGCCGACTGGCTGAGATGCAGCCGGCGTGCGGTGCGCGTGATGCTTTGCTCCTCCAGCAAGACCTTCAGACCAATGAACAGGTTTAAATCCAGGTGTTTGAAGCGCATCGCGTGTCTCCCTCTTTTCCACAGCGAGCCAGTATTCTAGGTTTTCCGATCGTTTTCCAACAAAGATTTTTCATACCCCTTATCGACTGTATTGATGGATGCCATCTATCGGCCGGAGTGATGGTCATGATTAATAAATGTCATGCGGCTGGTCGGTAGAAATCCCCTATTCTCGCCGCAGACGGAGCTGAAAAAGGTCCGCAATTACTTAGGGGAAGACAATATGTTCAACAGGCTAACAATCACCACCAGGTTACGGATGGGTTTTGCAGTGATGGTGCTCATGCTGGTTGCAGTCTCCGTATTCGGGCTGAGCAGCATTGCTGAAGTCCAGCGCCGAACGGACGAAATCACAAAGGTGAATAATCCGAAGTCGAGGCTGGCCACTAGCATGCGCAATACCGTGTATGAACGCATGGTGTTACTGCGCAATATGGCGCTGGTCAGCTCGGCGTCCGCGATGCAGTCTGAGGTGGCGCAGCTTGTCGTGCAGAGGCGGCGCTACACGGAGTCGATGGGGCAATTGACGGCCATGTTGGGGGCCGGTGGCAGTCCGCGGGAACTTGAACTGCTGGAGCGGATCAGGCGCGCCGATGGCGCGGCGTTGCCGCTGATCGACAAAGCGGCAGCCTTGGCGTTGGCTGCCCAGGCTGACCAAATGTATGACGTGCTCGTCAATGAACTGCTTCCGGTGCAGTCGAAGTGGATGCGAGATTTGGGTGCGCTTGTGGAACTTGAGGAGAGCGTTTCCGAACAGGCGGCGGTTACTTCCCAACAGGCTTATCAGAATGCACGCCGGCTGATGGTGGGGATGGGCGCATTGGCCGTGCTGGTGGCGGTGGCTGTGTCGATGTCGCTGGCGCGCAGCATGTTGGTGCAGTTGGGCGGCGAGCTTGCCTACGCGATGAACATCGCTGGCCGCATCGCTGGCGGAGACTTGGAGATCGACATCACGACACGCGATGGCGACACGGTCAGCCTGCTGGCCGCGATGAAGACCATGCGCGACAGTCTGGCCTTGCTGGTCGGCGAGGTGCGGCGCCAGTCCGGTTCCATTGCCATCGCCACTACTGAGATCGCGGCAGGCAATCTGGATCTGTCAAACCGTACCGAGCAGCAGGCCGGTTCTTCGCAGCAGACGACGGTGTTGCTGGCGCAACTGGCCGGTACCGTTTCCCACAACGCGGACCACGCCGCGCAGGCCGATCGCATGGCGCGCAAGGCGGCCGCTGCGGCCGGCGATGGGAGCGAGGTGGTGGCGCGTGTGGTTGCCACGATGGCCGGCATCAACGCCTCGGCAGGCAAGATCGCCGACATCGTTGGCGTAATCGATGGCATTGCCTTCCAGACCAATATCCTGGCGCTGAACGCGGCGGTCGAGGCGGCGCGCGCCGGCGAGCAGGGGAGGGGCTTTGCCGTAGTGGCGGCCGAAGTCCGTGCGCTGGCTCAGCGCTCCGGCAGCGCGGCGCGCGAAATCAAACAATTGATAGCGATTTCGGTGAACGAGGTCGCGCAGGGACTCACGCTGGCAGAACGGGCCGGTGCTGCCATGCATGAGATTGTCGACGGCATCAATCGAGTCGCCGCGCTGATGGCGGACATTGCTGCTGCGAGCGAACAGCAGCGCGGCGGCATTGCGTCGGTGGAGGCTGCGATGGGTGAGATTGACAATGTCACACAGCAGAACGCTGCGCTGGTCGAGCAGGCCGCGGCGGCAGCGGATAACTTGCGTGCCTTGGCCGCCGAACTGGCGCGTGCCGTCAGCGTGTTCCGACTGGACGACGGTGCGCCGGAAGAGGCCGTTTCGGCTTTCGGCGCTGACGCCAGCACGACCACGACGATAAAACTGAGCTATCAGTAGTAGCGATTAAAACGATCGGTATAAACCGCTTTCCAGAAGGATGGCCGCGTCTATATCCTCTCTCATCGTTTCATGCCCGTGGCGACCTCGGGGGTGACGAAAGCAACGAAGAACAACGAAGCGATTCCGCGATCAGGAGACAATGAATGGAAACGAAAGCAACCGCCCGCTGGGCGGGGAAGATATGGTATGCGCCGAGGCTGCGCGTAGCCGTGCCGACCGTGGCGGGGGTGTGGCTCGGCGCTGCGATAGTGGCCATGCTGAAGAATGCGCACCGCGTCGCGGGCGTCGCGGCGTTGGCGCTCGCCGTGACGGTGGCGCAAGGTAGTCCGGTGGCGCATGTGCTGGACCGGGCTGCCATGCCGGTCAGCGCAGCCCACAACCGGGTGATGTTGGGCTTGGCGAACGCTGGCACGCGCATCGTGGCCGTGGGCGAACGTGGCTTGATCGTGCTGTCAGATGACCAAGGCAAGACGTGGCGCCAAGCCAAGGTGCCCGTCAGTATTGCATTGACCGCGGTAATGTTTCCCACTCCCGCTACGGGCTGGGCGGTTGGCCACGCCGGCACCATCCTGCGGAGCACCGATGGAGGGGCAAGCTGGGTGAAACAGCTGGACGGATTAAGCCTTATCGCCTTGCTTGACAACGCGTTCGCTTCAGCCGCTCCGGCCCAACGGGCCATGGCGCTGCAATTCGCCGCCGACGGACCGGACAAGCCATTTCTCGACGTGTATTTTTACGACGCTCAGCGCGGCGTGGTAGTCGGCGCCTATGGTTTGGCGTTGCGCACCGAGGACGGCGGCGCCACCTGGCAGCCGCTCATGGGCCAGCTAGACAATCCGAAGGGGCTGCATATCTATGCGCTGGCCGGACGCGGGGATCAGCTTTGGCTGGCTGGCGAACAAGGCTTTCTGGCGCGCTCCTCTGATGCAGGAAAGTCCTTCGTCGCAGTCCCTTCGCCATACCAAGGCAGTTTCTTCGCGGCTGCGCTGCTGCCCGACGGTGATGTGTTGGTCGGTGGACTGAAGGGAAATCTGTACCGGCTAAACCCAATGGGTGTGCCGGTGCGCAAAGTGGAAGGCTTGCCGCCCGTGTCGCTGAGCGCAATGGCTATGCGCGGCGAGCAAGTAATGTTCACCAATCAGGCCGGCCAGCTGTTCGCCAGCACCGACGGCGGCGCGAATGTGCGGCAAGTGGCCACGGCCCATCCGGGGGCGCCGCTGAGCTCCCTGCTGTATGGCAGTACTGGCCGGTTGATCGGCGCCGGCGTGCGCGGCGTGCAGGCGGTGGCAACGAGGGGAGCCGAATAATGAATAGTCAAATGAACTCAGACCAACAGCCGGTCGTCGCAAGGCTGGCCGATTTTGATAGGGGTTCCGGCTCGATGCTCGAACGCCTGTTCTTCAACAACCGGCTGCTGACCGTGCTCATCTGTGCACTGCTAACGCTTGCGCTCGGCTGGCACGCCGTCAAGCTGCAACTAAACGCCAGCTTCGAAGACATGATTCCGACCGGCCATCCCTATATCGTCAATTACCTTCAGAACAAAAAAGAGTTGGCGGGACTCGGCAACGCGGTTCGCATAGCGGTAGAGGCGAACTCCGGCACCATCTATGACAAGGCTTACCTTGAAACGTTGCGAAAGATGAGTGATGAAATTTTCCTCCTGCCAGGCGTAGACCGGGTGTACATGAAGTCGCTGTGGACTCCATCCACGCGCTGGATTGGCGTGACAGAGGAGGGCATGGAAGGCGGCCCCGTGGTTCCTAATGACTACAATGGTTCGGCTTCGAGTGTGTACCAGTTACGCATCAACGTCGAGCGTTCGGGCGAAATTGGTCAACTGGTGGCGTTGGACGGCAAGTCGAGCATTATTTATATTCCCTTGCTCGCGAAGGATCCGCAGACTGGCGTGGTGCTCGATTATGCCAAGCTATCGGCACAGCTGGAAGTGCTCCGCGAGAAGTATAGCCGTGACAATGTCAGCGTGCGCATCACCGGCTTTGCCAAGTTGGTAGGCGACCTGATAGACGGGCTGCAACAAATTCTGCTGTTCTTCGCCGCCTCCGTGCTGATCGCGACCGCAATGTTGTACTGGTATACGCGGTGCGTGCGCAGCACAGTGCTGGTGGTCGTTTGTTCGACCGTCGCAGTGGTATGGCAACTGGGGCTTCTTCCGCTGTTGGGCTACGGGCTGGATCCATACTCCATCCTAGTGCCCTTCCTGGTCTTCTCCATCGGCATGAGCCACGGCGCTCAAAAAATGAATGGCATCATGCAGGACATTGGGCGCGGCATCCACAAGGTCGTCGCCGCTCGGTACACCTTCCGACGCCTGTTCCTGGCCGGCCTGACAGCATTGCTGTGCGACGCCGTGGGTTTCGCCGTGCTGATGGTAATCAACATCAAGGTCATCCGGGACTTGGCGATTGTCGCGAGCATCGGTGTGGCGGCACTGGTCTTCACCAATTTGATCCTGTTGCCTGTCCTGCTGTCTTATCTAGGTGTGAGTGCAAGCGCGGCGGAACGGAGCCTGAAGACGGAAGCAGGCACACGCGCTGGCGCGCGCCGTCATGGCTTCTGGCGTTTTCTGGACCTATTCACGCAGCGCAAATGGGCGGCAGCCACAGTCGTAGTCTCGGCTCTGCTCACCGTGGGCGCATTCATGATCAGTCTGCACGTCAAAATCGGTGATCTCGATCCAGGTGCGGCCGAACTGCGCGCCGACTCGCGTTATAACCGGGACACGGCCTTCGTGGTGGCGAACTATGCCGCTAGCAGCGACGTGTTCGCCGTGATGGTCAAGACGCCGGACGGCGGCTGTGCCGCGTACGATAGTTTGATGCGGGTCGACGCGCTGGAGTGGCAGTTGAGCCAGTTGCCAGGTGTGGAATTTACCAATTCGCTGGCATTGCTGAACCGTCGTGTAACGACTGGGTTAAACGAAGGCAATCTGAAATGGTATGACCTCCTGCAGAATCAGCAGTCGCTCAACATGGTCACCGCCAGTGCGCCGCGTGGGCTGTACAACGACCAGTGCAATCTGCTGACCTTGTACGCCTACCTGAAGGACCACAAGGCGGACACGCTGGCCCAAGTCGTGCAGACGGTCGAGGACTTTGCAAAGGAAAATAACAGCAAAGATGTCACTTTCCAACTTGCCGCGGGCAATGCCGGTATCGAGGCCGCCACCAACATTGTGGTGCGGCAGGCCAATGTGCAGATGCTGTATTGGGTGTATGGCGCCGTGGTGATGCTCTGCATGCTGACTTTCCGCTCATGGCGCGCGGTCGTATGCGCGGTATTGCCCCTGATGCTTACTTCCATCCTGTGCGAGGCGCTGATGGTCGGGCTGAACATGGGTATCAAGGTCGCGACGTTGCCGGTGATCGCGCTTGGCGTAGGGATAGGCATCGACTACGCACTGTATGTGATGAGCATCATGCTGGCGCGTCTGCGTGCGGGGGACAGCCTGTCCGATGCTTACTTCCACGCCCTGCAGTTCACCGGCAAGGTGGTACTGCTGACCGGCGTAACGCTGGCCATTGCCGTAGCAACCTGGGCCTTCTCGCCGATCAAGTTCCAGGCCGACATGGGCGTACTGCTAGCGTTCATGTTCCTTTGGAATATGGTTGGCGCCTTGGTACTGCTTCCTGCATTGGCGCATTTCCTGCTCCCGTCGCAACGCCCTCAAGCGGCAGCAGACGTGGCGAGCGCGGTGCCGAGTCAAGCCATTGCTTAATCCTCACTTCAATATTTCGGAGGTTATATGGACCAACTTACTGTCAGAGTCGCCAAAAAATCCCGCGAGGCAGCGGATATTGTCAGTTTCGAGTTCGTTAGCGTGGACGGCAACATCTTGCCGCCTTTCAGCGCGGGAGCGCACGTGGACGTACACATCCGTCCTGATCTCACACGCCAGTATTCGTTGTGCAATTCTCCGTCCGAATCGCACCGATATCTGATCGCGGTACTGCGTGATCCAAATTCGCGCGGCGGGTCCGTAGCCATTCATGATGAGGTGAACGAAGGGGACGTACTGCAGATCAGCTATCCGCGTAACCACTTCGAACTGGTGCCTGCCGGGCGGACACTTCTGTTTGCAGGAGGCATAGGCGTCACTCCGATACTGTGCATGGCCGAGCGCTTGGCCCACATCGAGGCTGACTTTGAGATGCACTACTGCAGCCGCTCTCCGGAGCGAACGGCCTTTGTCGCGCGTATTAATGAATCTCGACTGGTGAATCGGGTCAAGTTTCACTTCGACGACGGCGCACCAATCGCGAAGCTCGATTTGCCCGGATTGCTGGCGCAACAGGATTCGGACGTGCACCTGTATGTATGCGGACCGAAGGGATTCATTGACTTCGTGATTGGCACTGCCAAGTCGATGGGATGGCCGCAGGAGCGGCTACATCTGGAATATTTCGCCGGTGCCGCGCAGGACACCGCCAGCAACGGCGCTTTTGATGTGCAGATCGCCAGTAGCGGCAAGGTGTACAGCGTGGGTCCGACACAAACCGTGATCGAGGTGCTGGCCGAGCATGGCATCGAGTTGCCAGTATCTTGTGAGCAGGGCGTGTGCGGCACTTGTATCACACGGGTGCTCGACGGCGCGCCTGATCATCGCGACATGTATTTTACCGATGAAGAGAAGCGCCGCAACGACCAGTTCACGCCTTGCTGTTCGCGAGCGTTGTCCAAGAAGCTGGTGCTGGACTTGTAAGTACGCATGCCGTTGCACCCACTCACCTGGAGTACCTTATGTCCATCGCAAGTTTGCTGTTGCACGCACACAATCACCGTGCCGAGTTGGTCCACCTGGCCTTTCTGGCCGGATGCGCAGTCGCAGTCTTTTTCTGTGTTCTGGCATGGGCCGACTATTTAGCGGGGCGATGAACGCCATGCTCCCGACTATTAAGTCTGAGTGCGAACTTGCCGCAGCGCGCGCCCGAATTTTAGATGCCGCCATCGGACTGTTCGCACAGCACGATTGCGCGGCTCCCAGCATACGCGACATTGCCCGGGCCGCCGAAGTGAATCCTGCTGCAATCAGCTACTACTTTAGGGTCAAGATCGGCTTGTATCGAGCGGCGGTCGAGATTGCCGGTCGCGCCATCGCCTTGTCCTGTGGTGCCGCGCGTTCGCTGCGTGAAATTTTTACGACGATGCTGAACCGTTGCACGATGCCGGGAGGGGCGCGCGATGGCGCCTGAGGCTGCATTGTCGGGAATTGCTCGAGCCGTCAGGCATGGTGAAGGTCGCGTGGGTGCAGCGGCTTCGCACCTTGCACGCCGCTTTGTCCACGCTGGTGACTGAGTTGGCTGGATACGAAAGCGGGCAGGTCGGGCTGGCCAGGCTGACGCAAAGCGTACTTGGGCTAGCTGCCCATCCGATCATGGCGCTGCCGCCAATGGCCGGAACGCAAAACGAGGCGACTATTGACTCCGAGCTTGATCGCCTGCTGCTCTACGGAGGGGGCAATCGTGCGGGCTGATGCGCGTCAGTTCCGGCCCTATTTCAAAGTCGCTGCTATCGCATCAATTCAATACTTGGAGAAACAAAAATGAAACTTGCGACTCTTTCCAACGGCAGCCGGGATGGTGCACTTGCCATCATCTCCGAGGACCATCTATGGGCGTTGCCCTGTCCCGAAGTCGCCGCGACGATGGCTTACGCGATCGAGAACTGGACCGCTTGCGCACCGCGCCTGAAGGTGCGCTCGGTTGATCTGAACGCTTGCCTGGCGCGGCAGCGGATCCCGTTCGATATTGCCAGCGTGAGGGCACCATTGCCGCGCGCGCCGCAGTGGTGCGATGGATCGGCGTTCCTGAATCACGCCCGCTTGATGGAGACTGCTTTTAACACGGTACCAATTCCAGATTTGGAGACGATACCCCTGATGTATCAGGGAGCGTCCGATGATTTCCTGGGCCCGTTCGATCCAATTGTGCTGCCGGACGAGGCGCATGGGATCGACTTCGAGGGTGAATTCGGTGTCGTTGTCGGCGATGTGCCGATGGGCTGTTCCCGCGCCCAGGCTCAGGCCGCCATTCTGCTCATCGTCCAGTTAAATGATGTGAGTCTGCGCAGTTTTGGCCCACGCGAAATGCGCACTGGATTTGGGTTTGTGCACGCCAAGCCATCGACGGCGTTCGCCGGGGTCGCGGTCACTCCGGACGAATTGGGTGATGCCTGGCGTGATTGCCGCGTTCGCCTGCCCCTGCATGTGCAGCGCAACGGCACGTGGTTCGGCAGTCCCAGCGGCGCCGAGATGAACTTCGGATTCGATCAGCTCATCATGCACGCGGCGGCGACCCGCCGGCTCACGGCTGGCACCATTATTGGCTCGGGAACCGTGTCGAATGGAGATCGGGGCGTCGGCTCAGCGTGTATTGCCGAACGTCGCGCGATTGAGATCATCGAAACCGGCAGTCCCACGACTGCCTTCTTGCGATTTGGTGACACCGTGCACATGGAAGCAACCACGGCTAATGGCAAGCAATTGTTTGGCCCGATCACTCAACAGGTCAAGCCCTATTTGTCAGGCCGTATCGAACGTGATTGCTAGCCGATTGATTTACAAAGGAGAAACTATGAGCAAACGATTTGTCGATCTGTCGATCTATCTTGAAAATGATGTGTTGTCGGATCCGCCCATGTTGGCGCCGAAGATCGAGTACCAGAACCATACGGAGACCGTGCGCGATTTTATGCACCTCTTGCCAGGCACTAAAGCCGAAGACTATCCGGACGGTGAAGCTGCAGCCGCCGAATGGGTGAGACTGAGCACCCACAATGGCACGCATTTGGACGCACCTTACCACTTTCATTCGACGATGAACCGCAAACTTGACGGAGCGGAACCCTCTATGACAATTGACGAGGTGCCGTTGGAATGGTGCTTCGGCCCAGGGGTAAAACTCGATTTCCGTCACTTTGCCGACGGTCATGTTGTGACAGCTGTTGAAGTGGAGGCGGAGTTGGCGCGCATTGGACATAGGCTGAAGCCGCTCGACATTGTGATTGTCAACACTCGTGCTGGCTCGCGCTACGGACAAGCAGATTACCTCCATGCCGGCTGTGGGATGGGCTACGACGCCACCATGTATCTACTTGAGCGTGGAGTCCGTCTCACCGGCACCGACGCGTGGAGTTGGGATGCGCCGTTCTCGTTTACGGCTCAGAAAATTGCAGAAACCGGCGATTCCAGCTTGATTTGGGAGGGACATAAGGCTGGCCGAGATATTGGCTATTGCCATCTTGAAAAGATGCATAACCTAGAGGTGCTTCCGCCGACCGGCTACACGATCAGCTGTTTCCCTCACAAGATACGTCGCGCGTCGGCGGGATGGACGCGGGCAGTGGCGATTTTTGAGGCGTAGGGTAAGACCGCACGGGCCCTCCAACCGGCAGACCTGAGAGGACCGAAGCGCTTACCTTCGTCTTAACGATTTTTTTGCGCGCAACGTCGATACCTGCGTGCCCATGGGCACACGGTATCGCGCGCGGCCAAGCCAGAAAGTTCAGCATATTCACATTCTACGGGCGACCTGATGACATTAATTTTTAAACACCAACTCAACTTTCGGTCCATCGTCGCGCTGGTTGGCATTTTTCCTGTATTCGCTACAGCGGGGAGCCAAGCAGAGGAAAATCAGCGCTTCTCCATTCGTGGATTTGGCACGGTGGGCGCGGCCCATTCGAACAATGAACTAGCGGAATATGCCACCAATCTCAATCAGCCTAGCGGCCCCGGACGCGGTCGCAGTTGGGACTTCACAGCTGATACCAAGGCCGGTATCCAACTCGATGGAAAATTGACGAACCAGCTTGCTGCAGTGGTTCAGCTCACCAGCAGAAAGCTTGCCAGCAACGGCTTCCAGCCCGAGGTGGAATGGGCCAATATCAAATACCAAGCGACTCCAGACTTCAGCGTCCGCCTTGGGCGGGTAGCCTTGTCGACCTTGATGCAAAGCGACGCGCGTTTGGTTAGTTATTCGCTTGTCCCAGTTCGGGTTCCAGTGGAAATATATAACATTACGCCGCCGACCAACAGCGATGGCATCGACGCGACATATGTAGCGCACTTCGGCATGGCAACCAATACCCTGCAGGCATCGTTCGGACGCACGAAAACCAAGCTTGCGGTAGGAATTCCGGATGGCGTAGTGATTTCCGAAGTGCAGGCGCGGAAAATTATCAATATCGCCAACACGCTGGAATCTGGGCGACTGTCGCTGCGCGCCAGCTACTTTAAGGCCAATCTCAGTATCCCCGGTTTTACATACCGGTACGATATGAAAGCAATTGGGGCGCTTTATGATCTGGGCGTCTGGTTCGTGCAGGGCGAGGTTGCCAAGAGTAATGGCGGCGGACTGACCAAGAATCAGGAGGCATTGTACGCACTGGGCGGCGTGCGGCTGAGTGCGGTTACTCCATATGCCAGCTATGCGAAAGCCAATCCGCAGGACCCCCAATTGCCCAGCGGAGCTGGATTCAAACAGACCACCGCCACTTTCGGTGTGCGCTGGGACTATAGTGCAAATACCGCGTTAAAGCTGCAATACGACCGAATTGATGCGCCAGGACTGCGCGCGACGCAGGGCAGCGGCAGCTATTTCATTAAACAGACAACTAGCTTCTTGCTGAACGGGGGCAAAATTAATCTGGTCAGCGCGGCCGTCGATTTCGTTTTTTGATTTGGTAGATTCTTGTGCGCGTTGCGGAGTGGTCATTGTCCGATCATTCCTGACTGCAGTCAATAGTGGTACCGCTAATCCGAATTCAAAGGAAAAAATATGAAATATATCCGCAATGTGGTAGTGCTCGTCATTTTGGCTAGTACGGCTCTTCAGGTGTCTGCGGAGACGGTCGTTATAGTCAGCGCCAAAAACCCGGCGACGCGGATGTTCTCTGAGCAGGCTTCCCAATTTTTCTTGGGAAAATCAAATCTGTTTACGCCGATAGATCAAGCCGATGGTACGGCAATTCGAAACGAGTTCTATCTGAAGTTGGCAGATAAAGATCCCGCTCAGGTGAAGGCGCACTGGTCAAAGCTGGTCTTCACCGGCAAGGCACAGCCACCAAAGGAATATCGAAGCAATGCTGAGGTGAGAAAGGCAGTCTCCGAGGATCCTAAGGCGATTGGTTACATTGACAGGTCTGCCGTGGACGAAAGTGTAAAGATAATTTTGAGTTTGCCATAAACCGCCTGGTCCGAACGCGATTAGCAACGCAGATAGAAGGTCACTCTAGGGCGGAACGGAATGAGCCCTTGCCTCGGTTTGCCCAGGTCAGTAAGGACTTGTCGGCGAATTCCATCAGAGCCGGCAGGCAGTCACCTTCGGCGAAGTCGCTACAAAGGTGATGGGCTGCGCCCAATTTTCACTGGCGCATCCACTCGTGCGTTGGCGCGGCATGCGGGACATGCGTGACCGTATCGTCCACGACGATTTTGACATCCACCTCGATGTGGTGCGAGATACCGTGTAGTTGGCAATTCGAGACCTGCTAAACCAACTGCCGGCTTTATGGCAAGACGCGAGCCAGGTCAGTGGAAATAATGTCGGAACCAAGCCGTGTTGTCAGGTTCAAAGCGGTGAATCGAGCGGCGGTCCCGTAAGTGGTTGATTTTTAATATGAATAAACGGCCTGCAAAGCCGTGTAGACGGGTTCGACTCCCGTCCTCGCCTCCAAAACATCAAGGGTTTGCTGCCGTGAGCGGCAAGTCGGATCAAGAGAAATCGCCGCTTTGTCGGCGATTTTTTTTGCCAAAATAATCTTCCTGCTGATGCAAAACCTCCTTTGCGGGCTGGATGCATGACTGATACGGCATCATCCATCCCAACCCGCGGCAAGTCAAATCTCGCTATGCTTTTGCGGTGTACAAGCCAACGTACCGCCGTAGCCATGCACATGGCGGAAGGGTTGTACGGCAGCGCAGGCCAAGCCTGCAGGGCCAGTTAACCGCTCAAAAAAAGCAGTTAACCGCTTGTGCGACGGCCAAGTTGCCGTCGGCAGGCCGCTGCGCTGCGCACCAATTCACTGGGGGTGTGATTCGGGCAGGCGCCGATCAGCGGAGTTTAAAATGCACCCCTCGGGCATTTCATTCTTAGCATCTTCAAAATTCGCACTGCCAACCTTCGGTGCGAGTGGATCATCTCCGCTGTGGGGATGCGTCCTCGTCAACATCGAGAACGCCGACAATGCGCTGGAGCGTGATCGCAGTCGGCGGACGCGAAGCGACACCGTCGATTTGGTGATGCCGTGCGCGGCGGCTATGGTCGAAGAGTGGCCTGCGGCGCCGTGCAGCATAGCTTGCGAGCTGATCAGAATTTGGGCATCGCAGGGGCAATGGAAGAGGTTGGATAAGATATGGCCGCGTCAAGGATGCCTGCGCGCTGAGGCTACGCGTCTGGCACGAAGCCTCAGGGTTCTTTCTGGGTATCGAAGTGTACCTCTTGCTGCTGGTTGCCGTTGCCCCGGTGGCAGGCCTGTTTCTCGCCTTCATGGGGGAGTGGCATGTCGTGCTTCGCCTTTGCGCTGGGCTACCTTGTCGTCCGGCCGGTGTTGCACGTGAAGGGCATACTCAGGTGGTCGTTCATCTGACATTGTGGTGCTCGCAACTATTTGACGCCTACGTTGCACACGTGATGGATAGAAAATCTCTGTCGTTCAAGTAAGTGCCTCTCTCACAAGTCCGCAACTGTTTCTTTGGTATCGGAACGAGAGCGGATCATGCGCGGAGCGTGCCTGCAATAGGCTGTAGCCGCGCCGTCAAGGCGGCGAAAACTGCTGGCAGTGGCGCACCTTGGTGATCCAGCTGTTTGTAGGGGCAATAGCGTCAATCGGCGGACTTGCGAAAATTGCCGTAGATCCCACGCGTGTGCGCATACAAGCGGACCAGCCCGAGCAAGCTGTCGATCGCCGGTGTCGGGAATTGGATCGACTGTGCGATTTCGTGGACGGCGGTGACGAGTGAGTCGATTTCGAGTGGTCGTCCAGCTTCCGCGTCCTGCAGCATGGAAGTCTTGAATGGACCGGAAACCAGCGTCAACGCTCCCTGCGCATCGGTTCCAGGCTTGAGCGGAAAACCTAATCGGGCGCCAAGGTTGGCAGCTTCTTGAGTCGCGGCAAGACAAAATGCGCGAACTAAAGGATCGTTCAATATCTGTTCCGCGGTGGCGCCGGTTAGCGTCGAAACCGGGTTCATGATCATGTTTCCGCAAAGCTTGCGCCAAATATCGGTGCGAATGTCTAGACTTGCTTCGGCATCGATTCCTGCGTCGTTCAGGAGCGCGATCAATGAACGCTGGCGTTCCGACGACCCACCCGCCGCTTCTCCTAAAATGAGCTTGTTCCCAAATTTCAGTTTGACCAGACCTGGCTCCGGGCAGTAGCTGGCAAACAGCACGACACAGCCCAAGATATGCTGAAAGGGTATCGCGGTGGAAAGCCCTCCGTGCGGATCGAGCGACTTTGGCTTCATCGCCTGCACCGTGTGAGCATCCGCTTCGAAAAACCACCAAGGGATACCATTCATCGCTGTGACCACCGTGGTATGAGGTCCGATGAGCGGAGCGATTTTTGCGGCGATTTCGGGAAGGGCTGGTCCCTTCACAGTGATAATCACAAAATCCTGGACGCCCAGCGATGCGGGTTCCTCTTCGGCGCGAATATGGACTGTTTCGATGCCGGAGGCGCCGTCGATCCGCAAGCCTTTTTGTTGGAGCGCAGACAGCGTCCTGCCACGCGCTATGGCACTGACCGGATGTCCGGCGAGAGCGAGCCTGGCGGCGATCAATCCACCGACAGCGCCGACGCCGTATATGGCAATTTTTGTCATCTTGGTTTGTCTTGGAATGGTCGACGCTCAATGTTTATAAGACGGATCGATCTTGTCGATCTGGCGCGTGAGGGCATCGAAGACATCGAGTCCGGCACCGAATCGCGCGTCGTACGCAAGCGAATCACGGGTGCACTTTTTTTGAATGTCCGCATCGATTGTACGTACTGGCCCCATGCTGCTCGACGCCAGTTGAATCTCGCAGGCCCGGTTCAAAATCCACAGGGTGACGAAGGCGCGTGGGATGGATTCTCCCCAGGCGAGCAAGCCATGGTTGCGTAGAATGACCGCCCGTTTGTTATCAATGTTCGATATCAGGCGGGGGCCTTCATCGGCATGGACAGTAATGCCCTCAAAATCGTGGTAGGCAACCTCGCCTTGCAACTGGGCAGAGTAAAAATTACTCTGGGACAGATCTTCGGCACTGCAGGCGACCGCCATGCCAGCAGTGGTATGGGTGTGCATGACGCAATGCGCTCCCGCGACACTTTGGTGAATGGCCCGGTGTACGGTAAATCCCGCAGGATTGACTGGCCACGCCGACTCACCGATGATCTTGCCGTCCATATCGATCTTGATCAAGTTTGAGGCGGTCATTTCCGAATACATCAAGCCGAATGGATTGATCAGGAAACTTGCCGGCTCCCCAGGCAGGCGCAAGGTGATGTGATTGTAGATCAGCTCTTCCCACCCTAGATGGGCAAAGATGCGGTAGCAGGCGGCAAGCTGGACACGAGCGGCCCATTCTTCGGGCGAACAATTTTCAGCGCTATTCATGGACATGCTTCTCTCGACAGGTTAAGGATTTAAAGATCGCCCATAGCCGGCGAAACTGCTATGGCAGTTCGATCATAGCGGTCGAAGTCTGCCTGTCCCGTCATATAAAAGGAGGGCGGCTGCGGAGCAGTGGCGTTCTTTCGTGTTGGTCGTCTTTTGATATGGCTGACATGCGCTGACCGGCACGTTAAGGTGGAATTAACGTCAACGGGATGATGATGGTCCCGAGAATTCACCTGCCGAACCGGAGAAATTATGTTTATCAAAAATTGCTGGTATGTCGCTGCCTGGGGCAGCGAGTTGCCTGCCAGCGGATTCCTTGCCCGGACGATCCTTAGTGAATCGATCGTATTGTGGCGTGATCAGGATGGAAATGCCGTCGCGTTCGAGGATCGGTGCTGTCACCGTGGCGCGCCGTTGTCCAAGGGACGTCAGGAGGGCGATTGCGTGCGTTGCATGTATCACGGGCTGAAGTTCAACCGGGATGGTGTATGCGTTGAAATTCCCGGTCAGGACAAGATCCCGGCCTCCGCCCGCGTGCAGGTCTATCCGCTTGTCGAACGCCATAAGTGGCTCTGGATCTGGATGGGCGATCCCGCTCTGGCCGATACCAGCTTGATCCCAGACACGCATTGGCTGGACGACCCGGCATGGCGTTCGCTGGAAGGTTACAGCCATTACGACACCAATTACTTGCTCATCGCCGACAATCTTCTGGATCTGGCACACCTGCCGTATGTGCATCCTACTACGCTCGGCGGTGGAGAAGACTACGCGAAGAACCGCGCCCAGGTCGAGTCGATCGAGCGCGGCGTCCGCGTGACGCGTTGGGCGTTGAATACCCAGGTTCCAGCATTTGTGCAGGCGGTGAAGTCTTACCCCGGCAACGTCGACCGTTGGAATCACTACGATTTTCTCCTGCCCGGCATCTTCCTGATGGACTCGGGCGTCGCGCCCACCGGTACCGGGGCCACCGAAGGCAAGCGCGTCGACGCGGCCCAGTTCCACGGCTGCCAGGCGCTTACGCCTGAAACGGAAAACTCGAGCCACTATTTTTATGCCCATCCGCATAATTTCGCGATCGACGATCCTGGCGTGACCGCCTCCGTCCACCACAGCGTCGAAGTCGCGTTCGACGAGGATCGCGCCATGATTACGGCGCAGTCCCGCTGTCTTGATATGAAACCTGATTTCAAGATGATACCGATCGCTGCCGACGGCGCGCTGGGCCGCTTCCGTTTTCTGGTGGACAAAACCATCAGGGATGAACGGGCAAATACCGTAGAACAATCAACTTCCACCAGGAGCGGCAATGCCATTGATTCGTGCAAATGAGACCGACATCGAGTATCAGATCGACGGCCCGGTGGGTGCGCCGGTCCTGGTTCTGATCAATTCAATCGCCACTGACATGCACGTGTGGACACACGTGATGCCGACGTTGGTGACGCGATTCCGCGTGCTGCGCTACGATGCACGGGGACAGGGCCGGTCGGCCGCTCCCGGCGGGGAATATACCCTTGGCCTGATGGCGGGCGATCTGCTCGCACTGCTCGACGCGCTGGACATCGAACGTGCGCAGTTGTGCGGCGTGTCGCTTGGCGCGATGGTGGCGATGCGGGTCGCGCTCGACGCGCCGCGGCGAGTCGAGCGCCTGATCCTGTGCAACACGGCGGCCTATGTGGGGCCGCCCGAGGCGTGGAATGCGCGCGCAGCCGCGGTCCAGGAGCAGGGAATGGTGCCGGTTCGCGAGGCGTTGTTGGCGCGCTGGTTGTCTGCGACATTTCGCGATGCGAATCCAGTGCAGACAACGCAGCTGGCCGACGCGGTGCAATCCTCGCCGGCCGCCGGCTACATAGGCGCCTGTGCCGCGATACGCGACATGGACCTGCGGCACGACATCGCGGCAATCGCCATACCCACGCTGGTCGTGACGAGCAGCGACGATCTGGCTACGCCTCCCGCGGAAGGACAATACATCGCGTCCCGGATCAGCGGGGCGCGCGTGATTGAACTGGCGGGCGGACACCTGTCGAATATCGAACAGCCGAAGCGCCTGGCGGACGAAATTATGCGCTTCGCGGTGGCGTGAAAAAGGGAATCACCATGTCTATAAACTTCCGGACGTTCCGGGCAGCCAGGCGCGTGCTCGCGGCGGCATTCATCCTGGCCGGTGCCGCGGCAGGCGCCACGGCTGCCGAGCCGCAGACCCCGCGTCTTTACACGCTCGATTGCGGCAACATGAGCGTCACCGACATGGGGCCACTATCGGACACCTTCGAATACGATGGCAAGCCCGGTCATCTGAGCGTGCCTTGCTACCTGATCCATCACGCGAAGGGCTGGCTATTGTGGGATGCCGGGGTGGACGACCGGGTTGCCGCCCAGCCCGGCGGCATCGACCACGGCGGCATCCACGTCAATTTACCTCAAACATTGGCGCAGCAACTGGCCGCGCTCGGCCTTGCGCCGGAACAGTTGACGTACTTGGCGTTCTCGCACTTTCACCTGGATCATGTGGGCAACGCCAACGCGTTTCCCGCAGCCACGTGGATCGTCAACCGCAAGGAGCTGGCCTGGGCCAGCAGCGAACCCGCTCCGCCTGGAGTCAACCCCGCGTTGTTCAGCGGCGTCAAGACGGCCAAGACCATCATGATCGACAACGATTACGATGTGTTTGGCGACAACAGCGTGCGCATCCTGAAGGCGCCGGGCCATACGCCGGGGCACCAGTTGCTGCTGGTGAGGCTGGCCAAATCGGGACCGGTGATCCTTTCGGGTGATTTATTCCATTACCGGAAGGACCGTAACAAGCGCCTGGTACCGGCTTTCGACCATTCACGCGCCGACACGCTCGCTTCGATGGATCGCATCGAGCGTATCGCCCGCAATCTGAAGGCCAAAATTTTGGTTCAGCATGATCCGGATGAATTCAAGGCTCGCCGTACTGCGCCAGCCTTCCTTGACTAGATTTAGAAACGGCAAGCGCACGCCAATGCGCTTGCGTCAACGTGGCGGCACGAAAGCCGCTCCATTGATGGGCAGCACCCCGCCATTGACATAGGCGGTTTCCACGATAAAGCACAGCATCGCCGCGAATTCCGCAGGATCGCCGCCGCGCTTCGGAAACTCGATGGACGACACGATGTAGTCATGGACTTCCGGCGGCAGCACCGCGCTCATCGGAGTCTCGAAAAATCCCGCGGCGATGGTGTTGACGCGGATGCCGTGCGCGGCGAGATCGCGCGACATGGGCAGCGTCATTGCTTCCAGCGCTCCCTTGCTGGTTGCGTAGGCGATCATGCCCTGCGGCCCCTGCGTGCCCGAGATTGACCCCGTGTGGATGATCACGCCACGCTCGCCATGTTCAGGGTCGGGTTCATTGCGCATCATCGCCACGGCCACCTGGCTGGCGACGTTGAAGGAACCCACCAGGTTGATATCGATGACGCGCTTGAACTCCGCCAGCGGCAACGCGCCTTGCTGGGTGGCGGTCAGACCGGTTGCGACTACGCCGGCGACGTTGGCGCAGATCTGGATGGAACCGAACGCATCGAGCGTTGCCGCTATGCCGGCCGCGACCGAACCGGCATCCGCGACATCGACATGGAAGCTTCTCAAGGTGTCCGGGTAGCTCGCCAGCAGCGCCGGGGAGGCGGGCTGTACGTCGAAAATGGCCACCCGCGCTCCCGTATCCAGCATGCGCTGTACCGCCGCCGCTCCCAGGCCGGATGCGCCCCCGGTAATCACCGCTGTCTTGTCAGTCAATTTCATTTTATCTCCTTGAAGCTTGATTGTTGTGTTTGGCACCGCTGTTGATGGCTGCATGCCGCTCGTCTGCCAGGCGCTTACAGGCCGCCGACCGCCAGGTATTTCAGTTCCAGGTACTCGTCGAGCCCGTGCCGCGATCCTTCGCGGCCAAGGCCGGAGTTCTTGATGCCGCCGAATGGGGCCACGGCGGTGGAAATGACGCCGGTGTTCGCGCCGACCATGCCCGTTTCCAGCGCCTCCGCAACCCGCCACAGCCTGGCCAGGTCGCGCGTGTAGAGGTAGGCGGCCAGGCCAAACTCGGAATCGTTGGCCAGTGCGATGGCCTCGGCTTCGGTACCGAAGCGGATGAGCGGCGCCACCGGTCCGAAGATCTCCTGCCTCGCTATATCCATGCCGGCGTCCACCCCGGTCAGCACTGTCGGCTCGAACCAGAGTCCAGTGTCGTGGACGCGGCGTCCCCCTGCCAGCAAGCGCGCGCCGCCTTCGATGGCGGAGGACACCAGCGATTCGACCTTGTGCAGCGCCACCTCGTTAATCAGGGGACCTTGCGTGGTCTGTGCATCCAGTCCACATCCGACTTTCAGCGTCGCCACCGCTGCCGCGAGCTTGCCAGCGAACGCTTCATAAATGCCATCCTGCACCAGGAAGCGGTTGCTGCAGATGCAGGTCTGCCCCGCGTTGCGGAATTTCGACGCGATGGCGCCCGCCACGGCGGCATCGACATCGGCATCGTCGAAGACGATGAAGGGAGCGTTGCCGCCCAGTTCCAGGGACAGCTTTTTCACCGTCCCGGCGCACTGGGCCATCAGCAGCCGGCCGACCGCGGTGGAACCGGTGAAGGAGAGCTTGCGCACCACCGGATTCGAGCTCAGTTCGGCGCCGATCGCCTTGGGATCGCCTGTCACCACATTGAACACGCCGGCCGGCACGCCCGCGCGGTGCGCCAGTTCGGCCAGCGCCAGGGCGGACAGGGGCGTGAGTTCGGCCGGCTTCAGCACCATCGTGCAGCCAGCCGCCAGCGCCGGCGCCACCTTGCGGGTGATCATGGCTGCCGGGAAGTTCCATGGCGTGATGGCCGCGCACACACCCACGGCTTGCTTCAGCACCAGCAGCCTGGACCCGGACCACGGCGATGGCAGGATCTCGCCATCGGCGCGCTTGCCTTCCTCCGCGTACCAGTCGATGTAGGAGGCCGCGTAGGTGATTTCGGCTTTCGCCTCCGCATAGGGTTTTCCCTGTTCCAGCGTCATGATGCGCGCCAGGTCGCTGTCGTGCTGCAGCATCAAATTGTGCCAGGCGCGAAGTATCGCGCCGCGTTCGGCCGCGCTCTTCGCCTTCCAGGCTGGCAACGCGCGGTCGGCGGCCTGGATGGCGCGCCGGGTTTCGTCAGCGCCAGCCAGGGGGACGCTGGCGATGACCGCGCCGGTGGCGGGATTGGCGACATCCAGGCGCTCATCGCCGTTGGCGGCCAGCCAGGCGCCGTCGATAAAACAGTCTTCGCGCAGCAGGCCGGGGTCGTTCAGTTGAAAGTCGAAACGGGACATGATTTCCTCAGTTAGGGCAAGGCGCTCAGTAGCCCGCGCCGACCGCCGTGGCGGCCGGGCGCACCTGGTTCAACAGGTTGATGGCGCTGCTGCGCAGCAGGCTGGTATCGGCGCCGATGGCCAGGAAGGTCGCGCCATGCCCCTGATAGGTGGTGGCCAGCGATGGCGAGCTTGAATAGACGCCGGCCGGTTTGCCGCAGGCGACGATACGGCGCAGTGCCTGTTCGATCGCCGCCTGTACCTCCGGGTGGCCCGGTTGTCCCAGGTGGCCAAGCGCGGCGGCCAAGTCGGCGGGGCCAAGGAAAATGCCGTCGACGCCGTCGACTTGCGCGATTTCCTCGAGGTTGCGCAGGCCGGCGGCCGACTCGATCTGGACGATCAGGCAAGTCTGCTGCGCGACCTGCTCGAAGTAGTCGGGAATGGCATTCCAGCGGGCGCCGCGCTCCAGGGCGGTGCCCACGCCACGTACGCCGTGCGGCGGAAAGTGCATGGCCGCCACCAGTGCCCGTGCCTGGGCCGCGTCGTCGACCATCGGCACCAGCAGGGTTTGGACGCCGGTTCCCAGCAATTGCTTGATGAGCGCCTTGTCGTGGCTTGCCGGCCGCACCAGGCATTGCGTGCG
The DNA here is from genome assembly GCA_040389645.1 of Pseudomonadota bacterium. Taxonomy (GTDB): domain Bacteria; phylum Pseudomonadota; class Gammaproteobacteria; order Burkholderiales; family Burkholderiaceae_D; genus Rugamonas. Next base: position 225,177 of record JAZJZT010000044.1, on the reverse strand, counting down.
GTAGCCCGCGGCCGCCTGCAGCTGAGCCTGCACGGAGCGGACGTCATTGTTGCCATGTTCGGCGTCGATCAGCAGGAAGTCGTAGTCGCAGGTGGCCAGGATTTCGGCGCTGATGGCATTGCCCAGTCCGCTGAAGAGGCCGATTTGCAGTTGCCGCTGCCGCAGCAGGTGCTTGAATTGGTTCTGTTCCAGTTTCATTTCGGTTCCTCGACGATCTATACCAGCCGGAAGGCGACTTGGCCCAGCGGGCCGTAGTCGGCCTGGAAGGTGTCGCCCACCGCCGCTTGCACCGGCCGTGTGAACGAACCGCTCAACACGATGTCGCCCGCTTGCAACTGTTCGTCGTGTGGAGCGATCTTGTTGGCCAGCCAGGCGACCCCGGTGGCCGGGTGATTCAGCACGCCGGCCGCCAGGCCGGTTTCCTCAATGACGCCGTTGCGATACAGCATGGCGCCCACCCAGCGCAAGTCCAGCGAATCCGGGCGCGCCGGACGGCCGCCCAGGACGATGCCGGCGTTGGCGGCAAAGTCGGCGATGGTGTCGAACACCTTGCGCGGCGCCTTGGTGTCGCGATCGAATTGCTCGATGCGCGCGTCGATGATCTCGATGGCCGGCATCACGTACTCGGTCGCATCGAGCACGTCGAACATGGTGACACCGGGACCCTTGAGAGGTTTGCCCAGGATAAAGGCCAGTTCGACTTCGATGCGAGGCGCGATGAAACGCTTGAATGGAATGTCGCCACCCTGCTCGAAGAACATGTCGTCCAGCAGAGGTGCGTAGTCCGGTTCGGTGATCTGCGACGACTGTTGCATGGCGCGCGACGTCAAGCCGATCTTGCGGCCTTTGATGGTGCGGCCTTCGGCGAGCTTGAGCGCGACCCAGGCGCGCTGGATGGCGTAGCCATCCTCGATGGTCATGTCGGGGTAGGCTTGCGAGAAGTGCCGCAACTGGGTGCGGGATTTTTCAGCCTGCGCCAGTTCGGCGGCCAGTTTGTCGATAGTGCTGGGCGATAGCATGGGAGAACCTTTCAGGCGTTGTGCGTCAGCGCGCGCAGTTGCGTGTGCAGATTGTTATGTTTCCAGCTGCCGGACTCGCTGAATTCGTTGATTTCCAGTGACAGGGCCAGGCCGGTCCTGGCGTACAGCTCGTCGAAATGCGCCTTGATGACGGCGAACAGGGCGTCGCCGGTCTGCTTCCTGGCGGTCTCGCTGCGTCCCGCGCCTATCTTCAGGTTCGCGTGCACGAAAGCCGCCGCCAGCGTGCCGTCGGCGATGCAATACGTGTCGGCCGCGAAGGCGCGCACCCGGATGCCGCCCAGCGGGAAGAGCGGGGCGCCGCCGTCCTGCTGCGCTGCGAGGCAGTGCGCCAGGCGGGTGCACAAGGTACCGAAGTCGCTGGCGTCCTTCAGGTTGGCCGAATATTCAAGGGTCAGATGGGGCATGCGGCCTCCTCAGGCTGGCGGCGCGGCCGGCAACGGCGCGACGGGAAACACGGCGTTGATCTGGCCCGTGCCGGAACTGCCGAAGTAGGGGGTGATGACTTCGGCCTTTTGATCGTATGCGCGTCCGCCCAGCAAGCCGAGCAGCATTGCCGTGTCGTGCATGCCGCCTTCGCCCCAGCATTTCTCGTTGTACATGGGGAGCATGTCGAGGAAAGTACCCCATTGCCCTTGCTCCCACAATTCGACCACGCGGCGGTCCATGGTTTCCAGGAAGGGGTCGAACACCTTGTCCCGGAATTCGGGGGCCGTACCGTTGGGAGCGAAATGGTGTGACAGCGAACCGCTGGCGAATACCGCCACCGTGCCGTCGTAATGCTGTTCGATGGCGCGGCGTACGGCCAGGCCGAAGCGTTCGCTTTCCTCCAGGCTGTGCCACATGCACCAGCCGGATACGCAGATGACCTTGAAATGCTTGTCCGCATTCATGTAGCGCATTGGCACCAGGGTGCCATATTCGAGTTCCAGCGTGGTCTCGCTGTGGGCGCGCGTCTTGATCCCCATGCCGTTGGCGACCTCGGCGATCAGGTGGCCCAGCTCCGGGTTGCCAGAGTAGTCGAACGGCAGGTTCTTGATGAAGTGCGGCAGTTCGTTGCTGGTGTAGACGCCGCTGAAGCTGGGCGCGCAGTTGATGTGGTATTCCGCGTTGACCAGCCAATGCACGTCGAACACGACGATGGTGTCGACACCCAGTTCGCGGCAGCGCCGGCCGATTTCGATGTGGCCGTCGATCGCCGCCTGGCGGCAGCCCTTGTTCGGTCCGTCAAGTTCCGACAGGTACATCGACGGGACGTGGGTGATTTTCGCCGCAAGTGCAAGTTTGCCCATGGCAGTTTTTCTCCTTCTAAAAATGGCAGAGCGGCGTCAGACGCCCCAGCGCGGAATCGGGTGGCTACCGTAGGACAGGCACACGTTTTTCGCTTCCGCGAACACTTCGAAACTGAAGTGGTTGCCTTCCCGGCCGGTGCCCGACGCCTTGACGCCGCCAAACGGCTGGCGCAGGTCGCGCACGTTCTGGGAATTGACAAACACCATGCCGGCCTGGACGGCGCGCGCCATGCGCAGGGCGCGCCCGGTGCTCTCGGTCCAGACGTAGGAAGACAGTCCGTATGGCGTATCGTTGGCGATGCGCACCGCGTCGGCTTCGTCAGTAAATGGGATCAGGCAAGGCACCGGTCCGAAGATCTCGTCCTGGGCGATGCGCATGCGGTTGTCCACGTCGGCGAACACGGTCGGCTGGATCCAGTTGCCGTTTCTCAGGTGCGCCGCGACATCCGGGGTGCCGCCGCCGAACACCACGCGCGCGCCTTCCTCCTTGCCGATCTCGATATAGCGCGCCACTTTCTGGCGGTGCTCGCGGCTGATCATCGGGCCGATGATGGTGTTCGGATCCATCGGATCTCCCACCTGCAGCCTGGCGGCGCGGGCCGCGAAGTCGGCCACGAAACGGTCGTAGATGCCGCGCTGCACCAGGATGCGCGAACCCGCCGTGCAGCGTTCGCCGTTGTTCGAGAAAATCATGAACAGCGCGGCATCGAGCGCGCGCTCGTATTCGGCGTCGTCGAACACGATGAACGGAGATTTTCCGCCCAGTTCCATCGAGAATTTCTTCAGGCCCGCCTGCTGCACGATGCGGTTGCCGGTCGCCGTGCTGCCCGTGAACGACACCGCGCGCACGGCCGGATGGCGTATCAGCGGCTCGCCCGCGTCCTTGCCGGTGCCGTGCACCACATTGAAGACGCCGGGCGGAATGCCTGCCTCCAGCACCAGGCGGCCCAGCCAGTCGGCGGTCAGCGGCGACAGTTCGGACATCTTCATGACGGCCGTGTTGCCCAGCGCGAGGCAGGGAGCGGTCTTCCAGGTGGCCGTCATGAATGGCACGTTCCACGGCGAGATCAGGGCGCAAACGCCGACCGGATCCCACATCGTGTAGTTCAGGTGGCCGGTGTCCGACTGGTAGGATTCGCCATCCATGTGCGAGGCGATTTCGGCGAAAAAGTGGAAGTTGTCGGCCGCGCGCGGCACCAGCGCCTTCTTGGTCTGGCCGATCACCTGGCCGGTGTCGCGCGTTTCCAGCTCCGCCAGTTCGGGCACGTGCCTGGTGATCAGCTCGCCCAGCCGGCGCATCAGCCGCGCGCGCTCGGCTGCCGGTTTTCCGGCCCAGGCGGGAAAGGCGTCCTGCGCCGCCTGCACGGCGGCGGCCACCTCCAGTTCGCCGCCGCTGGCTACCTCGGCGATGACTTCGTTGGTGGCCGGATTGAGAGTCTGGAAGGTCTGGCGGCTCTCGACCTCTTTGCCATTGATGAGATGTTTGATCATGGTGAGTTTCAGCTATCAAATAACGGGCGTGGAATGCCCGGGGTTGAAATACTCGGCGTCGCCGACCACGGTGTTCGCCAGTGCGCAAATGCCTTCGATGGCGGTGACCACGTGGTCGCCCGCCGCGACGTCGGCCAGCCCCTCGGGCGTGCCGGTCAGGATGATGTCGCCGGGTGCGAGCGTCATGATGGACGACAGGTAGACGATCAGCGCCGGGATGTCGAAGATCATGTCGCGCGTATTGCCCTGCTGGGTCACTTTGCCGTTGACGGTCGTGCTCAGGGCCAGGTCCATCGGGTCGGCGACATCGGCCGCATCCACCAGCCAGGGGCCGAGCGGGGTGCAGCCGTCACGGTTCTTGACGCGCAAATTCGGACGGTAATAATTTTCCAGGTAGTCGCGGATCGCGTAATCGTTGGCGACCGTGTAGCCGGCCACGTAGTCATATGCCTCCTCGCGCGCCACATTGCGCGCGCGCTTGCCGATCACGACTGCGAGTTCGCATTCATAGTGCATATACGTGGCGTCGGCGGGGCGGCGCGTGCGGGCGCGGTGGCCCGTCAGCGCATTCGCCCCCTTCAGGAATACCAGCGGCGTCTTCGGGGCGGAGAAGGCCAGTTCCTTGGCGTGATCCGCGTAGTTCAGTCCCAGTGCGAAGATGGTGCCAGGCTGCACTGGCGGAAGCCATTGGACTTCGGTTTCCGCCAGCACGGTGCCGTTGCTCAAGCGGACGTGGCCTTCGCGGTCCGGCTGCACCGCGTGGATGGCGCCGTTGTAAAAGATTCGACCTCGCTTCATGCTTGCGTCTCCACTGTGGTGGGGGATATGGAAAATTCCAGGGATGGGAAGCCGGTGACGGCGACGCATACGCGATCGCCGGCGCCTGCCGTCGGTGCCTGCCATTTGACGCCGACCAGCAACACGTCGCCTTGGCGCAGCGTCATGAATTCGGTGACGTCGCGCAGCAGCTCTGGCACGCCGCGTACCAGGTCGGCCAAGGACAGCGTGTCCACGAGCTCGCCATTGATGCGGGTCTCGACCGCGAGTCCGCTCAGGTCCGCCGGCGCGGACAGCGCGCTGCCGAAGACGCAGGACCGGTCGAAGCATTTTTCCTGGATGGCGGGCCGGTAATAGCTGCTGTGCGGCAGGCTCAGGTCCGCGACGGGGACGATGGCCGCGACAGCGGCGGCGGCCTGCGTGACGTCGAGGCGCGCCGCGTCGGCGCCGATGACTAGGCCCAGCGTGGCGCCGATTTCCAGCCGGGAGGCACCGGCGGGCAGCGCGATAACGGCGTCACTGGTGATCGTGTTGGCGGGTTTGATGTACAGCACGGGAGCGCGTGGCGGGCTGGCGTATGGCGGCCCCTGGAGCGCGTCGCCCATGCGCTCCAGCGACACCCTGTCGTTCAGGATCACGCCATAGACGGTGCCCAGGATGGCGGGCGGAATACGGGATGGTTGTTGCATATGGACTTTCTTGGCCGTGGGTTAGGTGCCGCAGCGGTGGGCGCAAGGCAGCGCGCAGCGATGGCGGCAGGCAGGGTTCCATGATACGAAGGCCCTCTCCACGCTGGTGTCGTATGCAAGTGCGACAGCGGCGGCGGGCCCGTGTCGTCGTTTGCGAGGACATGCCAGGCGCCGCCGGATTGTTACAGTCCAATCATGGCCGCCGGCGCCATGCCGGCACCCGGCCGCAGTGCATTCAGCAACCCAACAGGAAGACGACCATGTCCAAATATGTTCCCACCTTCGACCTCGATCAGGTAGTGGCCATCGATGTCCACACCCATGCCAACGTTTCCGGCAGAGCGCAGCGCGATCCGTGCTCCATCCATCTCGACGAGGCGATGGCCGCCTACTTCAAGGCCAGCACCCCGCCCACCATTCCCGAAGTCGCGCAATACTACCGCGAGCGCAACATGGTGGCGGTCATCTTCACGGTCGATGCGGAGGCCGAGGTGGGGCACTGGCGCATTGCCAACGAAGAGGTGGCGGAGGTGGCGGCGCAGCACAGCGACGCGCTGATCCCGTTTGCCAGTATCGACCCGGCGAAAGGCAAGATGGGGGTGCGCGAGGCGCGTCGCCTGATCAGCGAGTATGGCGTGCGCGGATTCAAATTCCACCCGTCGATGCAGGGCTTTTACCCAAACGACCGCAAGGCCGCCTATGGCCTGTACGAAGCGATCGCCGAGGCCGGATTGCCGGCCCTGTTCCACACCGGCCAGACCGGCGTCGGCGCCGGCATGCCGGGTGGCATGGGCATCAAGCTCAAGTACTCGAATCCCATGTATCTGGATGAGGTCGCGGCCGATTTTCCCGAGATGCCGATCATCCTGGCTCACCCCTCGTTTCCATGGCAAGAGGAGGCGCTGGCGGTCGCCACGCACAAGCCGAATGTCTACATCGACCTGTCCGGCTGGTCGCCCAAATACTTCCCGCCGATCCTGGTGCAGTACGCCAATACGCTGCTGCGCGAGAAAGTGCTGTTCGGCTCCGACTATCCCGTCATCACGCCCGAGCGCTGGCTGGCTGATTTCGAGAAATTGCCGATGAAACCCGAAGTGCGTCCGCTGATCGTCAAAGAAAACGCGGTGCGTTTGCTGAAGTTGCGCGCTGAATCCGGCGGCGACGGCACGCGTTGATGGAGGCCGGAATGGAAACATCGATTTTGGGACGCGAACGGCTGGCGGATATCAGCCTGGCACCGGCATCGGTGCATGTGACCGAACTGGATAATGGGGAAACGCTGCTGCGATCGCCCATCGAGCTCGAACCATACCAAAGGAGCGTGCCCGACATGCTGGAGCACTGGGCGCGCGTCGCGCCGGGCCGAACGCTGTATGCGGAGCGCGGCGCCGACCAGGCGTGGCGCACCATCAGCTACGGCGAGGTGCGCGCCGCCGTGCGCAGCATCGGCCAGGCCTTGCTGGAGCGCGGCCTGTCGCCCGGGCGGCCACTCATGATACTGGCGCCGAACAGCATCGAGCACGCGCTGCTGGCGCTGGCGGCCATGTACGTCGGGGTGCCGCTGGTGCCGGTGGCGCCGGCGTATGCCTTGATGAGCAAGGATTACGCGAAACTGCGCCACGTGTTTGACATGGTCGAACCCGGCATGGTGTTCGTGCCGCGCGCCGCCGACTTCCTGCCCGCGTTGACGGCGGTCGGCCTGCGCGGCGCCGTGCTGGTGAGCGCGGACGAAGCGGGCGCCGGTTGCGGCAGCATATCGTTCGCGGACTTGCTGGCGACCGCCTGCGGTGACGCGGTCGAGCGCGCGTTCGCCAGCCTGACCCCGGACACGGTGGCGAAGATCCTGCTCACGTCGGGGTCGACCGGCATGCCCAAGGGGGTGATCAACACCCAGCGCATGCTGTGCTCGAACCAGCAGGCATGGTCCCAGCTCTATCACTTCCTGTCCGAGCGTCCGCCGGTGCTGCTGGACTGGCTGCCGTGGAACCACACCTTCGGCGGCAACAATAATTTCGGCCTGGTGCTGCGCCATGGCGGCACGCTCCACATCGACAGCGGCAAACCGCTGCCCGGCAGCATCGAGCAGACCGTGGCGAACCTGCGAGAAATCTCGCCATCGATTTATTTCAACGTGCCGGGCGGTTACGACATGCTGCTGCCCTATCTGGAGCGCGAACCGCTGCTGCGCCGCCAGTTGTTCGAGAACCTGGGCTTCCTGTGCTATGCCGGCGCATCCCTGCCGCGCCGTACCTGGGAACGCTTGCAGGAAATGGCGGTCGAGGTCACCGGGCGCCGTGTGCTGGTCGTGTCCGCGTGGGGGGCGACTGAAACGGCGCCCGGCGCGACCACGGTCTATTTTGATACCGGGCACTACGGCAACATAGGCTTGCCCATTCCCGGCGTCGAACTGAAGCTGGTGCCGAACGGCGACAAGCTGGAGATGCGCGTGCGCGGCCCGAACGTCACGCCCGGTTACTGGAAGCGCGACGACTTGACCGCGGCAGCCTTTGACGAGGATGGATATTTCCGCATGGGCGATGCGGGCCGCCTGATCGATGCAGCGTCGCCCGGCAAGGGCATCGAGTTCGATGGCCGCATCGGCGAGGATTTCAAGCTGACGTCCGGCACCTGGGTCGATGTCGGAGGTTTGCGCCTGAAGGTGATCGCCGCCGGCGCGCCGCTGATCCAGGATGCCGTGATCGCGGGCCATAACCGGGATGAGATCGGCTTGCTGATTTTCCCCGATCCGTCAGCCTGCCGCGCGCTGTGCGCCGATATGCCCACCGGTGCGCCATGGGCGGATGTGCTGCGGGATGGCAGGGTGCGTGCCGCCATGGCTGCGGCACTGGAGCGCGTCGCGGCGCAAGCCACCGGCGGCGCCAGCCGGCCGCGCCGCGCCCTCCTGATGGCGGAGCCGCCGTCGATGGACGCCAATGAGATGACAGAAAAGCGCTATATCAACCAGAGGGCCGTGCTGCAGCGCCGCGCCGCCGAGGTCGAACGCCTGTACGCCGAACAGCCCGATCCGGACTTGCTGGTATTGGCCCTGCGCTGATGCCGCTTGCCTTGTATAACCCGTCGCCCCGCGCACAGTGCGCGGGGCGGCTCATTCTGACGAGTACACAATGAACTATCTTGCGCCGGTTCCGGCGATCCTGTTTGCATTGCGCCAGGCGGCGGACGTTGCGCGTCTGCCCGGCTGGGATGACGGCCTGGCCGAGCAAGTCCTGAGTGAGGCCGCCCGCTTCATCAACGCCGAGATCTCGCCGCTGGACGCGCTGGTCGACGAGGCTGGCGTTACGCTGGAGGCCGGGCGGGTGAAGTTGGCGCCTGCGCTGGTGCAGGCTTACCAGCGCTACCGCGATGGCGGCTGGTCCGGGCTGACGGGACCCGAGGAGTTCGGCGGCCAGGCCTTGCCGCATGTGCTGGCATCCGCCATCTCCGAAATGATCGCCGGCGCCTGCATGTCTTTCCAGATGCTGGTGGGTCTGCCGCCGGCGGCCGCGCGCGTGATCGAACTGGCGGGGACAGCGGGACAGCGACTGCGCTACCTGCCGCCTTTGATATCGGGGGAGTGGCTGTCCAGCATGTGCCTGACCGAGCCGCAGGCGGGCTCGGACCTGGGCCGGATCGCCTGCCAGGCGCGGCCCGATGGCCATGGCTACACGCTGCACGGTGGGAAGATCTTCATTTCCGGAGGCGACCACGACGCCACCGGCAATATCGTGCACCTGGTGCTGGCGCGCACGCCTCAGGCGCCGGCCGGTGTCAAGGGACTGAGCCTGTTTGTCGCGCCCGCGGTGCTGCCGGACGGTGAGCGCAACGCCATCACATGCGTGACCGTGGAGCGAAAAATGGGACTGCATGGTTCGCCGACCTGCCAATTGGCCTTCGATGGCGCGCAGGCGGAATTGCTGGGCAGCGAAGGCGATGGGCTGGCGCTGATGTTCGGCATGATGAACGCCGCGCGGATCGAAGTCGCACTGCAAGGTGTCGGGCTGGCGGAGATCGCCACGCAACGCGCCTGGCGCTACGCCAGCGAACGGCTGCAAGGCCGGGGTGCCGGCGGCCCTGGCCCGGTGCCGCTGACCGAGCATGCCGACGTGCAGCGCATGCTGCTGACGCAGGCGGCGCTGGGCGAGGGCTGCCGTGCGCTGATCTACCGGGTGGCGGTCGAGCATGCGTTGCACCACGATTCGCCCCTGGTCAATTTCCTGACGCCGGTGTGCAAGGCGTTCGCTTCCGACTGCGGCGTGGAAGCCGCGCAGTTGGCGATCCAGGTGCATGGCGGATACGGCTTCCTGCAGGAATACCGCGTTGAGCAGATTTTGCGCGATGCGCGCATCACCCAGATTTACGAGGGCGCGAACGGCATCCATGCGGCGGCATTGTCCGAACGCATGCTGCGAATCGACGGCGGCGCACCGGCCAGTGCCTTCCGTGTCTTCGTCCAGCAAGCCATGGAACTGGCGCTGCCCGAGACGGCGAATAAATTGCAGTGTGCACTGGCGGCATGGGACCAGGCCACCGGGGTTCAGCGCCAGGCGCCAGCCGGTATGCAGGCCTATGACTACTTGCGCCTGACCGGCCTGCTTGCCGTGGGTGCCGCCTGGGCACGGATGGAGGCGGCCGCCGAACATGCGCCGCACCCTGAACGGACACGGGCGGCGGCGCGCTTCTACCGTGAATGGTTGTTGCCGGAGTGTGATCTTTTGGCCGCGCGCATCGCTGCGCATGCATGCCACCGCACGCTGCCGGTGAGTTTGTTCGCGGCCTGAAAAAGCCTTGTCCTTCAATTTGAACCATATGGAAAATCAACATGAACATAGAAAATAATGTCTTCATCGTCACCGGCGGCGCGTCCGGACTGGGCGAAGCTACGGTGCGCCTGCTGGCCGAGACCGGCGGCAAAGTGGTGATCGTCGATACCAATGCCGCCGCCGGCGTGGCGCTGGCCGAGGAGCTCGGCGCAAACGTCCGTTTCGCCCATACCGATATCACCAGCGAGAACGACTGCCGCGCCGCGATCGCGCTGGCGAAAAACGCCTTCGGCGGATTGCGCGGTTTGATCAATTGTGCCGGTATCGCGCCGGGCCAGCGTCTGCTGGGAAAAGGCGGGGTGCATCCGATCGAGTTGTTCAGCAAATGCGTGGGCGTCAATTTGATCGGCACCTTCAACATGCTGCGCCTGGCAGCCGAGGCCATGTCCGAGGAGGTGCCCCTGGCTGGCGGCGAACGCGGTGTGATCGTCTCGACCGCGTCCGCCGCCGCGTTCGAAGGACAGATCGGGCAGGCCGCATACAGCGCCTCGAAGGGCGGCCTGGTGGCGATGACCTTGCCGCTGGCGCGCGAGCTGGCCCGCTTTGGCATCCGTGTCATGACGGTTGCTCCTGGCATCTTCGAAACGCCCATCATGGCTACGCTGCCTGAGGAGGCCAAGGCGGCCCTGGGCGCCGCCGCGCCATTCCCGGCCCGCCTGGGGCGCGCCGCAGAGTTCGCCGAACTGGTGGCCCATATCGTGCACAACGCCATGCTGAACGGCGAAGTGATCCGTATCGACGGCGCGCTGCGCCTCGCCGCCCGCTGACCCCATGCAACAATCTATCGAGGATGCCATGTACCAAAACCTGCCTTGCCTGTCCTATCAACAGCGCGCTGACATCGGTGTGCTGACGCTGAACCGTCCGCACAAGCGCAACGCGATCAACGAAGAGTTTATCGCCAGCCTGATCACTTTTTTTTCCGCTCCGCCCAAGGAGGCCAAGGTCATCGTCATTGACGCGGCAGGCGAGCATTTTTGCGCCGGGCTCGATCTCCAGGAGCATAAGGAGACGCCGCCGTTCGGCGTCATGCAAAACTCGCGACAGTGGCACCGCGCGTTCGATCTGATCCAGTTCGGCGGCGTACCGGTAGTTTCCGCGCTGCGCGGCGCGGTGATAGGCGGCGGCCTGGAGCTGGCCATGGCGACCCATGTGCGGGTGTCTGAACCCAGCACCTTCTATGAACTGCCGGAAGGCCGCCACGGCATCTTCGTCGGCGGCGGCGGTTCCGTGCGGGTGGGGCGCGCGATCGGCGTAGGACGCATGGTGGAGATGATGCTGACCGGCCGCAGGTATGACGCCCAGGATGGCTTGCGCCTGGGATTGGCGCATTACGTGGAACCGCAGGGTGGCGCGCTGGAAAAGGCGCTGGCGTTGGCCGAATCGATCGCCGGCAATGCGCCGATTTCAAACTACGCGATGGTAACCGCCATCGCCCGCATCAACGATATGTCTTCCGCCGACGGTCTGTACACGGAATCGCTGGTGGCGGCGCTGACGCAGACCAGCGACGAAGCGCGCGCCAGGATCGACGCCTTCTTCGCCACTGTCGCTGGCAAGGATGGAAGGCGCTAGCAATCGATAGACCGCGCGGGCCACCAAGGCCCGCGCGCGTGTCGCCCCGGCACAAAGCGCCATGTCGCGCGGGCTTACCGCAATGGCCAGATGTGACTGGCGACCAGCAGGTGGCGCAGCAGCGTCAGGGCTGCGCCGCCGCTCCACAGCAGCACGATCCCGCCGGCCTTGGCGAGTATCAATGCAACGGGTACCAACAGCGCGAGCTGACAACTCCGGTAGCACTCCAGCAAGGACAGGGGCCAGCGCTTTTGTGCTGTCTTCTTCTTCATGAATATCTCCTTTTTTGCATTGATGGCTGTGATCGTACGCCGGCGAAAAATCCGTTCTGTCCTACCGGGATGCGACACGCGCGCTGGCTGTCGCACTTCCATACGACAGAAGATCCGGCCGATATTCATATGATGGTTACTGTCGGAATCGTCTCGGCGCAGAGCTGGATACAAGAAGAAATCAGTGCATAACAATGGAGGAGTAGACGCAATGAACAAGGTAAGAGCAATGCCCCGCAGGGGGCGTGCAGGGCTGACCGGCATCGCAGCCGTCAGCGCAACGCTGCTGGCCGCAACGCCAGCTTACGCGGCGGAACTGGCCAACAACGAGAGCTACAGCGTCCGCCTGGACAATACGCTGAAATACAGTGCCGGCGTGCGGACCAACAGCCAGGACCAGGTCTTCCTGGGCAATCCGAATGTCGACGACGGCGACCGTTCCTTCAACAAGAATTCGCTGATCACCAACCGGGTGGACTGGCTGGGTGAACTGGACGCGAGCATCAAGGACAAGGCAGGCACTGGTTTCCGCCTCAGCGTGGCCGGCTGGTACGACGCGGTGTATTTGCGCGACCACGCCGGCGTGCCGGCAGCCACATTCAACCAGTATTCGGTGGCGCCCAACGAATTTACCCGTACAGCGCGCAAGGTTGCGGGCCGCAGCGTCGAGGTGCTTGATGCTTTCGTGCACAGCGGCGTGGATCTTGGCGGGCACGACCTGTCGTTCCGCCTCGGCCGCCACACACTGCTGTGGGGAGAGAGCCTGTTCTTCACGACGAACGGCATCGTGCAGGGACAGGCGCCGATCGATGCCAATTCCGCTCTCACCGTTCCCAACATCCTGGCCAAGCAAGTGTTCATGCCGGTCAACCAGGCATCGTTCAGCCTGAGCGTGAACCCGAGCTGGTCCTTGCAAGCCTACAAGCAGCTGGAATATCGCGAGACCCGCGTGTCGCCGCCGGGCACCTTCTTTTCCACCGCCGACCTGGTGTTCCAGGGAGCGGAGCGCATTATTGTTCCGCGCGCGTTCGGCACCGCGAACGGTTATCTGTACCGAGGCGCGGACCAGCGTCCGTCCGATACCGAGGGCCAGTGGGGCGTGGCGGCCAAGTTCGCGGATCCCAACGCGGGCGTCGATGTGGGCCTGTACTATCTGCGCTATTCCGACAAGACGCCGCAGATCTACGCGGCCCCCGGCGCTGGCTTCAACCCGGTGACGGGCCAGATCGGCACCTTCAATTTTATCTATCCGCGCAAAATCGAGTTGTTCGGCGTGAGCGCTTCCACCACGGTGGGAGATGCCAATGTCGCCGGCGAGATTTCGCTGCGCCGTAACATGCCTCTGATCAGCAACAGCTCCGCCTTGGTGCTGGCGCCAGGTGTGGATGCCGATCATCCCTTGCATGCCGTGGGGCGTACGCTGCATTTCCAGGCGTCGACCATCTGGGTTGTACCGCGCAGCCCGCTGTGGGAAACAGGCTCCCTGCTGGCCGAGGTCGGTGGCCACCATCTGCTCGACGTGACCAGCAACGCATCGGCGCGCGATCCGCTGACCGGCGATACCGCCTTCGGCGCGCGCGTGGTGTTCGAACCGAAGTGGTACCAGGTGGCGCCCAGCCTGGACGTCAGCGTGCCGATCGGCCTGCGCTACAACTTCCATAAAAAGCGCTCGCCCATCGATCCATCGTTCAACGGTGGCGAAGGGCCGCATGGCGGCCAGTTCAATATCGGCCTGAACTGGTCGTATGCGACGCTGTGGCGTGGCGGGCTGAGCCTCGTGCGCGAACTGGGCGCGGCCAGCACCAACAACTACAAGGACCGCAACTTTGTGGTCATGAATGCGCAATACACTTTCTAAGTGGGAGATACGATGAAACACACCATTCCATATACGGCCAAGCTCCTGTGCCTGGCGTTGGCGGCGCTGGCGGTACCGTCGCATGCCGCGGTCAGCAATGAGGAGGCGGAGCGCCTGAAAACGACGCTCACGCCGTTCGGCGCGGAAAAGGCCGGCAACAAGGACGGTACGATTCCGGCCTGGACCGGCGGCCTGACCAAGGCGACGCGCAGCGTGCCGCGCCTGCCGCCCAACCTGTTCGCGGACGAGAAGCCGATACTGTCGATCTCCGCGAAAAACGCCGACCAGTACGCGGACAAGCTGAGCGAAGGGCAGCTCTACTTGCTGAAGAACTATGCCGGCTACCGCATCGAGGTGTTCCCGACGCACCGCACGTTCGCGGCGCCGCAGGCGGTCTACGACGCGACCTACAAGAACGCGCTGAACGGCAAGCTGGTCAACGATAACATGACGGCTTCTAACGTCAAGACCGGTATTGCATTCCCGATTCCGAAGCGCGGCGAGGAAGTCATCCTGAATTCGCAGAACAACTGGCGCGGCTTGGACTTCAGCTTCACGGCGGATTCGTATGCGATCTCGTCCAGCGGTCAGCGCTCGTTGACCACGGCGAACACGGTGACCGTAACCGTCCCCTACCATTATCCATCCGAGCGCAAGGATCCGTGGGACGGCAGCGTCTACAGCGCGTCGGTGGTGGAAATCACCGCGCCGGCCTTCCTGGCGGGCGAAAAGGTGTTGACCTTGAGCCCGATGGATGCGATCAAGGTGGGACCGCGCGCGTGGACTTATCTGACCGGGCAGCGCCGCCTGCGCAAGACGCCGAACGTGCAGTACGATGTCCCGTTCCCCTACACGTCCGGCATGACCAACTTCGATGACGCCAACGGTTTCCTGGGCGCACTCGACCGCTACGACTGGAAACTGCTGGGCAAGAAGGAACTGTACATTCCGTATAACACGGGCGGTCTGCACCACGTGGCCGATCTGAACAAGGTGATCGGTCCGCAATATGTCAATCCCGATGTGCTGCGCCATGAGTTGCACCGGGTCTGGGTGGTGGAGGCGACGCTGAAGAGCGGCGCGCGCCACACGGTGCCCAAGCGCCGCTTCTATGTGGACGAGGATTCGTGGTGGATCGTGGCCCAGGACCAGTGGGACGCCAAGGGCCAGTTCTGGAAAACGTTCTCCTTCGCCACCTTCCCGCTGCCCGAGGTGCCTGTCACGCACATGATCACCAACATCATGTACAACGTGCAGTCCAAGGGTTACGGCGTGCTCAACCTGATGAACCGCGAGCCTGGCGGCTTCCACTTCAAGGCCGCGCCGGCCGAGGATTTCACGCCGCAGGCGCTTGAACGTGGAGGCGTGCGGTGAAGCTTGCAGCCTTGCTTTTCGCCGGGCTGTGCTGGGACTGCGCCATGGCTGCCCCGGCCGCTGAAGTGGCGGCGCTGTTCCAGCAGCCGCCGCTGGTGACGGCGCAGCCGGCCCGCGCGCCACTGATGGCGGTCGCGCGGGCCGGGCAGCGCCTGGTGGCGGTGGGCGTGCACGGCACGATCGCGCTGTCCGACGATAACGGCGCAAGCTGGCGTTCGGCTTCCGTCCCGGCCGACGTGACCTTGACCACGGTGCGCTTCGCCGATGCCCGCGTAGGCTGGGCGGCAGGCCATCTCGGCGCCGTGTTGCGCACCGAGGACGGCGGCGAACACTGGTCGGTGCAGCTCGATGGGCTGGCGCTGGCGCGGGTGGCTGTCGCACAGGCCATGGGCGAAGACAGGCAGCGGCTGGCCGCGCGGCTGGCGCAGGATGGCCCTGACAAGCCATGGCTCGACCTGCTGGTCGAATCGGACCAGCGGGTCACGCTCAGCGGCGCATTCAACCTGGCGCTGCAATCGGTCGACGGCGGGCGCAACTGGCGCTGGATCAGCGACCGCTTCGTCAATCCATCCGGTTTTCATTTGTACGGCCTGGCGCGCGGCGGCGCTGCCGCCCTCGCCGTGGGGGAGCAGGGTACCGTGCTCACCTCGGCCGACGGTGTCCGCTTCACGCCGGTCAAATCGCCATACGACGGCAGTTTTTTCGGTGTCGCAGGACTGGGCGAACAGCGTTTTCTGATGTTTGGCATGCGCGGCAACGCCTTTGTGACCGCTGACGCCGGCGCGACCTGGACCCGGGCGGAGGTCGCCGGCAACACCGCTTCGTTCAACGCGGCGGCAGTGTTGTCCGGCGGCGTTGTCGCCTTGGGTGACCAGGCTGGGCGGGTGTACCTGAGCGGCGACGGCGGGCACAACTTCGTCGCCGCCCCCTATGCCGGCGCGCCGGTGACCGGGATGGTGGAAGCGGCAGACGGCACGCTGGTGCTGACCAGCTTCGCTGGAATTGCCCGGATTCCGGGCAAAGTAATCAAAAGTGTTATGAAAGGCGGTTAGTTTTAGATGAATGCCAAAGACGATGCGCAGAGCGCGCCCGTGATTGCCGATCTGCGCGACTTTGACCGGAACTCGGGCTCGCTGCTGGAACGCTTGCTGTTCAACCACCGTCGCTGGGTGCTGGTGTCGTGCATCCTGTTGACCCTGGCGTTGCTGACCCAAATGTCCGGTGTGAGGCTGAACGCGAACTTCGAGCGGATGATTCCATCGAACCACCCCTTCATCGGGAATTACATCAAGCACAAGGATGATCTCGCGGGGCAGGGCAATGTGATCCGCATCGTGGTCGAACACAAGGATGGCAGCATCCTGGACCCGGCCTACCTGGCGACCTTGCAGAAAATTAATGACGAGGTGTACCTGATCGGTGGCGTCAACCGGCCATTCATGGTGTCGTTGTGGACACCGACCATGCGCTGGCTGGGTATCACCGAAAGCGGCATCGAGGGCGACTCCGTCATCGACCAGAGCTACGACGGTTCGCCCGCCAGCCTTGAACGATTGCGGCTCAATATCGACCGTTCGGGCGAGGTGGGGCGGATCGTGGCGCGCGACTTCAAGTCGAGCATGTTGCTGGTTCCCGTGCTGGACTTCAACACGGAAACCGGCAAACCGCTGGACTACGGGCAGTTCGCCGCGCAGATCGAGCAGGTGCGCAAGAAATACGAGAGCGACAAGGTCAGGATTCATATTGTCGGTTTCGCCAAGGTGGTGGGCGACCTGATCGACGGCATGTGGCAAGTCCTGATCTTCTTCGCGGTCGCCATCGTGATCGCGACCGTGTTCGTGTTCTGGTACACGCGCTGCGTCCGCAGCACCGTGATCGTGATGCTGTGTTCCGTGGTGGCGGTGGTGTGGCTGCTGGGAACCTTGCCATTGCTGGGCTTTGAACTCGATCCCTACTCGATCCTGGTGCCGTTCCTGGTGTTTGCGATCGGCATGAGCCATGGCGCGCAAAAGATGAACGGGGTGATGCAGGATATCGGCCGCGGCACGCACCAGTTGATCGCGGCGCGCTACACCTTCCGGCGCCTGTTCCTGGCGGGCCTCACCGCGCTGCTGTGCGACGCCGTCGGCTTCGCCGTGCTGTTGCTGATCAAGATCGAGGTGATACAGCAACTCGCCCTGATTGCCAGCATCGGCGTCGCCTACCTGGTGTTTACTAACCTGATCATGCTGCCTATCCTGCTCAGCTACACCGGTGTCAGCCGCGCTGCCGCCTTGCGCAGCCTGCGCAGCGAGGAGGCGGGCGAGCGTGGCCAGCGCGCCGGCCTGTGGCGCTTCCTGGATACCTTCACGGGCAAGCCGGTGGCTGGCGTCACGATCGCGGTGGCCGCGCTGCTCGGGGTCGGCGGCTATGTCTGCAGCCTGAACCTGAAGATCGGCGACCTTGATCCGGGCGCGCCGGAACTGCGCAGCGATTCGCGCTACAACCAGGACAATGCCTACATCACGGCGAACTACGCCAACAGCAGCGATACCTTCGTCGTCATGGTGACGTCGCCTGAAAACCAGTGCCAGGATTATGGACTGCTGCGCAAGATCGATGCGCTGGAATGGCAATTGCGCCAGGTGCCCGGCGTAGTGGCGACCAATTCCTTCGCCAGCTTCACCAGCGCGCTGATCTCGCAATTCACCGAAGGCAATCCGAAATGGTTCGCGCTGGTGCCGAACGCCGCGCTGATCAACGCGCAGTTCAAGTTTGCGCCGCGCACACTGGTCAACCAGCCCTGCACCCTGTCGCTGGTGCAGGCTTACCTGACCGACCATAAGGCGGAAACGCTGGCCCGCGTGACAGTGGCCGTGCAGCGCTTCGCCGCCGAGAACGATACTGCCGACAACAAGTTCCTGCTGGCGGCGGGCAACGCCGGCATCGAGGCGGCGACCAACGAAGCCGTGTACAAGGCCAACCGTGAAATGCTGCTCTGGGTGTACGGGGCCGTGGTGCTGCTCTGCCTGGTGACCTTCCGCTCCTGGCGCGCGGTGCTGTGCGCGGTGCTGCCGCTGGTGCTGACGTCCATCCTGGCCGAGGCGCTGATGGTGGCGCTCGGCATCGGCGTCAAGGTCGCCACGCTGCCCGTGATCGCGCTGGGCGTCGGCATCGGTGTCGATTACGCGCTGTATGTCCTCAGCATCGTGCTGGTCCACCTGCGCCGGGGCGACAGCCTGTCCACCGCGTATTACCAGTCGTTGCTGTTCACAGGCAAAGTGGTGCTGCTCACAGGCATTACGCTGTCGGTCGGCGTGGCGACCTGGATTTTCTCGCCGATCAAGTTCCAGGCCGACATGGGCATCCTGCTGGCGTTCTGCTTCCTGGCCAATATGGTGGGGGCGCTGGTACTGCTGCCCAGTCTGGCCGCTTTCCTGCTGAAGCCGGCCATGCCAGCCGCGGTTGCCAGCGAAGGGCGCGAGGAGCCGGCCACTGGCGCGTGGCAGCGCACGGCCGGCGCGGCGCCTGCCGAGGAAGCACGGGTGCGCGATGCAATATAGGCGCCTGGGATGCAGCAATCTGAAAGTGTCGGCCCTATGTGTGGGCACCATGATGTTCGCCGACCAGACCGGTCTGGCGGAGGCCGGCAACATCCTGGCGTCCGCCAGAGAGCACGGCGTAAACTTCATCGACACTGCCGACGTGTACGCGCGCGGCGGCGCCGAGCGCATGCTGGGCGAACTACTGGCGGCAGGACGCGACGACTGGGTGATCGCGAGCAAGCTCGGGTATCCGATGAGCGACCAGCCCAATCATGGCCATTACTCGCGCCAATGGATCATGCGGGAACTGGAGGCCAGCCTGGCGCGCCTGAGGACCGACTATCTTGACATCCTTTATCTGCATTGCGATCACCTCGACGCGCACCTGCCCGAAGCGCTGGCGGCGCTGGGGGACGCGATTCGGGGCGGCAAGATCCGCAGCTTCGGCCTGTCCAATTTCCGTGGCTGGCGCATCGCGGAAGTCATGCGTTTGTGCGGACAGCTCGGCGTACCGCAGCCGGTGGTATGCCAGCCCTACTACAACCTGGTGAACCGCGTGCCGGAGATGGAAATCCTGCCGGCCTGCAGCCACTACGGCATAGGCGTGGTGCCGTACAGCCCGATCGCACGCGGCCTGTTGACGGGCAAGTACCTGCCCGGCCAGCCGGCCGCGCCCGATAGCCGGGCAGGGCGGGGCGACTGGCGCATGCTGCAGATGGAGTTCAGACCGGAGTCGCTTCAGGTGGCGCAAACGCTCAAGGCGCATTGCGCCGCGCATGGAGTCGAGTTGGCCCATTTCGCCACCGCCTGGGTGCTGGCCAACCGCGCCGTGAGTTCGGTGATCGCCGGCCCCCGCACGCTGGCGCAGATGGAAAGCTATTATCCGGCATTGGCGCTGGCCATCACCATGGAAGATGAGGCGCTGGTCGACAGTTTGGTGGCGCCAGGCCATCCCTCGACGCCGGGCTTCAACGACCCGCTGTACCCTTTCCTGGGCAGGTTGCTGTAACCGTCCAGGCGGGACTCATCCAGCGTGTTCGTCGTTGGCGGTGACGACTGCGGTTGGCGCACCCCCGGCCACGGCGAATCCATCGTAAAACAGGGAGCGCATCCAGCGGTTGCCTGGATCCCCATGGTACATCGCGTGCCAGTGCTGCTTGACGTCGAAGCTGGGCACGCTGAACGGCAATTCCATCGCTTGCAGGCGTGCCATTCGGGTGAACGGTGCCATGCATTCACGCGGCACGGTGACGATCAGGTCGGAATCGAGCAGCATGTAGGGAATGCACAGGAAATGCGGTGTCGCCAGCGCGACCTTCCGGTTGATGCCCTGCGCCCTGATGTATTCCTCGAACAGATCCTGACCGCGGTTGTCCGGCGATGGCACGATGTGGTACGCGTGGCGGTAATCGTCCATCGTCAATGCCGACCTGGTGAGCGGGTGGCCGCTGCGCATCATGCAGACGAAGTTGTCACTGTACAGGTGTTGCTGATAAAAATTACCCTTCGAGAAGTTCGGATAAAAGCCGACGACCAGATCGACGTCGCCCGCGATCATCTCTTGCTCCAGCACCGGTAGCGGCAGGTTGGCGGTCTTGATGGTCACACCGGGCGCCTCCCGGTGGATACGGGCCAGCAGATGCGGCAAAAACATCATTTCCGCAATGTCGCCCATGCCGATCCGGAACACGCGGTTGCTGGTGGCGGGTGCGAATTCATCAGTCTGAAACACATCCCGCTGAATCAGCTCCAGGGCGTGACGCAGCGGCTTGGCCATCCGCAGGGCGCGCGGAGTGGGCTGTACCCCGCCCGGCGTGCGCACGAACAGCTCGTCGTTGCAGTGCGCCCTCAGCTTGCTTAGTGCAAAGCTGACCGAGGGCTGGCTGAGGTCGAGCAGCTCGCCGGCCTTGGTCATATTCTTGGTGCGCATCAATGCGTCAAATATGCGCAACAAATTCAAATCAATCTTATAGATATCCATGTATTTAATATTCATATGTGGCTTATCGGCTGTAGCTATTTTACTCGCTGTAAAGCCTCTTAAATTGGTAAAAAAATCAAAAATCAATCATCTAAAATTTAAATATTGAGTATTTAGTCATTTGATTGACGAATATTGTGTCTGGTTTGAGAATGGAGTCATCGGTCCTTCATATGTTAAGCAACGCTAAACCGGCGGATGTCCGCCACTGTCGGGAACCGATCGAAAAGGCCTGAGAGCCTCGATTTTTATACTGGAGATACCTCATGCACTGGATGCTCAATTCGGATCATTCGCACCTTCCGGTCAGCGCTGGCCAAACCGCCCGCCTGATTCGCGAGATTGGCAATATCGACCGGGCGGCTCTGGCTGGCGCGGTACTCGACACCATCAATGCCTTTTTGCCGGTGCAACGCTGCACAGTGCTGGCGTACGAGAGTGACCGCAATCCGCGCCTGCTGTCCGCCGCCTGCCATGGCGGTTCCGGCAATGAACAGTGGAGCACCTTCAACGCGGCTTCGCTGTATGTGCGGGAGGGTTTCCGGCACGATCCGGTACTGGCAATCCTGCCCACGATATCGCCCGAGCAGGGGCAAACCGGCATGCTGGTCCATCGCCAGCGCGCCGGGGATGTGACTGATGCCGCTTGCCGTGCCGCCTGCTACGGCGATGACGACGTGGTCGACCGGGTCGTCGTGCTGCTCCAGGTTGGCAAGCGGCGCTGGGTCGCGACGCAATTGCATCGCAATGCGGCACAGGGGTGCTTCAGCGGCGCGGAACTGGAGACCCTGTGCGGGCTGGCGCCACTGTTCGCCAGTTGCGCCGTGACCCATTACCGTTCGGATAGCGATGGCGAGAGCTGCTACCGGGGGGCGGTGACGGATGGTATCGGCGAACTGTGTCCCTCGTTGACCACGCGGGAAAGGGAGGTGCTGCTGCGGATTCTGGACGGGCTGACCACGGAGCGCATCGCGCTGGACCTGACGATCCGGCCCACCACCGTGATTACCTACCGTACGCGGGCGTATGAAAAGCTGGGCGTGAGTTCTCGCCGCGAATTGTTCGCCGTGGTCCTGCGCAAGCAATCCGGCGCCGACGTCAGCGGAGCACCGGAGTACGGCCAGGCCGGTGCGACGCCGCAATCGCCAGGCACCCATGTGGCGCCCGTGCCGGCCCACCACGAGCAATTGCAGGCGGCGTGAGCCGCTAGACCTGCCCGGCCGGCGCATCGGCGCCCGTGCCGGAGACATTGTCGGCATGCGGGGCCGCCGCCAGCGCGGCCACCTTGTCGAGCAGCCGGTACAGTTCCAGCAAGTCGGTCTGTCCCATCCGTTGCGCAATCAACTGGTATTGCAGTTCGATCAGGTCCTGCATGTCGCCGACGATGGCCCGGCTGTGTTCCGTCAGGTCGATCAATACCTTGCGCTGATCCGACTCGATGCGGGAGCGGCGTATCAGGCCATCGCGTTCCATGCGGTCCAGCACGCCGGTCAGGCTGGACGGCAGGATGCAGGATTCCTCGGCCAGGCGACTGGCGTCCACCACACCCTCGGTGTCGAGCACGCGCATGACACGCCATTGCTGCTCGGTGAGTGCGCGACGCTTGAGTTGCGGACGAAAATACTGGATGACGGTTTCCCGCGCCCGCAGCAACAGCATCGGCAGGTTTCTGTGATAAAAGTGGGTGCTCATGATTGGCCAGGTTGCCGCACTCGAGGGCGGCGGGAGCGGCGGCCGCGCGCCGCCGCGAGGTTGAAGGGACGGACTCAGGTTTTCAGCATGCCGTGCGGATCGATGACGAACTTGCGCGGCACGCCGGAATCGAAGGCGGCGTAGCCGCTCGGCGCTTCATCGAGCGAGATGACTTGCACGCCGACGATATCGGCGATCTTCAGCTTGTCCCACAGGATCGCCTGCATCAGTGCACGGTTGTATTTCATCACCGGGGTCTGCCCTGTATGGAAACTGTGCGACTTGGCCCAGCCCAGGCCCAGCCGGATCGACAGGCTGCCGCGCCGCGCCGCCTCGTCGTGTGCACCCGGATCATCCGTCACGTACAGGCCGGGGATGCCGATTTTGCCTGCGGCGCGGGTCACCTCCATCAGCGAGTTCAGTACGGTGGCCGGTGCCTCGACGCGCGAGCCGTCGTGGCCGTGGCCGCGCGCTTCGAAGCCGACGCAATCGACCGCGCAATCGACTTCCGGCGTGCCGAGTATGGCGGCGATCTGCTCGCCCAGCGTGGCGTCCTGCGACAGGTCGACCACTTCGAAGCCGACGCTTTTGGCATGCACCAGGCGCGCCGGGTTGACGTCGCCGACGATGACCACGGCCGCGCCCAGCAGGCGCGCGGAGGCGGCCGCTGCCAGACCAACCGGGCCGGCGCCGGCAATGTAGACGGTGGCGCCAGGGCCGACGCCGGCCGTGACCGCGCCGTGATAACCGGTCGGCAGGATGTCGGACAGGCAAGTCAGGTCGCGTATCTTGCTCATCGCCAGGTCGCGGTCGGGAATGCGCAGCAGATTGAAGTCGGCGTAGGGCACCATCACGTATTCCGCCTGCCCGCCCACCCAGCCGCCCATGTCGACATAACCGTAGGCGCCGCCGGCGCGGTGCGGATTGACGCTCATGCAAACGCCGGTGTCCTGTTCCTTGCAGGTGCGGCAGCGGCCACAGGCGACATTGAAGGGCACCGAGACGATATCGCCGATGCTCAGGGTTTCAACGTCGCGTCCGGTCTCGATCACCTGGCCGGTGATCTCGTGGCCCAGCACCATGCCGGCCGGTGCGCTGGTGCGGCCGCGCACCATGTGCTGGTCGGAACCGCAGATATTCGTGCTGACCACCTTCAGGATCACGCCGTGTTCAATCTTCTTGCCGCTCGGGCTGACCAGTTTGGGGAAATCGATCGATTGCACCTCGACCTGTCCTTGTTTGATGTACACAACACCTCGATTGCCTGTCATAAAACTTCCTTTCATTGATGAGTGATAGTCCGGACCGCGTCAGCGCAGACCGTCGGTTTGCGCGTCGGCGGCGTTTTGCGCCACCAGCCGCGCGACGATACGGCGGGCCCGGTTGGTGCCGACATCGACGTGGATATCGACCATCGGCGCTCCCGGGAAACGCTGCATGTTGCGGTACTGCGCCTCGATCACGACCTTGTCCTCCACGAACGTCAGTGCGCTTTGCTCGATCAGGCTGGCCGAGGTGTCGGGCATGTCGGGATGGACGCTGTTGGCGACCGTCCAGAAATAATGGCTGGTCGATTCCGTTTCCGGGGTGATGCCGTGCAGGCCGCGCAGATGAAAGCCGCCGCGCCCAGGGTTGTCCAGCGCCTCGCTGCCCACGTCGGCCGCGCCGGTCCAGATACGCAGGTGGCTGACGTGGAATTCGATTTCCTGCCAGCGGTCGACATTGCCCTTGAACGGCCAGCCGCTCGTGTAGGTGGGCGGCGGCACCGAATCGGGCATGTGGCGCACCACGCGCACGATGTCGCCGTCCGCTTCGACCCTGGTTGGCGCGTTCATGTGCAGGCGGGCATTGCCGCCGATGGTGCGCAGATGGACGTAGCCGAGGTGGCTCAGGTCGAGCAGGTTGTCGTGGATTAACTGGTAGGGCGCGTCATAGTGATACACGTCGCCGCCGAAGGCATAGCGCGGGTCGCTGTGAACCGGATAGGCGGGCGGGTCGCCGGGCGGCGTGCCGTCGGGCCTGACGCCAAACCACATCCAGATGATCTGGTCCTGTTCCCGCACGTGATAGGCGCGTACGCGGGCCTTGGCCGGAATCGCGTCCTGGCCGGGGATGTCGATACACTTGCCGTCGGCCGCGAACAGCAGGCCGTGGTAGCCGCAGCGCAGGCCGTCGGGTTCGACCGTGCCGCACGACAGCGGCAGCGCGCGGTGGCAGCAGCGGTCTTCCAGCGCGCCGACGCTGCCGTCAGCGCCGCGGAACAGCACCACCGGCTGGTTGAGCAGTGTGCGACCCAGCGGCCGCTCCTTCAGTTCCCACGCGAACGCCGCGATATACCACTGGTCGAGCGGGAACGGGTGATGGGTGGGGGCGGTCATGGCGATGTTCATGAGAGATAAATGGGTTCGGTTACAGGTCCAGCACCAGGCATGGGCTCTTCGAGCGGGAGCAGCACGGCGTGAACTGATCGTTGCCGGCTTGCTCGTCCGCCGTGAAATACAGGTCGCGGTGTTCCGGCGTGCCGGACAGGACACGGGTGACGCAGGTGCCGCACACTCCCTGTTCGCAGGACACGGGCACCTCGATGCCATGCTCGGCCAGCACCGCCGTGACCGACTTGTCGGCGGGGATGCGTAACACCTTGCCGCTGCTGGCGATCTGGATATCGAAGGCGCCGTCCTGCGATGTGTCGAGCGCTTGCGCGCCGAAGTACTCGAGGTGCACGTGCGCGGCGTCCCAACCGGCGGCGCTGGCGGTATTGACCACGAAGTCGATGAATCCGCCGGGGCCGCAGACGTACAGGTGGGTATCGGCCTCGGGCGCCGCCAGCAGGGCCGGCAGATCCATCTTTTGCTGTTCGGGTCCATTGTCGAAATGGAAGTGCACGCGGTCCGCGAAGGCGGAGCGCGTGATGCGGGAGCGGAACGCGGCGTGGTCTTCCGAGCGGGCGCAGTAATGCATCTCGAATGGCGCCCCGGTTGCCGCCAGCCGTTCGGCCATGCACAGGATGGGGGTGACGCCGATGCCGCCCGCGAACAGCAGCGTGCGCTTGGCCGGCACCATGGCGAAGTGGTTCTTGGGTTCGCTGATCTGGATGATGTCGCCCTCGTGAATACCGTCGTGCACGGCGATCGAACCGCCGCGCGAATGCGGGTCGCGCAGCACGCCGATCTGGTAGCGGTGCTGTTCGGACGGATCGTTGCACAGGGAGTACTGGCGCACCAGGCCCTCCTTGATCAGGATATCGACATGCGAGCCGGCGCTAAAGGGCGGCAAGGGCTTGCCGTCCACGGCGGCGAGTTCCAGGCAGTAGATGTCGTTGGTCTCCTTGGTTTTCGCGGTGACGCGGACGTTGAGCTGATTCATGATGTGGCCTCGAAAAAAATAACAATGGAAGTGCCAGCGCTTGGCGGCGTATGGCCAGTCTGTGGAGGCACGATAGCGCCAGCCCGCCCGGGCCGGTGCCGTATCAAAAGACGACGCCGTTGCGCCCGCCCGTGCAGTCCTACCTTGGTATGACGCGCATTCCCCGGCGCGCTGGCTATGATCGCCACATCGCATGGCCATCTCTCCAAAGGAACTGCAGAATCATGAACAATCCGGAACCTATCCAGACCCTGGACGCGGCCCTGTCCGCCGCCAGGGCCCCCACGGACACACGCTATGCGTGGTACGTCGTCTTCATCCTGATGCTGTGCTTCACGATGGCGTACATCGACCGCCAGATCCTGAGCCTGCTGATCGGGCCGATCAAGAAAGATCTCGGCATCAGCGATACCGTGGTCGGCTTGCTGCAAGGCTTCGCCTTCGCCATGTTCTTCGCCGTCATGGGCTTGCCGTTCGGCCGCATGGTGGACACCCGCAACCGCCGCAACATCCTGATCGGCGCGGTGTTCTTCTGGAGCCTGATGACCGCTACCTGCAGCGTGGCGAAGAGTTTCGGCTCGCTGTTCATGGCCCGCATGGGCGTGGGCGTGGGCGAGGCCGCGCTGGCGCCCGCCGCGTTGTCGGTGATTTCCGACTACTTCCCCAAGGAACGCCTGGCCACCGCGCTGAGCGTCTATTCGATGGGTGTGTTCATCGGTTCGGGGCTGGCGCTGGTGGTCGGCGGCATGGTGATCGACGTGGTGGTGACGCAGCCGGACCTGCACTTGCCGCTGCTGGGCCAGATCGCTTCCTGGCGCGCCGCTTTCCTGATCGTCGGCCTGCCGGGCCTGCTGCTGGCGCTGGTGTTGTATACGGTGCGCGAGCCGCGGCGCAAGAACCTGCTGCGCGACGCGCAGGGCCAGACGCTGACTCCGACTTTGCGTGAAGTGTTCGCGCAGATCCGTCTGCGCGCCGGCTCCGCCATCGGTTTGGCGCTGGCGATCGCCTGCATGGCGATGAGCACATATTCGTTCGGCGCCTGGACTCCGGCCTATTTCATCCGTGTTCATCACTGGACGCCCGGCGAGGCCGGCGTGGCGCTGGGGTGGATCATCATGATCTTCGGCTGCCTGGGCATGTACGCGGGCGGCACGTTGTGCGACTTTTGGCAGCGCCAAGGCAAGCGCGATGCGCCGTTGCGGGTTGGCTTCATCGGCGCTGCCGGCACCGCGGTCCTGTTCCCGCTGGCCTTATTCATGCGCGAACCCTCTGTGACGCTGGCGATCCTGTGCCCGGCAGTATTCTTTCAGGCCATGCCGGCGGGCAGCGGATATGCCGCTCTGCAACTGATCTTCCCCAACCAGTTGCGCGGCCAGGTCAATGCCATTCTCGGCTTCATCGCGGTGCTGGTGGGCCTGACACTGGGCCCGCTGCTGCCGGGCCTGTTCAACGATTATCTGTTCCGGGACGGCAACATGGTCGGGGCCTCGACGGCGCTGTCGATCGGCATCGCGGGAACCACGGCGGCACTGCTGTTCCGTGCGATCTTCAACCCCTATAAACGGCATTACGCAATGATGTACGGCGAACAGTAAGCGCGTTTTCACATCCTCACCCAAGGAAAAATCATGAACATCAAGCGCAGAATCTGGGCCCTGCCGGCCACCGCGATTTGTGTCTTCTGCCTCGGGCTGGCCCTGTCCTCTTACATGTCGATTCGCGCCTTGGCGACGGTGGACGCTACCCGGACCATCGACTATCCGGTGCTCAGCCAGAGCACCATACTGGAGACTGAGCTGCAAAACCTGATCGGCGAACTGAAGAGCGCGATACTGGAGAGCGACAGCAAGCGGCTGGAGATTCTGGAAGACAAGGCGCAGCGGATACGCGCCAATCTGAAGCGCTTCGCGGCGATACCGGGCAATGCGCAACTGGCCGCCAGGCTGGACGCGCAGTTCGACGCCTACTTCGCCCCAGCGATGGCGGCGGCGAAAATACTGCTGGGCGTGGAACAGGGCGACGCGCAGCCGCACATCGAAAAAATGCAAGCGGCCATGACCAGGCTGGTGGCCGAGACCGAGGGTGTGCGCAGTGCCGCGCAGCGCCAGTTCGACGCCGGCATCGACGCCAGCGCCGGCGGCATACGGCGCGTACTAATAGTCAGCGCGGCGATGGCGGTCGTGGTGGTGTTGACCCTGTGCGGGGTATCCCACCTGGTTGTGCGCGGCATCTGGCAGCAATTGGGCGGCGAGCCTGGGTATGCGCGCTCGATCGCCCAGGCCGTGGCCGGAGGCGACCTTGCGGTGCACATCGTCACCGATGGCGCCAACCAGGGTAGTCTGCTGGGCGCATTGGGTGAAATGAAGGGACGGCTTGCGGCGGCTGTCAGGGACATACGGGGCGCCGCCGATGAGATCAAACTGGCTTCCAGCGAAATCGCGAGCGGCACCGGCGAGTTGTCGGCACGCACCGAGCAGCAAGCCGGGAATCTGGGAGCTGCGGCGATGTCGCTGCAGGGCTTGAGCGCGACATTGCAGTCGAACGCGCAAGATGCCCGCCAAGCCAATACGTTGGCCAGCGACGCTGTGGGCGTGGCCAAACGCGGTGCGCAGGTGGTGAGCGATGTGGTACGGACGATGGCGGAGATCGATGCGTTTTCCAAGCGTATCGCCGACATCACGTCCGTGATCGATGGCATTGCTTTCCAGACCAACATCCTGGCGCTGAACGCTGCCGTGGAGGCGGCGCGCGCTGGCGATCAGGGGCGCGGCTTCGCGGTGGTGGCAACCGAAGTGCGCAATCTCGCACAGCGCAGCGCCGGAGCCGCGAAGGAGATCAAGCAATTGATCGGCGATTCGCTGAACAGCGTGGTGGCGGGCGCGAGCCTGGTAGGCGAAGCCGGCCGCACTATGGATGACATCGTCGTCTCTGTCCAGCGCGTCAACAATATTATTTGCGACATTGCCGATGCCAGCGGGGGACAAAGCGACGCGTTGAGCAGTCTGAACGCGTCATTTGGCGCGATGGACACGGTGACCCAGCAGAACGCCGCCATGAGCGAGCAGGCCGCCGCGGCCGCCGACGCGCTGCAAGATCTCGCGGCGCAGTTGCACCAGGCAATCGGCGTGTTCAAGCTGGCTCAGCTTGACGTGGATGACGCTGGTGCCGAGACGGTTCCCGTATCGCGTCATCACGCGCCTCATGCCGCCGCGCTGACGCTGGCTGCGCCGCATGAGGGCGCCGAAGCACGGCCGGCCGCTCATCACCTTACCTGATCGGAGAATTCATGAAACCCGGAAGCTGGGCGTCCATTGGCCTCATCTATCTGTACGGCGTGCTGGGCGTAGCCTCGCTGAGCAAATTCATTCCACTGCGGAGCGACTTGGAACAGGCGCTGCAAATGGGGCCGCAGGCGTTCGCGTTGCTGGTGGCTCTGCTGATGCTGCCGCCCGCGCTGTTGGCCAGCGTGGGCGGGCGGCTGATCGATAGGGCCGGGGCCCGTCGCACGCTGCTGTTCAGCGCCTTGGTCGGCTTGCTGGCGAACATCGGATACGCGCTGGCGGCTTCCGCCGCGCAGTACCAGGTGGTGCGCATCGTGGAGGGAATCGGCCTGATCGGCGTGTTCACGGCGGCGCCCGCGCTGATCATGGCCACCACGACGGGCGCGCGCCGCGTGCGCGCGATGGCATTCTGGGCCACGTATACCCCGGTCGGTTTTTCGCTGGGATTGGCCATCGCCGGCTTGTTTGCCGCCACACCGCATTGGCGCGGCGGCTTCCTGTTGCATGGCGCCTTGTTTCTGGTGGCTGCCTTCCTGGGCTTGCTGCTGCCATCGGTGGCACCTTCAACGGTGGCAGCGGGTCCGCGTGGCGCGGCCGCGAAGTTGCTGGACCTGTTCTCGGCGTATCGGCAGATCGGACCGCTTCGGCTGGCCTGCGCGTTCGGCTTGATCGTCAGCGTGGGCTTTGGCACCAATACCGTGTTTCCAGCCTATTTCGCCGCCGCGCACCAGTGGCCCATCGGCGCCGCTTCCACGCTGTTGGCGACGGCCAACCTGGCGATGATCGCCGGCAGCCTGCTGGCTGGAGCGGCGCTCGCGCGTGGTGTCGCCGTGAGAACGCTGTTTGGCGCGCTGGCGGCGACCGGCGTGGTCGCGCATTGCCTGGTGTTCTTGCCTGGAATGGCCAGCACGCTGCACGCCGCCGCTTTGTGCCTGTGGCTGGCGGTGCTCGGCGGCGGCACGGCCACCGTGCTCTCGCAACTGCCACGCGTCATTGCCGACCCCAGCCAGGGAGCGGCGGCGGCCGGCCTGCTCAGCCAGATTTCCGCATTGACCACCTTCATCACCCCGCCGCTGTGGCTGGCGGTCTCCGGCAGCGGCCATTGGCAGGCATATACCGGTCTGGCGCTGCTGTGCTGGCTGGGCAGCCTGCTACTGCTGCCGGTGCGTGCCGCGCCGGCTTCCAGGTTGGCCCCGGCGCAAGCCGCAGCGGCAGAACATCCAAGCAATTAACCATCAAGGAAACCAACATGACCTTACGACGCTCTGTCTTGCTCGCCGCAGGCGAGGACGAACAACATCTCGAACAGATGATACGCACTTCCAACGCGGACCTGGTCTGCCTCGACCTGGAGGATACCGTGGCGCCCAGCCGGAAAAAACAGGCGCGCGAGCGGGTCGCCAGGCTGCTGACGAAGGACATATGGGGCCGCTCCGGCCGCGCCTTCCGTATCAATGCCTTCGATACCCCTTACGCGCATGACGATCTGGTCGAGGTGCTGACCGCCGCCAGAGGGAACGTGGACGTGATCTTGCTATCGAAGGTGGAATCCGAGCGCGAAGTCTGGTGGGCCGATCAACTGATCACCCGCCTGGCCGGCGAACATGGTTTTGCCACCGACATCAAGCTGTGCGCGGGGATCGAATCGGCCAGGGCGTTGACCGATATCGACCGCATCGCGGCCAGTTCCAGGCGCCTGGAAATGCTGGGTTTTGCCATTGGCGACCTGAGTATTTCACTGGGCGTGCGGATCGGCCCCTATTTGCAGGACCGTTCGCTGTATCCGGGCGACTTGAATCACTTCATCCGTGCGCGCATCAACCTGGCCGCCAAGACGCATGGCTTGCAGTCGCTGGACGGGCCTTGGCCAAACATCAACGACCACGCGACCCTGGCCGAGGATGCCCGCTGGGGCGCGATGCTGGGCATGGACGGCAAGCTGGCGCTGGCGGTGGACCAGGTGCGCGTGATCCACGAAGCTTACCGGCCTTCGGCGGCGGAAGTGACGTGGTCCGAGCGCATGCTGGAGCTGTACCGCAAGAGTGTCGAGGCGGGGGAAGGCTCCGGTGTCAGCGACGGGCAATTCTTCGATCCGGTTACGGTCGGCCTGGCGCAAGCCACACTGACGCGCGCGGCGGCCCCGCTGTAAAGGAGAGCGCATGAATCGTGGCGGCGTCAGGCGCATCAGCGAGCTGGGTGAGGAGCTGCGTTGTCTGGCGTGTGGCGAGTACTGGCCAGCCGACGCCGAATTTTTCGTCGTCGGCTGCCTGCCGAAAGGCCGCTTGTCGGCGCGCTGCATCGCCTGCGTGCGCGAGCGGAACTGGGGTGGCCCGCGGCATGGGCATTTGACGTTTTCCATGCGCGGCAAACCCGCGCCAAATTCTTCCACTTGAAAAAAACGCGACGGCAAACCGTCGCGCATGCCATCAAGTTTTCAGACTCAGCCCGCGAAGCGCCGCTCGGGCAATCCCCGTACTCCCAATCCCTTGATCACGAACAGTCCGCCGCCGTCGGCATCCTGCGGCAGGCCCATGCCGAGCACCGAAGCGTCGATGGACGTGAAGTACAGCTCGTCCAGATTGACACCGCCGAACATGACGCTGGTGACGAATGGCGTCGGCACGTCGATGACGCGGTCTACGCCGCCGTCCGGCAGATAAGCCACGATCTTGCCGCCCCCGCAAACGGTGACCCAGATCCGGCCGTCCGCATCCACGGTCGCGCCATCAGGGATGCCGCCATAGACGGAGGTGTCGGCAAATTTTCTGCGGTTGAAGACGGCGCCGGTGGCCACGTCATAATCGTAAGCGTAGATTATCTTCGGCAAGCTGTCGCTGAAATAAAACGTGCCGCCGTCGGGGCTCCAGCAGGGGCCATTGGTGATGGTGAACGCCATGTCGTCCAGCCGGCTGACGGCGCCGTCCGGAGCCATGCCGTACAGCGCGCCCAGCGGCCTGGTTTCGCTGAGCGAACGGGCCTGGGAGCCGAACACGAAGCGGCCTGCCGGATCGACCTTGCCGTCATTGAGCTGGACCGATGCGTCCAGTCCCGGTGGCGTGGCCAGCGCACTGGTGACGCCGCTGTCGAGATCGAGCGCGTGCACGCCATCCTGCAGCGCGACAATGGCGCCGCCGTCGCGGCGCAGCGCCATCGCTCCGATCATTGACGGCACCGGCCAGTTCTTGAAAGTCTGCGCCGCCGCGTCATAACGCCACACGCGGCGATCCAACAGGTCGATGAAGTACAAGGCCTGTTCGTCGACGTCCCATAGCGGGCCTTCGCCGACCTGGCACCTGACGGTGCCGATACGTTCAATTTTCATGCTGTTCCTTCTGGTTGTGATGAGATTACGCGGCCGCCGGCGGCGCTGGATGCAGGTATTTCCACGGGCTGGCTTCGGAATCGCGGGGCACGGTGATTTCGATCAACCATGGCCGGTCGTCGGACAGGGCGCGTTCCAGCACGGCGCGCAGCGCCGCCGGGGTGGCCACGCGCGCGCCGGCGGCGCCGAAGGATTCGGCCAGCGCGACGAAATCAGGATTCACCAGGTTCGCTCCCACCACGCGGCCGTCGAAGCCGGTCAGCTGGTCACGCCGGACATTGCCGTAGGCATTGTTGTTGAATACCAGCGTGACGACGTTGATGCGGTACTGCACGGCGGTGGCCAGCTCCTGTACGCCGAACATGAAGCCGCCGTCGCCACAGATCGCCACCACAGGCGTGTCGGGATTGGCAACCTTCGCGCCGAGCGCCGTCATGAAGCCCGAGCCGAGGTTGCCCTGGTACCCGGAACTGATGAAGGTGCGCGGCTGGTACACCGGAAAACCGAACCAGGAGGCGAAACCTACCTGGGACAGTTCGTCGGTGACGATGCCGTTCTTTGGCAGCACCTCGCGCAGCACCTCCAGGTAGGCCAGCTGGGGCTGGATCTCCTGTATCGCGACCTGCGTCCGGGCGCGGGCGGCGCGGATCAGGTGGTGCCGGTCAGCTGCCACCGCGCCTGCGTTACGCAGCGCATCGGCCAGCGCCCGGGTGGCTGCCTTGGCATCGGCCACGATACCGACGGCGGGCGGCGCGCGCCGCATCTCGACCGGATCGATGTCGATGCGGATGGTCCGCAGCCCGGCTGGCTGGTGCGCCCAGCGCCAGCGCGGCACTTCCATGCGGGTGCCGATGCCGATCGCCAGGTCGGTCTGCGGCCACAGTTCATACGCCTCGGCGACCGTGAGTCCCAGTTCGTGGGCGTTGCTGACGATGCCGCGTCCGCTGCGGAACGCTACCACCGGCGCGCCGAGGCGTTCGGCCAGTTCGAGGATCTCCTGTTCGGCGCCGAATGCACCGCTGCCGACGAAGATCATCGGCGCGCGGCTTTCGCGTATCAGCTTGACCGCGTCGCCGATCCGGTCCGGATCGACCGGCGCCGCCGGTACCGGCGGCAGGGGTACCGTGGCCGCCACCGCAGCCGTTTCAGTGAACACGTTCCACGGCATTTCCAGCGCCGCCGGGCCGCGCCGGCCGCTGTTCATCTGCTGGAACGCCTGCGCCACCAGCGCCGGCGCATCGGCCGGATGCTCGATGCGCTCGGCGTGCTTGAACATGCTGCGCAAGGTGCCCAACTGGTCAGGCATCTCGTGCAGGTGGCCATGGCCGCGGTCGAGGAAGCTGGTCGGCGTCTGGCCTGTCAGGCATAGCACCGGCTCGTTGCAGCCCAGGCTGGTGAGTGCGGCGGCGCCCGCATTCAGGATGCCGGGTCCTGGCACCACGGCGTAGACGGCGGGCCGGCCGGTCGAACGCGCGGCGCCGAACGCCATGTAGCCGCAGCCCTGTTCATGACGGGCGCCGATCACGGTCATGTCGGCCCGTTCGAAAGCGTCGAACAATCCGTATATCTGCGCGCCCGGCAAACCGAACACGGTCTTGATCCCGTGTGCGCTCAAGCCTTCGACGATGGCGTCGCCGCCGCTGAGTTTTGTCATGCCTGCTATCCCTTTCAATGTGTTGTCCTCCCGCGTCGCTTGCGCAGGGCGCCCCGGAAAACGAGGTCTGGTCGATATTGCTTTGACTGTATCGGCTGTCGCGCGCGCCGGGTGTCCTCTGCAAGAGCGACATGCGGCAGGAGTTCCGGGCCGCTGTCCTATTTGTATAGGGCTGACTGGCGGCGCCCCGGATGGCACTCTGTCTCAATGCGGAACGGGTTTCCGAACAGATGCGCCGCGCCGTGATGACGGGGCCGGCGCGTATTCCAACAACAGAAAGAGGACGACAATGAACAATGTGAATGAAGCTACGGCGGTCCCGGCGAGTATCCGCGTACAGGCGTTTCTGGACAGGACTCACGGCCATTTCATCGGCAACGAAACCATCGCGCCGGCGAGGGCGGAACTCGATGTGTTCAACCCGGCCACCGGCGCGGTGATCGCCCGCATTCCCGACGGCGACGCGGCGGCCGTGGACGCGGCGGTCGCCTCGTCGCGCGCGGCCTTGCATGGCTGGTCGCGCACCCGGCCGGCCGAGCGTGAACGCATTTTGCTGCGTGTGGCCGATCTGCTGGAGCTGCATGCCGACGAGTTGGCCGAGATCGAAACCCTTAACCAGGGCAAATCGATCAACATCGCGCGCGCCGTCGAGGTGGCCGGTTCGGTCGATACCCTGCGCTACATGGCCGGCTGGGCCACCAAGATCGAAGGCAGCACGCTGGACGTGTCGACCCAGGCCATGCCGGGTGCGCAATTCCGCGCCATGACGCTGCGCCAGCCGGTTGGGGTGGTGGCCGCCATCGTGCCCTGGAACTTCCCGCTGGCGATCGCGATATGGAAGATCGCCCCGGCGCTGGCCTGCAGCTGCACCGTGGTGCTCAAACCGTCCGAAGAGACACCGCTGTCGGTGCTGCGCCTGGCCGAACTGTTCCGCGAGGCGGGCTTGCCTGCCGGTGTGCTGAACGTGGTGCTGGGGCGCGGCGCCAGCGCCGGCGCAGCGCTGGCCAGCCACCCCGGCGTGGACAAGCTGACCTTCACCGGCTCGACCCAGGTGGGCAAGTTGATCGGCAACGCGGCGCTGCAGAACATGACGCGTTTCTCACTGGAGTTGGGCGGCAAATCGCCCATGATCGTGCTCGATGACGCCGATGTGGACCAGGCGGTGCAGGGCGCCGCCATGGGGATCTTCTTCAACAACGGCCAGGTCTGCACGGCCAGTTCCAGGTTGTATGTGCAGCGTGGCATATACGACCAGGTGGTGGACAAGTTGGCCGCGCTGGCCGGCGGCATGAAGATCGGTCCCGGCATCGATCCCACGTCGCAGATCAATCCACTGGTGTCTGCACGCCACCGCGACCGCGTGCTGGGCTTCATCGAACAGGCGCGGCGCGACGGCGCCACCGTGGCAACTGGCGGAGCCCATGAGGGCGCCGGCTATTACGTGAAGCCGACCGTGCTGACCGGTGTGAACGCCGGCATGGCCGTTGTGCGCGAGGAAATCTTCGGCCCGGTCATTGTGGCCATGCCGTTCGACACCATCGAGGAAGTCATCGGCCTGGCCAACGATTCGGTGTACGGGCTGGCCGCCAGTGTCTGGTCCAACGATTACCGCAGCGTCATGCGCCTGACCCAGGAACTGCAGGCGGGGACGGTCTGGGTCAACACGCACAACATCATCGACCCGAATGTGCCGTTCGGCGGTTTCAAGCAATCCGGTCTGGGACGGGAAATGGGGCGCGCGGTGATCGACCTGTATACGGAAAGCAAATCCGTAATGATGGCGTACTGAGCGGACCGGCCCAATTCATGGAAGAAAGAATGTTATGAAACGAAATCGTATCATCGCGGCCGCGTGTGCACTGGCGTGCGCATTGATGGCAGCGCCGGCGGCGGACAGCCTCGCCGCAGCCTCCGGCGTGACACAGGAGCGCGCGCTGGCCGCCGATGCCGACAGCAAGAACTGGATGTTGCATGGCCGTACCTATGCCGAGCAGCGTTACAGTCCGCTTGCCCAGGTGAACCGTGAAACCGTCGGCAAGCTGGGCCTGGCCTGGTCCTATGACATGCGCACCCAGCGCGGCGTCGAGGCCACACCGATCGTGGTCGATGGCGTCATGTATGTCACGGGCGCCTGGAGCATCGTCTATGCGCTCAATGCCAAGACCGGCAAAGAGCTGTGGGTCTACGATCCGAAAGTGGCGAAATCGACCGTGATCAAATCCTGTTGCGATGCGGTCAACCGCGGCGTGGCTGTGTGGAACAACAACGTCTATGTGGCGACACTGGACGGCCGCCTGGTGGCGCTGAACGCCCGTAGCGGCAAGGTATTGTGGCAAAAGGTCACGGTTGATCAGTCCGATACCTATGTCATTACCAGCGCGCCGCGCGTGGCCAAGGGCATGGTCTTCATTGGCAATAGCGGTGGCGACATGGGGGTGCGTGGTTACGTCAGTGCCTACGATGCCGCCACGGGCGCAATGAAATGGCGCTTCTACACGGTACCGGGCAACCCCGCCAAGGGGCCGGACGGCGCCGCATCGGACGATGTCCTGGAAAAGATGGCCAAGACCTGGAACGGGGAGTGGTGGAAATACGGTGGCGGCGGTACCGTGTGGGATGCCATGACCTACGACCCGGAACTCGATCAGTTGTACATCGGAGTAGGCAATGGTTCGCCGTGGAATCACCAGATCCGTTCGCCGGGCGGTGGCGACAACCTGTTCCTGGCATCGGTGGTGGCCCTCAACCCGAACACCGGCAAGTACCTGTGGCATTACCAGGCCACGCCCGGGGACAGCTGGGATGCGACTGCGACCCAGCAGATGATGCTGGCGACCATGCAGATCGACGGACGGCAGCGCAAGGTACTGATGCAGGCGCCGAAGAACGGTTTCTTCTACGTCATCGACCGCACCAACGGCAAGCTGATTTCGGCGAAAAACATCGTGCCGATGGCGCCCACCAAGGACACGCCGCCGGGAGCGCCTATCTCCTGGGCATACGGGGTTGACCTGGAAACCGGGCGGCCGCTGGAGAATCCCGAGGCGCGTTACCCGGGCGGCACGAAAGTCAGCGTGCATCCGGTCGGCCCGGGCGCGCACGGCTGGCAGCCGATGGCCATGAGTCCGCAGACCGGGCTGGTGTACCTGCCGATCCAGGATTTCGCCATCACTTACCAGACCGATCCCGACTTCAAATTCATCAAAGGGCGACGCGCGATGGGTGTCGCCAGCCACGGCGGTTTGCCGGAAGACCCGGTGGTACGCAAGGCGATCGGCTCGTCGATCGCTGGCCGGCTGCTGGCATGGGACCCGGTGGCGCAGAAGGAGGTCTGGTCGGTGCAGCAGAAGTACACCAGCAATGGTGGCGTGCTGGCCACCGGCGGCGGCCTGGTGTTCGAGGGACTGGTCGATGGCAGCTTTGTCGCCTACGACGCGGCCACCGGCACCCGCTTGTGGAGCCACGATATCCAGAACTATGCACAAGGTGGCCCCATCACTTACGAGATCGACGGCGTACAGTACATCGCCGCCGCCGCCGGCAACGGCGGGTCGACCTATCTCGTTGCCGGTCCCGGCGTGCCGGCGGACATGCCGCCGCTGAAAGGACGGGTGGTGGTGTTCCGCCTGGACGGCAAGGCCAAACTGCCGCCGGTGACCTGGAAGCCGCTGCCGGTGCCGCCGCCGCCGACGGTGCCCAACGCGGCGGCGATACGCGACCTGGGTGCCCGCGTCTACGCCGCCAATTGCGTCGGCTGCCACGGCATCAGCACAATCAGCGGCAACGTCATTCCGGACTTGCGCCGCTCGCCCATCATTCAGAGCGGAGATGCTTTCAAAGGCTATGTGATCGGCGGCTGGATGAAGGAGGCGGGCATGCCGTCGTTCGGCGACATCCTGACCCCTGACGAGGCCGAAGCGGTACGCGCCTATGTCGCGCGCGAGGCCGAGCTACTGTTCAACAGCAAGCAGACCGCGCCAACTGCGGCCAAGCCCTAAACAACATGAAAGAGGGAGGTTGAGAACATGACGTTCTTGAAAAGTACATGGTATGTGGCGGCCTGGTCGCACGAGATCGGAGAGCGGCAGATCTTCAGCCGCACTATCGCCGGCGATCCGATCGCCTTCTGGCGCGACGGGCACGGCGTGGTGCAAGCCTTGCTGGATCGCTGCCCCCACCGTGGCGCCCCGCTGTCGAAAGGACGGATCGAAGCGGATGGGATACGCTGCATGTACCACGGCCTGAAATTCTCCGGGGCTGGCGACTGCGTCGAGATCCCGGCGCAACCGAAAATCCCGCCAGCCGCATGCGTGCGCCGCTTTTCAGTGGTCGAACGCAACAAATGGGTGTGGATCTGGGCCGGCGATGCCGCCCTGGCCGATCCGGCGCAGATCCCGGATACCTACTGGCTGGACAGCCCGGAATGGCGCTACCAGCCGGACTACATCCATTACGACGTCAATTACATGCTGATCGCGGACAACCTGCTCGACTTTTCGCATCTGCCGTTTCTGCATGAATCGACGCTGGGCGGCAGCGCCGGCTATGCCGAAAGCCGCGCCGAGGTGAGTCGGCTGGACAACGGCGTGCGGATCGCACGCTGGTTCACCGATGGACCGCCGGCGCCGTTCGTCAAGAACCTCACCGGCTGGACCGACAACGTGGACCGCTGGAACATCTACGATGTCCTGGTGCCGGGGGTGTTGCTGATGGATTCCGGCAGCGCGCCGGCCGGCATCGGCGCCCGCGGCGGCAACCGGGAGGGGGCCGTGCAGTTCCGCAGCGCGCAGGCGCTGACTCCCGCGACGGAGAACACTTCGCACTACTTCTTCTCGCAGGCGCACAATTTCGCGCTGGATCAGCCCGAGGTGACACGGCAACTGCACGCGGACGTGGTGACTGCCTTCAAGGAAGACTGGGACATGATCCATGCGCAGCACCGTAACCTGGAGCTGGCGCCCGGCTTTCAGATGATGCCTTTACCGATAGACAACGCGCTGGGCCATTTCCGCTGGCTGCTCAACAAGCGCATCGCGGCTGAACAGGCCGCGACCACGAATACAGCAGGAGAGCAATTATGACCATCCCATCCCCGGCCATGCTGATGGCCGTGAAGAAAGCGGCGGCCGGCATGGCAAACCGTGCCACGCCATTCATTTTCAACGAATGGTATGTGGCCGCGTTCGGCAACGAGATCGGCCGCGAGCCGCTCGCCCGTACCCTGCTGGGCAAGCGCATCGTGATGTTCCGCACCGAGGGCGGAACCCCGGTCGCACTGGCCGACCGCTGCGCGCACCGCGCGTTTCCGCTGTCACGCGGCACGCTGGAAGGCGACACGCTGGTGTGCGCGTATCACGGCTTCCGCTACGACGCCAAAGGCGATTGCATCGAGGTGCCGTCGGCCGCGAAATGCCCGCAAGGCGTCGGCGTGGCCCAGTATCGCATGATCGAGAGCGGGCCGCTGGTCTGGATCTGGATGGGGGACCCGGCGCTGGCCGATCCGCTGCGCCTGCCGGAACAGGCCTGGCTGACGCAGCCGGACTGGGAAACGTCCAGCGGTTACTATGCACTGAAGTCGAACTATGTGAGCATGCACGAGAACCTGCTCGACTTGACCCACTTGTCGTTTCTGCACGCCAGCACGATCGGTACGCCGGACTACGCCAAGGCGCCGTTCCGCACCGAGATCGCGGACGGTTATTTCGCGCTGCACCGCGATGTGGTGCCGACCACCTTGCCGCCGGTTTGGGCCACGCCGACTGGCCTGGAAGGCTGCGTCACGGCGGCGCGCATCGTCAAGTCGGAATTCAAGTCGCCTGCTTTCCACCAGGTGAACGTCAACTTCTATGACAGCGCCTTGCCTGAGGAGCAGCGCACGGTGTCCCGTATCCGCACCGCCCATCTGCTGACCCCGGAGTCGCATTCGTCGAGTCATTATTTTATCGTCCATGGGCGCGATTTTGGCTTGGGCGACGACGGCATCACCCATTTTATGCACGAAAACCTGTTCGCCGCCTTCAACGAGGACGTGGTCGGGCTGGCGGCGCTGGAAGAAGTGTGGCTGCAAACTGGCGCCGAGGACATGTACGAGATTTCGGTGGCGGCCGACGGGCCATCGGTGGCTATGCGCCGTTACCTGAAGGTCCGGGCGGACGCCGAGATGGCGCGGGCGGGCAACGTCGTCACTCTTCACCCGCAATCGAGCTAGTGCCTGCAACCCTGGCGCGCCGAGGCCCGCCAGGGTTGTTCCCATCTCGCCTTACACGCGCCGTACGCGCATCGAACGCAGGCCGCGCAACGCGAACAATTGCTCGTTGATGTCCAGGCGCTCGTCAAGTACTTCGACATTGGGTACACGGCGGTTGAACGCATCGATCGCGTAAGGCCCGACCAGGCGCGCCAGCATCATGCCCAGGCAGGCGTGGGCACCGCCGCCGAACGCCAGGTGGAGGTTGGGATGGCGCGCGACGTCGAGCTGATTCGGTTCCGGGAAGGCGCCCGGGTCGAAATTGGCGGCCAACAGCACTGGCACCACCGCTTCGCCGGCCTTGATCGGGTAACCGCCCAGGTCGATGTCGTCGAATGAAACGCGCAGGTTGCCCATGGTGACCGGCCCATAAAAGCGCAGGAACTCCTCGAACGCCTTGCCTTGCAGGCCAGGATCGCCGCGCATCTTGCGTGCCTGTTCCGGATGGGCCACCAAGGCGCGAATCGCCATCGCGATGACGAATTTGGTGGTGTCGCTGCCGCCGCCCAGGAGCACCGAGCACATCGGAATGAGTTCGGCGTTGCTCATCGTCTGGCCCGATTCATCCTTGACCGCCAGGAAGTTGCTGATCAGGTCATCCTGCGGCGCCGCGCGGCGCGCCTCGATCAACTCTCCCAGGTACTTGATCAGTTCACGCGTCGACGCGTCGACCTCGCGCAGCACGTCGTCCGGGGTGGGCATGGGCGAGAGCAAGCGGAACTGGTCGGCGACCCACGCATCGAAGCGTTCATGGTCGGCGCGGGGAATGCCCAGCATTTCGCAGATGACCGTGCCGGGAATGCGGGCTGAATAGTCGGCGACCACGTCGATCTCGGTTTTCGATTCCAGCTCGTCCAGCACGCTTTGCGTCAGTTTCTCCAGGTAGCCGCGCATGCGTTCCACCACGGGACGGGTGAACGCCTTCTGCGCGAAGTTGCGCAGGCGGGTATGGTCTGGCGCATCCTTGAAGGCCAGGTTGCGATTGATGAACTGCAGCGCGTCGCTGCCGGCGTAGCGCGGGTCTTGTTCGAGA
This sequence comes from Pseudomonadota bacterium, assembly GCA_040389645.1. Lineage (GTDB taxonomy): Bacteria > Pseudomonadota > Gammaproteobacteria > Burkholderiales > Burkholderiaceae_D > Rugamonas. The sequence goes on along the minus strand of JAZJZT010000044.1, from coordinate 183,892 downwards.
CGATTGCCCTGGCCGAAGCGGTTCGAGCGCAACACCTTGTTGCAATCGTCCCAGCGGAACAGGAAGTGCAAGCCGCTGAGCGGATCGTGGTAGATCGGCGCAATCTCGCGCAGGCGGTTGAACAAGGGATGCGGATCGCGTTTGCCCTCGGGCGTTTCTGTCATGCGCAGCAGCGCTTGCGGATCGTTGTAGATGGCTTCCATGGTTGGGGTGGACATGTGATTCTCCAGAACGTGAATGATGTTGGCGGACCGGCACCGCGTGTACGGGCGGTGCTCTCCTCTGTTTTTCCGCCTTTTCGGGCGGGCAGCGTGGCGACTATATCGCCGCGCGGGCAGGGGCGCTGTCGGCTAAAAGGTGGACACTCATTCGTACGTTGCCTGCCGCCTGTCGTTTATTGGGATGGCAGGCGATCCCTTGGTCCGGCCGTATGATCGCCACATGGTCCGGCAAGAGTCGGCGAGATCAAGGTTTGAACAAAGGGGAGGGTGGATGAAGATCGTGTTTAGCCGGCGCCGTTTTTGGGGCGCAGGCGCTTGCGCGGTGCTTGCGGCGTCGGCACCGCTTGCCCTGATGTCGTTTGCCGCGGTTGTGAATGCGGCGGAGATGGATGATTCGGTGCCGACGGTCGATGTGGTGGTGGTCACCGGCAGCCGCGCGCCGCACACCAGCTTCGATCTGCCAGCGGCGGTCGACGTGATCGATGCAACTCGCGGTGGGGGCACTCAGATGCGCGTCAACGCCTCCGAACTGCTCAACACCGTACCTGGCATCTCGGTGCTCAACCGGCAGAATTACGCGCAAGACTTGCAGATCTCGTCGCGCGGTTTTGGTGCCCGGACTGCTTTCGGGGTACGTGGCGTGCGGTTGCTGACTGATGGCATTCCAGCCGGCATGCCGGACGGTCAAAGCCAGGCCGCCACCTTCAATCTCGATGTCGCCGAGCGCATCGAGGTGCTGCGCGGACCGTTTTCCGCGATGTATGGCAATCACGCCGGCGGCGTGGTGCAGCTGTTTACGCGCGAAGGCCGTGAGTCTGCCTCGATCGAAACCACTCTTTCGGCGGGAAGCGATGGAACGCGCAAGGCGGATGTCAATGCGCAAGGTGCGTCCGGTGGCATCGGCTATGTGCTCGATGCGTCGCGTTTCGAGACCGACGAATACCGGGACCACAGTGCGGCCGCGCGAAACCAGGCCTTTGCGAGGCTGTCGCTAAGGACCGATGCCGGGGGCAAGCTGGCGCTGATCGCCAGCGGCTTGCGCCAGCGCGACACGCAGGATCCTCTGGGAGTGACATGGTCGACTTATGTGCGTGACGCGCGTGCGGTGGAGACGGACATCAGCGACACAGCTTCGCCAAAGCGCAGTTTCGCGGAACGCTACGACACTCGCAAAAGCATCAATCATCAGCAGATCGGCGCCAGCTATGAGCAAAGCCTCGGCGATGGACAGTTGAACTTGAGCGCATATGGCGGCAACCGCGAGGTGACCCAGTATCAGGCGTTTTCGAAGGCTTTTCAGGCGCCGGCCAGCCATGCCGGCGGCGTGGTTGACTTCGATCGGGAGTTCTATGGCGCGGAATGGCGCTGGACCAGCATTATCCCTTTCGCGAGCGGCAAATTCAGCACTTCCATCGGCGGCGAATACGGGTACTCGCGGGATGTCCGCCGGGGTTTTGAAAACTTCGTGGGCGATAGATTCGGCGTGCGAGGCCAACTGCGGCGCGACGAGATTGACTCCGTGTCGGGTGCCGATCATTTCGTCCAGTCCGAGCTGCAATTTGCGCAATGGCAGTTCACTGCCGGCATTCGCCGCAGTACTCTGGATGTGCGTGTAGACGACCGCTTCCTAAGCAACGGCAACGACAGCGGAGGACTACATTACTCGAACATGACCCCGATTGCAGGAGTGACTTTCAAGGTCACTCCTGCCCTGAATCTTTACGCCAGCGCCGCGCGGGGTTTCGAGACGCCGACGCTCAATGAGCTGTTCTATTCAGGAAGCGCAGGTGGTTTCAACTTCGTTTTGCGGCCCGCCCGCAGTACGCATTGGGAATTGGGCGCAAAAGCCGCGATGGGGCCGGTGCGTGCCGATGTCGCGTTGTTCAAGGTTTTCACAAGCGACGAACTTCTGGTCAATACGGCATCCGGTGGACGCACCAGCTATCGTAACGGTGGCAAGACACAACGGGAAGGGGGCGAGCTTTCGGTTTCCGCAGAGCTTGGACATGGCTTGAATGCACGCCTGGCCCTTACCGTCTTGCGCGCGGTCTTCCGGGAAGGTTTTGGAAATGTTGCGCCTGGAAGCCGTTTACCTGGTGTTGCCGCAGCGACCTTATTTGGCGAATTGGGATGGCGGGAGCGCGCTGACCGGCTGGGCGCAGCGCTCGAAGTGGGCGGCAGCGGAAAACTATTCGCGGAAGACAGCAACACCGAAAAGCCGGCGCCGGGCAATGTGGTTTTAAACGCCAGGCTGAATGCCATGCAGCGTTGGAGCGGCTGGCAGTTCAGGCAATTCATCCGTTTTAACAACTTGTTCAACCAACAGTACATTGGGTCGGTGATAGTGGGTGACAGTAACAAGCGCTATTACGAAGCGGCGCCGGGAAGGACTTGGCAGTCTGGCGTCAGTGCACAATACCATTTCTAGTGTGTGGAACTGGACGGAGAGGGTGTAAATAATTGTGTGTAAACGGTCATTTGGCAGGACACTGCCGCCATCAAGGAGAAACAATGATCGTAGCAAAGCGTAACAAGCGGGCCAAGCCCGACCCAGAACTACTCAAACTGGCCGACAGCCTGCTGGCGAACTACCAGAAGCCCGAGGACCTGATTGGCGAAAATGGCCTGCTCAAGCAGCTCACCAAGATGCTGGTGGAGCGGGCTCTGGAGGTCGAGATGACCGACCACCTGGGCCACGATAAAGGCGCCGAGGTGACTAACGGCACCGCCAACACCCGCAACGGCCATAGCAGCGAGACCCTCAAGGGCGACTTTGGCGCGCTGCCGCTGGACGTTCCCCGCGACCGTCAGGGGACGTTCGAGCCACAGATCGTCGTCAAGAACCAAACCCGCTGGGCCGGCTCGACGACAAAATCATCTCGCTCTACGCGCGCGGATTAAGCGTGCGGGAGATTCAAAGCCATCTGGAGGAAATGTACGGTGCCGAGGTGTCGCCCACCCTCATCTCCAACGTCACGGACGCCGTCAGCGAGGATGTGAAGCTGTGGCAAGCCCGCCCGCTCGACGTCGTGTACCCGATCCTGTATCTCGACTGCATCCACGTCAAGGTACGCGACAACGGCGCGGTACGCACCAAGGCAGTCTACCTGGCTATCGGCGTCAACATGGAAGGCCATAAGGAGGTGCTGGGCCTGTGGATCTCTCAAACCGAGGGCGCCAAGTTCTGGCTACAGGTCGTTACCGAGCTCAAAAATCGCGGCGTGCAGGACATCTTCATCGCCTGAGTTGACGGCCTGAAAGGCTTCCCGGACGCCATCGAGGCGGTCTACCCGCAAGCAGCCGTTCAACTGTGCATCGTTCACATGGTGCGCAACAGCCTGAACTTCGTGCCTTGGAAAGCGCAGAATTCTGGCGCATCAATCCCTGAAATCAGTGGGATATCGACATCACGATACCCACGCCCAGGGCAATCAGCAGCATTTGCGGCACCGTCTCGCGCAGGGTGTCTTTCCGCTGCAATCGCGGTATCAAATGGCTGACGGCGATGTAGATAAAACCGGACGAGGCGAACGCCAAGATATAGGGCACCAAGCTGCTAATCCTGCCCAACGTAAAGTAACCCAGCAGGCCGCCGGCGTGTCGAAACTGGTCAGCATGTTCAACGTGGAGGAATCCAGCGAGAGCAGTACGCGTCGCTCTGTCCCCAGGCTGGCGATACCGGGCACTTGAGGGCGGGCGGTATCGTCGAGTGGCAATCACGCCCCGCGTTGCAGGATAGGGGCGGGTAGTGCACGGACTGCAGGTATCAGCTCCCAACCCAGTTCACGCCTGATCTGTTCGCGATCGGGCAATTCCGCCTGACCTTGGCGGCGTTCCAGCAGCCAGGCCCGGACCTGTTCCTTGGTGGGGCGGTTGACGATGTCCATGATGTTCCCCTTCATCCTTAGCGTGCCAACGCCCGGCTGATTACTACGCGTTGAATATCATTGCTGCCCTCGTAAATCTGCGTGACCCGAACATCGCGATAGATGCGCTCGACCGGGAAGTCGTCGACGTAGCCGTACCCCCCGTGAATCTGGATCGCGTCGGAACAGATTTTTTCCGCCACTTCCGACGCATACATCTTTGCCATTGATGCCTCGGTAAGGCAGGGTTTGCCGGCATCTTTCAGGCTTGCCGCATGCCAGACCATCAGTCGGGCTGCGTTGAGCAGCGTGGCCATGTCGGCCAGACGAAACGCAATTGCCTGATGTTCGATAATTGGTTTGCCAAACGTTTCGCGCTCCTGTGCGTACTTCAGGGCCGCTTCCAGAGCGGCGCGCGCCATGCCCACCGCTTGCGCCGCGATGCCGATCCGTCCAGCTTCCAGATTCGAGAGGGCGATCCTGTAGCCGTCGCCTTCGGCACCCATCATGGCGCTGCCCGGAATCCTGCAGTGGTCAAAAATGATTTGCGCCGTATCAGAGGCTTTTTGGCCCAACTTGTTTTCCACGCGCGCCACGATGTAGCCGGCCGTGCTGGTCGGGACTAAAAAGCAAGAAATCCCCTTTTTGCCGTCACTTTTATCGGTGACGGCAAAGACGATTGCGATGTCGGCGTGTTTTCCAGTCGTGATGAATTGTTTGGTCCCGTTCAGGATCCAATCGTCGCCGTCACGCGCGGCGGTGGTGCGCAGGGACGACGCATCCGATCCCGCATGGGGCTCCGTCAGGCAAAAGCATCCCAACTTTTTTCCCTGTGCCAGGGGTCTTAGCCATGTCTCTTTTTGTGTGTCCGAACCGAATTTGAGCGTGATGCCACAGGCCAGCGAGTTTTGCACGCTGACGATGGTGGAAGTTGCCCCATCGCCGGCGGCAATTTCTTCGATAGCCAGAACCAGGCTCATGTAGTCCATGCCCGCACCACCCCAGTGCTCCGGAACGATCATGCCCAGGGCGCCGAGCGCGCCGAGCTCCTGGAGAGCTTCTCTTGGGAACGTATGGTTACGGTCCCATTCACCGGCGAAGGGGGCCAGGCGTGCCTGCGCGAATTCGCGCATGGCGGCACGAATCATTTCCTGTTCTTGCGTCAGTATCATGGATACATTCCTTAATTCATTTGAATGGCGATCGAGGTCGCTTCGCCGCCGCCGATGCAAAGGCTCGCGATACCGCGCTTGCCACCTGTTTGCTTCAGGGCGCCGATCAGCGTCACAAGAATTCGCGCTCCGCTCGCACCGATCGGATGGCCTAAAGCGCATGCTCCGCCATGGATGTTCACCTTGCCAATGTCGAGTTTCAGATCGCGGATGGCGGCCATCGTGACAACGGCGAACGCTTCATTGATCTCCCACAGGTCGACGTCGTCGACTGACCAGTCGACCTTGGCCAGCATTTTTTGCATCGCACTGACTGGCGCTGTGGGAAACAGGTGGGGTTCCTGGGCATGCGTCGCATGGCCCAGGATGGTTGCGATCGCCTTGGCGCCCAGCTTGTCTGCAGTCGATTGGCGCATCAGCACCAACGCGGCCGCACCGTCCGAAATAGAACTCGAGTTAGCGGCGGTCACGGTGCCGTCTTTCTTGAAGGCTGGTTTAAGACGGCGAATTTTTTCGATCTGTGCCTTCAGCGGTTGTTCGTCATTCCCTATTTCGCTATTGCCCAGCTTGCTGGTGACGGCGACAGGAGCGATTTCCCAGGTGAATGCACCGGACGTGATCGCTTTTTGAGCGCGCACAGTCGATTCGATCGCATAAGTGTCCTGGTCCTCACGTGTGAAACCGTAGCTGGTGGCGCAGTCTTCAGCAAAAGTGCCCATCAGGCGGCCACGCTCAAAATACGCGTCCTCCAGTCCGTCCAGAAACATGTGGTCCACCATGCTCCCATGGCCCAGCCTGAGTCCTCCTCGCGACTGAGGCAACAAGTGAGGGGCATTGCTCATGGACTCCATTCCCCCCGCGATCATCACGTCGCTCGTGCCGGCTACCAGCGAGTCATGAGCGATCATGACGGCTTTCATTCCAGATCCGCATACCTTGCTGACGACGGCGCAGCCAACTGATAACGGCAGCCCGGAGGCGATGCTGGCCTGACGGGCAGGTGCCTGGCCAAGTCCTGCGGTCAACACGCAGCCGAGGACGAGTTCCTGGAACGATTCGGCAGGTATTCCAGCCCTGGCGACAGCTGCCTTGATGGCAACCGCGCCGAGTTCAGGAGCAGTCAGGTGCGAGAAGTCGCCCAGGAACGCTCCCAGCGGTGTACGTGCGGCTGAAACAACGACTATTGGATCATTGGACATGTTCGTTTCTTAAAAAAGTGGGCGAGTTCAAATTGGACCGTACTTTGGCCAGCAAATAATCGTCGTAAGCGACGAGCAAGGCCTGGCCGATCCCTGCGTGGCCCGGATGCGCGGGCTGCGTGTCGCCAATTGTTGCTATCAAAGTTCGTCGCTCGTCGAATCCGACGATGTGTATCCATGCGTCCTTCCTTAGAGTGCAAGCTGTATTTCACCCAAATCAGCGGCCCCCACTGCAGCGTGGGGGCCGCGATTGAATTCGTTGACCAATAAAAGGAGACAGAACGTGAAAAAAACGTCGAAAAAAAATGAAGCTGCTTGTCTGTCCAAGGGGAGTTTGGCGCTGGCTATTGCGCTTGCCTTTGCCGCCGGCAAAGCCGCCGCCGTGTCTATTGAGACAGCCAATCCGGATGTTTCATTGCGTTGGGATAATGGCATCCGTTACAACCTGGGAATGCGTACCGAATCTCCAGATCGTCGAATCGCCACGCACCCGAACTACGACGAATCTGACGCCAAATTCAACAGCGGCGACATAGTCAGCAACCGTTTCGACCTTTTGAGCGAAATCGATTTCGCCTATAAAAAAGAAGTCGGCTTCCGTGTCAGTGCAAGCGCCTGGTATGACCGCGCCTATCGGGATGACGCAATCCGATCAAATCCGGAAGTCGCTGCCGCGGGATTCCCGAACAGTTATTCGGGCAACCGCTACGCGAATTACACGAAGCGTTACCACGCCGGTGCGTCCGGCGAAATTCTCGATGCCTTTGTATTCAGCAATTTCGACGCCGGCAGCGTTCCGGTCAGCGTGAAACTGGGGCGCCATTCGATTTATTGGGGCGAGTCCCTGTTGACGGCCGGCCATGGCATTGCTGCTTCCCAAGGCCCCATTGACTTGATCAAGGCGCTTGGCAATCCAGGTTCGCAGGTCAAGGAACTTTTTCTCCCCGTTAGCCAGGCATCGTTCCAGGCGGGTTTGACGGAAGAGCTTTCCATTGGCGGGCAATATTTCTTCGACTGGCGGCCCAACCGCTATCCGGAAGGCGGCACTTATTTAGGGTTGCTCGATTCCCTCGGGGAAGGCCCGAACGCGCTGCCGGTCGCGCCAGGATTCGCCTTCCCGCGCAGCCAGGACCTGAAACCGGGCGGGCGGGGGGACTTCGGTGTCATGGCACGCTGGAGTCCGCAGTGGCTGAACGGTTCCGCCGGGTTCTACTATCGGAAATATGATGAGAAAAACCCGTGGCTGCTGTTATCCGGCGCCGCTGGCGCGCCCACCGGTTATCGCCTCGCCTATGCCCAAGACTTGCAATTGTTTGGGATCAGCCTGTCCAAGGAGTTCGGTGGCGTCAGTTACGGCGCGGAGTGGTCATACCGCAAAAACGCTGCGCTCAACAGTGCCCCTGGCGATGGCGGTGCACTCGAGGGCGCGCGCGGCAATACCCATCACGTGGTGGTGAACGCCCTGGGCTTGATTGGAAGGACCCCGTTGTTCGATACGGCCAATTACCTGGGCGAACTGGTCTACAGCAGGCTGGATAAAGTCACCAGGAACGCCGCCCTGTTTTCAGGCCTGGGCTACGCGCCTTGCGTCGGCAAAGATAAATACGATGCCTGCGCCACCAAGAATTATGTCGGTATTGCGCTTAACTTCACCCCGACCTGGTTCCAGGTCTTGCCATCCGTTGATTTGCAAATGCCCATCACTTATCAGACTGGCTTGAGCGGCAACTCGGCCGTACGCGCTGGCGGCTATCAGGGGCAGGGTGACTGGAGTATTGGGCTGACCGCGGACTGGCAACAGAAATATACCTTCAGTCTGAAATACGTGGATTACCTCGGCAAGATCAAGCCAAACGGTCAATTCAACGGTGAATTGCCGCTGACCGATCGCGGCTGGCTGGTCGCCACTTTCAAAACCGCATTTTGATTACAACAAAACTCATAGTGGAGATATCAATGAAAAATTCGCGAATGTTGTTGGTGCTTGGTGGTCTCGCAATGGCCGGCGGTGCGCACGCCGCGGTGCCCGCCGAGGAGTCCAGGCAATTGGGCGCTTCCCTGACCTGGATCGGCGCGGAAAAAAATGGCAATAGCGCCGGCACCATCCCCGAATATACCGGTGGCCTGAGCACGCCACCTGCCGCTTATGACCGCAAGGATCCTGGTCACCGGCCGGATCCCTTCGGCAATGAAAAGCCGACGTTGACCATCGATGCGAAAAATGTGGACAAATATGCCGACAAGCTGACCGAGGGCACCAAGGCGCTGATCAAAAAATATCCGACCTTCCGCGTCGACGTATATCCAAGCCACCGCACCGCCGCGGTTCCCAAGTATGTGCGAGATAACACCCTCAAGAATGCATTGAACTGCAAGACGACCAATGCCGGCGAAGCGGTCGAGGGTTGCCATGGCGGCGTTCCGTTTCCTATCCCGAAGGATGGCTACGAGGTCATGTGGAATCACCTGCTGCGCTTCGGCGGCTTTTCTTATTTCGTGACGCAACGTACCTATTATGTGGATTCCAGCGGCAAGAAGGTCATGACGGGGCAGAACGATATTCATCAAGAGTATCCGTATTACGATCCCAACAAGACCAGCACCGACAAGTATTGGATGATTTCCTGGACCTCGACCGCGCCATCGCGCATCGCCGGCGATGCCGTGACGCTGATCGATCCGATGAGCTTTATCACCGACAACCGCAAGGCGTGGCAGTATCTTCCCGGCCAGCGTCGCGTAAAACTCGCTCCCGAGCTGGCAGCCGATACGCCGATGGCCCAGTCGGCGGGCGCCAATACCTACGATGACATGGCCTTGTTTGCCGGTCGCATGGACCGCTTCGATTTCAAGCTGCTGGGGAAAAAGGAAATGTACATTCCCTACAATTCCTACAAGCTGAACGACCCCAAGGCGTGCCCGGACGACAAGGTGGTGACACCGAATCACTTGAATCCTGAATGCATCCGCTGGGAGCTGCACCGGGTCTGGGTGGTCGAGGCGAACTTAAAACCGGGCAAGCGTCACGTGTATTCGAAGCGGGTGTTTTATTGGGACGAAGATACCTTCAACGCCGGCGCCAGCGACCAGTATGACGCCAGTGGCAAACTCTACCGGGTCGGCTTCAACTACATGATTCAACGCTATGAGACGCCGGCGCCAACTGCGGATACCTATGGCCATTACGACCTGGTCAACGGTATTTACGTGATCAACAGCCTGGCCGCGGAGACCAAGGGTTATTTCGACGTTCCCCAACAGCCTGCGCGCTGGTGGACGGCGGATGGCTTGTCCGCTCGCGGCCTGCGCTAAAGCGCCTTGGCGGAATACACGCGGGCAGTCGCGCCCGCGTGTCAATACTCAGGAAAGAAATCAAATGGGCAGGTTTATTCTCATGCGCGCAGCCGCTGCATGCGCACTGGCTATCACCATAGTGCCGTCCAACGCGGCGTACCGGGACCCGCTGGACGTTCCAGCCATGCAGAGCGGGCTGGTCGCGCGCAGCGCGATGGTCGGCGTCGCCACATCGGGCGGCAAAGTGACGGCGGTGGGCCGACGCGGAAACATTCTCGTTGCGAACGACGCCGGGACCGCCTGGACGCAATCGCTTTCCCCCGTCAGTTCCGACCTGGTGGCGGTACATTTTCCGTCAGCACAACATGGATGGGCCGTTGGGCACGATGGTGTGATATTGCATAGCGGCGATGGCGGCCGAAGCTGGGTAAAGCAATTCGACGGCAGGGCGGCCGCGAAGGCAACGGTCGCGCATTACCGCGAGGCCGGATCGGGCCGGGCCGGGGCTGATGCGCTGCTTGCCGATGCACAGCGCTATGCCGGGCAAGGACCCATCCACCCTTTCCTTGACGTCTGGTTCGAGGATGAACAAAAAGGCTTCGTCGTCGGTGCCTTCGGCCAGGTCTTTGCCACCGAAGACGGTGGCAAGAGCTGGATTCCCTGGATGGATCGCATGGATAACCCGAATAGCCTGCACCTGTACGGCATCCGGGGCTCGGCGGACGGTATTTATGTTGTCGGTGAACAAGGCCTGATTCTTCGCCTGGACAAGGAAAAGGGCCGCTTCGTCGCCCTGTCCGGCACCTATCAGGGCACGTATTTTGGCCTCGTCGCGGAGCACGGAACGCTACTTGTGTTCGGTATGCGTGGCAACGCTTTTCGCAGCAGTGACAACGGGCTTAGCTGGAACAAAGTGAATACCAATCTCAACGAGGGCATCACTGGCGGAACCCGTCTTGCCGACGGCCGCATCGTCCTGGTCAGCCAGGGTGGCAAGCTCCTGGTCAGCAACGATGGCGGCGCCAGTTTTACCTTGCGCAAGGCCGCTGCGCCGAATGCCTTCGCGGGTGTCGCAGCGACCCGGACGGGCATCGCTGTGGTGGGTGCGCAGGGGGTAGGGTTTGAGAAGTTGAAATGAAAAATTTAGGGGAAGTGATATGACTATTGCAAGCGATCAGCTTGACGAAATGCCCGTCATTAAAGAGCTTGAGAATTTTGACAAGCGAACGGGTAATTTCCTGGAACGGGTCATTTTTAACCACCGGCTCTGGGTGGTCCTGGCATGTGCGCTGGTGAGCGGATTGCTCGCCGTTCAAAGCACCAGGTTGACCGTCAACGCGAGCTTTGAAAAGATGCTGCCCAGCAGCCACCCATACATCAAAAACTATTTGGACAACGAAAAGGAATTGCGCGGGCTAGGCAACACGATCCGGGTGGTCGTCGAGAACAGGTCGGGAGATATTTTCGATGCGGATTACCTGGCGGCGCTGGCAAAAATTAACGACACGCTGTTCCTTACGCCCGGGGTCGACCGCAGCTGGATGAAGTCGCTGTGGACGCCGCTGGTACGATGGACCGAAGTCACCGAAGAGGGCTTCGCCGGCGGAACCATCATCCCGGACAGTTACGATGGGTCGGCAGCTTCAATGGAGCAAGTCCGGCAAAACATCGCCAGGGCCGGTATCGTTGGAAGCCTGGTGGCCAGCGATTATAAGTCGAGCATGATCGTCGTTCCCTTGCTGTCGAAAAATCCCGATACCGATCTGCCCCTCGACTATGGCACCTTTTCCCGCCTTCTCGAGGAAAAGGTGCGCAAGCCGTACGAAGCGGCAAGCGAGTTGGAGAAGAAGCTGGCGCCGCTCCAGTCCGGAAAGATCCGCATCCATATCATTGGCTTTGCCAAGCTGATGGGCGACCTGATCGATGGCATTGTCAAGGTGATGATCTTCTTCGTGGCGGCGGCGATCGTTGCCACCCTCATCATTTACGCCTACACCCGCTGCACGCGTAGCACGGCGCTGGTGGTGCTGTGTTCGCTGGTGGCCGTCCTGTGGCAAGTGGGCATCGTTACCGCATTCGGCTTCCAGCTGGATCCCTTCTCCATCCTGGTTCCCTTCCTGGTGTTCGCTATTGGCGTGAGCCATGGCGCGCAAAAGATGAACGGGATTATGAATGACGTCGCCAAGGGCACCCATAAACTGATCGCTGCGCGCTATACGTTCCGGCGCCTGTTCCTCGCGGGTGTGACGGCGTTGCTGGCCGATGCGGTTGGCTTTGCCGTATTGATGCTGATCGACATTCCCGTGATCAAGGATCTCGCCATCTCCGCCAGTATTGGTGTGGCGGTGCTGATTTTCACGAACCTGATCCTGTTGCCGGTATTGCTGTCCTATGTTGGCGTGAGCGCGGCGGCGGCAAGCCGTGCGCGGGCTGACGAGCGCGACGGGCAGCAAAGCGGCGGATTGGGAGCGACGTGGATGCTGCTGGGCCGTTTCACCGAACGCCGCTGGGCGACAATCACGATACTGGGCGCCGGCATCCTTGCCGTGGCCGGCTTCATGGTGAGTCTCGATCTGAAGATTGGCGACCTGGACAGCGGTGCACCGGAACTGCGCTCGGATTCCCGCTATAACCAGGACAATGCCTACATCACGGCGCACTATGGCTTGTCGAGCGACGTGTTCGCTGTACTGGTCAAGACCGCGAAGGATGGCTGCGAACGTTACGCGACACAGGTCGAGGTTGACCGCCTGGCATGGGTATTGCGTCAGGTTCCCGGTGTACAAACCACGGTATCGTTCGTCGATACCCTGGCCAACCAGGTGGCCGGCACCTTCGAAGGCAATCCGAAGTGGAGTTCCACACTCCGCAATGAAAAAATCTCCAACACGTCCATCCACGATATTTTGGGATCGGGTACGGAGCTGTTGAACGCGGAGTGCTCCGTCATGCCGGTCGTTGCCTATCTGACCGATCACAAGGCCGAGACGCTGGACCGGGTCGCCCACGCGGCGCAACAGTTTGCCGATCAGCACAACGAAAATGGGCGCGCGTTTCTGCTCGGCGCGGGGAGCGCCGGCATCGAGGCTGCGACGAATATCGTTGTCCGCGAGGCCAATCGGCAAATGCTGGCCTATGTCTATCTGGCGGTGATCGTGCTCTGTTTCATCACTTTCCGCAGTTGGCGCGCCGTCGTCGTGGCGGTCGTTCCCCTTGTGCTGACTTCCATACTTGCCGAAGCGTTAATGGTGATACTGGGAATCGGCGTGAAGGTGGCCACACTGCCCGTCATTGCCCTGGGGGTCGGGATCGGTGTCGATTACGCGCTGTATCTGCTGAGCGTCCAGCTGGCGCATCAGCGCGCGGGCCGGTCCCTCGAACAAGCCTATAAGACCGCCGTCGGCTTTACCGGCAAAGTGGTCGCCCTGGTCGGCGTCACCCTCGCGGCCGGCGTAGTGACCTGGGCATGGTCGCCAATCAAGTTCCAGGCTGACATGGGTATCCTGCTTACTTTCATGTTCCTGTGGAATATGCTGGGTGCGCTGATCCTGATTCCTGCCTTGTCCCATTTCCTGCTCAGGGAGCGCGACCCGGCGGCGGCTGCGGTCGAAGCGCCTATACAAGCTGTACAACAACGCGCAGGAATCGGTAAATAGTAGCGCAAGCACAGAGAAATGGTGCAAGGGAAAGACTTGTATCATGGTATCTGCCAGTTCAGTGCAGACGGTGTACCAGAGCAAGCCGATTGCTCTGGAAAAAAATAGAAATGCCAGACCCGAGTCGCTGCTGTCGTAGCGTGCCCAGGGAAGGGCAGGACGTTAGGAGACAAATAAAATGTTGCAGATTGACCTCAAAAATCCGGATCTGTATGTCAATTCGGTGCCCTATGAAGCTTTCGCCAGGCTGCGCCGTGAAAGCCCTTGCCATTGGAATCCTGAAAGCGATGGCAGCGGATTCTGGGCCGTCACGAAACATGCCGATATCGTGGCGATTTCCCGCCAGCCCGAGATCTTTTCGTCCGCCTACAAGCATGGCGGGCACCGCATTTTCAACGAGAATGAAGTCGGCCTGGTAGGGGGCGGGGCTGCGGCGATTGGCGTACCCATGATTTCCCTTGATCCCCCCGATCATACCGCGTACCGCAAACTGGTCATGCCGGCCGTATCGCCGGCACGGTTGGGCGATATCGAGCAGAGGATACAGGCCAGGGCGGAGCGCTTGATTTCGAAAATCCCGCTCAACGAGGTGGTCGACCTGGTGCCGCTGCTGTCAGCGCCGCTGCCCTTGTTCACGTTGACCGAGCTGTTTGCCATTGACGACGAGATGTGGATCCAGCTTTACCATTGGACCAACGCATTCGTGGGGGAAGACGATCCCGAGTTCCGCAAGACGCCCGAGGAGATCGGCAAAGTGCTGGGTGAGTTTGGCGCCTTTGCACAGGAATTGTTCACCACCCGCCGGGTGACTCCCGGTGCTGACATCGCATCGCTGTTTGCCAACGCCATGGTCGAGGGAAAACCGGTCGAATTCCGCGAATTTCTCGGCAATATGATTTTGGCGATGGTGGGTGCGAATGAAACCACCCGCAATACCATCAGCCACACTGTCCACGCGTTCTCGCAATTTCCCGAACAGTGGGACCGGGTCCGGGAAAATCCGGCGATCCTGTCGACCGCCGCAGCTGAAATGGTCCGGTATAGCAGCCCTGTGATGCACATGCGCCGTACCGCGCTGGTCGATACCGTGATCGGCGAGCAGGCCATCAAAAAGGGCGACAAGGTGGTCATGTGGTACATCGCCGCGAATCGGGATGAATCGGTCTTCAAAGACCCGGATACGTTTGATGTCGGGCGCAAGGGGCCGCAGCATCTCGGCTTTGGCTCCGGGCAGCACGTGTGCGTGGGTTCGCGCCTGGCTGAAATGCAATTGCGTGTCGCCTTCCGTATCCTGGCTGAACGGGTGAAGCGATTCGAGGTGGTGGAAGCTCCGCGCCGATTCCGTTCCAATTTCCTCAATGGATTGAAGAACCTCAACGTTCGCCTGGTGGGCTAATTTGGGAGGCGCCATGGCGCATGCGACCAAACCTAGTAATGAATCGATCATTGCCGACACGTTGAGCTGCGCGCCGGACAAGCAACTCGAGTTGGATGAGACCGCCGTTACCATTTGCCGGTGGCGCCAGCTGGTGGGCAGCTATTCCCTGCCTGCCTTGCCATGCCCGACTTACGTTGTGCACATTGCCGGCAAGCCTGCGATCAAGGTGTGGCAGGGCGATGGCTGGAGCGAGACCAGTTCGAAGCCGAGTGACGTCACGTTGATGCCGAGCGGCGTTCCGACCCGTTGGCTGGTCGATGGTGAGCTCGATGTCGTGACCTTCAGTCTGCCCAATCTGGAATTGCAGCGGGCAATGGGAAACGAGCAACGGATTCAGTTCGCGTTTTCCGATGCCCTGGGCGTGGCGCTCACGCGGCAAATTGTCGGCGAGCTGTACCAGCCGCAGTCGCCCCAACGCGACAGCTATATCGATGCGATGATGGGCGCGCTGAACGCGCACCTCGTCCGCCATTGCAATCTGGAGACTGTCGGTGAAATTCCTACCGTCCAGTCGTCGGCATATTGGTTGAGCAAGGTGTTGGCGGAGATCCGGAATCTGCCTGGACAGGAACACACCATCGACAGCCTGGCGAAAATAGCTGGCTTGACGCCTTGGCATTTTTGCCGCGTATTCCGCAAGGCGATGGGCGTCACGCCGCATCAATTCGTGATGGATACCCGGCTCAACATGGCTGAGCTGATGCTGGTGCAATCGGATATGCGCATCTCGCAGATTTCGGACGCTCTCGGCTTCCGGAACCAGGGGCATTTTTCCACCGCCTTTACCCGGCGTTCGGGTGAAACACCAAGCCAGTACAGGCTGCGCAACCGAGCGAAATAAGCGATGTAGACCGTTTTTTTTGATGGAGGCGACGCCTCCAGGGGGACTGCTTTGCCAGTGCCCTGGCGAAACCGGATTTAACGTATAAAAACAGGAGACGACAGATGGACATCAAGGTAGCGCTGGCGCGTGCCGCGCATCAGGCATTCACGATCGAAAACGCAACGCTGGAAGCACCCCGGCCGGACGAAGTCTTGATCAAGATCGCGGGGGTGGGTTTGTGCCATACCGACCTCGTTGCGCGTGACCAGTTTATTCCGATTCCCTTGCCGGCGGTATTGGGTCATGAGGGCGCCGGCATCGTGGAGAGGGTTGGCGATGCCGTCACCAAGGTCAAGCCGGGAGACCGGGTCGTGCTGAGTTTTGCCAGTTGCGGCGTGTGCGGCAAATGCCACGATCACTTGCCTGCCTATTGCCAGGAATTCCCGGCGCGCAATTTCCTGGGCACGCGGCTTGACGGCAGCTCCGGCGTGGGTGTGGAAGGGCAAGCGGTTTCCGCGCACTTCTTCGGCCAGTCATCGTTTGCCACACATGCATTGGCGTTCGAGCGGAATGTCGTGAAAATTGCCGATACCGACCTGCCGCTGGAGTTGCTCGGGCCGCTTGGCTGTGGCTTGCAGACCGGCGCCGGCGCCGTCATGAATTCGTTCGCATGCCCGGCCGGTTCGTCCATCGTCATCTTCGGCGGCGGTCCCGTTGGCCTGGCGGCAGTCATGGGCGCAAAGATCCGTGCTTGCGGGACGATTATCCTGGTGGAACCCGTCAAGGCGCGCCGTCAGCTCGGACTGGAGCTGGGCGCCCATCACGTGATTTCCCCGGCCGAATGCGATGTGGCAGAGGCGATACGCGCCATCGTGCCTGCCGGCGCCGATTTCGCGCTTGAAAGCAGCGGACTGGAGGCCGTGGTCGCGACAGCGCTGTCGGTGCTGGGAAGCCGCGGCTTGCTGGGCCTGGTTGGGGTGCCTCCCAAGCCTGACAGCGCGGTTTCGGTGAATCTGGCATCGCTGATCACTTTCGGCCATCGCATCCACGGCATTATCGAAGGAGACAGCGATCCCGACATCTTTATCCCGGAACTCATTGCGCATATCAAGGCGGGCCGGTTCCCAATACAAAAACTGATTAAAACCTATGCCCTGGACGAAATCAATCAGGCAGTAGAAGAGCAATTGCGTGGCGACTGCATCAAGGCAGTCCTCATCCCTTAAGCGGCGCAATTGCCGAAACATGAAAGAGGAGCAATCGATGACAACAATCAAAATACGCCTTCGTAGCAACGAAGAGCTGGAAATCAAGGCCGCCAACGATTTGTCGTTGATGGAGGCAATGCGCGAGGCCGGGGTGGACGAGATGCGGGCATTGTGCGGCGGATGCTGTTCTTGTGCGACCTGCCATGTGTATATCGTCGAGGGCGGCGCGGAGCTGGCGGTCGTCAATGAGCTCGAGGATGCCATGTTGAGCAGCGTTTTTTACCGAAAAGAGGGGTCCAGGCTTGCCTGCCAGATTCCCGTGACGCAGGCTTGCGAAGGCCTCGTGGTCGAAATGGCGCCGGAAGAGTAATACGCGATGAACACTCAATACGATGTGCTGATCGTCGGCGCGGGGCATGCCGGTGCGCAAGCCGCCATCTCCCTGCGGCAATTGCATTTCGCGGGATCGATCGGACTGCTTGGCGACGAACCGTCGCCACCGTATGACCGGCCGCCGCTGAGCAAGGAATATCTGGCCGGCGCCAAACCGTTTGAACGCATGCTGATACGGCCCGACAGTTTCTGGAAAGAGCGCAACATCGACTTGCTGCTGGGCCGGCGCATCGTCTCGATTGATGCGGATGCGCATACGGTGACGGCGGACGATGGCCGCGTGCTCGGCTTTGGCAAGCTGCTGTGGGCGACTGGAGGGCAGGCGCGCACGCTGTCGTGTCCTGGAAATGAGCTTGGCGGTATTCATACGATACGCAAGCGCTCCGACGCGGACGGCCTCATTGCGGAATTACCTGGAACGGCGCACGTCGTGGTTGTCGGCGGCGGCTATATCGGTCTGGAAGCGGCGGCGTCGCTGCGCAAGATGGGCAAGGACGTAACGATAGTCGAAACGCTGGACAGGGTGCTGGCGCGGGTAACCAGTCCGATACTGTCCAGTTTTTACCAGCAGCTCCATGCCGGGCATGGCGTCCATTTCCAGCTTGCCAGCGCAATCCAGGCGCTGGAAGGAGCGGGCGGCCGGGTTCGCTCAGTCAGCTTGTCGGACAATACGCTGTTGCCTGCCGATCTGGTGATCGCAGGGATTGGTATCGAAGCAGCCGTTGCGCCACTCAGGGCTGCGGGAGCCGCGGGAAAAAATGGTGTCGACGTCGATGCGCGCTGCCGCACTTCGCTGCCGGATATCTTCGCCCTGGGCGATTGCGCCGCGCACGAAAACCGGTTTGCCGACGGCCAGCGGATCCGGCTGGAGTCGGTCCAGAATGCGACGGACCAGGCCATCACGGCGGCCAAGGAAATCATGGGGCAGGGACAGGATTATTTTTCGGTCCCATGGTTCTGGTCCAACCAGTACGACGTGCGGCTGCAAACTGTCGGGCTATCCAGTGGTTACGACGAGTGCCTGGTGCGTGGTGATATGGAACAACGCAAGTTTTCCATCGTTTATTTACGGCAGGGATGTGTCATTGCGCTCGATTGCGTGAATGCTCCCGCCGATTTTGCCCAAGGCCGTGCGCTGGTCTTGGCGCGAACCAGGCCCGGGCGCGAAATCCTGAGCAATGCCGCGCTGCCCTTGAAGGCATGTCTTGGATAACACTAGCGCGCGCGATCCCGCCAGGGATGCGCGAGCCATTCGGCCGTCAGGGGAGGGCACCATGAAGATCATCCGTAACGAACTGCCAGCCAACATACCTACAGCAAAATTGATGCCTCCGGCATCACCGCAAGCAGAAGTCGCCCGGTTGGCATTTTGTGACAGGTCGGCGGCCAACGGCATGCTCGCCAGGCTGCTTGTCGTGCAGGCGCCGGCAGGGTTTGGAAAGACCACGTCGATGCATCAATTGTGCAAGCGCCTGAACCTGGGCGGGATCAAGTGTGCCTGGCTGACGCTGGATCATGCGGACAACGATGCATCGCGTTTCTTGCACTGCCTGAACGCATCATTTGCCGCCGCGGGGATTTGTTCCGCTCCGCCCGCGTCTGTCTATGAACTGGACAATCTGTTGTCCTGCTGTACCGCACCTTTCGCGCTTTTTCTGGATGAATTTGAAAATATTCATGAGCCGGCGGTATTTGCGTTGGTCAAAACAATCATCGCTTCCTTGCCGCGGGGCGCGCAAGTCATCGTCGGGAGCCGCAACCAGCCGAAACTGGGATTGGCGAAATTGCGAGCCCAGGGGCAGTTGCTGGAACTCGACGCCGATGTGCTCCGGTTTACCGAGAGCGAAACCAGGCAATATCTCCGCTTGCGTCACCAGCAGGTCTTGTCGATGGAAGCCATGAACAGCCTGCACGTCAAAACGGAAGGCTGGATCACGGCGATATGGCTTGCTTCGATTTCGATTGAGCGTAGCGGCTCGGGCGACGAGGTGGTGAACGATTTTTCCGGCACCACCCGTGAAGTCGCCGAATATCTTGCGGAAGATGTGCTGGATCGCCAGACCGCCGAAATTCGACGGTTTCTCTTGAAAACCAGCATTCTCAGGGATATCGACGAGTCTTTATGTCAAGCGCTGATGCCTGAACTCGACGTGCAAAGCGTCCTGACATCGGTGACGGACCAGAATCTGTTCCTGGTGTCGCCCGCAAAACAGGGGAACAGCTATCGCTATCACAGTCTGTTCGCCAATTTCCTGCGCGCCCGCTTGGGGCGCGAATATCCAGGCGAGCAGAAAAGACTGCATTTAAAGGCGGCGCAATGGTATCTGTCGCACCATCGCCTGGTGCCGGCGATTGAACATGCGATCGCCAGCGATGAAATCGGATTGGTCGTCGAGCTATTGGGACAAGCTGCGAAGAACCTGCTGGAGGCGGGCCGCATGCGCCTGTTGTCGCGCTGGTTCAATGCGATTCCCGAGGATGCCTTGAAAAACGTGCCGATGCTGAGGGCCACCCGGATATGGTCAAGGCTGTTTACCGAGGGTCCCTTGAGCGTCGCCCGCGAATTGAAGCGGCCCGATTATACCGATCACCCGGATCCTGGGCTGCAGGCTCACCTGAATGCCCAACGGCCGGTATTGCTTGCGATGGAGGACAGGTACGATGAAGCGCTGGCCGTTGGGCAGGCCAGCCTTGCCAACTTACCGACTTGCAACGCCTTTGCGGACAGTGTGCTGAGCAATGCAATGGCCGATGTGCTGATCGTGATGGGCCAGAGTCGACAGGCGCAACTCCTGATCGATGACGCCCGCCGTACCCATAGCGAGAGCATTTTCAACCGCATGTATGCGGAATCGCTCGAAGGCGTGCTGGATTTGCAGGCCGGCAGGCTGCGGCAAGCCACTGCGCGGTTTCGAATGGCCTTGAGCAGCACTAGTCCGGCACGGGTCAACTATACGCAAGGCAATGCCTGGGCGGGTCTGTTGTACGCGGAAGCGCTCTACGAAGCCAACGAACTCGCCGCGGCCGAACAATTGATCAACAGTTATCTGCCATTGATATGCGATATCGGCCTGCCCGATCAGATGTGCACCGGCCATATCATCATGGCCCGGATCGCGTTCTGCCGCGGCGAAGTTGGCGAAGGCTTCGAGGTACTGGGGGCGCTGGAACATCTTGGTCATCATCGCGGCTTGCCACGCCTGGTCGCCAATGCCAAGCTCGAACGCAGTAAATTCCTCCTGTTGCGGGGTAATACGCATGCGGCAAAGGATGAATTGAACAGGGCGGATGACGCTGCGCTTTGGTTGCGTATTGGCCGGCAGCGCCTGCCAGCCAATGAGCTCGACTATATGGAATTGGCACGGCACCGTTGGGACATTCATTTTGGCGACCCGCGCGCGGTCCTGCCCTTGATCGATCGCGACATCGCCGAGGCGACGGCGCAATGCCGTTACCGGCGCGCGCTCAAACTGCGCGTGCTGCGCTGCCTGGCGCTGCAACGCAGCGGCGAGTTTGCCGCAGCCACGGAATCGATTGCGGCCGTGGTGCGCGAGGCCGTTCCGGAGGGTTTCCTCCGGCTTATTGCCGATGAAGGCGAAGAGGTCGGACGGGTTGTGCAGCAGTTCAACGCAGTGCTGGAAGAAATGCCTGCCCGCCAATGCGATCCAATACTCATGGAATACCTGCAGCGCTTGATGGCTGTGTTCGGAGCGACAGTCGGCGAGCGAAAAGAAATTTCCGCGCCCATCGTCCTGATGGAACCATTGACGCGCAAGGAGATTCACGTACTTCAGTTGACTGCGGATGGTTGCTCGAACGGTGTCATGGTCGAGAAGCTGGGCTTGTCCGATAGCACGGTGCGTACACATCTGCGCAATATCAATTCGAAGTTGAGTACGCGCAGTCGCAGCGAGGCGGTGGCGGTTGCCAGGCGGATAGGGATTATTCGTTAGGACCGTTCGCTTTGCTGAATGTAGCCATATAAACGGGTTGACGAAGGGTAGTAGCGACTTCGATCGATCCAAAAAAGACGGGAACCATGATGAAACTTCGTGACTTGCGTATCGGGTTAAGGCTTTGCCTTGGCATTGGAATGATCGTATCAATCTTCACAATTTCTCACGCAATCAGCAGCTGGTTAAGCGCAGAGAATCGCGATACGACGATTGTCACGCTCAAGGCGTCGAATGACAAGGCCAAGCACATCGGCAACATGAAAAGTGCCTTGTACGAAGTCGGCATTACCATTCGAAATCTCGGCCTGTATAGTGAGCTCGCGCTTGTGCAAAGCGATGTCGCCAAGATCCCGGCTTTGCATCAACGCTATGGCGAAGCGAAGAAAAAGCTGAGCGCAATGGTTCTTGATGAGGAAGAAAAGGCTATTTTCAAGGAAATCACAAAACTTGAAAATGACATCCAGGCGCCACTAATGAAGGTCATTGAACTTGCGCTGGCTTCCGATACGCCGGGTGCGGCCAAACTCATTGCCGACAAGTTCGAACCACTGAGTGCGGCAGGGGCCAGGCAAATGGACCGCCTGGTCAAGCACCAGGAGAAAACTTCGGCCGCATTCATTGAAGAAACGGCCATCACGGCGACGCTCCTTACCGAGTCTTTCCTGGCAGTGAGTGTCGTCACGGTCGCTTTTGCAGGATTGATCGGTTGGGTTCTTACCCGCAGTATCACTGCGCCACTGTCAGACGCCTTGCAAGTGGCCAGGAGGGTCGCTGCGGGCGAGCTGTCTTTTGGCCGCGAAGTCAGCGGCAATGATGAAATCAGCGAACTGCTTCTGGCACTGAAAAATATGACCGCCAGCCTGGCTGATATTGTCATCGATGTGCGCAACGGTACTGAAACCATCGGTTTGGCATCCCGGGAAATTGCTTCCGGAAATGCTGATTTGTCTTCTCGAACTGAAGCGCAAGCCGGTGCCATCGAGGAAACCGCCTCGTCCATGGAACAGATCACCGTCATGGTGAGACAGAATGCGGGAAATGCCACACAGGCTACCCAGACCGCCCAATCGGCATCCCGCCAGGCGGTTGATGGGGGCGAGGTCGTCGCAAAGGTCGTCGCAACGATGAAACTGATTCGGGAATGTTCAACCAGGATTGTTGACATTATCGGTGTCATCGACGGGATCGCATTCCAAACCAATATCCTGGCGCTGAATGCCGCCGTAGAAGCCGCACGCGCGGGAGAGCAGGGGCGCGGTTTCGCGGTGGTCGCATCGGAAGTGCGCAGCCTCTCCAGGCGGGCAGCCGAGGCTGCCCAGGAAATCAAACTTCTGATCAATGACTCGGTAGAGAAAATCGAAGAAGGCGGCCGCCTGGCTGATTGTGCCGGCGATACCATGAGCCAGATCGTTCAATCGATCCAGCACGTCGCTGCCATCATGTCGCAGATTACTGCCGCGAGCCAGGAACAAAGTTCCGGCATCGAGGAAGTGGACCGCGCGATACGGCAGATGGATGAAATGACCCTTCAAAATGCGGCACTCGTCGAAGAGGCTGCCGCGGCCGCGTCCAGCATGCAAGATCAGGCGGAGAAACTCAAACACACAGTCGGCCAGTTCAAACTGGAACCCGTCCCCGAAAAACACAGCGGATTGACTGCCGGCGTCCACTTGCTGGCTGCGCCGCTGTAGAGCAGGCCGCATGCCGCGGCCGAGTTATCTGGCTGACCGGTCTGGCCTATCGGTACGGCCGGCATACGGCCCTGTGCTTCTGCGTCGATGCGTTTTTCAAGCCCAAGCCGGTCGTCGCTTCCGACGATGGCGGCATCAAAACACCGGGATATATTGAACACACTGTTTGATACATCCGGTGTTGTGATGAACTATAGAAAGGGCAAACATTATGCAAATTAACGGGGTTGTAGCGATTGTAACTGGTGGCGCGTCCGGCTTGGGCGGCGCGGTCGCCTCGCGCTTGTCCGGCGCGGGTGCGAAAGTCGTCATCTTCGATCAAAACGCGGAGCTTGGCGCTGCGCATGCGGCGGCGATCGGAGGCCACTTCATTCGGGTCGACGTTACCGACGAACGCGCGGTGGAAGATGCGTTGGCGAAGGCCGAGGCACTCTGCGGGACGGCGCGTATCCTGGTGAACTGTGCGGGTGTCGGCGCACCAGCCAAGGTGATCAATCGCGATGGCGGGGTGCTGCCGCTGAAAGACTTTGGCCATATCATCAACATCAACCTGCTGGGTTCCTTCAACGTCCTGTCGAAATTCGCCGGCCGCCTGCATGACGCCGATGTGCCGGGCGAGGAACGCGGGATCATTGTCAATACCGCCAGTGTGGCCGCGTTCGACGGCCAAATCGGCCAGCCTGCCTATGCCGCCTCGAAGGCCGCTATCGTCGGGATGACGCTGCCGCTGGCGCGCGAATTCGCGCGCCATAAAATTCGCGTCATGACGATTGCGCCAGGCATTTTCTTGACGCCATTGCTGGCGTCCCTGCCAGAGGAAGCGCAGGCATCCCTTGGCGCGCAAGTCCCTTTCCCTAGCCGCCTGGGCAAGCCGGACGAATTCGCTCAAATGGTCGAATCGATCATCTTGAATCCGATGGCAAACGGCGAAACCATCCGTCTCGATGGCGCTATCCGGATGGCGGCGAAATGAGCACGGTGCATACCGGCGCCGGCCGCGAAATTGCCGCCCGCGTCGAACGGTTCGTACGCGAGGTCGTCGCGCCATACGAGCGCGATACCCGCCGCGATCATCACGGCTGCCCCACCGGCGAACTGGTGGCGGAACTCAGGGGGCATGCCCGCGCGGCAGGGGTGCTGACGCCCCATATCCTTGCCGATGGCTCGCACCTGTCCCATCGCGATACCGCGTTGGTGCTGACCGCAAGCGGCCTGTCGCCACTGGGTCCGCTGGCGTGCAATACGGCGGCGCCGGATGAAGGGAATATGTACTTGCTCGGCAAGGTCGGCAGTCCTGACATCCAGCGCCGGTTCCTGTTGCCCTTGCAGGAGGGAAGAGTCAGTTCCGCCTTCTTCATGTCGGAACCCGCCGCCGAAGGCGGAGCGGGATCCGATCCGATGATGATGCAAACGACTTGCAGGCGCGACGGCGAAGATTGGGTCATCGACGGCCGCAAGGCATTCATTACCGGAGCGCAGACGGCCGGACTCGGCATCGTCATGGCGAAGGCGGAAGAGGGCGCCTGCATGTTCCTGGTCGATTTGCCCAATCCCGCCATTCGTGTCGACCGGGTGCCGCGCACGATTGATTCTTCGATGCCGGGAGGGCATTGCGAAGTGACGATCGCCGGACTGCGCGTCCCGGCGGATCAGATGCTTGGCGAGCCCGGCGAAGGATTCACATATGCGCAGGTGCGGCTGGCGCCGGCGCGCCTGACGCATTGCATGCGCTGGCTGGGCGCCTGCCGCCGTGCCAACGAGATCGCCACCGATTATGCCAACCGGCGCCAGGCGTTCGGTAAAGTCATCATCGAGCACGAGGGGATCGGTTTCATGTTGGCCGCCAACCTCATCGATCTGAAACAGGCCGAGTTGATGATCGACTGGTGCGCGGACGTGCTCGACGGCGGTGCCGCCGGTATCAGTGAAAGCTCCATGACCAAGGTCGCGGTCAGCGAAGCCTTGATGCGGATCGCCGACCGCTGCGTGCAGATCATGGGCGGGACCGGCGTCACCGACGATACGATCGTCGAGCAAGTGTTCCGCGAGATACGCGCTTTCCGCATTTACGACGGCGCGACCGAGGTGCACATGTGGTCACTGGCCAAGAAAATCCGGCGCGACTGGAAGGAGGCGAAGCAATGACGAAGCTATCGGGCGTCGATTGCGCCGCCAATGCCGGCACGACGCCGGTCAGGGAAGGTTACCGTTTCGACGAAGCTGCGCTGCTGCGCTGGATGGAGGCGAATGTCGAGGGATTTGCCGGTCCTTTGCTGGTATCCCAATTCAAAGGCGGGCAATCGAATCCAACCTATCAATTGCAGACGCCCGGGCGGCGCTACGTGTTGCGCAGCAAACCGCAAGGCAAGCTGCTGGCCGGCGCCCATGCCGTCGACCGCGAAGCCAGGGTGCAAAGCGCGTTGGGGAAAGCAGGATTTCCGGTGGCGCGCATCTTCGGCTTGTGCATGGACGATGCGGTGATCGGCACCTGGTTCTATGTGATGGAGCAGGTAGATGGCCGCATTTTTTGGGATGCGACTTTCCCGGGCGTGCCAAGCGATCGGCGCGCGGACTACTTCATGGCCATGAATGCGACGATGGCGGCCTTGCACCAGATCGACTATCGCGCCATCGGCTTGGCCGACTTCGGCAAGGCGGGCAATTATTTCAGCCGGCAGATCGCACGCTGGTCGCGGCAATACCTGGAGGATATCGATGGCGGCCGCGATCCCCGCATGGACCAGCTAGTCGAACGGTTGCCCGGTCTGATCCCGCCGGGTGACGAGACGTCCATCGTGCATGGTGATTTTCGTTGCGACAATCTGGTATTCCACCCGACGCAACCCAAAGTCATCGCCGTACTCGATTGGGAGCTGTCGACCTTGGGCCATCCTCTGTCCGACTTTGCCTATCACGCGATGATGTATCGCATGCCGCCGGGAATCGTGGCCGGCTTGCTGGGCGCCGATCTCGCCAAGCTCGGCATACCGGATGAAGAAACCTGTCTGCGCGCCTACGCGCAGGCGACCGGGCGGGAGGGCGTTGAACACTGGAAGTTCTACCTTGCCTTCAATTTCTTCCGGATGGCGGCTATTTTTCACGGCATTCGCGGTCGCGTTGCGCGCGGCACGGCGGCTTCCGCCCATGCGCGGGAGCGTGCCGAGAATTTCCCGAAACTTGCAGAGCTCGCCCACCAGGCGATGCTGGAATGCGTGTGATGACTTTGATCCTGATAAATGAAGGGAAGCATAATGGCTGAAGCATATATCGTCGAGGCGGTGCGTACCGCCGGCGGCAAGCGCAACGGGAAGTTGGCAGGCTGGCATCCAGCCGACATGGGGGGTGTGGTACTCGATGCATTGGTAGGCCGTGCCGAAATCGATCCTGCCGCAATCGAGGATGTGATCCTCGGTTGTGTCACGCAGGCCGGAGAACAGGCCTTCGCCTTTGCCCGGAACGTCGTGCTGGCTTCCAGCCTGCCGGTGAGCGTGCCGGCGGTGACGGTGGATCGCCAATGCGGCAGTTCGCAGCAGGCAATCCAGTTCGCGGCCCAGGCTGTCATGTCGGGCGTGCAGGACGTCGTCATTGCCGGCGGCGCGGAAAGCATGTCGCGGGTCCCGATGTTTTCCAATCTGTCCTTCCACCAAAAAGAAGGCATCGGCATCGGTCCCTTTAGCGACAAGATCAAGCAGCGCTTTGGCGTGTCCACCTTCAGCCAGTTCGAAGGCGCTGAGATGATCGCCAGGAAGTACGGTTTTAGCCGCGAAACCCTGGACCGGTTCGCGCTGCAAAGCCATGTGCGCGCAGCCAGGGCGACCGCGGCTGGCGCCTTCAATGCGGAGATCGTGCCGCTGGCGATCGAAGGCGGCCGCCACTTCATCGACGAGGGCATCCGCTACGACGCCACGCTGGAGGGCATCGGGTCGGTCAAGCTGTTGACGGAAGGCGGTGTCGTTTCCGCCGCCAACGCCAGCCAGATCTGCGACGGCGCCTCGGCCGTGCTGGTCGTGAGCGAAGCCGCGCTGAAGACACATCATCTGACACCCATCGCCCGCATCGTGCAGATGACCGTCACGGCTGGCGACCCGGTCATCATGCTGGAGGAGCCGATCAATGCGACACGGCGCGCGCTGGCCAAGGCTGGCCTGAGTATTGATGACATCGACCTCTACGAAGTGAACGAAGCCTTTGCGCCGGTTCCCCTGGCCTGGTTGCAGGCGCTGGGAGCGGATCCGGCCAGGCTGAATGTCAACGGCGGCGCCATTGCGCTCGGCCATCCCCTGGGCGCGACCGGGACCAAGCTGATGACGTCCCTGATTCACGCCCTGCGCGCCCGTGGTTTGCGCTACGGCCTGCAAACCGTGTGCGAAGGCGGCGGCACCGCGAACGTCACCATCGTCGAGGCGTTGTCATGACGATCCGTACCCGGTTCACCGAATTGGTGGGCGTACGCCACCCGATCATGCAGGGGGGCATGATGTGGGTCGGGCGCGCCGAAATGGCGGCCGCCGTCTCGAATGCCGGAGGGCTGGGCACGATCACCGCGCTCACCCAGCCGACGCCGGACGATCTGCGGCGGGAAATCGAGCGTTGCCGCACGCTCACCGATAAACCCTTCGCGGTGAATCTCACCATATTGCCTTCGGTCTCGCCGCCGCCCTACGCTGAATATCGCAAGGCGATTATCGACATGGGCGTCAGGATCGTGGAAACGGCGGGAGGCAAACCGCAGGAACACGTGGCTGACTTCAAGGCCCATGGCTTGATTGTCATCCACAAGTGCACATCGGTCCGGCACGCATTGGCGGCGGAGCGTTTCGGTGTCGACGCCATTTCGATTGACGGCTTCGAATGTGCCGGCCATCCGGGTGAAGACGACGTTCCCGGACTGGTGCTGATCCCGGCCGCGGCCGACCGGATCGGCATTCCCATGCTGGCGAGCGGCGGCCTGGCCGATGGGCGCGGGCTTGCAGCCGCGCTGGCGCTGGGAGCCGACGGCGTGAATATGGGAACCCGGTTCTGCGCTACCGCCGAAGCGCCCATTCACGATAGCGTGAAGGCGTTTCTGGTTGCGAATAGTGAGCGGGATACGGCCCTTATTTTTCGCAATTTCCATAACACGGGCCGGGTGGCAAAGAATTCGGTTTCGGAGCGCGTGCTGGCGTTGTCGGCCGAGCAGGGCGCGACCTTCAACGATGTCCGCCCGCTGGTCTCTGGCGCCAAAGGACGCCAGGCGCTGGAAACCGGCAACCTGGATGCCGGACTGATCTGGGCGGGCCAGGTCCAGGGCTTGATCTACGATATTCCCACCTGCTCGGCGTTATTGACACGTATCGTCGGCGATGCGGAAACCATCATCAACAAGCGGCTCGCTGCATTTGTCGCGGCCGACTGAGGAAGTGTATCCATGAGCTATAAATATCTACTGGTATCGCGCGAAGATCGTCTGACCGTCGTGACCATCAACCGGCCGGAAGCCTTCAATTCCCTGAACGCCGAGGCGCATTTGGAACTGGAAGCCGTGTTCGACGACTTTGCGGCGGACCCCGATCAATGGGTTGCCATCCTGACCGGAACCGGCTCCAAGGCCTTTTGCGCCGGCCACGATCTGAAACAGCAGGCATCGGGCGGTGGCTTGACGACGCCCAAGGCCGGCTTCGCGGGCCTTGCCAGCCGCGCCCACCTGGTCAAGCCAGTCATTGCCGCCGTGAATGGCGCCGCCATGGGGGGCGGTTTCGAGGCGGCGCTCGCCTGCGACATCCTGGTGGCGGCCGGGCATGCGACGTTTGCGCTGCCCGAACCGAAAGTCGGCCTGGCCGCCCTTGCCGGGGGTATCCAGCGGCTGCCCCGTGAACTGGGCCTGAAGCAGGCGATGGGCATGATGCTCACGGGACGCGCCGTCACGGCGCAGCAAGGCTATGCCATGGGCTTTGTCAACGAGGTGGTCTCTGGCGATGTGCTCGAAGCGGCGCGCCGCTGGGCTGCCGATATTCTCGCTTGCAGCCCCTTGTCGGTACGTGCCACCAAGGAAGCGATATTGAAGGGGCTGACCGAGACCGCCTCGGATGGCATGCGCGATGAATGGAACTATCCGGCCATGAAGGCAATGCTTGCATCGGAAGATGCGGTGGAGGGACCGGCGGCATTTGTCGCCAAGCGAGCACCGCAATGGAAAGGCCGCTAACGGCGCCACGCCGCGTCATCCGCCGGGCCGCAGCGTCAGCCCCGCGGCAACAAGAAAAAAACTGACATACGTGTCAAAGGAGATCAGATGGACAGCTTTCAATCGTTACAATTGCCGGAGTTAAGCTTGCGGGCGGGCCAGGAGCGCCTTACCGCGAAGGATTTCATTCCGGACGAGAACCCTTGCACAGGCAAGCCCTTTGCCGACATTCCCGTGGCCTCGGTGTCCGATATCGATGCGGTAGTGGCCGCTGCGCAAACGGCATTCAAGGATGCGGCGTGGCGCGATATGGCGCCGCTCCAGCGCGAACGCCTGCTGCATCGTTTTGCCGATGCGATAGAAGCCGACCTGCCGCGTCTCGCGGCGCTCGAGTCGCTCGATACCGGCAAGCCGATCAGCCTGGCCGAGACGGTCGACATCCCGGCGGCGGTGAACTGGCTACGCTATTTTGCCGGCTGGCCTTCGAAGCTCGCGGGCACGGCGGGCACCCTGTCGGCGACCCCGGGCGCCTTCCATACCTATACGCGGCGTGAGCCGGTAGGCGTGGTCGCCGCCATCACGCCGTGGAATTATCCGCTGGTGCTGGCGATGTGGAAAGTCGCGCCTGCCCTGGCGGCGGGCTGTACCGTGATCATCAAACCCGCCCCCGAGAGTCCTTTGACGGCGTTTCGGCTGGCCGAGATCGCCCTGGAGGTGGGTTTCCCTGCCGGCGTATTGTCGGTGCTGACCGGTGGCGGAGAAGTCGGCGCCGCATTGGCCAGCCATGCGGGCATCGCGAAAGTCGCGTTCACCGGCTCGACAGCCACCGGCCGCGCCGTACTGGCCGCCAGTGTGCCCGACCTGAAACGGGTATCGCTGGAGCTCGGCGGCAAATCCCCCGCCATCATTTGCCGTGACGCCGACCTGGCGCGCGCCATTCCGGAAGCCGCGATGGCGTGCTTCTTTAACTCTGGACAGGTTTGCTACGGGGGAACGCGACTGTACGTGCATCGCTCGGTCTACGAGGAAGTGCTGGCGGGCGTCGCGGCTGTCGGGGCATCGCTGAAATTGGGAATGAGTTCGGATCGCGCAAGCCAGCTTGGTCCCCTGATCAGCGCGCGCCAGCATGCGCGCGTGACGGGATTTGTCGACAGGGCGCTGGCGTCTGGCATTCAACAGCAGGCCGCCTCCAGGCAGGCGCTCCCGGACACCGGCCATTTTTACGCGCCCATGGTGCTGCGTGACGTCCCGCACGACGCGGAAGTGGCAAGGGAAGAAGTGTTCGGACCCGTGCTGGCGGTGACGCCCTTCGATGAGACGGAGCAGGCGATCTCCCTCGCCAACGACAGCGCCTATGGGCTGGCCGCTTACATCTGGACGCGCGACGGCGCCACCGCTCACCAGGCGGCGGCGAAAATTCATGCGGGGACGGTCTTCGTCAACTGCATTCTGCTGGCGGACCCGGCGTTCCCCTTCGGCGGGATGAAGCAGTCTGGCCTGGGCCGGGAAAACGGCGCGGAAGTCATGGACGCCTACCTGGAGCCGAAGTCCGTTGTGATGTCCATCGCCTGAGCGGGCGATTTAACTGTCGAGATAGTAGAGGAACAAAGTATATGCATCCGCAAGTTCATTCCAAGAGCACACCGGACAAGGCCGCATGCATCATCGCCGCCACGGGAGAGGTGCTCACATACCGGGAGCTGGAAGAAAAATCCAACCAGGGAGCGCATCTCTTCCGCTCGCTCGGCCTGAAGCGGGGAGACGTGCTGGCCGTCTTGCTGAACAATGAAATCGAACTGTTCCCCATTGCGTGGGCGGCGCAGCGCGCCGGCTTGTACCTGGCCAGCATTTCAACGCGGTTTTCTCCTGCCGACATCGGCTACATCCTGGCCGACTCCGGCGCGCGCCTGTTGATCGCCTCCGACGACCTGCTTGACCTGGCTGCGCAAGCGGCGGCGAACATCACTGAAACTGTCCCGGTTTACGGCATTCGCGTCGGCGAGCGCGCCTGGGCAAGCGAAAGCGCGGCGTTTCCTGGCACACCGATCGCGGACCAGGCCGCAGGTGCGGATATGCTGTATTCGTCCGGCACCACCGGCCGTCCCAAGGGCGTCAAGCCGCCTTTGCCGGATGAGCGGCTGGCGGTGGCGACGCCGCTGGCGACCTTGGGCCAGCGGCTGTACGGCATGAATGAAGATACCGTATATCTCTCCACATCACCCTTGTATCACTCGGCCCCGCAACGCTGGGCGCTGACCATCCAGCGGCTAGGCGGCACCGTGCTTGTCATGGATCATTTCGATGCCGAACAGTCGCTCAGGCTGATTGAGCGCTATCGCGTCACGCACGGCACGTGGGTGCCAACCCATTTTGTACGGATGCTCAAATTGCCTGAGGAGGTACGCGCCGCTTTCGACCTGTCTTCCTTGCAGGCGGCGATACACGCGGCCGCACCGTGCCCGGTCCCGGTCAAGCGCGAGATGATCGCCTGGTTAGGTCCGATTGTGTTTGAGTATTATTCGGGCACTGAAATGTGTGGCATGACGGCGCTGTCCTCGGAAGAGTGGCTGGCGAAGCCCGGATCGGTAGGCAGGGCGGTTCTCGGCGTGATCAAGGTTGTCGACGACAATGGCGACGAGGTTCCCAATGGGACCGTGGGCAATGTCTATTTCGCCGACGGCCCCCGCTTTGTCTACCATAACGACCCGGAAAAGACACGGCACGCCTACAATCGGCACGGCTGGGCCACGCTGGGCGATGTTGGCCATATCGATGCGGACGGCTACCTGTTCCTGTCGGATCGGAAGCACTTCATGATTATCTCCGGCGGCGTCAATATCTATCCGCAAGAGATCGAAAACTGCCTGGGCAGCCATCCGATGATTGCCGATGTCGCCGTCATCGGCGCGCCGGACGATGAAATGGGAGAGCGTGTACTGGCCGTGGTGCAGCTTTCACCCGAGTTTACGGCGAGCCCGGAACTGGCCCAAGACCTTCGCGCTTACGCCCGAGCGGCGCTCGGCGGTGTGAAATGCCCATCCTTGTTTGAGTTCCGTGATGCGCTGCCGCGCGATCCTACGGGCAAGCTCATGAAACGTAAGCTTATCGACGAATATCGCGCCGCCGCCAATGCCCAGGGGGCGATGGCGGCGGTGCAAGGGAGCGCGCAATGAACAAAGCAGTGGCTTATACCTTTGACGAGGCCACTGGCGTGGCCACTATCCAGTTTTCCCGGCCCGGCGTATTGAACGCAATCGATCTGGCGAGCGCGCAAGCATTTCATGGGGCGGTGATGGCGGCATGTGCCGAGGCGCGTACGCGCTGCATCGTGCTGACCGGCGCCGGCAACGCCTTCGTCGCAGGTGGAGACGTCGGCGCATTTGCGGCGAATCTCGATGATGCCAGCGGATTGATTCATGGTTTGCTCGATGCGATCAATCCGGCGCTGGTCGCGCTGAGGAAGACGGCCGCGCCGGTGCTGGCCGTGGTGCGCGGTCCTGCCGCGGGCGCGGGATTCAGCCTGGTGCTGGGCGCCGATCTTGTGCTGGCATCGGACAATGCGATATTCCAGATCGCCTACGACCGCCTGGGTGCGCAACCGGATTGTGGCGGGACCTGGTTCCTGGAACGGCGCGTGGGGCGCGGCCGCGCATTCGGGTTGATGTTTACCGGGAAGCGATTGAGCGCGCGCGATGCGCACGCTTACGGGATCGTTGACGAAGTGGCCGATGATGGCGAGCTCGATGCGCGCGCCCTGGAACTGGCAAGAAAAATCGCGTCCGGGCCAACGGCGGCCTACGGCCGCTTCAAGAAATTGATCGATGACGCGCCAGCCTGCTCGCTCGAAGTACAGCTCGAATCCGAGCGCTCGGCGTTTGTCGCTGCGACGCGTAGTGCTGATTTCAGCGAAGGTGTATCCGCTTTTGCCGCCAAGCGGCAGCCGCAGTTCAAGGGCCGCTGACTGGACGCTTGGGGACCGAACTCACCTGTCGAGTGCAATGCAATGCCGCGTTTCACTTTGAGCATCAGTTTGTTTCATATTGGATGGGTGAAACAAGTTTGAAGCGAAAAAATGCCGACTTTTCGGAAATGCATAGTCAAGTGGTTGATTTATATGGTTTCTCAAGTCGAGTTGCGCATGGCATGACAATTGCCATCAATGCTCGACAGACGGTAACCGCCACAACCTTTTCGATGGAATTGTTCAATGACTTCCCATACACCCGAGCGCAACCGCATCCGCAAAATATTGATCGCCAACCGCAGCGAAATCGCCATCCGCGTGATGCGCGCTGCGGCCGAGCTGGACATCCGCACGGTGGCGATCTACGCCGCCGAAGGCCGTTTCGCCTTGCACCGTTTTAAGGCCGACGAGAGTTACCTGGTGAGCGAAGGTAAAAAGCCCATCGCTGCCTACCTGGACGTCGATCGAGGCGATGAAGATGGAAACGATGCTCAGGGCGGAGCGTGCCGGCGTGGTGTGTGCTGTGCACACTGCCCCGGGCTGCGTGGTCAACGCCAAGGATTTACTAATTGAATTGAGGGGGGAGTGATGATGCATGTAAGGGCACACCGATCCGGCACCACGATACCGGCGGCCGATGCGTTTTCGAGCGATATCGTGCTGATTACGATGTCGAATCCAATGGGCTACGCCGCCGCTCTGCATTTCGCTCGCGCCGGCGCAATTGTCGCGATCAACACCCCAATCTGGGTGTCCTCGGAGCGTCCTCCCGAATTGTCGGCGCGCATCCATACGTTTGACTTCGCGCCTGACTGTCACATGTCGGTACGGCGGATATTCGATCGCATTGCTGGGCGGCTGGGACCAGTATCCGTATTGATAAACAATCCCGTTTTCGATTTAAACGTTGGTGTTGATGCGCCGGAGCTGGTACAGCGCCCCCGCAACCAAGCAATTCTTGATGGCGTCACAGTCTGCGCAACCGAGTTTGTTCGGCAGCGGCGCACTGCCGGTGTTGGCGGCACAATATTTAATGTGGTCGAGACTTCGGTATATGACGGCACTGACGCTGTCGTAACGTCAGATGGCCGCACGGGTCTGCTCGAATTGACCCAAGCGCTGGCAGACGAATGGAGCGATTCAGGCATTTGCGTTGAGGCGATCGAACCGGGTGTCTTCGGGCCGGCATCCCAGCAGTACATGCGGTGACATCCTTACAGGCTCTCCGCAAGACCGGTTTTCGCGTTGCAGCGCCAAAGTACAAGTTCTCCAACTGCCCCCACGTTCTCCTCTGGGCGGATTTATATCCGCGACACGAACGCAATAGCTGTTCGGTCGCGGATTTTTTTGCGCCATGAAGCAACCCATAAAGTGAATATTAAGGCTGAAAATGTCTCAAGTGAGGTGGTTCGAGCGGCAGTTGCGTTTTCCGCGCCAACCTGGACACCCATTCCACACCAAACTGGACACTGATTCCACGGCAAACTGGACACCCATTCCAGCGCAAACTGGACACTAATTCCGCTCCAAACTGGACAGTTTGAAGCGGCCTGAAAGGGCCAACGGCAAGGGGATAACTATGGCACCCTCCAGAGATTTTTCCGGAGGGTTGCTTGACCAATAAAAGGTTATCCATGCGCAAAATCCATGAAGTCCTGCGGCTGCATTTCGAGCACGGCCGTTCCAAGCGGGAAATCGCCCGCATCATCAACGTGTCGCCGACCACCGTGTCCGACTACGTGGCCCGCGCCAAGCTGGCCGGCCTGTCACATCCGTTGCCGCAAGAAACCGACGATGCGGCCCTGGAGCGGCTGCTGTTCCCACCCAGCGAGCCGTCGTCGGTGCGGCGCCCGGAACCGGCTTGGCCGGCGGTACATAACGAGCTGCGGCGCAAGGGCGTCACGCTCGAACTGTTGTGGCAGGAGTACAAGGCCGAACAAGCAGACGGCTATCAGTACAGCGCGTTCTGCGAGCACTATCGCCGCTGGCGCCAGCAGCTGACACTGTCGATGCGCCAAACCCACACGCCCGGCGAGCGGCTGTTCATCGACTACGCCGGCCAGACCGGCAGCGTCACCGACGGCGCCACCGGTGAAATCCGCGAGGCCCAAATCTTCGTCGCCGTGCTGGGGGCGTCCAACTACACCTACCTGGAAGCCACCTGGAGCCAACAGTTGCCGGACTGGATAGGCAGTCACGTGCGCGCGCTGGAGTTCTTCGGCGGCTGCACCGAGTTGTGGGTGCCCGACAACCTGCGCAGCGGCATATCGAAGGCTTCACGCTACGAGCCGGACGTCAACCCGACCTACCACGACCTGGCCGAGCACTATGGCGTGGCCGTGCTGCCGGCGCGCGCCCGACGCCCCAAGGACAAGGCTAAAGTGGAGAACGGCGTGTTGGTGGTGACGCGCTGGGTGCTGGCGCGGCTGCGGCACCAGCGCTTCTTCAGCCTAAACGAGCTCAACCGCGCGCTGCGTATCCTGCTGGTCGACTTGAACCAGCGGCCCTTCAAGAAGCTGCCAGGGAGCCGCGCCAGCGCCTTCGCCGAGACGGACCAACCTGCTTTGCGCGCATTGCCGGAACGCCGCTACGAGTACGCCGAATGGACGGTGGCACGGGTCGGCGTCGATTACCACGTCGATGTCGACGGCCACTACTACTCGGTGCCGTGCCAGCACGCGCGCGCCCAAACCGACGTGCGCGTGACGCGCGCGACGGTCGAAATCTTCCTGCGCGGCCAGCGCATCGCCAGCCACGCCCTGTGCGCCTTCAAGGGGCGCCACACGACGATAGCGGCGCACATGCCGGCGGCGCACCGCGAAGTGGCCGGCTGGAACGCGGAAACGCTAACGGCGCGGGCCACCGCTGTGGGACCGCGCTGCGCGGTGCTGGTCGAACGGCTGTTGGGTCAGCGGCGCCACCCCCAGCAAGCCTACCGCAGTTGCCTGGGCGTGCTGTCGCTGGGGCAGAAATACGGCGTCGCGCGTCTGGAGGCGGCCTGCGTGCGGGCTCTGAAGCACAGCGCCGTGAACTACAAGAGCGTGCAGGCCATCCTCAAGAATGGCCTCGACCTGCAACCGCAAGGCGCGCAACGCACGCTCGACCTGCCCGAGCACGAGAACCTGCGCGGCGCCGCCTACTATCAATCGAGCCGGCTGCATTGATGCCTGCATAAACAACATAAACGATTTATAAAATATATGCGGCGGGCCGCCATTCAACGGCCCGCCGCGTCACAAAAGGATGACCCATGTTGCATCACCCAACCCATGACAAACTGACCCGCCTGAAACTGTTCGGGATGGCGCGCGCCTTCGCCGAGCAGTCCACGTTAAACCTGGACCATCTGGACTTCGAAGAACGGCTCGGCCTGCTGGTGGACCACGAGGCGACCGAACGTGACGGCAAGGCACTGGCCCTGCGCCTGCAGCGCGCCAAGCTCAAGCCCAACACAGCTGCTGAGGACACCGACTACCGTCACGCGCGTGGACTCGACAAGGCGATGTTCCAAAGACTGCTGGCCGGCCAATGGCTGTCCGACAAGCAGAACATCCTGCTCACTGGTCCCACCGGCGTAGGCAAGACCTGGCTGGCGTGCGCGCTGGCACATCAGGCCTGCCGGCAGGGATACAGCGCCTACTACGTCCGCCTGCCGCGCTTGCTCGATGAGCTGGGCATCGGCCGTGCCGACGGCCGCTATGGCAAGCTGCTCAAACAGCTGGCCCGGATAGACACGCTCGTGATTGACGACTGGGGACTGGCTGTGCTCGACGACACCCACCGACGCGACCTGCTGGAGGTGCTCGACGACCGCCATGGGGCTCGCTCAACCATCGTGACCAGCCAGCTTCCCATTGAGCACTGGCACGCCGCCATCGGCAATGCCACTCTGGCCGATGCCATCCTGGACCGGCTGGTCCACAACGCCCACCAGCTTAATTTGAAAGGAGATTCGCTGCGAAAAAAAAGGGCCAGTTTGACAAGCTCGACCCATCAGGAGTAAAACGACAACCTCGACCCCGCGCCGTCACGCCCCAAGTGTCCAGTTTGGCCTGGAACAGGTGTCCAGTTTGCGCTGGAACGAGTGTCCAGTTTGCGGCGGAACAGGTGTCCAGTTTCGACGGAATACGCAGCAGTCACATAAGTATTCGATTTCAAAGGGGACTGAACGGCCTATGCGGCTTGCGTAAGCTGGCCTTGGGCCGCACGGATCTTTATGTCGACGTGGACGACTTTGTTGCGCATGCGCTGAATCGGGAGGAG
This sequence comes from Pseudomonadota bacterium, assembly GCA_040389645.1. GTDB lineage: Bacteria > Pseudomonadota > Gammaproteobacteria > Burkholderiales > Burkholderiaceae_D > Rugamonas. Next base: position 146,585 of record JAZJZT010000044.1, on the reverse strand, counting down.
TTTCGGAACAGCAGCATCCGTGCGGCAGGCGCCCTGGAAACGATCGCCCTGTATCCTTTTCTGCAAGTGCGCCATAGCGCCTTGGCGCCGCGCTTGGCGGCCGTGCTGAAAACCATGAAAGCCAACGGCAATACCGAACGCTACAAGGCGGCCCTGCAGAAGGAAACCAGCTGCCGCGTATGTTGAGAGGCAACCAGACGGCCAGATCTGACATGGAAGTAGTGTCATAACCATCCCATGAAGATCGCAGCGGTGTTGTCTGCACCAATCTCTTGGAGTTCACCAATGGTAGGAATGTTCCGCAAAAATGCAATTAACTAACGCGTGAATTAACAAAACGATTTTAACCCCGGTGATAGGATGGCCATCCGCAATGCGCGCTGGCGCTCGCGAGTCCACAACTGTGGCATCGGAACGAGCACGGATCATGCGCGCATTGTGCCCAGTAGGGGCTGCAGTCGCGTCGCCAATGTGGCGACAACTGCTGGCAGTGACATGGCTGGAAGTTCATTTTTTCTGAGAAACGAACGCCACATGGCTTGGCGTGCCGGGTCCTCTGAAAATTCGCTGGTGAGTCCGGCAGGCAGCGTTGCCGGGAAAGCCAGGCCGCGCCGCTTGAACGTTGCTTGCAGCGCGCTCAGGAGTATCTGCGAATCGAGCGTCTCACGCTCGAACAGCACCGCCAGATCCAGATAGTCTTTCAGGCGTGTATTGGCCATGCCCAACAAGGCGATGGCATGCACTTTTTCAGAGATCACGGTATACACCGGATAGGTACGCAAGGCCGGCGCCGGCAAATCCGCGAGCAGTACCGGATACATCGCATGAAGCGGTTCGGGTGTTACCGCATCGCCGAATCCGATATCGATCTGGGTTTTGCAGCGGGCTTTTGCAAGCTCGCCATCAATCAGGACGCGTGCCCCGCCGTAGCCGGCCTCCTTGCGGATGGCTTCAATGTGCACGCTGCCGGACTGAAAAATGATGCCGTCGTTGACTTCAATGCCGGCGATCTGCGCAAACGTTTGTCGCAGCGATTCCAGGTCGCTGGATCCGAAGCCGAGCAGGTCGGCATCGCGAGTAGGGCGGTGCGGCTGGTCATACCACAGCGTGAACAGCAATGCGCCCTTGAGCAGGAACTGGTCGGCAAACGGCGATTGACTCAGACGGTACAGGATGCGCTCCAGAGCGAAGCGCACCAGTACCTGATTGAAGTCGGATTGCTCTGCCTTGGCCAGGTTCAGCAGGCGAGCGCGCACCGACGCGGCGAGGTTGGCGCTCATTGGATGGCTTCCAGGTAGGGACGCATGACATTGGCGACACGGCAGATTTTTGCCAGGCGCCACAGCTCGTCCATGCTGGCCTTGCCACCGGCGCGGGCATCCTTCAACGCCTCCAGCGCAACGTCGAGTCCGATGGTATTGCGGTGCTTGAAACAATCGACGACGGTCTTGGCCGCGCTGTAGACACGCAGCGTCACCTTGCCGCAGTCATGGGTTTCAATGCCTGCGGCATAGGATTCGACGCCGAACTGGACCATCTTGAGTGGCGGGTAGTCAATTTTGGGAGTATGGCTGCCGCGCGGCATGGCGATCCATACCCGGCGCGGCAGTTGGGTCGTCAATTGGTGGAACTGGAGGGCGCTGAACAGGCAAAAGATCGCCTGCGGCACTTTCATCGCGATGAACGCCAGGCTTTCATGTTCATTGGGCAGACTGTCCGGCAGATGGTAGATCCCTCTGCCTATTTTCTGCAGCAATCCATTGGCGGCCATGCGCGTCAGCGCCACGCGAGGTGCGCCGATGGCATCAAGGTCGCTCGGGCGTATCATGCCTTTCTGCCTTGTCAGTTCGATGATACGCTGGGTATGTGTCTCTGCTCGCATGACCGCAGTATGTTCCATTTGTTCGTCATGTGCAAATATATGGCGAATAAACGGAACATTATTTATAGTATGAAATATTCTTATTTCTGATCATGGACATAGGCTGAGGAACGCAAAGCCAAGCCGTAAGTGTTGGCAGTTGACCACGCTGTGGGTAAACCTTGAGTTAATCTTGCTTGGGAAAGCGGCGAGGACGATATCGTTGATGTGGATTAAACCATCATCAGGCAATAGCGGTGGTTAGAATGAGGCCGATTTGAGCGGTGTTCCGAGCGGTATTCACGTAAGTGTTTGATTTATATGAGTGCTGAGCGGCCTGCAAAGCCGTCTAGGTCGGTTCGACTCCGATCCTCGCCTCCAAAACATCAAGGGTTTGCTGCCGTGAGCGGCAAATCGGATCAAGAGAAATCGCCGCGCTGACGGCGATTTTTTCATTTCTGCTGTCGCTTTTTCCGTGTTGTTGGCGCTTCCTGTTGAGGGGGGGGATGTGTTCATCATTGTCTACGTCCTGAACTTGGTCAAGCTCAGCCATGAGCACCTGAATTTGATCCCCGACAAAGCTGCCGATTATTCCTCAAGGCCAATCAGCATCCCCTGGTGGCAGGGGATTGATTGGATTGGATTTATTTCCACTCGATACCCCATCGCCCGGTAACCACGCTGTCGTTTTTCCCACATCCTTACAAGCTGCAGATGGTCCAATTCGACATAGTCGTGGATCAGGATATCGGTCTTGCCGATATGTTCACGGTGCAGGCGTCCCGCATACTGTTGCAGCGCTCCTTCCCACGATATGGGGAGCGTTAAAATCAGCGTATCGAGCGGGGCATGATCGAAGCCTTCGCCGACCAACTGGGCGCTGGCTAGGACGATGTGTGGCGTATCCCCCGGCAGGGTGTTCAATGCGTGAACGACTGCCTGGCGTTCTTTCTGTTTCATGCGTCCATGCAGCGTGAAGCAGGGATGCCCGGAATTTCTCAAGCGATCATGAAGGAGGTTGAGATGTTCGTTGCGTTTGGTTAGCAGCAGGACTTTCCGGCCGGCATTGAGTGCGTTGATCGCGTCGGCCACGATCCGTGCATTGCGTCCACTGTCCTCGGACAGCAGCCGGATGACCTCCTGAATGCTGGCATGTGGGGGGATTGCGGGCATTAGCAGATGCCGCGCTTGAACTGCCAGATCTTTCGGGACATGCGCTGGACGCTTGGCAATATGCCGTATTGATCCGCATTGCATGAAAATGATCGGGTGGTGGCCATTGTTACGGACCGGTGTTGCGCTTAACCCGAGTACGAATCGGGAGCTCGCCTCGTTTAGCGTCGCTTCGAACGACTGCGCGGATAAATGGTGTGCCTCGTCAACGATGATCTGGCCATATTGGCTCAGCAGCTCCGGCAGGTCGTCCCGCCGCGCCAGGCTCTGGATGACGGCGATGTCCAGCATGCCGGTCGGTTTCTTTTTGCCGGCGCCGATCATACCGACTTTTAGTCCATTCAACGTCAGAAAAGTCCCCAGGCGTTCTTGCCACTGGCGCATGAGTTCAGCCCGATGGACGAGGATGAGCGTGCTGACATTTCGGTATGCGATGATAGCTGCTGCCGTAACGGTCTTGCCGAATGCCGTTGGCGCGACCAACATGCCGAAGTCGTGTTGAATGACCGCATTGAGTGCTTCCCGTTGATCCTGCCGCAGCGTGCCTGAAAAGGCTAAATGCATGGGCTGGCCCTTCGAGCGCACGTCATCCAGCCGCAGTTCAATTTTGTTGGCGGTCAGCAGCGCCTTCACGTCTTCGAGGCACCCGCGTGGCAATGCCAAGTGCTTTGGACGGTCTTCGGCACGGCCGATGATGCGAGCGATATTCCAGGTCGACATGCGCATCGCCTGCGCCTTGTAAAACTCGGGATTCTGAAATGCCGCCAGCCGGATCAGGCGGTTCATCAGCGATTGCGGCAGACCGGCCTTCTCTATGTATAGCTGGTTGCCGAGCGTGGCGCACAGGGCTTTCGGCATGGCATCCGATAATTTGATGTTCGGCTTGGCGCTGCGGATCCAGGGAGTATTCGCGTTGTCATCCGGGATGTCGGCGTAGGCAATGTCGAGCGGATGCCGATCACCCACCAGCTTGCTCAGCGCCGCCTCGATTTGTTCTTGGGCAAGTGGTTTGATTTCCTCGAGAAACGCCCATTGGTCATGCAGCGGTTGCAAATTGGCATCCACAAAGACACTGCGTCCGAGTTCGCGAGGATATTTCTGCAGCGGCAGCGCGATCAAATTTCCGAATCCGCCCTTGGGCATCGTATCCTGGTTGGGGAACAGGCGATCATACGATGCCAGTTTCAGTTGCCGCGTGCGGACGCAGGTTGCGCTGATCAGCGCGGAGCCGAGTAACCTGGCCTCTCTGGCCCATACCGGCGAGGCGAAAAACAGCCATAAATGCGCGCCATTGCCTGAGCGCGAAATTTCGAGTGCTGCCGGCAGTTCGTTTAGTTGACAGGTTTGAAACACGGCACGAGCATCCTCCCGCCAATCGTCTTCATCAAAATCGATTGCAAGAAAATGACATCGGTCGCCGAACAGCAGCGGGTAAACGCCGGCGGTAATCTCGCCTTTCAGGTGGCGGGTAATGACATGATCGGTTACCGGGGCATACAAGCTGTGCTGGCATTCGCCGCATTTGATTCTTGGCTTCTCGCAGATGCCCCGGCGCCATTCATTGGCACAGAAAGGTGAGTAGCCGGTCTTTCCGCTTTGCTGGCTCTCCCAGCGAATGGGAAACACGTCATCTCTGCCGCGAAACAGGCGCCGAAAGAGGTGCACTTTTTCATCGGGCGACATGATATGGGATTGTTGTGGAGCCGGCGGAGGTGGCGGTGGCGTTTTCTCAGGCGCCTTTTGGGGCATGGGGATGCCGTGCGCGGCTAGCAGTGCTTTCAGCGCCAGATTTTCTTCGCGTAATTGGACGATTTCCGCCTCGAGTTTGGACATGGGGAGTTTGTAGCCAGAATGACGTTCGTGATTGTCTCATTACGATAATGTTTGTTGCAATTCAATACATATAAGCGTGGCTGATGTGCCAGGGGATTGCCAAAAGACCCACCTGGTTGCCAAGGAGTTGCTGTATTTAGGTAATCATACTGGCCTCGACCAAGCGCTGTCCCGCTAGATGGGGCGCGTTGCTGCGCGCCGGCCAGATAGTCTATGTGATGCCGGTGGCGCCCCGTTTTGGGCGCGCGCACCCGTCTGCAGCCAGAATGGTCCAGCGCTGGCACAACAGCGTGGGGAGGTCACCTGGCAGCATGGCGCCGTTGCCGACCAATAGGCAGCTGCAATGGTGCTGATCGCTCGGCAATCCGCTGGAAATCCACTTTCAATCCGCTTGACTCCATCCTGCGTGCATGCAAAGATACGACATGATTGTCGTTTGTTTGTGGGATTCCCATGCCTAAATTCACTGTCGAGGAACGGTTGGACCTGAGCCTGAAGCGATCCAAGGCCAACGTGTTCCTGCGCAAAGATTTCGACAAGCTCGGCGGCTACGACCAAGTGGGTCGCGCGCTACGCGAGGCCACCAGGAAGGGCAAGCTGGTCAAGGCGGGGTATGGGGTCTATGTCAAAGCCCGCGAATCCAGCATATCCGGCAAGCCGGTGCCGATCGTCAGCTTGATGGAGGTGGGGTTGCAGGCGCTCGAGAAGCTCGGTGTCAAGGCCGATGTGGGCAGTTCCGGGCGCGCGTATCGCGACGGCGCGACCACCCAGATGCCCATGGCGGCCGTCGTTAACATCGGTAAGGCCCGCGTTTCGCGCCGCATCGGGTTCGGCAACAAGACCATCCGGTACGAGAAGACTTGAAGACCATTTCCAAGGTGGCCGCCACCTTGATTTCGGACTTCTCGGCAGAAACGGAGCTATCCCTCCCGGCGTACGCCTTGGAGAAAGACCATCATGTTCTGGACGCGATCAAGATCGTGTCGATGATGCCGCCAAGCGCTCACTTCCGCTTGGTCTTTTGCGGCGGCACTTGCCTGTCCAAAGCATATGGCATCCTTGAGCGGATGTCCGAGGACGTCGACTTCAAGGTCGTCCCCACCGAGGCTGGCGGGGTCTTGGGGACCGCCGCGCTGCGGCGCGAGATGGGCATCTACGTGAAATCCATCGCCGCCGCGCTCGAAGCTGGAGGCTTCGGCACGGATGCCGTGCTCAGGCGTTCACGAGACGACAACAAGTATTCCGCTTTGGACATTTCCTACGGCTCGGTGTTCGAGAAACCCGATTCATTGCGGCCGCATTTGCTTTTCGAGCTCAACTACACTACGTTGGCGGACGAGACTGCCACGCTGCCAATCGGAGCGCTATTCGACCGACTGGCCTTTGGCGCCTACAGGGATCCCATCGACATCGAATGCGTTTCCCTGCGCGAGGCGTTGGCCGAGAAACTGGTGTCCTTTCCACGCCGGCTTGCGATGCGGCTCTCGAAGATGGCGCCGGGGGCCAGTTTAGCCGATCAACCTGGCTGGGACCAGGCCCTGGTTCGCCATGTCTACGACGTCAACCGCATCGTCGAGGCTCACCCTGATTTCCTCCGCCATCCAGAGGCCACATGCAGGCTGGTCGCGCGGGCTATTTCAACGGACGCGGGCGAATTCGCCAGCCAGCACCCGGCATTCGCCCTGGCGCCTCGAGCCGAGTTGGTGGGCGCATTGGTCTGGGCTAAAACCAGCAAGGAGCTCGCTGGCCAATATGACCGGTTCGTCGCGGACATGGTTTACGCGCCGACGGACAAGGTGGCAACGTACGCGCGATCAACGCTGATGTTTGAGAGCTTGTTGGAGGGTATCCTGGCGCACATCCCCGACCGCGATTTGGTGCCTGCCGCAAAGCCCGTGCGGAAGGCGCCGGCCCAAGACCCAAACCGTTGACCATTACATTTGATCGAAGCTAAGGAAAATTTAGTGGGATAACGGATACCGATCAAGCCGCTTTCTGGCGGCGCGATTAGCCTGCAATAAAGGCAGTTCGAGAGGTTTTTCGAGAGGTTTTCGCGTAAGTGTTTGATTTGTAAAGATGGAAAACGGCCTGCAAGCCGTGTGGGTCGGTTCGACTCCGATCCTCGCTTCCAAAACATCAAGGGTTTGCTGCTGTGGGCGGTGCAACTCGCGGACGAATCATCGCCGACAAAGCCTAGAATGCGAAAGAAGGAGTGATCGCTCCGTTGAAGAATGCGTCGAGGCATTGTGATTCCTGCGACCGTTCCCGGAAACAGCCGCGTGACTACGGCCGTCATATTTATCAGGCGCGTCATCTGATCGAGAACTACGTCGCCAGACTCAAACAGTATCGGGCCATTGCCACCTGCTATGACAAGACCACCTGCAGCTTCCTCGGGGCGATTCACTTGGCAGCGGCCGTTGTCTGGCGCAATTGATGACAGGCCCTAATGCAAAAGCGGCCGCAGGGGAAACTTGCGCTGCTTAAAAACTTCTGAGCAACTTCCGGCGCCTGTCGTAAAAGGCGCTGTCGTAATCTTCCATGGCCATGACCGGCGCCGTCCTGACCTTGTCGATATTGCCCGGCGCCAACGCGGGAATCAGCTTCTTCCTGGCTTCGCCGCCGCGTCGTCGAATTCCTGGCGCGTCATCACGGCGCCTGGCGCGAAGGGCGCAATCAGGAAGCTGCCGCCATTCTGCGGGCAGCAGTGCACCGGCAGCGGTATATAAATCCCATTCCATTTCGATGACTCGGCGGGCATGTAGTATTCGCGCACTTATTTTACTATAAATAATAATTATAAATTATAATTAATTGCTGGGGCACGATCCAGCCAGCCTAGCCTTGCGCGGGAATGGCGGTTGCCAAAAATGAGTCGAATTCGATTGAGTTCGGTGGTTGACATTGAGAACGGAGAAGATATGAAAAAATACCTGGGCATTTGTCTCACGTTGTTGTCATTGATTGCGGGTTCCGGAGCGGCGTGCGCTGCGGATAAAGACGGCTTCCAGCCACCCAAACCAAAGCTGGAGCATCTCGCGCGATTTGTTGTCAATCTGGAAGCGCCGATCTGGGAGCTGGGTGCGACCAGCGATCTCGGGCGTCGTCGCATCATCCCGATTACCAGCGGCAGTTTCGACGGCGAGCGCTTGAAGGGAGCGATCCTCAACAATGGCGCTGACTGGCAGGTGGTCACCGCCCAGGGGCTTGCCATCATCGACACCCGCTACCTGCTCAAGACCAGCGACGGCGCGTTGATCTATTTGCAAACCAAAGGTTTTCGCTATGGACCGGCCGACGTGATGGCGGAAGTCGGCAAGGGTAATCCGGTCGATCCCGCCAAATATACTTTTCGCTTGACCATGAGCTTTGAAACGTCCGACCCGCGCTACACGTGGCTCAACCGCGCCATCGGTGTGGGGTCGGCGATGCGCCTTGGCGCGGCCGTCGTGTACGACGCCTATTTGCTGGAATGAGCCGCGCGTGCCGCTTGGATTGCCTAGCCAAACTCGCAGGCGTCGTCGAAGGCCAGTTTCGGATGGCGCGGGAACAGGCCGGCCGGATCGCCATAACCGAGCCCGCACAGGAAATTGACTTTCCAGGTGTGGTCCGCGAAGAAGATCTGGTTGACCATGTCCTCGTCGAAGCCGGACATCGGCCCGCAATCGAGTCCCACCATCCTGGCCGCGATCATCAGGTAGGCGCCCTGCAGCGTGGCGTTGCGGAACGCGGTGGCTTCGCTCAAGCGCTCGTTGTGGCGGAACATGTCCGCCGCGTTCGGCCGGTGCGGAAACAGGAACGGCAGCCTGTCATAAAAGGCGCTGTCGTAAGCCACCACGGCCACGACCGGCGCCGTCCTGACCTTGTCGACATTGCCCGGCGCCAGCGCGGGAACGAGCTTTTCCCTGGCTTCGTCCGTGCGCAGGAACAGTAGCCGCAGCGGCGCCGTGTTCATGCTGGTCGGCCCCCATTTCATCAGTTCGTACACTTCGCGCAACAGGCCGTCCGACACGGGGCGCGGCTGCCAGCGGTTCTGGCTGCGCGCCTCGCGGAAGATCAGGTCGCGCACGGCATCGCCGCACAGGCAGTCATCCATGCTGTCACTCCTTCCTGGCCGCGCCGATGAGGATGAACGCGAGCGTGGCCGTCCGATCGGTCCTGTTGCGCCAAGCGTGGCGCGTGCCGTTTTGCACGACCACGTCCCCTTTGCCCAACTGCCTGCTCGCGCCGCCGTCCAGTTCCAGCCAGATTTCGCCGTCGAGCACGATGCCGTAGTCGATGCTGTCGGTCGTGTGCATGCCGGGGCAATCCGGTTCGAAGGCTTCGATCAGGCCGGGCAGGGCTGCGCCCAGTTCCACTCCGGCCTCCGCGCCGTCGAACCCGGGGCTCATCATGACGGCATCGGGCGGGAAGGTCACGACCAGAAAGCTGCTGCCGCCCGGCGCCGGCAACAGCGAAGCGTGCGCCAGCGTCGGGTCGCCTGACTGAACGGGCAGGCCCGCGCCCGGCGCGGTGGCCCAGACTTGCGCGAAGGCGTGGCCAGGCACGCTGCTGAACGCCGCCGCGCGCGGCGCCGGTGCGTCGGTGACAAACACGGCGTAACCTTCGCCGTCATGGCCGGTCACGATACGTCGGATCTGCATGTTGCGCTCCTTTATGGGCAGATGACAAAGTTGCTGAAGCCGCCGGAGCGGTTGTCGATGCCGCCGATGGCCTCGTTGATCTTCTCCAGCGGGAAGCGGTGGTGTTCGAAGATCGACATGTCGACGATACCCGCTTCCACCAGGTCGGCCATCTGCTGCCCCTGCGCGGTGGTGAACCAGGCCGAGCCGATCAGCGAGATGTCATTATCCATCAGGTAGTGCAGGTTGATGGGGACATCGCCGGCCACCGCGCCCACGTTGACCAGCTTGCCGCCGCGGCGCAGCGCCGACAGGGCATCGAGCATCGGGCCGTGGCTCGCGCCGGGACCGAGCGCGTCGACCACGGCGTCGACCCCTTCGCCTTCGGTGATCTGATCCGCCCATTCCTTGATGGCGCCGTCGTCGAGCGACAGCACGTCGATGCGGTCCGGCGCCAGCGCCTTGACCCGCTGCAGCAGTTCCCTGTTGCGTCCTGTACCGAGGATGCGGCGCGCGCCCAGTGCCAGCGCGAACAGCGCGCCGCCGATGCCCAGCGTGCCGCTGATGCCGTTTACCAGCACCGTCGAACCGGGTTTGACGCCGGCGCTTTGTAGCGCACGATAGGCCGTGCCGAGGTAACCGAGGCGCGCCGCTTCCTCGAAGCGCATATTGTCCGGCAGGCGCACCAGGCTGGTTTGCGGCGCCGTCATGAATTCGCACAGGCCGCCGTACGGATAGTCGTCATAGATGCGCTGCGAGCGCTTCGAAAAGCCGAAATAGCCATTAAAAGTGTAGTGGGCGCAGGCGGTGGTTTCGCCGGCGCGGCAGTTGCGGCAGGCGCCGCAATAGCGGGCCGGATTGACGTAGACGCGGTCGCCCGGCTTGAAGCCGATCACCTGCGACCCCACCGCTTCGACGACGCCGGCCGGGTCCAGCCCGAAGATCGCCGGCAGCTTCGGCAGCGGCAGGTGGGGGAACCAGTTGCCCCAGTTGCTCAGCACATTGCCCAGGTTCGGCACGATGCCGCACGCCTTGACGTTGACCCGCACATCGGTCGCCCGCACTTCCGGCACCGGGATCATCTCGATTTCCATCGGCTTGCCGACTTCATGCATTCTTGCTGCGCGCATCATTTTGCTCATCATGGTCTCTTTCGTTTATAGGTTTTGCTTGTTAGCGCAGGCCGTCGTTGCCGGCCACGTCGGCCGCATCCAGGCCGCCGAGGCGGGCGTGGATGCGGCCCCCCGTCGCCATCGCCAGGCCGAACGCGATCTCGCCGCGGCGCGGACCATCCCACACCGTCATGTCGGCCGTGCCGAAATGGCTGCGCACATAGGCGGCGTGGATGTGGCCGAGCGGCATCGCCAGGCGCGTGCCGACGCCGCCGATGGTCTTGGCCGCCGGGACGATCGCCTTCGGCTGTCCCAGCGCTTCGCGCATCGCCCAGCCGCCGGCCTCGTGCCAGACGGCGCCGTGTTCCAGTTCGCCATCCTCTCCAACCACCGCGCCCTTGCCATACGCCTGCACCGCGGCCGCGCCACCCAGCGCGGCGATCAGCCGGGCCGACAGCTCGGCGCCCAGCTGGCGCAGTTCCGCCATGAAGGGCAACAGGTCAGCCTCGTAACGTCCGGCATACGGATTGCTCACGACCGCCACCGCCACCGCGATTTTCAGCGGTTGCGACAGCACCGGGCCGCCCTCGTGCCAGCTTTCCTCGACATCCAGTTTGTACTTGCGCACTTTAACCAGCGACATCAACATCTCCTCAGTACAAGGCTCTCGCCTTCACAGCAACAACAATGATCGGAATCGCCCGCGCCGCCGACGGACTTGCGGCGACATGGGCGGACCAGGGCGCGGCATCGGCCGCCTCGCCCTGTGCTTAAAATTATACATGTAAGAATGTTTTATGCAAATTAAATATTTTTGTGCACAAAAATTCACTAAGCTCCTATAATTGCTCCAGGTCTGGCGCATGCCCGTCCCCCGCACATCCAAGGAGAAAAGTATGAAATTGATTTCGTATCGCCACGCAGGCAAGCCGTGTTTCGGCGCAGTCGTCAACGAGGACGTGGTAGAACTGAGCGGACGGCTCGACGGCATCGTCGATTTGGCCGCACTGCTGGGCAGTACCGCCGCGCTGGCCCAGGCCAGGGAAATCGTCGCCGGCGCCGCGGCCAGCTACCCGCTCGCCAGCGTGCAGCTGGAACCGGTGATCCCGAAGCCGGGCAAGGTGGTCTGCGTCGGCATCAATTATGTCGAGCATGCGCACGAGGCGGGCCGCAAGATCGGCCAGTACCCGGTGATTTTCCAGCGCTATCATGAGACGCTGATCGCCGATGGCGCGGCACTGCTGCGGCCCAGGGTCTCCGAACAGTTCGACTTCGAGGCGGAACTGGCGGTGGTGATCGGCAAGGGCGGCGCGCACATCGATCCGGCCGACGCGATGGACCACGTGGCCGGTTACACCTGTTTTAATGACGCCAGCGTGCGCGACTGGCAATTTCACACCCACCAGTACGGCATGGGCAAGAATTTCCAGGCCACGGGTGCGCTCGGACCCTGGCTGGTGACGGCCGACGAGATCGCCGATTACCGGGAATTGCGCCTGACCGGCCTGTTGAACGGCGAGCAGGTACAGCAGGGCATGCTGTCCGAACTGGCATTCGACATCCCGACGCTGATCGCCTACGTGTCCCGGGCGCTGCCGTGGAATCCGGGCGACATCCTGGCTACTGGTACGCCGAGCGGCATCGGTTTCAAGCGCACGCCGCCGCTGTTCCTGAAGGCCGGCGACCGTTTCGAGGTCGTCATTTCGCAGATCGGCACCCTGTCAAACCCCGTCACCGATGAAGCCTGAGCGCCTCGTACACCTGGAGGAATCAATCATGTCGCAACTGCCACGCATACAGTACACACATACCGGGATCTTCTGCGCCGACCTCGATATGATGGTCGAGTTCTATTGCTCGAAAATCGGTTTCATCGTCAGCGACCGCGGCGTCGCCTCGACCGGCCACCGCCTGTTTTTCATGACGCAGGACCCGGAAATTCACCATCAGCTGGTCCTGTTCGACGGCAAGCCCACCGGCTTGCCCTTCAACCCGATCAACCAGTTGTCGTTCCTGCTCGACTCGCTGGAAGACTTGCGGACGTATTACCGCAAGGCGCTCGAATTCGGCTTGCGCGATATCTCGCAGGTCGATCACGGCAACGCCTGGTCGATGTACTTTACGGACCCGGAAGGCAACCCGATCGAAATGTATGTCGACACGCCGTTCTATTCGCCGCAACCATGCCGCGAGCCGCTCGACCTGGCGCAGCCGGCCGCCGACATTCTCGCCGCCACGGAAGCGATGTGCCGGCGCCGGCCAGATTTCCAGACGCGCGACGCCTGGATCGCGAAAACCCGCGAGCAGATACGGCAGCAGCGGGTCTGAGCGCTTTGCGAAACAAGACAGGAGATCGGAATGGATTGTGATGTGATGATCGTCGGCGCCGGCCCGGTCGGCGCGGTGGCCGCGAACTTGGCCGGGATGTGGGGGCTCAAGACGCTGGTGGTCGACAAGCTGCTGGACGTGTACGACATGCCGCGCGCTTTCGGCCTGGACCACGAGGTCATGCGCGTGTTCGACAATATCGGCATCGCCGGCGCCATCGCCGGCCACGTGATGCCTTACAGGACCTCGGAATACCACGGCGCCGGCGGGCGGGTGATCAAGCGCATCGCGCCGGCCGCCGCCCCGTATCCGCTGGGGTGGGCGCCCAACTACGTGTTTTCGCAGCCGGCGGTGGAGGGCGCGTTGCGCGCGCGGCTGCGCGAGCGGCCCGGCGTGACCTTGGAACTGGGCACCGAGGCGCTGTCGGTGACGCCGCAGGACGACGGCTATCTCGTGCTGCTGCGGGACCGGCACGGAGTCCAGCGCGAAGTGCGCAGCCGTTATGTGCTGGCCTGCGACGGCGGCACCAGCGCGCTGCGCGGCAGGCTGGGACTTGAAATGGAAGACTTGCAGTTCGATGAACCCTGGATGGTGGTCGACATCATCGTGTCGGAAGACGCGCTGCATACAATGCCTGAGACGAATATCCAGTACTGCGAGGTCGAGCGGCCCTGCACCTATATTGTCGGCCCCGGCCGACACAGGCGATGGGAGTTCATGATCAACCCGGACGAGACGCCGGCCGGCATCGCGCAACCGGAGGCGATCCGCAAGCTGCTCGCGCGCTGGCTGGCGCCGCACGAGTACGAGATCTGGCGCGCTTCCGCTTACCGTTTTCACGCCCTGATCCTGAAGACCTGGCGCGACGGCAAGCTGTTCTTCCTGGGCGATGCGGCGCACATGACACCGCCGTTCATGGCGCAAGGCATGTGCCAGGGCATACGCGACGCCTCGAACCTGGTGTGGAAACTGGCCATGGTGCGGCGTGGCCTGGCGTCGCCGGCGCTGCTCGACACCTACCAGGAAGAGCGCCAGCCGCATGTGCGCCAGACGACGCTGGTGACGAAGGAATTCGGCCAGGTCATCTGCGAACGCGATCCGGAACGGGCCGCTGCGCGCGACCGGGTCATGCTGGAGGAGATGGCGCGCCAGACCGGGCCGACCGTGCGCCAGTCGCTGATACCGGGGCTGTCCGGCGGCTTCCTGGCACCGCTGGACCGTGTCGGCGCGCGCGGCGCCCTGTTCCCGCAGCCGCTGGTGACAAACCACGCCGGCAGCAAGGGCCTGCTCGACAGCTTCACCGGGCTGGTGTTCCGCATCGTCGCCGCCGCCGGCGTCGACCTGGCGCCGTTCGAAGCGGCGGTGCGCGATACGCCGGGCCTGGCCGGCGTGCCGCTGGCTTGCGTGCGCCTGTGCGGCGAGGAGCAACATGGCGAGCCGGGACGGAACGATTACCGGGAGGAGGGCAGTGTGCTGCGCGACTGGATGGCGCAGCGCCAGTGCGCGGTGGCGCTGGTGAGGCCGGATCATTATGTGTTCGGCACGGCCGCTTCCGCTGAAGAGGGCGCAGCGCTACTGGCGGCGCTGCGCGACCGCTTGTCCCACGGTGCAGGCCCGGCCGTCGGCCTCGACATGGCGTGACCCGCGCGCCTCGCCCGGCGCAATATTGGCCGGGCGATGCGCGTGCACGATAGATTTAATTTGCATTTTATTTCATTTTACGCATAAAATTGCATATCTATTCCCACCAGGATTTCCATCATGGAAAAGCCAGCCCTTGATTCCGCCCCTGCTTCATCCCTGATCGAGGTCGCGCTGCATAAAATGAAGCGCGCCATCGTTTGCGGTGAACTCAGCCCGGGGACCAAGCTGAAGGTGGACGCGCTGTCGAAAGCCTATGGCTTGAGCAGTTCGCCTATCCGCGAAGCCTTGAACCGGCTGGCGCAGGACGGCATCGTACACGCCAGCGAAAACAAGGGTTTCCGGGTCGCCCCGCTGTCGGTGGCGGATTTCCGCGAGATCACGCGCATCCGCTCGCTGCTGGAAGGCGAAGCCTTGTCCGACGCGATCACCTATGGCGACGATGAATGGGAAGGCGCGGTGCTGGCCGCGTTCCACCGCCTCAGCATGGTGGAAAAGCGCCTCGGCAAGGGGCCGGTCGCGCTCGACGACGACTGGGCCGAGCGCCACAAGGCGTTCCACTTCGCGCTGTTCGGCGCCTGCCCGTCGACGCTGCTGCTGGGCATGATCGATTCGCTGTTCGACCGCGCAGAGCGCTATCGCCGGTTTTCGGCGCAACACCGGCACGCCGAGCGCCACAAGAACAATGAACACCAGGGATTGCTCGACGCCGTGCTGGCGCGCGACAAGGAGCGCGCCGTCGCGCTGTTGCGCGAACACATCACCCACACCGAGGCCAGCGTCAGCCAGGCCATCGAGCGCCAGCAGGCCACGTTGCAGTAAGGTCCGTCGGTTGACCGGAAATAAAAAAACCCGCAACGATGCGGGTTTTTTTCGTTCAAGTCGGTTCGGTGCCACGGCCGGCGGCATACCGCCGATGATCAGGACGATGTGGCGCCCGCGCTGGCCGCCGCCGCGACATCCGCGCGGCGCGCCTGGCCCGGCGCGGTTTCCTTCAGCGCGAAGGACAGCAGGGTGGCGATGACGGCGGCGCCGGACGCGATCAGGAACGGCGCCTGGGGTCCGAACCGGTCGGCGGCATACCCCTCGATCGTGGGCGCGATGAAGCCGCCGGCAATTTCGCCGACGCCGATCACGAGCCCGATCGCCCGGCCCGCGTGGGCGATGCCGACCGTTTCGGCGGGGATGGTCGCCAGGAACAGCGGGAAGCAGCCGTAGCCGAAATAAGTCGCGAACAGCAGCGCGCCCAGCACCGGCAGCGACGCTTCGAAAAAGACCAGCACCAGCGGCACGGCCACCGACAGGGCGGCGAAAAAGATCATCGTCGGGCGCCGGCCGATCCGGTCCGAGATCGCGGGCACGGCGAAGCCGCTGATGACGCTGGAAATCCCGAGCACCGTCATCAGGATGCTCATCTCGCCTGCGCTGAAGCCGCGCGTCTCGATCAGGTAGATTGGCGTGAAAGTCATTAGCGCCACGAACCATGTGATCAACAGGCAACTGATCAAGAGGCAAAGACCGACATTGCGCTGCCGGACCATGGCCACCAGGGAGCTTGGGGCGGCCGATGTCCTGGCTACGACTGCACGGGGTTCGGCCAGGTATCTGGTGAGGAACATGGTGATGATCAGCCCCGGGATGCCGGCGACGAAGAATGTCACGCGCCAGCCGTACGCGGCGGCCAGCGGCACCACGATCATCGGCGCCAGTACCGCGCCGAGCAGGCCCCCGGCGGAGGCCTGGATAAAACCCATGTTGAAGCCGCGGCGCGAGTCGCTGGACGCGAACCCCATCAGCGACTGGCTGATGGGCAGGACCGGGCCTTCGGCCAGGCCCATCACTGCGCGCGCCAGCACCAGCAGCATGAAGGTGCCGGCCAGTCCGGAACCGATGGAGCAGACCGAGAACACGACGACGGCGACGATGAGGACGGGCTTGCGGCGTTTCAGGCGCTCGGCCCAGGTGGCCAGGAAGTAGCCCGACACCGCCCAGGTCAGCGCGAGCGCGGACGTGAGCATGCCGATGCGCCCGTTTGTCAGCTCGAACTCGGCGCGCATGAAGGGGAACAGGAAGTTGATCGACAGGCGGTCGAAAAAGACGAAGCCGACGGTGAAGAACAATAGCAGCAGCAACCGGTTCTCGTAAGTGTTAAGGGATTTCATGTGTGTCTCCGTTGTGTGTTTTTTTGCATGGCGAACCCGGCCGCCGGTGCGGCCGGGCGTGGCATCGCCGTGCCGGTCAGCGTTGCTGGTAGACGCCCGTCAGCACGATATAGTCGTCAACGCGTTCGAAGTAGCTGGAGCGCGTTTCCAGGGCGCCGCTCGCCGGATTGGGCCAGTGGAAATCGACCCAGCCCTTACCCTTCTCAATGGCCAGTTTTAACTCTTCCCTGACAAAATATTTGCCGTTGATGTCGCGCACGTCGCGCAGCGATTTGTTGACCAGCTTGGGATTGAGCCCGTCGGCCAGCAGCGTGCCGTTCATGTCGAGCACGACGATGTAGAGCTCGCGCTCGACGAATGGTCCGTGCGCGTTGTTAAAATCCTGCAGGGCGCGCTCCTTGCCGTGTTGCCGGATGTGCGCGACCGCCTTGCCGACGAACCGGATGGCGTCGTCGCGGGTGGCCTGCTGCGGCGCGCCGAACACCGCCAGGGGCAGCATGCCGGTCAACATGGCCAGAAACAGGCCGATGAGTCTTGCTTGCATGGGGTTCTCCTCGTGATAATGGTGAATGGTGGTTCAGGACAGGGCGCCATTCATGCGGCGCGCTTCCGGCAGGGTTTCGGTTTGCTCTTGCGGCTGCGCGGCCGGTCGCAGCAGGAAGTGCGCCAGTGCCGGCAGCAGGATCAGCGCGCCGAGCATGTTCCAGATGAACATGAACGCGAGCAGGATGCCCATGTCGGCCTGGAATTTCAGCGGAGAAAATGCCCACGTCGCCACCGCCGCGCCCAGCGTGACGCCGGTCAGCACCACGACCTTGCCGGTAAACAGCAGCGCCTTGTAATAGGCTTGCGACAGGCTGGCGCCCTTGCGCAATTCGACCAGCGTGACCGACACCACGTACAGGGCGTAATCGACGCCGATGCCCACGCCCAGCGCGATCACGGGCAAGGTCGCCACCTTGACGCCGATGCCGAGTGCCACCATCAGCGCCTCGCACAGCACCGACGTCAGCATCAGTGGCAGGATCGCGCAGACGACGGCGCGCCACGAGCGGAACGTGATGAAGGCCAGCAGGGTGACGGCGGCGTAGACCAGCGCCAGCATCTGCGTGTTTGCCTTCTTGACGACGATGTTGGTGGCCGCCTCGATGCCGGCGTTGCCGGCGGCGGACAGGAACTGGATATCTTTGCCGTTGTTGGCGGCGGCGAAGGTCTCGACCGCCTGCACCACGCCGTCCAGCGTGTCGGCCTTGTGGTCTTTCAGGTAGACGTAGACGGTCAGCAGGTCGCAATTCTGGTTCAGCAGCTCGCGCGGGGCGCGCGTCGTGATGGCGTTCAGCATGTCCTGCGAGCGTGGCAGATCGAACCATTTCAGGTTACCCTCGTTCATCGCGGCCGATGCGCGCTTGCTCAGCGTGGCGTAGGAATTGGTCGATTCCACGCCCGGCAATTGCTGCAGTTTCCACTCCAGCGCCTCGACCTGCGCCAGTGTGGCGTATTGCGCGCACATGTATTGCGGCGTCTGCACCATGACGACGAAATTGTCGCTGCTGGCGGCATAGTTGGCGGCCATGTAGGCGCTGTCGCGGTTGTAGCGCGATTGCGGCCGCAGCTCCGGCGCGCCGGGATCGAGGTCGCCTATTTTCAGGTGCAGGCTGACGGCGCCGCCGGCCACCGTCAGCACGGTGGCGACAACGAGTGCCGCGCTGGCCCACTTGCGCTGCGTAAAACGATCCAGGAAAGCCCAGAAGGCGAGCTTGCGCGGCGCCTCCTCGTCGCGCAGGCTGCGCAGCGCGGCCGCGGGGCTGACGCCGACATAGGACAGCAGCACTGGCAGCAGGATCAGGTTTGTAAAAATCAGCACTGCGACGCCCATGCTGGCCGACAGCGCCAGGTCGTGGATGACGGGGATGTCGATCACCATCAGCACGGCGAAGCCGACCGCGTCGGCCAGCAGCGCGGTCAGCCCCGCCAGGAACAGGCGGCGGAAGGTGTAGCGCGCCGCCACCAGCTTGTGCGTGCCGCGCCCGATGTCCTGCATGATGCCGTTCATCTTTTGCGCGCCGTGGCTCATGCCGATGGCGAACACCAGGAAGGGGAGCAGGATCGAATACGGGTCCAGTTCAAAACCCAGCAGAGGAAGAAGTCCCAGCAGCCAGAGCGCCGCCACCAGCGAGCACGCCACCACCAGCAGCGTGCTGCGCACGCAGCGCGTGTACCACAGCAGCATCGCAGTGCAGATCGCCAGCGCGACGGCGAAAAACACCAGCACTTGCCGCATGCCTTCGATCAAATCGCCGACGACCTTGGCGAAGCCGGTGATATGGATATGCACGCCTTGCGCCTGGTAGCGTTCGCGCAGCTGTTCCAGGCCGGACGACAGTTTCAGGTAGTCGAGCCGCTGCGTGCCTTGCGCTTCCAGCAGCGGCACCACGATCACGCTCGAACGCAGGTCCGGCGCCACCAGCGAGCCGATTTCTCCGGAACGTTCGATATTGGCGCGCAGTTCGTCCAGGCTTTTGGGAGAACCGTCAAAGCCGTCCGGGATCACGGGGCCGCCGTCGAGACCTTCTTCGGTCACGCCGATCCAGCGCACCGCCGGCATCCAGATCGATTTCATGAACGAGCGGTCGACCCCGGGCAGCAGGAACAGTTCGTCGTTGAGCTTGCGCAGCGTTTCCATATAGGCCGCGTCGTAGATCGTGCCGTGGTCGTTCGCCACGGCGATGCGCAGCGTGTTGCCCAATCCGCCGAGGTCCGCCTTGTGCTGCTGGTAGTTCAAAATGAATGGGTGTTTTGCCGGGATCATGCGCTCGAAGCTGGGATTGAGGCGGATGCCGGCCGCCTGCCACGCCAGCGCGGCGGTGATCAGCACGAACAGCACCACGACGACGATGCGGTGGTTGAACAGCAGGCGCTCCAGCAGGGAGCCGGAGCGCCGGTCGAAGTCGGCCGGATCGGCGATGACGGGATGGTCGGATACTGGGAGCTTCATGGTTGCACCTTGGTCTGGTTCAGCGCGAGGCTGGTGATGCCGCGCATGCCGGACAACAGCAATTTGCCGTCGCCGGTCTGCAGCACGGCGGTAAATGGCGAAGGGCGCGGCGGCGCGAGGTGGACGAAATTTTTACCGTCGTCGGTGCTGCGATACAACTGGCCCGTCTCGTCGGCCAGCAGCAGCGAAGCGTCGCGCAGCCGCAGGCCGGCGGTGATCGACGCGGCGGCGGGAATGTCGCTCCTGTGCCAGCTGGCGCCGGCATTGTCGGACCAGCGCACGTTGCCGCGCATGCCGAACACGAGGGCGGCGCGCGGCGCCAGCGCGATGGCGCCGAAATAACTGCCTTCGTAACCGGTGGACAGCGTGGCGAAGGTCTTGCCGCCGTCGGTGGAGCGGAACACCGCGCCCTGTTCACCGGCGATCACGCATTCGCTGCCATCGCCGGCGATCGCGTACAGGTGTTTACCTTTCGGATTGTCGATGCGTTGCTGCGCCGGCAGCCAGGTCTGGCCGCCGTCGTCGGTGGCGAACAGCAGGCCAAAGGCGCCGACCAGCAGGCCGTGCGCCGCATCAAAAAAATGCAGGTCGAGGAAAGGTTTGCTGGGACCATCGGCCACCAGCCGTTCGGCGTCGGCCAGCGCCGCGCCGGATGCGCCGGCGGCGCGCGCCGCGTTCAGCACCAGGCTGGCGGCCTGCCTGCCGTCGAGCTGTTTGACCCAGGTCTGGCCGCCGTCGCGCGTGCGCAGCAGCACGCCGCTGTGGCCCAGAGCCCAGCCGTCGCGCGCGCCCGTAAACCGCAGCGCCGTCAGCGAGACGCTGACCGGCACGCTGGCCTGGCGCCAACTGGCGCCGCCGTCGTCGGACCACAGGATGATGCCGCGTTCGCCGGCCGCGACCAGGCGCGGACCCGCCTGCGCCAGCGCCAGCAGCACGGAAGCGGCCGCCTTGGCGCTGGGCAGGGCGGGGCGTTCCAGCACGTCCGGTTCGGCGCGCGCGGCGCCGCACAGCGCGGCCAGGGCGAGCAGGGTCATCGCCGCATGGCGCGGCTTGAAAGGTGTATGTGTCATGGTGCTTTCCTTGAGCGCGGCCGGGGAACTTTGCCGTCTTCCCGGCCGCCGTACGTGTCATGCGATGGTGGACGCTTCGCTAGCGCGAGCCCTTGGCCGCCAGGTTTTCAGGCGTGAAATAACTGTCGTTGAACGGGGCCAGCTGCTTGAACTGGTAGGGTTTTTCGCCCGGGTAGTTGGCCAGCACATAGGTGTTGGCCAGCAGGTTGTACAGGCCGAAGCTTTGCGCGATCGACCCCGGCACGTCCGGCATGGCCATCGGCAGCGTGTAGCCGACGCGCCAGATCTGGCCCTGGCCATCCCACATGTCCGACAGCACCATCGTATACGTGTCCTCGTCGAGGTAATAGCGGCGTTTGGGCACCGCGTGGCGCTTGCCGGCGGCCACGGTCGCTTCCACTTCCCACACGCGGTGCAGTTCCCATCGCACGTGGTCGGGGTTCAGGTGTTGCGGTCCGAGCAGCTCGGGCGCCTTGGCCAGCCAGGTGCGGTTGGTGTTGTAGGGAATATAGATTTCCTTTTTGCCGATGATCTTCCACTCGTAGCGGTCCAGCGCGCCGGAAAAGCCGAACGCTTCATCGAAGTAGAATGCGCCGGAAGCCACGCTGTCTGGCGTGTCGTAACCGAGCGTCGGCGCCTTGCGCGTGCGACGCTGCCCGACCAGGTATTGCCACGCTTGCCGTCCCTTGCCGGCGTTGACGGTGTCGCGCAGCAGGATCGATTCGCCGGCCTTGAACGGCGGGCCATAGGTGGCCAGCATCAGGTTGTTGTAATCGCCGTTGAATTTGTCGGCTGAACCATCCTTGAACCAGTACGGCGACTGCACTTCGCTCAGGCCGTCGGACGCCATCGTCGACTTGCCGTCGGAAGTCGTCACGAACAGGCGGAACAGCATCGACGTGGCTTGTCCCTTCCACGACAGCAGGTGGTTCCACATCAGTTCGTGGCCGGTCTTCGGAATCGGGAACGGCACGCCGCCGTAGCAGCCGTCGATCGACAGGCCGCCGTCGGTGGTCTTGCAGCGGGTGGCGTTCTTATACGTGTTCTCGTAGGCCCACTGCGGCATGGCGGCGGTGCGGTGGGTCGGATAGACGTCGATGCGATAACTTGGGTATTTCTTCATCAGCGCCTTGACGCCGTCGGTCAGCCTGTCCGCGTACTGTTCCATGTTTTTCGCGCTGAT
This sequence comes from Pseudomonadota bacterium, assembly GCA_040389645.1. GTDB lineage: Bacteria > Pseudomonadota > Gammaproteobacteria > Burkholderiales > Burkholderiaceae_D > Rugamonas. Next base: position 124,605 of record JAZJZT010000044.1, on the reverse strand, counting down.
CGACAGCAGCGGCTTTTCGCCGGCGTACGGGTCCGGGCGCGGATCGCCCTCTTTATAGGCGGCCGGCGCCCGAGTGGCGCCGCCATCCCAGGCGGGGATGGTGCCGGCCTTGTTGCCAGCCTTCTCGGCGCCGGCCGGGGTCAGTTCCCCTTTCAGTTTATTCGCCTCGTCGGCGCCGACGGCGGCCTGCGCTGCGGCCATGGCCAGGCCCAGCATCACGGCGCAAGCGGCGGCGCCCATGTTCATCTTGTTCATCTCCAGTGCTCCTTGTCGTTAAAAAGTGCTTTGCAGCGAGACCGACAGAAAATCGCGGTCCTGGTTGGTCTGCCGGTATTGCAGGATGGTGGCGGCCGGCGGCGCGTTGGGCGAAATGAAGGTGCCCGCCGCGCCATAGAAATGCACCAGGTTCATGCTGAGCTTGTATTTCTTGCGGAAGTCCAGGCTGGCGCCGACACTGAGGTCGCCGCCATGTTCGGCGCCGCCGGCGAATTTCACGTTGGTGGATGAACGCCCGCTGATCGCATAGCCAACACCCGCCGTCACCGCTAGGTCGACGCCGGCGGCGACCTGGTAATACTCGGGGATGAACAGCGCGCGCAGGCCGGACGCGTCGCGCGTGGTGTTCGGGTCGAGCGCGGCCGGATTGCGGGTGATGCCGAGGCGCCGGTTCCAGGCCAGTTCCGCCAGCAGCGTGCCGCCGTCCCACAGTGGACTGCCGTTCAAGACATAGATCGCCGAGAGGTTGGCGTGCAGCGAATTGCCGACCGCGTAGGCCGGATTGCCCGCGTTGTCGGCGCCGAAGGCGAGCACCGGATCGCTGACCAGCGGGACGTTGCGGCGGGTCAGTACTTCGAGCGCCACGTTGGCGCCGGCCAGCGTCGTGCTGGCGCTGGCGCCGAAGGCGCGGATGTCCTGGCCGTAGACATGTTCATAACTGCCGACTGACGGCAGGGACGGCACGCTCGCCGGCTTCAGGTACAAATTGAAATCCTTGTCGTGATACCGGGTCGCGTACAGGCCGAATTCGGCGATCTCGCTCTCCGGGCGGAAGCGCAGTTGCAGGCCGCCCTGGCCACTGTTTTTCGGCCGGATGTCGGCGTTGCGGTCGAAATAGACATGGCCGAATGAGCCCGGCGCGAAAAAGCGTTCGGCGCCCGGTCCGACATAATCGGCGCCCGAAAAATAACTGCCGGATGCCGGGATGCGGTTGGCGCGCCACTCGAACTGGTAATAGCCGCCCAGCGTCAGGTTGGGACTGAGCTGCAACTGGCCCGACACCTGGTTTACCGGCATCAGCAATTCCTTGAATTGCGTGCCCGGCACCGACAGCAGCTTGATGACATCGACCGGCGCCTGGCCGCCGGCGATGCCGTTGTCGCCGAAGAACAGCGACTCGCCGTAGAGCACCGTGTGTCGTCCGAGCCGGACGCTGGCCGGCATGCCGCCCAGGTCGGCGCGCGTGTAGACGAAGGCATCGAGCAATTCCGCCTTCCTGCCGTGCAGGTCGCGCGTGGCGCTGGTGAACTGCCGGTAGCCGGTGCTGGCCTGGCTGGCGGAGGCGGGGGAATCGTGGTCGTTGTCGCGGTTGTAGACCGTGTCGTACCAGGCGGCGCCGGTCACGCGCAGGCCGGAGTTCCGGTAGGCGAGGTCGAGTTCCGACAGCAGGTCGACCCGGTTCGAGATCAGGCCCTTGCCGAAATTGCGGTCGCCGTCGTCCATGTTGGCGTCGACCAGCAGGCCGGCGGCGCGCTCCTTCAGGCGGAACGCGGCGTTGTACTTGACGGTGTTGTTCCAGCTGAGCTTGAGGTCGGGCGCGCCGGTATCGATCTCCATCGCCCAGGCGGCCGCGGCGCATTGCAGCAGCAGTGTGGCGACGACGGGTTTGAAGGCGCGCCGGCACAGTGGCCAGCCGTCGGCCGTGCACGTCGCCAGGTGCGCATGGTTGCTACTTTTCATGAAGTCTCCTTGTTATGAGGCGTTGACGCCGCGATGTTGTCACCGGGAGGGGTGTGAATTTATTATGCGCGAATTTTTTATTTATGCATAGTTTTAAATTTTATGCGTAAAAAATGCGACATGTCCGGCATGTCGGCGCCACCGCGCGAAGCGGTCCGGCGCTTGCGGCATGCCGATGCCGGGATGTATGACATGCTTTTCTAGAATGGATAGGGTGGAAAATTGAGGAAATTTAAGGAAAGTCTTCAATTAGATATGAGAAAAAAGAATATCTGGGTGAGAATAAATCGTTTGCCCTGCATCCTGTCAGGACACTAAGATCGGCCCATTCCAACCACCGCAACCCATCGAGGCCGAGATGACCAAGACCGCATTCAACTGGAGTTCCCCCCTGCTGCTGGACGACCAACTGGGCGTCGAAGAGCGTGCCGTGCGCGACGCCGCGCGCGACTATTGCCAGGGGCGCCTGGCAGGGCGCGTGCTCTCCAACTTCCGCCACGAACAGACCGACGCATCGATCTTCCGCGAGATGGGAGAACTGGGCCTGCTGGGCGTGACGATCCCGGAAGCCTACGGCGGCACCGGCTTGAACTATGTCTGCTACGGCTTGGTGGCGCACGAAGTCGAACGCGTCGATTCCGGCTACCGCTCGATGATGAGCGTGCAATCGTCGCTGGTGATGGTCCCGATCTGGGAATTCGGTTCCGAGGCGACGCGCCAGAAATACCTGCCGAAACTGGCCAGTGGCGAATGGATCGGCTGCTTCGGCCTGACGGAGCCGGATCACGGTTCCGATCCCGGTTCGATGGTCACGCGCGCGAAAAAGGTGGCGGGCGGTTACGAGCTGACCGGCGCGAAAATGTGGATCACGAACAGCCCGATCGCCGACGTCTTTGTCGTCTGGGCCAAGGACGATGAGGGCGCGATCCGCGGCTTCGTGCTGGAGAAGGGCTGGAAGGGATTAACGGCGCCGGCGATCCACGGCAAGATGGGTTTACGAGCGAGCATCACCGGCGAGATCGTCATGGATGGCGTGTTCTGCCCGGAAGAAAACGCCTTCCCCGACGTGCGTGGCCTGAAGGGGCCATTCACTTGCCTGAACAGCGCCCGTTTCGGCATCGCCTGGGGCGCGCTGGGCGCGGCGGAAGATTGCTACCTGCGCGCGCGCCAGTACACGCTGGACCGCACGCAGTTCGGCCGGCCGCTGGCGGCCAATCAGCTGATCCAGAAAAAGCTGGCTGACATGCTGACGGAAATCACCATGGGCTTGCAGGGCTGCCTGCGCCTGGGACGCATGAAGGACGAGGGCACGGCGGCGGTCGAACTGACGTCGATCATGAAGCGCAACAGCTGTGGCAAGGCGCTCGACATCGCCCGCATGGCGCGCGACATGATGGGAGGTAACGGCATCAGCGACGAATTCGGTGTCATCCGCCACCTGCTGAACCTGGAAGTGGTGAACACATATGAGGGCACGCACGACGTGCACGCGCTGATCATCGGCCGCGCCATCACCGGCCTGGCTGCCTTTTCCTGACGCCATGAGAGCGACGACACAACGCGGCGCCGCCCTGGCGGGCATCAAGGTATTGGACCTGTCGCGCGTGCTGGCCGGTCCGCTGGCCGGGCAGGTGCTGGGCGACCTGGGAGCCGATGTCATCAAGGTCGAGCGGCCGGAGCAGGGCGACGACACGCGCGCCTGGGGACCTCCTTACCTGAAGGATGGCGACGGCAACGATACCGATGTCGCCGCCTACTTCCTGTGTGCCAACCGCAACAAGCGCTCGGTGGCGATCGACATCGCGCAGCCGGAGGGGCAGGCGCTGGTACGCCAGCTCGCGCTGCGGGCCGACGTGGTACTGGAGAATTTCAAGGTCGGCGGCCTGGCGCAGTACGGCCTGGACGCGGCCAGCCTGATGGCGCTCAACCCGCGCCTGGTGTACTGCTCGATCACCGGCTTCGGCCAGGACGGGCCGTACGCCGCGCGCGCCGGCTACGATTTCCTGATCCAGGGCATGGGCGGCCTGATGAGCATTACCGGCGCGGCCGACGGAGAACCGGGCGGCGGCCCTCAAAAAGTCGGCGTCGCGCTGACCGACGTGATGACCGGCCTGTACGCCGCCATCGCGGTACAGGCCGCGCTGTTCGAGCGCACCCGCTCCGGGCAGGGACAGCATGTCGACCTGTCGCTGCTGGACGTGCAGATCGCCGGTCTCGCCAACCAGGCATCGAACTACCTGGCTGGCGGCGTTCTGCCGCGCCGCATGGGCAACAGCCATCCGAACATCGTGCCGTACCAGGATTTTCCGACGGCGGACGGCGACATGATTTTGGCGATCGGGAACGATGGCCAGTTCGCGCGCTTCTGCGCCGTGGCCGGGCATCCGGAGTGGGCGGCGGACGAACGGTACGCGACCAATCCGCAACGGGTCGCGCATCGTGCGGAGTTGATCCGCTTGCTGCGCCAATTGACGATCCTGCGCGGTACCAACGAATGGATCGCCGCGCTGGAGGCGGCCGGCGTGCCCTGCGGGCCGATCAACCGCATCGACCAGGTATTCGACGATCCCCACGTGCGCGCGCGCGGCTTGCGCATCGAGATGCCGCACCCGGAAGCGGGCACGGTGCCGCTGGTGGCCAGCCCGATGCGCCTGTCGGCGTCGCCGGTCGCCTACCGCATGCCGCCGCCCGCGCTCGGGCAGCATACCGGCCAGGTGCTGGCCGAATGGTTAGATATGAATCCGGACCAGCTGCACCAGCTGTATCTGAAAGCGACAATCTGAAAGAAACGAGGGAGATGCAAATGAAACCGAACTATATCGACGGCGCCTGGCAGCAGGCCGGCAGCGCCAGGGCCAACATCAATCCGTCGGACACGGACGACGTCATCGCCCACTATGCGCAGGGCGACGCGGCGCAGGCCGGACAGGCCGTGGCAGCGGCGCGCGCGGCCTTTCCCACGTGGTCGAGAAGCGGCATCCAGCAGCGCGCCGATGCGCTGGACCGCATCGGCGCAGAGCTGCTGGCGCGCCAGAAGGAACTGGGCGAGCTGTTGGCGCGTGAGGAAGGCAAGACGCTGGGCGAAGCGGTGGCCGAGGTGGCGCGCGCCGGCATGATCTTCCGCTATTTCGCCGGCGAGGCATTGCGGCCGCAGGGCGAATGCCTGCCGTCGGTGCGACCGGGAATCGACGTCGAGATACGGCGCGAACCGGTCGGCGTGGTCGCCATCATCACGCCCTGGAATTTCCCGATTGCGATCCCGGCCTGGAAGATCGCGCCTGCGCTGGCCTATGGCAATTGCGTGGTGTTCAAGCCGGCGGACCTGGTGCCCGGATCGGCCTGGGCGCTGAGCGAGATCATCAGCCGTTCCGGCCTGCCGCCGGGCGTCTTTAATCTGGTGATGGGGCCGGGCAGCATGGTCGGCCAGACTCTGATCGGCGCGCGTGCCGTCAACGCCATCAGTTTTACGGGCTCGGTTGGCACCGGCAGGCGCATCATCGCCGCCGCGTGCGAGCGCGGCGCCAAGGTGCAGGTGGAAATGGGGGGCAAGAATCCGCTGGTGGTGCTGGCCGACGCTGACCTGGCGCAGGCCGTCGAGGTGGCGGTGCAGGGTTCGTATTTCTCGACCGGCCAGCGCTGCACGGCGTCGAGCCGGCTGATCGTGGAAAAGACGGTATTACCGCGCTTCGTCGAAGCGGTGACCGCGCGCCTGCGCAGCCTGCGGATAGGCGATGCGCGCGCACCCGGCACCGATATCGGCCCGGTGGTGGATGCCGGCCAACTGCAACATGACCTCGACTATATCGCGCTGGGACGCGAGGAGGGCGCGACGCTGGCCTTCGGCGGGCAGCGCCTGCAGCGCGAACGTCCCGGCTTTTACCTGGAGCCGGCGCTGTTCGTCGATACCCTGCCCGCGATGCGCATCGCGCGCGAGGAAATCTTCGGGCCGGTCGCCTGTGTCATCGCGGCGAATGACTATGAACACGCGCTGGCGCTGGCCAACGATACCGAATTCGGACTGTCGGCCGGCATCTGCACCACGTCGCTTAAACACGCCGTGCATTTCAAGCGCGAGGTGCAGGCCGGCATGGTGATGGTCAACGCGCCGACGGCCGGTGTCGATTATCACGTGCCCTTCGGCGGCAGCAAGGGATCCAGTTACGGCGCGCGTGAACAGGGTCGCTACGCCGCCGAATTCTATACCACCGTCAAGACCGCGTATACGGCCAGCTGATGCGAACGGCGGAAGTCGTCGCGCCGGGCGAGCGCCTCGGCATGTCGAGACTGACCGATATCGGCCAGGAAAAGCGCTGCATCACCTGCGGCGAATACTGGCCGGCGGACGTGGAATTTTTCGATGTATCGAGTAAAACGCGCGACCGTCTTTCCGCGCGTTGCATCGCCTGCATCAAGGAAAACACCTGGTCATCGCGATGGATCCGCGCGCGGTGATGAACAGCTTCGCGCCTTGCAAAGAAAGTTTGATTCGAACATGAAATTCGTTGCCAATCTTAGTCTGCTTTTTACGGACAAGCCGTTTCAGATGCGCTTTGAAGCGGCCAGGGCGGCTGGCTTCGACTGCGTCGAGTTTGTATTTCAGCCCCAGTTGAGCGGGGCGGACGTGGCTGCCCTGTTGCGCGAACACGGGCTGACGCAAATACTCGCCGGCCTGCCCGGCAGTCCGGAAGACAAGGGACTCGCCGCCGCGCATGGTCAACAAAACCTGTTCCGGGAACGGTTCATCCGCGGCCTGTCCTGCGCGGTGGCGGCCAACGTACCGCTGCTGCACGTGACGACCGGCGTGGTCGGTGACAGCGACTTAGTGACGGCGGGCGCTACCTTTGCCGAAAACATGCGCTGGGCGGCCGGCATGGCGGCGACGCAAAATGTCTGCCTGGTGCTCGAAGCGATCAACCAGCGCGATGTTCCCGGCTACTTCCTGCGTTCGCTGGCCGACACCATCGGATGGCTTGAACGGCTGAACCTCCCGAACGTGCGGTTGCTGCTGGACCTGTATCACGCGGCCACGGAGGGGATTTATCTTCCTGGTGCGGTGGATATCGGGCTGCCGTGGGCCAGGCATGTCCAGGTCGCCGATGTGCATCGGCGTGGCGAACCGGTGATCGCAGGCGAGATGGCGCTGGCCTTTCAGCGCATCCAATCGCAGCGTCCTGGCGCAACCATCGGCTGCGAGTACATACCTGTGGGAGATTCCGTTGCCGGCCTGGTGTGGATTGACGAGCTGAAAAAATTGCCGTCGCCAAATTTGCCCCGCTAGGCGACCCGGTCGTGCGCGCCAAAATCAATGCCCTGTTTTGTGCAACATTAGCCCAAGTGCCACGCCAACCACCGCCGCGCTCCCGGTGGCCGCATAACCGGCCTGCCAATGCCCGGATCCGGCCACCAGCCATGCAATGACTGGTGGCCCCATAAACGAGCCAAGATTTGAGCACTGCATAAATAGCCCCTGGAGTGTCGCGATTTGTGCCGGGGTTCGCGCTAGCACCGCCGAGGAAGAAAATACGGCGGCCGGGATCACGCCACCGGCAAATGAAAGAGCCACGCAAAGTGCGTAGCGCTGTGTATCCCCCAAAACGTCGTGATATACGCCGGCGCCCGCGAGCAAAGCGAAAGCGCTGGTCGAAGCGATCAGCGTACCCCGTCCATGACCGCGATGCAGCAACAGACCGCCCAGCAGATTACCTGGAACGTTGGCGAGTACCATCACACAACATAAAACCGCGATAAGGCCCGGTTCCAGGCTGCGCTGCTCAGCCAGAAAAGTCGGCAGCCAGATAATGAGCGCAAAGTGCTGCAGCGACCATGTGCCCATTGCCAGAGCCAGCATCCACGGGGCGGCAGAGGTCAGCATGCTTCCAGCGCCATCAGGCCTGCTCGCTGCGGCGTTCGGCGCAGGGTGGGAGCGATACTGCGAACGGTTTAGCAGTATCGCCAACAGCGCCCCCGCCAGCAGCACCGCGGTTATCAGCCACAATGTATGCCAACCGCCGTGCTCCATCGTCAAGGGCGATATCAACATGGCCAGTCCGACTCCGGCTGGCACATAGGCGCTCCACATGCTCAGGACAATGCGCCGATCGTAGGTCGTAGTGGCGGCCGTCAAAAGTGACGGCCCGGAAACCGCGACACATACCAGCCCCGCACCCTCCAGGAAGCGGGATACCAGAAGCAATGTGGTGCCAGAGGCCGCCAGCGCGCCTGCCGTTCCCAGTACACTGACCAGCATTCCGCCCACACACATGCGAAGGGTGCCGGTGCGGCCAGCTAACAATCCGATGATGAGCCCGCATGTGACAGCCAGCGTGTTGATCATGGACGACAAGTAGCTGGCCTCCACCAGCGAAAGCCCGAACTCGCGCCGCAACTGCGACATGGCTACCGCGACTTTCCCGAGGTTCATCGCGACTGCTGTGCCACACAGAAGTACAGCGGCGACGGCAAACCAACTGGTGGCAGCGCGGCCCGCAGGGGACTGCCAGTCGGTTACCTGATGTGTGCAGTTCGGTGTGCAGTTCGCCTCTGGCATGTCATTTTTGTACATAGTTCTCCACGACTCGCGTGTCGCAGCACGCATATTTTCTATGATGCTATTTTTATTGATAGCAATCATATTTTATGCGTAAAACTATTTATTATGCAAATTTTATAGATCGTTCGATTTTGTCACATTAGCAAACCGCCGGTGGACCGTTCAGATAAGCTACGACGCCCGAATGTTGGACTAAGAGCCTATCCCGGTAGGGAGGCGGCAGCGGATTGCGATGCCCGGCGAGCGCGGGCAAGGCGAGAGGAGGACGCATGGCGAGCCATGCTACGACGATCGTGCGCATGCGATCGGAGATTTGCGCGAGACGGCCGCCTTGTGGGCAGGTGTACGGCCGAATTCGGCGCACGTCCTGTATCGCCTGACCGGCTTAGGTGGGTCTTCTACTTCGTTTGCAACGTAGTAACGATGTTGTGTGACTGAGGTTGGTCAACCGGGATTTTGCAAGTTCCTTCCTTCAGGACGGGGTGGTTGACTGGTGTACACTGTTTGTGTCTACGTGACCGAGTGGCGCGTGGCTGTCGACTGGTATTGCCAGTGCTAGGCTGCCAAAGTACCGGGAATGCTGGATGATTGACACGGTGATCGAGATAAAACTGGCCGGCCAAGGCGCGGTCCAAATGATAAAGGAATTCGATAATGCTCGATCCGGTCCCCGACCTCCCGGAAGCGCTGGTCCTGCTAGGACAGCTTAGGCTGCAGGCGGCGCACATCGACGAACTGAAACAAAAAATTACTGCGCTAGAGCAAGAACAATTCGCCTGTTTACGTTCGGGCGAGGAGGTCGCGCGCGAACTCGATCTTTATCGTCACATCAGGTCGGAGAGTGAATGGTTTTTTGATAATTCACTGGATATGCTCGGTATTGCGGAAGTAGGGGGAGAGATCCGGCGGGTCAACCTCGCTTTCGGACGGATCCTTGGCTATCACCCCGATGAGTTGATCGGCCTACAAGTTGTGAAGCTCATGCATCCCGATGATCAGGAGCGCGCGTACATGGAATTGAAGTCGCTCGGCACGGGTAAGGACAGCATCAATTTTGAAGTCCGATGTCGCCACCAAAATGGACAATGGCGCTGGATTTCATGGACCTGTCCGGCGGTCGTGTCAAACGAGCGGGGACTGTACGCTATTGGCCGGGATATCACCGAGAAAAAGACCAACGAGGCCGAGTTGCTGTATTGCGCGCAGCATGATTCCTTAACAACATTGTTCAACCGGGCGGCGTTTGATCAGGCGCTCGCGCAGGCTATAGCGCGCGCCGATCGCAGTCCCGCATACGAGGTCGGATTACTCCTGATCGATCTGGACGGGTTCAAGTCAATCAATGACCGGTACGGGCACGCGGCAGGCGACGTTGTATTGAAAACGGTTGCCTCCCGGCTGCTGAGCTATCAGCGCAAGAATGAAATCGTATGCCGGCTCGGCGGAGACGAGTTTGCCTTGATCGTCGAGGGTTCTGGGCGCTTGTCCTTGGACCCGCTGGCCCAGCGCATCGTTGACCTGGTACGCGCGTCGATCCCATGCGACGCGGGGCAGGTGGAAGTTGGCTGCAGTATTGGTATCGCGTTATATCGCGCGTCCGCAAGGGACACGGATTCGATTTATAAACGCGCCGATACGGCCATGTACACAGTCAAAAGTGCGGGAAAAAACGGTTTTGCTTACCATTCGCCTTCGCCGCTCTAACTAAGGATGGCCGTTCCCGCGAGCCGCGGGAACCGATGCCCCTGCCGCGTGCCTGTCCAGGTCGGTCAGCTTTGTGCAGGTTCTGCCAGATAGCCAAGGGCGGCTCGGGGCCGTGTCCGAATTGTCCCGCGCCGATTTTGCGGGGCCGCCCTCGCCCGCGCAATACTAAAGTATGGGCTTCAGACGGCATTTGTGCCGCATCGTTCCGCCGTGTCATAGTTGTGGCCTGCATCGCTCCATCAGAACAGTCGGCGGGCAAACACGGAGGAGGCGAAATGGATAAACTAGGTTCGGGAACTGACGATGTTCAAGCAGGGCTGGTGGGCGGTGTGCTTGGGGCTGCGTTCGACGGTGCTATCCTCCCCCACGGGGGCAGTGACCAACCACCCGTGTTTTCGTTCCCGATTGTAGACACCCCGGCCTCGCGGACGTTGCTGGCGTCGTTCGGGCAGGCGCGCAAGGTCACTGCCGTGGTCGCTCCCATCGGTTATGGCAAGACGGTGTTGCTAAGTGTGCTCTATGGCGACCGAGCGAGCGCATCGGAGCGATGCTGGTGGTTTTCCTTCGACGACAGGGACGCGACCGTTGAGCACCTGCTCGATTTTCTGGAACTGCGCCTGAAGGCGTTCGACCGCGCGCGAAGCGCCTTTCACGCCATGCAAGTCATGCATGAGGGCGGCAATCTGGCGCCCGACCGGATCGATCAGGTGTTGCGGTGTTTGCGGCTGGATGAACCGGTTACCTTGTTCATCGATAACGTGGACTATTGCTCGGACCCGACCTTGGGCGAATTGCTCAACGGCCTGATATTCCGCGCCCCCACCTGGCTCAAACTGGTCATGTCGAGCAACGATACCTTGCCTGTTGATCTGCTGCGCTGCAAATTGGAAGGATTGGTGTCCGAATTCGGGACGGCTGAACTGAGCCTGGACGTTGGCGGCGTGTGCCAGATGTTTGGCGCCGCGCTGTGCGCCCAATTGCCGGCCTTTGCCATCGACAGGCTCGTCCGGCGCACCGAAGGCTGGCCGGCCGCGGTCCGGCTGATGCAGATTCTCCTGTCCTCCTCATCGCAAGCAGAGGCCACGCTGGCGGGCTTTTCCGGCGCCGATCAGGACATCGGCAGCTTGCTCAATTCCCAGCTATTGAAGGGATTTGACGCGCCGCTGCGCGCGTTTCTTCTCAAGCTCTCGCTGTTGCGCAATTTTGACGCCGAACTGGCAGAGGAGGCCACCGGCGATGCCGATAGCGCCAGCCACCTGCGATATCTGTGGGAGCACAACGTATTCCTGATTCCACTGGAGGGGCGTCAGCGTTACCGTTTGCACAACCTGTTCCGCGAATACCTGGCCAGCCAGGCGGCTCAGCACATCAGCGCGCACGAGCGCCGCGCGATCGTGCTCCGGGCCGCCCAATTCTGCGACCGGCAGTCGCGTTGCGCCGACGCGATTGAGTACGCGCTGTCCGTCGGAGATGCGCCGATGGCGGCGGCGATCCTCGAGCGTACCGCCGCCGTCTTCGTGCGCGACCTGGGATATTTGCGGCGCTACCGGCGCTGGCTGGATCAACTGCACATGCTGGGCGAGCATGGTGGCTGGGAAACCGATTACTGGTATGTGTGGGCGCTGGTGTTCAGCCGCCGCTACGAGCTGGCCCGGGAGGAGCTGACGCGTCTGATGCGCCGCCTGCACGGCGCCGGCGACAGCGCTGATCTGGTGCGTCTTGCGCGCCGCCTGGAAGTGATCCGCATCGCCATCGATGTCTATACCGACCACCTCGATACTGTCAAGCAGCAGGCGCGGCGCTGGCTCGACGGCATTGACCGCAGCGCCACGGCGCGGATGGATGCGCCTTTCGACGTGGCCACGGTGGCCGCTGCGGGTGTCATCCATGATGCCAACGAATGCCGGCTGATCAACGCGCGCGGCATGACGCGCATCGCGCAGGCCAGCATAGCCCAGTCCAACAGCGCGTACGGACAAGGCTGGGTGATGCTCATCGACGCGCTGATTCCCTTGCGTGAAGGCGACCATGCCGCAGCCGCTCTGTGCCTGAAAGACGCGTTGCAGCGCGCCAGTCGGGAGCTGGGCGGCAAGGCCGGCATCTGCACCACGATCGCTTTGCTGGCCGCCAAATGCGCGGTGGAAATGGATTTGCGCGCGGACGCTGAACGCATGTTGGAGCAGGGCTTGCACAAAATTCAGGCGCACGGCATTCCCGACGTGGCGGCTTATGGACTGGAGGCAGCGGTCAAGCTTTGGAACGGTGCCGACAACGATAATCTGGCGCCGCCTGCCTTGCGCAAAATCGCCGCGGTCTATCCGCAGCGCGTGAGCATGATGCTGTCCTGCTTCATCACGCGCCGGCTGATTCAGCTGGGGCGCCCGGAGGAGGCGCAACGGGAGGCCGCGGCGCTCGGTATACGGCTCGGCGGCGAAGCCGTCTCGATGGAGGATCTGCCCGCGACGAATGACGCGAGTTTGCGCGACCTGATCAATGCGACGATCACGGACTTGCTGATAGCCACCGGAAAGTTCCGTCAGGCCGGCCTGTTCATCGGCGAGGAAATCGCGCGCGCCAGAACCGACGGGCGTAGCGGCCGGCTGGTGGAGCTGGCGCTCGATCAGGCGCTGCTCACCCACGGTGGCAACGATCCGGTGCTGGCCGCACGCCATCTGACGCGCGCGATTGCACTGGGCGCTCGGCGCCGCTACCTGCGGCCTTTCCGCGACCGTGCCGATCTGATCGCCGCCCTGGTCAACGACACCCGGCCGCGCGACTGGCCCTTCGTTACCGAGGAAGAGCGGGCTTTTTTCAGCGAAATCTGTAGCGGCCTGAAGGTAGGTGGCAGCCCGGTGCTGGAGCAGATGCAGGCCTACGAGAGCCAGGGCTTGACGGGCGACGCGCCGACCGCGCGCGAACTCGAGCTGTTGCGCCTGATCGAGGCTGGCCTGTCGAATCAGGAGATCGCCGACAGGCTGTCGCTGTCGGTGGCGACGGTCAAGTGGCACCTCTACAATCTGTACTCCAAGCTCGGCGTCAAGAACCGCGCCGCGGCGCTGGCGCGGGCGCGCACACTCAAACTGCTCGCCGGATAAGTTCCCGCCTCCCGCGCCCAACCCCGACTAAGGGTTGGGTTCCCTTCCGACTGGTTTCACCATACTTGCTGACAAGACGCGCAGACGTTCGTTCAGACAAACTTGGAGGAAGCTATGTTGGACTATGTGAAGTACGCATTCAATTCTGTTTTGCTGGCCGCATCGGCCTATGGATTGTGGCTGGGTGGGAGTTATGTGTGGCTGGGCGTGGGCCTGCTGTTCGCCTTCCTGTTTCTCGACGCGTTTCTCGAACCCGATTATTCGGTGCGCGACACGCGCTGGCCGTGGCTGTACGACAGCGTCATCGTGGTTCAGTTGGGAATCGGCTTTTTTCAGGCGCTGCTGTATGCCTGGCTGGTCGGCAGCGGCCATTTCGCCGGCCGTTCGGAAAACATCGGCGCCTTCGTGACGATGCTGTTCACCCAGTTCGTACTGGTCGCTCCAGCGCTGCATGAGCTGTTTCATCGCGAGAATACCTTCCTGCGCTGGTGCGGCCGGGCCGGACTGGTGCTGATCTTCGATCCCTGGCGTGAAATCACCCACGTGGTCACCCATCATGTGCGTACCGTCACGCCGGCCGATCCCGACTATGCCCGCCGCGGCGACAATCTGTACGGTCACCTGGTTCGTTCCTTTCGCGGTCAGATCGTCGAGTCCTACCACCTGGAAAAGCGCATGTGGACCAAGCGTAACCGCAGCTGGTGGGATCCGCGCAACGCCTGGGTGTACCGCGTCAGCCTGTTGCTCGCCTTTGTCGCCGTACTGCACCTGCTGGGGGGCTGGAGCGGAGCCACCGCCACCGTCGCCGTCTGCCTGCTCGGACCCCGCACCTTCCTGGAAGTGTTCAACTATGCCCAGCACTACGGCCTGGTGACGGGCAGGCCGGGCTGTTTCGAAGGGCATCAGACCTGGAACCATCTGACGCCCTTCGTGCGCACTTTCGCACTGGAGATCACCAACCATCGCGGCCATCACGAGGACGGCTACCGGCCTTTCTACGAACTGGTACCGGACCGCGCTGGTCCTAAACAGCCGCAGTTTTTAATGTGCCTGCTGCTCGTGTTCATCCCGCCCCTGTGGTTCATGCTGATCAAGCCGCTGCTGCGCGACTGGGACCGCTGCTACGCCAGTCCACAGGAGCGCGAGATCGCCGAAGCGGAGAATGTGCGCGCCGGCTGGGATGAACTCAATGCGCAGCCCGAGGCAGCCCGTGCCCGTTATGCGCTGACTGTGTGAGGACGACCATGATCAAGGACACCACGATGGGCACCATCGGGCACGTGATCGCGGCCAACGCCGACGCGCCAACGCCGCCCGCAAGCGCGGTTCCGGCCGGGCATTGCCGCGTCACCCTGAGCAACGGCACACCCGGCTTCGACGTCGAACGCGGTGATCTGCTGCTGCTGTCGGCGCTGGGACAGGGCGTCAATTATCCGCACAATTGCCGGGTAGGCACTTGCGGCCGCTGCAAGACTCGGCTGGTGGCGGGCAAGATCAGTCCCCTGGTCGATTTCGCGCTGTCGCCGTTGAGTAACCGCGAACTGCAAGACGGTTACATCCTGGCCTGCCAGGCCAAGGTCAGGAGCGACCTGACCATCAACGTCGACCTGCTCGATCACCAGGTGGTGCTACCGCAGTCGATCGCCGGCACCATCAGCGCGTGGACCCTGCTACCCGGCGATGTGGTCGACCTGCGCGTCAGGCTGGAACGGCCGCTGGTGTTCGAGGCTGGCCAGTACGCGGCGCTGGCCGTGTCGGGTTCCTTCGTGCGACGCTCGTTTTCCTTCTACGATGCGCCTTTCGGGCCCGCCGGCAGCCAGGAAGTGGGTTTCCTGGTCAAGCGCCTGCCGGGTGGCCGCTTCTCCGAGTGGCTGGCGGCGCGCGACCGGCGCGGCGTGCGGATCTGGCTGGAGGCACCGTTCGGCCAGATGGGCATCGACGACACGCCGCGCCCGGCCCTGTGCGTGGCCGGCGGCACCGGCCTGGCGCCGATCCTGTCGATCGCGTCCGATCGTCTCCAGCGCTTTCCCGGCCAGGCCATCACGATCGTGTTCGGCGTGCGCACCCAGGCCGACCTGTTTGCGCTGGACCGGCTGGAGCGGCTCGTGGAAATCGGCGGCGCCTCCGTGCGGGTCGTGCCGGTGCTGTCGCACGAACCGGTGGACAGCAACTGGCGCGGCCGGCGCGGACTGGTGACGGCGGTGCTTGACCATCAGCTGGGCGTGCCGTACGGCGCCGTGTCGGCCTTCGTCTGCGGCGCACTGCCGATGGTGGAGGCGGTCGAGCAGCGCCTGTCCGCCTTGCAGGTCGCGCCGGAGCGCATCCACGCCGACAAATTCGAAGCCTCGGGCAACTGACGCTTTTCATCGGGATCGCATATCCCGCTTCTCGGCGGCCCGCATCGCGCAGGCCGCGCTCATACCAAGGAAACCAGGAACTGAAATGACAAACGTCTACATTTACGATCACGTGCGCACGCCGCGCGGACGCGGCAAGGCCGACGGCTCCCTACACGAGGCAAGCGCCGTGCACCTGGCCAGTACCGTGCTGGCCAGCCTGCGCGAGCGCAGCGCCATCGACACCCGGCTTATCGACGATGTCATCTTCGGCATTGTCAGCCCGGTGGGCGAGCAGGGCCAGTGCTTGCCGCGCATCGCCGCCCTGATGGCCGGCTATGGCGAGCAGACGGCCGGCGTGCAGGTCAACCGCTTCTGCGGCTCCGGCCTGGAGAGTATCAACATGGCGACCGGAAAAATCGCCGCTGGCGCAGCCAGTTTCGTCGTCGCCGGCGGCGTCGAATCGATGTCGCGCGTGGCCATCCTGTCGGACGGCGGGGCCTGGAGCGTCGATCCCCACGTGGCCTTCGGCACCCATTACATCCCGCAGGGCATCAGCGCCGACCTGATGGCAAGCAAATGGCATTACAGCCGCGAGCAACTCGACCGCTTCGCGGTGCGCAGCCATGAGCGCGCGGCGCAAGCATGGGCCGAGGGACGCTTCACCCGTTCCATCGTCGCGGTGCGTGACGTGCTGGGCAAGGCGCTGCTGGAGCGCGATGAAATGGTGCGCGCGGCCAGCACGGTTGAAGCGCTGGCGCGCCTGAAACCGGCCTTCGCGGAACTGGGTGTTCGCGCCGGCTTCGATGCGCTCGCGCTGGCGCGTTACCCTGAGGTGGAACGCATCGAGCACCGCCACCACGCCGGCAATTCCTCGGCGATCGTCGATGGCGCCTGCGCCATGCTGCTAGGTAGCCGCGCAGCCGGCATCGCCGCCGGCCTCAAGCCCCGCGCGCGCATCCGCGCCTTCGCCGAAATCGGTTCGGAGCCGACCATGATGCTGACCGCGCCCTCGTTCGCGGCGGAGAAGGCGCTCAAGCGAGCCGGAATGCAGGCGCGGGACGTCGATCTGTACGAGATCAACGAAGCCTTCGCGGCCGTGCCTATCCGCTTCACCGAGGCCCTCGACATCGACCCGGACCGCGTCAACGTCAATGGCGGTGCGATCGCGATGGGCCACCCGCTGGGTGCGACCGGGGCCATCATCCTGGGCACCGCGCTGGACGAACTGGAACGCAGCGGTGGCTCTACCGCGTTGGCCTCGCTGTGCATCGGCGCCGGAATGGGTGTGGCGACCATCATCGAACGCCTGTAATGCATGCCTATCGACTCTTTTAAATTATTGCAGACACCATGATCACGACAAATATGAGCGACCGCATCGCGGTCTTGACGATCGACATGCCCGAGCGGTCGATGAATGTGTTGACGCCGGCCCTGGCGGAGCAATTGCGCGTGGCATTCGACGCCGCCATCGCCGACGCCGGAGTGGATGGCATTGTAATCACCAGCGGCAAGAGCAGCTTCGTCGCGGGCGCCGATCTGGCGCAGATGGCCGGCTTTGCGGCGCCCGGCGTGGATCCGCAGGAAGCGCTGGGCCGGATCGCGCTGTACGGCGACCTGTTCCGCCACATCGAGACGGCCGGCAAGCCGGTCGTGGGCGCCGCGCCCGGCCTGGCACTGGGCGGCGGGCTGGAACTGTTGCTGGCCACGCACTACCGCGTGCTCGCCGACCACCCGTCGGTCAAGCTCGGCCTGCCGGAGGTCAAGCTCGGATTGCTGCCGGGCGCGGGCGGCACCCAGCGCCTGCCTCGGCTCATCGGCATCGCCGCCAGCCTGCCGCTGCTGGTCGACGGCCGCGAACTGGGCGCCGCCGCAGCGCTCAAGGCGGGCCTGGTGCATGCGGTGGTCGCGCCCGAGGCATTGGTCGCAGCGGCACGCCAGGCTCTGCTCGACGGCAAGGTCGATCCCTGCGCGCCATGGGACGGCAAAGGGTTTCGCCTGCCCGGCGGGGACGCGTACGCGCCCGCCAACGCAAGCCTGCTGGTGGCCGCCACCGCCACCGCCCATGCCCGTACCGGCGGCAATTATCCCGCGCCGTTGGCCATTCTGCGCTGCCTGTACGAGGGCAGCAAGCTGCCGATGGACACCGCGCTGCGGCTTGAGCAGAAGCTGTTCGTCACGCTGGTGCAGGGCAGCGCAGCGCAGAACCTGATGCGCACGCTGTTCTTCGCGCGCCAGAGCGCCGACAAGCTGGCGCGCCGTCCGGCCGGCGTGGCGCCATCGCGGGTACGCCGCCTCGGCGTGCTGGGTGCCGGCCTGATGGGAAGCGGCATCGCCCAGGTGTCGGCGCAGGCGGGTATCGAGGTGGTGCTGCTGGACCGCAGCCAGGACATTGCCGAGGCCGGCGTGGCCAACATCGACGCCGTGCTCAGGGCCGAGGTCGACAAGGGGCGGATGGCGGAACAGGACAGGATAGCGCTGCTGGCGCGCATCGTGCCGACCGGCAGCTATGCGGCGCTCGATGGCTGCGACCTGGTGATCGAGGCGGTGGCCGAAGACGCCGGCATCAAGCGCGAGGTGACGGCGCAGGCCGAAACGGTACTGCATGGCGGCGCGATCTTCGCCACCAATACCTCGGCCCTGCCGATCGATGAACTGGCGAAGGGAAGCCGGCGGCCCGCCAATTTCATCGGCCTGCATTTCTTCTCGCCGGTGCCGCGCATGGCACTGGTCGAGGTGATTGTCGGTGCGCAGACTTCGCGCGAGACGCTGGCGCGCTCGCTCGATTACATCCGCCAGATCCGCAAGACACCCATCGTAGTCAACGACGGTTACGGTTTCTATACCACGCGCTGCGTGGACGCCTATATCCGCGAAGGCATCCGCCTGCTGGCCGACGGAGGCGACCCGGTGCGCATCGAGAGCGCCGGCGTGGCGCTGGGCATGCCGGTGGGGCCGCTCGCACTGGCCGACGAGGTCGGGCTGGACGTATTGCAGCACATCGCGCATTTCTTCCACAGCCAGGAAGAGGGCGCCATTGCCGCCGACCGCCACCAGCGCGTCAATCCGCTGATCGACGCGCTGGTCGAGGCGCAGCGTTTAGGCCGCAAGCGCGGCGCCGGCTTCTATATCTATCCGGACGGCGCGCCCAAGCAGCTCGACCTGGCCTGGCTGGGCGGCTGCGCGCTGCTGCAGCGCGCGCCTGTTAGCCAGCCGCCGGCCAACCAGGCTGGCATCGAGGAACGCTTGCTATATGGGCAGTTGCTGGAAGCGGCGCGTTGCTGGGCCGACGAGGTGATCTCTGACGCCAGCGAAATGGATCTGGGCGCTTTGCTTGGCTGGGCTTTCCCGAGTTATCTGGGCGGCCCCGCCTCGGCGCTCGACCTGATCGGCCTGGAGCGCTTCGTGGCGCGCTGCGGCGAACTGAGCGCCGAACTGGGTCCGCGCTTCACCCCGCCATCCAGGCTAGCCGACGCGGCCCTTACCGGATTCCGCTTTCACCCTGCTTGCTAGACCGGCTGCGGCCGATATCAAAGGAAACGACATGAGCAATCTGATACTGAACGAAAAAGTCATTCTCGTCACCGGCGCGGCCGGCGGCTTCGGCCGGCGCACCTGCGCGTAACTTGCGAGGGCTGGCGCCTGGGTGATCGCCACCGACGTGGACGGCACAGGCGCCGCCGCGACGGCCCGCCAATGCGAGCAGCAGGGCGGCAGGGCAAGCAGCTTCCAGCACGACGTCAGCTCCGAGGATGACTGGGAGCGCGTGATCGCTGCGGTGGCCGCGCAGACGGGAGGCCGGCTCGACGGCCTGGTCAACAATGCCGGCAAGATGCTGACCAAACCATTTCTGCGCACCAGCGTGGCCGAGTTGCGCCAGCTTCAGTCGATCAACGTCGACAGCGTGTGGATCGGTAGTCAGGCAGCCTATCCGCTGCTGGAGCAGACGGCCCGGATTCATGGCGGCGCCTCTATCGTCAATATCTCGTCGGTGTTCGGCCAGGTGGGCGCGCTGGCCCAGTCGGCGTATTCGGCCACCAAAGGCGCGCTGACCGTGTTGAGCAAATCGATGGCGGCCGAATTCGCGCGCTCGGGCAGCGGCGTGCGCGTCAACTCGGTCCATCCCGGCCCGGGCAATACGCCGCTGCTGGCCAATGGCCTGCAAGAGCTGCTCAAGGAGGGCCTGGTGGAATCGCCCGAGCAGGCCGCGGCGCTGGTGTTGGGCCTGATTCCCAACGGCCGCTTGACCGAACCCGAAGACATCGCCAACGCCATCCTGTTCCTGTGTTCGGACCTGTCCCGGCAGATCACCGGCACGGAACTGACGGTCGATGGCGGCTACACGGCGGTATGACGATGAACGGGGGGCAAGCTGCGCCGATCGCTGCCATGGTGCGCGCAGCGCTAAACATGAGGGAGAAAACACGATGAGCTTGCAACATTGGGTACTGCTGGGGTTTGGTGCCGTGGCTGGCGGCGGATTGCTGCTGTCGCTGCGCAAGCTGGCTTCCAGGCCTGCTCCGCGCTGGCTCAGGAGCGCTCACGGACTGGCGGGACTGGCAGCGCTGTGCGCCCTGTTCGCGCTGAACCTGGTAGGCCAGGCGGCGACGCCAGAACGGGCCTGGTGGGCCTTCGGCGTGCTGCTGGCAGGTTTTGTGGGCGGCCTGCTACTGCTGCGCGTGCTGTTCCGTTCGGCCGCGCCGCTTGCCGTGGTGCTGCTGCACGGTGCGCTGGGAGGGGCGGGTATCGCGCTGCTGTATTCCGCGGTGATGGCTTGAAAGTGCGGGCCGTTCGCGGCCCGCTTTGTCGAACCTTTCGCAGCCAGTGCTCCCCATACTTCCGTCGGGGGTTTGCATGACGCAGTGCAAGCACTATTGAATCGCGTCAAACATGGCGCTTCAAACATTAAAAAAGACGGAGACATCACCATGCATTTTACCTCGCCCTGTCCTACTCCCTTTCCCGCCCGCGCCACCGCCCATCTTGCACTTCTGATGTTCGCCGCGCTGACGGCCGGCCCGGACGCGCTGGCCCAGACGCAAGCCCATTCCCTGGACTATGCCTCCCCCTGGAGCTTGCGCGCAGGGCCGGCCGGCGTGTTTTTCAACAGCCGTACCGAGGCGCAACTGGGGGGGCAGGACGCGCCGGGCGCCGAGCTGGGCGTGCAAGACAACGCCACCGTGGCGATGGAGGTCGGCTATGCCGTAACGCCCGACTGGACGGCGCGCTTCGTGTTCGGCATTCCTCCAGTGAGCGCGCTGACGGCGCAAGGCACCCTGAAGCAATACATGCCCCCGCTGACGGGGAAGCTGGGCAGCGTGCGCTATGCACCGGCCGTGCTGTCGCTGACCCATGGCTTGGGCCAGTGGGGACCGCTGCGGCCGTATCTCGGCGCCGGCATCAACTACACCTGGGTCGTCGCCGACAACGATGGCGACGTGGCGAACCTAAAGGTGCGCAGCGCCTGGGGCCGGGTACTGGAGCTGGGCGTGGACTGGCCGATCGACCGGTCCTGGTCGGCGTTCGCTGACGTGCGCAAGCTCTTCGTCTCGACCAGCGCCACCGGCACGGTGCCTGCGCTGGGCGGACCGCCGGCCAGGGTCGAGTTGCGCCTCGACCCTGTGGTGCTGCACATCGGGGTCGGCTACCGCTTCTGAGGTACCCGGAAGTGCGTGGCTGGTGGCGGCCTTGTGATAGCCGCCACGACGGCCCGCGCCTTCCTGTTCGTTAATCCAGTTCGACCATGAGGAAAGACCCAAATGAATTCATCCAGCCATCAACCGCGGGTGGCGCTGCCACCTGCCTGTAACTTCATCGGAGGAGAGTGGAGCGATGAAGCCGCCGCCGAGCGCATCGCCGTGCTCGATCCGGCCACCGAAACTGTGATCGGCGAAATACCGTGCAGCACGGCGGCCGCGGTGGATCGCGCCGTGCAGGCGGCGCAGGCCGCGTTTCGCGCGCCAGCGTGGAGCGAACTGGCGCCGCTGGCGCGCGAGCGCCTGCTGCACCGGCTCGCCGAACTGATCGAAGCGAACAGCGCCGAGCTGGCCGCCATCGAGTCGCTCGACAACGGCAAGCCGCTCGCCATCGCCGGCAGCGTCGATGTGCCGCTGGCGGCGATGTGGCTGCGCTATATGGCCGGCTGGCCTTCCAAGCTCGGCGGCAAAGCGCTGGCGCCGGCCTTGCAGCCGGCCGGCTCCCACCACGTGTACACGATACGCCAGCCCGTCGGCGTCGTCGCCGCTATTGTGCCGTGGAATTATCCGCTGCTGCTGGCCGTGTGGAAGATCGCGCCGGCACTGGCGGCCGGTTGCACGGTGGTGCTGAAACCGGCCGAGGCCACCCCGTACTCTGCCTTGCGGCTAGCCCAGTTGGTGCAGCAGGCCGGTTTTCCGCCGGGCGTATTCAACCTGGTGCTGGGCGATGGCAGCACCGGACAGGCGCTGGCCGGACATCCGGGCGTCGCCAAGGTCAGCTTCACCGGCTCGACGGCGGTCGGCAAACGCCTGATCGCCACGGTGGCCCACGACCTGAAGCGCCTGACACTCGAACTGGGAGGCAAATCGCCCACCATCATCTTGCCGGACGCCGATCTGGCCAGCGCCTTGCCCGGCGCGACCCAGGCTGCGTTTTTCAATACAGGCCAGATCTGCTTCGCGGGCAGCCGGCTATTCGTGCCGCGCCACCAGATGGACGAGGTGCTGGACGGCGTGGCCCAAATGGCGAAGAGCTTCAAGATCGGTGCCGGCAGCGAGCCGGACACCATGCTCGGACCGGTCGTGAGCCAACGCCAGCTTGACAGCGTGCTGGGAGCTGTGAAGGCCGGCGTGCAGGCCGGCGCGCAGCTCGTCGCCGGTGGCGGCCGGGTCGGGAGGAAAGGCTATTTTGTCGAACCAACCATTCTGCTCACCAGCGATCCGGCCAATCCGGCCTACCGCAACGAGATCTTCGGGCCGGTGCTGACAGCGACGCCGTATGACGACATCGAACAACTCGTTGCGCTAGCCAACGACAGCGAATATGGACTGGCCGCGCACATTTACACGCGCGACCTGTCGGCGGCGCATCGCCTCGCGCAGCGCCTGGAGGCGGGTACCGTGTGGGTCAATACCCAGTTGTCGCCGGACCCCGCGATTCCGTTCGGCGGCCTCAAGCAGTCGGGCTGGGGCCGCGAAAACGGTGAACAGGTGTTCGAACACTACCTTGAATCGAAGTCGGTGATCATGAAACTCGCTTGAGAGGCCCGGGGCCATCGCTCGCGGTGGCCCGACTCACCACCATAACGATAACGGAGATTGACCATGAAACAGAATCACCGCTCCACCGCGCTGCTGCTGGCGCTGGCCGGCCTGTCCGCGCCGTCGATGGCGCAGGACAATTCCACCGTCTCCGTCAGCGGCTTCGGCAGCGCGGCACTGACCGCAAGCGATACCGACCAGGCCGAATTCATCCGCCCCTATCAGGCGCAGGGTGTGAAAAAACATCCACGCACCGGCGCCGATTCCAGCTTGGGTCTGCAAGTGAATGCCGGCGTCAATGCGTGGCTGTCGCTGACGGGGCAGGGCATGGTGCTCAAGCATCTCAGGGATAACTATGATGCCGAACTGCGCCTGGCCTTCGCCAAGGCCCAGGTCGCTGATGAACTGTCCGTCCGCGTGGGCCGCATCGGCCTGCCGGCCTATATCACGTCGGAATACCGCAGCGTCGGTTACGCCAACACGATGATGCGCCCGCCGATAGAACTCTACAATCAACAGCCTTTCGACTACGTCGATGGCGTGGATGCGATCTGCCAGCATGGCTTCGGCGACACCACGCTGACCGCGCAGGTGGGCGCAGGACGCAGCAAGTTCAATTTTGGCGGCCTGAAGTTCCAGCTCCACTCCGTCGCCATCTTGAATATCATCGCCGAACACGGTCCGTTCACGCTACGCTTCGGCCACCTCGCCGCGACGGCAAGCGTGACCGGTCCAGAGCTCGATGGACTCACCGGCGCGCTGCAACAGGCGGGTTACGGGGCCGATGCCGAAAGTCTGCGATTCCGGCGAAAAACTGCGCGATTCACGGCAGCCGGCTTCAACGTCGATTGGGAAAACATCATCGCGCAGACCGAATATGCCAGGCGTGGCATCGCGGCGCGTCTGGTTCCCGACACCACTTCCTGGTACGCCATGCTCGGTTACCGCATAGGCCGCTTCACGCCTTACGTGAATCACGCCGTCACCAGGCAGGACAACGAGCGCGGTTTCAGCGACCTCCCCACCGGCGGCCCGCTGGCGCCGTTGTCGGCCGTCGCCAGCCAGCTGACAATGGCGGGATTGCAAACGACCGACAGCCTCGGTCTGCGCTGGGACTTCCGCAGGGCGGCTGCCTTCAAGGTGCAGTGGGACCGCATCAGGCCGCGCGATGGCGCGGGGCTGTTCGCCAATCCCCAGCCCGGCTTCGCCGGGCCGGTCAATGTGTATGCCGCCGGCATCGATTTCGTCTTCTAAGGGGCGCACCATGAAGAAACATACCGCAACCGTCCTGCTGGCCATGCTCGCCGCGCAGGTTTCCGTGCCGGCGACGGCGACCGAACTGGTGGTGATCGTGCATCCCAAGAACCGGGCCACGCGCATGTTCGGCGAACAGGCCAGCCAGTTCTTCCTGGGGAAATCGAGCCTGTTCACACCGGTCGAATATGGCGACAGCAACGCCCTGCGTGCCGAATTCGCGCAAAAGGTGTTGGGCAAGGACACGGCCCAGGTAAAGGCGATCTGGTCCAAGCTGGTGTTTACCGGCAAGGCCGTGCCGCCGCGTGAATATGCCACTGCCGCCGACGTCAAGCGCGCGGTGGCGGCCGACGTCAGCGCCATCGGTTATATCGACAGGAACTCGGTGGACGACAGCGTGAAAGTCATTTTGAGTATCCCTTAAGCGTGACTGCCTGTGAGAAAGCGGCCCTTGCATGTTGCAGCGGCCGCTTTCGTTGTGATACCTGCCCTATTGCTTCGGCGTGTCGCGCTGGCGCAGTTCGGCGCGCAGCACATGCTTTTGCAGCTTGCCCATCGGGTTGCGCGGCAGCGCGTTAAATACTTCCAGGCGGCGCGGCACCTTGTAGCCGGCCAGTTGGCCGCGCAAATGCGCCTGCAACTGTTCCAGCGTCGGCGCGGCGGCGTCCGGCCGGTAGACCACGCAGACGGTGACGATCTCGCCCCAGTGCGGATCGGGCAGGCCGACAACGGCGAATTCGGCCAGCGCGGGGATTTGCGCCAGCAGGTTTTCCACTTCGGACGAGTACACATTCTCGCCGCCCGAAATGATCATATCCTTGCAGCGGTCGACCACGTAACAATAGCCTTCCGCGTCGAGGTAGCCCAGGTCGCCGGTGCGATACCAGCCCTCTTGCAGTGCGTCGCGCGTGGCCGCGGGGTTGCGCCAGTAGGCGCGCAGGACCGAATCTGACTTGATCAGGATCTCGCCGGTCTGTCCAGCCGGCAGTTCGCGGCCATCCTCGATGCCGACGATTTTCAGTGCCGCGCCGTCACCGGGCTTGCCCGCCGAAGCCCACAGGGCGCCATTGCCGCGGCGGTGTTCGCCGGGCGTGAGCATGGTCAGCGCGGCCGTGGTCTCGGTGGTGCCATAGATCTGCACCAGGTCGCAATGGAACACGTCCAATGTCCGCTGTAGCAGTTCCCGGCTGATGCCCGAGGCGCCGTAGTGCAGGCGCTTGAGCGCCGGGAAGGCGCCCGGCGCGAGTTTGGGCAGCAGCATCGCGAGTATGGTCGGTACCGCGACCAGCGAAGAGATGCGCCCGGAGGCCAGCGCCGCGAGGATTTTTTCGGGCACGGCCGCACGGTGGATTTCCACCTGCGTGCCGTAGCTGAGCGCGAACAGCGGGTAGGTGATGCCAGCCGCGTGAAAGAAGGGCATGAAGACGAGAAAACGGTCGTCTTCCGGGAAGGGCCCGATGCGCGATTCCCATTGAGCCAGCTGGGACAGGTGCATCGCGTGGGTCTGCGGCACACCTTTCGGTTTGCCGGTGGTGCCGCTGGTGTAAAGATGGAGAAAATCGTCTTCCGCTTCGATGCCGGACGGTTCGAGCATCGGCGCGGCGGCGATCAGCACGTCATAGTCGACGACGCGCGGGTCGTCCGGCAAGGGTGCCAGATCAATGCAGACGATGCGCGCGATTGCGCCGAGCCGGTCAGCGAGCTGGCGCGCCTCTTCGACGAATTCGAAATCTACACAGAGCACGGTGGCGCCGCTGTCGTGCAGTACATCCAGCCATTCCGGCATTGCCAGGCGCCAGTTCAGTACCACGCAGGTGTTGCGCGCGATCGCCGCGCCGAAAATCAACTCGAGCAGGCGGTCGCTGTTTTTGCCCAGATAGGCGATCCGTTGCCCTGGTGCCAGCTCCATCCGGCGCAGCGCGCCGGCCACGCGGCGCGTGCGTGCCCACAGTTCGCCGAAGGTGGTGACGCGGCCCTCGTAGAAACAATACGGCTTGTCCGGCGCGCGCAGGGCGGACGCATGTAGTTGATCGATCATGGTGCGGCTCATTGTTTTGTCTCCTGAAGTAGAAATATCGCGCCGCCGGTGCGGATGGCTGCAGCGTGTAGGCCACAGGATCGCTTTTGTGAGCCGGCCGGCAGCAACACTAAAGTATGGGGAGGGGAGGGCGGCGAATCTTTATCTTATGGAAAACCCTTCCTCCCCGGATCAGCCGCGCCGTGGGGACCATTTAGCTTTATATGAGGAGACTTTTCATGACCCATCCGGCCCGCAGAGCCGACACCCTGTTTCGCGACACCTGGTTGCCCGACGAGACACGCCGTATCCGGCACGAAGTGCGCGAATTCGCGCAGGACGTGATTCGTCCCGTCGCCCACCGGCTTAACACCATGCCCGAATCGCGGGAAGCCTTTCCACGCGAGCAGTTCGATGCGATGGTGCGCGCCGGGCTGTATGCGATTCCCTTTCCGGCCGATGTGGGCGGGCGCGGACTGGAGTTCCCGACCCTGGCCACGCTGACCGTGCTGGAGGAGCTGGGCTATTACGCGCGCGGCATGGCCTCGGCCTTGTACGACGGCCAGGCTATCCTGGTCGGCAAGACGCTGGAAAAAGCCCAGCCAGCGATACGCAATCGATTTCTGCCGGCGCTGATACGCGGTGAATTCGTCGGCTCCTTCGCTACCAGTGAGCCAGAGGCAAGCACCGATTTGTCGGTGCGGTCGATGCAAACGGTCGCCAGCAAGGTCGAAGGCGGCTGGGAAATCAGCGGCTGCAAGCGTTGGATTACCAATTCGCCCGTGGCGGACTGGATCCTGGTGCTTTGCCGCACCGGCGACGGCCTGACTATGCTGATGGCCGACATGCGCGCGGCCGGCGTTTCGGTCGGCCCGCCCGACCTCAAGATGGGCAATCACGCCCAGTTGACCGCCGACGTCAGCTTCGAGCAGGTTTTCGTGCCGGACGAGCACGTGGTCGGCGCCGAGAATGGCGGCCTGCGCGTGGCGCTGGGAGCGCTGGCGCTGGGCCGGATGGGCATAGGCGCGATCGGCGTGGCGATGGCGCAGGCGGCTTTCGATTACGCGGCCGACCACATGTGCAAGCGCAAGGTGTTCGGACAGGAACTGGCGCGCATGCAGCACTGGCAATACCTGTTCGCCGAACACGCGGTCGGCCTCGAGCAGGCGCGCGCGCTGTATCAGAAAGCCGGCTACTGTCACGATGTGCATGGCAGCGCCGAGGTGGAGGCGGCGATGGCCAAGTTAACCGGTAGCCGCCTGGCAGTCGATGTGGCGCGCGACGCGATTCAGGTGTGCGGCGCTTACGGTTTCGTGCGCGAGCTGTCGGCTACCGGCGCGCTGATGCCGCTCGAATCAATCTATCGCGATGCCAAGATCGGCGAAATCTACGAGGGTGCCAACGAGATCCAGAAATGGGTCATCGCGCGCAATATATTCGGTCGCACTTATACGGGCTGAAGTTCCAGGAGGCAGCAAATGACATCGATAGTGAAACAGCAAGTGGTCGCGCACCCTTCCGGGCCGGGCTTGGTGATGCTGGATTGCGAGGGCGCGGTGGCGCGCATCGTTTTCAATCGGCCCGAAGCGCTCAATGCGCTTGACCTTCCCACGGCGGCGGCCTTCGTGGCGGCCTGCGAAAAAGTGGCCGCCGATAAGGGCATTCGGGCGGTGGTGATATGCGGCGAAGGGCGCGCCTTCGGGGTCGGCGGCGATCTGGCTGCCTTGCGTGACGGAGGCCGGGCCGCAGCCGATGAACTGATCGGATACATGCACCGCGGTGTGACCCTGCTCGCCGCGCTGGACGCGCCAGTGATCGCGGCCGTGCACGGCGCCGTCAGCGGCGGCAGCCTGAGCCTGGCTTTGGCCTGCGACCTGGTGCTGGCGGCCGAAGGCAGCCGCTTCAACCTGGCCTATGCCAACGTCGCGGCCAGCTGTGATGTGGCGGGTTCATGGAGCCTGCCAAGGCTGGTCGGCTTGCGCAAAGCCGTGGAAATCGCCCTGCTGTCGGAGACCTTCGACGCGGCCGAGGCGCTGCGCCTGGGGTTGGTGAACCGGGTGGTCGCGGCTGACCAGTTGCAGGAGCAGGCACTGGCGCTGGCGCAGCGGCTGGCCTCCGGGCCGACGCTGGCACTCGGGCGCATGAAGCGGCTGATGCGTAGCTCCTTCGACCATGATTTCTCGACCCAGCTCGATGCGGAACGGCAGGGCTTTAGCGATAGCGTCGGCACGGCCGATTTCCAGGAGGCACTGGGCGCCTTCTTCGGCAAGCGGAAAACTGTGTTTAGCGGGCGCTAGGTAGGTCGCGCGATTGGCTTGCGGCGCCGCCGATTTCCGGTGGCGCTGGCTTAACCCGGTGCAGCCAGCCAGGCACTTTTAGCACACACAGGAATGATATGAAGACCAGAATTACTGAATTGTTGGGCATCCGTTATCCGATCATCCAGGGTGGCATGCAATGGGTGGGCCGCGCCGAATTGGCCGCGGCCGTGTCGAATGCGGGCGGCCTTGGCGTGCTGACGAGCCTGACCCAGCCATCCCCGGAGGCACTCGCCGCCGAAATCCGGCGCTGCCGGGAAATGACGGATCTGCCCTTTGGAGTGAACCTGACCATTTTGCCGTCCGCCAACCCGCCGCCATATGAGGCGTATCTGGATGCTGCCATCGAAGGCGGCGTGAAAGTGTTGGAAACCGCTGGTAACAATCCCAAAGCTTATATCGATAAAGCCAAGGCCGCAGGCGTAAAGGTCGTGCACAAGTGCACCTCGGTGCGCCATGCGCTATCGGCCGAGCGCAATGGTGTGGACGCGATTTCGATCGATGGTTTTGAATGCGCAGGTCATCCCGGTGAGGATGATGTCGGCGGCCTGGTACTGTTTGCCGCCGCGGCCGATCAAGTGAGAATACCGGTGATCGCTTCGGGTGGCATCGCCGACGGGCGCGGACTGGCCGCAGCGCTGATGTTGGGCGCAGAGGGGGTGAACATGGGAACACGCTTCTGCGCCACGCTGGAAGCGCCCATTCATCAGCGTATCAAGGATGCTTTAGTGGCCGCCAGCGAGCGCGACACTCAGCTGATTTTCCGTACATTGCACAACACCGGCCGCGTACTGAGGAATGCGATTTCGAACGAAGTCGTCGCGATGGAACGCCGCCTGGGAGGGTGCGAATTCAAGGATGTTCAACCGCTGGTAGCTGGTGCGCGTGGCCGCGCTGCCCTTGAGAGCGGCGTGCTGGACGACGGGCTGGTATGGGCCAGCCAAGTGGTAGGGTTGATCCACGACATCCCTTCCTGCTCCGTGCTGATGGAACGCATTATGGCCGATTGCTATGCGGCGTTGCAGCGGGGCCATCGCTTTTACGACGCCTGAATGGCGAAATAAAAGCCTGGCTGGCTGCGCCCAGTTCTGTTTTTGACGTGTGCTATGGTTTAGTCCGCATTCGGCCAACTTGCCGGTGTGGGGCAGTTGGGCGAGGTGACGATACCTCGCCCAACTACTCTTGGTAAACGCTAGCCATGATCCAGCGACGAAAGCGCCCGGACTGGCCTCGCACTTCACCCGGCACATTATGGTTGACGGTTTGCTGCTCATCGATGGGTCGCCAATTGGCTCATAACTGAAGCACTACAGCTTGATCCAGGTTATGGTTTACTCTGTGAGATATTGATGCGGATCGAAATTTCTTTCGCCGACGGGGATAACATGCGTTAAAACCAGTTCGACAGGTGTTGCGAGATGTTTTCGTATAAGTGGTTGATTTCTCAGGCTGAAAAACGGCCTGCAAAGCCGTCTAGGTCGGTTCGACTCCGATCCTCGCCTCCAGAAATCTTGTAAAAATCGCCGCTCCGCCGGCGATTTTTCATTTCTGGCTCGACATTGCAATAGTATAAAAATCGCATGAAACCCGACCTCCACACGTTCAAGGATCTCTGCGCGCTGACGCTGCGCGTCTGGCGCGAAGCCGCAGGATTTTTTCTGAGTATCGAAGTATGCCTGCTGCTGCTGGTGGCCGTCGCCCCGGTGGCCGGCCTGTTTCTCGCCTTCATGGGCGAATGGAGCGCCGTGCCGTGCTTCGCCTTTGCGCTGGGCTACCTGGTCGCCCGGCCGGTGTTGCACGTGAAGGGCATACTTGGGTGGCCGTTCATCTGACATCGAGGTGGTGCCGCAACCATCCCATGCAGGTCGCTACTAATGCCCCGCACCATCTGCGCGGCGCACGCTCTTGTTTCGTGCCCGCTTGCCGAATACATTCGCCATAATGCCATTCGTTCATACGTGAGTCCCATTTTTTCAAGCGGGCAGGGGCATGGAACTTGCTCGGAGTTCACCCAGCCCTGACTCTGCGGCTTGGTCGCCGCGCCGACGTACACGGTTCTCCAGCCGCTCAGCAGGGTCGAGCCCCATTGCTTGCCTGGCTCGCCATTGCGGAAAAACGTGGCGCGGCGTCACAGGTGGCTGATCAGCGCGTTGGCGGTGTCCTGTAGCGTGGGCAGGACCCTGGCCAGCGCCTGGGCGCGGCTTTCGTTGCCGATTGGCGTGCTGACGCTGAGCGCGGCGACGGTCTCGCCATGGCGGTTCTTCAGCGGTACGGCGATGCCGCGCACGCCGATCTGCAATTGCTGCTCGATCACCGCGTAACCCTGGGCGCGTGCCGCCTCAATCTCGGCGTACAGCTTGGCGCTGTCGATGATGGTGTAGGGCGTGAACGGCACCAGCCGTGATTCCTCCAGCCATGCTTGCACTGTTTCCTGCGGCTCGAAGGCCAGCATCATGATGCCGGGCGAGGCCAGTTGGGCCGGTGCCCGCGCGCCCAACACATAACCGGTCGCCATCACCCGGTTGCTGCCGTTGCGGGCGATGAACACCAGTTCCCAGCCATCCATCACGCTGACGTAGACGAATTCGTTGAGCGCCACGCTGGCGCGTTCCAGGAATGGCCGCAGCACACGCGGCAACTCGGCCGAATCGAAATACGACCATCCCACCCGCAGCACGCGCGGCGTCAGCCCGAAACGCTTGCCGTCGCTGTACAGATAACCCAGGTGTTCCAGCGTGCACAGGTAGCGGCGCGCGGCCGTGCGCGTGATGCCGACCCGCCGTCCGACTTCAGTTGCCGTCATGCGCGGATGGTCCTTGTCGAATTTTTCCAGGATCGCCAGGCCGCGGTCCAACCCCGCGATCCAGTCGGCCTTGTTGAGGGCTTTTTGCGTCATGTTGAAATTCGTCCGTTAATCGTTCGCAATGGAGCGATTAACGCACATTTGGCAACATGGCGCGATGTTTTTTTTCGTTATTCCTACCTATGATGAGGAATCCAATAAAAACTTGTTTTTCACAGGAGACCACCATGAACCACTGGGCGCCACCGCCGATTCCTCCCTTCACCGACACTTCCGTGCGGGCCAAGATAGGCCGCGCCTTCGCGGTTGGCCGCGTGCGCTGGGGCATGCTGGCGCTGGTGTTCTTCGCCACCACGCTCAATTACATCGACCGCGCCGCGCTGGGCGTGCTGCAGCCGGTGCTGTCCAAGAGCATGAACTGGACGCCGCAGGACTACGCCAACATCAACTTCTGGTTTCAGGTAGGGTATGCGCTGGGCTACGCGCTGCAGGGCCGGCTGATCGACACCATCGGCGTCAAGCGCAGCTTCGGCATCGCGGTGGCGCTGTGGAGCGTGGCCGCCGCCTCGCACGGCCTGGCCGCCAGCGCGGCCGGCTTCATGATCTGCCGCTTCTTCCTCGGCCTGGCCGAGGCGGCCAACTACCCGTCCTGCGTGAAGACGGCGAGGCTGTGGTTCCCGGCCGGTGAGCGGGCGCTGGCGGCCGGCATTTTCAACGCCGGCACCAACGTGGGCGCGATGATCACGCCGCTGATGGTGCCATTCATCCTGTCCGTGTGGGGCTGGCAGTCGATGTTCTACGTGGTCGGCGGCGCCGGCGTGGTGTGGCTGTACTTCTGGCTGCGCAATTACCATGACCCGGAGTTACATCCCACCGTCACGCCATCCGAACTGGCGTATGTGAAGGACGCGGGCGACGACGCGGTGGAGAAACTGCCGTACTCCAAGGTGCTCGGCATGCGCGCCACTTGGACCTATGCCATCGGCAACATGCTGTCGGCTCCGGTGTTCTGGTTCTACCTGTACTGGCTGCCGCCATACCTGAACAAGCAGTTCAATCTCGGCATCAGCGTCTCGAAAATGGGCATGTCGCTGATCGTGATCTATTTGATGGCGGACCTGGGCAGCGTGGGCGGCGGTGCCCTGTCGTCGTGGATGATAGGACGCGGCATGGCGCCGGTTCGGGCGCGTCTGCTGAGCATGGGCCTGTGTGCGGTATGCATCCTGCCCATCATCCTGGCGTCGTCGGCCAGCGGGCTGTGGACGGCGGTCATGTTCATCTCGATCGCGATCGCCGCGCACCAGGCCTGGACCGCCAACATCTGGAGCCTGGCGATGGACATGACGCCGAAAAACGCGGTCAGTTCGGTGTTCGGCATCGGCGGCATGGTCGGCGCGGTGGGCGGCATGTTCATGACCCAACTGGTCGGCTACGTGCTCACCGTCAGCAACGAGAACTACTCGCTGCTGTTCACCATGATCCCGTGCTCCTATTTCATCGCGTTGACCTGGATGTATTTCATGGCGCCACGTAAGCCGGTCACCGTCCAGGGATCGGCGGCATGATGGAGATTTCAGGCACTACCGGGCTGTTTCCGGTGCGGTCAAGCACCTATCGGTCATCGGCGAGCTGATCAGCTCTGCCGGTGCGCGATATTCCTTGAATCAAAACGCTTCGAATGCGCGCTGGAAGCAGTCGAACATGTGTTGCACGGGCTTGGTCAGGCTGCGGTCGGACCTGCGCACGATCGCCAGCGAGCGCTGGATGCGCACGCTGCTGCGCATGGGGACCGCCACCAGGTCGTCGCTGGCGGCCGGCCGGCACATGCCCGGCAGGATGGCGACACCAAGGTCGGCCGAGACCAGGGCCAGTCCGGTCATGATCTGTTCGATCTCGAAACGCGGCTGTATCGCGACTTTCGCCTGCAGCCAGGCATTCTCGATGTCGCGCCGGATCGCACCGCCGCCGGTCAGCACGATGGGAACGCTGGCCAGGTCGTTCCACGTCACGCTGCGTTTCGAGGCCAGCGGGCTGTCCTTGTGGCAGATGATCTGGAAGTCGTCGTCATAGACCGGCTCCACGTGCAGCTCGGAATGCGAGGCCGGCGTGGCGATGACGGCGAAATCGACCACCCGGTCGAGCACCCACGCCAGCGCTTTTTCGCCGGTGACGTCATGCAGGGCGACGTCGAATTCCGGGTAGCTGGCAAAAAATTCCTTGAGCACGCGCGGACCGATGGATGCCGCGACCGATGGAATCACCGCCATCGACAGGCGCCCGCGCGACACATTGGCCACGTCCTGGATGTTTTTCAGCGACGCCCGAAAGTTGCGCACCAGTTCGTCGGCAACCACCGCCAGCCGCTCGCCCTGCGACGTCAGCACCATCGTGCGCGTGGTGCGGTCGAACAGCCGCAGGCCGAGCTGGTCTTCGATTTTCGCCACGGTGCTGCTGAGCGAGGGCTGGGAAATGCCCAGGCGCTTGGCCGCCTCGCTGAACGTCGGCGAGCGGCTCGCCATCGCAAACACCTCCAACTGGCGAATGGTCAGGTTAGCGCTCATTACCTCCGGGGTTTCGTTCTTCAATGCCAACTGGGACTCCATCAGAAAAATGCGGTTCGCGCGGAGTATAGCAAACCATCCAGCCCAGTCACGTCATCGCTCAGCTTTCGGCGCAGGCGACCGCCCCGGCGCGCAGCAACTCCTCGATCTGCTGCGCGTCGTAGCCGGCCCCCTGCAATGCCGCGCGGGTGTATTCGCCGAGCCGCGGCAGCGGGCCGCGCAGGCGGGGACCATCGTGTTCGAACACGATGCCGGAACCGACGATTTCCAGCGAGCGTGCGCCATCGTCCACTTGCACGGTTTCCAGCAGGTGGCGCGCGCGCACCTGCGGCCAGGCCGCCGCTTCCCCGATGGAGCAGATCGGGCTGGCCGGGATGCCGCGCTGTGCCAGCTCGGCCGCCCAGTCGGCCGCGTCGCGCGCGGCCAGGTGCCGTTCCACCTCGGTGATCAGCATGGCTCCGTTCAGGCGCATCGCTGCCGGCGTCGCGAAGCGGGGATCGGTGGCCAGTTCCGGCGCGCCGAACGCGTCGCACAGCGAGACGAACCATTTGGGCCAGATGAAGCTGATGAACAGGCGCCGGTCGCGGCACATGAAACGCGCCGAGTTCGGGCGAGGCACCATCGAAACCGGTGTCTGGCCGGTCAGCACATCGGTCACCGAGCTGGCGCCCAGCACCCATGCGGCGTCGAACATGCCGATGTCGATGCGCTGGCCGATGCCGGTCTTCTGGCGTTGCAGCAGGGCGGCCATGATGCCGGCGAATGCCATGTAGCCGGCGAACGGGTCGAGTATCGACAGGCCCAGCGTGGTAGCTGGCGCATCTTCGTCCACGTACAGCGAATTGATGCCCGACATGGCCTGCACCGACCATTCCATGGCAGGGCGGTCGCGCAGTTCGCCGGACTGGCCGTAGCCGCTGACCGAGCAGAAGATCAGGCGCGGATTGAGCGCCTTCAGCGTCTCCCAGTCGATGCCGAGCTTGGCGGCCGCGCCGGGACGCAGGTTTTCGGTCACCACGTCGGCATCCTTGATCAGCCGGTACAGCACTTCCAGGCCGGCCGGCTGTTTCAGGTCCAGCACGATGGAGCGCTTGCCGGCGTTGGCCTGGGCGAAAGTCGCCTCGCGCCAGTGGCGGAATTCATCGCCGCCGGGCGCTTCCACCTTGATGACCTCCGCGCCCATCAATGCCAGGTGATAGGTGGCGAAAGGGCCGGCGTAGGCGTGCGTCAGGTCGATCACGCGGATACCCGCGAGCGGGCTCATTGAGGTATCGGTCATTGTTCATTCTCCTTGATTTTGCATTCGAAATTGTTGGCGTCGCTGCCGTCGCCCAGGCCACGGTGGACGGCCTGTTGCGGGTAGGGGCACAGCGGATGGGTGCGGGTGGTGCGTCCCGCCTCGACGCGCGACGCGACGATGCGCCGCGGAGCCTGGCCGCGCTCGACCCAGGCTTCCAGCGCCGACAGCATGTCGTGCTCTGCATCCTGCACCGGCGCGTCCGCGCCGCCGGCGCCGCCAAACTGGTCGGCGCCGGCACCGCCGTGGCAATGGCCCATGCCAGGCACCATGAACAGGCGGAAGAAATCGCCGGTGTCGCCCAGTTGCCGGTTCACCTGGCGAAAATAATTGACGGGCAATTGGGCCAGTATCCACGGGTCCAGCCAGCCATGGTAATAAATGAGCTTGCCGCCGCGCGCACGGAAGGCGCCGATGTCGGCGCGGTCGTTCGGCAAGTCGGGCCAGGCCGCGCGCGCGGCCGCGTGGTCGCGCGCGATGTTGAGCGTGGCCGGATCCCAGTTGGCGTCGCCATGCACGACCTTGCCGAACAGGGAATAGGCGAACGCGGAGCGCGGTGTTAGCGTGACGGGCACGCCGGGCAGCACGCCTTCGTCCAGCGCGCGCCCGCTTTCATCCTTCAGCGGCGCGTATAAGGTACGCACCGCGTCGAGCTGCGCGTCGCTCAGGCAGCCGTCCGCCTGGCCGGGCCGGCATTGCAGCACGGCGGGATCGAAGCGGCAAGCCGCCGGGTTCTCGACCACGCCGTCGCGCACGCCGTCGGCGGCGTCGCAGGCCTGGGTCGCCGCATCCGCGACCAGGCGCCAGTCGGAGGAGTGCATCGATGCGGACACGCGCGGTCCCACCACATATTGCGACCAGAGCAGGCGCATGCTCACCGCCAGCTGGTCCGGCCCGGCGCCGCCGGCCAGCACGCCGTCGAAGTCGCCCGGGTAGGCTTGCACTTCCTTCAGCGCTTCGCGCCCGCCGCCGGAGCAGCCGATGAAATAGGCGCGCCTGGCGGCGGCGCCATAATAGGCTGCGATCAGCGCCCTGGATTTTTCCGCCAGCAGGTGGTTGGCGCGCGCCGCGAAATTGGCGCGGCGGTCGGGCCGGCCCAGCGCCCAGTCCTGGTCTTCGATGCGGTGGCCGGTGTCGGTCGAGGCGCTGGCGTAACCGCGCCGCACGCCGCGCGCCATGTCCGCGTAATTGAGCGTGCCGGCTTCGCCGCCCACGCCGGCGGCCAGCAGCTTGCCGTTCCAGGCGGCGGCAGGCGGCAGCCACAATTCGAAGCCGATTTCCTGTTCGATCACGCCGCGCACGCGGCACAAGGGCGCGCCCTGCGCCGGCATCGCCTTGCCGGAGCGGTCGGTCCAGGGCAGCGTGCCATCGACAGCCTCGGCGTGCGTCAGGCGCACGCCGTCGATGGCAGGCCTGCCAGCGAATCCGGCGCATTGGTCGGCATGGGCCGGCAGCGCGATCGCGCTTGCGGCCAGGTATAACAAGGTGCGGTTTTTCATGGTGGACATCAGGATGGATTGATCTGTTCGAGCGTGCGCCCGCGCACGCGTGGCCCCAGCAGCATCGTGACACCGGCCACCACCAGGAAGCAGCCGCCGATCAGCGCGGACACGCCGGCAATGCCGTAGCCGCTCAGCGCAAACGCGATGATCGGCCCGGACATCGCCGCCATCACGCGGCTGACGCCATATACCAGGCCGTGACCGCGGCCACGGATGCGGGTCGGATAGCATTCCGGCATGTAGCACGCCACGGCGGTGGTGATGATGGTCTTCGAGAACGTCACGGCGATCCCGAACAGCACCACCAGCAGCGGATTGGTCTGCAAGGCGAAGCCGAGGATCAGCAGCGCGCTGGCGGTGCCGCCGAAGGCGATCTGCCACTTGCGGTCGAAACGGTCGGCGAACAGCAGCATCACAAACGGACTCAGCGGCTGCGCCAGCGCGATCAGGAAGGCGTAGAACATGCTCTGCGTGACGGCGATGCCCTTGGCGATCAGCAGCGTGGGTACCCAGGCCGCGAAGCCGTAGAACGCGACCGGCATGGCCAGTTGCTGGATGACGAACATGACGGTCCTGCGCCGGTAGGGCGCGCGGAACAGCTCTCCGAAGGTGCCCGCTTCGGCGCTGGCCGCGAGCGGCGCGGCCAGCGGCACCGGCACCGCCGGCGCCAGCGCTTTGCCGGTGTGGGCGATGACGTCGCGTTCGATTTGCGCGACGACGGCGTCGGCTTCGGCCTCGCGTCCCATGCTGGCCAGCCAGCGCGGGCTTTCCGGCAGGCGGCGGCGGAACCACCAGATCAGCACCACGCACAGCACGCCGAGCCACATGACCCAGCGCCAGCCGGCGATGCCCCATGGGGTCAGCGGCGTCAGCTGGAACGACACGAATGCCGACAGCGGCACGGCGGATAGCGCGATGACTTGATAGATGGCGACCGCCCGTCCGCGGATACGGCTGGCCACCAGTTCGGTGACATAGGTGTTGACCACCACTAGTTCCAGCCCCAGCCCGATGCTGGACAGGAAGCGCCAGAAATTCATGCCGACGGCGCCGTCCTGCAGCGCCATCATCGCGGTGGTGGCGCTGTACCACAGCATGGACCAGACAAACATCGGGCGGCGGCCGAAGCGGTCGGCAAAAAAGCCGAACAGCGAAGAGCCCACCAGCATGCCTGCGAAGCCGGACAGGATGAAAAAGCCGATCGAGTGGACATCGAAAAAGCCGTTCGCCTTGGCCGCGTAGACGCCGCTCTGGATCATGCCGGGCGCGATATACGCCGTCATCTGCAGAAAATAATTTTCAAAGAAGCAGCCCAGCGACAGCACCAGGATCAGCTTGCCCACCGGCCAGCCCAGCGGCAGGCGTTCCAGCCGGGCGATCACATCCGGCAGCGAGCCGGGCGCCGCCTGCGCCGCCGGTGGCGCGGGATGGGCGGCCTTCAAAACCCTTTCGCGACAGACAGCGTCACGACCCGGCCGAGAGGATTGGCGTTCTGGCTGTCGAAGGCGAACGAGGAAGCGCTCGACAGCACGACCGGCGGAGCGCGGTCGAACAGGTTCTGCACGCTCAGCGAGACGCGCACGTTGCTCAGCAGGGAATCGGCGAAGGACTTGCCGGTATCGTAACCGAGCGTCAGGTCGACCGTGCTCCAGGACGGCACTTTCGATACGGCCTGCGCCACGCCGGCCACGGTGATGGGGGCGTTGTTGACGTAGCCGCCGGTGTAGTTGGCAAACACGCTGGCGGAATAGGCGCCGGCGCGCCAGCCCAGTGTGGCGCGGGCGCGCGTCGAAATCGGGAACTGGATGGTGTCGAGCACGTCGGCCATGCCCGATATCGGGGACAGTTGGCGCTTCAGGCCCAGGATCTTGGTCAGCGAAGTGGCCACTTGCCAGTCGCCGGCGCCGTTGCGGAAGCGATAATCGGCGCTGGCGTCGATGCCGTTCTGTTTCAGGTCGCCCAGGTTGGCGTTCTGCGCATTGAAGATCACCTTGTAGGAGCACTGGGCCAGCGTGGACGCGACAAAGTTGGCGTTATTGATATAGGGCAGGTAGAGCGGATTGTAGGTCGACGGCACACCTTCGACGCAGGTCGCCGGCTGCGGCGCGGCGACGATGAACGGCGCGAACAGCGCGCGGTTTTGCGGCGTGGCCAGGAAGGTGGAGAAGATGCCGCTCAGCGATTCGATCCGGTCCTTGTAGTTCACGCTGTAATAGGTGCCCGACAGTTTCAGGCCCGGCGCCCAGGCCGGCTTGTAGTCGGCGCCGAGCGAGAAGGTCTTGGCTTTTTCCGGCTTCAGCGCGGCGTTGCCGCCATCCATCGCGATGCCGTTGCTGGTGCCGCTGGCGGTGTTGGTCAGGCCGATCGCCGGGTCGCCCGAAGCGTTGGCGAACGAGAAACTGCGCACGCCACCCTGCACATTCGGGTTACTTTCCGGCAGGCTGGGCGCGCGGAACGACGTACCCCAGCTGGCGCGCAGGTTCAGGCTGGTGTCCGGTTTCCATGTGGCGCCGACTTTGGGATTGGTGGTACCGCCCACGTCCGAATAGCGGTCGTGCCGCATCGCCACGCTGACGTCGAAGCGCGGCAGCACCGGCAGATACAGTTCGGCGTAGGCGGCGTCGATATTGCGGCTCGCCTGCGTGTTGCGCGAGGCGAAAGAGGTCGCCGTCGGCACGAATGTGTAGGCCACGCCGGGCGCCGGCGTACCGAGCGGGATGGCCGGATCGGTGGTGCGGTCCATGCCGACCCGGATCAGCGATTGGTAAGAATACGTGTGTTCGACCCCGAACGCGGCGCGCACCGTGCCGCCCGGCAGGGTGCCGAGCGGGCCGTCGACCTTCGCGCCGACGTCGGCCAGGCGCGTGACGACGGCCTGGCGCGCCAGCGCGCGGAATTGCGCCAGCACGGATGCCGGTTGCGTCCCGGTCACATAAGGATTGAACTGCCCGGTGTCGACCAGCGCCTGCAGCACGGTGCTGTTGACCAGCGGCGTGCAGTTGCACAGCGAAGTGGAAGAGTAGGTAGCGTAACCGCCGGCCTTCCAGTCGTTCGCCAGGCGCTTTTCCAGCCCGGCGGTGAATGCGCCGCTGGTTTCCGGATACGTGTTGACCGTGGGGCCGAAGGCGGAATACAGCGGATACTGGATCGTATAGCCGGTGGTGGCGGAGGCGCCCGGCACGCCGGCCACGTAGAACGGTGTCTTCGGCTTGATGACGATGCTGCTGGTCGGATAGCTGCGCGATTCGGAATCGCGGCGGTTATAAAACCCCTCGGCAAAGACCTTGTAGCCGTCGCCGAACTCGTGTTCCGCATACAGCGTCGCGCTGTGGCGCCGCAGCGCCGGCAGGTAGTCGACATAGTCGGATGCGTCGACGAGGTTCGGCGCGCCCTGCGCGGCGACGAGTTGCGCCAGCGTCGGGACGCCCGATGCCAGCGCCGGTATTCCGTACAGCCTGGCAGTGGCGCCGGAGCCGGCCACGATGTTGCCGGACAGTGGGCCGGGCGTGGTGACGGTGCCGTTCAGGCGGCCGTCGTTGCCGCCGAAGCGGCGCTGGTCGGCACGCATATAGATGCTGTCGCCTTGCAGCATCGCGCTGCGGTCCTGCAATTGATAGGACACGACAAAGCCGCCATGCTCGAAATCCTTGCCGGCCAGGATGCTCGCCTGCGATTGATGGTATTTGCCGTTGCCGGTCTGCGTGGCCGAACCGAGCACGCCATCGTAACCCTTGCGCAGGATCAGGTTGACCACGCCGGCCACCGCGTCCGAACCGTAGACGCCGGAAGCGCCGTCGGTCACCACTTCAATGCGTTCGAGCGCGATGGCGGGAATCTGGTTGGGGTCGCCGAAGGCGCTGGCCGTGCCGTTGGGCGCGATGCGGTGGCCGTCGATCAGCATCAGCGTGGCATTGTTGCCCAGTCCGCGCAGGTTGATGGCCGAGCCCTTGCCGCTGTTGTCGGCTGCGCCGTCACGCCCACCGGTGCGCGTCTCGTCGGCGCCGATGTTCTGGATCTGCGGCAGCGAGCGGACGATATCGACCGTGCTGGTCATGCCGCTGGCCTGGATATCCTTGGCGCCGATCGACAGCGTGGCCGAGCCGGTCGGCGCGACACCCCGGATGCTGGTGCCTGTCACGACGACCGATGCCATGGTTTCCGGCGCGGCCGGCGCTGTCTGCGCCATCACTGCGCCCGCGGCCAGGCCGCCGACGGCCAGCGCCAGCGAGTGCCGGGCGCGGCGCCGTTTGTGGGTGCAGGCCAGGATCGGATAAGAGGTTTTCATGACGGTCTCCAGGTTTTGGGGTTTAATATGCTAAGATTATGAATAGGCTTAATTATAAATGCAAGCCTATTTATGGGGTAAGGCTTGGTCCGGTTGCGCGTTTCGAACAATGTGGCACACAGGGTAAAAAAATTGTAAATATTTATACTAAATAATATTTATAAAATATAATCAAAAGGCGCTTGGCATGCCCGCAAGGGATGCGCCGTACATACGAGGAGGCAGCATGACAAAACAGCAGATGCACACCCCGCTGGACATATCCGGCACGACCCGCATCTATCCGGTGCTGGCCGATCCGGTAGCGCAGCTCAAGGCGCCGGCCCTGTTCAACGCCTATTTCAAGCGTCACGGCATCGACGCGCGGGTGGTTCCCTTCAAGGTGGCGCCGGCGGCTTACCCGGCCACGGCCAGGGCGCTGATGCAGATCGAAAACGTGGGCGGGATCTTCGTGTCGATTCCGCACAAGCCGGCCAGCCTGGAACTGGTCGATCGGCCGACCGAACGTGCGCTGCTCGCGGGCGCGTGCAATGTGATCTACCGGGCAGGCGAGGACGCGCTGGCGGGCGACCTGATCGACGGGGAGGGATTCATCCGCGCGTTCGACCGCACGCTGGGTTCCGATGTCTTCGCCTGGGCGGAATCGAGCGCGCTGGTGGTGGGCGCGGGCGGCGGGGTCGGCAGCGCCGTGGCGCAGGCGCTGGCGGCGCGCGGCATCGGACAACTGGCGTTATCCGACACCCGGCCGCGACAGGTGGCGGCCTTGATCGAACGCCTGCAGGCGGCCTATCCAGCCACCCGCTTCGTGCTCGCCGCGCCGAGCGCGGCCGGCCACGACTTGCTGGTCAACGCCACGCCGCTCGGCATGCATGAGAGCGACCCGCTGCCGCTGGATTTGACGGGCATTGCGGCCGCTTGCATCGTCGCCGATTGCGGCATGAAGATCGCGCAGACGCGCCTGCTGAGGGAAGCGGCGCAGCGGGGCTGCCGCATCCAGCTGGGAAGAGAGATGCTGATCGAGCAGGCGCCGTTGTACCTGGAATGTTTTGGCTGGCCGGGTGTCGCGTCGGATGCGTTCCGCAGCCTTGCGGCGATCTGAATACGAGGCGACGGCGCGGCCGCCCGTGTCGGGGTGGCCGCGCAACAGGAGGCGTGTCACTCCATCGTGGCGTGATGCGACGTGCGGCGCAGCACCTGGTCCGTGACCCATTTCGCGGCCCGGTGGGCGCGCCCGGCGACGAGTTCGGGAGACAGTTGCAGATAGTCGTCGTTGAACACTTCAAAGCTGTAGTCGCCGCGGTAGCCGCCGCGGTCGAGGCGGCGCAGCAGGTCGGACAGCTCGGCCGAATGGGTGCCTTCGCCCGGGAACACGCGCAGGTGGCGTGCCGTTTCCAGTCTTTCCTCGGCGCTGCGGATGTCGCGCCACATGAAATCGGACAACTGCACCATCGCGATTTTACTGCTCGGGATGTCGCGCAGGCCGTCGAAGTCGGCCTGGTTGGCCAGCATGTGGAATGAATCGATGACCACGCCCAGGTTGGCATGGTCGGCCATCTCCACCACTTCCCAGGATTGCTGGTACTGGTTGATATGGCGGCCCCAGGACAGTGCCTCGTAGCCGACCCGCACGCCAAGTGGAACGGCCAGCGTGGCCAGCTTGGCAAGATGGCGCGCGATCAGCGTGCGTTCGCCGCTGGCGTGGCTGGACGTGCTGGAACATACCATCAGCAGCGGCGCCCCCACGGCCTTGCAGACTTGCAGCATGTGGCGCGCGATGTCGAGTTTATAGTCGTGCAGCGGACCGCTCAGGCCCTCGTAGTCGCGCATGACCTGGATGCCGGTGACGCGTATGCCGCTGGCGCGCACCAGGCGCACCGCGTCGTCCAGGCCGCCCGGATGGCCGGCCAGGTCTTTGGCCCACAACATGATCTGGGAGAAGCCGGCGGCTCGGGATGCCTCCAGCTTCGATGCAAGCGGGCCTGCGAGTGTGATGCTATCCATGCCGAAATTGGACAGGTTCATGGTGCCTCCGGCGCGCTGGCCACCAGTTCAAAACTGATGCCGCCTTTGTACAATTGGGTCAATGCGCCTTTTGTGCTGGGCAGGGCCGGTTCGCGGTCGATAAAGACGATGCCGCGCTCCTGCAGTTCCCGTACCGCCGTCAGCACATCCGGCGCTCCGAGGCCGATCCGTATCAGCTGTTCTTCCCATTGCAGCCCGCCGGCATCGTCGGGCGGCTCCACCAGTTGCAGGTAAAAGCTGTGGCATGGGCTTTCAAGCAATGTCCCTTTCGGCATCACGCCAAAGAAGCGGCCTTCCGCCAACGGACGGAAATCCATCAATTGCTGGTAGAAATCGATCCATTCCGGCGAGCGTCCCCGTCCGATGGCCTGCACGATGCCGAAGAAATGCAGGCCGGCCAGGGCCGGCGGATGGGTCGGAGCGTTCGGTATCGGCTTGAAATCGACATCGTAGATCGAGAAGTCGTCGACGCGGTCGACAAAGTACAGGATGGAATCGCCGACGCCGTGCACGCCGGGGATATTGAGTTCCATCACGCCGGCTCGCGTGGCGATAGCCCAGGCGCCCATTTCCAGCGCATGACGGTAGGCGGCGTCGGCGTCGCGCACGCGCAAGGCGATCGCGCTGATGACCGTCGATTGCGGGTCACTGCTCGACAGCGGCAGTGCGGGCGGATCGGCGTTGACGATCACGTTC
The DNA here is from genome assembly GCA_040389645.1 of Pseudomonadota bacterium. Classification (GTDB taxonomy): domain Bacteria; phylum Pseudomonadota; class Gammaproteobacteria; order Burkholderiales; family Burkholderiaceae_D; genus Rugamonas. The sequence continues at coordinate 80,968 of JAZJZT010000044.1, read as the reverse complement.
ATGCTGCCCTGGCGGAACAGCGTGACTTCGCGCGAACGGTGGCGGGCCATCGCCACGAAGCCCATTTTTTCGAGCAACATGCCCACCGCCAGCGGCGCGCGCGTTGCATATTCGATGAATTCGATGCCGTCGATGCCGAGCGGATTGTTTGGTTCTGGATTGCGTTCTTGAATGCTCATCAATACTCCTGGAAGGAATGGGGACTACAGGTCTTTGGCCGGGGTCAGGCGCGGGCTGAGCCAGTGCACCACGCCCGCGGCCACCAGGTAGGCGAAGCCGGCGAACAGGAACATTGGCAGGTAGAAGCCGGGACTGTGGTGCAGGATGCGGCCGGTCGCTTCGGCGCCGGCCACACCGGCCAGCGAACCGATGAAACTGCCGATGCCCACCACGGACGCCACCGTCCTGGGCGGGAACAGGTCGGCCAGGATGGCGGCGCTGGTGGCGGTCCAGGTCTGGTGCACGAAGCCGGCCACGCCGATCACCATCACCGCCACCCACGGCGAGCGGGTATAGGCGGCGACGATCACCATCGGCATCAGCAGGCCGCACAGCAGCAGCGTCAGCTTGCGCGACAGGTTCAGGCCCAGGCCGCGGCGCAGCAGGATGCTCGACAGGCTGCCGCCGAGCAGGGCGCCGACCGCCGCGATGCCATACACCGCCGTGACATACGGTGTGATGGCGACGCCGGTGATGCCGAATGCCTCGCCGAGGAATTTGGGCAGCCAGTAGACGATGAACCACCAGGCGGGATTGACCAGCGCCTGCAGTGCCACGTAGGCCCACAGTTGTCGATGGCTGAACAGCGCCAGCCAGGGCGCGCGCGGCGGCGTGGCGGAAGGGGCGCGCCGGTCGGCCAGGATCAGCGCGCGTTCTTCCGGCGCCAGGCGGGCATGCTGCTCGGGCTTGTAATACAGCAGGAACCACGGCACCAGCAGCATGAAGCCGAGCAGGCCGGTGATGACGAAGCCCGATTGCCAGCCCCAGTTTGCCGTGGTCCAGGGAATCACGAGAGGCGCGGCAATGGCGCCCAGCATGACGCCGAAGTGCACCAGGCCGGCCGCGGCGCTGCGTTCGTTCTGCGGCGCCCATTCCGCCAGCCCCTTCAGCGTGGCAGGATAGACCGGCGCTTCGCCGAACGCCAGGCCGACCCGCACGAAGCCAAAACTGATCGCGCCGCGCGCGAACACGTGCAGCAGCTGCGCGACGGAAAACCAGAAGATCGCCACCCCCAGCCCGAGCCGCACGCCGACCCGGTCGACCAGCCGCCCGGAGATCAAGTTCATCAGCGCGAACGAGATCTGGAAGGCCGCCACCACCCGCGCAAAGCCCATTTCTCCCCAGTCGAATTCGTGTTGCAGCGCGGGGGCGACCAGTCCCAGCACCTGGCGGTCCAGGTTGTTGACCAGGTTAACCACGAGCAAGGTGCCGAAGATCCACCAGCGCAGGTTGCGGATAGGTTTCACGTGTCTGTCTCCATTTTGATGAGGCTGCTTTTTTTTGACGTTCAATAGATTCACATTATGAATATGCTTGATATATAATGTCAACGTACAATTGATGCCGCCGCCCATGCGGTCTTACTGTGAAGAGAATGTAATGATGACCATTTCTGAAAGACTACTCCATCCGGATGACGCCACCCGCGACGCCGCGCTGGAGGCCGCCAAGGCGAGCGGAAAGCCGGTGGTCGGCCTGATCGGCGCGGTGGTTCCGGTCGAACTGGTGCTGGCGGCTGGGTGCGTGCCGATCACGCTCACCGCGCGCGCCGCCGACTGGGAGCGCGATGCCGCGCCGATGGAACAGGGACATGAGCCTGAAATGCGCTCGCTGTTCCTGCAAGCGGTCGAAGGGCAATTCGAGGCATGCGATCTGCTCGTCATCCCCAGCACGTCGGACGGTTTGCGTTTCCTGTATCAATACCTGAAGGAGATGGTGCGGCAGGGACGCGGCGAGCGGGTCCCGCCGTTGTATACATACGACTTCCTGTTCGGGCGCAGCGATCCGGTGCGCGGCTACAGCCGGCGTGTGCAGGACAGCCTGGTGCGCCGCCTCGCCGTCCTCAGCGGCCGTGCCGCCGCCCCCGAGGCGCTGCTCCAGGCGATCGCCGCCGGCGGCGCGGTACGCGAGCAATGGCGCCGCCTGAACCGCCTGCGTGCGCAGGGACGCGTTGGTGGTTGCGATGCGCACGGCGCCATGCGTGCCGGCGCCTTCCTGCAGCCGGATGTGTATGCGCAGCGCCTGGAGGCCTGGAACGACGAATTGTCGGCCCTGCCGCAAGACGACACCCGTCCGCGCCTGTTGCTGGCGCCGGCCGTGCCGCTCTACCACGAGCACCTGCACGCGCTGGCCGAACAGGCCGGCGCGCTGGTCACCTGCGAAGACGACGAATGGGGCGCGCGCCGTGGCGACGCCGGCATCGCCGGCGATGCCGCGCCGGCCGATGCGATCTTCAGCTATTGCTACGACTATGCCTGCAGCCAGCGCATGCTGCGCGCGCAACGCGAAGCATGGCTGGAGGCGGCAATGCGTCAGGGGGAGGTGGAAGGCGTGGTGTTTTATATCCCGCCCAGCGACCAGGCATATGGCTGGCGCTATCCGGACTTGAAATCCATGGCCGAAGCTTATGGTTTGCCGACGCTGCTGGTGCGGGACGACGTGCTCGATCCCGCCGCCGCGCCGGCCATCGCGGCGCAACTGGCCGCATTCTGCGAGGCGCTGGTGCGCCAGCCATCGACATCATCAACAGGAGGGCGGCAATGAGTTCCGTTATCGGCAACGCGGCTCCGGCGCCTTCGCGCGGGCCGGAAAAACAGCTGGAGTCGAGCGAGCGAGCGCGCGCCTTCACCAAGCAATGGTTCGGCGCACTGCGCAGCGAGGTGATCGACCAGCGCCGTCCCTACGTATTGAGCAGCGCCGAAATGGCCCATGAGATCTTCGACGTGCTCGGCTTGCCCGTTGTCACGGGCGAATGGTGGGGCGGCATGATCTCGGCCAAGCGCATGGCCGGCGATTACCTCGACTGGATGAACCGCCAGGGTTTTCACAAGGGCCTGGGCGCCTACAACAGCCTCGGTCTGATGAGCCTGATCGCCGACGTCGACAATCCGCCCTGGGGCGGGCTGCCGCAGCCAGCGCTGATCTGCGCGCCGCACCGCGAGCAGTCCGCCGAGCGTGTCAACGCGATGGTGGCCGAGCGCCTCGGCATTCCCTACGTCGGCATCGAAATGCCGGCTTCCAAGCGCTTTTATCCGAACTGGTGGGAGATGGCGCGGCGCGACTGGGAAGATTTATATGAAACCGATCGCATCGACGTGGTCCTGGAGCAGTACCGGGAGCTCGTCGCCATGGCGGAACAGGTGGCCGGCCGCAAGCTCGACATCGACCGCTTGCGCGCGCTGATGGAGCGGGTCAACCAGCAGGAGAGCAATTTCGACCAGGCGCGCGAACTGATCGCCACCGCGCCGAAATGCCCGGTGCGCCTGTCCGAGCAGATGTCGAACGCGATGACCGCGCAATGGCACCGCGGCTCGGACTGGTCGGTCGAGCACAGCCGCTTCTTCCTGGAGGAAGTCAGGGCGCGCGTCCAGGCCGGCCAGTGCGTGGTGGAAAACGAACAGGTGCGCCTGATGTGGGTCGGCGTGGGCCTGTGGCAGAACACGGCGTTTTATAGCGCCTTCGAGGAAAGCCACGGCGCGGTGTTCGTCTGGTCGATGTACCTGGCGCTGGCGGCCGACGGCTACATCAAGCACAACCTGCGCGATCCGCTGCGCGCGCTGGCGGCGCGCTACTGCAACATGGGAGAGCAGGCGCACGCCGCGCCCTGGGCCGGCGCATGGATGGTCCACGAAGGCAAGCGCCACCGCGTCGATGGCGCCGTGATGCTGGCCAGCCCGACGCAACGCCACCAGTTGAACGGCAACGTATTCCAGAAAGAAGCACTCGAGGCAGCCGGCATTCCGGTGCTCGAAATTTCCGTTGATCCCAACGATAACCGGGGCTGGGACGAAGACGCCATGCGCGCGCTGGTCGCCAGCTTCATAGAGGAGCGCATAAAAAAATGAAACCACTTCAAGGCATCCGCGTACTGGACTTTTCCCACGCCCTGGCCGGCCCGCTGTGCACCTATCACCTGGCGCTGCTGGGCGCGGACGTGATCAAGGTCGAGCGGCCCCTGATCGGCGACGACCTGCGCCACTATACCGAGCACGCCGGCGCGAAGAACATGTCGGCGCCGTTCGTGGCGGCCAACGCCGGCAAGCGCTCGCTCGCGCTGGACCTGAAATCGGCCACGGGCCAGGAGGCGGTGCGGCGCCTGGCCGAGCGCGCCGACGTCATCATCGAGAATTTCCGGCCCGGCGTGCCGACCAAGCTGGGCATCGATTTCGAACAGATGAAGGCGATTAACCCTCGCATCGTCTATTGCTCGCTGACCGGTTTCGGCGGCACCGGAGAATTGAAAAACTGGGCCGCCTACGACCACATCGTGCAGGCGATGTCGGGCATCATGTGGCTCAACGGCGAGCCGGAACAGGGGCCGCTGAAAGTCGGCCTGCCGTTCGCCGACACCTTCAGCGGTTACGTGGCGGCGTTTGCGATCATGACGGCGCTGTTCCAGCGCGAGCGCGCCGGACACGGGCAGTTCATCGACATCGGCATGCTCGACGCGACGCTGATGCTGCTGTCGCAGGGCATCGCGACCTACGAGATGAGTGGCGAGGCGCCCATCCGCACCGGCAACCGCGGCTACCGCCTGGTGGCCACCGCCGACACCTATGCGACGCGCGACGGTTTCATCAGCATCGGCGCCAACCATCAGCACCAGTTCGTCGCGATGTGCCAGGCGCTGGGCTGGCAGCATATCCTGGACGATCCGCGCTTCGCCGACCACCAGGCGCGGCTGCTGCACAACGACCTGCTGCGCGCGGCGCTGGAGCAGCATTTTGCCACCGGGATCGCGGCCGAGCTGGAGCAAAAACTGGCGGCGGCCAGCGTGCCGGTATCGAAGGTGCGCACCATCGCTGAAATCATCGAGCATCCGCACGTCAAGGAGCGCGACATGTTTGTCGAGGCCACGGTGCCGGGCATCGCGCAACCGATACGGCTGACCGGCTCCGGCTTCCGTTTCGGACCGGACACGCCGCACCGCACCGCGACCGTGCCGCACATCGGCCAGCACACGGACGAGATCCTGAACGAGATCGGCATGGGCGGCGCCGTGGTGTGACGGATGTGCAACGGGCGGTGTCGTACCGCCTGATAAATAGACTTGAATTATGAATATATATGATTCATAATCATTATATTAAATAACAAAAACACCTAAAACAGCATCCCATTCGCGGCACGGGAATCGAGGAGGAGTCATGTCAAGTACCAACAAACGCCTGTCGGCGCCAACATTCATCGTCGCGACGCTGGCCTGCGGTCTGGCCAGCGCGCAGGCGCCGGCGGTCGAGGCGCCTGCGGCGCCTGTCGCATCCAGCAATGCCGAACCCGTCAACGCCGCGCCCGACAGCGCCGCCGCGGAGAAACCGGCCGCCGACAGTGCGCCGCAGGCACCGGCGCCGATGCAGGAAGTCGTCATTACCGGTTCGCATATCGCCCGCAAGAATTTTGTCGCGGAAAGCGCAGTGGCCTCGGTCGGAGCGGACGCGCTGATGCAAAAGGGGCCATCCACCGTCGAAACGGCGCTGAACCAGATGCCGCAGTTCGCCGCCTCGTCGGGCGGCGCGACGCAGTCGGGCGCCAATCAGCAGGCGCGCGGCGCGCGCGCCAACCTGAACCTGCGCGGCCTGGGCATCGCCCGCACGCTGGTGCTGGTCGACGGGCGCCGCGTGCAGCCGTCCGATCCGTTCGGCAACGCGGTCGACATGAACACCATTCCCAGCGCCATCATCAGCAATATCGACATCATCAGCGGCGGCGCCTCGGCCGTCTATGGCTCGGACGCGGTGGCCGGTGTCGTCAACATCATCACCAAGAAACGCTTCGAGGGCGTGCAGATCGATGCGCAATATGGCCAGACGTCGCGCGCCGACGGCAAGTCGGCCGACGTCAACCTGCTGTTGGGCAGCAAGTTCGCCGAGGGTCGCGGCAGTTCGCTGCTGTCGCTGTCGTATTTCGACCGCCAGCCGGCCTACAAGGATAGCCGCCCGTTCTTCAACGGCACCGGCGACACCAACGCGCCGCCGCAGGGACGTTATACGCCCAGCGCCGGCAACCTGCCGGGTCAAGCGGCGCTGAACACGCTGTTCGGCGGCTATGGATCGGCGGCGCCGACGCCGACCCAGGCGCTGTCGATCAACCGCGACAACACGCTGTTTTCCACCGCGCCGGCACGCAACCTGCGCCTGACGGCGGCCGACGGTTTTGTGATGCAACCCGGTAACACCGGCTTTGTCGTCGCCACCACGCCGCACGACGCCGGCACTGTGCTCAATCAAACTCGCCGCTATAACGGTTACGGTTCCTGGGACTATGCGCTGCCAAACGGCATCAAGGCATATGCGGTGCTGAACTACACGACCTATACCGCCGGCAACGAGCAGCGCGGCACGCTGAACGGCACTTCGCCGGTGGCTACCGTGCCGGTCACCAATCCGAACCTGCCGGCCGATCTGCGCAAGGTGCTGGCGTCGCGTCCCAATCCGAATGCGCCATTCAATTTCTCGTTCTTCGGCGACCGCGTCGGCCCGCAAGTGTTCGGTTACGAATACCAGGTCGGCCAGTTGACGGCCGGGCTGAAGGGAGAGCTGCCGCTGAAGGACTGGACCTGGAACGGTTATGTCAGCAGCGGCCACACGAGCTACGACCAGACCGCGTCCGGCTACGTCAACATCGGGGCCTTGCAAAGCCTGCTGAACGCGCCGGACGGCGGCGCCAGCATTTGCCAGGGCGGCTACAACCCGTTCTCGTTCGATGCCGTGTCCGGCCCTTGCGCGGCTTACCTGTCGCGCACGCTGAAAGAAAAGACCACGCTCGACCAGCACGTCTTCGACCTGACCGCGCAGGGCGGCGTGATGGACTTGCCCGCCGGCGAAGTGCGGGCCGCCGTCGGCATCGGTTATCGCAGCCTCGGCTTCGAATTCCTCGGCGACGATCAGCAAACCTTCAGCCAGGTTTATTTTTCCAGGCCGGTCAGCAATTCCAGCGGGACCTCCAGGGTCGCCGAGATTTTCGGCGAAGCGACCGTCCCGCTGCTGCATGATCTGCCGCTGGTCAAGCAGCTCGAACTCGGCCTGGCCTACCGCAAGTCGCACTACAACTCGATCGGTTCCGTCAACGCCTACAAGGCCAGCACCGACTGGCTGGTGATCCAGCCGGTGCGCGTGCGTGCCGGTTACCAGCGCGCGGTGCGCGCGCCGAGCGTGGGCGAACTGTATGGCGGTGGTCGCTCGATCAGTTCGGCGATCGGCACCACGGCGTCCGGCCAGGGCGATCCCTGCGACGTGACCAGCGCCTACCGCACCGGCGCCAACGGCGCAGCCATGGCGGCGCTGTGCGCGGCGCAGGGCGTGCCGGCCGGCTACCGCTTCACCGGCAGCACCGTGTCGACGTCGCAGCAGGGCAACCGCGACCTGAAGGCCGAGCAGGCCGACACTTATACGGCCGGCGTGGTGCTGCAGTCGCCGTTCGCCCACGCGCTGTTGTCGGGCCTGACCGTGTCGCTCGACTACTATAAAATCGTCAACCGCGGCGCGATCGGTTTTCTGACCACTTCCGTCAACCTGCAACGTTGCTACAACGGCGACGGTTCCAATCCGTCGTATTCGCCGACCAACTACAACTGCGGCCTGCTCAGGCGCGACGCGGCCGGCAACCTGAGCTTCCCGACCGAGCCGGCGTTCAACCTGTCGGCCTACCGTACCACCGGCGTGGACCTCGAGCTGGACTGGAAAGCCAACCTGGCCGCGTTCGGACTGGACCGCAAATTCGGACGCATCGGCATCAATTCCGTGATCTCGCGCATGAACAGCTACGAGATCCAGAACCTGAGCACCGACCGCTTCGTCAATTACGCAGGCACCACCGGCAATACGCAGGTCGACACGTTTACCGCCAGCCACCCGAAACTGAAGGCGCAGACCACCTTCAGCTACAAGGTCGGCCCGATGGACCTGTCGCTCGGTTGGCAATACCTCGGCAAGATGTCCAGCTCCACCAACGTGCTGACACCCAGCGCCAATGTGGCCGGCGTCGGGGCTGTCAGCTATTTTGATTTGCTGATGCGCTGGCGCGTCGCCGCCAACACCGAGTTGCGCGCCGGCGTGCAGAATCTGAGCGATCGCCAGCCTCCGGCCGGACCGGTGGCCGGGCAGACCGATGTCGTGGCCTACGATGTGCTGGGCCGCCGCTTTTCGCTTGGCTTGAACATGCGTTTCTGAACGAGGGGCGGTTTGTGGCATCGATCCATCTGAAAACAGGCTGGCCGCTGTTGCTGGCGCTGATGCTTGCGTCAGCGTTACCGGCCAGTCAAGCCGCAACGCAGCCGGAGCCCGGGATCAACGTCCCGGCCGCCGCGCTGCGCGGCGATATTCGCCTGGCAAGCGGACGTCGCCTGTCTTACCTGGAACTGGGCGCCGCCGGCAAGCCGGTGCTGCTGCTGTTGCATGGCAAAGGCTCCAGCGCGGCCGAATCGCTGCCGCTGGCGCAGCAACTGGCGCGGGATTTCCGCGTGCTGGCGCTCGATTTTCGCGGTTGCGGCTTCAGCGACTGGGCGCCCGACGGTGACTACACGGCAGACAGCACGGTGGACGACGTCGAGCAATTTGTCGCCGCCATGCAATTGGGACGTTTCGCCGTGTATGGCCAATCCTACGGCGCGGTGATCGGCATTGCCTACGCCGCCCGCAATCCGGCGCACGCGGCGCTGCTGATGCTGGGCGATGGCGGGCCGGCCACGCTGCCGGACGGCAGTTCGCCGGTGCTCAATCCCGGGCAGTTGCAACTGGCGGGCGCGCCGGCGCCCAGGCCGGTGCCGGTCGTATTCGGCAACTGGGCCGAGATGCTCGCACGTCAGGCCGGCCAGGCGGGTGGTGCGGTGATGGCGCAGATGCTGGAGAGCCGGTTCGTGCGCACCGGCGACGGCAGCGTGCGCCAGCGCAGCGATGTGCTGGGCCTGTGGCAGACCGCGCGCGGCGAGGCATTTACGCAGCCATGGCCACTGGTGCGCCGGCTGGCGATGCCGACCTTGCTGCTGCGGGCCGAGTATGGCCTGGTGCCGGAGCAGGTCGCCATCGCCATGCACTCGGCCAATCCGCGCGTGGAACAGGTGCTCATCGCCGGCGCCGGCCATCGCATTTACGTCGACCGGCCCGGCGCGGTGCTCGATGCCTTGCGTTCCTTTACGGCTTTGCACGCTGGTGTACTCAATGAGAAAAAATGATGCAAACGATTGATGACACGAAGTTCCTATCCGCGCAGCAGGCTGTCGCCATGATAGGCGACGGGGCAACGCTGGCCATCACCGGTGCGGGAGGCGGGTTGGTCGAGCCGGACGGATTGCTGGCCGCGCTGGAACAGCGCTTTCTGGAAACCGGCCTGCCGCGAGGCTTGACCGTGATTCACGCCCAGGGACTGGGCGATGGCGACCAGCGTGGTCTGAACCGGCTGGCCCATGAAGGACTGGTGGCGCGTGTGATCGGCGCGCACTGGGCATGGTCGCCGCGCATGCAGGCGCTGGCGGCTGCGGAAAAGATCGAAGCCTACGCCTTGCCGGGCGGGGTGATTCAGCACCTGCTGCGCGAAATCGGCGCCGGGCGGCCCGGCCTGGTGACGCATATCGGCTTGGGAACGATGGTCGACCCGCGCCTGGGCGGCGGGCGCATGAACCAGCGGGCGCAGGAAGCGTTGAGCGAAATCATTCAACTCGACGGTCGCGAATACATCCGCTACAAGCCGTTCAAAGTCGATTTTGCGCTGCTGCGCGGCAGCCTGGCCGACGCGCGGGGCAATACCAGCCTGGAGGAAGAGGGCGCTGAACTCGATGCGCTGGCGCTGGCGATGGCGGCCCACAACAGCGGCGGTAAAGTGCTGGTGCAGGTGCGGGCGAAGGTGGAGCGGGGCGCGCTGGCGGCGCGCTCGGTACGGCTGCCCGGCGCCCTGGTTGACGCCGTCGTCGCCGTCCCGGATCAGCCCCAGCGCTACGGCGACGGCTTCGACGCGCGCTTGACCGGCACGGTGCCGCCCGGCGCGCACCTGCCCGACGGCGCGGGTACGGAGGCGGGTACGGAGGTCGCCGCAAGCGCCGTCCAGCGCCGTATCGTCGGCGCCCGCGCGCACCAGGAATTGAGCGGCAGCGGCATCGTCAGTTTCGGCTTCGGCATGCCGGATGAAGTGGCGGCGCTGGCTGCGCGCAGCGGCAACGCGGCGCGCTATCACCAGAGCGTCGATCACGGCCATTACGGCGGCACCTCCTTGCAGGGCGACCTGTTCGGCTTTGTGCGCGATGGCGAAGCGATGATCGACTCGCCTTCCCAGTTCGACTTTTATTCCGGCGGCGGGATCGACATTGCCTTTCTTGGCTTTGGCCAGTTCGACCGCCATGGCGACGTCAACGTGTCCTGCCTGAATGGCAAGGTCATCGGACCGGGAGGTTTCATCGAGATCGCGCAGGGCAGCCGCAAGATCGTATTTTGCGGGGTATTCGAAACCGGTGGCCTGCAAGTCGCGCTGGAGCGCGGCGCGCTGTGCATAAGTCGGCCGGGAGCGGTTCGAAAAGTGGTGGAGCAGGTTGAACAGGTCACCTTCTCCGGCCGCCAGGCGTTGGCCACAGGGCGCGAAGTGCTGTATGTGACCGAGCGTGCGGTATTTCGCCTGACCTCGGAGGGGATTGCGCTGCTGGAAATCGCTCCGGGAATCGATCTGCAGCGCGATGTCCTGGACCGGATGGGCTTTGCACCGCTGATTCCTGCCGGCTGCCCGCGCATCATGACGGCGCCGAATTGCTACGCCGGAGAGATGGCGGCGAAAAGCCCGGATGGTTATAGGTAGTGTAACGGCAAGATATTCAAGAATACGTGCAAGGAAGAACTTGCCATACGACAGAACGATGCTCCTGCTACACCTTCAGAGTCTGGTACCGTTGTGGATCACGAGGTGGCCGACAGTGGCAAGGTGTAATGGTATAGCTCAAATGAGTCTCTTGTTGTCGGGGATCTGGCGCAGACTGCGCGGGACCCCGACTTTTTTTTCGTGTTAATGCTGACCGTATCAATACCGATGGCGCGTTGAAGTGATTTTTCATGAGATACAACCGGAACCCATTTGACCTCTCCTCGGTGAAGCGCAGCAGATTCCCACTGCTGGCGTCTGATGCCCCAGGCGGAAAATACAAAAATGCAATTAACTAACATCAGGTAATAGCGGTGGCCGGCATGAGATTGATTTGAGCGGTGTTACGAGCGGTATTCACGTAAGTATTTGATTTATATAGGTACTGGGCGGCCTGCAAGCCGTCTAGGTCGGTTCGACTCCGATCCTCGCCTCCAGAAATCTTGTAAAAATCGCCGGCAGGATTTTTTCTGAGTATCGAAGTATGCCTGCTGCTGCTCGTGGCCATCGCCCCGGTGGCCGGCCTGTTTCTCGCCTTCATGGGCGAATGGAGCGCCGTGCCGTGCTTCGCCTTTGCGCTGGGCTACCTGGTCGCCCGGCCGGTGTTGCACGTGAAGGGCATACTCAGGTGGCCCTTCATCTGACATCGAGGTGGTGTCGTAACCATCCTGTGCGGATCGCAACTGCTGCCCGCACCATCTTCTGCGCGGCGCACGCTTTCGTTGCGCCGGATTGCTGAATGCATCCGCCGCAATTCCATTCGACGTCTTAGCGGACGTCGAGCAGCTCCACGTCGAAGATCAGGGTAGCGTTGGGCGGAATCGGACCCGCTCCTCCATCCCCGTAGCCCATTGCGGCGGGCACGATCAGCGTGCGCTTGCCTCCCACCTTCATGCCTTGCACGCCTTCGTCCCAGCCTTTGATGACCCGGCCGGCGCCCAGGGGGAAGTCGAACGGGCCACGGCCGATCGACGAATCGAACTGCTTGCCATGCTGCTGGGGCGCAGTCGGCTCGTACAGCCAGCCGGTGTAGTTGACCACGGCAGTGCTTCCGGCCGCCGCTTCCTTGCCCGTACCGGTGACGGTATCGATCTTTTGAAAAGCCACGGCGGGTGCTGCCGCCACCGGCGGGGTTTTGGCGCGGTCGCAGGCGGTCAGCGTCAGCGTCAGGGACAGCGCCAGGGCGCTGGAAGCGAGCAGTTGTTTCATGTTTGTGCTTTCGTGGTGGGGGAGCGGAAAATCGCAGCAGCATACACCAGGAGCGCCGGTGTTGCCCATGGTGGCGGGCCCGAATGATGGTGCTCCGTTTTTCCCGTCGTTTCCCAAAAAATTGCTAAAAAATCGCCGCTCAGCCGGCGAAAGGCGTGCGCGCGGGCATGGTGGGGTCCAAGTAGTGTATCAACTTGTGTAACTATATTACTTAAGTTACTTGACTAAAATTGCTTGGTGAATTATCTTACTTCCATGGCGAGACCTTCCCTGCAACGGGGAGGAGAGGCAGATAAGGGTGGCAAGGATGCTGGCCAACGGGTGCCAGCGATGCCGCCAATTCATACAAACATGAGGAGAGGACAAGATGAGCGGACAACAACTTTTATCCCGGCAGACCATCATCGTCACCGGTGCGGCGGCGGGCATAGGCCAGGCGTTCAGCCTGGCGCTTGCGGCGCATGGCGCAAACGTGGTTGTCGCCGATATCGGCCCTGCCGACGAGACGATGCGCATGCTGGCGGAAGCCGAGGCGCCCGCCCTGTATGTCCAGACCGATGTCGGCGATGGCGCCTCGGTGGAGAACCTGGCGGCGAAGACCCTGGAGCGTTTCGGCCGCATCGATGGCTTGATCAACAATGCCGCCTATTTCCGCGAAGTCAAGCTGACCGATTTCGACAAGATCGATCCCGAGCAGTGGGATCGCATCTTCACCGTCAATGTGAAGGGCCTGTGGCAATGCTGCAAGGCTGTCATGCCGGCGATGCGCGAGCAGGGCAGCGGCGCCATCGTCAATATCGCTTCCGTGGTGGCCATCGCGGGACAGCCAGGCTACCTCCAGTATGTCGCCACCAAGGGCGCCGTGCTCTCCATGACGAAAGGCCTGGCGAAAGAGGTCGGACGCCATGGCGTGCGCGTCAACTGCATCGCCCCCGGCTTCGTGCTGACCGACGCCACCCGCGACCGGCCCGTGGAATGGCAGCAATCCTTCCTCAAGGCACGCGCGCTGTCGCGCGAACAGCGCCCGGACGACCTGGTCGGTACGGCCGTCTACCTGCTGTCGGACCTGGCCAACTTCGTTTCCGGCCAGACCATCGTGGTGGACGGCGGCCACATCATGTACTGAGCGCTGTAATTGGTAAGCGTGGTTTTATTATATGTAGAAAGCTAACTTACTAATAAAAGTGGGTGATATACTTTGGTGTGCCTGGAAGGCTCGGCAAGATCCAGGCACCGCAACTTCAGCGGCCCTGCAATGCGCATGCTGTCAGGGTTGACTAAAACTACGTGAAGTAGAGGAGAATAAACATGACCGATAACGCCATTCCACGGGCATCGATCGCGATTACCCCTGTGTCGAGCAGCAACCGTTTCGTACGCAACACCTGGTATGTCGGACTGTGGGCAAAAGACCTGCAGCCAGGCCAACTGGTCCACCAGACCATCCTGAATGAACCGGTCGTCTTCTTCCGCAAGGAAGATGGTTCGCCTGCCGCCATCGTCGACCGTTGTTCGCACCGGTTCGCGCCGCTGTCGATGGGCAAACTGGTTGCCGGCGACCGCGTGCAATGTCCCTATCATGGCCTGGAATTCGATACGCACGGCCAATGCGTCAAGAACCCGCACGGGAACTGCACCATCCCCGCGGCGGCGCACCTGCGCGGTTATCCCGTGGTGGAAAAGCATTCCTTCATCTGGATCTGGATGGGCAACAAGGAGGCCGATCCTTCCCTGATCCCGGACTACAGCTGCCTGGAGACCAATCCCGCGCACCATATTACGGACCCCGGCTACCTGAACGTGAAATCGCAATACGAGCTCATCGTCGATAACCTGCTCGACCTGTCCCATACCACCTATATCCACGCGGGCATCCTGGGCAACGCGGAAACCGTGGATGCGCAAATCACGGTGGAGCAAAAAGGGGATGTCGTCACCGTCAGCCGTCCATCGAAGAACACCACCACGCCGGGCATGCTGCAAATGATCACGCCGAAGGGATTCGAGCGCGGCGACCAGTGGAGCACGATTTCCTGGTATGCACCCAGCAACCTGATCCTGGAATACGGCGTGAGCAAGGTCGGCGAGCCGAAAGAAAAGGGTTCGGGTTATCTGGCGCTGCATCTGCTGACGCCCGAAACGGAGCGCACCACTCATTACCGCTATAGCGCGGTACGCTGGAATGTGCTGACCGAAGGCGAAGAAGAGAATGAAGCCATCCGTCAGAAGATCTATGAACTGCGTTCCTTCGCATTCGGAGAGCAGGACGCGCCGGTGATCGAAGCGCAGCAGCGCATGATGGACGCCTCGCCCGTGCCGCTGGTGCCCACCCTGCTGGCGATCGACGCCGGGCCTACGCGCTACCGCCGCATCCTGGACCGCATGCTCAAAGAGGATGTGGCTTAAGGCTTGCCAGACTTGGGCAAACAGGGCGCAGGCGGCATGCTCGCCTGTCAGCTTCGATCAATAAAGTTAGCTGGGACTGCATTATGACTAACGTCGACGGGACACTGACCGTGCTGATTCGTGCACGGACTGACATCGCAACGGACATCGTGGGTTTGACGCTCGAACCACTGGACGGTGGCCCCTTACCGGAATTCGTGGCGGGCGCGCACATAGACGTGCATCTGGCGCCCGGGCTGACAAGGCAGTATTCACTGGCGAATAATCCTTGCGAAACCCATCGCTACAAGATCGGCGTGCTGAGGGACCCCAAATCCCGCGGCGGCTCCATCGCGGTGCACCAGCAGTTGAAGGTTGGTGAATTGCTCAGGATTGGCAAGCCGCGCTGCAATTTCCCCTTGAATCCGGCGGCGACATCGTCGGTCTTGATCGCCGGGGGCATCGGCATCACGCCGATCCTGTCGATGGCCTACAGGCTGCACGCCACCGGGCAGGATTTCAGCGTGCATTACACTTGCCGATCCCGTGACCGGGCCGCATTCGTCGACGAGCTCACCAACGGTGAATTCGCGTCCCGCGCGAACCTGTATTTCGACGATGCCGCAGCGGACGACAGGTTCAACCTGGAGCGCACCTTGCTCGCCGCGGGAAGGGACGCCGACATCTATGTCTGCGGCCCGGGCGGTTTCATCAACTTCGTCGTCGATGGCGCAAGGGCGCTGGACTGGAAGGAGTCGAAAATCCACGTCGAGCACTTCGGCGCCGATGTGTCGACCGCCGGCGCGTCCTTCGTCGTGGAAGCGAGAAAGAGCGGCGTGGAGGTACGGGTCCTGGAAAACCAGACCATTTCCCAGGCCTTGGCGGCGGCAGGCGTATGCGTGCCTGTCTCGTGCGAACAGGGCGTATGCGGGACCTGCCTCACCCGCGTGCTCGATGGCAAGCCGGATCATCGCGATTTCTATCAGACCGATGATGAGAAGGCGGCCGGAGACTTCATGACACCGTGCTGCTCGCGCTCCCTGGGCGAACGCATCGTGCTCGATCTCTAGCTTAAACAATCTTTATTCCTTGATTGATGCGTACGGGCAGGTTCTCCTGGCCCGCAGGCCATCACTCGTGCAAAGCAAACTGAAGTAGTCGGGCCGCGGTTGCGTGGCTTTTTTCCTGAATCCTGGCCTGGGATGCTTCCTTGCGCCTCGACGTTCCTTAATTATCCCCAAGGGGTATTAAAAATGAAGATCACTAAAACGTTTGGCGTCGCCGCCATGGCGCTGGCCGCACTGGCATCGGGCTGGAGCCAGCCCGGCTTCGCGCAAGCCGCGTCCAAAATCAAGGTGGGCCTGATGCTGCCTTACAGCGGCAATTTCGCCGCCGCCGGCGAAGCGACCACCAATGGTTTCAAGCTCGCCATGGCCGAAACCAATGGCAAGCTGGGTGGGCGGGAAGTTGAATTCTATACGGTGGACGATGAATCGAATCCGGCAAAAAGTGCCGAGAACATCTCCAAGCTCATCAAGCGCGACCAGGTCGATGTGGTGGTGGGCACCATCCACTCGGGCGTCACTCTCGTGATGGCGAAGATCGCCCGCGATACCAATACGCTGCTGCTGATCCCGAATGCCGGCGCCGACGAACTGACCGGGCCACTGTGTGCGCCCAACGTGTTCAGGATGTCGGCGACGAACTGGCAGCCTTCGTTCGCCATGGGCAAAGTCATGGCCGAGCGCGGGCACAGGAAAGTCGTCACGCTGACGTGGAAGTATGCTGCCGGCGAAGAGTCGGTCGCCGGCTTCAAGGAAGCGTTCGAAAAGAGTGGCGGGAAAGTCGAGAAGGAACTTTATATGCCATTCCCCAATGTCGAGTTCTATCCCTATCTCACCGAAATCGCCAGGATCAAGCCCGACGCGGTCTTCGTCTTCTTTGCCGGCGGCGGCGGCGCCAAGTTCCTGAACGACTACAACGCCTCCGGCCTGAAAGCCACTGTGCCGCTGTACGGTTCCGGTTTCCTCACCGAGGGCAACCTGGAATCCCAAGGCGCGGCGGCGCAGGGCGTGCATACCGCCCTGCACTATACGGATGGCTTGACCACGGCGCGGGATGTGGCTTTCCGCAAGGCGTATCGCGCCGCGTACGGCAAGGACCCGGACGTGTATGCGCTCCAGGGATATGACACCGGCCTCGCGCTGCGCAACGGGGTAGAGGCCGTGAAAGGCGATCTCAAACAGCGCGCGGTCTTGGTCAACGCGATGAACAGCGCCACCGTCGACAGCCCGCGTGGACCATTCAAGTTTTCCACCGCGCATAACCCCACGCAGGATATCTATCTCCGCGTTGTTGAAGGAAAAATCAACAAGGTGGCCGGCATCGCCGCGAAGGGCCTGGCCGATCCCGCGCGCGGTTGCAAGCTCAAATAAGTGGTCCTTGATCGTCTAAAAAAGTGAGCGCCGCCGGCGGAAAATAATGGACTACTATTCCTTCATCATACAGTTATTGAATTCGCTGCAATATGGGCTACTGCTCTTCCTGGTGGCCAGCGGACTGACCCTGATTTTTGGCATCATGGGCATCATCAACCTGGCCCATGGCAGTTTCTACATGATCGGGGCGTACATCGCCTTCACCTTCACCTCGCTCTCGGGCAGCCTGCTCTGGACCATCGTGCTGGGGATCGCGTGCAGCGTCGTGCTGGGACTGGCCCTCGAATGGCTGCTGTTCAGGCGCCTCTACAAAAGGGATCACCTGGAACAGGTGTTGTTGACCTATGGCTTGATCCTGGTGTTCGAGGAACTGCGCAGCATCATCGTCGGCAATGACGTGCACAGTGTGCCGATCCCGGCCGCCCTGGACTGGTCGATCGCGCTGACCGATACCTTGTCTTATCCCGCCTACCGCATCGCGGTCTCCATGGTCTGCCTGATCCTGGCTGGCGCCCTGTACCTGCTCATCCACAAGACCAGGCTGGGCATGAAGATACGCGGCGGTGCGTCGAACCGCGAGATGGTCCAGTCCCTGGGCATCAACATCAACCTGCTGTACGGCGCGGTGTTTGCCCTGGGCGTCGCGCTGGCATCGTTCGCCGGCATGATTGCCGCGCCGGTATCGACGGTCTATCCGGGCATGGGCACGCAGATCTTGATTGTCTGCTTCGTCGTCGTCGTCATCGGCGGCATCGGATCGGTGTGGGGGGCGCTGGTTGCGGCACTGGCGATCGGCTTCATCGATACATTCGGGAAGATTTTCCTGCCCGATGCCGCGGGTGTCCTGATCTATCTGCTGATGGCTGTCATCCTCCTTTGGAAGCCTGAAGGTTTATTTAAACGTACTTAGGAGCATCGTCATGACTGCAACGAGGATTATTCCGCTGGCGGCGCTGGGACTGGGCATAGTATTGCCGCTGGTCGCATCGCCGTACTACGTGGAGATATTGGCCGGCGTACTGATATTCGCGCTGTTCGCCCTGAGCCTGGGACTGCTCGTCGGCTATACCGGCCTGGTAAGCCTGGGCCACGCCGCATACTTCGGCCTGGGCGCCTACGCGCTGGCGCTCATCTCGCCCAAGTACGAAAGCGTCAGCTTCTTCACGTCCTTCCCGGCCGCGATCGCGCTTGCCGCCGTCTCGGCGCTGGTGGTCGGCTTTTTCGTCATCAAGACCAAGGGCGTGTATTTCATCATGGCGACGCTGGCTTTTTCGCAGATGTTTTATTTTGTGTTCCATGACACCAAGGTCGGCGGTGGATCGGACGGCATGTCGCTCAACTTCAAGCCCGAGATCAGGATTTTCGATATCGTCCTGCTGGACCTGGGGTCGGCGCTGCAAGGCTACTACGTCATCCTGGCTTTCCTGGTCGTGGTGGTGGTGTTCCTCCATTTCCTGCTGCGCTCGACGTTCGGCCACGCGATCAAGGGCATCAAGTGCAACGAGCACAGGATGGTTTCCCTGGGTTTTCCCGTGTTCCGCTACAAGCTGGCCAGCTTCACCATCGCCGGCG
The DNA here is from genome assembly GCA_040389645.1 of Pseudomonadota bacterium. Classification (GTDB taxonomy): domain Bacteria; phylum Pseudomonadota; class Gammaproteobacteria; order Burkholderiales; family Burkholderiaceae_D; genus Rugamonas. Next base: position 62,309 of record JAZJZT010000044.1, on the reverse strand, counting down.
GCCTGGCCGGGGCGGCGGGGTATCTGTACACCATGTTCTACGGGATGGTCAATCCGGAGTTGCTGTCCTGGCACCAGTCGGGCGAAGTGCTGCTGATGGTGATCCTGGGCGGACCCGGCAGCCTGTATGGTGCGATCGGCGGGGCGTTCGTCTTCACCATGCTGCGGGAATTGTTTGGTTCCATGACCATCCACTGGCAGCTTTTGCTGGGCGTGACCATCGTCCTGCTGGTCCTTTTCATGCCGGGCGGCCTGGCGAAATTCGGGCAACGGCTGCGCCTGATCCCAGGGAGCAAACCGGAATGAAGCATCCTATCCTGAAAACCAGTGGCTTGACCAAGGTGTACGGCGGCCTGGTCGCCAACCGGGACATCACCATCAGCCTGCATGTCGGCAGTGTCCACGCGATCCTGGGGCCGAACGGCGCCGGCAAATCGACCTTGATCAACATGCTTTCCGGCGACGCCATGCCCACCCGCGGCGACATCGCCTACAAGGGACAGGACATCACCGACTTCAGCGCCGACAGGCGCTCGCGTATCGGCATCGGCCGCAGCTACCAGAAGACCAACATCTTCCGGGAATTCACCGTGTACGAAAACTGCCGCCTCGCGGCGCAATCGCGCCGCCCGCAAGCCTTCAGGATTTTCAGCGACGCCGATTCGGTCGCGACTACTCGCCATGCGGTCGAACGCGCGCTGGCGATGGCCAACCTGGAACATGTCGCCACGCGGCGCGCGGCTGAATTGAGCCATGGCGCGCAACGCCAACTGGAAATCGCCATGGTGCTGGCCACCAATGCCGAGGTCTTGCTGCTCGACGAGCCGCTGGCCGGGATGGGGGCCGATGAATCGAGAAAGATGGTTGAACTGCTGCAAAAAATCACGCCGCAGCATGCCATATTACTGGTGGAGCACGACATGGATTCGGTGTTTGCCGTCGCCGACACCATTACCGTCATGGTGAACGGCGCCATCCTGGAAACGGGGGCGCCCGACGCGATCCGGTCCAGTCCTGCCGTGCAGGGCGCTTACTTGGGAGAAGACTGTGAAATCGTCATCTGATTATCTCGTGCAAACGCAGGGCCTGCACACATATTATGGCGAGAGCCATATCCTGCGCGGCATCGACCTGGCCGTGAAAAGCGGTGAAACCATCGGCCTGCTCGGCCGCAATGGCATGGGCAAGAGCACCTTGATCCGCTCCATCATGGGGCTGGTGCAGCCGCGCAGCGGAGATGTCTTCATCAACGGCACCAGGACCAATGGCAAGGCCACATATTACGTGGCGCGGCAGGGCGTGGCCTATGTGCCGGAAGGTCGTGGCATCTTCCCCAATCTGTCGGTCCACGAAAACCTGGTCATGTCGGCCAGGAGCGGCAAGCAGGGCAGGATGGACTGGACTTACGACAAGGTGCTGGAAGCCTTCCCGCGCCTCGGCGAAAGAATCAATAATGGCGGATGGGAGCTGTCCGGCGGGGAGCAGCAGATGCTTACCATCGGGCGCGCCCTGATGACCAATCCCGAGCTGCTGATCCTGGATGAAGCCACGGAAGGCCTGGCGCCGCTGGTGGCGGCGGAAATCTGGCGCATGGTCCGCAGGATCAAGAGCAGCGGCATCGCCACCGTCGTCGTCGACAAGAACTACTCGGCCATCACCCAGATCGCCGACCGCAACATCGTGCTGGTGAAGGGGCAGGTGGTGTTCGACGGCAGCAGCGAGCAAGTCCGTGCGGACCCGAGCCTCGTCAGCCGCCACCTCGGAGTATAGAAGGATGGAAGCGATGAATGATAAAAACCACATGATGGCGGCAGCGGCGGCGCAGGTACGGTTGTTGTCGCGGCGGCGCACGGTTTGCGCGCAAGGGCTCGATTGGGATGTGCTGGAAGCCGGCCGGGGAGAGGAAACCCTGGTCTTCCTGCCTGGAACGCTGGGCACCGTCCACATCTTTTCCAGGCAAGTCCTGGAGTTCTCGTCCCGCTACCGGGTCGTGGTGCTGGGTTATCCGGGTGAATGCGATATCGAATTGATGAGCGCCAGCTTCTTCGGCGTGCTGCGTGCCTTGGGCATCCCGGCGGCGCACTTCGTCGGCTCGTCGCTGGGGGCGTTCTGGCTGCAGGAGTTCAGCTGTGCAAGAGCGGACTTCGTCCAGAGCCTGGTGCTCGGCAATACATTCGTCGATTCGCGCCGCCTGGGCTTCATCAAGATGTTCCAGGCGCCGTTCCTGGCCAACGCTTCGGCCGCGGACGTCAAGGGGGCCTGGATGGATTTCGTCGGCAACCTGCCGGCATCGGACCTGAAGCACTTCCTGCTGCAGGATGTGGGCGTGGAGCAGGATATGCAGGAGCTGGTGGGGCGCTCGTTCACCATCGCGCACCTGGGACGGGTCGCATTGAGCGCGGTGCCGCCGGACCGGATTACCTTGCTGACCTGCGACGACGACCGGGTGATCGCGCAGGCGACTGCGCAAGAGTTGGCCGATGCGTATCCGGGCGCGCGGCACGTCCGCTTCGATAGCGGGGGACACTATCCCCATGTCCTGAACCCGGTCGCCTACAATGAGGTGGTGGCAGGCAGTTGCGGGCCGGCCTGACCGGACCTGCCGCCCGGCGCGGTCAATCGCCCGCGCCATCCACCCGGACGGCCTCGGCGCCGTCCGCGCCCGCCGCCCTGGTGACCCGCTAGCCAAGCTGCCGTTCCCGCGTGCGTTGCGCGCGCTTGTCCCTGTCCTTGCGCATCTGCAGCATCTGTATCGTGTTCGCGAAATCGTCCAGCATGGCGGTCATCGAGTGGGACATCTGCTGAAAGTCTTCGCGCGACAAGCTGTGGAACAGGTGGTCGTTGACGAACATGCGTTCCGGTTCCACTTCGCGCACGCTGGCCTGGCCTTGCGGCGACAAGGTCAGCAAGGTGCCGCGCGCATCGTTGGGATTGGGCCTTTTTTCGACCAGGCCAATGTTTTCAAGCTTCCTCGCTTCCGTCGTCACGAAGGCCACCGAGACGTGCAGGAAGCGCGCCACGTCGCTGACGCTGATGCCTTCCAGCCCCTGCCTGCGGGCGATCACCATCAGGATGTTGTACTGGGGCGCCGTGACGCCGATGTGGGACGCGAGATAGGCGCGCGCCGTCTCCAGCTGGCTGGCCAGGACCGAGAAGTCGTAGAGGAATTGCCGGAATGCGTTGTCCGACTTTCCGTCTTCGTCCAGCAACTCCAGCCGCGAAGTGCTCTGGGCGAGCGCGAAGCGGGAGGCGCCCCGCGCCGTCTTCGCGATCGGAATATTGCCGTCTGGCGCCGCCGACGATTCTTTCTTTCTGGTCATATCCTGGGCCCTTGTAAAGCAAGGAGTATACACCGGCATGGCTTAGCGCATTAGTTAAGTTTTGTATCTATCCCTATTGATTAATGAACTTAGCTAAATGATGAGGTCGCGCAGCGCGGAAATCACCGTACCCGCGAAAAAAATTTTCAAAATTTACTTTACTAACTTAGCTTTTCAGGTAAGATAAAAACATCGCGAATCAGGCAGGCCGGCAACTCCGGTCCCTGTGCCGCGCAAGTCGCCGGCGGACCGTGAGAGACCGCGATACCTAACTACTGGATACTGGAGGCAATGAAATGTTGAAAACTGGCGCTGAGCATCTCGAATCCCTGCGCGATGGCCGCACCATCTTCGTGGGCAACGAACGGGTGGAAGACGTCACCACCCATCCCCTGTTCCGCAACGGGGCGCAGTCCATCGCGGACATCTACGACATGAAGTGCGCGCCCGAGAACCGCGACCGCATGACGTTCGAAGAAAACGGCGAGCGCTTCAGCGGCTACTTCCTGCGCGCCCGCAGCAAGCAAGACCTGGAATTCCGCAACGGCGTGCACCAGGCCATCGCGGACCATACCTACGGCATGTTCGGCCGTTCGCCGGACCACGTGTCGAGCTTCGTCACCGGCATGAGCCTGAAGCCCGAGGTGTTCGGCAAATTCGCCGGCAACCTGATGGCGTGCTACGAGCGCATGCGCAAGGCTGACAGCTATGCCGTGTACGCCGTGGTGCCGCCGCAGGCCGGCCGCAATCCCGAGGCCTACCAGAAGCTCGATCTGCCGGTGCCCACGCTGCGCGTGGTGCGCGAGGACGACGACGGCGTGGTCATCACCGGCATCAAGATGCTGGCCACCGGCGCCGCCTACGCCAACGAAGTCTGGATCGGCAACCTGACGCCGCTGGGACCGGAACAGGGCAACCAGTCGATCACCTGCGTGGTGCCGGTCAACGCCCCGGGCCTGGAACTGTGGTCGCGCAAGCCTTTCGGCCGCGACACCCGCTCGGACTTCGAGAATCCCCTGGGCCACCGCTACGATGAATCGGACAGCATGCTGCTGTGCCGCGAGGTCAAGGTGCCGTGGGAAAATGTGTTCGTCCACAACGAGCCGGCGCTGGCGCGCCAGATCTACCTGGACACGGCCGGCCACTCGTATGGCAACCACCAGTCGAATGTGCGCTTCCTGTCGAAGGTCAAGCTCATCGTCGGCATCGCCAGCAAGATCGCCAAGGCGTCCGGCGCCGACCAGGTCCCGGCGGTGCGCGAGACGCTCGGCAAGCTGGCCGCCTGGGAAGCCACGCTCGAAGGCTTGATCGAGGGGCAGCTGCATGGCGCGGAAGAGTGGCCGGTGCAGGGCCACTGGTGCTACAACCGCCGCTACGTGTATGCGGCGCTCAACTGGTGCACCGAAAACCACTCTTACATCATCGACCAGTTGCGTGAACTGTGCGGCGGCAGCGTGTTCCAGATGCCGGCCGACATTTCCGTCATGGCGGACCCGGAACTGCGGGCGGCGTTCGAACAGTACTGGTCCACGTTGCAGACCGGCGCGGTCGACCGCATGAAGCTCTACAAGCTGGCGTGGGACTTGACCGGGTCCGAATTCGCCGGCCGCCACCAGCAGTACGAGAAATTCTACGCCGGCGCCTCGTTCGTCGTGCGCAACTACACGTACATGCACACCAACTGGCAAGCGCTGGAGGGCGTGGCCGACCGCCTGCTGGAAAGCTATGGCGTGCCGGAAGAATACCTCAAGGCGTATGTCCGCTGATTCCGCCGATTTTCAAAGGGAGCACACACCATGGAAACCACATTCGCAACGCAGCCGGCCATCGACCGCAACGAGTTCCGCTCGGCACTGGCCTTGTTTCCCACCGGGGTGGCGGTGGTCACAGCCGACGGCGCGGCAGGAGAGGGCCGCATCGGCATGACGATCACGTCGTTCAACTCGGTGTCGCTGGACCCGCCCCTGGTGCTGTTTTCGATCGGAAAACAGGCGCTGAGCCTGCCGGTGCTGTGCGCCGCGGCCGCGTACAGCATCAACATCCTGGGCCAGGAGCACCAGCACGTGTCGGCCCGCTTTGCCGCGGCAAAAGGGGATAAATGGTCCGGCACCGCGGTGGACCTGCACGACGGCCTGCCGTTCACCCTGCGCGATTCGATCGTCTCGTTCCAGGCCGTCCCCTATGCCCAGCATGACGGCGGCGACCACCTGATTTTCGTCGGGCGCGTCGTGCGTATCCAGAAGAAGGATGCCGTGGCGCCGCTGGTCTTCTTCGGCGGCAAGTACGCAAGCCTGCAAGCGCCCGCCGCGCTTTGACCTTTCACTTCAAGGAGTACACATCATGGCAGTCAACAAGCTTCACCACGAGTTTCACAAGATCGACCTGGACGACCTGGCCGGCTGGCAACTGCCGGAAGGCTACGCCCCCGATTCGGGCGCGCTGGAAAAGATCATTTCCGGCGCGCTGGACTACGAGAACAAGCGCGGCAGCCGCACCCGCCTGCTGCGCTTCCCGCCCGGCTTCGCCACCTTCAAGCCCATCGTCCACGATTACTGGGAAGAAGTGTTCATGCTGCAAGGCGACATGACGGTCGGCGCCGACGAGAATGGGCAAGGCGGCGATTCCTTCGAAGGCACCACCTATGCCGTGCGCCCGCCGGGCGCCTGGCACGGCCCCTTCCGCTCGAAGCACGGTTGCTACCTGCTTGAATCGCATTACTACGACCCGGCGTGATCAACCGGGCTTGATGTGCGCCAACCCCGGGATGGGCGATAATCGCAGGGTTACCCACTGATGGCCGGAGCCAAGAATGAATCGCCGTGCAGCAAAGCCCGAACAAGACGCGCAACCGAAGATCGTGCTCAACCCCTCTGTGTCCTTGCCCGCCTTGCTGGACAAGGGGGCGGTGCCGGACAGGACTTTCCGCCAGTTCCTGTACGACATGTCGGTGGTCGGCGCGCACCTCGAGTCGGCGCGGCAGTACCTGGCCGAGCGGCTGGGCGTGACCGCGCCGCAGTACAACATCATGATGATCATCGCGCGCTCGGGCAACGATGCCGCGATACGGGTCAGCGATGTGGCGGACCGGCTCAGTGTCACCGGGGCGTTCGTGACCAACGAGGTGAAAAAGCTGGTCAAGGCCAACCTCGTCGTCAAGCGCGCCAATCCCGACGATGGGCGCGCAGTGCTGTTGAGTTTGAGCGAAACGGGCCTGGAACGCGTCAAGGCGATCGAGCCGGACTTGCTGATGGTGAATGACCGCCTGTTCGGCACGCTGTCGCGCGACAACTTCCAGCAACTGGCGGCCACGGTCGGTTCCCTGGTCGGCGTATTCGGCCAGACCGTGGCGGTGCTGAAGGCGCTCTCGGCGACGAGCGGCCACGATGAAAGGCTGGCGCCTGCCGCCGCCAAGGAAACACGTATCAAGAAGGGCGGTTGAGGCCATGGCAGTGCAGCGGAAGGCAGCACGTCATCGCCAGACTCGCTGAATTTCCACCTTTTTCCATTGCACTCACATGTCTACTACATTGCATTTTTCCTGCGAAAGCATCCAGTCCGACGGCGCTGCCAGCACCCGCCTGCTCGCGGTTGAACCGCAAGCCTTCGTCATTTCCGGCTGGACCGGGCGCGACGCGGCCGCCATCGAGCATCACATCGAAGAACTCGAAGCGCTGGGCGTTCCGCGCCCGTCGGCCGTTCCGCTGTACTACCGCGCCGGCAAGGACGCGTTGAACCAGTCCGCCGTGGTCGAAGTGCTGGGCCCGGAAAGCTCGGGCGAAGCCGAGCCGGTCCTGTTCTTCGCCGACGGCGAATGGTGGCTTACCGTGGGCTCGGACCATACCGACCGCCAGGTCGAGAGTTATTCGGTGGCCGTGTCCAAGCAGATGTGCCCGAAACCGATCGCCACCGCCGCCTGGCGCTGGCGCGATATCGCCGACCGCCAGGACGAGATCGAGCTGCAATCGCGCATCCAGGAAAACGGCGAATGGGTGACCTACCAGCGTGGTACCCTCGCATCGATCCGTCCCCTGGCATCCTTGCGCGACGGCTACCAGGCGGCCGCCGGCGCCGGGGATAGGGAAGGGCACTTCCAGTTCTGCGGTACGCTGGGCGCGATCCCGAACGCGCAGGGCCAGGGCATCCGCCCCGCGGCATCGATGGAACTGGTGCTGCGCGACCCGCTGCGCAACCGCGCCATCGTGCACCGTTACCAGACGCAAGTACTGCCCGTCGTCGCCTGAGCGGCGCCTTTCAACCGACCAAGGACAGCTTCACCATGAGCCAATCCATTCCCAACATCCGGGCGCGCATCGCGCGTGGCGAGACCACGCATGCGCACCTGGTGGCGGCGGCGCTGGAAGGCGCGGCGCAGGCGCCGGCACGCCATGTGTTCACCTCGCTGTATGCCGACGCGGCCATGGCGGCGGCGCACCATGCCGATGCCGCCCTGGCCGCCGGCGTGGCGCTGCCGCCGCTGGCGGGCCTGCCCGTGTCCGTGAAGGACTTGTACGACATCGCCGGCGAGCCGACGCGGGCGGGCAGCATCGTCTGCAACGAAGATCCGCCGGCGGCGGCCGACGCCGCCGCCGTGGCCCGGCTGCGGGCGCAAGGCGCGGCCATCATCGGCAAGACCAACATGACCGAGTTCGCGTTTTCCGGCGTCGGCATCAACCCGCACCACGGCACGCCGCGCAATCCTGCCGATGGCCAGGTCGCGCGCATCCCGGGCGGTTCCTCGTCCGGCGCCGCGGTGTCCGTCGCGCTGGGCCTGGCGGTGGCTGGCGTGGGCTCCGATACCGGCGGTTCGATCCGCATCCCGGCCGCGCTGTGCGGCCTGGTGGGATTCAAGAACACGCAGGCGCGGGTGCCGCGCAGCGGCGCCTTCGAACTGTCCCGCACCCTCGACACGGTTTGTTCGATGAGCCGCAGCGTGGCCGATTGCATCGCGGTCGACGCCGTGCTCTCGGGCGCGCCACTGGAGATCAGGCAGCGCCCCTTGCGCGGCATGCGGCTGGCGGTGCCGGAAACCCTGATGTTCGACGGCATCGAACCGGCCGTGGCGCGCGCCTTCGAACGGGCCGTGCAGCGCCTGTCGGCGCAGGGCGCGATCGTGGAGGCGATCCCGTTCACGGAGCTGGCCGAGATCCAGGCGCTCAATGCCCCGGGCGGCTTTTCGGCCGTCGAGGCTTACGCCGTGCATCGCCAGCGCCTGGCGCAGCGGGCCGCGGCGTTCGACCAGCGCGTGGCGAAGCGCATCGCCACCGGCGCGGTGGCCAGCGCCGCCGACTACATCGCCATGCACGATGCGCGCAACGGCTGGATACGCCGGGCGGAAGCCGTGCTGCAGCCTTACGATGCGCTGCTCTGCCCGACCGTGCCCATCGTCGCGCCGGAAATCGGCGCGCTGCTGGCGAGCGACGAAGCGTTCTTCAAGGCCAATGGCCTGCTGCTCAGGAATACGTTCGCCATCAATTACCTGGACGGCTGCGCATTCAGCCTGCCGTGCCACGCGGCCGGCGAATTGCCGGTGGGGCTGATGCTGTCGTCCGTCCGCGGCGACGACAGCCGGCTGGCGGCGGTGGCGCTGGCGGTGGAGGCCGCGCTGGCCGGATAGCGCCGCGCCAGCCATCCCGATGGCCGCCGCCCGTGCGGCGGCGGCTTCCTTTTTACGATCAAACACCAGGGCAGGGTAAGGTTATTCATAAAACTTACTTAAAAAGCTTTTTTGGTTAGTTATAATTGAGCGACACTCACTTTTTGGCACGACATCATGAAAATTCCCAGCCGCCTCCCTGTCTACATGGACTACAGCGCCACCACCCCGGTCGACCGCCGCGTCTTTGCCGCGATGGAGCCGTATTTCTTCACGCTGTTTGGCAATCCCGCGTCGCGCAGCCACTCCTACGGGTGGGAGGCGGAAAGCGCCGTCGACGAGGCGCGCGGCCACGTGGCGGCGCTGCTCAATGCCGATCCCCGTGAAATCGTCTGGACCTCCGGCGCCACGGAAGGCAACAACCTCGCCATCAAGGGCGCGGCGGCCTTCTACGGCGCCAAGGGCAAGCACCTGATCACGCAGGCCACCGAGCACAAGGCCGTGCTCGACACCTTCCGCGAGCTGGAACGCCAGGGTTTTGAGACCACCTACCTGCCGGTCGACGAAGACGGCATCGTTCCGGCGCAGCGCGTCATCGATGCGATGCGGCCGGACACCATCCTGGTGTCGGTGATGATGGCGAACAATGAGACCGGCGTGCTGCAACCGGTGGAAGAAATCGGCAGGGCATGCCGGGAACGGAAAATCGTCTTCCACTGCGACGCGGTGCAGGCTGCCGGGAAAGTGCCGGTCGACGTTGACCGCATCTGCGCCGACCTGCTGACCGTCACCGCGCACAAGCTGTATGGCCCCAAGGGCATCGGCGCGCTGTATGTGCGCCGCAAGCCGCGCATCCGCATCGAAGCGCAGATCCACGGCGGCGGCCACGAACGAGGCATGCGCTCGGGCACCTTGCCGACCCACCAGATCGTCGGCATGGGCGAGGCATTCCGCCTCGCCAGGCTCGAAATGGAGTACGACAACCGGCGCCTGGCGGGGTTGCGGGACCGCCTGCAGGCGGGGTTGCAGCAGATGGAGGAAGTCTATGTCAACGGGTCTACCACGCACCGGCTGCCCAACATTCTCAACATCAGTTTCAACTACGTCGAGGGGGAATCGATGATCATGGCGGTGCGCGACCTGGCGGTATCGTCCGGATCGGCCTGCACCTCCGCATCGCTGGAGCCGTCCTATGTGCTGCGCGCGCTCGGCCGCAGCGACGAGCTGGCGCACAGTTCGATCCGCTTTTCGCTGGGCCGCTTCACGACCGACGAGGAAGTCGACTTTGCCATCGGCCTGATCAAGTCGAAGGTCGGCAAGCTGCGCGAATTGAGTCCGTTATGGGACATGTACCTGGAAGGCGTCGACATCGGCTCCATCCAGTGGGCGGCCCATTGACCTCCAGTCCCGCGCTGCCGGTTCTGTCAAATCTCAAAGCGCACGCCGGTCAGGCTGCCGGCCTTTTGCCACAAGCGTTCACGCGTGGCTTGATTGCGTGCCAGTTCCGGTAGTCCAGCGTCGTGCGGCGAGGCAAATCGCTGGATGAAGAAAGAGGGCGCGATCAGCGTCGCTTCGGTCGGCTGGTCCATCGTTGCCGCGAACAAGACATTCTCGGCGACCCGCTCAATCGGGTAGCCGATGATGTTGACCAGCGCCCTGCCAACGGCCTCTCCCGTTCCGGACGCGTATCTCTGCAAGCTCGTATTTGCCGTTCCTGGATCGACGGCAACGCTTGTCACGCCGCTATTTTTCGCGCTGGCACGCCGTTGCAACTCGACGGCGAACATGATGTCGGCCAGCTTGCTGCGCGCATAGGCAGCCATCGGCGAATAGGGTTTGTGCTCGTTTTGCAAGTCGTCGGGGTCAAGATCGGCCATCTTGAAGCGCCCGACAAGCGCACTGACCGTGACAACGCGCGCACTTCCAGCGCTTAACGCCGCAAAGAGCCTGCCCGTGAGCGCGAAATGCCCCAGGAAATTGGTACCCATGTGCATCTCGTATCCATCGGCAGTGAGCGTGCGTTGCGGCACGGCCATGACGCCGGCCACATTCATCAACAGGTGGAGGGGACGGGAACCCCAGCGCGCCGCGAACTGCGCGATCGACGCAAGCGAAGCCAGATCCACCTGCTCAAAAAAGTAGTCGCCACCATCTGAACGCAATTGCGCGATGGCCTGCGCGCCCTTCGCCGCATCGCGGCCGAGGATGGTGACGTGCGCGCCCTTTTTGCCGAGTGCTTGGGCAACCTGAAAACCTATGCCGCTCGCGCCGCCGGTCACCAGCGCATTGCGTCCATCCTGCCTTGGCAGGTCACTGATCTTCCAGCCCATGAGAACCCCGTTTCGGATAAATGCGGCCTTGCCGCAACACGGGAGAACGCACTTGCGCTACCCGGAAAATTGCATGATAATGCACCAAGTGCAAATTTACAAGCGGTGCAAAATGAATGAAAAAACGCCATCGGGCGCGATCGAAGGCCGGCGGGAGCGCAAGCGGCGCGAGACCCATGACCGGATCGCCAAAGCCGCCATCGAGCTGTTCCAGGCGCTCGGCTATGAAGAAACGACGATGGACGCCATCGCCGAGGCTGCTGACGTGTCGCGCCGGAGCCTGTTTCATTATTTCGCTTCGAAGGAAGACGTCGCCTTCGCCAGCCAGGTGCGCTTTCTTTCCGCTGTTGTGGAAGAAATGCGCCGGCAGCCAAAGGAAATGCCGTGGCCTGAGTTGATCGAATGCGCAATGGGGCGCTCCATCATCGACGCTGCCAGTCCGGAGAACATTGCCATCAACGAACTGGTGCGCCGCACGCCGGCACTACAGTCGAGATATCAACTCAAGTACGTGCAGATGGAGCAGGCCATTGCCGGCGTGCTGGTGGAAAGAAGCAATGGCGACGAGGCCAGTCGCAAGCGGGCCGAATTGCTGGCGGCTATTTTTACCGCAGGGTTCCGTATTTCAAACAATGGCTCCACCAGGGTGAGCCTGACGGGGCATGAGGATGCTCAACAGAAGGTGCCCGACCAGTTCCGGAGCCTGTGGCAATCCCTGCGTGAATTTGGCGAAGAGGGGCTGGCGCGTCACGGGCATCAAGATCAGTCATCCGGGCGGCCGCATGGTCCGGCAGCCAACAAGGGAGGGAAGCAGAAATGATGGAACTCATTCAACGCTACTACGCCGCCGAGCGACAGACGGCGATGGTGGCAACAGGAATAGCCGTGGTACTGATATTGATATCGCTGCTTCTTTGGCGGACTTCATCGGCTGCTTCGCTGGCGCGGGGAGTAAGTTATGTCTTTTTGGTCGCAGGACTGTTCCAGTCCGCTGCCGGCTTTGGCTATTCCATCGTCGCCGGCAATCGCTCGCAGCAGGCGGCGAAGGTCTATTCGGGCCATGCCGAACGCGATATCCGTCAGCAGGAAACCGCCCGCATGAAAGGTGTTGTGAAGTCGGGCTATATAGGCGGCCTGGTGACGTACACGGCATTGCTGCTTGTTGGATTTGTCCTGCTCTTGCTGTCTGTTGATGCGTCTGCAAGAAAGGGCGTGGCATTGGCGCTGATGGTCGTCGGTGTGCTCGGGCTGTGCGTCGAGGCTTTCTCGATGCAGGCCAACCGCCAATACCTGACGGCGGTTGAAGCCCGGAGCATAAGCTAGCGCTGGTCCGCTCGTCGCTGGCGGATGGCAAGCGCTTGCGCGCGGGCCTCGTGCCCTTGTCGAGGGGACGCTACTCTTGCACGCGGGTAGCGCCATCGGCCGGCGCCTGCACCAGCATCCGTTCCAGCGAGCGCTGGCGGTCTTCATGCTGCGCCTGGCCGCCGTGGTCGGTCAGCAGCGATTCGGCCAGCATGAAGCTGTACAGCATGAATGCGCGCGTGCGCGATTCGGCAATGTCGAAACCCAGGGCGCTGAAGCACTGGGCGATATAGGCGAGGCGCTTGCCGTCCACTTCATCGACAAAATGGCGCGCCATTTCGTCGCGCCGCGCCCACGCGCGGATCGCCAGTTCGGTAGAGGAGCCTTGTTTCGCCGAGGCGCCGTGGAAGGGCAGCATCAGCAGGTCGCGGATCAGCTCGCGCGGCTTGGTATTGCGCCGCTCGAAACGGTCGATGATCTGTTCGGTCGCGCGGTCGCGCCAGCGCACCAGCAACTGGCGCAATAAATCCTCGCGGTCTTTAAAGTGCCAATAGAAACTGCCGCGCGTCACGCTCAGGTCTTTTGACAGGGAATCGACCCGCACGCCATCGATACTCTTGTCGATCAAGACCTGCTCGGCCGCCTTGATCCAGTCCTCTGGCGTCAACTGGGTCTTGGTACTGGGTTTGGCGGGTGGGGCGGTGTCGGATTTTGGCATGGGTGTCGCGTGGTATTTTCAACAAAAGGTATTTTACTCGCACATACAGCACACCATGTAATTTGCCCCTTGAATGGCAAGGTGTGCGCTGTTCAGAGTGATGAAGTCCGATAAATTTATTGACTTCCAGGAACTGCGTCGATACGATCTCCATACACATACGTATGTGTATGGAATGAGGAGGGTGGCGGCCAAGACGTAGTGATTCACGTCGCGCCCTCATAAAAATTAAACGGAGATAAGATGAAACTGCACTTTACGCTGGCGCGCCAGCACAACCCGAGCGCCGCATGGCGCGCGCCTGTGATGTCGCTGCCGGTATTGCTGATATTGGCCGCGTGCGGCGGCAACGATGGCGGCGCCGAGTCGCCGCCGGTTGCCGCTGTGCCCGCCTTCAGCACGGTATGTGGCGCGCTGGCCGGCAAGACTGTCGGCGCCGGCAAGATCACGGCGGCCGTCATGGTGGCCGCCACCGCCAGCACGGCGGAAGCCTGCAACGCAAGCGGGGAGATTGTCTCCTCGCCAGCGTCGACCATCAAATTCAGGCTGATCTTGCCGAACTCGCAGGCCTGGAACAAGAAGTTGCTGCAATTCGGCGGCGCCGGCTACAACGGCAGCATCCGCGACATTCCAGCCGACATCGCCAGGCGCAACTACGCGACGGTGGCCAGCGATTCGGGCCACCAGGGCACGGTTTTGTCGCTGAGCTTTGCGCTGAATAATACGGCCGGTTTCGACAATTTTGCCTTTGCCTCGGTACCGCAGGTGTACGCGGCCGCGCTGGCGGGCATCCGCCTGGCCTACGACGCGGCGCCGCAGCGCAAATATTTTTATGGCGAGTCCACCGGCGGACGGGAAGCGCTGCAGCAGGCGCAGCGCTATCCCGCCAACTATGACGGCATTGTCGCGCTGGAACCGGTCATCGATTATTCCGCGGTGAACCAGAAAGGCATCGCGGTACAAAAACGGATCGCCAGCGCCGGCGGCGCCGGCTGGCTGAGCCCGGCCAAGGTGGCGCGCTTCGACGCCGCGCGGCTGGCATCCTGCGACGCTCTCGATGGCTTGGCTGACGGCATTATCGCGAATCCGGAAGCGTGCGTCTTCGATCCAGCCGTGCTGCGTTGTCCGGCCGGAGCCGACACCGGCGACAGTTGCCTGTCCGACGCCCAACTGGCAACGGTGAAGGTGCTGACCACCAATGAGCGGCTGGCCGTTCCCACGGCAAATGGCGTCACGACGGCCTTCCAGTTCGGCATCGGCGTGGAAGCCGACGCCGCCGCCGGCTGGAGCGCGATGCATTTCGGCGCCGCGCCATCACCCATCGGCAGTCTCCTGGGCCTGCTCTCGCAAGACTGGGCGCGGTATGCTGTGCTCGGCAACGCCAGCGCCGATATACTGGCGCACGATCCGGCCGATTACGCGTCGCAATGGCTGGCATCCTCGATCAAATCGAACGCCAACAATCCGGACATGCGCGCCTATGCCGAGCGCGGCGGCAAATTGCTGTTGTGGCACGGCTGGAGTGATCACCTGGTGCCACCGATGGGCAGCATCGACCTGTACGGCCGCACGGTCCAGGCCATGGGGACCGCCGGAACCAATGCTTTCATGCGATTCTATCTGTCGGCGGGCGTCACCCATTCAGGCACCGGGCCCGGCGCCACGCAGACGGACTTCCTCACGGCACTGGAATCCTGGGTGGAGGGCGGAACAGTGCCGCCGGACGCCTTGCTCTCCAAAAAGCCGGCTGCCGATGGTACGGTGGCCCTCACCCGGCCAACCTGCCGTTACCCGTCGTGGCCGCGCTACAACGGCAGCGGCGACAAGAACGCCGCCGCCAGTTTTACTTGTGTCGGCGGATAAGTCAGGACGATGAAGGTTTGCGGCGGTGTGGCCGGGAGGTCATTGCCGCTGCGTGAGTGCGGCAATGAATTGCGCCTATAGATCACAGCGCAGCCATCCCCCGTTTCCGCCCCTTCCACTCCCCCGAGCAGGGGATGCCCGGAAAGTCCGGCCTTGCACACACTGTTATCTCTGGCAATTGACCTATAAAGGAGATAAGAAAATGAGCAAGAAAACAGTCACCGTGTTTGCCGCGACCGGGGCCGCAGGGAGCGCCTGTGTCGACGAACTGCTGCGGCAGGGGGTATTCGATGTGCAGATCCTGGTGCGCGATAGTGGCCAGCAGGAGAAAACCTCCTCCGGACTTATCCGTGGTCACGATCACAAGCAGCAGAAATGGGATAGCTGGGTTGATCGCGGCGTGACGGTACGTCATGCGGATGTGACCGATCATGCTTCCCTGATCCCGGCCCTGGAAGGCACCGATTACCTGGTTTCATGCGTTCCCATTTTCGCCACGGAGTCGCAATATCCATTGATCTGGGCGGCGAAACAGGCGGGCGTCGAGCGCTTTGTTCCATCGGAATTCGGTTTTATCTATGAATGGGAACAATTTTTGCCAACCGAGACGGTCCACAAGACCATCGCCCGGCAAAAGACGTTCATCCGGCGCGTGATCGAACTGGCCGGCCTCGACTTTACGATCATTCCGGCGGGCTTGTGGCCGGAGTATTACATGCTTGAACCGATAGGCGTGATGGGCGACGGGAACGACAAGTTTTCGTGGTCCACCGGGCACGATGTCGGCCGCATCATTCCGCATGTGCTGGCCCATCCGGCATCGCGCAACGCGGTGTGCCCCGTGGCGGCCACGGCGTATTGCTCGTGGAACGAATTGCTCGATGTCCGCGAAAAGGTGCTGGGACGTAAGGTGGCCCGCAACTACCTGTCCAACGCGCAATGGAAGGCCGCCTATGCCGCCGAGCAGGCCGGCATCATCAAGGCGGTGATGGCGATCGGCGTTGCCGCCACCGAATGTCCTGAAGGGATGCCATTGTGGGCCAACTGGAATGCGCTGCACCTGCCCGAATTTAAGGGAACGCCGCTGGAACAGCTGTTCCCTGATTATATCGAGCCGTTTGTCGATTCCCTGCGGGCGTCGTATTCCTGACGTGAAGTGGTTCAACGAGACAGAGGCAATCAAAATGGATGCTCATGCACGTGTGCTTTTTTCTGTCGCGGCGCTGTTTAATTTTATTGCGGCGCTCGCGTTTATTTTCTTTACGCCGCAGCTGGCGGATGTCGCCGGCATGCGTCCGATTCCATCCGATCCGCTCTTTACGCATTTTGCCGCGGTGCTGGTGCTGGCCTTCGCTTGGGGGTATGCGTGCGCCGCGCTCGATCCGGTCGCGAATCGCCCGCTTATCCGCCTGGGCATCCTCGGCAAGTCCCTGGTCGTCTTGATGGGTTTTGTTGAGTGGTATTTGAACAATACCAATTGGGTCTTTCCGACCTTCCTGTTGGCAGACGCGGTCTTCGCGGCGCTGTTCGCCGATTACCTCAGAAGGCGGCCGGCTGGCTTGATCCGCCAGGCGGCGCGCGCCTGATTGCCCTAATGCCGTTGAGTTAATGCAACAGACCGTAGAGCTGTCGTTCCGCATCGGCGGACCGCCGCGAAGGCGGGAACCCATAATTCACATCTTGTCCTGCGAAATATTATAGAAAATCGGACAGGTGCTATGGGTTCCCGCCTGCGCGGGAACGACAAATCTGGCGCTAACTTAACGGCATTAATTATCCCGCCCGATCCTTTCAAATTTCGTCTCCCTTACACCACCAACCCCATCGCCTGCGCGCATTGCACTGCTTGATGACGCTTGGTCACATCCAGTTTGGCAAAAATATTCTTCAAGTGCGATTTCACGGTTTCCGGCGTGATGCCCAGCGTGCGGGCGATTTCCTTGTTGGACTGGTTTTCCGCAATCAATTGCAGGATGCTGCATTCCCGTGGACTGAGCGATTCGCGCACGCCGGCCGCTGGCGGCGCCGCATCGGCAGTGTGCAAGCCGGCCAGCAATTGCGCGGCGTAGGCCGCCGCGCCGGGTTCCGCCGCCTGCCCGTTCGTGTGCGCCGGCCCGTCGCGCAGGCGTAGCAGCAGGGGAGTCACGTCCGCACCCTGGTCCAGGATGACTTGCACGATCCCGGCCGATGCGGCCCGCCGCAACACCTCGCGGAACAATTGCATGGCCTGGTCGAGCCGGTCGGATGCGAACAGGGCGGCGGCCAGCGCCGTGCCGGCGCGCAGCGACAGGAACAGGTTGTGGCCGGCAAGACAGTCGGCATACAGCGGTTCCAGCCATGTCACCGCCTTGCTTGGATCGTTGTCGGCGCAGGCCATGGCCGCCCGCCCCAGCGCCAGCAATTCATGCAGTTCGGTGTGGGCGCAGCGCACGTCGACTGGATGTTGCGCGGCAATGCGCTCCATCCGCACCAGGCAGGCGGACGCTTCGAAATTGCGGCCTTCGCCCAGGAACAGCCGTAAGCGCTCCAGCAGCACGGTGGCGATCACCCGGCTCCAGCCGCGCGTGTGGCCCAGCGTTTCGGCCTGTTCCAGCAGCGCGTAGGCGCGTTCCAGGTTCATATTGTGCGCGGAGATGCGCGCCAGTACGACATAGGAGCGGATCAGGTGTTCGATCATGCCGACCGCGTTCATGGTCGGCAGGCGGTCGGCGATCAGCGATTCCGCCTGCTGCAATTGGCCTTGCTCGTAACGGATTTGCGCCAGCAGGTTGGCCGGCAGGGCGGCTGCCGCCGAATGCGGGCCGACATGGCGTTCGGCCAGGCGCATCGCTTCGTTGCCGTGACGTTCGGCGACGTCGATCCGCAGTTGCTGGAATTCGACCAGGCCTTGCAGCGTCAGCCGGTAGACCGATGAAAACACATTGCGGCGATCTTCTTCGAGCGAATAGGGCAGCCACGGCGTGGCATAAAACAGGTCCAGGCGCCCGCCTTTCCAGTAACAGAAACGCAGCACGTTCGACAGCACATTGGCGGTCCAGGCATCGGCCGGGTTGCGCGACAGGCAGGATTCGGCCAGCGCCACGGCGCGCGCGGAATCGTCGGCGAACGCCGCCAGCACGGAGCGGATCGCGCTGCATTCGCACGACAGCGGCTCGCCACCGGCGATGGCGCCGGCGGCGATGTCGGCCTCGATCCCGGCCAGCATCGCTTCCGCTTCGCCGCCCCGCATGGCCAGGGTCATACCCCAGGCGATCGCCAGCCGCACGCGGACCTGGCCGCGCATCAACTGGGCTGGCAGCAGGCGCTGCCAGCCCAGCAAGGTTTGCAAATCTCCCTTGGTGACCAGGCCCATGGCGCAGTTTTCCACCAGGCTGGTCGCCTCATTCAAGTCGCCGGCGGCAATCGCATGCTTGGTGGCGTCGGTCCACATCTCATGCGCGGCGAACCAGCGGTAGGCGTTGCGGTGCAGGTTCGACAATTCTCCTCCGAAGCGCGCTTCCAGCCGGCGGTACAGGTATTCACGCAGCAGGTGGTGGTAGCGGAACCAGTTTCCTTCCTGGTCCAGCGGTTCCAGCAGCAACTGCCGTCCCGACAGGAATGTCAGCAAGTCCTGGCTGGCCGCCACGCCCGTGATGGCGGCGCACAGGGGCGCCGTCAAGTGGTCGAGGATCGCGCTGCGCGACATGAATTGCACGGTTTCTTCCGGCAGCCGCGCCAGCATGTCTTCCAGGTAGGCCGCGAACGGCCGCGACGCGGCGGGCAGCGCATGCACGTGCCGGCCGATATCGTCGCGCTGCCACAGCGCGGCGGAGGCGGCGATACGCAGCGCCGCCGGCCAGCCCTCGGTGGTCGAGTGCAGTTGCCGCACGTGGGCCGGGTCGATCTGGCTGCTTTGTTCCTGTTCGAGGAAGCTGCGCGTTTCGTCGAACGAAAAGCGCAAGGTGGCGGTATCGATTTCCAGCACCTGGTTTTGCACGCGCAGCCGCGCCAGATGCAGCGCCGGCTCCGCGCGCGTGACCACGACCAGGTGGAACTGCGCCGGCGCATGCTGGATAAAAAACGACACCGCTTCATGGATCAATGGATGGCTGATGTAGTGGTAATCGTCCAGGAACAGGAAGATTTCGTCTTCCAGTTCGGCCAGTTCATTGATCAACGCCGCGGTTACCGCCTGCGGCGCGGCCAGCGTGGTCTCCGACAGTAAATCCAGCGCCGCCGCTCCCGCGCCGCAACCCTGTTGCAACGCGTGCGCCAGGTAATACAGGAAGCGGCTCGGTTCGTCGTCGTCCGCTTCCAGCGCCAGCCACGCGACCTTGTCGCCGGCGCGGCGCAATTGCGATGCCCAGGCCAGCGCCAGCGCGCTCTTGCCGAAACCGGCCGAGGCCTTGACCAGCACCAGCCGTTTTTCCATCGCCGGCGCCAGCGCGGCCAGGCAACGGGGGCGTTCGATCAATCCCGCCGGCTGGCGCGGCAGCATGACCTTGGTCACCAGGGGACGCAGTAAATGTTTTGACATGGGGGCTAGCCTACCCCTTCCGTGGGGCAAGCGCCATCCCCCGATGCCACGTCTCTCGTTCCCCCGAGCGGGGGATGCCGGGAATGTCCCGCCTTGCGCACACTGTCCTCCATGGCAGCGAACGAAATCGCCGGGCAGCACGCCAGCTGCCTGAATGCAAATAACAGGAGGATGACATGGGCAAGGAATTGGAAGCAGGGCACAGCCACGGACACAAACTGGGCCCTTTGGGCGCGGAACCGCCGCTGTCGGAAGAATTGCAAATGATTCAACAGACGATGCATCGCTACGCGGTCGAAGTGATGCGGCCGGTCGGCATGGAGTTGGACCGCATGACGCCGGAAGAGGCCATCGCACCGGGCTCGCCGTACTGGCAAGCGCGCGACAAGTTCCTGGAACTGGGCTTTGGCGTGGCCGACATGCTGGCGCTGGAACCGGAAGAGCGCGCAAAAACCATGTGCATCCTGTTCGAGGAACTGGGTTGGGGAGACGCCGGCCTGGCGATCTCGTTCGGCGCCGCCATGCTGCCTACCCTGTTGAGCATGGTGATGGGCACGCCCTTCCTGCGGAAACTGGCGCCGGACGGCACGCTCGGCTGCTGGGCCATCACGGAACCCGATCACGGTTCCGATATGCTCGATGCGAACAAAATGATCGCCAGCAAGGAAGGAAAATACGGCCGTCCCAATTGCGTGGCCACGCTGCGCGGCGACACGGTAGTCATCAACGGCCAGAAATCGGCCTGGGTCTCGAACGGTACCATTGCCGACGTCTGCATCCTGTATTGCGCCGCCGACAGCGGCAACGGGCCGGACACGACGCGTGGCTGCGTGGTGATCGTGCCGATGAATGCGCCGGGCGTGTCGCGCGGTAAAGCGCTCGACAAACTGGGCCAGCGCGCGCTGAACCAGGGCGAAGTGTATTTCGAAAACGTGATCCTGTCGGCCGAGCATGTCCTGGCCGGTCCGGAACGCTACGCCGACGCCGTCTACGCGATCCACACCTTCGCCAACGCCCTGATGGGCACCGTGTTTACCGGCTGCGCCCGCGCCGCCTATGAACTGGCGCACGCCTATGCGCATGAACGCAAGCAGGGCGGCTTGCCCATCATTCGCCACCAGTCGGTCGCCTACCGCCTGTTCCACATGTTCCGCAAGGTCGAAGCGGCCAGGGCGCTGACCCACCGCGTGGTGCATTACAACTTCGCCTCTCCCGTGCAATCGCTGCACGCGGCCATGACGGCCAAGATCACGGCGACCCAGGGAGCGTTCGAAGTGGCCAGCGATGCGCTGCAGATTTTCGGCGGCAACGGGCTGACGCGCGAATACCCGATCGAAAAAATCCTGCGCGATGCGCGCGCCTCGCTGATCGAAGACGGCTGCAACGAAATACTGGCCATCAAAGGGGGCTATTACCTGGTCGACCCGGACCTGCTGTAAGCCCGGACACCGCCCTAATCCCCTTAAGTTAGCGCCAAATTTGTCATTCCCGCCTGCGCGGGAAGTCATTTCTCCCAATGGGAGGAATGACAGATCTACTGTCTGTGGCCTTAACGACATTGAGGCCCTTATACGCGTAACACACACATTACCTCATACATCAAGGAGACGGATCATGAACAAGGATTACAAAGTCGTACTGTACGGCGCGAGCGGTTATACCGGCAAGCTGACCGCGTGGAAGCTGGCCGAGCGGGGCATTCCCTTCATCGCGGCCGGCCGCGACGCCGGCCGCGTGGAACGTGAAATGGCCAAGGTGCCGGAATTGAAGGGCGCCGATTACCGCTGCGTCGGCGTGGCGCACGACAAGGCCGCGTTGGCCGATCTGTTCCAGGGCGCGCAAGTGGTCATCAATATCGTCGGTCCGTTCATGCAGCTGGGCCGCCCGGTGGTGGAAGCCGCGCTGGCAGCGGGTTGTCACTATTTCGACACCACCGGCGAGACCGACTGGATGGCGCTGCTGCGCGACGAATTCGGCGCGGCCTTTGCCGCCAAAGGGCTGGCGCTGTGTCCCGCCAATTCGTACATGTGGGCCGAAGGTAATATCGCAGCCGAAATCGCGCTGGAAACGCCGGGCGTCGATACGCTCGATATCGTCTACCTGGCCGACTCCGAGGTCAGCGTGGCCTCGTCGATGTCCTTCCTGCGCATGTGCACCAAGCCGCAGTACTACAAGAAGAATCGGGAAATGCTGCAATGGCCGTGGGCGACTCCTTACCAGGTCAGCCTGCCCGGCATGCATGCGCCGCTCAATGCGCTGCCATGGGGCGGCGGCGGAGAACCGGTCTGGTTCGCGCACGATCAGCGCGTGAGCAACTGCACGGTGCTGACCTCGTTCCGCAACCAGGAGCGTTTCAATGCGGTGGTCGGCATGCTGCGCCAGTTCGAACAGGAAGCTCGCCAGCTGGACGCGCAAGGCCAGGAAGACCTGACTAACCAGTGGGGCCGCGACATCACCACGGCGGAACCCGGGCGTGAAAACCCGGACGTCAACCGCTGCATGCTGTCCTGCCAGGGACGCGGCAACACGGCATCGGTCAGCGTGATCTTGCGCGGCAACTCGCCTTACGCCCAGACCGGCGTACTGAACGCGGAAGCGGCCCGCCGCGTGATGCGCGGCCAGTTGCTGGAATCAGGCTTCGTCTCGCCGGCGCGGGCCTTCGGCGCGCGCAACCTGATGGCGGCGCTAGCCGAGGAAGGTTACATGAGCTACACCGTCACCCCTGTCTGAGAGAGCAGCCATGAGCACACAAGTGTATATCGCCGGGGTGGGCATGACCCGCTTCGGCAAGCATGCGGATTGCACCATCAAGCAATTGACGCAAGCGGCGGTCGATGCCGCGCTGGCCGATGCGGGCTGCGACAAGGGCCGCCTGCAGGCAGCCTTCTTTGCCAATTCGACGCAAGGCCACATGGAAGGCCAGGACATGATCCGCGGCCAGCTGGCGCTGCGCGCGATGGGCGTGCAGGGCATCCCCGTGATTAATGTCGAAAACGCCTGCGCCAGCGCCAGCACGGCGTTCCACCTGGCGGTCAATTATGTACGCGCCGGGGCCGCCGATATCGTGCTGGCGGTCGGCGCCGAAAAAATGTTCAGCGCCGACAAGCTGCGCACCATGAGCGCTTTCGATGGCGCGTGGGATGTGCACGACCTGGAAGCGGGCCGCCGCCGGCTGCTGGAAATGGGTAAAGGTATCGTGCCGCCGCCGGGCACCATGTCGCCCAAGCCGTATAGCGTGTTCATGGACATTTATGCCGCCATGGCGCGCATGCACATGCGCGAATATGGCAGCACGCAGCGCCAGTTCGCCGCGGTGTCGGCCAAGAACCACATGCACTCGGTGCACAACCCGCTGGCCCAGTACCGGCAGCCGTACGACATCGACCAGATCCTGGCGGCGGCGCCGATCAGCTACCCGCTGACCTTGCCGATGTGCTCGCCCATCAGCGACGGTGCGGCGGCGGCTATCGTGTGCAGCGAGGCGGGACTGGCGGCGCTGACCGGCTTGCGCTCGCGCGCGGTGCGGGTCCTGGCCACGGTGCTGCAAACCGGCAGCGACCGGCCGCCGGCCGCCATGGACCAGCACCTGGTGCGGCTCGGCGCGCGCCGCGCCTACGAACTGGCCGGCGTCGGACCGGGCGACGTGTCGGTGGCCGAAGTCCACGACGCCACTGCCGTCGGTGAAGTGATCCAGTCCGAAGTGCTGGGACTGTGCGAGCCGGGCATGGGCGGCATTTGCGCCATACGCGGCGAGACCAGCATCGGCGGGCGCATCCCCATCAATCCGTCCGGCGGGCTGGAATCGAAAGGGCACCCGATCGGCGCCACCGGCCTGGGCCAGATCCACGAACTGGTGACGCAACTGCGCGGAGAAGCGCAGCAGCGCCAGGTTGAGGGCGCGCGCATCGCCATCGCGGAAAACGGCGGTGGCCTGTGCGGCATCGAAGAAGCCGTGGCCAGCATCGCCATCCTGGGACGCTGACGGGCGTACCCGCCGCAGCACCAGCGCCGCGCAGACGGCGCATACGATTTTCATTGGAGACCCATCATGCAACACAGCGTCGCAGGGCAGCGCATATCCGGCCGGATTTGCTGTCCCAAGCATTACCCAACCCCATACCGTGGAGTTCAGCCATGAACGCCACCCCAGCAATCCTGGCGCACCTGGTCGCCGAACGCGCCGCCACCACGCCGGATCTCGATGTGCTGACCTTCGAGAGCGGCGCGGCGCGGCCGGACCAGGTCCGCACCTACCGTCAACTTTGGGAGCAGGGCCTGCGCGGGGCGCAGGCCCTGGCCGGATTGGGCTTGCAGCCGGGCGACCATTTCGCGCTGCTGATGGCCAACCATGCCGAATTTGTCGATGCGATGGTGGCCGCCTCCATCGCCGGCGCCGTGTTCGTGCCGGTCGATCCCCGCGCCAAGGGCGACAAGCTGGCGTATATGCTGGACCATGCTCGCTGCAAGGGCGTGATCGTGGCCGACTATGCGCTGGCCAATCTGGCCGCCGTGCGCGAGCGGCTGCCGTTGCTCGACTGGATACTGGTGCTCGACACCGATGAAGGCGGCGCCAGCGCCGCCGACCGTGCGGGCACGGTGGCCTATCGCGATGCGCTGCCCGACACCGTACCGTCGCCGGCCATCGTCACCACCGACGCCGACAGCGCCATGCAACTGATTTTCAGTTCCGGCACCACGGGCGATCCGAAGGGCATCGTCATGACGCACCGCCGTTTTTGCGACACGTCCCGTGCGGTGGCAACCATGTTCGGCTACCAGGACGACGAGCGTCCGTATTCCGGCTTGTCGCTGACGCACGCCAATGCCCAGATCATCACCTTGGGCGCATCGCTGGTCAAAGGGTTGCGCGCCGTGTTTTCGCGCCGCTTCACCAAGTCGCGCCTGTGGGACGTGACGCGCCGTCACGGCTGCACCACCTTCACTCTGCTGGGCGGCATGACCACCGCCGTCTACAGCGAACAGGCCAGGGCGGACGACAGCCGCAACCCGGTGCGTTTCGTGGTCTCGGCCGGCATGCCGGCCGCGATATGGGACAGTTTCAAGCGCCGCTTCGGTGTCGATATCGTCGAATTCTATGGCGCGGCCGAAGGAGGGTTGACCGTCAACCCGGCCGGCGCCGGACCGGCCGGCAGCATCGGCCGGCCTGTCCCCAGCCTGCAATACCGCATCGTCGACGATGCGGGCAACGATTGCGCGCCGGGCATGGCGGGCGAACTGCTGTTCCGCCATGCCGGCGGCGCGCCGTTCAAGGTCGATTATTTCGGCAATCCGGAAGCTTCAAACGCCAAGTGCGCATACGGCTGGCTGCACATGGGCGACATCGTGCGCCAGGATGAACAGGGCTGGCTGTATTTCGAGCACCGCAAAGGCGGCGGCATCCGCCGCAACGGCGAATTCATCGACACTGCCGCGGTCGAAAAAACCATCGCCGAATGCGGCATGGCCGACGACGTGTTTGTTTATGGCGTGCCTGCCGCATCGGGCGCGCCGGGCGAGAAAAACGTGGTGGCGGCCGTGGTGCCGAAACAGGGCGCCGCATTCGACCCGCAGCAAATCTTCTGCCATTGCCGCGCGCACCTCGATGCCGCATCGGTGCCGAGTTATGTGCAAGTGGTGGCGCAGATCCCGAAGACTGCATCGGAAAAGCCGCTCGAACGCCTGTTGCTGGCCATGTTCGGTGAGCAGCCGGAAGCGGTCCATGAAGAATATGCGCGCGCCACCGCAGCCATGCCGGCAGGGAGGGCGGCATGAGCCGGCCGTCGATACGCTACCGCCTGCCTGCATTCCTGCTGGGCCACCGCGCGGCGGTGCTGGTGGTGATGGCGCTGATCACCGCCTTCTTCGCGGTCGGCGCGGCGCGGCTGGATTTGCGCACGATCTTTTCCGACCTGTTCCCGAAGAGCCACGAGTTCGTCAAGGTGTACAAGGAGCACGCCAATTTCGGCAGCCCGATGACCGTGACCTTGATGGTCAAGCGCCGCGACGGCCACGACATCTTCCAGAAGGATACGATGGCCAAGGTGTGGCGCATGTCGCGCGACATCGACCTGGCGCCCGGCGTCGACCATGACCAGGTGATGTCGATCGCCACGTCCAAGGCGCGCTATACGGTCATCACGCCGGACGGGATTTTCTCCAATCCGATCATGGACGACCATGCGCCGGCCACGGCGGAAGAACTGCTGGAAGTGCGCCGCCGTGTCGGCGAGTCGCCCGGCGCGCGCACCTTCCTGGTGTCGGCCGACGGCAGCGCCGCCATCATCAATGCCACGTTCCTGGAACAGGGTGTCGATTACGGCAAGATCTTCGCGTTCGTGCAGGACATCGTGCGCAAGGAAGGCGATGCCCGCCATGAAATCCACGTGGCCGGCTTCCCCATGATGACCGGCTGGATTTACGCGTTCGGCCACGACACCACGCTGATCTTCGCGCTGACGCTGGCGCTGATGTTTGGCGTGCTGGCCCTTCACATGCGCAATATCGCCGGCATCGTGACCCCGGTCCTGGTCAGCACGGTGTCCGCCGTGTGGGGTTTCGGCCTGGTGGGCTGGCTCGGCATCCCGGTCGAACCGCTGCTGATGGTGGTGCCGCTGCTGCTGATCGCGCGCTGCTTCAGCCACTGCGTGCAGGCCACCGAACGTTATTACGAACTGCTGCATCAAGGCGGCGACCAGCGGCAGGCGGCCGAACTGTCGCTGGTGTCGCTGCTGTGGCCGGGCACCCTGGGCATCTTCACCGACGTGTGCGGCCTGTTCCTGGTGGCGCTGGCGCCGATTCCCGCGATGCAAAGCTTTGCGCTGTTCACCGGCTTCTGGGCGATGAACCTGGTGCCCACCAGCGTGTTCCTGACCCCGGTGTTGCTGAGCCTGTTGCCGCGCCCGCGTAACCTGGACCACCTGCTGGCGAAAAACGGGCAAGGAGGCTTGCTGCAGCGCGGCATCGGCGGCCTGCTCGCCGCGCTGGCAACCTTGTCGCACGGCCGCGCCGCGCGCTGGAGCGCCGTCGTGTTCATCGCGCTGGCGGTAGGCGCGGCGTGGGAAATGGCGCACATCACCGTCGGCAATCCGGTCGAAGGCAGCAACCTGCTGCGGGAGGATTCCGCCTTCAATACCGCCGTGCGCAAGATCAACCAGCAATTCCCGGGGCTGATGACCTTGGAGGTGATTTTCGAGGGCAAACAGGGCCGCATCGTGCGCCAGTACGACACCCTGGAATCGATGCGGCGCCTGCAGCACTGCCTGGAAGCGGGACCGAATCCGCCCACCGCCACCTTGTCGTTCGCCGATTATGCGCAGGAAGCGAACCGGGTGTTCAATGGCGGTAATCCGAAATGGGGGCCGGTCGACGCCGACGACGCATCGGCCGCCGGCGCCGCCACGGCGCTGATGGCCGGCACCAATGCCAAGGCTTACCTGCACGTGACGGACTTCGAGCAAACCAACGGCACGGTATCGCTCTGGTATGCCAACAACAAGCAGGCAACTGTGGACGCCGCATTGGCGCAGGCGCGCCAGTGCGTGGCCAGCGTCGGCGCCGAGCACGGGAATTTCCGCATCCGCCTGGCGTCGGGTTCCATCGCCTTGCAGCAATCGATCAATGAAACGGTCGACCTGTACCAGTGGTACATCCTGGGCGCGCTGAACCTGGTGATCTTCATCGGCTGCTCGTTCGCCTACCGCTCGATGGTGGCGGGGCTGTTGCTGCTGATCCCCGTGAACCTGGCCAACGCCTTCCTGACCGCCGCCATGGTCTTGTTCGGCGTCGGGCTGGACGTCAACTCGCTGCCGATCCTGGCCATCGGCATCGGCGTCGGCATCGATTACGGCATTTATTTGCTGACCCGCCTGTGCGAAGAATACGGCCCGGCGCAGGGCGACATCGGTACGGCGATCCGTGCGGCGCTGGCGACCTGCGGCAAGGCGATTTTCTTCACCGCCGCGCTGATGACCATCGGCCTGTCGCCCTGGTACTTCCTGTCCGAGCTGAAATTCCTGGCCGACATGGGACTGCTGCTGGTGGTGGTCATGCTGATCAACATGGTGCTGGCGCTGGTGTTGCTGCCGCTGCTGGTGTACCTGGTCAAGCCCAAATTCCTGCAGGCCGACATGTCGGCTCTGTCCGAGTCGGTGGACGGCCACCATGCCGGTCCGGCCGCCGCTGTAAAGAATGAAGCCGCTACGGCTTTGGCAAGCTGACCGGCTTGCGACAACAACCAAGGAGACCACCATGCATATCAAAAAATACGATTTCGATTACAGCCGGCGCCACTTTCTGCAAAAGACCGCGATGGGCGTCGCTTCGGCCGGCGTGCTGGCGCCGCTGTGGCCCGCATTGGCCAGCGGCGCGGAACTGGGCAAAGTCTACCCGGAGGAATTGCTGTCGATCGACGCCTACACTAAAGGCAAGATCAAGACCGGCGACATGCTGACCGCCGCCAACGTCGACCTGGTCAAGGATTTGCTCGACCCGGTGGCGTACATGCAGGTCAAGCGCATGGGCCGGCGCATCAAGATCGTCGCCACGACCAAGGATGCGAGCCGCCTGTATCCGCATGAGTACCTGGAAGCGACGCTGAAAAACCAGGGCAAGGCAAACCTCGACAAGGATGGCAACGTGGTGCTGGCCGATGGCAAGCCCTGGATCGGCGGCAATCCCTTCCCCGATGCGAAGGATGCGCTGCAAGTGTTCGCCAATCTGACCATGTGCTGGGGACGTCATGACAATGCGATGTACGGCATCCGCGACTGGGAAATCGGTCCGGACGGCGGCCTGACGTACCAGTACGATTTCGTCTGGGTGGAGGAAAACACGGTGGCGCGCATCGGTCCCGGCGGTTCCTATCTGAAAGGGTTGGAAGACAAGCTGCGCCTGCAATCGGTGTTTTTCACGTCGCCGGCCGACGTCAAAGGCACGTCGTACCTGAATACCTGGCACGGCGACCAGCGCAAGCTGCCGGAACTGGTCGGTTATCTGCCTGCGTTCAAGCGGGTACGCAAGTTCCCGTCGAACCAGCGTTTCGAGCCGCTGGTGGCCGGCATGGCGCTGTACCTGTCGGACGCCTGGGCGGCGGGCGACCCGATGCTCACCTGGGGCAATTACAAGATCGTCGGCCGAGGTCCATTCCTGGGCGCGGTGTCCGGCAACTGGCACGGCGAACATGCGAACTGGGAAGCGCCGGTGCATGGCGGCCCCAAAGGGCAAACCTTCTTCGATACGCAGATGGAACTGTGCCCGGAAGTGATCGTGCTGGAAGCGGAGCCGGTCGGCTTCCCGCGCGCGCCGGTCGGCAAGAAGCGGGTGTGGGTCGATGTGCGCAACATGATGTACGTGGCCAGCGTCACGTACGACCGGCGCGGCGAAGTATTTAAATCGTTCGAACCGCAATACAGCCTGTATGAACAGGGCGACAAGCGCGTGTTGGACGGCAAGCATACGGCCTGGTCGTGGACCGCCGTGCATTGCCACAACGTGCAGGACAACCGCATGACCCGTTTCGTGCAGGCCAAATCGGTGACGGGCGGTTATGCGTCCGGCTACAACCTGCCGGGTCTGCGCGACAAGTACCTGACCGAACAATCGATCCAGCGCCTGGGGACGTGATCATGAGTGCGTATCGACGATCCCTTGCCGGTGCGCTGGCGCTGTGCGTATGGGCCGCCGGCCTGGCAACTGCGGCCGGTGTGGCTGGTGCAGCGGAGCCGGTGCGGGCGCTGTCGCGCGGCACGGCGCACGATGCACTGTATGACGTCGCTTTCGAAGGACTGGACGGCGTCGCGGTAGGCGGCTTCGGCAAGATCCTCGCCACCGTCGACGGCGGCTTGACGTGGACGCGCGTCGGCTCCGCGCCTGGCGGCCAGGCGCTGTTCGGCGTGGCGCGCCGCAACGGCCGTTGCGTGGCGGTCGGCCAGCAGGGCGCCGTGTTCCGCGCGGACGATTGCCGCAAATGGAGCGCGGTTTCTCCCTATTCACAGGCGCGCCTGATGGCGGTCGGCATGAACCGGCACGGTGTCGCCGTCGCGGTGGGCGCGTTCGGGCAGGTGGCGATGTCGAGCGACTGGGGGGCAAGCTGGTCGAGTGTTCCTGTCGACTGGAGCCGCTTCGTCGACGGCGGCGCTGAACCCCATTTGTATGCGGTCGATGTGAGCGACGACGGCAGCGTCACGGTTGCCGGCGAGTTCGAATTGATCCTGCGACTGCAGGAGGGGCGCTGGAAAGTGCTGCACAAGGGCGAGCGCACGCTGTTTGGATTGCGTTTGCTCGGCAACGGCGCCGGTTACGCGGTGGGGCAGAGCGGCGCGGTGCTGGCGACCTTTGACGGCGGCGCGACCTGGCGCGCGCTCGACAGCGGCACGCAAGCCATCCTGACCGGGATCGCGGCCACGCAGGACGGGCAGGTGATTGCCACCGGCATCAACGTCATCGTCACCAGTGGCGATTCCGGCAAGACGTGGCGCGCGCTGCAATCGCCGCTGGTGCGCAATGCATGGCACCAGGCGGCCGGCATCAGCGATGCCGGATCGGGGCCGCGCCGGCTGGTCACGGTGGGCGCGGGCGGCTTGATCCTGCAAGTGAATAACTGAATAACTAAAAAACGGAGAATGCGATGAAGACAACTGTAACGCGGGCAATGGGGCGGGTCATGGGAGGCGCGTGCCTGCTGGTATCGGCAGGCGGCCATGCGGCGGACTGGCAATTTTCAGGATTGGTCCGCGAAGACGCCGCCTGGCGCGTCGGTGGCGAAACCAATTCCGCCAACCAGCAGGGCATACGTTACAACGGCGTGGCGGCGCCCAATACCGGCCTGGGTCCGTACCTGGCGCCGGGCGTATCTCCCGCCACGCTGACCCGTCCCGCCGCGCTGGCGCATGACAACCGCTGGAACGTGCTGCAATCGCGGCTGGAATTGAATGCCGACGGCAAGCTCGATGAGAATTGGGACGCGCACGTCAAGGTGCGCGGCATCATGGACCAGCTGCCTTATGCGGACAGCGCGTTCAAGGGAATCGACCTGTACCGGCAGCCAATGCGCGGGAGCGGCGCCGGGACGGCGCTGGAAATTTCCGGCAGGCGCTCGATGCTGGACCTGCCGGCCGCCTACCTGGATTACCATGATGGACCGTGGTGGGTGCGGGTCGGCAACCAGCAAATCGCGTGGGGCGAAGCGATCTTCTTCCGCGTGCTCGATATCCCGAACGGCATCGATTTCCGGCGCCATGCGATTCTCGACGTCGCCGCTGAAGAATACTCCGATAAACGGGTATCGTCGCCCGGCCTTCGCGCGAGCTTCCGCGCGGACGACGGCTGGGAAGTGGAAGGCTATGCGCAACTGTTCCAGCCATCCATCCTGCCCACGCCCGATTCGCCCTACAACATCGTTCAATCCCAATTCACGATCGACCAGCGCGAAGGATACCAGGCCGCCAAACATTCCTGGTCGTTCGGGACCCGGTTGCGCGGCAAGATAGGCGATGTCGGCTTCCAGCTGGTGGCGGCGCGGCGCCGCAATCCGGACGGCGTGTTCCGCTGGACCGATTCGAAAGCGGGCATGCTGGCGGGGACGCCGTTTGAAGCGGGGACGGGCCGCGGCGTGTACAGCGCGGCCGAGTGGTTCAATTCCGCCGGCAATGCGCGCCTGAACGCCGTGACCGGCCTGGCTGCGGCGCTCAACGAATTCCCCGCCACCTTGGGACTCGGCTCGGCGGCGGTGGCGGCGGGCTGCGGGGCAAGCGTCTCGGCCAGCAAGCAGATTGCTTTCCCCAATGCCGGCGCCGCGTCCTGCATGCTCGATACCTTCTTCGATCCGGCGGTCGGACTGGGCAACCTGGTTGGCCACCTGACGCGGGAATATCCGCGTGAAAACGTCTTCGGCGCCAGCGCCAATTACATCGTCAAGGCCGATGCCGACTCCTTCCTCAACGAACTGGTGACGCGTTTCGAATTGTCGTACACGCCGGACAAGCGTTTTACCAATCCGTCGCTGTCGCGCCAGTACCTGACGCGCAATGAAACCCAGTTTGCCGCGATCGTTGAAAAATACCACAAGTTCAGCGAGGCGCTGCCGGCCACCTACATGGTTGCGCAATGGTTGCATAAATCGGCCAGCGACCTGTTTGGACGTTCGCTGGCGGGGCAGGGCGCGCCGGAGGACGTGCTGGGCGTGCCAAAAGGCGCCAAGCACTATAACGCCGTGGCGCTGGCGTTCCAGCAACCGTCGCCCACGCTGGAGTGGCGCACGGACTTGACGGTGCTGACCGATTTTCGCGGCGGCTGGCTGGTGCAGCCGGGCGTCAAATGGCATCCGAACAAGGAAGTGCAAGTCGATCTGTACGCCAACGTCATCCGCAGCAATGGCCGTAACGATGACTTCGCGGGCAACCTGAAATCGGCGCGCGAAGTGTTCATGCGCGCCACGTATTTCTTCTAGCGTGAGCGGGGACGGCCGCTTTGGCACCGTCCCCGCGTGGAGGGCAGGATGGAAACCGTGGAAAAACCGAGCAAATACGCGGTCCGGCAATGGCTGGCGCAGCGGCAAGCCAGCCGGTTGCCGCTGCCGGACCTGGCCGATATCGTGACTGCCCTGCGTGCGCAGGCGCAGCTCCGCGTGCCGGCGCCGGACGGCGACGGATACACCGGCGGCAGCGGCGAGGTGCGCCATGGCTAGTGACCCGCTAGCGCTGTCTATTGAATGAGGATCATCATGTTCGCAAAATTATTCGGCCGGGCCGCGGCGTCACATCGCATGGCCGATCCCGGGATACCGCGCCGGCTGCCATTGCCGCAGCATGAGCAGGTATCCGGGACGCAAGCGGCATACCGGATGCAAGAGGTGCGGCTCGCCGCTTTGCAGGCCGCGCACGATGCGCTGCAACTGCGCCACGACCTGGTGCATCGCGTCACTGGCGACGGCTGGTGGGAGCTGGAATACGACGGCGCTACATTGGGGGCCGGCGAGCAGCGCTTTTACTGGTCGGAGCCGCTGCGCCGCCTGCTGGGCTTTGCGCCGGACGAGGAATTGCCGGAAACGCTGCACGGCTGGTCGTCGCGCATCGCCCACGGTGAACGCGCGGCGGCATTGGCGGCGCTCGCAAAGCACCTGGCCGATCACCGCGGACATACGCCGTTCGACGTCGAATGCCGCATGAGTTGCGGCGACGGCGCCTGGCGCTGGTTCCGCGTGCGTTGCCATACCGAGCGAGATGAGTATGGACGCCCGCTGCGCTCGGTAGGTGCCATGACGCTGATCGAAGCGCAGAAACAGCGTGAAAAGGAACTGGATGTCGCCTTGACGCGCTTTGCACTGGCGCGGGAAATGCTGAGCGAGGGGATCTGGGATGTCGCCATCGTCGATGGCGATCCCTTACACGCGGAGAATGTGTATTGGTGGTCACCCCAGTTCCGCCGTTTGCTGGGACTGGAAAGCGAGTCCGAATTTCCGAATGTCCTGGCCAGCCTGGTGGACCGGCTTCATCCCGACGACCGGGACGCCACGCTGCACAGCTTCGTCGCTCACTTGTCCGACCGCAGCGGCACGACGCCCTATTGCGTTGAATACCGCCTGCGCGACAGCCATGACGGCTACCGCTGGTTCCGCGCGCGCGGCGAAACCAGGCGCCTGGCAAACGGCTTGCCCTTGCGTACGGTCGGAGCCTTGACCAGCATCGATCACGAACGGGCGGCCGCGCAACTGGCGAATGACCATGCGCGGCACCAGGTGAAACTGGAAAGCGGCATCAAGGCGATTGCCGGCATCGCCGCGGATATCCGGCAGATCGTGCGTCAGACGGACTTGATTGCCTTGAATGCGGCAGTGGAAGCCGCGCGCGCGGGGGCTGCGGGGCGTGGTTTCGCCGTGATCGCCGGCGAAATGCGCGAACTGTCGCTGAAGATAGGCTGCGCCATTGAACAGGTCGGGCGTATCCATCAAGAGTTGGGACGATAGCGTGGGCTTTCGTCCCAACAGAGCCGGAATCAACAAGTTAAAATTTGTTCAGGGGCGGACTGACTACTCAGATGGCGATGCTCCATTGACGCATCGCCGCCACCGATTGTGTCAGCCCCTGCGCCAGCAGCGTATCGAGGTATTCGTCTGCTGTCTTGGGCGGATTCTTCAGTGAACGCCGGTGGCTGGCCACCGCCTCCAGTACTCCAGTGATATGCAGATCTAAAAGGTCGACCATGAAGTCGTCCGGGTGTTGTGCTGCGAGATTGTAAGGCTTGAGTGCAGCCTGCGGAAAATCTTTGAGATTGAATGTCACAATAAGACTGGCGCCGGAATGGATGGCGGCTGCGGCCACGTGACGGTCGTCCGGATCGGGCAAACTGATCGACGGAATCAGATACTCGAATCCGGTGACCAGGCTGTCGCGGACGTGGGCGTTCATCAACTGGCGCGTCCGGTTCAACTGGCCATGGTTCAGGTCGGGGCGGCTGGCCAATACGTTACGAGTCCATTCATCGTGGATCATGTCGCTCCACCGCGCCCGGTACAGGTCCGATAACGCCAGGTGCATCAGCAAGTCGCGCAGCGGCGCCGGGTAGAGCACGCAGGCGTCATAGACGACGGTGAAATGCGAACTCATTCGGTCAGTACCCCATGCCGAGTTCCTGGGCCTGCCTGGTCAACTCATCAAGCGCCGCGCGGCGCTCGGCATCGATGCGCTTCTTATAGGCGATGACATCCTGGTAGCGTACGCGTCGATGTGTGCCGATCTTGTGGAACGGCATATCGCCTTTCTCGAGTAATTGGATCAGGAAAGGCCGGGAGACGTTGAGAACGTCGGCGGCTTCCTGGGTCGTCAACTCGGCATGAGTTGGGATGATCGACACCGCATTGCCTTGGCCGATTTCTGTGAGCACGTCCACCAGCAGGCGCAGCGCCGACGTGGGGATGCGCACTGCATGGACCGTCCCTTTGTCGTCATGGAAGTCGATTTGCTGGGTGTCGGCACGGCTCCGGAACACGGCGGACAATACGCGACCGGATTCCCGGGCAAGAGTGATGTCTTCCTCTGTGGGCAGTGTTTTAGGAAGGCTGGGAGCGCTCATGATGATCTTCTCGTTAAAGGAAAAATATCGTTTTCGATCATTGTAAACGAAATAATCGAAATCGAAATAACCGAAACGTGAGCGAAAAAGTGTGGTCCGCCGCCAAGAATGCCTTGCCGCAGGCCGATGGCCAACGTCTTCTGGTGGGGGCGCCAATGTTGGTCGGAACTGTGTGATTTGAATATATGTTTATTACATTTAAGAATTGGAATGATTTTTTAATAGCTTTTAGGATAGCCATCAGCAGCTAGATCTTTGCAAGTGAGTGATCAACACAGCTGCACGTACCCAAACCCGTACAGTTGATGATCTGGAGCAAAGAATGGCACAGCAGACCCCACCGACCAAAGAGCAGGTCCGGCTTTATTTGGAATCCCGACAGACCCAGCAATGTCCGCCGCCGTCGATGGCGGAAATCCGTCGCCAGCTCGGCTGGGAGATGATGCAAATGCCGGCAAGCGATGCCGGGAGGGACGGACGGGAATAAAGCTTGCGGCGCTCGCCCCGGCGGGCGCTATTTGGGCCGGTGCAGGGCGCCTGCCGCGAAGGTGGTCGAGGGACTGGCCCGGAACGGGGCGAGAACATCGTGCCGTCTGGCGCCGATGCCGCTAGAAATGGCGCCAGTCCGCGCCAAAGTCGCGTCTCGTCTTCGTCACAGGGCGAGGCTCGAATGAGGCCAAGGGAATCGGCGAGCGTCCGCTCACCTTGGCCGCGACCTCGTCATGGCGTTGAACTTCCGTCAACGTTGCTTCAAGCTGGAACACGCTGACCACTTCGGCAAGGCGATCCGCCTGTCCCCTGAGTTGCCCGGCGGCCGCCGCGGCTTCCGCGACCAGCGCATTGTTTTGCTGCGTGACTTGATCCATCTGCCCGACCGCCCGGTTGATCATCTCGATGCCTGACGCCTGTTCGTTCCCGGTGGCAGCAATGCCATTCATGATATCGGTCACACGGCCGACGCTGTCGACAATCCTGTCCATGGTGTCGCCCGCCTGGTCCACCAGTCTCGTCCCATTGGCGATTTTTCCCACCGAATCATCGATCAAATCCTTGATTTCACGCGCCGCGTCGGCCGAGCGCTGCGCGAGATGGCGTACTTCGGCCGCCACCACGGCAAAACCGCGTCCCTGTTCTCCGGCGTGCGCCGCTTCCACCGCCGCGTTGAGCGCCAGGATATTGGTCTGAAACGTAATGCCGTTGATGACGTCGATGATGGAGACGATCCTTTTTGCCGAATCGTGGATCGCGCGCATGGTGACGATCACTTCGGACACGACCGATCCGCCTGCGCGCGCCACTTCGGACGCGGAGATCGCCAGCGTGTTGGCGTGACTGGCGCTGGCGGCATTGTGCTGGACGATCGACGTCAAGCGCGCCATCGCCGTTGTCGTCTCGTCGAGCGAGTTGGCCTGGTCGACCGTGCGCCTGGACAGATTCGCGTTGCCGCTCGCAATGTCGCCGGAGATCGAGGCGATCGATGCGGTACTGACGCGCACTTCGCTGACGACCTTGATCAAACTGTCGTTCATGTCTTTCAGCGCCACCAGCAATTGGCCGGTCTCGTCGTCGGCGCCCGTCGCGATCACTTGCCGCAAATCTCCTGTTGCAACGTTGCGCGCAACGGTGACCGCCTGGTCCAGGGAACCGGAAATGCCCCGCACCAGGCGGCCCGCAATGCTGGCGCCGGCCAGGATGCCGAGCGCCAGCGCGCCTACAAAGAAGTTGCGCACCAGGATGTAGCGGCTTTGCGATTGTTCATATTCCAGTTTGCTCAATTCCGTTTGCAGCTTGATCAGCGTATTGATGCTGTCCCGCACCGGCGCGAACAGTTCGGTCATCGGGCCGTAGACGACGTCGGTCGCCTTGCCGATATTTTGCAGGCGGATCGCCATGATTCCAGGCTGCATGCCGCCGTCCATGAAGCGCTTGTGATGGTCGACAAATTGTCCCGCCAGCCTGCTTTCCTCGGCTGTCAGCGGCGCGGCGGCGTACATTGTCCAGATGGCCGCGATCTGCTTGACCGATCCTTCCACCGCATCCATTTCGCGGTCGGCCGAGGCCGGGTCACCGGCCAGGTTTTTCGCGACATTCAGCTGGTTATTCATTAGCAAGACATAGATCTGCTGCAGGTAGCCGATCCGCACCAGCCGGTGTTCATAGGTGCTTTGCAGTGAACCGTTGGTGGCCTTCAGGCTGACGAGGCCGGTGACGCCCAGTCCCAGCGACAACAGGCACAGCAATCCCACGACAAAGATCAGCCTGGACTTGATGGTAGAGAAAATCAAGATAAATGCTTTCAAAAAATGACTGCGGGCACCAGGCCCCGGCGGCGCCGGGAGGACGGGCCGGCGCCAGACGGCAATTTTTATAAGACCTTATGACGCGAAGGCGGCCGAGGAATTGATGGTGGTGCAAAAACGCGCGATGCTGGCGATGGAGTTGGCGTGTTCTTCGGCCGAGTGGGCGGCGCAGCAATCTTCGAGTAAAACGACATCAAAATCGCGGTCGTGCGCGTCGCGTACCGTTGCCTGGACGACGGCCGGCGTGCTGACGCCGCTGCAATACACCCGCTCGATGCCGGCCAGCCGCAGCTGCGCTTCCAGGCTGGTGCCGTAAAACGGCGAGATACGATGCTTGACGATGTGCCAGTCCGCTTCACTTGCGCCGAGCGTTTCATGGAGGGCGCCACCCCACTGGCTGCGCTTGAGCAGGCCGTTTTTGGCGATCGGCCCGAACACCTGCGAACGGGGATTCGCTTCGCGATAATCGTCGCTGAACGCCACGCGAACGAAGACCAGCAGCGTACCGCTGGCGCGCGCCTGCTCGATGGCCTTTCGGGTCCGTTCGATGATGCCGCGTTCCCGCACCTGTTGTCCCAGCGGCGATGCGCCATTGGGGCCGTCGGCGTGGACCAGGTCGTTCTGCATGTCGAGTACCAGATATGCGCTTTTCATTTCAGATCACTTTCAAAAGGTGGTGAAGCAGGGAGAATCGGAATGCATGTCAAATGAAATCTAGTCGCACCATATGCCGCCGTTGACGTCGATAATTTCGCCAGTGATGAAGGACGCTTTATAGGAGAGCAGGAAGCCGACCACGGCGGCCACTTCTTCGGGCCGGCCCATCCTGCCCAGCGGGACCAGGCTTTTCAAGGCATCGGGGAAGGCGCCGGTCATGGCGGTGGCGATCGGGCCGGGCGCGACGGCATTCACCCTGACCCCGTATGCGGCGAGTTCCTTGGCCAGGAAAAAAGTCATCGCATGCACTGCCGCCTTCGACATGCCGTACGCGATGTTCGCGGCGGCGCCGAGTTCCCGATTGTCCAGCCATGGCCGCGGGTTGCCGCCGTTCTTGCCGACCGCCGACCCCATGTTGACAATCGCGCCGGAGCGCTGTTCCATCATGCGCCGGCCGACGATCTGGCAGGCGAACAGGGTTCCCTTGACGTTGACGCGCAGGACGCGGTCGAGCTCTTCTTCATCGAGCAACAGCGCGCTTCCTTTCGATACCACTCCTGCGACATTGACCAGCGCCTCGACAGGACCGTAAGCCGTTTCCGCCTCGCGCACGACCGCTTCCACGGCTGCCTTGTCGCTCATGTCGCATGACAGCCGGCGCAGGCGCCGGTGCCGCCCGGCCGCGGCCGGCATGCTCTCGCCCAGGTCGAGTGCCGCCACGATGTAACCGTCCGTCAGCAACTGTTCGCAGACTGCCGATCCGATCGTGCCAGCGGCGCCGGTGACGATGGCGAGCGGTGCTGGTTTTCTCGCTGCAAGCGTGCGCACCGAATGCTCAGTCATGGCCGCGCTCCTTGTTTTGCGCGATACGCATGGCGGACAGGCGCCCGAACACCATCGCCTTCAGGACCGATGTGCCGCCGGTGTAATTACCGAAATACATTCCGACTGTTTCTCCCGCAGCGAACAGGCCGTCCACCTTCAAGCCGTCGCAATTGATCACCTGGCCGTTGGCGTCGACCTTGATGCCGCCGAAGGTGAAGACATTGGCCGACACGATCGGATATGCCGTGAACGGTCCGCGGTCGATCGGCAAGGCCCAATTGCTCTTCGGCGGTTCGAGTCCCGCCGTGGCAAGGCCATCGGGTTCCAGCGGGCGGTACGGGCCGGTGCCGCACGCCGCGTTGTAGGCGGCGACGGTCTGTTCGAGCCGCGCCGCCGGCACGCCGATTCTCTCCGCCAGTTCGCCGATGCTGGGCGCCGCAAACGCGGGCTGGTCGGTCCTGATGGCGAGCCGGTAATTCGGCACGTCTTTGACCCGCTCGTCGAGGATGACATAGGCGATCCCTTCGGTCTGTTCGTAGATCCGGCGCGTCACGCGTTCGTACCAGGCGTCGACCGTGCCGGCCGCTTCGTCGGTGAAGCGCGTTCCCTCTTTATTGACCAGTATCCCGTAGGGGAAAATGAAGATGGACGGCTCCGATACGCCCGAGCGCGGATCGACCGGTTCGGCGTGATAGCTGCCGAATTCGCCGCACGGCGCCGCGCCGATCCGCAGCGCCATTTCAATGCCTTCGCCGCGGTTGTAAAAGCCGCCTTTGCATACCGGGCGCAGATACACCGAGCGCGGTCCCAGGTACCTCGCCAGCATTTCCGCATTGCCCTCGAAGCCGCCGCTGGCCAGCACCACGTTGCCATCGAGTTGCAAGGCGCCGTGCACACGGCTGAACGCTTTTATTCCGGTCACCCGGTTGATGGCGTCGACCACCAGTTCGCGCCCGGCGGTTTCGTAAAAAAATTCGACGCCGAGATGTTGCGCGCGCGCCGCCAGCGCATCGACCACGGCCTGGCCGCCACCGACCGGCATCAGGCGCGGTTGCGATGAGGTCAGGAACTGGGTGGGCAGGAATTCGAACTTGACGCCGGCCGCTTCCAGCCATCGCAAGGTCGGCGCGACGCTGTCGGAAAATGCCGCCAGCACGTTGGTGTCGGCCACTGGAAGGGCGGCGGTCTGCGCCGACCATGACGAACGGTCGAGCGCCATTTCGCCGATCAAATCCGGGTCCTGGTAAAAGCCGGAATTTTCCGCGAGGTGCATTTCGAAATCGTCGGAGACTTCGTCGCCGCTGCGCATGCGCAGGTAGGCCTCGGTGTAGCGGCTTTGCCCACCCCGTTCTTCCAATGTGGCGCGTTCCAGGATCGCGGTTTTCAATCCTTTTTCGGCCGCCATGACGGCCGCCGAAAGGCCCGCGATACCGCAGCCGACCACCACTACATCAAATGTCGCATTTTTCATTTTTACTCCTCCGTTGCGGTAGTACTATAGGCAAACC
Source organism: Pseudomonadota bacterium (assembly GCA_040389645.1). Taxonomy (GTDB): domain Bacteria; phylum Pseudomonadota; class Gammaproteobacteria; order Burkholderiales; family Burkholderiaceae_D; genus Rugamonas. Next base: position 22,312 of record JAZJZT010000044.1, on the reverse strand, counting down.
GCGCGCGCACTTCGAGGCGTTGCGAGCAAATGGCTTATTCGAAAAAAGTGAACGAACTCAATGGATCTACTCTGGGCAATGCAGGTATTCGTGCGCGTCGTCGATTGCGGCAGCTTTTCGCGCGCCGCCGAATCGCTCGACCTCGCGAACGCGACGGTCACGTCAAGCGTCAAGAATCTCGAGGAACACCTGGGCGTGACGCTCATGCAGCGCAACACCCGCACGCTGCGCCTGACCGACGAGGGGGCGATCTATCATGAGCGGTGCGTCGAGCTGCTGCGCGGTGTAAAACAGGCCGAGACCGACATCAAGGGGCAAAGCGGGAAGGTGCATGGAACCTTGCGCATCGAGGCGCCGGTGGCATTTGCCAAGGCCCTGATTTGCCCGCTGCTTCCCGCGTTCGCCGAAAAATATCCAGCCCTGTCGATCGCGATGGCGCTGACCGATCACCCCCAGAGCCTGATCGAACGCGGCACCGACATCGCCGTGCGCATGGACCATGTCGACGATGCCGATGTGGCCGCGAGGGCGATTTACCAGGCGCGCTATACGCTGTGCGGGTCGCCCGCCTTGGTCGCGTCGGTCCCTGCGCCCGATTCGCCGCGCCAGCTCGACCCCAAGCTGTGCCTCGGTCTGCTGATCCCGGAATCCTTCGTGGCGCGCACCTGGGAATTTTCCCTTGGCGACGAACAGCACGAGGTGCATCCGCAAGGGCAACTGAATTACAACAGCAGCGATGCCCTGATCCAGGCCGCGCTCGAAGGCAAGGGTTTTATTTATGTGCTGGACGTTTTCGTCAACGGCTTGATTTCAGCCGGTTTGCTGGTCGAGCTGTTGCCAGGATGGGAGACCGCGTCACGGACCTTTTACCTGGTCACGCCGCGCTCGCGCTTTGCCGCATTGCGGACGCGCGCATTCAGTGAATTTCTGCTCGAAATACTGGATGCCCAAAAGCGCCCGAGCGAACACGCTCCGATCGCGGTACGCGCGGGCAGAAAAAGAGGAAATATGAAACCGCAGCGTTAGGTGCGCCGCAGCCGCTGGATCAAGGCCGGCAGCACGACCGGCCAGTCGCCAACGATGCCAATCTCGGCAAAGTTGAAGATGTCCGCTTCCGGATCGGCGTTGATCGCCACGATGCGCGTGCCGGGATCGATACCGGCCATATGCTGCGGCGTGCCTGAAATCCCGACCGCCACGTATATTTCCGGCGCGACATACCTGCCGGATTGCCCGACCTGGCACGATACCGGCACCCAGCCCGCATCGACCGCCGGCAGGCTGCCGCCGACGGCGGCGCCGAGGCAATCGGCCAGTTCATCCAGCAGCGAAAAGCCGGTGCCGCCGGCCATGCCGCGCCCTCCCGAAACGATGATCCTGGCCCCTTCAAGACGCATCTTGTTGTCACTCATGTCGACATGGGATAACGGGCAGGGGGGAGGCAGCGATTCGCCGAGTTCGATCCGTACGATGTCGGCTGCCGCAAGCGGCGTCGCCCCGGCTGTTGTTTTGGGGCCGCGCATCGTCGCGAACCAGGTGGCGTTTGCACTGGTCAATTCGAGCCGCGCGCGGCCGCCGTGGGACGCGCGCACAGCGCGGATGCCGTCGGCGTGCAAGAACATATCGGCGCAGTGGCCGAGTGCCACGCCATTAAAGCGGCAGGCCAGCCGCGCAGCGACTTCTTCTCCCAGCGCGCCGGCCGGTAGCAACACCAGGTGGCGCGTGTCGTCATGCGCGCTTTGCCCGGCGAGATCCAGCCGGGACAGCGCCTGCGCAAAGGCCGCGACCAACTGGTCTGACTGGGCGCCGTTTCCCAGTGCCGGATGGGCGCAAAGCCATACCTTGCCGGCGCCGCAACGCGCGGCTTCGGCCGCGCTGGCGTCGCCGGGATCGGCGCCGAGAACGAGCGCTTCCACGCTGGTATCGAAGCGCGCCGCCAACGCTGCCGCGGCAGTGATGGCGCTCATCGGATCGATGCCGTCTTGCGTATCGATCGGCACGAGGGCAAGCAGTCGATATTTTGTATTGTGCATGTCGGTTCTCATTGTGGGGTCTTCCATTCGGCAAGGAAGCCGGCGAGTGCGTCGACCCGTTCTTCCAGCGAGCCAGCCAGCATCCGGCATGCGCTCCGGCGGGGCGCCGCCTGTGCCGGCGCGGCGGCCGTGACGCGCAGTCCATCGTCATCGCCGGCGCTGGCCGGGATGACGGGAAACGTCGCACGCTTCGCCGCCATCACGTTCTTCATCAAGGGATGGCGCAGGCGGTTGCGGCGGTCGTTGGTGACACTGGCCACCATCGGCGCATCCAGATGCAGCCATTCCTCGGCGCCGCCGCGCTCGCGCATCAGCGCCAGGTGCGTATCGGACCAGCGCGCGTCCTGGATCAGCGCGGCGAAGCGGCACTCCATCCGTTCGGCCAGGCACGGCGCCAGCGTGCCATTGTCGAGATCTCCGAATTCACGGCCCATCAGCACCAGTTCGGCCTGGGCGGGAAGTGAGGCGGCAGCGGTGGCCAGTTGGCGCGACAGGGATTGCGCATCGCACGCATATAAACCTTCGGCGTCCAGGCGCACCAGGTGGTCAGGGCGAAACGCGGCGACGCTGCGCAGCACGTTGTCCATGTCGGTGCCGCCTGTCACCACCACGGCAATCCGCGTTTCCGGCCGGGCATCGCGGATCTTGAGTGCGATTTCCAGTGCCGCTTCATCGAAGGGGCTGAGGATGCGCCTGCTGTCCGCCGCCCGCACGCTCCGGTCATCGGCCGTCACCGCGAGCGGCGGCAATGGCCACTTCGGATCGGCAATGCCGGCCAAAAATACCGTGATATTCATGCCGTGCCTCCCGCGTGCGCCGGCCGCGCATGGTGTGCGGCAGTCGCTGCCGCAATGCGCCCGAAGATCGCGGCCTTGCCCAATGCCGAGCCGGTCATGTAGGCGGCGCCGTGCAGGCCGCCGGCCACTTCGCCTGCCGCCAGCAAGCCGTTGATGCGCTGGCCGAAGACGTCGAGCACCCGCATGCCGCCGTCGATGCGCAGTCCGCAATAGGTGCCGAAGACCGCCGCGGTCGACGGGTACGCATAGAACGGGCCGCGCCGGATAGCTTGGAGCTCGCCATGCTTGTGCACCAGGTGTTGGCGTCCGAATTCGGCATCGCATCCGTCGTCGACGAAGCGGTTGTAGCGCGCCACCGTCTCGGCCAGGATGTCGGCCGGGACTTCAATCAGGCGGGCCAGTTGTTCGAGCGTGTCGGCCTGGACAAACAGTCCCTCGTCCAGGCGGCGCTCGAAGTCGAGGATGCGCACACGATTGTCGCCGGATTCGAAGATGTCCTGGTCGAGGATCTGGTACGAGGTACTGTACTGCTGGCGCATGCAGGCGTCGCCGAGCAATTTGTAGGAAATGGATTCGTCGACAAAGCGCTTGCCCTGCTGGTTGACGGCGATGGCGCCCTTGTAGACGGCCAGGCAGCTGTGATGGTTATTCATGTCGACCGGGTGCTTGCCGAAGGTGCCTTTGATGTAGGCCATGTCGCAAAAATCGGCGCCGAGCTGCCACGCCATTTTCAGGCCGTCGCCGACATTGCCGTCGCCGCCGATGAAGACGGCGTCGTCGTAGTCCGGCGCGAAGCGGTGCACCAGTTCCGGGTTCCGGCAGAAACCGCCGCTCGCCAGCAGCACGCCGCAACTGCCGAAGAACTTGGCCATGCCGTCATTACACTCGGCAAGCACGCCCGTCACGCGCCTGCTCCCCGCATCGCGCAACAGGCGCCGGGCGGCGGCCGACGTCAATACCGTGACTTTGCCGGTGGCACGCGCCGCCGCGGCGAGCTGGCGCACGCAGTCGGCGGGATCGACGGTGTGCACGCGCGGCACCGATTGGCCGGAGGCGGCCTCGATCACCGGGAGGAATGCGACCCCGTGCGACTTGAGCCACTCGTAGGTCTGCAACTGGTGATCGGCGTAGGCACGCACCACTTCTTCGCTGTTGTCGAATTTGCCGACTTCGCGCAAATCCTGGAACAGCCGTTCGCTGGAGTCGTCGATGCCCTGGCTGCGTTGAAGGTCGGTGCCGGCGAACGCCAGGCAACCGCCGCTCATCGACGACGAACCGCCGATCAGCGGCTGCTTTTCCAGCAGCACGACTTCAAGGCCGGCTTCGGCGGCCGCCAGGGCGGCGCAAAAGCCGGCCAGGCCGCCGCCGACGATGACTAATTGGGTATGCATGTCCATCAAAAACCGTCCGTTTCGAGTTGGGTGCTTGCCGTGCCGCCGCTTGCCGTGCCGCCGCTTGCCGGGTCGTGCCGCATGCGTTCGCTCAAGCCGTAAAACGCAAAAATTTCATCGATGCGTGCACCCGGCGGGTGGGCGCCAAAATAACCGTTGCGGCAAGGGCGCGTGCCGCACAGGCGCCGCATGTCGACCAGCGATTCGGCGTGCTTGATCCACGCGGCCAGGGAGTCGAGCACCGGAACGCCGTCGACTTCGCTGATGCCGTTGCGCGCCAGCAGGACATTGAGTGGCGCCTCTCCGGGAACGATGACGTCGGCGCCAAGTGCGATCAGGCCGCGCGCCGCCGCACGGAAGGTGTCGATCAACGGACCCGGGTTGTCAAACGCCGCCAGCACATCGTTGAAGCGGAAGCCGACATGTTTCACAGCGGCGAAGCGCTCGCGCAGGCCGTGGCGGGCGACATTGTCGGCGACCAGGTCGGCCAGTTCATCGATAAACACCAGCACGCCGAATTTTCGGCCCAGCATGCAGGCGGTCAGCATCGCCGATTCGCCGTAGCCGACCACCGGTATATCGACCAGGCCGCGGATTTCCCGCAGCGCCGGCTCGGGCAGTGTGCTCAGCGCGAAGGCGTCGGCGCCGCCGCGTTCGGCCTGCACGGCCGCGGCCATGAATTGCAGGCCATGCAGATACTGGAGCGACGCGTATTTGATGTCGTGACCGGGATAGTTGCTCGTGTAAGTTCCCGGGTGCATCCCGTGCATGACGATTTCCGTATCGGGACGCGCCACTTTTTTGAAGTGCCGCTGGAGCGCGTCGTTGTACGCGCCAAGCTCGCTTAGCACGGTAAAGCTTTGATGCCAGATGCGCATGCTCATTGCTGTCTCCCGTCGATGTTGGTGGAACGGTGCGATGCCGGCGACCGCAGTGCGGCGGCGCCGCCGGCGATGCGGCCCAGGACCGCGCCGGAAGTGAGGCCCGAGCCGCCGGCGTATTTGCCGTAATACAGGCCGCCCACCAGTTCGCCGGCGGCATACAGGCCCGCGATGGGACGGTCGTCGTGGTCCAGCACCTGTGCCGAGGTATCGACCTTCAAGCCGCCGAAGGTGCAGGTGATGCCGCAAGTGACGGCATAGGCGACAAAGGGCGGCGCGTCCAGCGGCAGGGCCCAGTTGGACTTGGGCACATCGAGGCCGGTCGTCCCTTTGCCATCCTTGATGGCGGGATTGAATGCGATGTCCGGATTGACGGCCCGGTTGAAGCTGTCGATCGTCTCGATAAAAGCCGGCGCGTCGATGCCGTCGAGTTTTTGCGCCAGTTCGGCCAGCGAGCCCGCTTCCAGCCTGGTGGTGTAGCGGCCGCGGTATTCGTCCGGCAGCAAGGAGATGGTCTTCTGGTCGAAGATCTGCCAGGCGACCGCGCCCGGTTGCTGAAGCACTTTGGCGCCCATGCCGGAATAGGTGTAATTCCTGAAATCGGCCCCCTCGTCGATGAAGCGCTTGCCGTCGGCATTGACCACCACGCCCAGCGTGAAATAATTCTTTTGCTGGTTCAGCACATTGATGTCGCCGAAGGGCGCCGCATTTAAATCATAGAAGACGGCGTGGCAACCGGACCAGTGGCCGTGCGCGGCGGCGCCGGCGGACAACGCCATGTCGATGCCGTCGCCGGTATTGAATTTCGATCCGCGCACCTTGGCCAGGTCCCAGCCGGGACCGAGATATTGCGCCCGCCATTGCAGGTTGGCGTGAAAGCCGCCGCAGGCCAGGATCACCGCATCGGCCGACAGCGGTTCGTTTTCCGTGGCGCCGTCGACAGCGATGTTCCAGCCGCCGCCGGCACGCCGTTCGAGTCCGCGTGCGCGTGCGCCATACACGCAGGTCACGCCCATGCTTTCGGCTTTGTGAAACAGGGCTTCGGTCAGGCCGAGGCCGCCGCCGGAAACCTCGACCGTCAGGCCGCCCCAGAATTTAAAACGCTCGCCGATCTTGAAGGCCTGGCGCCCGAAGATCGGAACGAAGCGCACGCCTTGTCGCGTCATCCAGAGGAGTGTCGGCAGGCTCTCGCCGGTCACCGTCTCGAGCAGGTCGGCGTCGGCCCGGTATTGACTCTGGGCGGCAAGCTCGTTGTAGTACTGATCCTCCGGATAGGTGCCGAAGTCGGAGCGCGCCATTTCTTCCGGCATCAGATCCGGCATCAACTGGCGCAACTGGTCGATGCCGTCATACGCGACGCGGAAGGCGCCGCCGCTGAACGACGAATTGCCGCCCCGGTTTTCGCGCGGAGCGCGCTCGAGCAGCAGCACGCTGGCGCCGCCTTCGCGTGCGGCGAGCGCCGCGCACAGCGCCGCGTTGCCGCCGCCGATGATGATCACGTCGAAGTGTTTCATGTCTGCTTTCCTTTCGTTGTCGGCGGGCCTGGAGCCCCACCGTTCGGAAAGCATTATTGTTGACACCGTTCGACCGCGACAGGCACCGGCATCGAAAGCCCTTTTCGGTTTAACCGTAAGATGGAGCCTGGCGGTAATGCCGTTAAGTTAGCGCCAAATTTGTCGTTCCCGCGGAGGCGGGAACCCATACCATGTATGCGTTCCCCCCATACCATGTATGCGTTCCCCCCATACCATGTATGCGTTCCCCCCATAGCACCTGTCTGATTTTCTATAAAGTTCGCAGGGCAGGATACGAATTATGGGTTCCCGCCTCCGCGGGAACGACAGATCTACGGTCTGTGGCTTTAACTTAACGGCATTCGAGCCTGGCGGTGCCGTGTCAGCGCGTATTCAGCCCATTTTTTTGACGCGGTAATCGAGCTGCGACCTGGTATAACCGAGTAGTGAGGCCGCTTTCGATATATTGCCGTTTGCCTGTGCAAGCGCGGCCTTGACGAAGGCATCTTCGACCGCCGACAGCGTGAGCGACTGCTGCTTGACCATGCCGGCCGCCCACGCGAGCAGATCGCCATCGGCCTGGGGTTCGCCGGCTACGGCTTCTTCATCGCCGGTCATCGATTGCGAAATCAGCGCGCCCATGCCGCTCAGACCGAACAAGTCCTTTCCCTCGAACGAGGCGTCGACGCTGAACAGGTGGCGGATGTCCAGCGATGCGCCTTCATCGGCGAGAATGACGCCGCGTTCGATCACGTTTTCAAGTTCGCGGATGTTGCCCGGCCAGTTGTACTGCAAGATCGCCTGCAGCGCGCGCGGCGTGATGCCGGATAGGTGGCGCTCATGTTTTTGCGAGAATTTCTTGAAGTTGTATTCGAGCAGAACAGGCAGGTCATCCTTGCGTTCGCGCAGCGGCATGATCAGGATCGGAAACACGTTCAGCCGATAAAACAGGTCTTCCCGGAAGCGTCCTTCCTTGACGGCTTTTTGCAGGTTTTCATTGGTCGCGGCCACCACGCGCACGCTGACCGTGATGGTCTTCGTGCTGCCCAGGTGTTCCATCGCGCCCGTCTGCAACACGCGCAACAGCTTGCCCTGCGCCGTGAGGCTCAGCGTGGCCACCTCGTCCAGGAAAAGCGTGCCGCCGTGCGCGATTTCGAACCGTCCCAGGCGCGACTCGGCGGCGCCGGAATAAGCGCCGCGCTCGACGCCGAACAATTCCGATTCCATCAATTGCTCGGGAATCGCGGCGCAATTGACTTCGACGAAGGGCTTGCCACCGCGCTTGCTGCTGTTGTGCACCTCGCGCGCGAACATGCTTTTACCGACCCCGCTTTCACCGAGCAGCAATACGGTGGCGTCGGTCGAGGCGACCCGCCGCACCTTGTGCAGGATGGTGTGGAATGCCGCCGAGGCGCCGATCACGCTGCCGGCATGTGCCTGCGCCGCGTCGCTCTCGATGGCGGGATAGCCGGCCGGGTCGCGCACGCTGGCCGGCTTTTTTTCCGACGGCGCTTGCCGGGCCGGCGACGGCGCCGGATACAGGTGCCGAATGTCGCTTTCCGCATCCTGCCATTCCTCCAGCGGACGGGCGATCACACGGCAATGCGGATCGCCGAGCGCCACGCATTCGACCTCGCGCGCGAGCACCCGCTTGCCCATGATCGCGCTCATGTATCCCGAGCTGTAGCCGACCGCCATCCAGCAGGCGGACTCGCTGCTGATGCCGTAGCTGGCGACGTGCACCTCGCCCTCGCAGGAATGCTTCCAGATGAACTCGGAATAGCAATGGCCCGTGGCGCTGTCGATTTCATTGCGGATCGGCTCGATTTTTACCAGGCCTTCCAGCGCGTGCAATTGCGGACCTGCGGCCAGTACCTGTTCCTGCATCCGCTTGCCCCGTACCTTCCACGCCAGCTCGGCGTCCCGCGAGCCCGCCATGTAACCGCTGCGCGTGAGGATGCCGCGCGCCTGGTCGAAGCCCATCGCATCGATCATCTTCTGGCGCAAACCGCCGAACACCTCGGCGTGCATCAGGATCATGCGGCGGTCGTCGAGCCAGATGCGGCCTTCCGACGGATTGAAATGCAACCGCTCCGCCAGGTCGCCAAGCTCGGGGAAGTTCAGCGTGCCACCCACGCCGCCAGCGTCGGCGGAAGAGGGCTGCGGCGGTACTGCTTTTTTACGCGGCCTGCTTGCCATGTGCCTGCTCCCTATCGTCAAAAAATGAATAAATTTATGAATTGTCGGGGCGAGCATAGCATTTTTATTTCATAAAAATATGAAATAAATTCTGTGCGGCTTTTTGTTCGAGTGCGGAAATTTCTCCATTTTTACTCGTGATTTTTTCGATGGAAAGCCTTGATTTGGCAGGGTTTTTTTTGAAAACAAAGCCCGTGCTGCAAAGCCGCATTCCGGCGCTGCCGTTCGTCTGGCATGGCGTTTGCTGTAAGAGGCTCATCAGCGAATCTTTTGAACGACAACCCGGGAATTGAAAGGAGCAATCTGTGGCATCACTATCGACATTGGGCTATTGCGTGATGGGGGTCAGCAAGCTCGACGAGTGGGAAATTTTTGCGACCTCCATCCTCGGCATGCAGGTCGGCCAGCGCGTGGAAGGTCACTCGCTCGCCTTGCGCATGGATGAAAACGCGCAGCGCATCCTGCTCGAACAAAGCGCCGACGACGACTTGACGGCGGCCGGATGGCAGCTCGATACGGAAGAGGAGCTGGAAGAATATGTGCGGCAATTGCGTGACGCCGGCATCGACGTCACCGAATGCGGCGCGCAACTGGCGCAACGGCGCCGCGTGGAGAAACTCTATACGTGCAACGATCCGAACGGCTACACCCACGAATTCTATTTCGGGCCGGCGGTCGAGCCGATGTCGAACCCGTTCCGTTCCCAGGTCCTGGTCGGGCCGGGCTTCGAAACGGGCGTCCTCGGCATCGGGCACATCCTCACGATCGCCAGGGATTACAGGCAGTCGGTCGATTTTTACACGAATATCCTGGGCCTGAAAATCAGCGATTACATTCGCCAGGAAGTCGAGCCGGGCAAGGTGGTCGACGCCACCTTCATGCATGCGGCAACCGGCCGTCACCACTCGCTGGCGACGGCGCAATTTCCGAGCCAGAAGCGCTTGAACCACATCATGGTCCAGGTACGCGATGTGAACGACGTCGGCATGGCGTTCGACCGCTGCGCCAAGGCCGGCGTGCCGATTCATCTGACGCTCGGACACCATCCGAACGATCAGATGTTTTCCTTCTATATGCAGACCCCGTCCGGTTTCGGCCTCGAATTCGGCGCCGGCGGCATCGTCATCGATGACGCCAACTGGACGGTCGTGAACTATTCGCAGTTGAGCAACTGGGGACACAAGCGCATCGCCGCCGCCACTGCCTGACTGAGCACCGGCGTGTCCGGGATGCCGGGCACGCCACTTCTCCCACTGGAACAAGGAATGAATGTATGAGTCTCTGGATTGATTTTATCGGCGCCGAAATCCGCTACGTCGACACCCCGACCTTCGGTCTGACCCGCATCGCCGAGGCGGGCGTCGGCAACCCGACCGCGCTGATCCTGATGCACGGCATCGGCGGCCACATCGAAGCGTACGCGAAAAACGTCACCGCGCTCGCCGAGCACTATCACGTGATCGCCTTCGACTTTGTCGGCCACGGCATGTCGGCGAAAAAGGAAGATCTCGACTATACCGCGGACGCCTACGCCGAACAGTTGCGCGAGCTGATGGATGCGCTGGGCATCGAGAAGGCGCATATCTCGGGCGAGTCGCTGGGCGGCCTGGTGACCGGCGTGTTTGCGACCAAGTATCCGCAGCGCATCCTGCGCGCCGTCCTGAACACCGCTGGCGGCATCCCGATCGTCAGTGACAAGGGGCGTGCCGACATCCGCGCGCTGGCCGAGTTGAGCGCGAAAAACCATGGCCAGTTGCCGACTTTCGAGAGCGTCAAGGCGCGCATGCAGTGGCTGATTTATGAAGGCAACTGGCACCTGCTGAACGATGAACTGATCGGCAGCCGGCTGTACCTGTATTCGCAGCCCGGCTTCCAGAAGGTTTCGCCCCTGATTTACCAGCGCCTGTCGCGTGTCACCTCGGGCAAGGCGCCGCCGGACTTGATCGACCTGGAAAAGATCGAGTGCGAAACCCTGTTGCTGTGGACACGCTACAACCCGATCCACGACGTGGCCGCCGCACAAAGCGCGCTGCCGCGCATCCGGAAAGGTTCGCTGTATGTCATGGAAGCCGACGCCGGCCATTGGCCGCAATACGAAGCCCCGGAAGAATTCAACCGGGTCATGCATCGCTTCCTTGAAACAGGAAAGGCTTGACACGCCATGGATGCCACAACTTGCCTGGAAAGTGAAACTCGGGCCGATGACCCGGCGGCGACCGATCCGCAAGCCTTCCGCAACGGCATGCGCCTGCTGGCTTCCGGCTGTTCGATCATCGCGGCGGGCGACGGCGAAAGCCGCGCCGGTTTGACGGCGACGGCCGTGTGCTCGATCTGCGCCGATCCGCCGCGGCTGCTGGTCTGCGTGAACCGCAAGACCCGGGCGCACGCGGTCATCGAACGCAGCGGGCGGCTCAGCGTGAATTTGCTGGCCGAACAGCACGACACGCTGGCCAGGCGCTTCGCCGGCATGGCCGACGGCGTGTATGCCGACGACCGCTTCCTGGAGGGCGCATGGACCGAAGGCAGCGAGGGCACGCCGGTGCTGGGCGATGCGCTGGCCAGCTTCGAGTGCCGCGTGGTCCAGGCGATGAATGCCGGCAGCCACAGCATGTTCCTGTGCGAGGTGGCGCAGGTCCGCCGGCCGGAAGAACCCGCGCGGCCGCTGCTGTATTTCGATTGCCATTTTGGCTTGCTGGCATGAACCGGCACGACGATACATCCCATTGATTTGAACCAGGAGACAAATAATGAATGCACTAGCAAAAGAGCGGGTCGCCAATGCCGTCCCGGACGCCGCTGAATTGGTGCGGCGCGCCGCGGCGATGATACCCATGCTGCGCAGCAGGGCCGACGAGGTCGAAAAAGCACGCATGGTGCCGGCAGAAACGATCGAGGAATTCAAGCGCGCCGGCTTTTTCAAGATCCTGCAACCGGCACGCTGGGGCGGGTGGGAAATGAATCCATCGGTGTTTTACCGGGTGCTGATGGAATTGGGTCGGGGTTGTCCCAACAGCGCCTGGAACATGATGATACTGGGCATTCACAACTGGGAATTCGGCGCGATGGATGCGCGCGCCGGCGACGACGTCTGGGGCGCGGACGACGGCGCCATCGTGGCCTCGTCCTATCCTCCATTCGGCACGCTGACCAAAACCGAAGGCGGCGTGATCCTGAACGGCACCTGGCGCACTTCGAGCGGTTGCGATCACTCCGACTGGGCCATCGTCGGATCGCTGCTGCATGACGACGACGGCAAGATGATCGACCGCATCGCACTGCTGGTGCAGCGCAGCGACTACACCATCGTCGACGACTGGCATACCTTCGGGCTGGCCGGAACGGGCAGCAAGTCGCTGGTGCTCAAGGACGTGTTCGTGCCCGACCACCGCTACCACAGCCTGATCGACTACCGCATGTCCGAGCGCGGCAGCATGTACCTGTATCCGTTCAACCAGGTGTTCTTTGCCGCGGTGTCCGCGCTGATCGTCGGCATGGCGCAGGGCGCCATCGATATCTACATCGAGCAGATGAGCGTGCGCAAGGATACGACCGGCGGCCAGTCGGCCGCCTTGAGTCCTTACGTCAAGGACCGGCTGGGCAACGCGGTGGCGCGCGTGCGTTCTTCCCGCATGCGCCTGTTGCAGATGATGGCTGATACGACCGAATACGTGGACCGGCGCGAGCTGGTGCCGCTGGGCGACCGGGTGCATCACATGCTCGATATCGCGCGCGTCGGACGCGAGTGCGAAGAGGCGGTGCTGTTGCTGTTCAAGGCCACCTCGGCGCGCGGCATTTTCCTCAGCAACCCGATCCAGCGCGTGCTGCGCGACGTGCTGGCCGCGACCAACCACATCACGCAAAACGCCGACGACACGGCCGGCCTGCTGGGCGGCTACCTGCTCGGCCAGGGGCTGCCGCCGCTGGTGTTTTCAATCGACTGAATTGCATGCGGCGCCTTTCGGGCCTTTCCGGAAGGCGAAGCGCCATGTCCATAAAAATAATGATGGAGACAGGAATGAAGAGAGAACAAGGCAATGCGCCGGGCCAGGCATGTCCGATGGCGAACAGGCCGCTGCGTGCGGGGTCGTTTGCCGTGGTGGCGCTGGCAACGGCGCTCTCGGCCGGCGCGGCGGAACTGGAGACCGGCACCGATCTGAAAATGCGCTGGGATAATACTTTTAAATACAGCGGCGCGTTCCGGCTCAAGCAGCCGTCGGCGCTGTTGACGGCCGATCCGACGCTCGACGATGGTGACCGCAATTTTCACCGCGGACTGATTTCGAACCGCGTCGACTGGCTGTCCGAACTCGACCTCACGTATAACAACGTCGGCGCCAGGGTCAGCGCCGCAGCCTGGTACGACAGTGTCTACCAGCGCCGGAACGACAACAATTCGCCGTTCACCGCCAATGCCGTCAGCGTTCCCTACAACGAATTTACCGCCGCGACCGCGCAACTGCATGGCCGCAAGGCGGAACTGCTCGACGCCTTCGTGTTCGGCAAATTCGAATCCGGCGATATCCGTTCCAACGTCACGCTCGGCAAACACGCCTTGCTTTATGGCGAAAGCCTGTTCTTCGGCGCGAACGGCATTGCGGCGGGCCAGTTGCCGATCGACGTGATCAAGGCGCTGTCGGTGCCGAATTCGCAGTTCAAGGAAATCGCGCGCCCCGTCAACCAACTCTCCGGACAGGTCCAGCTCAATGCGAACGTCTCGCTCGGCGCCTACGCGCAATGGCGATGGGAGCGCAACCGCATTCCGGCGGCCGGCAGCTATTTCAGCCCTGCCGATCTGGTCGACGCGGGAGGCGAGCGTATCGTTGCGGCGGCGCTGCCCGGGGTCGGGCCTGTTGCCGCGTTTTACCGCGGCAACGATGTGCAGGCGCGCAACTCGGGGCAGGGTGGCTTGCAACTGCGCTATCGCCCCGAGGGCGCCAATGCCGATTTCGGTTTTTATGCCACCCGCTACCACGCCAAGGATTTTCAGGTCTATGTGCGACCGGGCGTGGGCGCCGGCATGCCGGCCGACCGCATCGGCAGCTACGTCCTGGTGTTCCCGGAAGCGATTCGCTCCTTTGGCGCCAGCTTCAGTACCAACCTGGGCGAAACGAATGTCGCCGGCGAAGTATCGGTGCGTCACAACGCGCCGCTGGTCAGCCTGACGATGCCGGACTTGAACGGTACGGGCGACAACCGCGCCAACCCGCTGTATGCAATCGGCAAGACGGCGCATGCGCAGGTGTCGGCAATCAGCGTCCTGGCCGATTCATCGTTCTGGAACGGTGCGACCGTGCTCGGCGAAATTGCCTGGAACCGGACCACCAGCATCGGCAGGAATCCCGCCGCGCTGGACCCGAACACCACGCGCGATGCCTTCGGGCTGCGCGCCGTGTTCGAGCCTTCCTACTTCCAGGTGGCCGACGGCCTCGACCTGACGCTGCCGCTGGGAATTGGCTATACGCCGTCGGGACGCTCTTCGGCGGTCGGCAGCTTCGGCGTGGAAAAGGGCGGCGATGTCAGCATCGGCGTGAAGGCGGACTACCTTAAAACCTGGCGCCTCTCGCTCAACCTGACCCATTTCTATGGCGCCGCCGGGCCGATCAGCGTGGCCGGCATCCAGTCGTTCAAGCAATTCTCTGCCGACCGCGATTTCCTCGCGTTCAGCGTATCGCGTACCTTCTAAGAAAGTAAGCACCATGAAAATGACGATTTCGGTGAAATTGTTTGCTGCGCTGTGTGTGTTGAACGCGGCCGTCCCGGTGGCGTATGCAGCGGTCAGCGGCCAGGATGCGGAACAGCTCAAGACGACGCTGACGCCGCTGGGCGCGGAAAAGGCCGGCAACAAGGATGGCTCGATTCCCGCCTGGACCGGCGGCTACACGACGGTTCCCGCCAACTACAAGGCGGGCGAGCGCCGCTTCGATCCGTTTGCGGCGGACAAGCCGCTGTACCGGATTACCGCGGACAACATGAACCAGTATGCGGACAAGCTGTCGGACAGCGTCAAGGCGCTGTTAAAGAAATACCCGAAAACCTTCAGGCTGGACGTCTATCCGACGCGCCGCACGGCGGCCGCGCCGCAGTGGGTGTACGACAACACGTTCAAGAATGCCACCCATGCGAAGCTGGAAAACGATGGGCTGAGCGTGACCGGCGCCTTCGGCGGCGTGCCGTTCCCGATTCCCAAGAATGGCGAAGAAGTGCGCTGGAATCACCTGACGCGCTGGCGCGGGGAAGCCATCGCGTCGCGCTACAAGGTGTGGTCGATGACGGCCAGCGGCCAGCGGGTGATGGCGACCGACGCCGTCACCACCGACCAGTATCCGTATTACAAGAAGGGCGGCTCGGCCGCGACGAATGCCGACGCCGAATTCTTCTTGTCGATCCAGTCGACCACCGCGCCGGCCTTCCGCGCCGGCGAAGCCCTGCTGGTGCGCGACGTGGTCGACGTGACGAAAGGGACCAAGATCTGGCAATACCTGGCCGGTCAGCGCCGGGTGCGGCGCGCACCGAACATCGCCTTCGATACGCCCGACTTCGTGGCGTCCGGCACCAGCTTCGCCGATGAAACGTTTGGCGGCTTTGGCTCGCCCGAGCGCTACAACTACACGCTGGTCGGCAAGAAGGAACTGTACATCCCCTACAACACCAACAAGCTGTTCATGGTGAAGGACGAGGAGGCGATGGATGCCGGGCACCTGAAACCGGAACAGTTGCGCTGGGAGTTGCACCGCGTCTGGGTGGTCGAAGCCACGCTGAAGGAAGGCAAGCGCCATGCGGTGCCGAAGCGCATTTCGTATCACGACGAGGATACCTGGGGCACCGCCATCATGGATGGATGGGATCCAAAGGGCCAGCTGTGGCGCACCAGCCTGATGTTGCCGTTCGTGGCGCCGGATCTTCCCGCCGTCGTCAACTACTGCACCGACACCTTCTTCAACCTGCAGACCGGCGCCTGGGTGTACCACTGCTCGATGGGCACTGACTCGGATGCGCAATACAAGGCGACCAGTTTCAGGCCAGACAGCTTCTTCACGCCCGACGCCCTGTCCAACCAGGGAACCCGCTAGCGGCAATGCCGGTGGCGGCGCTGGCGGCGCAAACCGGCCGCCAGCGCCGCAGTCGCGCGGCCTGGTCCAACCATGAATCGAAAAACACCATGAAGCTTCCAAAACGATCCGCATTGTCGCTCGCCTTGCTGGGCATATCCTGCCTGCTGTCGTTCACGCCGGCATTGGCGGCGGCCTCCCCGCTGGAGCGGCCTGCGATTTCCAGCGCGCTGGCAGCGCGCTTTCCCCTGATGGCGCTCACCCGTGCCGGCGACCGCATTGTGGCCGTCGGCGAGCGTGGCCATATCCTGTACTCCGACGACAGCGGCGCCTCATGGCGGCAGGCGCAGGTGCCGGTCAGCGTCACGTTGACGAGCGTGCGCTTCGCCAGCGCGAAACTCGGTTGGGCGGCCGGCCACGGCGGCGTCATCCTCCATTCCGCCGATGGCGGACAAACCTGGCTCAAGCAGTTCGACGGCAAGCTTGCCGCCGGCCTGATCCTGGATAAGGCGCAGAAAGAAAACGCGGACCTGGGCAGCGCGCTGCAGGGCGTCCGCGAAGGGGCGGACAAGCCTTTCCTCGACCTGTATTTTAGTGACGAACAATGCGGAATCGCCGTCGGCGCCTATGGGCTGGTGTTCACCACCGCCGACGGCGGCGTGACCTGGTTGTCCGCGCTCGACCGCTTGCCGAATCCGGAAAAGAAGCATTTATATGCGATACGCGCCGTCGGCAATGCCTTGTATATCGCCGGAGAGCAGGGCGCGCTGTTTCGCTCGGCCGACGGCGGCAAGCATTTCGAGCGGCTCTCGAGCCCATACCGGGGCAGCCTGTTCGACCTGGTGGCGGGCGCCGACGACGCAGTGCTGTTGCTCGGCTTGCGCGGCAACCTGTTCCGATCCGGCGACGCGGGGGGCAGCTGGAAAAAGGTCGAGTTGTCTTCGGCCTACACATTGACCAGTGCGACCGTGCTTGCCGATAAATCGCTGTTGCTGGCCGATGAGGCGGGTATCTTGTGGAAAAGCAGCGATGGCGGGCGCTCCTTTGCGCCGTCACGGTCGCGGGGCGCGTTGCCGCTCGCCGGTATCGTGCAGGCGGCCAACGGCAGCGTGATCGGGGTCGGCGCGCGCGGCGTCGTGCGGCCCGCACTGGTGCCGTCCCGCGAGGCCGATCCGGCACCGGAGCACTTCCCGGTCGGCACCGTGCCTGCCATCAGCGATATTTTTTCCAGATTCCGCTAAACAGAAGACTTTTTCGGGCAACCATAATGAATCAGACACCCTCCATCGACAGCTTTCGTCCTGTCGCCACGCTCGACGAGTTCAATGCGAAATCGGGCAACCTGCTGGAGCGATTGCTGTTCAATCATCGCGCCATCGTTGTCCTTGTCTGTGCCTTGCTCACGGTGATCCTGGGCGTGCAGGCATGCGGCATACGGCTCAACGCCAGTTTCGTGAAGACGATTCCCAATCACCATGCCTTCGTCGCCAACTACCTGAAGAATGAAAGCCAGTTGAAAGGGCTGGCCAACGCGGTGCGCGTCGCCGTCGCGGTCGATGGCGACGGCGATATCTATAACCCGCGCTATCTCGACATCCTGCGCAACATCAACGATGAACTGTACCTGGTCGCCGGCGTCGACCGCGCCTACATGCGTTCCATCTGGACGCCGGCCACGCGCTGGCTGGGCGTGACGGAAGACGGTTTCGACGGCGGCCCCGTGATTCCGGAAAATTACGACGGCTCCGCGCACAGCATCGAAAGCTTGCGCAACAACGTGGAAAAGTCCGGCGAGATCGGCCAGCTCGTCGCGCCGGACGGCAAGTCCAGCATGGTTTACCTGCCGCTGCTCGACATCAATCCGGAGACCGGCCAGCGCCTCGACTACAAGGACCTGTCGGCCGCGCTGGAAAAGATCCGCGGCAAATATGAAGCGCAGGGCGTCAAGCTCCACATCACCGGATTCGCCAAGGTGATGGGGGACCTGATCGAAGGCCTCAAGGCGATGCTGGTCTTCTTCGCCATCGCCATCGTCATTACGGCGGGCACGCTGTATTACTTCACGCGTTGTGTACGCAGCACCGCGCTGGTGCTCGGGTGCACCCTGGTCGGCATCGTCTGGCTGCTGGGCATCCTGCCCGTCATCGGTTATGAACTGAACCCGTATCTGATCCTGATCCCTTTCCTGGTCTATGCGATCGGCGTCAGCCACGGCGCGCAAAAGATGAACGGCATCATGCAGGACATCGGGCGCGGCACCCACAAGCTGATTGCGGCGCGCTACACGTTTCGCCGCCTGTTCCTGGCCGGCGCCACCGCCTTGATGGCCGACGCGATCGGGTTTGCCGTATTGAGCCTGGTCGACATTCCCGTGATCCAGGAACTGGCTATCGTCGCCAGCATCGGCGTCGGCATTCTTGTCTTCACCAATCTCGCCTTGTTGCCGGTGCTGCTGTCGTACACCGGTGTGTCGCCGGCCGCGGCGCAGCGCAGCCTGAAGGAGGAAAAGGCGGCCGGCGACGGCAAGAGCGGGCTGTGGAAATTGCTCGACCGCTTCACAGGACGCCGCTACGCGCTGCTTGCACTCGTCGCTTCCTCGTTGCTGGGTGCGGGCGGCTACATGGTCAGCCAGCAGCTCAAGATCGGCGACCTGGATCGCGGCGCGCCGGAATTGCGCGCGAACTCGCGCTACAACCGGGACAACGATTTCATCATCAACAATTATGCCGCCAGCAGCGACGTGCTGGTGACGATGGTGCGTACCCGGCCGGGCCAATGCTCCGCCTACGAGACGCTGCTGAAAGTGGACGAACTCGAATGGCGGCTGCGCCAGCTGCCAGGCGTCGAAGGGACCAATTCGCTTGCGGCGCTGAGCAAGCGCGCGATTGCCGGCATGAATGAAGGCAGCCTGAAATGGCACGAACTGGTGGGGAACCAGGAATTGATCAATTCGGCCGCGGCCCGCGCGCCGAGGGAACTGTTCAACGAGACTTGCGACTTCCTGTCGGTGTATGCCTACCTGAAGGACCACAAGGCCGACACGCTGTCGGCGGTCGTCCAGCTGGTCGACGATTTCGCGAAACAAAACAATACCGGCGATGTCGAGTTCATGCTGGCGGCGGGAAATGCCGGCATCGAGGCGGCGACCAATATCGTCGTCAAGGATGCCAATGGCAAGATGCTGGCCGGCGTCTACATCGCCGTGCTGCTGTTGTGCGCGGTGACTTTCCGCTCATGGCGCGCGGTGCTGTGCGCCGTCTTGCCGCTGGCGCTGACCTCGATCCTGGCCGAGGCATTGATGGTGGTGCTCGGTATCGGCGTCAAGGTTTCAACACTGCCGGTGATTGCGCTCGGCGTGGGCATCGGGGTCGACTACGCGCTGTACATCCTGAGCGTGACCCAGGACTGGATGAAGCGCGGCGCCAGCCTGTCGACGGCGTATTTCCAGGCGCTGTTGTTTACCGGCCGGGTAGTCCTGTTCACCGGCATCACGCTATCGCTGGGCGTGATGACGTGGGTATTTTCGCCGATCAAGTTCCAGGCTGACATGGGCATCCTGCTCACGTTCATGTTCGTCTGGAACATGCTGGGGGCATTGATCCTGATTCCGGCGCTGGCCTGTTTCCTGTTGCCGCAAAAGCGCGGCGTGAACCTGCCGAAAGAAACGACGGCCCCACAAAGCGCTGAACTGGCGTGAACGACGACTGAATGATTTTTGACCTTAAAGGAGACAACGTGAATCTGGATACGATTGAAATGGATCGCTGCGGCGATGCCCTGTACGAAGCGTGGGTCGCACGCTGCGCGATGGAACCGCTGACGAACCGCCACCCGGCACTGTCCATCGAGGATGCTTACCGCATCCAGCAGCGGATGGTCGAGCGCCGCCTCGCCAACGGGGAACGCGTGATCGGCAAGAAGATCGGCGTCACCAGCCAAGCCGTGATGACCATGCTGGGGGTCGGCCAGCCCGATTTCGGCTACATGCTGGACGGCATGATCCACGGCGATGGGGCAGCGATCGATACCGCCACCCTGATCCAGCCGAAGGCCGAGGGCGAGATCGCCTTTGTGCTCAAGCGCGATTTGATGGGACCGGGCATCAGCGCCGCCGACGTGCTGTCGGCCACCGAAGGGGTGATCGCCTGCTTCGAGATTGTCGACTCGCGTATCCGGGATTGGAAAATCAGGATCCAGGACACGGTCGCCGACAACGCTTCCTGCGGCGTGTTCGTGCTCGGGGACCGCATGGTCGATCCGCGCGGACTGGACTTGCGCACTTGCGGCATGGTGCTGGAAAAAAATGGCGAAGTGGTGGTCACCGGCGCCGGCGCCGCGACCATGAATTCCCCGGTGAACGCGGTGGTCTGGCTTGCCAACACGCTGGGCCGGCTCGGCATTGCGCTCAAGGCGGGCGAAGTGATCCTGTCCGGCGCGCTCGGTGCGATGGTGCCGGTCAAGGCCGGCGACAACCTGCGCGTGGCCATCGGCGGTATCGGCGGCTGTTCCGTGCGCTTCACCTGATGGCCATTTCAGGGATGAGGCACGGCCGGCTCACCCTGCTGTTGCCTTGCGATGGCCAGGAAGTTGCCCACTTTGGCGGAGTTGTCGGCCAGCCGTGAAGCCAGCGCCAGCTTGCTGCGGGCATTCGCATCCTGGATTTCGACGTAAGCCACGCCCTCCGCATGAAACTGGCTGACCGAGGCGGGCACCAGGGATACCCCGAATCCGGCCGCGACAAGACTGACGACGGATGACAGTTGGGGCGCCTGCTGGCCAGCCGATGGTTCGAAGCCGGCCTGCCGGCAAGCGCCCACGATCTCATCATGCAGCATGGGACTGGCCGGGCGGGGAATCAGCACAAAAGACTCTTCCGACAGGGCGGACAGCGGAATGCGCCGGCGCTTGGCCAGCGCATGGTGGCGCGGCAGGACGGCCTTCAGCGCTTCCTCGGCCACTTCGTGCAGCCTCATGCCCGCGAATGAATGCCTGCCAGGACGCAAAAACGCGAGATCCATCCTGCCTTCTTCCAGCATGGCCAGCAGTTGCGCGGTACTGCCTTCGGAAAGAGTGAGCCCGATACCCGGATAGGCGCCCCGGTATGCGCGGATCAGCGAGCGGACGGCGGGGTGGAATGCGGCGGACGCGGTGAATCCCAGGTTCAGGTGGCCGGTCTCGCCGCGCCCGGCGCGCTGCGCGTTCAGGATCGCGTGTTGCGCATCTTCCAGCAAGCGTTTCGCATCGACCAGCAAGACTTTGCCAGCCTCGGTCGGCACCACGCCATGCCCGGTCCGGTGAAACAGCTGGACGCCCAATTCCCGTTCGAAGCCCAGAATTTGCTGGCTCAATGGCGGCTGGCCGATGCCGAGTTTTTCCGCCGCCCGCGTGACATTGCCTTCTTCGGCAACCGCGACAAAATAACGTAAATGCCGTAATTCCATGATGGTATCTGTATTAGATATGGATCGGAGATGTTCCATATATTGGACAGTATAGCTGCATTTCTGGATAATGGGACGTCCGCAACAACCAACTCGTATACCTCAAGTTTTATCCCAGGTAGCCCCCGACCTCTGCATTTCCAGGATTTTCCCATGTCTAATGCCCTACAAAAAAAGCGGCCTGAATTCCGCAATATTCACGTCACCGAACTATCGAACTACCGCCTGCCCCTGGCCGGCATAGTTTCCATCCTGCACCGCATCAGTGGTTTCCTGATGTTCGCGCTGCTGCCAGTGATTCTCTACCTGTTCGAGAAAAGCGTCGTCTCCGAGATCTCGTTCGAGCATTTCAAGGGCATCGTTTCGCATCCCGTCGCCAAGCTGGTGATCCTGGCCCTGGTCTGGGCTTACATGCAACATTTCTGCGCCGGCGTGCGCCACCTGGTGATGGACACCCACGTCGGCCTGGACAAGGATTCGGCCCGCAAGAGCGCCGCGACCGTGCTCGCGATCAGCCTGGCGCTGACCGCGCTGGTGGCATTGAAATTGTTTGGAGTGTTCTGAAAATGGCAAACAATAACATCGGACCGAAGCGCCTCGTCGTTGGCGCGGGCTATGGCATGCGGGACTGGCTGGCGCAGCGCGTGACCGCCGTGCTGATGGTGGTCTACACCGCCGTGCTGCTGATTTCTTTCCTCACCGGCAGCAACTTCACTTATGAAGGCTGGGCCTCGCTGTTCGCGACGCAGTGGTTCAAGCTGTTCTCCGCCGTCACCCTGTTCGCGCTGTTCTACCACGCCTGGGTGGGCATGCGCGATATCTGGATGGACTACGTGAAGCCGGTCGGCATTCGCCTGACCCTGCAAATCGCCACCATCCTGTGGCTGGTCGCCTGCGCCGCATGGTCGGTACAAATACTCTGGAGTGTGTAATCGTGGCAGCAATCAAATCAGCAATCCCTACCCGCCGCTTTGACGCGGTCATCGTCGGCGCCGGCGGTTCCGGCA
>JAZJZT010000043.1:0-40438 GCA_040389645.1 Pseudomonadota bacterium | reverse complement strand
ACCACCGACCCCAGCATTATGAATGCTGTGCTCTAACCAACTGAGCTATATCACCTGCAACGCGAAGCATTATGAGGGTTGGGCGTAGGACTGTCAAGAAACTGCCCTGAAATTTTTGAAAAATCCGGCCGCCGGTTTGCTATGCTCTCCCTTTCGTGTAAATTCAACAAGAGGAGATGTGTATGGCTACTAATATTTTCGTCAACCTGCCGGTGCGCGACCTGGACAAGTCGGTCGCCTTCTTCACGCAACTGGGTTACCGCTTCAATGCGCAGTTCACCGACGCGACGGCGACCTGCATGATCATTTCGGACACGATCTACGCGATGCTGCTGACGCACGAAAAATTCAAGAGTTTTATCAAGACGGAGATCTGCGATGCGACCCGCAGCACCGAGGTGCTGCTATGCCTGTCGCAGGACAGCCGGCAGGCGGTCGACGATCTGGTCGACAAGGCCATCGCGGCCGGCGCCACCGAACCGCGCGCGGCGCAGGATCACGGTTTCATGTATGGCCGCGCCTACCAGGATCTCGATGGCCACATCTGGGAAATCATGTGGATGGATCCTGGCGCCGTCCATCAGGACTGACGCTGCTGCTGTTGCAGGCGCCGCAGCATGATCGCGGCGGCGTCCGTTTGCAGGCAGTCGATGACGACGCGTTCGGGCATCGAGCGCAGCCAGGTCAGCTGGCGCTTGGCCAATTGCCTGGTGGCGATGATGCCGGTTTCGCGCATCGTCTTGTAATCGATGTCGCCGTCGAGGTATTCCCACGCTTGCCGGTAGCCGACGCAGCGCATCGACGGCAGGCCCGGATGCAGGTCGCCGCGCCGGCGCAGCACTTCCACTTCTTTCACCAGGTTGTCGTCTCCGGATTCGTCGAGCATGATGTCGAAGCGGCGCGCGATGCGCTCGTGCAGCACGGCGCGGTCGGACGGTTCCAGCGCGAACGACAGCAAGTCGAACGGCAGTTCCGTCTTCTCTCGCAGCGCCAGCAGGTCGGACATCGGCTTGCCGCTCAGGGCGATGATTTCCAGCGCGCGCTGGATGCGCTGCGCGTCGTGCGGCGCCAGGCGCGCGGCCGTCACTTCGTCCTGCTGCGCCAGCCTGGCGTGCATCGCCGGCCAGCCGATGCGCGCCGCCTCGTCTTCCAGTTCGGCGCGCAAGGCAGGATCGGCGCCCGGCAATTCATCGAGGCCGTCGGCCAGTCCCTTGAAGTACAACATGGTGCCGCCGACCAGCAGCGGCAGTTTTCCGCGCGCGAGGATATCGTCGACCAGGCGCAGCGTGTCCTTGCGAAATTGCGCGACCGAATAGGAATCGAGCGGGTCGATGATGTCGATCAGGTGGTGCGGCACGGCGGCGCGTTCGGCGCGCGTGGGCTTGGCGGTTCCGATGTCCATGCCGCGGTACACCAGCGCCGAATCGACGGAGATGATTTCGGACGGGATGTGCTGCGCAATGGCCAGCGCGGCGGCGGTCTTGCCGGACGCGGTCGGTCCCATGATGGCGACCGCGAGCGGCCGTGATGCTTGATGGCTCATGATATTAAGGGGGCTTATTGGCCGCGCAGGAACAGCTTGTCCAGCGCGGCGATATCCACTTGCACCCAGGTCGGGCGGCCGTGGTTGCATTGGTCGGCGCGTTCGGTGCTTTCCATCTGGCGCAGCAGCGCGTTCATTTCCTGCGTCGACAGGATGCGGTTGGCGCGCACCGCCGTGTGGCAGGCCAGGGTGCCGAGCAGCTCGTTGCGGCGCTCGATCAGCACGCGCGAGCCGCCGAATTCGCGCACGTCGCGCAGCACGTCGCGCGCCAGCGTTTGCGCGTCGGCGTTTTTCAGCAGGGTCGGCACGGTGCGCACCGCCAAGGTCGTCGGCGACAGCGCGGCGATGTCGAAACCCAGCGCCTGCAAGGTCTCCTGGTGTTCCTGCGCGGTGCCGACTTCGATCGCGTCGGCATAGAAGGTCACTGGAATCAGCAGCGACTGCACCTGCATGTCCTGCCCGGACACTTGCGCGTCGAGCGCGTTTTTTAATTGTTCGTACAGGATGCGCTCGTGCGCGGCGTGCATGTCGACCAGCACCAGGCCGCGGCTGTTCTGCGCCAGGATATAGATGCCGTGCAGTTGCGCCAGCGCGAAGCCGAGCGGGAATTCTTCCTGCGACAGCGCGGCCGGCGTGGCGACATACGGCGTCGCCTGCGGGATCGCGAAGCCGGCGCCGGGGGCTGCAACCGCGCCGGCCGCGCCGCCGGACGACGATGCCGCTTGCGATGCGCCGCCGCCGAACAGCGCGCCATAGCGCTCGGTGCTTTGCGCGACGCCGCCTTCATGGGCGCCGAACTGGCGCTGTCCCGCTGCGGGGCCGAACGGGGAGGGCGAGAAGGTGGGCGTGTATTCGGGATTCAAAATCGCGCCGAACGAGGTCTGCTGCTGCGGGCGCCACGGCGTGGCGCTTGCGGTCAGGCCGTCGGCGGCGGGCAGCGGGGACGGCACGCTGCCGTGCGCGGTGGCCGACGTTTGCGCCAGCGCGCGCTGCACCGCGTGGAACACGAACTGGTGCACCGAGCGGCCGTCGCGGAAGCGCACTTCGATCTTGGATGGATGCACGTTGACGTCGACCAGCGCCGGGTCGAGGTCGAGCGCCAGCACGTACGAGGGAAAACGGTCGCCGTGCAGTACGTCCTGGTAGGCGGCGCGTACCGCGTGCACCAGCAGCTTGTCGCGCACGTAGCGGCCGTTGACATAAAAGAACTGGCCGTCGGCGCGCGCTTTTGACGCGGTCGGCAGGCCGGCGTAGCCGTGCAGGCGCAGCGGGCCGGCGTTCTCGTCGATCGGCAGGCGCGCGCCGGCAAAACCTTCGCCGAGGATTTGCGCGCTGCGCTTGGCCATTTCGCACACCATCCAGTGGTCGACGGTGCGGCCGTTGTGCGTCAGCGAAAAGGCGACGTCGGGCCGCGCCAGGGCGATGCGGCGCACGACTTCGGCGCAGTGGCCGAATTCGGTCTGCTCGGATTTTAAAAATTTGCGGCGCGCCGGGGTATTGAAGTACAGGTCTTGCACGTCGACCGTGGTGCCGTGCGCGCCGGACGAGGGAGAAACGGTGGCGTTGTGCGAGCCGACGATTTCCCATGCGTGGGCCGCGTCGGCGGTGCGCGAGGTCAGCGTGACGGCGGCCACCGAGGCGATCGACGCCAGCGCCTCTCCGCGAAAGCCGAGCGTGCCGACGTTTTCCAGGTCGTCCAGCGAGGCGATTTTCGATGTCGCGTGGCGCGCCAGTGCCAGCGCCAATTGCTCGGGCGCGATGCCGCGCCCGTTGTCGGTGATGGCGATGCGTTTCACGCCGCCTTCCTCCAGGCGCACGGTGATCTGGGTCGAACCGGCGTCGAGCGCGTTCTCCAGCAATTCCTTGACCACGGCCGAGGGCCGTTCGACCACCTCGCCGGCGGCGATCTGGGAAATCAGTTGGTCGGGCAGGGCCTGGATCGGGCGGAGGGGGGCGGCGGCGTTCATACCGGGATTATAGCGCTTCACCCAAAACCTTTAAGGCCACAGGCCGTAGAGTTGTCATTCCCGCGCAGGCGGGAATCCCATTTTGTTTCCCGAACGGCGCAGCGGAAATGGGATTCCCGCCTGCGCGGGAATGACAGATCTGCAGTCAACTTAACGTTAAAGGTATTGCCATCTCCCCGGCTATTACCTTTGGTTTTATTGAGCGGCCTGCTCCCGCACCGGGATGGTGACGTTGCACAGTTCGATATGGCCGGCCGCGACCTTGGTCCATGGGCCGCCGCGGTTGCGCTGGGCTTCGATCACGGCCTTGAAGCTGGCCGAGTCGCTGCGCATCACTTCGAGCCGGCTGCGCTCGGCCGGCGGGACGTCGGCCGCCAGCCGCACCGACTTGATCGGCACGTACTGTTCCGGCTTGTCATAAAACCCCATCGGGCCGCTGCCGCGCGGCAGCGTCGACAGCAGCGGCATGCCGGCCAGCACGCGCCCGACCAGCGTGATGTTGCGGTCCAGGTGGCGCGGCGCGTGGCCGGTCACCGCGTACAGCGAACTGCCGTTGCCGCTGTCGGCCCCGACATCGCGGCCGACGCCGACCATGCCGTAGCAGTGCGCCAGCCAGGCGCGCCCGCTTTTCGGATCGCGCGCGGCCGGAAAACCGTCCGCGTGGCCGACTTGCGGCGCGTAGCCGTCGCGGTCCGGCAATCGTACAAAATGCTGGCCGGCGGCGATCGGCACGCTGAACTCTCCGGCCAGTGTCGCTTGCGCCGATTGCAGCGGTTTCGGATTTTTTTCATCCGGATCTCCCCATTGCGCGACATAGTTATCCTGCGAGCGCAGCACGACCAGGCCGTCGAAATAGCGTTCGCGCACCAGCGCGCGGATGTTGGCCACGTGTTTCGGCGCGAACGCGGGCGCCAGTTCGATCACGACGCGCCCGCCCGGCAATTCCATGTACAGCGTGTTTTCCGGATCGGGTGCGCGCCATTCGGCCGCGGCGGACGCCTTGACGATGTCCGCCGCACCAAGCTTGGCCGGCAATTCCGCCGACTGCGCGGCGCCGGATACGCACAGGGCAAGCGCCAGCGCGGCCGGCCATTTCGTCAAAACGGTGTCGGTGCACATCGGTGTTCTCCAGTCGGTTTGGCGCCCTTGCTGAGCGAGGTCGGGGAATTGTAAACTGGCAGTGATCCGGCCCGGCAAGAATTTAACGCAGCGCTAACATGCCACTGTCCGGGGTGGTGTATGATTCCGGCGCTACCATTTGGGATATTTATGGATTTTGTGCAATTCCTTGACATGCTGGTGCATGTCGACAAGACGCTGGACATGTTGATCGCCCAATATGGCACCCTGGTCTACATTGTTTTGTTTGCCATTATTTTTTGCGAGACCGGCCTGGTCGTGCTGTTTTTCTTCCCCGGAGACACGCTGCTGTTCATCGCCGGCGCCTTCTGCGCCACCGGGCAGATGAATTTGCCGCTGCTGATCGCGCTGCTGGTCACGGCGGCCGTCACCGGCAATACGCTCAATTACTGGATCGGCGAGGCCATCGGGCAGCGCGTGTTCACCCACGATTACCGCTGGCTGAACAAGCGCGCGCTGCACCGCACCCATGAATTCTTTGAACGGCACGGCGGCAAGACCATCATCCTGGCGCGCTTCGTGCCGGTGGTGCGCACCTTCGCGCCGTTCGTCGCCGGCGTGTCGGACATGACGTTCAGCCGCTTCCAGCTGTTCAACGTGACCGGCGCCTTGCTGTGGGTCGTCTCGCTGACGGTCGGCGGCTATTTCTTCGGCAATATCCCCGTGGTGCGCGACCACCTGACGGCGATCGTCATGTTCGGCGTCGGCATCGCGATCGTGCCGCTGGCGCTGGGCGGCGCCTGGAAGCTGGGCCGCCGCGTGCTGGGACGCTAGTTCCGTTCCTGTGACGCCGGCCGCGGTGCCTTGCCGCGGCCGATTTTCCCGTATGCACCGCTCAAGTTTTCCCCGTGTGCAACCGTTAACCAGGTATGCAATACTCATCCCTGGAACCCAATGCGTAACCTGATCGCCCTGTCTGCCTGCTGCCTGGTGCTTGCGACAGCGGCTGGCGCGAACGATCCTCCAGCCAAGGCGGGCGGAGCGAAAGGCGGCATCGAATCGATCCGTCCCAACACGCCGGGCACGACTTCGGCCAAGGGCGGCAAGCAGACGACACCGAAATTATCCGAGCGCGAGCGCGAAGAACAGGCCGAGGCGGAACTGTCGGCCAAGATCGCCGTGCGCCTGGCGGAAATGCGCGCCACGCTGGTCGCGCGCGCGGCCGCCGCCGCCAAGGCGAAGAAGGCGGCCGAGGCCAGGGCCGCCGCGCTGGCCGCCGCGCCGCCGCCGCGCACCTATGGCACCAACTGGGGTTACGAAGGTGAACTGGGGCCGGCCAACTGGAGCAAGATCAATAGCGACTGGGCCGCTTGCGCCAACGGCAAGCGCCAGTCGCCGATCGATATTCGTGACGGTATGAAGGTGGACCTGGAACAGATCGCCTTCGAATACCGGCCGTCGCCGTTCAGCGTGCAGGACAACGGCCACACGGTGCAGGTCACCATGGGCGGCGGCAATTTCATCACCGTCGGCAACCGCATGTATGAATTGATGCAATTTCACTTTCACCGCCCGTCCGAAGAGCGCATCAACGGGCGCGGCTTCGAGATGGTGATGCACCTGGTGCACAAGGATGGAGAGGGGCATTACGCGGTGCTGGCGCTGCTGCTCGAACGCGGCAAGCCGCAGCCGGTGGTGCAGACGGTTTGGAACAACCTGCCGCTGGAAAAGGGAGATGTCATGGCGCCGGCCATCGTGCTCGATCCGAACGAGCTGCTGCCGCAGCGTCGCGATTACTATACGTACATGGGATCGCTGACGACGCCGCCGTGCACCGAGAATGTGTTATGGCTGGTGATGAAGGAACCGGTGCAGGCGTCGCCGGCGCAGATGGCGCTGTTCAGCCGCCTGTATCCGCTCAATGCGCGCCCGGTGCAGCCCGCGTCCGGCCGCATGATCAAGGAATCGAACTGATCGTGTGATAACCGGTCCATTCGGCGCCGGCCGCCAGCACCTTCTGGTCGACCCGCGCCGGTTCGATGCAGACGAAGTCGCGGTATTCGGCATCGTCCATGTCGCCGATCGCCGCCGCGCCGGCCGCGCCCGGATTCCACACCACCCATTCCGTATAACCCTGCTGTTGCAGCAGAAGCGCGCCGTCGGCCGTTTCCAATGTCAATTCCGGCGTGGCCGGGTGGATCGTGTCGAGCGCTTCGCCGAAGCGCAGCGTGTCCTGTCCCTGTAAACCTTGCAGCGTGCTGCGGCCAAATTCGCCGACGGCGAAATACGTGTGCAGCGCGCTGGCAAAAGCAAAATCCTGTTCTCCGCTGTTGCGCACCTTGAAGCGCAGTTCGAGCGCGTCGCCGCGCAGGGTGACGCGCAGGCGCAGGGTAAATGCGTGCGGCCAGGCTTGCGCCAGCGCCGCCGGCACGTCGTCCCGCGCCAGTTCGAATTCGGCCCAGCCGCTATCGTTGTCCGTGCCGCTGCCGTCCAGGCGCCAGGTCGACAGGCGCGCCAGGCCGTGGCGCTGGCCGGTGCCGCGCGTGGCGAATTGCGGGAAGATCACCGGCACGCCGCCGCGGATGGCGGCGCTGCCGTCGCGCGGCGAGCGCTCGCTGACGAACAGGCGTTCCTTGCCGGCGGCGCTTTGCCACGACACCAGGTGGGCGCCGTACAGTGTCACGATGGCTTGCGCGCCGCCGGGCGCGGTAATGCATACAGCCGGCAGCGCGCCGAATGTCGTCATGCTCGTCATCTGGAATTCCTCAGGTCAGGCGGCTCTTGGCGAGCGGCGGGTTTTTGGCGAAATAATGCTTGATGCCCTTCATGACGGCATCGGCCAATTGATCCTGGTAAGCGTTGTCGCGCAACTTCGCTTCCTCTTCCGGGTTCGAGATGAAGGCGGTCTCGATCAGGATCGACGGGATATCCGGCGCCTTCAGCACGGCGAAGCCGGCCTGTTCGACCGATCCCTTGTGCAGCCGGTTGATGCCGCCGATTTCGCCCAGTACCGCCTTGCCCAGCTTCAGGCTGTCGTTGATCTGGGCCGTGGTGGACAGGTCGAACAGCACGCTGGCCAGTTGCCGGTCGTGGTTTTGCACGTTGACGCCGCCGATCGTGTCGGCCTCGTTTTCCTTGTTGGCCAGCCAGCGCGCGGCGGTCGAACTGGCGCCCTTTTCCGACAGCACGAACACGGACGAACCGCGCGCGCTCGGCTGCACGAAGGCGTCCGCGTGGATCGACACGAACAGGTCGGCCTGCACCTTGCGCGCCTTTTCGACGCGGGTGCCGAGCGGCACGAAATAATCGCCGTCGCGCGTGAGCATCACGCGCATGTTCGGCTGCAGTTCGATCTTGGTTTTTAAGCGCTTGGCGATGGCCAGCACGATATCCTTCTCGCGGCTGCCGTTGGCGCCGGTGGCGCCCGGATCTTCGCCGCCGTGGCCGGGGTCGAGCGCGATGGTGATCATGCGCACCAGCTTGGGCGCCTGGTTGTTCCTGGCGTCGGCGCGCGTGTCCGCTTTAGTCTCCGGCTTCGCTTCCGCCTTGCTTTCCGGTTTCGCTTCGGCCGTTTTCGGCGCGGGCGTGCTGTCCGGCTTGACTGTCGCCAGCGGCGCGTCGCCTTTCAGCACGGCGACCGGCGGCGGCGGTGCGGAACCGTCCGCCCATTCTCCCTTTTCGATCATCGCCGCGATCGGGTCGACCGGTTTGACCGGGTACAGGTCGAAGATCAGGCGGTGTTTATAACGCCCGACCGGCTCCAGCGTAAACACTTGCGGCTTGATTTCTTCTTTTAAATCGAACACCAGGCGCACCACGCCGGGCCGGTTCTGGCCCACGCGCACGTGGTCGATGTACGGATCGTTGGACTGGATCTTGGCGACCAGGCCTTTCAGCGTCCGGTTCAATTCCAGCCCTTCGATGTCGACCACCAGCCGTTCCGGGTCCTTGACGATGAAATGCGTCGTCTTCAGGCTGGAATCGTTTTCCAGCGTGACGCGCGTATAGTCCTCGGCCGGCCAGACGCGCACGGCCAGGATCTGGGCCGCGCTGGCAGGCAGCGGCGCCATTACCGACAGCAGCAGCGCGCCGCCGGCGCGCAGCACCGTGCGCCGCGTGACGGGGCCGGCGATCAGAGGTTCGGTGCGAATTTGAGGCGTTGAAGGCATGACAGACCCAGGGCGGAAGACGCTTGCAATTCTACATCACGGCCATGGCCGGCCACGGCCAGGTACACGTGCAGGTCGGGTGGCGGCAGCACCGGATCGGCTTTTTCCGGCCATTCGACGATGCAGATGTTATCTCCGTTGAATTCCTCGCGGAAGCCGGCGTCGAGGAATTCCTCGGGACTGCCCATGCGGTACAGGTCGAAATGGATAATGTTGACTTCTCTGCCGTCCAGTTGCACGAGGTACGGTTCGGACAGCGTATAGGTCGGGCTCTTGACGTTGCCGACGTGGCCGGCCGCATGCAGCAGCGCGCGCGTGAGCGCCGTCTTGCCGGCGCCGAGGTCGCCGTGCAGGTAAATAGCCATGCCGGGCGCGATCGCGCGCGACAGCGCCGCGCCCAGGGCGGCGGTGCCGGCTTCGTCGTGCAAATGGGATTTAAAGTGCTGCATCGAATAGAATGTGGTCTGAGTTTTGCATTGTAACCGCCCGCCTGAACCGATGTCCGTTTCCGCTACCAATTTAGATGAACTTGCCCGCGCCATCAAGACCTGGGGCATTGAGCTGGGCTTTGCCGACGTGCGCATCGCCGATATCGACCTGGGCGCGGCCGAAGCCGGGTTGCAGGCGTGGCTCGACGCCGGCATGCACGGCGAAATGGATTATATGGCAAGCCACGGCATGAAGCGCGCGCGCCCGGCCGAACTGGTGCCCGGCACGGTGCGCGCGATCACCGCGCGCATGAATTACCTGCCGCAAGCACAAGGCGCCGACTGGAGGGAGCGGGAAACGGCGCGCCTGGCCGATCCGTCCGCCGCCGTGATTTCCATCTATGCGCGCGGACGCGATTATCACAAGGTGATCCGCGCCAGGTTGCAGCAGCTGGCCGATCGCATCCAGGGCGCGATCGGCCCCTTCGGCTACCGCGTGTTCACCGATTCGGCGCCCGTGATGGAATTGCCGCTGGCCGAAAAATCCGGCCTGGGCTGGCGCGGCAAGCATACCTTGCTGATCAGCCGCGAGGCCGGCTCGATGTTTTTCATGGGCGAGATCCTGGTCGACCTGCCGCTGCCGGTCGACGCGCCCACCGGCGCCCATTGCGGCCAGTGCAGCGCCTGCATCGACATCTGCCCGACGCAAGCCATCCTCGGCCCGGGCCGGCTCGACGCGCGGCGCTGCATCTCGTACCTGACGATCGAATTGAAGGGCGCCATTCCGCCCGAGATGCGGCCGCTGATCGGCAACCGCGTCTACGGTTGCGACGATTGCCAGACCGCCTGCCCGTGGAACAAGTTCGCGCAGCGCGCCGCGCTGCCCGATTTCGACGAACGTCATCGGCTGGGCGAAGCCGGCATGGTCGACCTGTTCGCGTGGACGGAAGAACAGTTCAACCGCAACATGGAAGGCAGCGCGATCCGGCGCATCGGCCACGAGCGCTGGCTGCGCAATCTCGCCGTCGGCCTGGGCAACGCGGCGGCGGCCGGCGCGCGCGGCGACGCGGCGATTATCTCCGCGCTCGAAGCGCGCAGCAGCCACCCGTCGGAACTGGTGCGCGAGCACGTCGCATGGGCGCTGGCGCGGCATCGCACGGCCTTGGCGTGATCCGATTAAAATGGCGAAGGCCGCGCCGGCCGGCGCGCCGCGATAGCACCGGCCTGGCGGGGGAATGTGATGGCGACGGCACGATCCGGACAATGGGTCCGAAACAAGCGAGGAGTGGCGATGGCGAAGCGGATTGACTGGCGTGTGCTGGCTGTCTGCGCCTGGCTGCTGGCGCTGCCGGCTCGCGCCAGCGAGCAGTTGACCGCCTGGTCCTACTACAATTCTCCGCCGTACGCGGTGCGGGATGCGCGCGACGGCCTGGTGCCGGCGGTGATCGCCTACCTGAATACCGCGCTGGCCGGCCGCTACGCGTTTACATTAAAACTGTTGCCGCGCGCGCGCCTGAACCTGGCGCTGGCCGAACGCCGGCGCGGCGTCGTGCTGTTCGCGCCATCGGCCGTCTTCACCGGTCCGGCCTACAGCGACTACAGCTGGAGCGTGCCGCTCTTGCACGACCGCCAGGAACTGGTGTCGCCGGCCTGGAACCCGGTCGACTTCAAGTCGGCCGATGCGCTGGCCGGCTTGCGCATCGGCGGCATGCTGGGTCATAACTATCCGCTGCTGCAAAAGTCGATCGACGCCGGCGCGCTGTCGGTGCACCGCCTCAACAGCGAAACGCAGCCGCTCGACATGCTGATGGTCGGCCGGCTCGACGCGGCGACGCTGGCCACGACGTCGATCGATTACTGGCTGCATCTGCACCCGGCCCATGCCGCGCATATCCACCGCAGCAGCGATGGCCTGGGCGAATTCACCCGCCACCTGCTGTTTACGCCGGGGCAGCAGGGCGCGCGCGACGCTTGCGACCAGGTGCTGCGCCATGCGGTGCACGACCCGGCCTGGAAAGCCATCTTCGCCCGCTTCGGGTTGACGCCGGCGCAACCGCTGTCGCCCGGCAAGGGTTAAGTTTGCCAGCGCCGGCGCCGGTGCCAGGCGCTCCTACTTCAGCAATCCCGCCAGTTCGACCGCCGTTTTCACCTGCATCTTGTCGAAGATATGGGCGCGGTGCACTTCCACCGTGCGCATCGAGATGCCGAGCTGGTCGGCCACGACCTTGTTCATCTTGCCGGCCAGGATCAGGTCCAGCACTTCGCGTTCGCGCGCCGACAGGGTTGCCAGGCGCGCGTGCACGGCGGCTTGCGCGCTGGCCTGCATCGAGCCTGCCAATCCTTGCTGCACGCGGTCCATCAACTGGTTGTCGTTGAACGGTTTTTCAAAGAAATCGAAGGCGCCGCGTTTCAGCGTGTCGACCGCCATCGGCACGTCGCCGTGGCCGGTCAAAAAAATCACCGGCAGGCGCTGCGCCAGGCCGCGCGCGGCCAGCAGGTCGAACACGGCCACGCCGTTCATGCCGGGCATGCGCACGTCGAGCAGCACGCAATCGCCGTCGGGGTCGAACTGGCCCAGCTCGACCCAGGCCAGGAAGCTGGCGGCGCTGTCGTAGGCGCGCGCGGGAATGGCGCGCGAGGACGCGAGCCAGGACAGCGAGTCGCGCACCACGGTTTCATCGTCGACGATATGCAGCATACATTTTCCTTTCAGGGGGCCCCCGGCGCGCAAGCCGGCAGCGTAAATGTGAAGATGGTGCCGCCGTCCGGGTTGGCGCGGTGCGTCAGCGTGCCGCCGTGGAACTCGATGGCGGTGCGGCAAATGTTCAGACCCATGCCCATGCCTTCGGCCTTGGTCGAGAAAAATGGAGAAAACAGGCGCTCGGCCACGTCCTGCGGGATGCCGTGCCCCTGGTCGATGACCTCGACGACGACCTGTCCCAGCGCTGCGTCGTGCCTGGCCGCCAGGTGCAGCACGCGCCGCTCGGGTGCGATCTGCGCCATCGCCTCGATCGCGTTGCGCGTCAGGTTTAATAAGACCTGCTCGATCATCACGCGGTCGGCGCGCACCGCCGGCAGCGCCGGCGGGATGCTCGTCTGCAGCGTCACATAATACTGGCGCGCCTGCAGTTCGATCAAGGTGGCGATGCTGTCGATCAGCGATTGCACCGGCACGTCCTGCCGTTCCGGTTCGCCGCGCTTCTTGACGAATTCGTGCACGCTGCGGATGATCTGCCCGGCGCGCTGGGCCTGCGCGCTGGCCTGTTCCAGCGCCGGCTTCAGCATGCCACCGTCGACCGGCTGGCCGTTGGTCGCCGCCCGTCCCAGCACGTTCAGCGCGCCGGTGGTGTAACTGGAAATGGCGGCCAGCGGCTGGTTCAGTTCATGGGCCAGCATCGACGCCAGTTCTCCCATCGTCGCCAGGCGCGCGCTGGCCTGCAGTTTTTCCTGCTGCTGGCGGTTCAATTCCTCGACCCGCTTGCGGTCCGAAATGTCGAGGATGGAACCCATCCAGCCGGTCTGTTTGCCATCCTTGTCCACCAGTGGCGCCTCGAAGATCAGCACCGCCACCCGCTCTCCGCTGGCGCGCTGAAAAATGGTCTCGACTTGCGGCGTGATGTTGCCGGCCAGCACGCCGGCGAAGCGCTGCTGGTATTCTTCCATCACTTCCGGCGCCCAGTAGGGCATCGGCGGCAGCTTGCCGATCAATTCTTCCGGCGGATAGCCGACGATCTGGCAAAAGGCGGGATTGACGTAGGTTACGCGTCCTTCCAGGTCGCGCGCGCGCAAGCCCGTCACCAGCGAATTTTCCATCGCCGTGCGAAACGACATCTGCTGGCGCAGCGCGCCTTCGGCCGCCAGCCGGCGCGAGATGTGGCCCCACAGTGCCAGCAGGCTCCACAGCAGGCCGAGCGACAGCACGATGACGGAGCCGACCAGCAGGTTCGGCAACAGTTTCGGTTCGCTCTTGACGCTGTCGGTCATCAGGGTGATCGACGCGCCGGGCAGGTCGAGTGCGCGTTTATGGGTGTAGACGCCGTGACCGGGGCCGGCGGCGGCGCGCCGCGCCAGCGGCCGGTCGTCGCGGTCGAGCAGGGTGATCTGGTTATCCTGCGCGAACCACCACGGCACCATCTCTTCGAGCATGGTGCTGGGCTGGAAGGTGGCGACCAGGCTGCCGAGATAGCGCTCGCCGCTGAACAGCGGCACGTAGTAATCGAGCATCGTCGCGTCCGGCTGCGCCTCGGGCTGGCTGTAGACCGGGTTGCGCGACAGCTTGGCCCGTTCGGCGCTGGCCAGCGAAGCTTCCGTCAGCGGCGCGCCGGGCGGCACGTCGGCATCGCTGGAGGCGAGGATGCGTCCATCCGGCGCCACCCACATCACGCGCCGCAATTCGTGGCCATTCTTCAGCAGCCGCTGCAGGCGCTCGAGCAACTGCGGGCCGGCCACGCGGCCGGCGGCAATCTCGGCGGCCAGGCCGCGCAGGCTTTCCTCGTGCCGTCCCATCTGGAAGCGGATCGTCTGTTCCACCCACAGCGTGTCGGCGATCAATTGCTCCTGCCGTTCGCTGCTTTCCATCTGGCGCGCCTGCCAGGGCAGCCAGATCAGGATGGCCAGGAACAGCAGCACCAGCATCACCGGCAACAGCCAGCGCACCGGGTTGGTGAAGGATGGGCGGACGGTGGGAAGAAGGGGAATGCTCATCTCACGCAGGGTAGCGCCTTGGCATTACGCGGCCATTGTGGTTTTCCACAGTTGCGCAGGTTTGCGCAGCGTGTTCAGAATGGGTAACTTTGCCATCATAATGTATCTCAAATCGAAGGAGACCAAGCATGAAATTGAAATATCTCGCCGTTGCCCTGGCCGCCGTCGCCAGCCTGAATGCCTATGCGCAGGCGCCTATCGTCATCAAGTTCAGCCACGTGGTGGCGACCGACACGCCGAAAGGGCAGGCGGCCGAGCGTTTCAAGCAGATCGCCGAAAAAATGACCAACGGCCGCGTCAAGGTTGAAGTCTATCCGAACAGCCAGCTGTACAAGGACAAGGAAGAGATGGAAGCGCTGCAACTGGGCGCGGTGCAGATGCTGGCGCCGTCGCTGGCCAAGTTCGGCCCGCTGGGCGTGAAGGAATTCGAAGCGTTCGATTTGCCCTACATCTTTCCGACCAAGACCGCGCTGTACAACGTCACCGAAGGCCCGATCGGCGCCGGCCTGCTGAAAAAGCTCGAAGCGAAGGGCATCACCGGCCTGGCCTATTGGGATAACGGCTTCAAGGTGATGTCGGCCAACAAGGCGCTGCACATGCCGGCCGATTTCAAGGGCTTGAAAATGCGCATCCAGTCGTCCAAGGTGCTCGACGCGCAGATGCGCGCGCTCGGCGCCAATCCGCAGGTGCTGGCCTTTTCCGAGGTGTACCAGGCGCTGCAGACCGGCGTCGTCGACGGCACCGAGAATCCGCCGTCGAACATGTATACGCAAAAGATGCACGAGGTCCAAAAGCACGTGACCGTGTCCGGCCACGGTTACCTGGGCTATGCCGTCATCGTCAACAAGAAATTCTGGGATGGCTTGCCGGCCGACATACGCAGCGCGCTCGACAAGGCGATGAAGGATGCCACCACGTTCGAGAAGGCGATCGCCCAGCGCGACAACGACCTGGCGCTGGAAGCGATCAAGAAGGCCGGCAAGACGCAAATCTATACGCTCAGCGCGAAGGAACAGGCCGAATGGCGCCGCGTGCTGCTGCCGGTGCAAAAAGAAATGGAAGGGCGCATCGGCAAGGAGTTGATTGCCGCGATTAACAAGGAAGCGGCGAAGTAACAGGCGGCGGTGCTGCCGGGGCAGTCGGGTTTTTTACGGATTGCCGGTAACGCAAGCAAAAATCACATGCAAGGGCCGGGGTCAGACCCATGGGTCTGACCCCAGATTTTGCATCTGATTTTGATGAGCGAAGGTTTACATCAACCCCAACGCCTTCGGCAGCCACAGCGACAGTCCCGGCCAGTAGGTCACGATCACCAGGAACACCAGCATTGTCAGCAGCCATGGCATGACGGCCACGGTCAGCTCGGAAATGCTCATCTTCGAAATGCCGCTGGCCACGTACAGGTTCAGCCCCACCGGCGGGTGGCACAGCCCGACTTCCATGTTGGCGTCGATCATGATGCCGAAATGGACCGCGTCGATGCCCAGGCGGATCGCGGCCGGATGCAGGATCGGCGCCATCACCAGGATGATCGACGACGGTTCCATCACATTGCCGGCTAGTAGCAACAGGATATTGGTGAAGAACAGGAAGCCGGCCTGCCCCAGGTCTTTCGCCAGGATCCAGTCCGCCATCGCCTGCGGAATGTTTTCATGCGCCATCAGGAACGAGAACAGCACGGCATTGGTGATGATGTACAGCAGCATCGCGCTGAGCGAGGCCGATTTCTTCAACACTTCCGGCGTTTTACTGAGCGGCATGTCCTTGTAGACGAACACCGAGATCAGGAACGCATAGACCGCGCTCATCGCCGCCGCCTCGGTCGGCGTAAAAATGCCCTTGGTGATGCCGCCGATGATGATCACCACCAGCATCAAGCCCCAGACGCTCTTGCGGAAGGCGGTCCAGCGCTGGCCCCAGGTCGCCTTGCGCATGCGCGGATAATTGTTTTTCTTGGCCAGCACCCAGGTCGTGGTGCACAGCATCAGCGTCAGCAGGATGCCGGGGAACAGGCCGGCCAGGAACAGCGCGCCGATCGACGTGTTGGTGGAAATGGCATAGATTACTTTCGGGATCGACGGCAGCATCAGGATGCCGAGCGAACCGGCGGTGATGATGACGCCGGCGCCGAAGGCTTTCGGATAGCCCTGTTTCACCATCGCCGGCAGGATGATCGAACCGATCGCCACCACCGTCGCCACCGACGAGCCGCACACCAGCGCGAACATGGCGCAGGCGATGATGCCGGCCAGCGCCAGGCCGCCGTGCCAGTGGCCGATCATGCTAGTGGCGAAGGCGATCATGCGCTTGGCCACTCCGCCGTGCGTCAGGAAATTGCCGGCCAGGATGAACAGCGGAATCGCCATGATTTCGAATTTCTCGATGCCGCTGAACAGCTTCAGCGCCACCGCTTCGACCGGCACATGGGTCAGCAGGTACATGAACATCAAGACCGTCAGGCCGAGCGCGATCGAGACCGGGATGCCGGTCAGCATCAGCAGCAGCAATAGCGCGAACACGATGCCGACCTTGCCGCCGATCAGGCACAGCGCCACCAGGATGGCGGCGATCGACAGCAGCCAGGTGCCGGCCTTGCGCTTGGACCAGCCGGGTACGTCGTGGGCGGCGTGGCTCATCGCGCACCTCCCGACGGCGGCGCGGCGGCG
This sequence comes from Pseudomonadota bacterium, assembly GCA_040389645.1. Classification (GTDB taxonomy): domain Bacteria; phylum Pseudomonadota; class Gammaproteobacteria; order Burkholderiales; family Burkholderiaceae_D; genus Rugamonas. The sequence continues at coordinate 23,881 of JAZJZT010000043.1, read as the reverse complement.
AACAGCTCGTCGTCGTCCAGGTCGTCCAGGCCTTCGACCTGCGTTTCATCCTGGTGCGGCAATTCGCCGGTGCGCAGATAGATCCAGGTGACCTGGATGAAGCGGAAGCACATCAGGTAGGAACCCATCGGTACCACCGAGTACACCAGCCAGGTCGGCCATTCCAGGTCCGGCGTGGTCGGGCCTTCCGGCACGTCGGCGACATCCCAGCCCAGCAGGTGATAGGTCGCGTAATGCATGCCGTTGCCCCAGATGAAGCGCAGGCCGAGCGAGCCGATGATGCCCGTAAACAGCATGCCGCACACCAGCGCGGCGAGCACGGCCTTGCGGCGCCATTCGGCCGGCAGGCGCGCCACCAGCACGTCGACGCCGACATGCACGCCCATGCGCACGCCGTAGGCGGCGCCGAACTTGGCCATCCAGACGAACATGATGATGGCCAGTTCCTGCGCCCATTCGAAATGCAGCGCCAGCAGCCAGTCCTGCACGTAGGGAATCGGCAGCCCGGTGCCGTAGCGGTGGACGACGGACAGGAAGATGATCAGCGTCGCCCCTCCCATCAGGAAGGCGATGATCCACTCCTCCAGGTGATCCAGCAGTCTCAGTATCATGGTTATCCTCGATCTATTTTTTTTCAGCGGGAGATCCCGGCTTTGGGCCTAAAATATAATTTTTGCCAAGCGCCGCGCAATAAGGGTTAATACTGAGTGCGCGATGCGCCGCGGGCTGAAGCGAGCTGTCGCCGCCGGCGCCGGCAAGGCTGGCCTGCCGTCAATTGTAGTTGTTTAAATTGCATGATTAATGCTTCTGCTAGACACTTATTTACCACAAATTTCCGTGTGCTTGCCAGACATTATTTGCACGTAAACCAAAACAGACACTTGCCTAAAAAAAAACAGGAAAAAGCATTTTGGATCAGTTATGATTGCGTCGCTTCACGGCAGTTATAACAGATATACATATGCCGGCTGGTAGCAAGGAACATCGGGTTTAGTGGGGAGAGTACATAAAAAACGGTATTCAATACCGCGGATACATTGAGGAGACACGCGACTCACAGTATGTTGTTGGAAGACCGCCAGGAGACAGCCAAAAGCTGGCCGCGGCGGCACCAAACAACCGGGGTTGTGGAAGCAGGACTTGAAGCGCACCCGGGAGGTGCGCTTTTTTTTTACCGAAACCAGATGCAAGGGCCGGGGTCGGACGGGGACGCCGAGTCCCATGGGTCTGACCCCAGATTCTGCCGCTGGTTTTCAGTAGCGTTCGCGGCAATCCCTGAAGTACCTTTTTTCTGTAGTATTCAAGCAACAAGATTATCGGCACGGCATCAAGGAGTAGCGTGATGAAAATACAACAGGGCAGTGAACTTTTTCAAGCCATCGTCGCCACGCCGTTCGGCGCGATGGGAATCCGCAGCGATGGCGCGCAGGTCACCGAGATGGTGTATCTGCCATCCCACTACGCCGAGAAGGAGGCGCAGGACGCCGTCGCCGCGCTGGCGGCCGGGCAAGTGTTGCGCTATTGCGCCGATGCCGACTTCCGTTTCGCACTGCCGCTGGCCGCCGTCGGCACCGCTTACCAGCGCCGCGTCTGGGACGCGATCTGCGCGATCCCCCGCGGCGAATTGCGGACCTATGGAGAGCTGGCGAAATTCCTCGCGTCGGCGCCGCGCGCGATCGGCCAGGCTTGCGGCAATAACTGGTTTCCGCTGGCGATCCCGTGCCACCGCGTGACCGGAGCCAGCGGCCTGGGCGGTTTTGCTCACCACGACGACCCCACCGGTTTTCATTTGAACGTCAAGCGCTGGCTGCTGGCGCACGAGGGACATAGCGAATACGCATGGCAACAGACAACCCTGCTCTGATCGACGAATTCTGCGACAGCCTGTGGCTCGAAGACGGCCTGGCGAAAAATTCGCTGGACGCCTACCGGCGCGACCTGCGCCTGTTCGCGCGCTGGCTCGACGTCGCGCGCCCCGGCGTGGCCGGCCTGCACGCGGTGACCACGCCCGACATCGACGCGTATTTTGCGGCGCGCCACGACGACAGCAAGGCGACCTCGTCGAACCGTCGCCTGTCGGTGCTGAAACGGTTTTATCAATACGCGCTGCGCCAGAAGCACGTCGCCATCGACCCCTGCCTGAAAATGGCGTCGGCCCGGCAGCCGGCGCGCTTCGTCCATACCTTGAGCGAAGCGCAGGTCGAAGCGCTGCTGGCCGCGCCCGACGTGCGCACGCCGCTCGGCCTGCGCGAACGCACGATGCTCGAACTGATGTATGCCAGCGGCTTGCGCGTGTCCGAACTGGTCGCGTTGAAAACGCTGGAACTGAGCCTGAACGATGGCGTCCTGCGCATCACCGGCAAGGGAAATAAAACGCGGCTGGTGCCGTTCGGCGCGCAGGCGCGGCTGTGGATCGAGCGCTACCTGAAGGAAGCGCGCGCCGTCATCCTCGACGGCCAGCAGGATGACGCGCTGTTCGTCACCGCGCGCGGCGGCCCGATGACGCGCCAGATGTTCTGGGTGCTGGTCAAGAAGCATGCGCACAAGGCGGACATCACGGCGCCGCTGTCGCCGCACACCCTGCGCCACGCGTTCGCCACCCACCTGCTGAACCACGGCGCCGACCTGCGCGTGGTGCAACTGTTACTGGGCCATTCCGACATTTCGACCACACAAATCTACACCCACGTGGCGCGCGAACGCTTGAAACAGTTGCATGCGCAACATCACCCGCGTGGATGAAATCTTTGCATTTGCCATATCTGCGTCATAATGTGACGGAACGGTTTGGTTCTTATATAGAGAGGTGGCACATGGCAAAGACAAATTTCCAGTACGAAAAGCGGCAACGGGAATTGGAGAAAAAGAAAAAAGCCGACGAAAAGGCCAGGCGCAAGGCTGAAGGCAAGAGCCGACCGGAAGACGGTCCGGACAGCGACGACGCGGAGCCTGCGACGCCGGAAGCGGGCGCTCCAGCGCAAGAATAACAACGTAAAACCGGGCAAGCAGGGCGCCGTCCACGCTTCCCGAGAAAAACCGGGGACAGACGGGGACGCCGAGTTCACGTTTTCCAAGAAATGTTTCTCAAAAAACGTGGTCTGTCCCCGGTTTTAATTATTAAAATCAACGGCAAATGCCGGGGTCAGACCCATGGGTCTGACCCCAGGTTTTGCCTCTGATTTGGCATTTCAGGCACGTATTACGCGACTTTTTCCACTTTTTTACGCTCTTCCAGCGCAGCTTCCCGCGCTTCTTCCTGCCTGCCGCCGAACCAGCGCGCGCAGCGCTTGCCCAGGCTGTCCAGGTAGGTGTAGGCGACCGGGACCACGACCAAGGTCAGCAAGGTCGACGTGATGACGCCGCCAATCACGGCGCGTCCCATCGGCGCCTGCGTTTCTCCACCATCGCCCAGCCCTATCGCCATCGGCAACATGCCGAAGATCATCGCCAAGGTCGTCATCAGGATCGGCCGCAGCCGCACTTGCCCGGCCGCCAGGATCGCCTCGTACTGGCCTTGCCCGTTGCGCTGGCCGTGATTCGTGAAATCGACCAGCAGGATGGCGTTTTTCGTCACCAGGCCCATCAGCATGATGAAGCCGATCACCGAGAAGATGTTCAGGGTGCTGCCAGTGACGAGCAGCGCCACCAGCACGCCGATCAGAGATAAGGGCAAGGACACCATGATCGCGACCGGTTGCAGGAAGCTGCCGAACTGCGACGCGAGCACCAGGTAAATGAAGACGACGGCCACGCCGAGCGCCGTGATGGCGCCGCTCATGGTTTCTTGCATCTGCTGTGCGTTGCCGGCCACGTCGAAGCGCACGCCGGGCGGCAGTTCGATCGATTTCATCGCCTTTTGCACATCGCTGTCGACGTCGCCGGCCGGTCTCCCTTCGACGCCGGCATACACGGCCACGCGCCGCTGCAAGGCTTGCCGTTTCAATACCTGCGGACTCGACGACGGAATGAAATCGACCACCTGGCGCAGCGGCACCATGCGCGGCGTGCCGTCGGCATTGAGATTGCTGGACGCGATCGACAGGTCGGCCAGGTCGGCCACGCGCTGGCGTCCCGATTTCGGCAATTGCACGTTGACGTCGTAATTCTGACCGTCGCCGGCCAGCCAGTGGCTGACTGTCTCTCCGGCCACGAAGGGGCGCAGCGCGGCACCGATCTGTTGCACCGACAGCCCCAGGTCGCTGGCCAGCTCATTGTTAATCTTGATCATCATCGACGGATTCGCGCCTTCCTGGCTGTATTCCAGGTCGGCCAGGCCCTTGATGGCGCGCATCTTGTCCATCAGGCGGTGCGCGATTTCGTCGAGCTTGGCTTCGTCGGTGCCGAGGATGGCGATAAAAATCGGTTTCTGGCCGACCGACAGCTGGATGCCGGCGATAGGCTGCAAGCGTGTGCGGATCAATTTTTCCAGTTGCTGCTGGCTGAGCCGGTGCGTGATTTTCGGATCCGTCAGTTTCAGGTTGACCTCGGCCGCGTTGCGCCCGTCGCGCGTGCCGACATTCGACACCATGCTGTCGATTTCCTTGAATTCCTTCAGCGCCTGCTCGACCTGTTTTACTTTGCTGTCGGTGTAGTCCAGGCTGGAGCCGACCGGCGTCTTGAAGTGCAGGTTGATCCAGCCCTGGTCCGTTTCCGGGAACATCTCTCCGCCGATCAGCGGCACCAGCGACAGGCTGCCGGCGAACAGGACAAAGGCGCCTGTCAAGGTCAGCTTGCGCCAGCGCAGTGCGAGCGCCAGCACCTTGCCGTACAGCAGGTGCAGCCTGTCGATCACGCCTTCGATCGCTTCCATCAGGCGGCCCAGCCACGGCAGGTATTTGAAACGGTCCTGTTCCGGGTCCGGCCAGACCGACGACAGCATCGGGTCGAGCGTGAACGAGACGAACAGGGACACCAGGACCGCCACCGTGACGGTGATGCCGAACTGCAGGAAGAAGCGGCCGATGATGCCGTCCATGAAGGCGACCGGGATGAACACGGCGACGATGGCGAAGCTCGTCGCCATCACGGCCAGGCCGATTTCATTGGTGCCGTCGGCGGCGGCTTGCCGGTGGCTTTTACCCATGCCGAAGTGGCGCACGATGTTTTCGCGCACCACGATGGCATCGTCGATCAGCAGGCCGATGCACAGCGACAGCGCCATCAGGGTCAGAAAATTCAGCGTAAAACCGAAGGCCTTCATCGCGATAAAACTGGCCATCACGGAAATGGGCAGCGTCAATCCGGTGATGATGGTGCTGCGCCACGAGTGCAGGAAGAAGAACACGATCACCATGGTCAGAATGGCGCCTTCGACGATCGTGTGTTTCACGTTGTCGAGCTGGCTTTGCACGCGCTCGGACTGCGAATCGAGGAGGCGCAGCGTGATGTCGGACGGCAGCGACTTTTGCAATTCCTGCGCGACCTTCTTGACGCCGTCGCCCACTTCGACCACGTTGGCATCCTGCACCTTGGTGATTTGCAGAGAAATGCCGGGCTGGCCGTCGATGCGCGAATACGATTGCGCCTCTTCCTCGCCATCGATGACGGTGGCGACCTGCTCCAGGTAGACCGGGCCGCTGGCGCGCCGCGCGACGATGATCTTGTTGAATTCGCGCGTGTCGCGCAATTTACCCTCGACCCGGACCAATTGTTCGCTGACGCCGAGGCTGACATTGCCGGCCGGCAGGTTCGCATTGGTGTTCTGGATCGCGCGGATCACTTCGTCGACGCCGACGCCTTGCGCCGTCATGTCGTTCGGCCGCAGGCTGACCAGCACTTGGCGCTTGGTGGTGCCGATGATGCGCACCTGGCCGACGCCAGCCACGCCCTGGAAACGTTTCGAGATGATCTGGTCGGTCATGGTCGACAGTTCGCGCAGGCTGTGCGCGGTCGCGCTGAGCGACAGGTTGACGATCGCCTGCTCGTTATCTCCTTCGGCGCGCGCGATGAACGGGTCCTTCGCTTCCTTCGGGAAGCGCGGGCGCACCAGCGCCACCTTGTCGCGCAATTCCTGCATCGCCTTGTCCATATTGGTCGACAGCTGGAATTCCAGGTAGACGCCGGAGCGGCCTTCCCACGAATTGGCGCGGATGGTTTTCACGCCGCTGACGGTGTTGACGATGTCTTCCACCGGCCGCGTGATGTCGTTCTCGACCGCCTCGGGCGACGCGCCCGGATACGATATCTCGATCGACGCGAACGGGAATTGCACGTTCGGCATGCTCTCGACGCCCAGTCGCTGGTACGAGAACAGGCCGAGCACCATCAGCGCGACCATCACCATCGTGGCGAATACGGGATTGTTGATACTGACGCGGGTGATCCACATGGTTCAGCTCCGCTGCGCCAGCATGGCCGGCTTGGCGGCCGACGCGGGCGGCGTGGCCAGTTTCACCTTCGCTCCCGGTTTCACGGCATCGAGTTTCGAGACGATCACGTGCGCGCCCTGTGCCAATCCCTCCGTGACTTCGGCATAACCGAGTTCTTCGTTGCGCAAGCCCAGCTTGACCGGCTGCGCCACCACCTGTCCTCCGTCGACCGTGTAGACGACCTGTTTACCTTGCTGCTCGCGCAGCGCCGCCACCGGCACCAGCGGCACGACGGGCGAGCGCTCGGTGACGATGCTGCCCTTGGCGAACATGCCGCCGAGCAGCGCGCCGTCGGCGTTCGGCACCGAGACATAGACCAGCAACGCGCGCGATCCGGCCTCGGTGGTCGGGTTGATGCGCGCCACTTTGCCGGTGAATTCGCGCTGCTGGAAACCGTCGACGCGGAACGACACATCCTGCCCGATCTTGACGCGCGGGATGTCCGACGTCGGCACCTGCGCCTCCAGGGTCAGTTCGGCCAGGCTGACGATGGTATAGACCGCCATGTCGGGCGCGACCTTGTCGCCTTGCTGCACGTGGCGCTTGCTGACGATGCCGCCGATCGGCGCGCGGATCACGCTATCGTTCAGCGCGATGCGGGCCAGTTCCACCAGCGCCGACGCCGACTTGACGCTGGCGCGCGCCAGTTCGACGGTATTGGCCGTTGTGTCGAACGCGGTCTGCGAAATGTATTGCTGTTTGAGTAATGCGCTGCTGTTGGCCTGGTTCTTGTTCGCCATCGCCAGGCGCGCCTGCGCCTCGTCCAGCGCGGCCTGCTGCTGCGTCAGGCGCGCCGCCAGGTCTGCCTGGTCGAGCCGCGCCAGCACGTCACCGGCTGATACTTTCATCCCTTCGCGCAGCGTGGTCTGCTGCACTTGCCCGGACACTTTCGCTTTGACGGTGGCCTGGCTGACCGGCGCCAGCGAGCCGGACAGCGGCAAGCTGAGGCTCAACGAGCGCGCCTCGATCGCGGCCACGTCGCTGGCGGCCAGTTCGAACGTTTCCGGCCCCTTGGGCGCCGGCTTGCCGGCCGCCGCGCCCGCCGGCGCCTTCGCGCGCATGACGCTCCAGCCGGCGCCGGCCAGGCCCAGCACGATCAGCCCGATCACGGGCGCGTGCCAGCGCCGGCGCCGCACGGTCGGCATCGGTGTCGAAGTCGGGGAAGGGGGCAGGGTTTCCAGTTTCATTGTTTTTTCTCATTAAGTGCCGCTGCCGGCGGTAGTGGATGCTGACACTTTATGAAATATCAATGTCTATTACAACGCTTGTGCGACAAGGCGCGCAATTGCGCGGCTGAAATGCAGTTTTTGATGATGGACGGAAAAATATTGCTTGGCGTACACTTGGTGCTTCACTTCACCGGGAGCCGGCATGATACGGTCCGTCACACCGCAGGACGCCGCGGCGCTGTGCGCCATCTATAACCATTATGTTGTCACGACAACCATCAGTTTCGAGGAAGCGATGGTCAGCACCGAGGACATGGTCGCGCGCATCGGCGCCAGCCGCTTTCCGTGGCTGGTGCTGGAAGAAGAAGGGCGCCTGCTGGCCTATGCCTACGCCGCCGCCTGGCGCGTGCGCCCGGCTTATCGTTACGCGGTGGAAAGCTCGGTCTATGTCGCGCACGGCGCGACCGGGCGGGGACTCGGACAGCGCGTCTATGCCGCCTTGCTTGCCTCGCTGCGCGCGCTGGACTTGCACACGGTGATCGGCGGCATCGCGCTGCCGAACGACGCCAGCGTGCGCCTGCACGAGGGGCTCGGTTTCCGCAAGGTCGCCCATTTCGAAGAAGTCGGTTACAAGCATGGCCGCCGGATCGACGTTGGTTATTGGCAACTGCATTTACGTAAAGACATCCCTGCCTGAAATTCTGTTGAGGGGTGTCAAGGGCGTCAATGGTGCCAGCGCTCAAGATGGCTGGACCGCCCTCGGGCGCAACGTCAGCGAGGCCACGGTGAGCGAACGAGATCAACATGCGGGGGGTGTTCCTGCCAGGGTCAATGAAGCCGCGCAGCGGCGCCCGGTGCAGGAAGCGATGGACTTGATTTCGCGCCTGGTCGACGCGATGGAATTGACGCCGATGGTGGCCGTGCACAGCATGGATGCGCAGGGTATCGTGCATTTCTGGAACGACAGTTGCACCCAGTTATATGGCATCCCCGGCGCGCGCGCGCTGGGCCAGCCGCTGGCGAGCCTGCTGACGTTTGAACGCCAGGCCGAGCACGATGCGGCGCTGGAAATGGTGCGCCAGACCGGCCAGCCGAGCCCGGCGCACGACTGGCAGGTGGTGAGCGCCGCCGGAAAAACGCTGTGGATTTATTCGACGATGTTCCCTGTCATGCAGAGCGGTGAAGTGCAACAGATTTTTTGCATGGATGTCGACATCAGCGCGCGCAAGCTGGAAGAGCAGGCGCTGCTGGAGGCCGGCGCCAATTTCCGCCAGATGTATTTAAAATCGGCCGATGCCATCCTGCTGCTGAAAGGCGAGCAGATCGTCGAAGCGAATCCGGCCGCGTTGCACCTGTTCAAGTGCGGCGACAAGCACGCGCTGGTGGGGCGCCGCCTCGGCGATTTTTCTCCGCTGCAGCAACCGTCCGGCGCCGCCTCGTCCAGCACCGAGCAGCAGGCCACGCGGCAAGCCCATGCCGAAGGCAATTGCCGCTACGAATGGCGCTACCTCAATTGCGCGGGCGAACTGTTCTGGGCCGAAGTGCTGATGACCTCGATCACCCTGGACCATGAATACCTGTTTTATGTCGTCGTGCGCGATATTTCCGCGCGCAAGCAGGCCGAGCGCTCGCTGCACCTGGCCGCGCAAGTGTTCGAAAACAGCCGCGACGCCATCCTGCTGACCGACCGTAACCAGCGCATCATCGCCATCAACCGCGCCTATACGGCGATCACCGGCCACCCGTCCGACGAGATGCTGGGCAAGCCGCTCAATGTCTACCGCTCCGGCATCGAAGATGACGCGTTTTATCACCAGGTCTGGAGTGAAATCGTCGCGACCGGGCATTGGCAGGGAGAGATCTGGTCGCGCCGCAAGAACGGCGAGGTGTTCCCGGCCTGGCTGTCGCTGGCGGCGATCCGCGACAACAACAACGCCGTCAGCAATTACATGGGCATCCTGTCCGACATCACCGACCGCAAAAAATCCGAAGAACATACGAAGCACCTGGCCGAGCACGATTTTCTGACCGACCTGCCGAACCGGGTGCTGCTGCTGGACCGCCTGAGCTTGGCGCTGACGGCGGCACGCCGCAACCACAAGATGCTGGCCATCCTGTTCCTCGACCTGGACCGTTTTAAACACGTCAACGATACGCTTGGCCACCAGGTCGGCGACGCCTTGCTGAAGGAAGTGGCGGCGCGCCTGATCAAGTGCGTGCGCGGCGTCGACACCGTCAGCCGCCAGGGCGGCGACGAATTCCTCATCATCCTGGCCGACATCGGCGGCATTGACCAGGCCGCGCACGTGGCCGGCAGCATCTTGCAGGCGATCGCGCAACCGTTCGTGCTGGGCCAGAACAGCCTGAGCGTGTCGACCTCGATCGGCGTGGCGATCTACCCGAACGACGGCAGCGACATCGACCAGTTGATCAAGCATGCCGACATCGCGATGTACCATGCCAAGGAAAACGGCCGCAACAGCTTCCAGTTTTTCAACGCCGACATGCATATGCAGATCGTCGAGCGCGTGACGTTCGAGAACGGCTTGCGCCTGGCCTTGCGCAACCAGGAATTCGAGCTGGAATTCCAGGCCGAGATCGACGCCCGCAGCGGCGCGCCGGTCGGCATGGAGGCGCTGATCCGCTGGCGTCACCCGCAACTGGGTCTACTACGCCCTGAACGTTTCATTACCGTGGCCGAGGAGTGCGGCTTGATGATACCGATCGGCAACTGGGTGTTGCAGCAGGCGTGTCGCCAGGCGCGCCGCTGGCACGATGCCGGCTACGCAATCATGGTTGCCGTCAACCTGTCGGTCGCGCAATTCACGCAAAAGAACCTGTTGCAAAGCGTGGACGAAGCGCTGGAATCGTCCGGCCTGCCGGCCGCCAGCCTGGAACTGGAATTGACGGAAGCGCTGATCATGAAGGGCGGCGCCGGCGCGAACGACACCTTGCAGGCCTTGCGCACGATGGGCGTGCGCTTGACGATCGACGATTTCGGCACCGGCTATTCGCGCCTGTCCCACCTGAAGGATTACCCGATCGACAAATTGAAGATCGACCAGTCGTTCATGGCCGGCATCACCGGCAAGCCGGACGACGGCGCCATCGTCAGCGCCATCATCGCGATGGCGCGCAGCCTGAAGTTGCAGGTGGTGGCCGAGGGCGTCGAGACGCCGGAGCAGTTGCAATTCCTGCGCAGCCAGGGTTGCGACCAGTACCAGGGTTACCTGGCCGACGCGCAAGCGCCGGCCAGCGCGCTGCGCCGCCTGCTACATTAAGCCTTCGGCCTTGGCCCGGCCTTGGCCGGCACTCTGGCCGCGCAGGCGCAAACGCACCAGCACCTGGCCGTGGTCCGAGGTTTCCGGGCGTTCCTGGCGCAGGTGATCGTTCAGGTACGTGACGTCGAATACCTCTCCGATCGCGCGCGGCGACGCCGGATTGAAATGGTCCGACACCAGCACGTGGTCGATCGTCGTGTAGTGTCCCTCGTGGATGCAGGTATAGCCGACGTGGCGCAGGTGGTCCTGGCGTAGCTGGATCTGGTTGCAGTCGTACATGCGGCCGTGCATTTCCTGGCCCGGCGGGGACAGGACGCCGGCGCCCAGCACGATGGTCGTGGTGACGGCGTCGGCGGTGTCGTTAAAATCGCCCAGCACGATGCACGGGTGGCCGGTATCGCGCATCAATTTACTGAGCAGCACGCGCAAGGCGACCGCCTCGGTGCCGCGCCACACCAGTGAGCGCAGGTTGGCCAGCGCATATTGCAGCGGGTCGTCGCCGCAATCGCTGGCGCGGTAATCGGGCCGGCGCGATTTCAGGTGCACGACGATGACGTCGACGATGCGCTCGCCCGGCAGCAGCACTTGCGCATGCAGCGGCGCGCGCGCAAAGCGGTCGGCGTCCGGGTTGCCGGCGTCGACGTGCGCGCAATCGGCGACGACGCCGGGCGGAAAGTCGGAGTACATGGCGGCCGGCGCGACCAGCGGCAGGCGCGACACCAGCGCCACGTTCGGTGTCAGGCGCGTCGCTCCCGGGGCGGGATCGAAGCCGGCGTGTATCGCGTCGCGGTATTTGCGGGTGCGAGACAGGACGTCGCGCAGCGCCGCCTGCGAAAAAATTTCCTGGAAACCGATGACGTCGGCGTCGAGCTGGTCCAGCTGTTGCGCGGTCCAGTTCGCCTTCGCCTCGTATTCATCGGCCGAGAGGGGGGCCAGATTGTCGTACAATTTCGTGCCGGGCAATGCCAGGTTGCAGACATTGAAGGTGGCAAAGCGAATTTCTTGCGGCATAATCCGACTCTCCTCATCGAACGGTTAGCGTATCACGGCATGGCAAAAAAAGAGCATATTTCCGAAACACAGGCCACCCAGCTGCTGCGCCAGCGCCAGGTGGCGTTTACCGAACACCCGTACGATTACGAGGAACACGGCGGCACCGCGGTGTCGGCCCGTTCGCTCGGCGTCGACGAACACCACGTCGTCAAGACGCTGGTCATGCAGGACGAGGCGGCCAAGCCGCTGATCGTGCTGATGCACGGCGACTGCAAGGTGTCGACCAAGAACCTGGCGCGCGCGATCGGCTGCAAGTCGGTCGAACCGTGCAAGCCGGACGTCGCGCAGCGCCATTCCGGCTACCAGGTCGGCGGCACGTCGCCGTTCGGCACCCGCAAGGCGATGCCGGTCTATGTCGAGGAATCGATCCTGGATCTGGAAATCATTTATATCAATGGCGGACGGCGCGGCTACCTGGTCGGCATCGCGCCACAGGTGCTGCTCGACGTGCTGTCAGCAAAGCCGGTGCGCTGCGCGCTGGCCGACTGAAACGCTACCTGGGCCCGGGCCGCTGGTGTATAGTCACCAGCCCCGCGCCCGGACGGGCAACCATTAAGAGGGAAAAATGAATACAGTATTGATGACGGTGATCGTCACGGTGGCCGCTTACCTGCTCGGCTCGATCTCGTTTGCCGTCGTATCGAGCAAGCTGTTCGGCCTGGCCGATCCGCGCACCTATGGCTCGAAAAACCCCGGCGCCACCAACGTGTTGCGAAGTGGCAACAAGAAGGCTGCGATCGTGACCCTGATCGGCGACGGTTTCAAGGGTTGGCTGGCGGTCTGGCTGATCGTCCATTTCGGCGAGCGCTTCGGCCTCGGCGACAGCGCCGTCGCGCTGGTCTCGATCGCCGTCTTTCTTGGTCACCTGTGGCCGGTGTTTTTCAGTTTTGTCGGCGGCAAGGGCGTGGCCACCGCGCTCGGCGTGTTGCTCGGATTGAACCCATGGCTCGGCCTGGCCACCCTGGTCACCTGGCTGGTGATCGCCTATGCATTCCGCTATTCGTCGCTGGCGGCGCTGGTGGCGGCCTTGTTCGCGCCGTTTTATTACGGCCTGCTGTTCGGCGTCGATCCGCAACTGATGGCCGTGGTGGCGATGAGCATGCTGCTGGTATGGCGCCACCGTTCGAATATCGGCAACCTGATGGCCGGCAAGGAAAGCCGCATCGGCAGCAAGAGCGCTGCGGCCAAAAAATAAAGTAAGGATGGACGGGAACGCTAGCCAAAATCAGAGGCAAGGGCCGGGGTCAGACCCGTGGGTCTGACCCCAGATTCTGCCTCTGATTTTGGTCAAAAAAACAAGCCAGGTTGAATTCACCGCGCGCGGCCCCATACTGAATCAAATCCGCCGCCGCCGGCGGCGCCCATTTCAGACGAAGGCCGCCATGACTCCCACCCCGATCAAGATCGATTTCGTTTCCGACATTTCCTGCCCATGGTGCGCCATCGGCCTGAACGCGCTGGAAACGGCGTTACGCCGCATCGGCGCCGACGCCGCGCCGGAACTGCATTTTCAGCCGTTCGAACTGAATCCGAAGATGGGCGCCGAAGGGCAGGACATCACCGAACACATCGCCGAAAAATACGGCGCCACCCCCGAACAGCAGGAACAATCGCGCGCGATGATACGCCAGCGCGGTGCCGACGTCGGCTTCGATTTCGCCCTGGGCAAGCGCAGCCGCATCTATAACACTTTCGATGCGCACCGCCTGCTGCACTGGGCCGGCTTGCACGGGCGCCAGGGACAATTGAAACACGCGCTGTTCGGCGCCTATTTTACGCAGGGCGACGATCCGAGCGCGCACGCGGTGCTGCTGCGCGTGGCGCAGGAGGTCGGCCTGGACGCGGCCGAAGCGGAGCAAGTGCTGGCATCGGACCGTTACGCGGCCGAGGTGCGCGAGCGCGAACGGTTTTACCAGCAGCAGGGCATCAATTCAGTGCCGGCGGTGATCGTCAACGATCGGCACCTGATCTCCGGCGGCCAGCCGGCCGAGGTGTTCGAGCGCGCGCTGCGCCAGATCCTGGCAGAGGCGTGAAGATATAGCGGGTCAAGCCCGCATGGCGGTCGCCCGCAAGGCTTTGTTTTGCGATAAACTTGTCCGGGTAGCACCGAAGTCCAGGACCATCAACCACAGCGCTCACGACGCTACAAGGGACGCCCATGCTGGCCGCACAGAACAATCACCCGCTGACCTTGGCCCCGGCGCCGGACGACCGCCACCGGCTGGCCGCCTTGCAGCGCTACCAGGGGCTAGACACGGCCGCCTGCGGCGATTTCGATTTTTTGACTGAACTGGCGGCCAGCGTCTGCGGCGTGCCGTATGCCTTCATCTCGCTGGTCGGCGCCGAGCACGTGTCGATCAAGGCCTTCACCGGCCTGGCGCTGGCTTCGCTGCCGCGCGAAGAATGTTACTGTTCGCTGGCCGTGCTGGGCCAGTCGGCCACCGAAATCGCCGACCTGAGCCTGGACCCGCGCACCGCCGCGATGCCGATGACGGTCGGCGCGCCGCAAATGCGCATGTACAGCAGCGTGGCGCTGACGTCGCCGGACGGCCACGCGATCGGCACCTTGTCCGTGATGGATACGCGGCCGGGCCGCCTGTCCGGCGAACAGGCGAGATTGCTGCGCGGCCTGGCGCGCCAGGTGATGGCGCTGTTCGAGGCGCGCCTGCATGAACAGGCATTGAACAAGGCGCGCGCCGAACTCGAGGCGCTGGCCACGACCGACCCCTTGACCGGCCTGCACAACCGCCGCACATTGACGCAGCGGCTGACGTTCGAAGTCGCGCGCACGCGCCGTTTCCGCACGCCGCTGTCGGCGCTGATGATACGGCTCGACGATGTGACTGCGCTGCGGAGGCGCCACGGCGATGCCGCGCTGGACCAGGTGCTGGCCAATGTCGGGCGCCTGCTGCGCGAAAACGTGCGCGTCATCGATGTCGCCGGCCGCTATGACGCCGACACGCTGTGCGTGGTGTTGCCGAACACGCCGCGCGACGGCGCCGTGACGCTGGCCGAGACGCTGCGCGGCAAGATCGCCGCGCAAATTCACCGCGACGCGGGACGCCTGCTGCCGGTCACGGCCAGCATCGGCGTCGGCGCGTTTGACCAGATGGAGATCAGCGATGCCGACAGCCTGCTGCACCAGGCCGGACAAGCGCTGGGCCGCGCCACGAGCGCAGGCCGCAACCGTGTCGAGTGCTGAACTTTCCATTGAAAGGAGGCTGTGATGCCTAAAGCAATCTGGAACGGCGAAGTGATCGCCGAGGCGAATGACGATGAAGTGGAAATTGTGGAAAACAATGTCTACTTCCCGATCGAGAAGGTCAACGAGGAATACCTGCAGGAGAGTACGCACCAGACGGTCTGCCCGTGGAAGGGCACGGCCAGTTACTATCATTTGCTGGTCGATGGCCAGGTCAATGAAAACGCCGCCTGGTTTTACCGCCACCCGTCCGACGAGGCGCAGCACATCAAGGACCGCATCGCGTTCTGGCACGGCGTCGAGGTGCAGCGTTGAAGCGTGCCGCGGCCGGCCGGCCGTGTTGTCAATGTCAATGCCATCGATGCGGGACCGATGGATAACATCACCCACACGGTAGTGGGACTGGGCGTCGGGGAACTGCTGCAACGCAGCCTGGCGCCGGAACCGGATGCGGCCAGCCAGCGCATCCGTCACCGCCTGCTGCTGACGGCCTGCGCGGCCGCCAGCAATTTTCCCGACCTCGACCTGTTTTTGACGGACTTGCTGCCGTCGCCGCTGGGCTACCTGCTGCAACACCGCGGCCATACGCATACGCTGCTGTACGCGCTGCCGCAGGCATTGCTGTTGCTGGCGCTGATGTGGGGCATGCCCGACGCGCGCGCCTTGCTGAAACGCAGTCGCCAGGCGCGCATCGGCGTGCTTGGCGCCGTCGCGCTCGGCCTGGGCCTGCACCTGGGCATGGATTTCTTGAATTCGTACGGCGTCCACCCCTTTTATCCCTTCAATCCGCGCTGGTTTTATGGCGACATGCTGTTCATCATCGAACCGCTGTTCTGGGTCGCGTTCGGCGTGCCGCTGATCATGGCGATCCCGTGGCCGCCGCTGCGCTGGCTATTGCTGGCCGCGCTGGCCGGTGTACTGGTCTTTGTCACGCAGCGCGGCTACCTGGGAGTGACGTCGCTGGCCGCCTTGCTGTTGCTGGGGGCGGGCATCGGCGCGCTGCGCATCGCGCGCAGCGGCAGCCGGCGCGTGATGGCGTTGGCGCTGGGCCTGTGCGCCGGCTTCGTCGCCGTGCAGGGCGCCGCGTCGACGCTGGGCAAGCAGCGCGTGCGCGCCGCGCTGCACCAGATCGACCCGCGCTCGCGCGTGCTCGACGTGGCGATGACGGCGTTCCCGACGCAACCGCTGTGCTGGCAGTTCGTCTCGGTCGAAAGCGACGAGGGCGCCGACAATTACCGCGTGCGGCGCGGCATGCTGAGCCTGGCTCCGGACTGGCTGGCGCCGGCGCAATGCCCGGCCCGGCTGGCCGAGCCGGGATCGCATGCATCCGCCGCGCCCGGCATCTCGCTGTACGGCGAATTGAACGGCAGCCTGTCGACGCTGCGCAGTCTGAAAGCCGACGATTGCTGGTTCGACGCCTGGCTGCGGTTTGCGCGCGCGCCGACGCTGACGGCCGATACCGCCTCCGATGCGCGTTTCGCCACCACGCCGCGCGGCAATTTCACGACGCTGACGCTGGCGCCGACGACGGGGCGCGCCTGCCCGGCCAACGTCCCCGCGTGGAGTTATCCGCGCGCCGACCTGCTCGGGCCGCAGCCGGCCGTGCACCGCAGCGCGGCGCGCTAGGCCGTGGCGGCGACGGCGGCGTCGCGCCCGGCGCGGCCGCGTTATGATGGCCGCCGCCATGTCTTCACCAAGATTGCCCATGATGACGCCTCCTGATATACCTTCCCCCGCGGCGCCGGCGCCGGCCACCGCGTCGGCCGATCCGCACCAGCGCTACGGCAAGCCGCACGGCGGCTGGCGCGCGCGCCTGTACGCCGTCATCTTCGAATCGGATACGCATGCCGGCCGCCTGTTCGACCTGATCCTGATCGGCGCCATTGTGCTCAGCGTGGTGGTGGTCGTGCTGGCCAGCGTGGCGCCGGTCGCGCGCGATTACGGCACCGTGCTGCAAGCCTGCGAATGGGTATTTACACTGCTGTTCACGCTGGAATACCTGGCCCGCCTGCTGTGCGTGCGGCGCCCGCTGCGCTACGCGCGCAGCTTTTTCGGCGTGATCGACCTGTTGTCTATCCTGCCCAGCTACATTTCCCTGTTCATCCCGGCCGCCCACGTGCTGCTCGACGTGCGCATCCTGCGCCTGCTGCGCATGTTCCGCATCATGAAGCTGACCTTGTATATCGAGGAATACGGCATGCTGGGCCGCGCCCTGATGGCGAGCCGGCGCAAGATCCTGATTTTTCTGTCGGTCGTCATGCTGATCGTCTTTTTACTCGGCACCGTCATGTACGTGGTCGAGGGACCAGCCCACGGTTACACCAGCATCCCGACTTCCGTCTACTGGGCCATCAGCACGGTGACGACGGTCGGTTTCGGCGACCTGGTGCCGAAGACCGACCTGGGACGCACGATCTCGTCGCTGATGATGCTGCTGGGATGGGGGATACTCGCCGTGCCGACCGGCATCATCAGTTCCGAGATCAGCCACCAGCGCGGCAGCGTGCAAGGGCCGCCGCGCGATTGCCCGGCCTGCGGCAGTACAGGACACGACGCGCGGGCGCGCTATTGCAAGGATTGCGGCGCCGCGTTGCCGGCGCCGCCGCCATCCTCGTAAGACCCTGTCAGGCCGCCGCGCGCAGCACGTCGTCGTGGTCGGTGGAGCTGGCGACCGCAATCCAGTCGGCCAGTTCCCGTTCCACCGACTGGTGCTTGGTGCGCACCATGGCGACCGTGTCGCTGCCCAGTTGCAAGCGCACCGGCGGTTTGCCGCTGTCGGCCAGCGCCAGGATGGCGGCGGCCAGTTTTTTCGGGTCGCCCGGCTGGCGGTGGTTGACGCCGGCCGCGAAGGTGCGCATCTCGCCGACGGTGGCGGCGTAGGCATCGATGCGGCGGCCCGTTTCGGCCAGCGATTGCGCATCGAGGAAATCGGTGCGGAAATATCCCGGTTCGACCACAGTGGCATAAATCCCCAGCGGCGCCAGTTCCTGCGACAGCGCTTCGCTCAAGCCTTCCACCGCGAACTTGGTCGAGCAATACACGCCCCAGCCGGCGGCCGACGCGTAGCCGCCGACCGACGACATGTTGATCACGTGGCCGCTGCGCTGGCCGCGCATGAAGGGTAGCACGGCGCGCGTCACATGCAGCAGGCCGAACACATTGGTGTCGTACAGCGCGCGGATCTCGTCTGCGCCGGCTTCCTCGACCGCGCCCAGCAAGCCGTAGCCGGCATTGTTGACGAGGATATCGATGCGGCCGAAATGGTCGAATGCCTGGCGCGCGGCCAGCACCGCCTGCGCTTCATTGGTGACGTCCAGTTTCAGCGCCAGCAGTTTCGGATGCGATCCCAGCGCGGCGGTCACGCTGTCCGGGTTGCGCGCGGTGGCGACGACGGCGTCGCCGCGCGCCAGCGCGTCTTGTGCGATCAGGGCGCCGAAGCCGCGCGACGCGCCGGTGATGAACCATACTTTGGACATGCTGTTCTCCTTCAAGGGGTAAGGGGCGGGTTGATGGAAACCAGTGTAGGGGGGATGGCGGTGTTACACTAGCCATCGTAAAGCTGTTTGATTTTCATCCTTTGGTTGTAAATGGCGATGAACAAAAATGGATAAGGCCCGCGTCATCACGCTGTTCATCGGCGTCGTGCGCTCCCGCAGTTTCAGCCAGGCGGCGGCCGACGCCGGCCTGACGCCGCAAGCCGTCAGCAAGGCGGTGCGCCAGCTCGAACTGCACCTGGGCGTGCGCCTGTTCCACCGCACCACGCGCAGCCTGAGCCTGACGGAAGAGGGGCAGCGCCTGTTCGAGCTGGCCAACCCCGGCCTGCGCCTGCTCGACGAAGCCCTGGACCACGTGCGCAACAGCCGCCAGGAAGTCGACGGCCTGATCCGCGTGGCCGCGCCGACCTCGCTCGGCGCGCACCTGCTGGTGCCGCTGATGCGCGATTTCCAGGACCGGTATCCGCGTGCCCGCTTCGACCTGCTGCTGGAAGACCATTTTACGGATATGGTCGAGGCGAAGATCGATGTCGGTTTTCGCGGCGGCAATCCGCCCGAGCGCAACCTGGTGGCGCGCCGTCTCGGCGATATCGTGCTGCTCGTGTGCGCCGCACCGCGCTACATCGAGAAATACGGCGCGCCGCGCGGCATCGACGAACTGCTGTCGCACCGCTGCACCGCGTTCCGCCAGCCGAACACGGGCCGCCTGCTGCCGTGGGAGTTGCAGGTCGACGGCAGCGTCGTCTACCAGGACATCCCGGCCGTGGCCAGTTTCAATACGGCCGAAAGCGAAGTCGACGCCGTGCGCGCCGGCATGGCCATCGGCCAGCTGGCCGGCTACATGGTGGCCGGCGATCTTGCCGCCGGCCGCCTGGTGCACCTGTTGCCGGAAACGGCGTCCGTCACCGGCGGCCTGTACATGTATTATCAGCAGCGCACCCAGATGTCGCTGCGGGTGCGCCATTTCATCGATTTCGTCAGCGAGCGCGCACCCGCGCTGTTCCCGCCTTTTATATCCTCCGGACGAGGCTAGCCATGGACCGACTGCATTTGATGACGGTGTTTATCGCCGTCGGGGAAGAGCAAAGCTTCGCCGGCGGCGCGCGCCGGCTCGGCATGTCGCCGCCGGCCGTCACGCGTGCCATCGCCGCGCTCGAAGAACGGCTCGGCGTGCGCCTGCTCGAACGCACCACGCGCCACGTGCGCGTGACCGACGCCGGCCAGCGCTACCTGGACGATGCGCGCCGCATCCTGGCCGAGGTCGACGAGGCCGACGACGCGGCGGCCGGCAGTAACGCCGCCCCGCGCGGCCACCTGGCCGTCACGGCTCCCGTGCTGTTCGGGCGCCAGTACGTCATGCCCGGCATCGTCGATTACCTGCAGCGCTATCCCGGCATGGAAGTGAACGCCGTCTTCGTCGACCGCGTCACCAGCCTGGTCGAGGAAGGTTTCGATGTCGGCGTGCGCATCGGGGAGTTGCCCGATTCGAGCATGCGCGCGGTCAATGTCGGGCAGGTGCGGCGCGTGGTCTGCGCCTCTCCGGCGTACCTGGCCTTGCACGGCGCGCCGGCCACGCCGGACGAACTTGGGCGGCACGTGATCGTCGCCTCGTCCGGTTCCAGCACGCCGCCCGAATGGCGTTTTACGGATGGCGCGCGCCAGCTGGCCTTGCGCGTCAAGCCGAGACTGGTCGTCAACAGCAACGATGCCGCGATCGAAGCGGTGCGGCGCGGCTTCGGCCTGGCGCGGCTGCTGTCGTACCAGGCCGCGCCGTGGATCGCGGCCGGTGAATTGCAGGCGGTGCTGGCCCCCTTTGAAACGCCGGGCCTGCCGATCAACATCGTGCACCGCGACAGCCGGCAGGGTTCGCCGCGCATCCGCAGCTTTGTCGACTTGATGGTCGAACGCCTGCGCGCCGAGCGCAGCCTGGCCGCGCCATAGGCTGGCGCACCCGCCGGTGCGCGCTTCTGGTGCGGTGCACAAAACCAGTGCCGAAAATAGTCGCATTTGACCGAATTTTCATCGTTTCGCCCGCGCTCGGGGCTGGCACAGCTATTGCAATACCTCATGCAGGGCAAGCATCCGCCTGCCAATTGCCAAGAGGATACGATGGAGACCAAGTTCAGCCTGACCCGACGCAGTGTGTTGAAAGCCGGCGCCGCCGCCACCGCCATCAGCGGCCTGGCGACCCAGGGGGTGTGGGCGGCCGGTTCCGACAAGCCCGAGAAGGAGGAAGTCAAGATCGGCTTCATCCCGCTGACCGATTGCGCGTCGGTGGTGATGGCGTCCGTGCTCGGCTTCGACAAGAAATATGGCATCAAGATCGTCCCGAGCAAGGAAGCGTCCTGGCCCAGCGTGCGCGACAAGCTCGTCAACGGCGAACTCGACGCCGCGCACGTCCTGTATGGCCTGATCTACGGCGTGCACCTGGGCGCCGGCGGTCCCAAGAAGGACATGGCGGTGCTGATGAACCTGAACCACAACGGGCAGGCCATCACGCTGTCGAAAAAGGTGGCCGACAAGGGCGCCGTCGACGGCACCTCGCTGGCCAAGCTGATGAACACGGATAAAAGGGAGTATTCGTTCGCGCAAACCTTCCCGACCGGCACCCACGCGATGTGGCTGTATTACTGGCTGGCCGCGCACGGCATCAACCCGCTCAAGGATGCCAAGGTGATCACGGTGCCGCCGCCGCAGATGGTGGCGAACATGCGCATCGGTAACATGGACGGCTTTTGTGTCGGCGAGCCGTGGAACCACCGCGCCATTGTCGACGGCGTCGGCATCACGGCCGCGACCACGCAGGATATCTGGCGCGACCACCCGGAAAAGGTGCTTGGCACCAGCGCCGAATGGGTCAAAAAATACCCGAACACGGCGCGTGCACTGACCGCCGCCATCCTCGACGCCAGCCGCTGGATCGACGCTTCCTTGTCGAACAAGCAGAAGATGGCCGAAACCATCGCCGACAAATCCTACGTCAACACCTCGGTCGACGTCATCAACCAGCGCATCCTGGGCCGCTACCAGAACGGCTTGGGTAAAACCTGGGACGACCCGAACTACATGAAATTCTTCAACGACGGCAGCGTCAACTTCCCGTATTTGTCGGACGGCATGTGGTTCCTGACGCAGCAAAAGCGCTGGGGCCTGCTGAAAAGCGATCCGGATTACCTGGCCGTGGCGACGCAGATCAGCCAGATCGACATCTACAAGGATGCCGCCGCGATGGCCAAGGTCAGCGTGCCGAAGTCGCCGATGCGCAGCGTCAAGATGATGGATGGCCTGCTGTGGGACGGCAAGAACCCGAAAGCCTATGCCGATTCGTTCAAGATCAAAGCCTGAGGAGAACCAGATGAGTGCTGTACTACACAACCTGATGGCGCCGGTCACGCCGGATACCCTGGATGCCCCGACCGCATCGGCCACCGTTGCCGCCGCGGCCGACGGCCACGCCGATGCGCCGGCCGTCGCCGGCGGCCTGGAGCGGCCGCGCCGCAGCGAACGCCTCGCCGCCAAGGGCGTCTCGCTGGGGAGCGCGCGCATGCGTCCTTTCGTGATGACCTATCTGCCGCCGCTGCTCGGCATGGCCTTGCTGGTGCTGGTGTGGCAAATCCTGGCGGCGAAAAACAGCGGTTTTCCGACACCGATGGTGACGTGGGACGAGGCGCTGAAACTGTTTTCCGATCCGTTTTACCGCAAGGGGCCGAACGACCAGGGCATCGGCTGGAACATTCTGGCCTCGCTGAAACGCGTCGCGCTCGGCTTCGGACTGGCGGCGGCGGTCGGCATCCCGCTCGGCTTCATCATCGGCCGTTTCAAGTTCATGTACGGCATGTTCGGCCCGATCATCAGCTTATTAAAACCGGTCTCGCCGCTGGCGTGGCTGCCGATCGGCCTGCTGGTGTTCAAGGCCGCCGATCCGGCCGCGATCTGGTCGATCTTCATCTGCTCGATCTGGCCGATGATCATCAACACCGCCGTCGGCGTGCAGCGCGTGCCGCAGGATTACATGAACGTGGCGCGCGTGTTGAACCTGTCGGAATGGAAGATCATCACCAAGATCCTGCTGCCTTCCGTGCTGCCGTACATGCTGACCGGCGTGCGCCTGGCCATCGGCACCGCGTGGCTGGTGATCGTCGCGGCCGAGATGCTGACCGGCGGAGTCGGCATCGGCTTCTGGGTCTGGGATGAATGGAACAACCTGAACGTGCCGCACATCCTGATCGCCATCGTCGTCATCGGCGTGGTGGGATTGCTGCTGGAGCAGGCGCTGGTCGCCCTGGCGCAGGCATTCACTTACGAAGAAGTCGGGAGCTGACATGAACACCAAAAAATTCATCGACATCGAACACGCCGACATGGTGTTCAACACAAAAAAGGGCAGTTTTCACGCACTGAGCGACGTCAGTCTGCAAGTGGAGAAGGGAGAATTCATCACCCTGATCGGCCACTCGGGTTGCGGCAAGTCGACCTTGCTGAACCTGATCGCCGGGCTGACGGTCGCCACCGGCGGCACCCTGATCTGCGGTGGTCGTGAGATTGCCGGGCCGGCGCCGGAACGCGCGGTCGTGTTCCAGAACCATTCGCTGCTGCCGTGGCTGACCTGTTTCGAAAACGTCTATCTCGCGGTCGAGCGCGTGTTCGGCGCCAAGGAAAGCCGTGAGCAGATGAAGGAGCGCACCATGGCCGCGCTGGCGCTGGTGGGATTGACGCCGGCCAGTGCCAAGCGCCCGCACGAGATTTCGGGCGGCATGAAGCAGCGCGTCGGCATCGCGCGTGCGCTGTCGATGGAACCGAAAGTGCTGTTGATGGACGAACCCTTCGGCGCGCTCGACGCGCTGACCCGCGCCCACCTGCAGGATGAACTGCTGCGCATCGTCGCCGCCACCGGATCGACCGTCGTGATGGTGACGCACGATGTCGACGAAGCGGTGCTGCTGTCGGACCGCATCGTCATGATGACCAACGGTCCGGCGGCGACGATTGGCGATATCGTGCAGGTCCGGCTGGCGCGACCGCGCGACCGGCTGGCCCTGGCGCAAGACCCGCTATACATCGCCTACCGCACCAGCGTGCTGGAATTCCTGTACCACCGCCAGGCACGCCGCGAAGCGGCTTGAGTTGAAGGGCAAAACCAGATGCGGTCCTGGGGTTCGGCGTCCCCGTCGGATCCAAATGCGGTTAAGTTGGCACCAAATCTGTCATTCCCGCGAAGGCGGGAATCCCATCTTTCTGCACCGTTTGCGACACTAAATGGGGTTCCCGCCTGCGCGCACTAGTGTCCGGAATAATTTGATTGACATGTAAAGAA
>JAZJZT010000042.1:0-118096 GCA_040389645.1 Pseudomonadota bacterium | reverse complement strand
ATTCAAGACAGCATAGCGCTTCGAAAGTTGCAAAGATGTGGACATAGAGTAGCGCCTGCGCGGGAATGACAAATTTGGCACTAACTCTAACTTAACAGCATTACCGCGTCAGCGGCCGTTTGTATTTCCACATTGCGCCCGCTCAGCGTGCCGATTCGTGCCAGTGGCGCAGCAGCAGGCGTCCGGCGCCGCTGACGGCGCTGAACAGTGCAAACCCCAGCATGGTGGCGGCGACGACTTCGGCGAACAGCAAGGCGGTGTCCATGCGCCCTTGCGCGAAGACGATCTGCACGCCCAACCCTCCATCGGCATTGCCCGACCCGATAATAAACTCGCCAACAATGGCGCCGATCACCGACAGGCCGGCCGAGATGCGCAATCCCGCCAGCGTATGCGGCAGCGCGGCCGGCAGGCGCAGGCGGATGAACGTGGTCCAGCGGCCGGCGCGGTGGAGTGAAAATAATTCCAGCAATTGATGCGGCGTCGAACGCAAGCCGAGCAAGGTGTTGTTGACGATCGGGAACAGCGCCATGATCAGCGCGATCAGCACGACGGAGCGTTCGTTGTAGCCGCTCCACAGGACGATCAGCGGCGCCACTGCGACCACGGGCACCGTCTGCAACAGCACCGCGTACGGATACAGGCAGCGTTCCAGCAGGCGCGACTGGCTCATGGCCGCCGCCAGTGCGATGCCAAATAAGGCTGCCAACGCAAAGCCGAACAGCGCTTCGCGCAAGGTGGTCAATGCCGCATTGGCCAGCAGGGTGGCGTTGCCGGCGGCGGCGCTCGCCACGTCCAGTGGCGCCGGCACCAGGTAAGCCTTGCCTTGATACACGGTTATGCACAGCACCTGCCAGGCGGCAATCGCGAGGATGGCCAGCGCCGGAGCGGGTAACCATTGTCCGGCCAACTGGCCAAGGGAAGAAAAACGTTCAGACATGAGTACCTGGATTAAATGGTGGTCGACAGGCGCAGCGTGGCGCTGACCTGTCCGGCCAGTTCGGCGAACGCGGGACTGGCGCGCAGTTCCGGCGCACGCGGAAACGGGAACGGGACGTCGAACACTTGCACGACGCGGCCCGGACGCGGCGCCATCACGACGATCCGGTTCGACAAAAATAGCGCTTCCTGCACATTGTGCGTGACCAGCACGCCCGTAAAACCGGCTTGCTGCCACAGTTGCGACAATTGTTCCTGCAACAGCTCGCGCGTCAGTTCATCGACGGCGGCCAGCGGTTCGTCCAGCAACAGCAGGTCGGGGCGCAGCGCCAGCGCGCGCGCCAAAGATAAGCGCATGCGCATGCCGCCGGACAGTTCATGCGGATACGCCGTTTCGAAGCCGGACAGGCCGACCTGCCGCAACACTTCGCCGGTGCGGGACTTGCGCTCGGCGGGTTGCCAGCCTTCCAGCTCCATCAGCAACTGGACGTTGCCGTCGACCGTGCGCCACGGCAGCAGGGCCGGCTCCTGGAACACGAAGGCGGGCGCCGCCGCGCTGCGCAGGCAGCGCCCGCTGCTGGGCTTGACCAGGCCGGCGATGATGCGCAACAAGGTCGACTTGCCGCAACCCGACGGCCCGACAATCGATGTGAACGAGCCGGCCGGCAGCGCCAGATCGACGGCTTCGAGCGCCTGCAAGCCATTGTCGTAGCGCTTCGTGATGCCGTCGAGCGTAATGCCTTGCTGCTCGCTCATGAGCCGCAACCCGGCGCCAGCGTGCGGTCAAAGGTGTTTTTTTCATCGAAGTCCGCCGGCAGGAATTTGACGCTGCGCAGTTGCGCCGCCAGTTCGCTCCAGCGCGCGTCGCTCATGCAACCGAGCTTGCCCGGATCGCGGGCCAGCTGGGTCTCGATCAATTCGCGGCTGGCCGAATCGTACAGCGCTGGCGAAATCTGCTGGTTCATTCCCGTCAGCAGTGGGCGCAGCGCGGCCGGGTTGCTGGCGTAATTGCGCCAGCCCTGCTGCACGGCGGCGACCGTGGCGCGCACCAGCGCCGGTTTGGTGCGGATCATCTCGTCCGTCGTAAACAGCACGCCGTAAGAGCGGTAGCCGAGCGAGGCCAGCGTGATCTGCTGCACGTCGACGCCAGCCTGCGCCAGGCGCGCCGGCAGGTACAGGGAGTATCCCTGCTGCACCAGCTTCGGATCGTTGCGGAACAGCGTCAAGTCGCCGCTGACGGGAATCGAGCGCGCGCCGCCAAGCTGGTATTGCTGCCGCGCCCATTCCCAGTAGGCGCTGCCCAGGTTGACCGCGAAGGTGCGCTCGCGCAGGTCGCGGATCGATTTCACGGCCGGGTCGCGGTGATAGACCAGCGTATAGGGTACGTGGTCCAGGTGTGCCAGCACGGCGCGCACCGGTGCGCCGCGCGCACGCGCCAGCAGCAGGTCGTCGGCATTGGCGATGCCGAATTCGGCCTGGCCCGAGGCGACTTGCGGAATCGTCTGGATCTTCGGGCCGCCTTGCTGCACGCTGATGGCGACGCCTGCGTCGCGGCCCAGTTTATCTTGCTGGGCTTGCCAGTAGCCGGCCTGGTCGGGCTGTGCGAACCAGTTGGTCAAGATGCGGACCGGGGCCGGTTCCGCCGCCGGCGCGGCGTGCGCGCCGGCGGCCAGCAGCAGCGCCGCGGCCAGCGTGCCGAACCTGGCGATGCTGCCGCCTGGCGCCGCGACATCCGGCGAGTTGGCGCGGTTTGCAACATAACGTTGGCGCATCATCAATCCTCCAGCCAAGGCAGTTGGGCGCGGCTGTAGCGGAAGGTCTGGAACACGCTGTTCTGGCGGCCAGGCACATACTTGCGCGCGGCTTCGTCCGGATATTCGGCGAACCACGGGATGATGTATTCCCACACGACTTCGCCGGCCGGCGTGACTTCGAACAGGCGCCCGGTGGCCGATTCGGTGATATGCGTGTTGCCGTTCGGCAGGCGCTGGGCACTGCCCATGTAGGCCGTATAAAAGGCGTTGACCAGTTCGTCGGCATACGACCACACCACTTCATTGGTCTGCGGATCGATTTCCAGCACGCGCGAGAATACGACGTGCTTGCCGGGGCGGAAATTGCCGTTGTCGAAAGCGAGGATGTTGCCGTTGTCCAGCGCCACCGGCGCATGCTGGTGCGATACCACGCTCGGCGGGATGTGCAATTGCACCTTGCCGCTGTCCCTGTCGACGCCGATGATGCCGCTGGTCGTGCGCAGGCTCATCAACACGAGGCCGTCCGCCGTGACGTCGAGGCCATTGACCAGCGGCCAGTGGTTGCGGCCGAAGCCGGGATCGATCGGGAACGCTTCCGGGTCCAGGTGTTCCCACGCCTTCCACTCCCAGACGATCTGGCCGGCGCGGTTGACTTCGCGGATCACGTCGCTGTACGTGGTTTCGCCCGGATGGTGTTCGGTGCCGCCGGGAATGCGCTTGGCGAAGCCGGGCGGCAGCGGCGCGCAGCCCGCGTACAGCAGGTTGCCGTTGGCCAGCCAGCGCGCATCGTGGTGGTGGGTCGGGTCCTTGTAGCTCCACACGACTTCGCCTTCCGGCGTGACTTCGGAAAAATCGCCGCCGTGCCACAGCGACCAGGCCGCGTAAATTTCCGGCGACGTGGCGTGGTTGCCGTTGTAACCCAGGTTACCGTTCGGCAGGATGATGGCGGCGCGGCCAGGACGCACCGGCATTTTCCACTGGTGGGCGACCTTGCCTTCGATATCGACGAGATACACATTGCCGCCGTCGGTCTGCGGCGCGATCAGCGTGTAGCCGCCCGCGCTGAGTGCTGGATCGTGGGCGATCAGGCCGACGCCGCGGCGGCGCTGGGTGATTTGGTCAACGGTGGTGGTCATGATGATTAAGCTCCTGTATTTTTAGAATTGGTGACGGATGCCGATACCGGTCGTATAGCCGGCCGAGCGGAATTGGGAATTTTTGCTGCGTAAATAATTGGCGTACAGGTCGGTGCGGCGCGACAGGTTGTAGTCGTAGCCGACCACGGCTTCCTGCAACAGCGCCGGCGTGCCCAGCGCCGGGCTGGTGTAACGGGTACGTGCGTACTCGGCCAGTACCTTGCCCTGGCCGGCCGGGATCGATACGCTGGCCTGCGCGGTGCGCGCGCCGATACGCGAGATTTCCTGGCGGCTGCGCTGCCAGCTGGCGAAGGCCTTCAGCACGCCGAAGTTGTAGCTGGCGCCGCCAAAATAACTGGTGGTGGCGGAATTGGCTGGAACGCGCACGGCGCCGGCCTGGAAACTGTTGGTGTACAGGTCGACCGACGCGGCGCCCGAACTTTCCACGGCAGTATGCTGGTAATACGATGCCAGTCCCAGTGGGCCATTTTGATACAGGATATTCGCGCCCCAGTTGGCCACGCCGCCGCGGCTGGAAATGCCGCCCGGCGCGTAGTGCAGGTTGACGGTCGCGCCGCCGATTTTGGGCGACGCATAGTGGATTTGATCGTCCCAGGCGGTATCGTGGATCAGGCCGTCGACACCGGCGAACGAGGGGAATTGCGTGAAATTGAAATAGGTCGCGTGCCACAGCGGCCCCCAGCCGCCCGAATTGGCATAGGCATTGAAGTTCAATGTCGGCAGGAAGGATGGATTGTTGCCGCGTCCGACATCGATGGAACCGAGTTGGGGCGACGACACGCCGACGAAGGCGCTGCGCCCGAACAGGTTTTGTTGCGCCGTGCCGCCGACGATGGCGCCGTTTTTCAGGCTATAGAAGGAGCTGACTTCAAAGAATGCCTTCACGCCGTCGCCCAAGTCTTCCGTTCCGCGCACGCCGAACGTGGAAGTCGTCATCGATCCGCTGGTGACATACACTTTTTTGATGCCGCTGCCGGCCAGCTTGTTGACGGCGAGTCCCGCATCGGCCAGGCCAAACAGGGTGATCTGCGACTGCGCGCAGGCTGGCAGCGCCAGCACGGCCGATGCAGAGACAACGATTGCTTGAAGTTTGTTCACAAATTCCCCTTACGTTGAGCGCCATGTGGATCGCTGACCGGAGCGGGCCGGCCGATGAAGGGCATTGTAGGGTGAGGGGAGTGTGTGGAATAGCTGATAATTTATGATAGAGTGTAAAGAAATTTCTTACACTAACCCGTCAATCCACATGCCCGCGATTTCCCAGGCTTTTCGCTGTTTCGATGAAGTGGCCCAGCGCGGCTCTGTGCGCAAGGCGGCCGAAACGCTGCATCTGACCGCCGCCGCCGTCAACCAGCAGATCCTGAACCTGGAACGCAGTGTCGGCGTGCCGCTGTTCGACCGCCTGCCGCGCGGCATGCAACTGAGCACGGCCGGCGAAATCATGCTGGCGGCCGTGCGCCGCAGCCAGCGCGATTTCGACAATGCGCTGGCGCAGGTGGAGGACTTGCGCGAACTGCGGCGGGGGCACGTCAATCTGGGCGTATCGCACTCGTCGGCCGAAAGCCTGATTCCGCAAGTGATCGGCAAGCTGATGGACAGCCACCCGGGCGTGACCTACAACGTCCGTTCCGGCAACGGCGAAACGCTGCTGCGCTGGGTCGCCAACGGTGAAGTGGATGTCGCCTATTGCCTGCGCCGTTCGCTGCCGCCGCCCGGCGTCGAGGAAGTGCGCGCCTGGCCGCAGCGCTTAGGAGCAGTCACGGCGCCGCAGCACCCGCTGGTACAGCAGGGCAAAACCGTGCGGCTGCGTGATTGTCTCGATTATCCGCTGGTGCTGATGGCGCAAGACATGGAATTGAGCAGCATGGCGCGCCAGATCGAACCGCGCCTGGCCAACCAGGTGCGGCCGATGGTGGAAACGAGTTCGGTGCCGATGGCGCGCATGCTGGTGGAACGGGGACAGGCCGTGGCCTTCCTGATCCCGGAAAATGTGGTGCAGGGCGTGGAGAATAATGCGCTGAAATGGACGCCGCTGCTCGATGCCGGCGCGCTGCTGCACACCTGCCTGTACCAGCGCACCGGCTACAGCACGACCGCGGTAATGGGCGTCTTCCTCGCGGCCATGGATGAAGCGATCGATGCAATCCGCGCACGTTTTGACATGCCTCAAACTTCGCTGATCAACGCGGCCCACTTTGCAATTTGACCGGCAAGTATTTCGCGGGCAATAGAAAGTATTTTTTTCTCCATTGTGACAATCCGTGAACATTCCGGTGTGGCAAAAACGTACACTTGCCGCCAGTTTAAATTGTTATATGGGATATTGCTGTGGTGAATTACTTGCTGGAAAACGCACTGAAACATTCGAATGTCTGCCGTGAGTTGCTTGAACAGGGAAGACTGGCCGATGCGCTCAGATATTGCACAAATCAGCGCATCGAACCTCCGCAAGGTTTATCGGCTGCCGAAGCGGCGAATGCCGATCGGATGCGCACGCTTGCCGACTTCGGATGGTGGTCGAAGCGGCTGAAAATCCTGGCCGCGCGCGACACGATTCACATCCGCAGCCGCGCCTCCAAATCCGCGGCGTCCTGACGCCGGCTCAATGCGCCAGCACCGCGTCGGCGCGGTATAGCTGCGGCGCCGCGCGTTTCAGACTGGCGACTTTCGGCAAGTCGTTGATCACGATATACGGATTGTTCGGATTGTGCTCCAGGTAGTTCTGGTGATATGACTCGGCCGGATAAAAATCCTGTCCATCCTCGATCCGCGTCGCAATGCGCTTTTTGAAGATGCGCGCGGCGTCGAGCTGCGCGATATACGCCTGTGCCACCTGGTGCTGCTGCGTATCCTGGGCGAAGATCGCCGAACGGTACTGGGTGCCGCTGTCCGGACCTTGCCGGTTCAATTCGGTCGGGTCGTGCGCCACTGAAAAGAAAATCTGCAGCAGCTTGCCGTAGCTGACCTGGGTTGGATCGTAGCTGATCCGCACCGCCTCGGCGTGCCCGGTGCTGCCCGACCCGACCTGTTCGTAATGCGCCGTGACTGCCTTGCCGCCGGCATAGCCCGACACCACGTTGGTGACGCCGCGCACATGCTGGAACACGCCTTGCACACCCCAGAAGCAGCCGCCCGCGAGCACCGCCGTCGCACTGCGCGTAGTGCCGGCGGGCAGATCGACGACGGGGGCGGCAATAACGGGCGCAACCTCGGCCGAGACGGCCGATCGCAGCCCCCACAGCACGGTGAGCGCCAAGGCGGCGGTGCCGGCGATTTTTATCGCCAATCCTGGTGTGACGGTTTTGCGGGTACTGGTCTTCATGCGGTTCTCCTTGAGGCGACAGGTAATTCGTGCGGTTGTCCGGCGCTGGCCGAACGGCTAGCCGAACGTGAAGGCGTAGGCTTGTACGCCCGGATCGAGAAATTCGATGCTGAAGCTGCGGTCGAGCACCGGCCCGGACTGGCGCACCAATTGGTACAGCCGTTGCCCGGTGACGCGCCCGCTGCCGTCCGGAGCGACATCGACGCCGCTGTCCTTGCCGGGCGCGGCGCCGTCGAGCGTGACGCGGAAGCGCACCGGCTTGCCGTCCGCGCCCGGACCGAGCACCAGGTGCACGTCGCGCGCGTGGAAACGATACACGATATTGCCCTTGGCCCGCTCCAGCGTGACGTGTTCACGGTCCGCGCGCCATTGGCCGCCGAGTCCCCACTGGTTCAGCGCCGGCTTCTGCGGGGCGGCGTAGGCGGCGGCCTGGTCGGCCAGCAGGCCGCCAGCGGACACGAAATTCTGCGCCCGTTCGTAACCAAGATAGGTTTCCGGCGAAGCCACGTCGTTCCCGTCTCCAGCCTGCTGGACGCCGCGCGCGTCGGCCTTGACGATGCCGGTGGCAACGTTGTGATGACCCGCTTCGGCCAGCAATTGCTGGATCACCTGTTCCGACTCGGCATATTGACCTTCGCCGAAATGGTGATGGCGTACGCGTCCCTGCGCGTCGATGAAATAATGCGCCGGCCAATACTGGTTGTTCATCGCGCGCCAGATTTTATAATCGTTGTCGATGGCGACCGGATACGTGACGCCCAGGTCGCGCACCGCGGCGGCGACATTGCCCAGATCGCGCTCGAAAGCGAATTCGGGAGCGTGCACGCCGATCACGACCAGCCCCTGGTCCTTGTACTTTTCCGCCCACGCCTTGACGTAGGGCAGGGTGCGCAGGCAGTTGATGCACGAATACGTCCAGAAGTCGATCAGCACCACCTTGCCCTTCAGCGCAGCTGCATCCAGCGGGGGAGAATTGAGCCATTTGACAGCGCCCGACAGCGGCGGCAATGTCCCTTCCACCGGCAGCGCGCGCGTTGTGCTCGCGGCTTGCATCGCCATCATGCCGGCGCCATGCGACTGGGAAGACATGGCCGCGCCTTGCGCCATCATGGCCGGCGCCTGCATCATCATGGCCGGGTTTTGTGCCATCATGGCGCCGCCGGCGGCCATCATCGCATCGCCTGGCGGCGGATTGTTTTGCGTTGCCGGCGCGAAGCGCTCCACCAGCTTTTGTTCGAGCCCCGCCGTGGCGACGGTGGAGACGCGGGTCAGCAAGCCGGTGTCGAGTCCGAGGGCGATCGCGGCCACGCCGCACAGCATCGCCGCACCCAGGCCACGGCGCAGCCAGGCGCCGGCGCCGAGCGAGCGCTTCATCGCTGTGAACACCTTGCCGCCGACCAGCAGCGCGATGCCGAGCGAAGTCGCGGCGCCAGCGGCGTAGGCCAGCAACAGCAGCGTCGTGCCGATATTGGCGCCATGCAGCGCCGCGCCGGTCAGCAGCAGGCCGAGGATCGGGCCGGCGCAGGGCGCCCACAGCAACCCGGTTGCCAGGCCGAGCACGAAGGAAGCGCCGGCGCCGGAAGCGTCCGTGGGCGAGTTGCGGGCCGAAAGCGACAGGCGTTCACCTGCCGTCACCAGAGGACTGGCAAGGCGTTCCGCCAGTTGCGGAAACAGCAAAGTGATGCCGAACAGCGCCATCAGCGCCATCGCCAGCCAGCGTCCGTACTGGTTGGCATGCACGACCCAGCTGCCGCCGACGGCGGCCAGCGTGGCGACAGCGGCAAACATCAGCGCCATGCCGCACAACAACGGCAAGCCACTGCGGCGGAACGGCGCATCGCCGCGCGCGAAGACGAACGGCAGCAC
Source organism: Pseudomonadota bacterium (assembly GCA_040389645.1). Classification (GTDB taxonomy): domain Bacteria; phylum Pseudomonadota; class Gammaproteobacteria; order Burkholderiales; family Burkholderiaceae_D; genus Rugamonas. Next base: position 109,058 of record JAZJZT010000042.1, on the reverse strand, counting down.
CGGCAGGATGCACGGGCTGACGATGGTCAGCACGCCGCCAAGGTAAGAGAGCAAGAGTAGTAACATGGGATGGGACTTTCAAAAAAATGGTCGGTGACTAATGCCGTCAAATCAAGGCCACAGACCGTAAAACTGTCATTCCCGCGAAGGCGGGAATCCCATTTAGAGTCGCAAACGGCGCAAAAAAATGGGATTCCCGCCTTCGCGGGAAGTCATTTCTCCCAATGGGAGGAATGACAGGATTGGCGCTAACTTAATGGCATTGGGGCCGGTGAGCTGCGCGTTCTTCAGGCCGCGCCCGGACTAAACGTCATGGCGACACCATTCATGCAATAACGCAGCCCGGTCGGCTTGGGGCCGTCGTCGAAGACGTGGCCCAGGTGGCCGCCGCAGCGCCGGCAACTGACCGCCGAGCGCAACATGCCGAACGTGCTGTCGGTGCTGGCGATGACGGCACGGTCGAGCGGCGCCCAGAAGCTGGGCCAGCCGGTGCCGCTGTCGAACTTGCGGCTCGATGAAAACAGTTCGAGGCGGCAGCCGGCGCAGGCGAAGCGGCCGGTGCGGTGCTCGTTGTTGAGCGGGCTGCTGCCAGGCCGCTCGGTGCCGTTGCGGCGCAATACCTGGAACTGGTCAGGCGTGAGCAGCTTGCGCCATTCTTCCTCGGTGTGGCTGACTTCGAAGACTGCCGCCGGGCGTGGCGGGGCCGCAAGCAGCGCGCGCAGTGGCAGCAGGGCCAGCCCGGCGCCGCCGGCCAGCAGGAATTGTCGTCTCGTGTTCATAAAAAACTCCGGGTTGGATGGATCGATGGAGCCATTCTGGCCTGTAAGCGGTCGCGAAGTCATCACGCAGAGTTAAACGATTTGTGATACCTGCGTCGCGGGAATCATGCACAATGACGGCGCCGGCGTGACGCCAGCTTGATCTTTTTTCCGAAAGCGCATGATGGACAAGCCCAAACGCATATTGATCGTCGAGGACGACCAGGACCTGGCGGACCTGCTCGCGATGCACCTGAAGGATGAGGGATATCTCGTCACCCATTGCGCCGACGGTCACGCCGGGCTGGCGCAACTGGCGGGCGGCGGCTGGGATGCCTTGATTTTAGACTTGATGCTGCCAGGCGTGGACGGGCTGGAAATCTGCCGCCAGGCGCGGGCGATGGCGCGCTACACGCCGATCATCATCACCAGCGCCCGTTCCAGCGAAACCCACCGCATCGTCGGCCTGGAACTGGGCGCCGATGATTACCAGGTCAAGCCGTATTCCGTGCTGGAGCTGGTGGCGCGTGTCAAAGCCCTGTTGCGGCGGGTCGACGTGATGGCCAAAGAGCGGCGCCAGGACGCCGGCAGTATCGCGCTGGCCGGCATCGACGTCGACCCGTTGACGCGCCAAGCCAGCGCCGACGGCCGGCCGCTCGACCTTACGCCGCGCGAATTCGATTTACTCTACTTTTTTGCCCGCCATCCGGGCCAGGTGTTTTCGCGCCTGGAACTGTTGAACCAGGTCTGGGGCTACCAGCACGACGGTTACGAACACACGGTCAACACGCACATCAACCGCCTGCGCGCCAAGATCGAAGCCGACCCGGCGCAACCGGTGCGCATCCTGACGGTGTGGGGTTTGGGTTACCGCTTCGCCGCGGAGGACGGCGGCGCATGAACCTGACGCTGTCGCAGCGCCTGTCCCTGGCGTTTTCCGTGCTGTTGCTGGCTTGCTGCGGCGCGTCCGCCTGGCTGCAGGTGCGCGCCAACGCCATGCACGAAAAGGAAGTGGTGCAGGGCTTGTCGCGCGGACTGGCGAAAAGCATTGCGCTGGACACGCAGGTGATGGGAGAAGAAGGCTTGCAGCCGGACGCCGTGCGGCGCCTGTTCGATCAACTGATGATCGTCAATCCCAGCGTCGAAGTGTACCTGCTCGATCCGGCCGGGCGCATCCTCGGGCACGCCGCGCCGGAAGGACATCTGCGCCGCGACAGGGTCGACCTGGAGCCGGTGCGCCGCCTGCTCGCCGGCGGCGTGCTGCCGATTCTCGGCGACGACCCGCGCAGCGCCGCCGGCCGCAAGGTTTTCAGCGCGGCCGTGCTGCGCAGCGGCGAGCGCGAAGTCGGCTATATCTATGTCGTGCTGCTGGGAGAAGAGCACGACCGGCTGGCCGCGCGCGCGGCGGCGAGCTCGGTGCTGCGCACCACGCTGTGGTCGATGGCGCTCGTCGCCTTGCTGGGACTGCTCGCGGGCTTGATGGCCTTTCGCTTGATCACACGGCCGCTGCGCCGCCTGACGCAGACCATGCGCCATTTCGATACCGGCGCCGACGCGGCGCCGCCCGTGCTGCCTGCCGCGCAGCCGGCCGCGGCGCCGGCACAGTCTGGACGGCGCGACGAAATCGCCGTGCTGGAGCAAGCTTTCCACCAGATGGGCGCGCGCATCGGAGAACAGTGGCAGACCGTCAAGCGCCTCGACCATGAGCGGCGCGAACTGGTGGCGAATATCTCGCATGACTTGCGCACGCCGCTGGCATCGCTGCACGGCTACCTGGAAACCCTGTCGAGCAAGGATGCCACCTTGGCGCCGGCCGACCGGCAGCGTTATCTCGGGATCGCGCTGGGACAAAGCCGCAAAGTGGGCAAGCTGGCGCAGACGCTGTTCGAACTGGCCCGGCTGGAGCACGGCATGGTCGAGCCGGCGCCGGAGGATTTTTCGCTGAGCGACCTGATCCAGGATGTGTTCCAGAAATTCGAGTTGCAGGCGCAGGAGCGCCAGTCTCGCCTGCTGGCCACGCTGCCGCCCGGCGCGGCGCTGGTGACGGCGGACCTCGGCATGGTGGAACGTGTTTTAACTAACCTGATCGACAATGCCTTGCGCCATACGCCTGCCGGTGGCGATGTCGCCGTCGAGGTGGAGCCGCGTGCGGGCGCATGCGCGGTGACCGTCAGCGATAGCGGGCCGGGGTTGGCGCCGCAGTTGCTCGACCAGTTGTTCCGGCGCCCGTTCGCGTCGGTAGACGAACGCGGCGGCGGCCTCGGTCTGCTGATCGTGCACCGCATCCTGCAATTGCATGGCAGCGACATCGTGTTGCTGGCATTGCCGGGAAGGGGAGCGGCCTTTCAATTCACGCTGCCTGCGCCGCGGTCCGATATGGCGTCATAGAAAACGGGTCTTATTTGGCCTGATGCGCCCCAAACCGAAGCGCCTGCGAATGGATGGTAGGAAATGTCTTACCTCTATACCGCCCGTGCACTGATGGTTTCGATTTCCTGAGTTTGTTAATCTGAGGTTCACAGTGTACATAACGTTTGCGTACAAGTGAGTAAAACGTCAGATTCACTGCTATTAAGGAACAGCATCATGCGTAAAATTACCGTAGTCGCCACCATTTTCGCCACGCTCCTGTCGAGCGCCGCATTCGCCCAGACCAATTCCGCCATCAACAACGCCAGCCACAACAGCAGCGCCAGCCCCAGCGATCAAAACCGCGCCAACGCCGGCCTGGGCGTCAAGCTCGGGCAGAAAGCCAAGGCCGACGCCAACGGATCCAATAACAATGCCGACAGCAAGCAGTCGACTCCATCCAGCGGGCAATCGACCGCTCAGGCGAATGCGGGAGTGGACGTGAACCTGGGGCGCGATGCCAGCGGATCGGAGCAGGGCAATTCGAATTCGACATCGGGCGATTCGGGCAGCAAGTCAAATACCGGCTCGGGCAGCGGCACCGATGCCACGCCAGGCGGCGGCCACAGCGCAGCGGAAGAAAATCGCGGCAATGCCATGGCGCGCGGCCAAGGCAGACTCAATAGCCCGGTTACTGGCAGCCTGGGCAAAGTCACGGGCGTCAACTCCGCCAATCAGAATAACGACAGCAATGGCTTGAAGCACTAAAAAACGGGTTCCGCCCTAATTCTGTCATTCCCGCGCAGGCGGGAATCCCATCTTTCTGCAGCGTTTGCGATTCTCAATGGGATTCCCGCTTTCGCGGGAATGACAGCTCTACGATCTGTGGTCTTAACTTAACGGCATTAGGGCTTCACCCTGGCGTGCGCCGCAAGCAGCCGCGCCATTGAAGAAGAACAGGGGATCGCATCGGATATCGCTGTATACGTTAATATATAGCGAATATCGCACTTTCCCACCTTCTTCTTCGAATGCACATCATCATGAAAAGAGTACTCGTCCTGCGCCACCTGGCTTTCGAAGACCTCGGCCGATTGCAAGCGATCCTGGAGCGCGCCCGGTTCAGCATCCGGTATTTCGAAGTCGGCGTCGATTCGTTTTTCGATGTCTCTCCGCTTGATGTCGACCTGGTCATCGTCCTCGGCGGGCCGATCTCGGCCTACGATGGCGACCAGTATCCCTTCCTCAAAGAGGAAATCGCCTGGCTGCGCGCGCGCCTGCTGGAGGATTTGCCGACGCTGGGGATTTGCCTGGGCGCGCAACTGATGGCCGCCGCCCTGCACGCCAGGGTCTATCCGGGCCAGGCCAAGGAAATCGGCTGGGCGCCGCTGGCGCTGGGCGCGCATAGCGACACCGTGCCCGCGATCGAACGCTTCATCCTCGGCGCCACGCCGGTCTTGCACTGGCACGGCGACACCTTCGACCTGCCGCCGGGCGCGCGCCACTTGGCCGCGACCGATGGCTACCGCAACCAGGCTTTCGCGTGGGGGCAACACTGCCTTGCGCTGCAGTTCCACCCCGAATTCGATGCGAGAAAGCTGGAGCAATGGCTGATCGGCCACGGCCTCGAAATCGCCAGCACGCCCGGCCTGACGCTGGAGCGCTTGCGCGCCGACACCGCGCGCTACGGCGCGCAGGCGCAACTGGCCGCCGAGACCATGCTGCGCGACTGGCTCGGCAGCGTGGTGCGCATTCCCGTCACGGCCCTGTTACCGCGGAACGCGCATGTTCATTCGGCAGCTTGAATACCTGGTGACCCTGGCCGAGCTCGGCCACTTTTCGCGCGCGGCCGACGCCTGCCACGTGTCGCAGCCGGCGCTGTCGAGCGCCATCGTCAAGCTGGAACGGGAACTGGACTTGAAGCTGGTGCGGCGCGGCCGCAATTACGAAGGCTTGACGGAGGAGGGCATGCGCGTCGTCGGCTGGGCGCAGCACATGCTGGCCGGTTACGAGGCGATGCGGCAGGAAGCGGTCAACGCCAACAAAAGCCTGTCCGGCACGCTGCGCATCGGCGCCATTCCTACCGCGATGCCGGTGGTGCCCTATCTCACCGCCAGTTGCCAGGACAGTTACAGCGCGATCAAGCTGACGATATTGTCGCTGCCGTCGGACGAAATCGTCCGGCGTCTCGATAATTGCGACCTCGACCTGGGGCTGACTTTTTTGGACGACAAGGTGCTGGCCGGTTTTCAAGTCCATCCGCTGTTCCATGAACGTTATGTATTGGTGGCGCGCGATGCGGCGATGTTCGGCGGCCGCGCGTCGCTGAGCTGGGGGCAGGCCGCGGAACTGGACCTTTGCCTGTTGACGGCGAATATGCAAAGCCGGCAGATCATCGACGCTGCCTTTCGCAGCGCCGCCGTAAAACCGCGCATCAAGGTCGAGACGGATTCCATCTTCGCGCTGTATGCGCAGGTACGCTTCAGCAATGTGTGTGCCGTGGTGCCGCACAGTGTATTGAGCCTGATCGAACTGCGGCAGGAACTGGCGATCGTCCCGATCCTGCCGCAATTGTCGCGCGAGATCGGGCTGGTACTGCGCAACCAGGACCCGCTGCCGGCGGTGACGGCGGCCGTGCTGAACATGGCGCTGCAAGTGCCGTTGCAGGCGCGCTTCGACAGTTTGATCAGCGATATCTATTGAACGACCGACCGCGGCGCAGCATGCCGCACCACGGTCGGCGCGGGGCACCCGATCAGCGGATAGACGGCCGCGGTCGATGACGCTCTGCCCGCTAAACCCGCTGTACATGTGGCTGTGTGGCTATATCGTATGCGCATGACCGCTATAAGGACTATGGCTGGATGAGGCGCTATATAGTTGGTAATATAGCGCATTTCATCACCGCATTGCCCTCCAAGGAAATTCATGACCCGCAACAAGTCCCTCCATCACTTTTCCCTCCACCTGCTGGCCATCGCCGCCGCAAGCGCCTGCTCCAGCCATGCGACGGCCGCGGACGGCCGGCTTGACGAGGTCATCGTCTACGGCACGGCGGAAAATGCCTACCGGGTAGAGAAGGCGAACATGGGGCCGCTGGGCGAACAATCCGTGCTCGATACGCCGTATTCGGTCAACTCGATATCGTCGGCATTCATCGCCAGCCAGCAACTCAAGAGCGTGAAGGAAGTGTTCCGCTACCTGCCGTCGGTGCAAGGTGAAAATATCCGTCCGCAAACCCGCGGCTTGCAGGCCGGCGTCGTGCAAAACACCCGCATCGATGGCATGAACATGGCCAGTACCACCGATTTCCCGGTCGAACAGTTCGAACGCATCGAAGTGCTGAATGGCCTGGCCGGCGCCCTGTTTGGTCCGGCCAATCCGGCCGGCACCTTCAATTACCTGTTGAAGCGCCCGACCGACGAACCGCTGCGCCAGGTCAGCATCGGCTATGCGACGCAGCGGCAATTGATGGCCGCCGCCGACTTGAGCGGCCGTATCGATCCCGCCGGGCGCTTCGCCTACCGCGTCAACCTGCTCGACGAGCAGGGTGAAAGCTATGTCGACCAGAGCCGCCTGCGCCGCAAGCTGCTCAGCCTGGCGTTCGATATCCGCCTGGCGCCGGATACCGTGCTGGAAACCAATGCCAGCACCTATCACTACGTGAGCAAGGGGCTGCCGGGCACCTTCTCGCTGGCGGCCAATGTCAATTTCCCGAGCGCTCCCTCGCCGGAGACACTGGGCTACGGCCAGCCCTACGCGGGCGACGACAATGTGACGGACATGGGCAGCCTGCGCCTGCGCCACGATTTCAGCCCGGACTGGCACCTGAGCGTCGGACTGCTGCGCCAGAACAGCGACCGTGCGTCGACCGTGCCGACCAACACGCTGACCAGCAATGCCGGCGCCTACACGACGACGGCCGCCACCACGACCTTCAGCCTGGATAAAGTATTCAGCAACACCATTGCGCTGAACGGCCGGGTGCAAACCGGTGGATTGCGGCATGACCTGGTCGTGTCGAACACCGGCTTCGACTGGGAACGTTACACCCCGTACCAGACCGGCGCCATCACGCTGGGTAAGGCCAGCCTGGAGCGGCCGGTCGTTTTTGCGCAGCCGGCATGGCCCGATTTCCGCAACCGCTACCGTGCGGCCGTCACCCGCCAGCAATCGCTGACCCTGGGCGACACCATCCATTTCAACGATGCCTGGTCGGTGCTGGCGGTGGCCAGCCAGAGCTGGATCACTTCGCGCAGCTATGGCAAGACGGGCGCCACGACGTCGAACTATGAAGACGACGGCATCAGCCCGACCGCCAGCCTGGTGTACAAGCCGCGGAAAAACATGACGGCCTACGTGACGTACGCGGACAACCTGCAGCAGGGCGATATCGCGCCGGCCGGGACCGCCAACGCCGGCATCAGCCTGGCGCCGTACCGCAGCAAGCAGTGGGAACTCGGCTACAAGGTCGAATGGTCGAAATTCAACCTGTCGGCCGCGCTGTTCCGCGTCGAGCGGCCGTTCGCCTATACCGGTGCCGGCAACATCTTCAGCGTGCAGGGCGAGCAGGTGAACCGCGGCGCCGAGCTGATGTTCAACAGCGCGGTCGGCCGCTATCTGACGCTGTACGGCGGCGTCACGCTGCTCGACCCGAGCCTGCGCAATACCGGTTCGGCATTGACCAGCGATACGCAAATCCTCGGCCTGTCGCGCCGCGCCGCCAACCTGCTGACCGAATTCCGCGCGCCGTTCGCGCCTGGCCTGACGTTCAGCCTGAACCTGAATTACCTGGGCGAGCGGCCGGGCAATAACAGCAATACGATCTGGGTGCCCGGCTATACGATCGCCGACCTTGGCGTGCGCTACAACAGCCGCCTGGTGGGCAAGGACGCGACCTGGAGCCTGTCGGCCAGGAATCTCGGCGACCGCCAGTACTGGGCCAATATCACGCCGAGCGGCCAGAACGGCTATACCGGCGCGGGCAACGGCACCGGCACGCTGGGCGCGCCGCGCACGCTGCGCGCCTCGCTGCAAGTCAATTTCTGAGACGGGAAAGGTTAATCATGTTCAGCAAAAAATCCCTGGCGATGGCAATGCTCGGCAGCCTGTGCGGCGGCGCCATAGCCGACGAACCGATTAAACTGTTCGCCGCCGGCAGCCTGACCGGCGCGCTGACTGCCGTGGCGAAGCAATACCAGGCCGACACCGGCGAAACCGTGGAAACCGTGTTCGGGCCGTCCGGCCTGCTGCGCGAACGGATGGAAAAGGGCGAGGCGGTCGATGTGTTTGCCTCGGCCGACATGGACAGCCCGCTGCGGCTGTTCAGCCTGGGCAAGGCGAGTGCGCCGGTGGTGTTCGCGCGCAACCGCCTGTGCGCAACGGCGCGCCCGGATATCAAGCTCACCACGGCGAATTTCCTGTCCAAACTGCTCGACCCGGCGATCGGCCTGGGAACATCGACCCCGAAGGCCGACCCGGGCGGCGATTATGCCTGGAAGCTGTTCGCCAAGGCGGACCGGGTGCGCCCGGGCGCGCGGGCGATCCTGGAAGCGAAGGCCCAGCAACTGGTCGGCGGGCCGGCCAGTCCGCCGGTGCCGGGCGGCCAGGATGCCGTGAAATATTATTTCGCGAGCGGGAAAGTGCATGTCTTCCTCGGTTATTGCAGTTCCCGGCAACCGGTCGCTGAACGGGTGCCCGATCCGGGCGTGGACCGGGTCGAGTTGCCCGCCGACCTGGCGATCCTGCCCGACTATGGCTTGACGGTGCTGAACAGGACGGCGCAGCCGCGCCAGGCTGCCTACCGCTTTGCCCTGTACGTGATGAGCGCCAAGGCCCAGCGCATCATGGCGGCTTACGGGTTTATTCCGGTCGCTTTGCCCGCGCAAGAGGAGTGAGCGATTTCTGTTTGATAACTGATATCTATTGAACGATCTCCTTGCGCTATTGGATCGATCGGGCCGAAACGTCCATCATCTGTTCACGACCTGCCGCCAACCGGCGCAGGACGCGAACATGGGCCCGATCCCATCAGCCACCCAAGGAGACCAGCATGGCCAAGATTATCTGCGTTTTGTACGACGACCCCGTCACCGGCTATCCCACCAGCTACGCCCGCGACGACCTGCCGCAACCGACCCGCTATCCTGACGGGCAAACCTTACCCACGCCGAAGGCGATCGATTTTACGCCGGGCGCCTTGCTCGGCAGCGTATCCGGAGAACTCGGCCTGCGCCGCTATCTCGAATCGAACGGACATGAATTGATCGTCACGTCCAGCAAGGATGGCGACGGCAGTGTGCTCGACCGGGAATTGCACGATGCCGAGATCGTCATTTCTCAACCGTTCTGGCCCGCCTACATGACGGCCGAACGCATCGCCAAGGCAAAAAAACTGAAGATGATCGTCACCGCCGGCATCGGCTCCGACCACACCGACCTGCAGGCCGCGATGGAACACCGCGTGACGGTGGCCGAAGTCACATACTGCAACAGCAACAGCGTGGCCGAGCACGTGCTGATGATGATCCTGGCGCAGGTGCGCAATTACATTCCATCCTATAACTGGGTCGTCAACGGCGGCTGGAACATCGCCGATTGCGTGGCGCGATCCTACGACCTGGAAGCGATGAATGTCGGGACCGTCGCGGCCGGCCGCATCGGCCTGCGCGTGCTGCGCCTGCTGCACCCGTTCGACGTCAAGCTGCACTACCTGGATCGCCACCGCCTGCCGGAAGCGGTCGAGCGCGAGCTGAATCTGACTTATCACAGCAACCTGGAAAGCCTGGCCAAGGTGTGCGATGTCGTGACGCTGAACTGCCCGCTGCATCCGGAGACGGAACACATGATCAACGCGCAGAGCCTGAAGCATTTCAAGCGCGGCGCCTATTTGATCAACACGGCGCGCGGCAAGCTGTGCGACCGCGATGCGATCGTCGACGCGCTTGAAAGTGGCCAACTGGCCGGTTATGCAGGCGACGTCTGGTTCCCGCAACCGGCGCCGAACGACCACCCGTGGCGCACGATGCCGCACCACGGCATGACGCCGCACATTTCCGGCACCAGCCTGTCGGCCCAGACCCGCTACGCCGCCGGCACGCGCGAGATCCTCGAGTGTTATTTCGAGCAGCGCCCGATCCGCGACGAATACCTGATCGTCCAGGACGGCAAGCTGGCCGGCGTCGGCGCCCACTCGTACAGCAAGGGCAACGCGACGGGCGGCTCCGAAGAAGCGGCCAAGTTTGAAAAGAAAGCCGCCTGACCTGGGTTGCATCCAGTAGTAAGGGTGCTTCAAGGATTGCCCGGAACGCCACCGAAAATCAGCGGCAAAATCTGGGGTCAGACCCGAGGGTCTGACCCCGGCCTTTGCATCTGATTTTGGCTAAAAAAGCGTCCAGATCCTACGTCCAGAAAAGAGCGAGACCCGCCCATCTGGGCGAGGCAGTGGCATGTCCGGCATGCCGCCGCCTCAAACTCAACACAACAGGTTTTTTTATGACGACCCAGATTAAACCAGTGCCACTCCCCGCCGCCAAGCCGCAAACCGGCACGATGCTGCGCGCCGGACTGGGAACGTTTTTAGCCTTCGCCATCATCGGCTGCCTGGCTGTGGAAAGCGGCAAGCCGCTGATCCTCGGCTCGTTCGGCGCCACCAGCGTGCTGCTGTTCGGCTTTCCCGACGGCCCGTTCTCGCAACCCCGCCATATCATCGGCGGCCACCTGCTGACGACGATGTGCGGCCTGCTGTTCCTGCAAGTGTTCGGACCCGGATGGCCGTCGCTGGCTGCCGCCAGTGCCTGCGCCTTAATGCTGATGATGGCCACGCGCACCGTACACCCGCCCGCCGGCAGCAATCCCGCCATCGTTTTTCTGGGCCACGCCGGCTGGCCATTTTTACTGTTTCCCGTCGCGGCCGGAGCGCTGCTGCTGGTGCTGCTCGGATGGTTATATTGGAAGATATTGATACGTCGGCCTTGGCCGGTTTCTTGGACCGATTGAAGTGCCGGGCCTGATCCTAATGCCGTTAAGTTAGCGCCAAATTTGTCATTCCCGCGAAAGCGGGAATCCCATCTTTTTGCGCCGTTTGCGACTCTAAAATGGGATTCCCGCCTGCGCGGGAATGACAAATTTGGCCTTAACTTAACGGCATTAGGGCCTGATCCGCATTTGTCTCATCAGCCTTGCCCGGCCTGCTCCTGTTCGGACAATCTCTGCATCAGTTCGACGAAGCTGGCCACGCTGGCGGTGCGCAGCGGGTGGCAGGCGATGCCGTGGCGGGCGCAGGATTGTTTTGCGATGTGCATCGCGTTATGGCTGATGCAGTCGATCGGAAACACGACCAAATGCGCGCGCGGCAGCATGGCGGACAATAATCCCCGGCGGTCTTCGATGCCGCCGTCGTGCACCAGCAATTCGCCGCCCGCCGCGGCAACGAGCTTGCCGAGCGTGGCCGATGAGGCAGGGCGGCCGCCCACGTACAGCACGCATTTGCCCTTAAGTTGCGGCAGCGTGGCGTGACCCGTTTCGGGTTCGAGCGAACCGGTCAGCGCCTGTTCCAGCGCCTGCGCTTCGAGATGCGCGGCTTGCGCTTCTTCCTGCGCGCGCTGCAATGCCGCCTTGAGCGACTGGATCGATTCTTCATGCGCGAGCGCGCGCTGTTCCGCTTCATTGCGGCGCGCGGCGTGCAAAGATAATTTTTGTTCGCCATCGGCCAGCGCGTGGCGCAACTGCGCTACTTCATCGATCACTGTCGACGGTGCGGTCGGCAAAGACTGCCCGCACTGCGCCGTCAACTGCGCCACTTGCAGTTCCAGCTTGCGCACGGCCGCTTCGTGCTGCACGCTCATTTCGTGCAACCGCGTTTGTTGTCGGCCGTTCTGTTCCTTCAGTTTTTCGCATTCTTCTTCCAGCGCCACGAGGCGCCGTATGTCGGCCCGGTTCGACGCGCCGACCAGGTGCGACAGCATGTGCACGTCGCCGAACGCCATCGTGCGGATTTCGAATGTCGTCATCGGGTGCGTCATCAGGGCCCAGTAGGCGCCGGGGATTTCGCCGTTCGCCAGCGAGTCGCGCCACAGCGCTTTCAATGCGCCCTCGTCGGGCGCGCCCTTGAATTTTTTGATCGTCAGTTCGTGGCGCGTATCGAGCGCCTTGTTGAGTTCCTTGGACAGCAGGCCGCCGCGGATCGACAGGTCGACCGCCGTGTGGTGGATTTCGAGATCGTTGGCCAGTTTGCGATCCAGGCCGGGAACATGGCGCGGCACCAGCTTGCGCAATTCCCCCGTGGTGAGACACGTGCCGATGATGGAGCAGTGCAGGTTGGCGTCCAGTTCGGCCAGCCTGACGCGCCGCACCGGCAACGCGGCCGACAGCTTGGCCGGGACAGGGGTGCAGCAGGCATCCCGCAGAGGGCTGAACACCGTTTCATAGGCCGTGCCGCGCACGGCAGGGCGGCCGTACTTGACAGGCGCCTGGATTGGCAGATGCGGCATCGTTCATTCCTCGTCGAGATTGCGTTGTCTATCTTCTTGCGCGCAAGGGCGACAGCCTCATGGCGAGGCCGCCGCCCGCCGCCCCGTTCTAGAACTGGTAACGGGCGTTGGCGAACCACATCCGGCCAGGGTTCGGGAACCCGTCGGCCAGCATGTAATTCTTGTCGCCCGCGTTGTTCACGCCCGCTTCCAGCGTTACGCGCGCCAGCGGCTTGTACGCCGCCTTGAAATTGAGCGTCGTAAAACTGCGCAGTTCCAGCGTGTTCGATGCCCAGCGGCCGCTGTTATGCTCGGCGAACGCGATCAGGTCGACGCTGTCGACCGGGCGGAACAAGGCGTGCGCAGTGATCTTCTGCCTCGGCACATCGAGCAATTTGGTGGCTGGCGCACTGATGTTTTTCAGTTCGGTCAGCGTGTAATTGCCGCCGAATTCCAGCCGCGCCGATGCCTGGCCGCTGATGCCCAGTTCGATGCCGGACGCTTCCACGTGGCCGATGTTGCGCATCTGCGACTTGGTGCCGGAAACGTTGACGGCCGTCGCGATCTTGTCGCGGATATCGCTGTAGAACACGGCCGCTTCGGCCTTGAGGCCGTTCCAGGCGCGGCCTTGGTAGCCGAGTTCGTAATTGACCGAACGTTCCGGTTGCAGACCCGGGTTTTCGATGAAGGTGCCCAGGCGCTGCGAATAGCGGTCCTTCAATGTCGGCAGGCGCGACTTGCTCGCCACGGTGGCGTACACGCGGCCGGCGTCGGCCCAGTCGTAGAACAGGCCGGCCTGCGCATTGTTGGCGCTCTGCTTGCCCGGCAGCGAGTATGGGTTGCCGAGGTTGTAGACCGTCTGCGGTTTCAGTTCGTGGTGCGCCGCGCCCAGCGACAGCGTCCATGAAGGGGCCACGGCGATATTGTCTTCCAGCGCGTACGACACCAGCGTGTCCTTGTAAATGCTGTTGGTGACGTCGTTGGCATCGTGCTCGTGGTGCTTGTCCTGCTTGTAGTGCGTGACGAAGCGCAGCGTGTTGCCTGGTAACCGAGTCGATTCGAGCGTGACGGAGCCGCCGATGGTGCGGTCGTTATAGATGCTGCGCCCGGTGCCGACGCTGCCCGAACCCGTGGTTTTCAGGCGGCTGTAAGTGCCGTCGAAATAACTGTCGACTTCATTGTCGTAACTGTCGTGGTATGCCCGTACCTGCAGCGATTCGGAAGCGCCCAGCGCCGTCTTCGAAATGAAGTACAGGCTTTCCTTGTTCCAGAATGGCCATTTCCAGTAGCGCGCGGCGACCGGGTCGGTCGACGGCGGCTGGCCTTTTTCGCCATCCTGTTTATAGTAACTGATCGTGTATTCGTCGCGCGCGTTCGGCGTCAGGCCGACCTTGAACGACAGCTTGCTGTCCTTGCGGTAGGCATTGTTGCGCTGGCCGCCGTCTTCGCTGGCGGTGCGCGCGAAATCGGAGGACAGCGGGAAGCCGTCGCTTTCCAGGTAAGACGCGCCAGCCTGCAAGTACCACATGCCCTGGTTGGTGCCGACGTTGGCCGACACTTGCCGTTCGCTGCCGGACGCGAAGCCGACCGTCGCATCACCCTCGAAGCGCTGCACCGGCTTGCGCGAAATCAGGTTGATTGCGCCGCCCAGCGCGTTCGGGCCGTAGGCGACCGAACTGAAACCCTTGGCGACCTGGATCGCAGCCAGGTCGGCCGTGGTGAAGCGGTTGAAGTCGACATAGCCGTCGTACGGCACGTAGACCGGGATGCCGTCGATGAACAGCGGCACCTGGCGCGAATCGAAGCCGCGCACGCTGATGGTTTTTTCATTGCGCACATTGTTCGACAAGGTCACGCCGGACAGCAAGTTGAGGGCGTCGCCGACATTGTCGCGATTGAACGTCTGCATTTCCTTGCGCGTGACGACCGACGCCACCTGGTCTTCGCCGACTTCGCCGGCCTGCACGCGCTGGCCGACCACGATCACCGTGCCCAGATCGAAGGGCGCGTTCGCGGCGCCGCCGATCGGCGCTTGCGCCCAGGCGCCGGCATGGTTCAGCGCCGCGATGACGGCCAGCGCCAATACGGTCTTGCGCACGCCGTTGCGCGCAGCGTGCGGAGAAGCTTCCGGTCGGATCTCCATAGTCATGTTACTTTGCTTCATTATTTCCCTGCTCCCAGTCGTATCGTTATAGTGTTATGTATACAGCGATTTCCAAAAAAAGGCCGCTCAAAGCGGCCAGTCAAACGCCGTCGTAATATAATACCGAATATAGCGATCCGCAATAGCCGTCAAGCATATATGTTATTGTTTCCGTTCGCCGCCGGGCAGTCCGCGCTCCTGTAAAACAGTGACCGTTAGTTGAAGTCTTTGAAACCTTTGCTCTGCGCAGGTACTGATAATGGACAATTTGCATGCTCAAGCCATCCCGATGACGCCGAAGATCGATCTGAAATTGCGGCTGCTGTGCGACGACGGTATTGCCATGGGGCCTGGCAAGGCCGATCTGCTCGATGCCATTGCCCGGACCGGGTCGATCAGCGCGGCGGCGCGCGTCATGCAAATGTCTTATCGGCGCGCGTGGCTGCTGGTCGATGTCATGAACCGCAGTTTCCGCGAACCGCTGGTGCGCAGCGCGGCCGGCGGCGTGCAGGGAGGCGGGGCGCAGGTGACGGAAGCGGGCCTGCATGTGCTGGCGCAATTTCGCTCGATGGAGTCGGCCGCCGTCGCCGCCGCGCAGGAACAGATGCATCGGCTTTCGCTGCTGCTGCGCGCGGACTCTGGCGAAGCGTGAGTTTTAAATCGATCAAGGACAGACATGCCATTCTTTTTGCCAAAATCAGATGCAAGGGCCGGGGTCAGACCCCCGGGTCTGACCCCAGATTTTGCCGCTGATTTTCGGCGGCGTTCGCGGCAAGCCATGAAAAACCATTTTTTGTTGCGCACCCTGTTGCTTGCCGGCGTGCTTGCCGCCGGGGCGTCGTCGTTTGCCCATGACACGCCCGGCCCACCACCAGCCGCTTCCACCCTGGCGATATCAGGCGCCGTGGCAAAGCCGTTGACGCTGCGCGCCGACGACTTGCGTGCCTTTCCTCCGGAACTGATCGCCGAATGGCAACTGGGGGGCCGTGGCGGGGCCGATAAAAGCAAGATGAGCCAGGTCAGGGGTGTGCGACTGCGCGATATCCTGGAACGGGCCAGCATCGTGACGCGCGACCATAATACGGTCAAAAAACTGGCGATCATCGCCGCGGCCAGCGATGGCTACAAGGTGATTTTCTCGTGGAGCGAACTGTTTAATTCGGACGTCGGCGATGGCGTGCTGGTGCTGTTCGAGCGCGATGGAAAAGCGCTGGGCAGCGAGGAAGGTCCGCTGGCGCTGGTGTCGGGCAAGGATATCCGGACCGGCGCGCGCCACGTGAAGTGGTTGCAAACCATCGAAGTGCGTCAAATCGTAGAGTGATACTGATGACCGAGAAACCATCGACAGCGTCCGTTGCGACGCCCACCAATCCTGCCGACCTGCTGCGTTCGGCCCTGGCCGGCGTCTTGCGGCGTGCGCAAACCGGAGAATTGCCGCCGTTCGTCGCCACGCTCGGCTTGCCCGGCGCGGAATTGCTGCAACTGGTCAGATACGTTTTTTCCGCCACGGAGGTGAGCCGGTACATGTTGCAGAACCATGCCGCGCTGCTGGCCGAGACGCCGCCGCTGGTCGAGCAACTGGTCGACTTGATGCTAGTCAGTCGTTCCGCCGGTGCCGACGAACAACAGGCGCGCTGGCTGGCGCACGCCGTTGCCGCCGCCAGTTTCGGCGAGCGCCACCTGTGGGAAGACCTTGGCGTGAGCGGGAGGGAAGTGGTGTCGGCCTTGCTGCGCCATTACTTTGAACCGCTATATCAACGCAACACGCGTAACCTGAAATGGAAGCGTTTTATATACGATGAGCTGGGCGACGAACTCGGGCAACATGACTTGCGCCCGTCCGGCTGCGGCCATTGCGACCAGTTCACGCAATGCTATCCGCCGGTCCCCGTCCCGCATGCGCAAGACAGTCCGGTTCGGACGGAGCACCGGTGCATGCGCAATTTTTAACGATAAGGCGAGGGAATGACGACGCCTGAATGCCTTGGGCGGGTGCGCCAAGTATAAACATTATTATTATGCTCATATTGCCAGGGCACCGTAGCATCTTTAATATGCTACGGTGCATTCGCACGTCCTAACAATCTCTCGGAGGAATCATGTTTACCAGCGCGCGCAATCAACTCAGCGGTAAAGTCACCGCCATTCAACGCGGCGCCGTCAACGACGAAGTCGAAATCGGCTTGCCGGACGGCCAGAAAGTCGTCGCCGTCCTGGCCCACAGCAGCACCGAATCCCTCGGCCTCGCGGTCGGTTCCGAAGCATTCGCCCTGATCAAGGCATCGTGGGTGATCCTGGTAACCGATATCGCCGGCGTACGCCTGTCGACCCGCAACCAGCTGGCCGGCACTGTCGAAGAAGTGACCAAGGGCGCGGTCAATTCCGAAGTCACGCTGAAACTCGGCAACGGCTCCGTGATCGCCGCCATCGTCACCAATGAAAGCGTCGCCAACCTGGGCCTGGCGCCTGGTAAAGCTGCCAGCGCCGCCTTCAAGGCGTCGAGCGTCATCGTCGGCGTCAAAGCGTAATCCAGTAAAAGATGCCTCCGCTTCAGGGTGGGGGCTGCAACGATAGTCGTGTCCGAGCGCGGCTATCGTTGTATGGTTTTCTACACAACGAATCCCCGCTTTCGCCCTGTGTAGCGATCCCGCTGCCTGTTTTATGATCGCTTCGATGCCATCGCCGTCAACAGCGCATTTTTCTGTTTGACGTGTTCGCCGATCAGCGCGAAGCCGTGCATTTCATTCTCCGCATTGCGGTATTCCCAGACGCCGTTGCCGCCCTGTTCGACATCGGCCGCCGCCATCGCCACCTGCCATTGGCCTTGCGTCGTTGCGAGCGGCGACGCCACGACGGCGGGCAGCGCCGGCGTTTTTACCTGCACCGGCATCACCGGGTACACCACGCGCGTCGACTCTCCCGTCAGCGTCTTGGCCAGCGCGCGCGCCGCCTGCATGATCGGCATGATGTAGGGCAGCACCAGGCCGTCGACTTCGGCGCAATCGCCCAGCGCATAGACGTCCGGCGCGCTGGTGCAAAGCCATGCATTGGTGACGATGCCGCGCGCCACGGCCAGCCCGGAAGTTTTCGCCAGTTCCGTGCGCGGCACCAGGCCGATCGCCGCGACAACCCGGTCCACTTCCAGCGTTTCGCCGCCGGACATGCGCACCAGGTAGGTTTTGCCGCGGCGGTCGATCGACGTCGGCGTTTTCCCCAGGTGCATTTCGACGCCGATATCCTCCAGCGCGGCCGCCATGGCCAGGCCCTGCGGTTCGGGCAGCAGGCGGTTCAAGGGCCAGTTGGCCGGATCGACCAGCGCCACGTCGAATTGCGCCGCCAGGTCGTTGGCGAATTCGCAGCCAATCAGTCCCGCGCCGAGGATCGCGACGCGCAGGCATCCGTCCAGCGCCGCGCGGAAACGGCCGTAGTCTTCCAGGTCGTTGATCGTCAGCACCTCGTCGGCGGCATTGCCGCCAAGCCTGATGCGGCGCTGGTCGGCGCCCAGCGCCAGCACCAGGGAACTGTAGGGCAGCACCTGGCTTGCGCCGGCCAGCGCCACCGTCACCGTGTGGGCGCGCGTATCGATCGCCTCGACCGTGGCATGGCTCAGGATGCCGGCATTGAGCTGGGCCGCCATCTGCTGTGCCGTGGAATTGACCAGGCTGGCCGCGTCCTTGCCCAGCAGGAAGGCGTTCGACAGCATCGGCTTCGAATAGAAATCGCCGCTGTCGGCGCTGATGATGGTGATCGGGATTTCGCGATCGAGCTTGCGCACTTCGCGCGCCACGGTATAACCGGCCATGCCGCTGCCGACGATGATGATCGGTTTCATGCTTGCACCTCGCTATTCATTTTTATTTGAGACTCCATGCTGCCGGCCCTGTATTCGGGGCGAAACCGCGTATCCGGTACGTCTTTCTCTGCCTGCCGGGCGCCGGGGAAAACGATGGTTGCCGTGTCCGGCCAGTTATCTTGATAAACGCATAAGACATCAATTCTCCAGTGGGTGGGTGGCGCACCATGTCGGCGGTGGAAGGCCAACGAAAGGATAGGCTGCCAACCCCGATATCGCTATATATCTTCGTACATAGCGTGTATCGCGCATTTCTTTAAGAAACCGTTATCCGCATGCGCAAATGGCGGCGGGGTGGCGGGATCTCGTCTCGATATCATATATTTAAAGTATCGAGTTTCGCAGTTTGACATCTTTTACAACATAGACTTTTATCTCTATATTCAGTGTGGAGCGCAGGTCCGGCAACACACAAAGGCTGCGCCGATAAAAAACATCGGAGACAGTCCATCATGAAAACCTTACTTTGCGCCGCCAGTGTCATCGCGGCATTGCTGGCGCCAGCCGCCCACGCCACCCCGATATTGCAGGACGCCGTCATCAGCGCCACCTATAACGGTGCCGCCGACGCCATGCTCGGCCTCGATCACCTGTATGCGCAAGAGGCGGGCAGCAACGTGACTCACATCGACGCCGACGACAATCCCTTCAATCCCGAATTTCTCAGCGGCGACTACCTGTTTGCCGTCGATATTTCCACGGCCGGCGCGATCACGGTCTACAACAACGGCCCGGTTCCGGCAGGCGCTTACCGCATGACCCTGGACTTCGGCAACAGCCTGGGCAAGGCCATCACGGGCTTCAGCCTGTTTGACAACAGCCTGGCATCCGGCATACCCGGTTTGACCTTGCTGAATGGCCACGCGGTCGGCATCGACCTGGGAGGAATTGGCTGGCCGTCCGGAGCAAACGGCGGCGCCGACTATGCCAGCTTCAGCGGCCAGCTCAGCTTCGATGCGCCGTCCGCCGTGCCGGTGCCGCAGACGGCATTGCTGCTGCTGACTGGCCTGGCCGCGCTCGCCGGCGTTCGTCGTCCAGCCCGCAAAGCTTAAAGGGAGATACCTGATGAAATCCGTTCCATCGATCATGACTTCCCGGCGTGTGACGTCGCTGCTCGCCTGCCTCGTGGCCTGCCTCTTTGCCGCTCCCGGCCACGCCGATACCGTGCCGAATATCGATGCCGCGCGTCTGCCGGCTCCCGCTGACGGCTGGGCCGGCGCCGCTGGCGGCACGGCCGGCGGCGCCGCCGCGACATCGGCGGCGATCTACACGGTGAGCAACCGCGCCCAGTTGCTGAATGCGTTGCGCAATGGAGACAATGGCGCCAAAATCATCAAGTTAACAGGCACCATCGACATGAGCGGCGGCGTGCCGTACAGCAGTCGCGACGACCAGGCTGCGCGCGGCACCATTAAAATCAACAGCAACACGACGCTGATCGGCGACGGCGCCGCGTCCGGCATCGTCAACGGCCAACTGGTGCTGAACGGTGTATCGCAAGTCATCATCCGTAATCTGAAGATCGTCAACCCGTGCGATGTCGCGCCAAGCTGGGACCCGGCCACCGGCGCGTGGAACGGAACCTTCCCGGCCGTGACGATCGCCGGCAGCCACCACGTGTGGATTGACCACACCAGCTTTACGGATGCGCCAGGCACAGACAACCTCGCGCCGATGGTCAACGGCGTGCGCATGCAGTGCCATGGCGGCGCGCTGGCCGTTTCGCACGGCGCCGATTACGTGACGGTGTCCTATACCGTGTTTGCGCAGCAGGCCAGCGCCGCCGTCATCGGCACTGGCGACGACGCCGATGCCGGACACTTGCGCGTCACCTTCAGCAACAATGTATTCAACGCTGTTTCTTCGGCGGCGCCGCTGGCGCGCCAGGGGCAACTCCACCTGTTCAATAATTATTACGTTGGCACCCGCGACGACGCCGTCTACCCGCACCGCTACAGTGTCGGCGCCGGACTGGGCGCGCAGATCCTGTCGAACAACAATGCGTTCGAGATTGCTGGTGCGCCCGGCTGCGACGCGCTGCTGCAAGACCCGGATGCCGGCCCGGCCGGCGCCGTCAAGGATAGCGGTTCGATGCTGAACGGCCGCGCGCTGGCGGGATGCGCGCTGCCGGCCACCATCGGCTGGAGCGCACCGTACGCCTACAGCGCGCGGCCGCTGGTGCTGGTCAAGGCCAACGCGCTGGCGCAGGCCGGCGCCGGCAAGCTGACAACGACCATCACGGGCACCGGCAGCACCGACACCATGCTGGCCGGCGTCGTGATGGACGGTTACCTGAGCGGCGCGCGCGTATTTTTCGACATTAACGATAACGGCCAGTTCGACGCGGGCGAAGCGTCGACCATGACGGATACGAGCGGCAAATTCATCCTCGCCGTGCCGTCCGGGCAGGCGCTGAACCACGCGCTGGTCGCGCAAGTCATCGCCGGCAGCACGGTCGACCTGGACCAGCCCGGCAAGCCGGTATCTCTCGGCTATTCGATGACGGCGCCGGTGGGCGTGACGAACGTGCTGTCTCCTTTGACCACCTTGGTCGCCGCGCGCATGGCCGGCGGGCAGACCTTGCAGCAGGCATTGGCGTCGTTGCGCGCCGCGCTCGGCCTGCCGGATGACGCCGACTTGCTGGCCGATTACCTGCAAGGGCCGGGCCAGTCCGCCTTGCTGCACAACTACGCTGTCGCCACCGCCGTGATGCTGCAATCGGCGGGCGCTGGCTTGCCGGCCAACGCCACGGCCGCGGACCGGGCTGCCGCCGTCGTCACCAAATTCGGCGTGCAGGTCGCGGGCTATGCGGGCACCATTGGCGCCGCCGCCGATCCGGCAGCGGCCGCCGCCGCCGCCTCGTATGTCGTCAATTTCCAGCCGGCGCCGCTGACGGCCGCGGGCTGCGCTGCGCTGAACGGCACGGCGCTGCCGGCGTCGGCATTCTCTCTGGCGACCGGCGGCGCCGTCATCACCTCGGCGACCTGGGTGCCGGCCAGCGCGCCGGACAATTTCAATGGCACCTTCTGCAAGGTGCTGGGCAATATCGACCCGGCCAGCGCGACGGGCAACGTGGCGCTGGGCGCCGTCACCGTCAATCCGCCGATCGGCTTTGAAGTCAACCTGCCGGCGCAGTGGAACGGGAAATTCATCCACAACGGCGGCGGTGGATTCGACGGCACGCTGGACAATGGATCGAGCGGCGTGCCGGGCACGAACGGCATGGCGCGATTGAATTTCGCGCCCGCGACGGCCGCGACGCCGCTGGCGCTGGGCTATATGACCTTCGGTTCCGATTCCGGTCATCAAAGCAGCAGCATCACGTCCGGCACCTTTGCCGCCAATGACGAGGCGCTGGCGAACTATGGCCGCTTGCAATTGAAAAAGACGCAGGATGCCGCGCGCTACCTGATGCAGTCGGTGTACCGCGTGCCGCGCCAACTGAAAGGGTATTTCTTTGGCAGCTCGACGGGCGGGCGCGATGGTTTTGCCGTGATCCAGAACTGGCCGGAAAACTACGATGGACTCTTCATCAACCGTCCCGCACTGAATTACACGGGGCTGCGGCTGGCCAACGTGGCGCTGGGGAGGGCGCTGTGGCTGAACGCGGCGGGCGCCGCGTCGCCGGCCGGCTGGATCAATCCCGTTAAAACCACTTTGCTGATGCAGACGGTGATGAATACCTGCGACGGCCTGGACGGGCTGGAAGACGGCATCATCAGCAACCTGGACGGGTGCAAGGCGCGCTCGGACACGACACTGGCGACGCTGCGCTGTGCAGGTGGCGGCGATACCGGCAACAATTGCCTGTCCGATGCGCAGATCGCCACCGTGCGCACGATGGCCAATCCGCTGGTATTCGATTATGCGCTGGCCAATGGCGTGACGCGCTACGGCGGCTACAACATCATGGCCGGCATGGTGTTCGGCGGCGCGGCGGTAACGAATTGCGCGGTGCCGGCCAACAATATCCCGGCCTACGGCTCTCCGTACGCGTCGCGCGATTTCGGTCCCAGCGCTACCGGTCCCGTGCTCAGCAGCACTGGCCAGTTCAGCACCTTGTTCTCGAACTGGTGCGCCACCGCGTCCGGCGGCGCGGCGGCCAACTCGCCGAACGCGTATCAGACGGGCAGTGAATGGGTCAAATATTTTATTGCCCGGCAAAGCCAGAATTTCGATCCGCGCCGCATGAATCCGGCCAACGGCAACTATGCCGGCACGCCGGCCGCTGTCAAGTCCGGCACGACATATGCTGCCACGCCGGCCACCGCCTACGCGCAGCGCATCGCCGAAGTGTCGGCGATGACCGACGCGACCAATCCCGACCTGGACGCGTTCATCGCCAAGGGCGGCAAGATCGTCTGGACCCACGGTTCGGCCGACGAAGTGGTCAGCACCGATTCGTCGGTCGATTACTATCACGACCTAGTGGCGCGCTACGGCCAGCACGGGGTCGACGGTTTTACGCGCTTTTACATCATCAATGGTTTGGGACATGGAGATACGGGGCCGTTCATTCCCGTCTACGATCCCTTGCAGATATTGACCGACTGGGCCGAGCGCAATATCGACCCGGCCGACCATATCGTCATCCCCAACCGCAACGCGAAATCTCCGCTCGATCGCACTGCCGGCGGCACGGGGCAGCGGCCGCTGTGCCGTTACCCGAGCTGGCCGCGCTATGAAGGCGGTGATGCCAACCTGGCCAGCAGTTTCAGTTGCGCGGGCAACTAGGCGGCAGCGCTTGATGGTGGGGCAGGGGACGCCTGGGTGGAAACATCCAGGCGTGTATTGCACACGCCACTCTCCGGTAGCTTCAGTTGCACATGGTCCGCCTGCGCCATGTCGCCCACCAAGGCAGCGACCACCGAACGTACCTGCTCGTAACCTGTCACCAGCAGGAAGTTGGGTGCACGCCCATAGCTCTTCGCGCCTACCGCGTAATAGCCTTGTTCCGGATGCGACAGTTCACGGTGCCCGTGTGGGCGGACAATGCCGCAGCCATGTTCATTCGGGTCGATCAACGGCGCCAGTGCTTGCGCGCTGTCCAGTCCGGGATCATGCCGCACGCGCAATTCCCGGGTGATCTGGAGGTCGGGGCGTGCACCGGTGGCAGCGATAATCTGGTCGATGCCTTCGATGAGCGCCACGTCGCCCGCGGCGGCATCGGCCGTGACGGTGATGGCGCCAGCCGCTTCGGCCACGGCATGAATGCGGAATTGCTGGTGCAGTTCCAATTGCCCTGATTCCTGCAGCGCCTTGAGTCGCATGCCCAACTGGCCGCGTGCGGGCAAACCATCGGCATCGCCACCTCCAAATATTTTCGCTGTATGCTTGCCCCGGATGGCCCAGACCAGCCGCGTGCCTGGCGCTTCTTCAGCAAGCTGCGCCAGTGCCAGCAAGGTTCCTGTAGCCGAATGGCCAGTACCGACCACCAGTACGCGCCGGCCGGCATAGCGTTGCCGCTGCGCGCCAAGTACGTCCGGCATGCCGTAAGCGATGCGCTCGCGCAGCATCACCTCGCCCAGTGCAGGCAAACCGTTCGCGCCAAGCGGATTCGGATGCGACCAGGTGCCCGTCGCATCGAGCACGGCGCTGGCGATGTACTCCCGCTCGCCAGCCGCTGTGACGGCGCGAATGACAAAAGGAGCGTTTTCGCGGCCGCGCGTCCTGACCTTGTCGTAGCCCGAACGCGTGATCTGTGTGACTCGATGGCCCAGCTTCAAGTGTTTGGCAATGGCAGGAATCGCCGCCAGCGGCTTGAGGTATTGATCGATCAGTTCTCCGGCGCTGGGCAAGCCGGACGATGCCGGCGCCTGCCAGCCGGACTGTTCCAGCAGATTTTTCGCCGCCTTGTCGATGTTGTACTGCCAGGGAGAAAATAGCCGCACATGCCGGTAGCTTTCCAGGTTGCTCGCTATGGTCGTACCCGTTTCAAGGATGAGCGGCGTGATGCCGCGCGCGATCAGGTGGGCTGCCGCGGCCAGGCCGACAGGTCCGGCCCCGAGTACGGCGACTGGCAGGTTCGGGTTATTCATGATCAATCGCAGCAGTTGCTCATATAGTGTTATTCGTTATTCAACGAGCGAAGCATAGGTCCATGCCATCGGGCTGTCAATATAATTCGATACTATTGGAATTGTCGTTTTATTTGATGTTTTGCGATATAATTTCATGATTGTCGAATAATCGAATTGATGGAAACGCATCATGGAAACAAAGAAAGTATTGTCAGCTCTTGCCGCCCTGCCATCCACCTTGAGACACCTATGAATGTACTGATACTTTGCACCGGTAATTCCTGCCGCTCGATCCTGGGCGAAGCCACTTTCAACCATCTGGCGCCGGAAGGCTGGCGCGCCGTCAGCGCCGGCAGCCAGCCGGCCGGCTACGTCCATCCGCGCTCGCTGGCGCTGCTGGCGCGCGAGGGGATTTCCACCGAGGGCTACCACAGCAAATCCTGGGACAAGCTGCCGGTGACGCCGGACATCGTCATCACCGTCTGCGCCAGCGCGGCCGGAGAAACCTGTCCGGCCTACCTGGGACCGGTGCTGCGTACCCACTGGGGCGTCGAAGATCCGGCCCACGCCACCGGCACGGAAGAGGAAATCGATGCCGCCTTCATGCACGCCTACCGTACTCTCCGTGCACGCATCGAAGCTTTCTTCGCACTGCCGCTGGAACAATTGAAGAAGGATCAGGCTCGCCTGAAGCTTGAGCTGGACCGTATCGGCACGCTGCAAGCCTGAGCGAGCTGAGTCATGATGAGCGAAAAAATCTATAACGTCCTGTTTCTGTGTACCGGCAATTCCGCGCGCAGCATCATGGCCGAGGCCTTGCTGAACGGTGCCGGCGCCGGGCGTTTCAAAGCGTTCAGCGCCGGCAGCAATCCGGCCGGCGCGGTGAACCGCTTCGCGCTGGAACAGGTCAAGGCAATCGGTTACGCACCGCAGGATCTGCGCAGCAAACCGTGGAACGAATTTGCCTCGCCTTATGCGCCGAAGATGGATTTCGTGATCACTGTCTGCGACAATGCCGCCGGCGAAATGTGCCCGTACTGGCCTGGCCAGCCAACGACGGCGCACTGGGGTTTTCGCGACCCGGCTGCCGTCAAAGGGTCGGATGACGAGATTCGCCATGCGTTCGCGACCGTCTGCCGCGAGATCAAGACGCGCCTCGACATCTTCCTCAGCCTGCCGCTGGACAGGCTCGACAAGCTGGCCCTGAAACGTGAGTTCGACAAGATCGGCGGTATGCAATCATGAGTTTCGCACGACGTATTGTGGCCGAGGGATTAGGTACGGCGATGCTGCTGGCGATCGTCGTCGGTTCCGGCATCATGGGAGAACGGCTGGCCGGTGGCAATGTCGCCATCGCCTTGCTGGCCAACTCGCTCGCCACCGGCGCCGGCCTGGTCGCGCTGATCCTGATGTTCGGCACGATATCGGGGGCGCACTTCAATCCGGTGGTGAGCTTATCGGAAGCCTTGCAGGGCAATCTCCCCGTTGCCGAAGTGGGGCCGTATGTCGCGATCCAGGTGGCAGGCGCTTTCGCCGGTGTGGCCGCCGCGCACGGCATGTTCGGCGAAGCGCTGTTTTTCGCGTCCGAACACGCGCGCACCGGTCCGGCCCAGTGGTGGAGCGAATGCGTCGCCACCTTCGGCCTGATTGCCGTCATCATCGGCTGCTCGCGCAGCCGGCCGGGCGTGACGCCATTTGCCGTGGCCGCCTACATCACGTCGGCCTACTGGTTCACGTCGTCGACCTCGTTCGCCAATCCCGCCGTCACGCTGGCGCGCTGCGCGACCAACACGTTTGCAGGCATCCGGCCGGTCGATGCGCCCGGCTTCATCGTCGCGCAACTGGTCGGCGCGGTGGCCGCCACCGCCGTGTTCTGCTGGCTGTATCCGGCGCCGCCGGCCGATGCGACGGTGGGTGGTACAGTGGCGCCTGGTGATTTCACATCCCAATCCGCCAATAAATAGGAAGTAGCCCATGTCCATTCCAAACCTGCCGAACATCAAGGCCGAGCTGCTCGATATTCCCGATCTCTCCAGGCTGGCGCCGGTCGGCGACATGAACCATCCGCCGCGTATCCTGATGCTGTACGGATCGCTGCGCGAGCGTTCCTTCAGCCGTTTTCTGACTTACGAGGCGGCGCGCATCCTGGAGCATTTCGGTGCCGAAGTCAAAATCTTCGATCCGATGGAATTGCCGATGGCCGGCAGCGTGCCGGAAGACCATCCGAAGGTAGTCGAACTGCGCGCGCTGTCCTTGTGGTCGGAAGGGCAGGTGTGGTGCAGTCCGGAGCGGCACGGCGCCGTCACCGCCGTCATGAAAAACCAGATCGACTGGATACCGCTGGAGCAGGGCGCGCTGCGTCCGAGCCAGGGACGCACGCTGGCCGTCATGCAAGTCTGCGGCGGTTCGCAATCGTTCAACGTGGTCAATACCTTGCGCCTGCTGGGACGCTGGATGCGCATGTTCACGATCCCGAATCAATCGTCGGTGCCGATGGCGTACAAGGAATTCGACGACGAAGGCCGCATGCGTCCGTCGGCATACTATGAGCGCGTGGTCGATGTGATGGAAGAACTGTTCAAGATGACCTTGCTGCTGCGCGGGCGCACCGATTATCTGAATGACCGCTACAGCGAGCGCAATGAGCGTGCCGTCAAAGCGATCGACAGGCAGATCCAGCGTATCTGAACCTGAGATGTTCCTGCTCCCTGCGGTGGAATGCGGCGGTGCCGCAGCCTGCCGCACCAAGGTGGGACAGGGGGCTTGTGCTGCGCACTCTTTTCGGGCATCTGCCATGATGAAATCACGGCGTTGTTGCACCACTCTGACGCTGTTTGGTTTTAAAGGACCTGGCCTGTATTTTGCTTTATATGACGTTATATATAAAGGAATACACCGTCTATGCCGCCGTCCTCATCCACCAGCACATCCGTCAAATCTGTCTGTCCCTACTGCGGCGTGGGTTGCGGCATCGTCATGGAAGTCGCCGGCAACAAGGTAATAAAAGTGTTCGGCGACAAGCAGCACCCGACCAATTTTGGCCGCCTGTGTACCAAGGGCAATACCAGCGCGCAGGCGATCACCGAATCGGGCCGCATGGAATATGCGTATCTGCGCAAGGACCGCAGCCGCGATCCGGCCCGCGTCGCGATCGATGCCGCGATTGCCGAAACGGCGCGCCGCCTGTGCGACATCCGCGATGCGCACGGCCCGGATGCGCTGTCCTTCTATGTCTCCGGCCAGATGTCGCTGGAAGCCCAGTACCTGGCCAACAAGCTGTGCAAGGGCTACATCGGCACCAACAATATCGAATCGAATTCGCGCCTGTGCATGGCCAGCGCCGGCAGCGGCTATAAACTGTCGCTCGGTTCCGACGGTCCGCCCGGCTCGTACCAGGATTTTGAGCGCGCCGACCTGTTTTTTGTGATCGGCGCCAATATGGCCGACTGCCATCCGATCCTGTTCCTGCGCATGATGGACCGGGTCAAGGCCGGCGCCAAATTGATCGTCGTCGATCCGCGCCGCAACGCGACGGCCGACAAGGCCGGTCTCTACATGCAGATCAAGCCCGGCACCGACCTGGCCCTGATGAACGGCCTGCTGCATTTGCTCGTCAAGAATGGCCACACCGATCCCGCCTTCATCGCGGAATTCACCGAGGGATGGGAGGCCATGCCCGCCTTCCTGGAAGACTATCCGCCAGACGTGGTGGCGGAAATCACGGGTATTCCCGAAGCCGACATCCGCCAGGCCGCGCAATGGATAGGGGAAGCGCCGGAGTGGATGAGCTGCTGGACCATGGGCCTGAACCAGAGCACGCACGGCACCTGGAACACCAATGCGCTGATCAACCTGAGCCTGGCGACCGGCAAGATCTGCCGTCCCGGCAGCGGCCCATTCTCTCTGACGGGGCAGCCGAACGCGATGGGCGGGCGCGAAATGGGGTATATGGGTCCCGGGCTGCCGGGCCAGCGCTCGACGCTGGTGGACGGCGACCGCGCCTTCATCGAATCGATGTGGAATATCGCGCCCGGCACCTTGCGGCGCGAGGCCGGTGGCGGCACCATCGCCATGTTCGACGACATGAAGGCCGGCAAGATCAAGGCATGCTGGGTCATCTGCACCAACCCGGTCGCCACCGTCGCCAACCGGGGCAAGGTGATCGAGGCATTGCGGGCGGCGGAACTGGTGATCGCGCAGGATGCGTTCCTGGACACGGAAACCAATGCCTATGCCGACATCCTGCTGCCCGGCGCGCTGTGGGCCGAGGCTGAAGGCGTGATGATCAATTCCGAACGCAACATGACGCTGATGAATAAGGCCGTCGCGCCGCCGGGAGAGACGATGCCGGACTGGCAGATCATCGCCCGCGTCGCCTGCGCCATGGGTTATACGGAGGGATTTACTTATGCATCCGCCGCCGAGGTGTTCGACGAGATCCGGCAAGCGTGGAACCCGAAAACCGGCTACGACATCCGCGGCGCCAGCCACGCGCGCCTGGCGCAAACGCCGCTGCAATGGCCTTGCCCGCCCGACGCGCCGCAAGACCGCAATCCGATCCGCTACCTGAACGACGGCGTTGGCCGCCCCCGCATCTCGTTTGCCACCGAGCGCGGCAAGGCGATCTTCCTGCCCCGGCCGCACATGCCGCCGGCGGAGATGCCGGACGCCGATTTTCCCTTCGTCCTGAACACCGGCCGCCTGCAGCACCAGTGGCACACGATGACCAAGACCGGCAAGATCGCGACCTTGAACAAGCTCAATCCCGGCCCCTTCGTCGAACTGCACCCGGAAGACGCGGCGGCGCTGGGCATCCGCGACAAGGACCGGGTGGAGGTGCGTTCGCGGCGCGGCCGCGCCGTGCTGCCGGCCGTGGTGACGGACCGTGTACGGCCCGGCAACTGTTTCGCGCCTTTCCACTGGAACGACGTCTTTGGCGAAGATCTCGCCATCAATGCCGTCACCAGCGACGCCATCGATCCGATATCCCAGCAACCTGAATTCAAATTCTGCGCCGTGGCCATGAGCCGCGTGGCGGCAGAGCAGTCCCACCCGCAAGCGGCTAGCGGGGGCAGCACCGCCTCCGCCAGTGCCAACGAAGGCACGCCGCCGGCACAGAACGAGGAAATACCGATGATCCAAATAGATGCGATGGCCCGGCTGCTGGGCCTGGACGCAGCCCCGGCGGTGACGCTGGACCCGCACGAACAGCTTTATCTGCAAGGTTATCTGATGGGTTTGCGCAGCGAGGAAAGCCGGCGCATGGGCGGCGTGCCGACCTTGCCGCCGAGCGCGCCGCTCGATACGCGCAAGCGCTACCTGGTGGACGGCATGCTGGCCGGCCTGTTTTCGCGCAGCTGGGTCGCTGCCGGCGCCGCGCCGCTGCTGGAAGTGCCGGCCGCTGGCGCGGTGCAGGGTGCTGGCGCGGCGCAGGCCGCCGTTGCCGCCCAGGCGTCGCCATTGCTGCTGCTGTGGGCGTCGACCACGGGCAATGCCGAAAATTTTGCCGCCGAATGCCAGCAAATCCTGCAAAAAAACGGCCGCAGCGTGCGCGCGTCCGCGATGGACGCGGTCAAGGCGGAGGAACTGGCGAATGCCGGCGAAGTATTGCTGCTGGCGGGTACGTTCGGCGATGGTGACCCGCCGGACAATGCCAGTGCGCTGTGGAGCGCCTTGCAGCGGGACGACATGCCGCGCCTGGACGGCACGCGCTTTGGCGTGCTCGCTTTCGGCGATTCCAATTACGACCAGTTCTGCGGCTTCGGCCGCAAGCTCGATGCGCGGCTCGAAGCGCTGGGCGCCGAGCGCCTGGTGCCGCGTGTCGATTGCGAACCGGAATACGAGGATGCCGCCGCGCGCTGGCTGGCATCGGTCGACGCGGCGCTGGCCAGCGCGCAAGCCGCCGTACCGGCCGAACGCCAGGTCGCGCTGGCGATGGAGCTTTCCGCCGCGTCCGCTGCATCGCCCGCCCTTGTTCCCGCGATGGCGGCGGCTGCGCCGGCCGTATCTTCTTCCATTTTGCACGTCCCGGCTCCGGTCGCCTACAGCCGCCAGCAGCCGTATGCTGCGCGCCTGCTGCATAACCGCCTGCTGAACACGGCCGGCGCCAGCAAGGAGACGCGCCAGTATGTTTTTGAATTGCCCGAACACGGCATGGAATACGAGGCCGGCGATGCGCTGGGCGTCTGGCCGGTCAACTGCCCCGCGCTGGCCGATGAAATCCTCGCGACGCTGAACCTGTCCGCATCGGCGCCGGTGGCCTTGAAGGAGCGCGGAGAAATGACGCTGGGAGACGCACTGCGTGGCGCGCTCGATATCTGCCGCGTCACGCCGGAATTGCTGCGCTTCGTGCAGCAGCGCTCCGGCGACCGGGAACTGGGACGCCTGCTGCTGGAGGAAAACAAGGAAGAGTTGCGCCAATGGCTGTGGGGAAAACAGGTGGCTGACCTGTTCCATGACTACCCGGTGGTGTGCGACGCGGCCTCGCTGGCGGCGATTCTGAAACCCTTGCAGCCGCGCCTGTATTCGATCGCGTCCAGTTCGAAAGCGCATCCCGGCGAAGTGCACCTGACGGTGTCCACGGTGCGCTACGGCACGGCGCAGCGCGCCCGCGCCGGCGTCTCGTCCGGCTTCCTGGCCGACCGCGCGGCGGATGTCCCGGTGTCGATCTTCGTGCAGCGTGCCCACGCTTTCCGCGTGCCGAAGGATGCGTCGGTACCGATGATCATGGTGGGGCCGGGCACCGGCGTGGCGCCGTTCCGCGCCTTCCTGCAAGAGCGCCAGGCGCTCGGCGCCACAGGGCGCAACTGGCTGTTCTTCGGCGAGCAGTGCGCCGCCACCGATTTTTACTATCGCAACGAATTGCAGGAAATGCAGCGGCAAGGCGTATTGAACCGGCTCGATACCGCGTTCTCGCGCGACCAGGCGGACAAGATCTATGTGCAGCAGCGCATGGTCGAACATGGCGCGGAACTGTGGGCCTGGCTGGAGCAGGGCGCCCATTTCTACGTCTGCGGCGATGCCAGCCGCATGGCCAAGGATGTCGATGCGGCGCTCAAGCAGGTGGTCGAAAAGCACGGCCGCCTGAGTCCCGCCGGCGCGGCGTCTTACGTGTCGAACATGGCCAAGGAAAAGCGTTATTTGAGGGATGTATATTGAAAAAGGCGATTGACCTATCGCCCGAAATGGCCGCGCCGGGCGGGCGAATCGATTATGATCCGCTGATGGACATCAACCAAGCACGTACCTTTCTGGAAGTGGCCGGCAGCGGCAGTTTTATCGACACCGCGAACCGGATGCACCTGACGCAGACCGCCGTCAGCGCCCGCATCCGCACGCTGGAACAGCAACTGGGCCGCCGCCTGTTCGTCCGCAACAAGGCCGGCGCGCGCCTGACGCCAGCCGGCGAACGTTTTTTGCGCCATGCCGCCTCCCTGGTGCAGATCTGGGAACGCGCGCGCCAGCAGGCCGCGCTGCCGCCGGGCCGCGAAGATGGACTCGGCATAGGCGGCGAGTTCAGCCTGTGGCAACCGCTGCTGGCCGACTGGCTGATCTGGATGCGCCACCATTGCCCGGAAATCGCGCTGCACGCCGAAGTCGATCATCCGACCCGCCTGCTGGACCGGGTCCAGGAAGGCAGCCTGGATATGGCGGTGCTCTACAATCCGCCGCAACGGGCCGGCCTGGTCACCGAATTGCTGTCCGAAGAAAAACTGATCCTGATTACCTCTTCTCCGGATTTGCGGATGATTCCGGACCAGTATATTTATGTCGACTGGGGACCGAATTTCGCCGCGAATCACCAGGCGGCCTACCCGGATTTGACACCCCCGGTATCGATGTCGTTCGGCCCGCTGGCGCTGACTTACCTGTTGACCGTCGGCGGCGCCGGGTATTTTAGGATCGGCACCGCGCAGCCGCTGCTGGCGGCTGGTTTGGTCCACCGCGTCAGCGACGCGCCCGAATTTTCCCATTCCGCCTACGTCGTTTATGCGGCGCAGGTCGGCAATTCCACGATGGACCGCGCGCTGGCCGGCATGCGCAAGGTCGCCGCCGTCTCGGACCGGCCAGGTCTGGGGCATGCCATCGCCGCGCGTCCGCTGCCGCCCGCCGGCCTGGACGAGCCCGGGCGCCGCCGCGGCGAAACGGTGGCGCAAGCCGATCCTGCCGCCGGCATTTCAGTGCAAAATTTTTGCTGATAAACCGCACTTTATTCATTATTCTTCTATTGATGAACCCGCCATAATTCGTGCTCTTCAGCACAAATTATGGACAGCATGAATAGACCCGCAGGCAAATCCTTTTCGTCGTCGATACACCACTGGTTGCAAAGTTTCCTGCCGGCCGCAAACCAGATCAGCGTCGTCGAGCGCCTGCGCAGCAGCATCGGGGCGCTGGTCGGCATCGCCGTCACGGGCCTCATCACGCACCTGGTGCTGGGGCAAACGAGTGATTTGCCGCTGCTGGTGGCGCCGATGGGCGCATCGGCGGTCTTGCTGTTTGGGGTGCCGGCCAGCCCCTTGGCGCAACCGTGGTCGCTGTTCGGCGGCAACCTGATTTCCGCGCTGGTCGGCGTCAGTTGCGCGCGCTGGATCGCCGACCCGGTCGCGGCGGCGTCAGTCGCCGTTGCGCTGTCGATCGCGCTGATGTTTTCTTTCCGTTGCGTGCACCCGCCGTCCGGCGCGGTGGCGCTGACGGCGGTGCTCGGCGGGCCGGCCATCCACGCGCTGGGCTATCAATTCGTCTGGTTCCCGATCGGCCTCAATTCGCTGGTGCTACTGGCAAGTGCGATCATCTATCACGGTTTGACGCGCCATCGCTATCCGCATCATGCGACGGTCAAAGCGCCGGGCGCGGGCACCGCGCACCCGGCTTTTACCCGCGCGGACCTCGATTCTGTGCTGAACCGTAAAGATGAAATGCTCGATATCGATGTCGGCGACCTGGAAACCGTGCTGGGTGAAGTGGAGGCGCGCGCCTACAGCCGCTATATGGGGGAACTCGATTGCGCCGGCGTCATGACCACGCAAGTTCAAAATGTGCGTCCCGAGACGAGCGTGGCGCAGGCGTGGGAGCTGTTGCAGCGCCACAAGATCAAGGCATTGCCCGTGCTGGACGGCATGCGCCGCGTGGCGGGCATCGTCACGCAAATGGATTTCATTCACCATGCGGCGCTGCCGCCTTTTGCGGCAGGAACGGGCTTGCGGGTCGCCGACATCATGAGTGCGGCCGTCAAGACGGTGAGGGCATCGCAGCAGCTGGCCGACCTGGTGCCGCTGTTTGCCGACTGCGGCCACCATCATTTGCCGGTCGTCGGCGACAATGGAGAGCTGGTCGGCATGATTACCCAGGCCGATCTCGTCACCGGCTTGCACCGGCGGGCATTGCTCAGCGCCTGAATTCAATCACCAGGAAATTTTTGCTCTTTCATGTATTAAGTTAAGCCACGGAGCGCGGCGCTGTCATTCCCGCGAAGGCGGGAATCCCATTTCGCTGCGCCGTATGGGACACAAAATTGGATTCCCGCCTTCGCGGGAATGACAATTCTCCGGTTTATGGTCTTAAATGCGCGCCAGTACTCATCCACAGCACCAAGTTCCCTCAAAAGCAGGGATCGTCCTACTTGTTCTGGGCTTGCCCGCCTACGCCCTTATTCCGGCCTGCGCCTATCATGCATATATAGGGGCAAGCACAAAGCGGCTCGTCCACCGTATTTTGAATGCAGTACTTCCAGGAGCGTGGGAGACTCGCCGCCGCGCGGGATTAACGGAGAATCAGATGGGGGATTTGTCTAATTTACGCCGCGTACTCGTGGTCGACGACAATCGTGACGTTGCCGATATGGTCGCGGAGGTGCTTTCAATGCACGGCTACCGTGCCTGCGCCGTCTACAGCGGAGAGGAAGGATTGTCGGCCATCGCCGAATTCGAACCCGATGTGGTGTTTCTTGACTTGTGCATGCCTGGCATAAATGGCTTCGAGGTCGCGCAAACGGTGCGCGACTGGGATTGCCGCAAGCCGGCGCTGATCGCTTTTTCATCCATGGACGACACTGCCGTGCTGTCGCGCGTCGAAGAACTCGGCTTTAGCCGGCACTTGCTGAAAACGGGCGAGTTCGATGCGCTGCTGGGCGCACTGGATACGCTGCCGTAACCGGCAGCCTCAATAAAGCCGCTCAAGCTTTCCCGCTTGCCTTGTCGATAGCGCCTGGACAGGCAGGCCATGTCTTGCACAATTGCATTTCGTATAATTCCGATTGCGGGACTGAATGTTAAAATTGCCTGGGATAAATGACCTGTATGTAGAGGGATAAAATGACGATAGACCGCGCCTGCCTGCAGCGACACCATGAACGCGAGCCGGCTTTCATGCGGCTCATCGGCGCGGGCACTCCTTGAATAACTTCGATTTTCTCGCCGGCGGCGGAGAAATGGGCGCCCTGATGCGTGCCCACAACTGGGCCGATACTGAACTGGGCGAGCCTTGCGCCTGGCCGTCCACGCTGAAAACGGTCGTGCGGCTGATCTTGACCAGCAACCACCCGATGTTCATCTGGTGGGGCAGCGATCTGACCCAATTCTATAACGATGCCTACCGGCGCACGCTGGGGCCTGAGCGGCATCCGTCGGCGCTCGGCCAGGGCGGCAGGCAATGCTGGGCCGAGGCATGGCACCTGGTCGGCAACGACGTCGACCGCATCATGGCCGGCGGTACGGCCGCCTGGTATGAAGACCGCCTGATCCCGCTGACCAGGTTCGGCAAACGCGAGGATGTCTGGTGGACCTACGGCTACAGTCCGATCGAGGATGAGGCGGGCGTGCGCGGCGTGCTGGCGATCTGCAACGACGTCACGCCCGAACATGTCAGCAGGGAAGGATTGAAACAAACCTACCATACACTCACCGACACGATGGACGCGGGATTTTGCGTCATCGAGATCGTGCGCGATGCGGCCGGCCGGGCCACCGATTACGTCTTTATCGAAACCAACCGCGCCTTCGACCTGCAAACGGGCGTCAAGGATACCGTCGGCAAATCGGTGCGCCAGGCGATACCGGGCATCGAGCAACGCTGGATCGACATTTATGGCGAGATCGCCGCGACCGGCAACGCGCGCCGGTTCACCGAACATTCTGCCGCCATGAACCGCTGGTTCAATGTGTTCGCGAAACGGATCGATCATACGGACAGCGAGCGGGTGGCGATTCTCTTCACCGACATTACGGATCGCAAGGCGGCCGAGAATGCCTTGCGCGTCAGCGAATTGCAGGCGCGCGAAACGGCCAGCAAGGCCGAGCAGCAGACGCGCCGGCTCGACGCCTTGCTGGAAGCGGCGCCGGTGGGGATCGTGTATGCCGATGAAGTCGGCGGCCTGGTCATCGCGAACGCGATGAACCAGCAACTGTGGGGACCGCACCCGACGCCGATCAACCAGACCGAATACACCGAGTGGAAGGGATGGTGGGCCGACGGCTCCGAGCGGCATGGCATGCTGCTGCAGCCGGCGGACTGGGCGATGTCGCGCGCGCTGCGGGGAGAAGACGTCGATGCCGACATGGTGGAAATCGAACCGTTCGGCGCGCCCGGCGAGCGGCGCGTGATGATTATCCGCGCCGCGGCCATCCGCGATGAACATGGGAAGATCACCGGCGCGGTCGCCGCCAACATGGATGTGACGGAACAGGTCCGCGCGCAGCGCGCCCTGCGCGACAGCGAAGCCAAATTCCGCACCATCGCCGACACGATGCCGCAGATGGTCTGGGCGGCCACGCCGAAGGGAGAAAACGAATATTCGAACCAGCGCTGGCGCGAGTTCTGCGGTGTCTCGGAACACGATATCCTCGGCCACCGCTGGGAACCGTTGATCGAACCCGGGGATTTGCCGGTGTTATTGAAAAACTGGCAGCACAGCCTGCGTACCGGCGACCGTTTTGAACTCGAACACCGGATACTGCACCGCAGCGGCAACTATCGCTGGGTATTGAACCGCGCGCTGCCGGTGCGTAACGATGACGGCGACATCGTGCGCTGGATGGGCACCGTCACCGACATCCACGACCAGCGCCTGCTGGCCGAAGAATTGAAATTGTCGAACAGCCGCAAGGATGAATTTCTCGCCATGCTGGCGCATGAATTGCGCAACCCGCTGGCGCCGATCAGCACCGCCGCCCAACTGCTGAAACTGTCGTTGAACGACCCGAAAAGAATCGTTCACGCCAGCGATGTCATCGGGCGCCAGGTGCGGCACATGACGGAACTGGTCGACGACCTGCTCGACGTGTCGCGCGTGAACCGCGGTCTCGTCGAACTGGAGAGAAATGCGGTCGATATCAAGACCGTCATCTACGATGCGATCGAGCAAGCCAAGCCGCTGATAGAACGTAAAAATCACACGCTGGTGACGCGCCTGGGTTCTGTGCAAGCCCACGTCACCGGGGACCGCAAGCGCCTGGTGCAGGTGATGGCGAACCTGTTGACGAACGCCGCCAAATACACGCCGGAAAGCGGCGTGATTTCCGTCACCGCCGATATCGCGGACGGCCGGGTGACGCTGACGGTCGAGGACAACGGCATCGGCATCGAGGCCGGGCTGCTACCCCATATCTTTGAACTGTTCACGCAAGCCAGGCGCACGCCCGACCGCGCGCAAGGCGGACTGGGATTGGGCCTGGCGCTGGTGCGCAGCATGATCGCGCACCACGACGGCACGGTGGAAGCGAGAAGTCCCGGCCTGGCGCTGGGCAGCACTTTTATTGTCACGCTGCCGTGCCACGCGCTGCCCGCGCAGGAGCGGGAAACGGGCGAGCCGCAGCCGGCGGCGATAAAACCGGGTGGCGCAAGACGCATCATGATCGTCGACGACAACCGGGATGCCGCCGAGTCGCTGGGGCTGTTGCTCAGCCTTGCCGGCCACGAAACCATCGTCGCGCATTCGGCCGGCGAAGCCGTGCGGCGCAGCGCCGATGCCGCGATCGACGTCTACATTCTCGATATCGGCCTGCCCGATTTCGACGGATATGCCTTGCTGAAGACATTGCGGACGCTGCCGGTCGGCGCGTATGCGACCATGATCGCCTTGAGCGGTTATGGACAAGGCCAGGATATCGAAGCATCCCGGCGCGCGGGTTTTGATCACCACCTGGTCAAGCCGGTTGAAGTCGGCCGCCTGCACGAACTGCTCGATGCAAGTGTCCGCCATCCGGCCGCTACGCCGCCTGTCGCAGGCGGCGCCTGAGCCGGAGTTAAGACCACAGACCGTAAAGCTGTCATTCCCGCGAAAGCGGGAATCCCATTTAGAGCCGAAAACGGCGCAAAAAAATGGGATTCCCGCCTGCGCGGGAATGACAGCTCTACGGTCTGTGGCTTAACTTAACGGCATTAGCGCCTGAGCCGGTTTTCAATCCAGCGGCACCACCTTGTCCCCGTCCGCCGGCCGGCAGCCGTCGGCGATCGGGTCCCAGCCTCTGTGGATCACGACCTGTTTTTCATCGTGGCAGATCTCGACGCGCTCGCTGCCGGGCAGGCGCCGGCGCATGAAGGTTTCGATCGACGACGGTAGGCTGACCCGTAACTTCATCTCGTCGCGGTCCTGTTGCGGATGGTCGCCGAGGTGCACCAGCGGCACGAAATACGAGGCCAGCATCAGCCAGCGCGAACCGACATCGACCGGTCCCGCTTCGTAGCGTTCGGATCGTAACCAGCGCTGGGCGCGCGCGCGCAGCTCATCGCCGTCTTCCATGCCGGCCCACGCCACGGCCAGCATTTCGATCAACCACTGGTTGCAGTTTTGATATTCCAGCCCATACGCATACGCGTTGGCGCTGTACTGGCCGGCCAGCAGGTGCAGCACGCGCGGCGTGTCGAGCAGGGCGCTGCGCAACTCCGGGGCCGCTGCCGCCGGCACGCGCAGCAGCGAGATATAGCCAAGAGAGGGATCGTCGGTGCCCATGGCGAAGCCGGCCAGCCCCTGGTCGAAAATGCGCGGGCGGCCTTCGTCGCAGGCGTAATACAACTGGCGCGCGGACCAGGCGCCGTCATCCGCGCGCCAGGCCAGCGCCGCGTGCGAATAGCGGATGCCGAAACGCGACAGGTCCAGTCCCGAGCGGCTCACCAGCGCCACGCCGCCATCGGTGGTGGCCAGTTCTTCACGCACCACGGCGGCAAAGCGCAGCAGGCGGTCCTGCTCGGACGCGCTCAAGGCGTGCGCGCGGTCGCAAAAGCGCGAGGTCCCCGCAATGGATGCCGCGTTGGCCGTGTTGGCCGCGGCGCAGGCCGCCAGCAGCAGCGCGCCTAAGCGCTTCAAATGCCGACGGGGCGCGCGGCCAGCTCGTCGTGCCACTCGTCGGCCAGCACCAGGTAAAACGCCTCGCGTGTATCGTTGCGGGCAAACTCGATGCCGTAGACGCGGTTTTGCGCATACACCAGGTCACCCTTGTCCAGGTGCTGCCGCTCGAAAGTGTCCCTCGGCAGATCGAGCACGATGCGTTTTTGCGGTTCGTCACCCTGCATCGTCACGCGCGCCATGCCGGCGCGGTCGGGCGCCTGGGCGATGTCGATGATGCGGTAGGCGCCATTGGCGGTCTTGTGGTTGCCGCTCGAACTTTTGCTGGAACCGCCCAGCGAGTCCGACACGCTGCCGCTGGACGCCGAACCGGCGCTGGAAGCCGACGATGTAAAACTGTCGGCATGCGCGTTCAGGCCCAGCGCCAGCGCGCCGGCAACACATGCGAAACGAATGGAGGAAATAAGAGGCACGGGATTATCCTTGGAGTTTGGGCTGGCAATTCC
The DNA here is from genome assembly GCA_040389645.1 of Pseudomonadota bacterium. Lineage (GTDB taxonomy): Bacteria > Pseudomonadota > Gammaproteobacteria > Burkholderiales > Burkholderiaceae_D > Rugamonas. The sequence goes on along the minus strand of JAZJZT010000042.1, from coordinate 69,678 downwards.
ATGCGCGGGCGGGAGCGCACAAGGTCTGTACCCCGCAGCGACATGGATGAGTTGAAATAATAACGCATGATGAGAATGCCAGATAGCACCGGCTTGCGCATCCGGCCGCGCAGGTTCAGGTAGGATGCGTGTTTTTCCATGATCGCGATACCGAGATGCCAGCAGCCAGCCCATTGACGCTCCCACTTGAATTGCGCGCCTGCGCGCTTTACTGCCTGCTCGAACCGGATCCGGACGCCAAGGTGGCGGCGGTGGCCGCGATGGCGGCGGCGCATCTCGATGGCCGTTGCGGACTCGATGTGGACGCCGCTTTACACGCGTCGGCGGCGATACCGGGCCGCCCGGAGCGACCCGAACTGGTGCCACCGCGCCAGGTCGGCCGCCGTTCGATGGCGACGGTGGCCGGGCGCGCCATGCTGATCCACGCGCTGGCCCATATCGAATTCAACGCCGTCAACCTGGCGCTCGATGCGCTGTGGCGTTTCCCCGGCTTGCCGGCGCAGTATTACACCGACTGGCTGTGCGTGGCGAAGGAAGAAGCGACGCATTACGCCATGCTGTCGGCGCACCTGCAAACGCTGGGCTACGGCTACGGCGACTTTTCGGCGCACGACAGCCTGTGGGAAATGGTCGAAAAAACCTGTGACGACGTCATGGCCCGCATGGCGCTGGTGCCGCGCACGCTGGAAGCGCGCGGCCTGGATGCGATTCCTCCGCTGCGCGCCAAGCTGGCGCAGGCCGGCGACCTGGATGCGGCCGCGATCCTCGACATCATCCTGCGCGACGAAATCGGCCACGTCGAGATCGGCAACCGCTGGTATGGCTACCTGTGCCGGCAACGCGGCCTGGAGCTGCGCGCGACCTACGACGAACTGGCGCTGCACTACAGGGCGCCGCCGCTGCGCGGCCCGTTCAACCTGGAGGCGCGCCGCCTGGCCGGCTTCAGCGACGATGAATTGGCGGCGCTGCCCTGACGAGGACAGCGCCGGCCGGCCTTTGCGCCGCCTGGCAATTCACGATTCGTAAATCATGACAACACGGCTGGCGCATTGTTGTACGCATTCGTATTCCCATAACATCCTCGTCACACCACAGCACAGAGGAGGGAAGCCAGTGAATATATTCGATGAACCCAAGATCGATTGCCACAACCACGTCTTCGACCCGGCCCGTTTTCCCTACCGCGCCGACGCCGTTTATTGCCCGCAGGGGCAGGAAGTCGGCACGGCAGCGACCTTCAGCGCGGCGCTGGATGCTTATGGGGTGCGGCATGCGCTGCTGGTCGGGCCGGTCAGCGGTTACGGGACGGATAACCGCTGCCTGCTCGATGCCTTGCACCATGGCGAGGGACGCTTCAAGGGAATCGCGATGGTCGAACATGACGCCGGCATCGCGCAGTTGCGCGCGCTGAAGGACGCCGGCGTGGTGGGCGTGGCGTTTAATGCCGCGATGGATGGCACGGCCGCCGTGGCTGGCGCGGATCTGCTGTTCGGGCGCCTGGCCGAACTGGAGATGTTCGCCCAGATCCAGGTCGAGGGCGACCAGTTGACCGATTTGTTGGGCGTGATCGGGAGAAGCGGGGTGCGCGTGCTGATCGACCATTGCGGCCGGCCCGATGCCGCCGCCGCTGCCGGTATCGGCCAGGCCGGCTTCCAGGCATTGCTGGCGCTGGCCGCTGGCGGGCGCACCTATGTCAAACTGTCCGGCATGCAAAAGTATTCGCGTGCCGGTTTTCCTTATCCGGATGCCCGTCCCTATGTCGATGCGCTGTTGTCGGCGTTCGGCCCCGACGCCTGCGTCTGGGGTTCCGACTGGCCCTTCCTGCGCGCCAGCGAACGCATCGACTACGGCCCCTTGCTCAAACTGGCGGAACAATTGATGCCGGACCCGGACGTTCGGCGCCGCGTGATGTGGGAAACGCCGCGCCGCCTGTTCGGATTTGACGAACGCTGATCATTCCACCTTCCACTCCATGCCGCGCCGCACCGCCGGGCGTTCTCCCACCAGCGCCAGCCAGCGTTTCAGCGCGTGCTTGCTGTCGAGTTTATCGCCCAGCAGGGCGCGCAGGCGCTCGGTGGCGGCTTGCGTCCACGTGTAGGCGGCGATATCGGCGATCGTGTAATCGTCGCTGGCGATATAGGTGTGCTTGTCCAGCTGCGTGTCGAGCACCGTCAGCAGCCGGTCCGCCTCCTTCAGAAAATGCTCCTTCGCGGGCGCATCGTCCTGCTTTGCAAAATGGCCCAACTGGCCCAGCATCGGCCCCAGTCCGCCGATCTGCCAGTGCAGCCATTCCAGTGCGCGGTAGCGCGCCGGCCCGTCCGGCGCCAGGAAGCGGGAGTGGCGCTCGGCCAGGTAAGTCAGGATGGCGCCGCTTTCAAACATCGTCAGCGGCGCGCCCGGCGCGCCGTCGTCGACCAGCGCAGGAATCTTGTTGTTCGGTGAAATGGCGAGAAATTCCGGGCGAAACTGCTCGTCCTTGGTGATATCGACGGGCACGATGCGGTACTCCAAGCCCAGTTCTTCCAGCATGATGACGGGTTTGCGGCCGTTCGGCGTGGTCCATGTATGCAGGGTGATCATTGCGCTGCTCCTTCCCGGATAGGGCCACATTCGGCGGCCAGAGGGGCCATATTAACGATGGCCGCCGCCCCATTCTGTGGGCTGCATAACAGTACTGGCCATCGGCAGGATAGAATGACGCCCGGCCATGCGAAGCGGCGCCAGTCCTGAAACCTGTGCGGCCCGCCATCCCGGCCCTCGATACCGAACATCCAGCAAAGAGAGAGACCCCGAATGACAATCCAAATCAGAATGGCCAGCCCGGACGACGCTCCCGTCATCGCCGCGCTGGTCATGGACCTGACCGCCGAAATCAGCCAGCGCTGCGACGTCAGTTTTCAGCGCGATGCGGAACTCACCAGCGAGCTGTGCGCACGCTGGATCCGCGAGCGTTTTTATATCGTGCTGATCGCCTACGTCAACGACAAGCCGGTCGGCATCGCCACGCTGGCCGAAAGTTACGCGCTGTACGCCGGCGGCAAGATCGGCATCCTGCAAGAATGTTATGTCGCGCCGGAGCAGCGCTCGCAAGGCGTGGGGCAGCGCCTGATCGAAGGCGCCGCCGCGCTGGCGTCCGAGCGCGGCTGGGCGGCGATGGAACTGTGCACGCCGCCGCTGCCGCAATTCCAGCGCGCCATCGATTTTTACCAGCAATACGGTTTCAATCCGGTCGGCGGGCGCAAGATGCGGCGCCAGTGCGGCGCCAAAAAGCCGGCCTGACGCCGCCCGGCGGCCTCACTGCGCCAGGCCGCGCTGCCCGTACATGCGGCATTCGGCGGCCAGCGCCAGCAGGTTCGGGTCGCGCTCGCGGTTTTTCGGCAACAGCAGCGTGATGCGCTGGTGCGACGCGTACCGCGCGTCGAGCGCGATCAGCTGGATGCGCGAACTGAATTCCGCCACGCGCCCGGGCAGCAGGCTGTAGCCGATGCCGCCGCCGACCAGGTTCATCAGCGAAAAGATATCGCCCACCCGCATCACGGTTTCCGGCACGAAGCCGGCTTGCCGGAACGCGTGCTGGAAACTGTCCGACGTCACAAAACCATCCCCCAGCGTGATGAATTTTTCGCCGCGCATGGTTTGCAGGTCGACCTGCGCCTGTTCGGCATAGGGTGAACCGAGCGGCGCGGCCAGCCGCACCTCGTCGTCGAACAGCGGCACCGCCACCAGTTCTTTGTTGTCGAGCGGCTGTTGCAGGCCGATCACGATCGCATCGAGCCGGCCGTCGTCCAGGCTGCGCAGCAATTCATCGTTCGATCCCAGCGTCAAATCGATCTGCAATTCGGGCTTGCGCAATTTCAGGCCGATCAACAGTTGCGGAATGCAGCGCAGCGTCAGCGAATACAGAGAGCCGATCTTCATGCGCCGCGCGTCGAATCCCGCCATCTCCCGCACCTTGCGGATGCCTTCCTCGCATTCGCTGACGGCGCGCTGCGCGTGCTTGGCGAACGCGTAGGCGGACGGCAGCGCGACCAGGTGCCGGCCCTCGCGCTTGAACAGCGGGCAGCGCAAACCTTCTTCCAGCGTATGCAGCGCGCGGTGCACGCTGACCGTGCTTTGCCCCAGTTCTTCCGCCACCCGCGCCAGGTTGTTCAGGCGCATGAACGCCAGGAACACTTCCAGCTTCCTGAGCGTGATTTCCTCGTCGATGACCATCGCCTGTCCCTCCTGATTCAGCCTGCATTGTAGCCCAGTTTCATTACTCCCAGAGTAAACGTCATCTGGCCAGGTTGATTGAACCGCGTGGTCTTCGTTCTTATGCTGGGTACATGGGAAGCGACATCACGTCGAAACAGAGGAGAGACACGATGCATACAACAATACCGTCCCCGCAGGCGGCCGGCGCGCCGGCGCGGCGCTGGGACACGCGGCGCAGCGAGAAACAGCGGCGCCTGGCGGCCGTCGCCCACCTGTGCGATGGCCCGGTGCTGCGCAGCGAGCGCATCGTCGAAGCGCTGCAACAGCTGGTCGCCAGCGGCGACCGGGTGGTTCTTGAAGGTAACAATCAAAAGCAGGCCGATTTCCTGGCGCGCGCGCTGACGCAGCTCGATCCGGACCGGGTCAGCCGCTTGCACATGATCATGCCCAGCGTCAGCCTGCCCGAGCACCTGGACCTGTTCGAGCGCGGCATCGCGAAAAAACTCGACTTCGCCTTCGCCGGCACGCAAAGCCTGCGCATCTCGCAATTCCTGCAGGATGGCTTGCTGGAGGTCGGCGCGATCCACACCTATGTCGAACTGTATGCGCGCCTGTATGTCGACCTGCCGCCGAACGTGGTGATGGTGGCCGGCTACATGGCGGACCGTCACGGCAACCTGTACACAGGCCCCAGCACCGAAGACACGCCGACGCTGGTCGAGGCGGCCGCCTTCCGCGATGGCATCGTGATCGCGCAAGTCAACCAGATCGTCGACGATCCGGGCGATTTGCCCCGGGTCGACATTCCCGCTTCGTGGATAGATTTCGTCGTGCAGGCCGACCGCCCGTTTTATATCGAACCGCTGTTCACGCGCGACCCGCGCCTGGTCAAGCCGGTGCATATCCTGATGGCGATGATGGCGATCCGCGGCGTCTACGAACGGCACCAGGTGCAGTCGCTGAACCACGGCATCGGTTTCAATACGGCCGCCATCGAATTGATCTTGCCGACCTACGGCGAGCAGTTGGGTTTGAAGGGCAAGATCTGCCGCAACTGGACCCTGAACCCGCATCCGACCCTGATCCCCGCGATCGAAAGCGGCTGGGTCGAGAGCGTGCACTGCTTCGGCGCCGAACTGGGAATGGAAGCGTATGCGGCGGCGCGGCCCGACATCTTTTTCACAGGGCGCGACGGCTCGATGCGCTCGAACCGCGCGCTGTGCCAGTTGGCCGGCCAATACGCGGTCGACCTGTTCATCGGCGCGACCTTGCAGATGGATGGCCTGGGCAATTCGTCGACGGTGACGCGCGGCCGGCTGGCCGGCTTCGGCGGCGCCCCGAACATGGGTCACGATCCGCGCGGCCGGCGCCACGCCAGTCCCGCCTGGCTGGACCTGATCGAAACGGACGATCCGCTGGCGCGCGGCCGCAAGCTGGTGGTGCAGATGGTGGAAACGTTCCAGGATGGCGGCCAGCCGTCGATCGTCGAATCGCTCGACGCGGTAGACGTCGGCAAGGCATGCGGCATGCCGCTGGCGCCGGTGATGATCTATGGCGACGACGTCAGCCACGTGCTGACCGAAGAGGGCATCGCCTACCTGTACAAGGCGCGTTCGCTGGAAGAGAGAAAAGCGATGCTGGCCGCCGTGGCTGGCGTGACGCCGGTCGGCATGACGCACAACCCGAAAGACACGGCGCGCATGCGGCGCGAAGGCTTGATCGCGCTGCCGGAAGACCTGGGCGTGCAGCGCGCCGACGCCAACCGCTCGCTGCTGGCCGCGAAAAGCATCGGTGAGCTGGTCGAATGGTCCGACGGCCTGTACAACCCTCCCGCCAAATTCAGGAGCTGGTAATGACTACTGCATTGAACCTGTTGCATGACACGGCGCCATCCATCGACAGCGCGCCGCTGGCCGGCTGGCTGGCCGATACGGCGGTTGACGCACTGATCGACGAAGCGATGCTGACGCCGAAACCGGGCCTGGTCGACCTGCGCGGCAGCGGTGCGCACAGCGACTTGAACTGGCTGCTGATGTGCCATTCCGCGCGTGCGCTGCGCCCGGCCTTTTACGCGATGGCGTTGGCCGGCCAGCGCATCGAAGAGCCGCAGGCGCTGCGCGAACATATCGGCGCGGCCGGGCGCGACGCCGAGCGCGCGATGATGCAGGCGACTGGTGGAGTGAACACCCACCGCGGCGCGATCTGGGCGCTCGGCCTGCTGGTGACGGCCGCCGCGCAGCCTGGAGCGTCTTCCCCGCTGGCCGTGGCGCTGCGCGCTGGTGCGCTGGCGCGGCTGCCGGACCGGCACATACCTGCCGTCACCGGCAACAAGGGCGCGCTGGCCTGTTTGCAGCATGGCGTCGGCGGTGCGCGCTCGCAGGCGCAATCCGGCTTTCCGCAAGTGCTCGATGCAGCGCTGCCGGCGCTGGCGCAATCGCGCCGGCGCGGCGACGGCGAGGATGCTGCGCGCCTGAACGCCTTGCTGGCAGTGATGGCGGAACTGGACGACACCTGCCTGCTGGCGCGCGGAGGAACGGCGGCGCTGGAAGCCGCGCAGCAGGGCGCGCGCCGTGTGCTCGACGCCGGCGGTGCCGCCAGCGCGCAGGGCAGTCTCGTGCTGCGCGCGCTCGATGCGGATTTGCTGGCGCGCCGTGTTTCTCCCGGCGGCGCGGCGGATTTGCTGGCGGCGGCATTGCTGCTGGAGCGTATCGAAGCCAATTCAATCATTCACATGCAACCGGAGTGCAAGCATGGAACAACTGCAATATGAATTCGCGGCCGGGCAGCCGGCCGCGGGGCGCGCGCTGACCGGTGTGGTCAGCTCGGGCGACCTGGAAGTGCTGCTGGAACCGGGCGCGAATGGCCGCACCACGGTGCTGGTATCCACCTCCGTCAACGGGTATGGCGCGACCTGGCAGGCGCTGCTGGACCGGGTGTTCGCCGAGGGCGTGTTGCCTGCCGCGCGCATCGAGATCCACGACAGCGGCGCCACGCCGGGCGTGGTGCGCATGCGCATCGAGCAGGCATTCGAGGAAGCAGGAGGGACACCATGAGCATCGAACAATTACTGGCGCGCGACAGTTTTATCGAACGCGGCGCGCGCAGCCGCGCCAGGGCGCTGCTGGACGCCGGCACGATGAGCGAACTGGCGGGACCGTTCGACCGCATCACGTCGCCGTGGTTGGCGATGCAGAACCTGGTGGTGCAGGCCGACGATGGCGTCATCGTCGCGCAAGGAACGCTGGACGGATTGCCGACCGTCGTGCTGGCGATCGAGGGCGCATTCCAGGGCGGCAGCATGGGAGAAGTCGGCGGCGCCAAGATCGCCGGCGCGCTGGAACTGGCGGCGGAAGACAACCGCAACGGTGTGCCGACGCAGGCCGTGATCCTGTTCGAGACCGGCGGCGTGCGCCTGCAGGAAGCGAACCTCGGGCTGGCCGCGATCGCCGAAATCCAGGCCGCGATCGTCGACTTGCGGCGCTACCGGCCGGTGATCGGCGTCAGCGCCGGTACCGTCGGCTGCTACGGCGGCATGTCGATCGCGGCCGGCCTGTGCTCGTATCTTGTGCTGACCAGCGAAGCGCGCCTGGGCTTGAACGGGCCGCAGGTGATCGAGCAGGAAGCGGGCGTGGCCGAATTCGACGCGCGCGACCGGCCGCTGATCTGGAGCCTGACCGGCGGCGAGCAGCGCCACCGCTCGCAACTGGCCGATGTCTGCGTCGCGGACGATACAAGCGTCATCCGCGCCACGCTGGTGGAACTGTTCCGGCGGGGCGTGCCTAGTCAGCCGCGCAGCGCGCGCTACGCGGATTTCCTGGCCTGCCTGGAGCAGGTCGATACGGCGCGACAGGTCACCGCGCAGGATGTACGGACGATTTACGAGAAAGGATTGCAGCCATGAGCATACCAATGGAAAACAGCATCGCCATCAGCCGCACCGGCAGCCGGGGCGCGCGCTGGCTGGCAGCGCTGACCAACAATGCGCCGCTGGCCGAAGGCTATTGCGCCGCCTTGCACGTGACCGATGCCACGCTGGGTGGAGAGTTCGCGCGCTACATCGCCGTGGTGCCCGATGCGGGCAACCGTTTTATGCGGGCGCGTAATGGCGAAATCGGCCTGGTCGAAGGGTGGCAACTGGCGCGCGCCGTGCATGAAGTGATCGAGGCCGACCGCGGCGCCGCCAGCAAGCGGCCTATCGTCGCCGTGATCGACGTCGCCAGCCAGGCCTATGGCAGATGCGAGGAAGCATACGGCATCCACCAGGCGCTGGCCGGCGCCGCCGGCGCCTATGCCGAAGCGCGCCTGGCCGGGCACCCGGTGATCGGGCTGATCGTCGGCAGCGCCATGTCCGGCGCCTTCCTGGCGCACGGATACCAGGCTAACCGCCTGATCGCCTTCGACGATCCGCAAGTGATGGTGCATGCGATGGGCAAGGCGTCGGCCGCGCGCATCACCTTGCGCTCGGTCGAAGCGCTGGAAACGCTGGCCGCCAGCGTACCGCCGATGGCCTACGACATCCGCAGCTACGCCTCGCTCGGCCTGCTGTGGCGCGTGCTGGCGCCGGCCGACGCGGACATGCCGGGGGCAGAGGATTTGACGATGGTGCGCCAGGCGCTGGAACTGGCGCTGGCCGACATCCGGGCCGACAGCCAGCGCGGCCTGGCCGGGCGCCTGGACGGAGAACACCGGCAGGCGTCGAGAACGGTAAGGACGGCGCTGCGCGCGCAGTGGAGGGCGGCGCCTTGAGATTGCAGTAAAACTTGCGGCGGCCAGCACAACAAAAACCAGCGCCCGCTTCCAAACCTAATGCCGTTAAGTTAAGGCCACAGGCCATAAAGTTGTCATTCCCGCGCAGGCGGGAATCCCATCTTTTTTGCGCCGATTGCGACTCTAAATGGGATTCCCGCCTTCGCGGGAATGACAGATTTGGCCTTAACTTAACGGCATTAGCTTCCAACCTTGGAGTGAAGGAGACATCATGATTATCTATGGAACTGCATTGCTGGCTGTATGCCATTTACTGGGCATTTTCCTCGGCGATTTGCTGGGCGCGCTGATCGGCGTGAAAACCAATGTCGGCGGGGTCGGCATCGCGATGATGCTGTTGATCTGCGCGCGGCTGTACATGCACAAGCGCGGACTGATGCCGCAAACGACGGAACTGGGCGTGACCTTCTGGGGCGCGATGTACATCCCGGTGGTGGTGGCCATGGCCGCGCAGCAGAACGTGGTGGCCGCATTGCGCGGCGGCCCGGTGGCGCTGCTTGCCGCAATGGGCGCGCTGACCGCCTGCGCCTGCTGCATCGCCCTGATCAATCGTGGCGAACGGCCGGCCGCCGATGCCGCCGCCGACCTGCCTGCCCCCGTCCGCACTGCCTGAGGAGAACATCATGATCGAGATGCTGGAAAAAACCGTATTGCACAATGGCCTGGTGACCGCGTTCGCGGTGGTCGGATTGATCATGTACGTGGCGATGCTCATTTCTCGCCACCTGACGTTCGGCCGTGTACACGGCTCGGCGATCGCGATCCTGATCGGGCTGGGACTGGCCTACTGGGGTGGCACCCAGAGTGGTGGCCAGAAGGGGCTGGCCGACCTGTCTCTGTTCAGCGGCATCGGCCTGATGGGCGGCGCCATGTTGCGCGACTTCGCCATCGTCGCCACCGCCTTCGAAGTGCAGGCCAGCGAGGCGCGCAAGGCCGGCATGATCGGCGTCGTCGCGCTGTTGCTCGGCACGATAATCCCCTTCATCGTCGGCGCCAGCATCGCCTATGCCTTCGGCTATACGGACGCCGTCAGCATGACCACCATCGGCGCTGGCGCTGTCACGTATATCGTCGGCCCGGTCACCGGCGCGGCGATCGGCGCCAGTTCCGAAATCATGGCGCTGAGTATCGCCACCGGCCTGGTCAAGGCGATCCTGGTGATGGTCGGCACGCCGATCGCGGCCGGTTTCCTCGGCCTGAAAACGCCGCGCTCGGCGATGGTGTTCGGCGGCCTGGCCGGCACCGTCAGCGGCGTCTCGGCCGGACTGGCCGCGACCGACCGCGCGCTGGTGCCTTACGGTACGCTGGTGGCGACTTTCCACACCGGGCTCGGTTGCCTGCTGGGGCCATCGCTGCTGTATTTCGTCACCAGGTCGCTGGTCGGCTGAGCGATGGAAGCGCATGCGATCATCCGGCCGCACGACCTGCTCTGGCTGGAGAGGGAAGACGGCTTGCAGCTCGATGGCCCACGGCCGGAATGGGCCGCCGGCGGGTGGTTAAGTCGCGCGCCACTAGTGGTGCGGCGAGAAAATACGGAAGACGCCCGCCTGCCCGTCGGCTTGCGCGGCTTGACGCGCAGCCAGCGCTGCAAGGGATACCTGGAACGCGCGGCCGTGGCGCGGCGCACCACGCCGGAAATGTTGGCAGTGAACGCCGACCGGCGCCGGCACGGCCAGGTGGCCGCGCTCGATGCGCTGGCCGCACTGGCGCCGGCACTGGACGCGAGCGGGCTGGCGTGGGGGCCGACCGGTGGCGTCGGTTTTTTCCTGGCCAGCGGCTTGCCGGTGCTGCGGCCCGAAAGCGACCTCGATTTGCTGGTGCGCGCGCCGCAGCCGCTCAGCGCAGCGCAGGTGGCGCAACTGGCAGTGCTGCAGGCGCATGCGGTTTGTCGCATCGATATTCAAATCGACACCGGAAGCGCCGCGTTCGCGCTGGCGGAATGGGCCGCCGGCCGCAGCCGCGTGCTGCTCAAGACCGGCGCTGGACCTGTGCTGAGCGCAGACCCGTGGCGAGAGGAGGTAGAGACATGAGTATCCTGTTCACCTTCCCCGGGCAGGGCGCGCAAAAGGCCGGCATGCTGCACGCGCTGCCGGCGCACGCCGAAACGGCACGCACGCTCGATGAAACGGCTGCCGCGCTGGGACGCGATCCGCTGGCGCTGGACAGTGCGCAGGCGCTCACTTCCACCGTCGCGGTCCAGCTTTGCCTGCTGGTGGCGGGCGTCGCGATGGCGCGCGTGCTCGCCGCGCAAGGCGCCGTGCCGGACATGGTGGCCGGCCTGTCGATCGGTTCCTATCCGGCGGCCGTGGTGGCCGGCGTGATCGATTACCCGGACGCGGTGAGACTGGTGGCGCGCCGCGCCGAGTTGATGGAACAGGGTTATCCGCGCGGGTATGGGATGAGCGCGATAAACGGTCTCGATCAAAGCCGGCTGGAATCCTTGATCGCACAGGTGCATGGCGCCGCCACGCCGGTCTACCTGGCCAATCTGAACGCGCCGCGCCAACTGGTGATCGCAGGAGAAGAGGGCGCGTTGCAGCGCGTCGCTGCTCTGGCGCTGGCGGCCGGCGCGACCAGGGCCGAGCGGCTGGCGGTCAGCGTGCCATCCCATTGCGAACTGCTGGCGACGCAGGCGGTGGCGATGCTGGATGCATTCGAGGGCGTGGCCTTGCGGCGTCCGCGCGCAATTTATATCAGCGGCAGCAGCGCGCGAGCCTTGTTCGACCCGCAAGCGATCCGCGCCGACCTGGCCGGCAACATGGCGCGCCAGGTGCACTGGTCCGATACCGCGCGCCATGCCTGGGAACGCGGCGCCAGGCTGGCGCTGGAAATGCCGAGTGGCGCGGTTTTGACCGGCCTGACTTCCCCCTTGTTCGAAACGGGCCTGGCGCTCAGTTGCGACAACAACCGCATCGACAGCTTGCTGGCGCTGGCCACACGCGAGCGCAATCGGATCATTCAATCACAATAACGCAGGAGATGACAATGTCTGGAATCGATCAACTGAAACAGGAAAACCGCACCTTTGCGCCATCGGCCGCTTTTACGGCCCAGGCCAATATCGCCGGCATGGATGCGTATAAGGCGCTGTGCGCCGAAGCGGAGCAGGACTACGAAGGTTTCTGGGCACGCCTGGCGCGCGAGCACCTTGCATGGCACACGCCGTTCACCCGTACGCTGAACGAAGACAATGCGCCGTTTTATAAATGGTTCGAGGGTGGCAAGCTGAACGTCTCGTATAACTGCCTGGACCGCAATCTGCGCAACGGCAACGCGAATAAAACCGCGATCATTTTCGAAGCCGACGACGGCGCCGTGACCCGCGTGTCCTATCAAGAGCTGCACGAAAAAGTCTGCAAATTCGCCAACGGCCTGAAAGCGCGCGGCGTCAAAAAGGGCGACCGCGTCGTCATCTACATGGCAATGTCGGTCGAAGGCGTGGCCGCGATGCAGGCTTGCGCGCGCATCGGCGCGATTCACTCCGTCGTGTTCGGCGGCTTTTCCGCCAAGTCGCTGCAGGAACGGATCATCGACGCCGGCGCCGTGGCCGTCATCACAGGCGATGAGCAACTGCGCGGCGGCAAGCGCCTGCCCTTGAAAGCCATCGTCGACGAAGCGCTGGCGCTGGGCGGCTGCGCCAGCGTGAAGAACGTCATCATCTACCAGCGCACCGGCGGCGGCGTCACGCACATTTCGGAGCGCGACATCTGGCTGCACGACCTGGTGGCGGAGCAATCGGCCGAATGCGAACCGGAATGGGTCGATGCCGAACACCCGCTGTTCATCCTTTACACGTCCGGCTCCACCGGCACCCCGAAAGGCGTACAGCACTCCAGCGGCGGCTATCTGCTGTGGGCAGCGCTGACGATGAAGTGGACCTTCGATATCAAGCCGAGCGACGTCTACTGGTGCACGGCCGATATCGGCTGGGTCACCGGCCACAGTTATATCGCCTACGGCCCGACCGCCGTCGGCGCGACGCAAGTCATTTTTGAGGGCGTGCCGACTTATCCGGACGCCGGCCGTTTCTGGGAGACGGTCGCCAGGCACAAGGTCAACATCTTCTATACCGCGCCGACGGCGATCCGCTCGCTGATCAAGGCCGCCGACGTCGATCCGGCAGTGCACCCGAAAAACTACGACTTAAGCTCGCTGCGCCTGCTCGGCACGGTGGGAGAACCGATCAACCCGGAAGCGTGGATGTGGTACTACAAGAACGTCGGGGGTGAGCAATGCCCGATCGTCGACACCTTCTGGCAGACCGAAACGGGCGGCCACATGATCACCCCGCTGCCCGGGGCCATGACGATGGTGCCGGGTTCGTGCACCTTGCCGCTGCCGGGCATCATGACCGCCATCGTCGACGAATCCGGCAACGACGTGCCGAACGGGCAGGGCGGCATCCTGGTCGTCAAACGCCCGTGGCCATCGATGATCCGCACCATCTGGAACAACCCCGACCGCTTTAAAACCAGCTACTTCCCGGAAGAGCTGGGCGGCAAATACTACCTGGCCGGCGACGGTGCGATCCGCAATAAGGATACCGGATATTTCACCATTACCGGCCGCATCGACGACGTGCTGAACGTGTCGGGTCACCGCATGGGCACGATGGAAATCGAATCGGCGCTGGTGGCAAATCCTCTGGTGGCCGAGGCGGCAGTGGTGGGCAAGCCGGACGAGACGACCGGCGAATCGATCTGCGCCTTCGTCGTCTTGAAGCAGGCGCGCCCGACTGGCGATGAAGCGAAACGGCTGGCAGTAGAGTTGCGCAACTGGGTCGGCAAGGAAATCGGCCCGATCGCCAAACCGAAAGAAATCCGCTTCGGCGACAACCTGCCGAAGACCCGTTCCGGCAAGATCATGCGCCGCCTGTTGCGCGTGCTGGCCAAGGGAGAGACGATCACCCAAGACGTATCCACGCTGGAAAATCCGGCGATTCTGGAGCAACTGAAGCAGGCGTCCTGACGATTTGATCTGGCCAACACCAGCAGCGATAGCCATGCCTAAAAAGGCATGTTGATCACAAGCGCGAAGCGCATCTGGCGCAGGCACCTCCTGCGCAAGGTATGATGCGCGCCAGTCCACACATTCGTGCCCCGGCACGAGTGCGGCGCCCAAAACTCTATTGTTGATCCGATGACGCTGAAAATCTCCCGAATCCTGCACGCAGGTTATGTTTTTGAATGCGACGGCACGTCGATCGCTTTCGATACCATTTTCGAAAACCCGTTCAGCAGGAATTGCCACGCTTTTCCCGACGTGGCCTTCGATGTCGAGCAGATAAGAAAACTGCGGCTGGCGGCGGTCTTCATTTCGCATTTCCACGACGACCACTGTTCGATGGAAAGCCTGGATTTGCTGGACCGGGACACGCCGATTTATATTTACTGCCTGTTCGACGAACTGTTCGCGATGGTGAGGGAACTGGGCTTTTTGCACGTGCATTCACTGAAAACCGATGAGACGGTGCAGGTCGGGCCGTTCGACGTGACTCCAAGAAGGGCGCTGGATTCGGACGTCGATTCGATGTTTCAGGTCACGGCGGCTGGCGTCAATGTGCTCAATGTCGTCGATGCGTGGATCGGCCCCGAGACGCTGGCCGAACTGGCCGCGAGCGAACCGTGGGACATGGTGCTGTGGCCATTCCAGACGATGCGCGAAATGGCGGTGTTGTCGCCGTCCCGAGCCGACGCCGCGCCATTGTCGCTGCCGGAAGAATGGATCGAGCAGCTGCAAGCGCTGAATCCGAGATACGTGGTGCCGAGTTCCTGCCAGTTCGTGCAGGAACCCTGGTCCTGGTACAACCACGCGTTTTTCCCGGTGACGTATGCGCAGTTTCAGCGGGAAGTCGAAGCGGCGCTGCCGCAGGCGCGCGTGGTCCGGCTCAATCCCTCGGTGTCGGTGGAACTGGACCGCGACTCTTTGCGCGCGTCATCGCCATTGAGCTGGGTGGTGCCGGTCGGCGAGCAGGACGTCGATTATCAATACGATGCGAACATGGCGCCGCCGCCGACGGCGGAGATTGCGTGCCATTTCGCGCCGCTGACGGCGCCGCAAACCGGGGCAATGCTCGATTACTGCCGGCGCGGCATCCTGGACCGGTACGCGGAAATGGAACTGCCGCCGGACAGTTATTTTGAAAAACCGCGCACCTGGCGGCTGTCCGTCTACGATCACGCGGGGCAGGGCAGCCATTACCATTACCGCCTGGACGGCGAGCGCATGGAACTGCTGGATGGAGAAGCGCACGCCTTGTCCTGGTGCACCGAGATCCCGATTGCAAAACTGTATGCGGCGCTGGAGCTGGGCGAGTCGCTGACGTCGATGTATATGCGGATCAACCACGCGGTGTTCGATGCAGATACCGAAGAGGAAATCGCATCGGCCGATATCGTCGACGATCCGCTGATACGCTGCCTGTTCGATGTCGAATTTGGCGCTTACCAGGCCGCGCAACTGAAACGGATCAAGGCGCGGCAGGCCGTATAGGGATTTTTAGCCCAAATCAGATGCAAAACCTGGGGTCAGACCCATGGGTCTGACCCCGGCAGTTGCCTCTGATTTTTGTTAAAAAGGCGTACGCGCCAGCCCAGCATTTCACTGCACCAGCATGAACTGCCATCCAAAAAACACCGTCAGCCCAACCACGATGGTCGCCAGTTGATGGCGTGTCGCCGCGCACACCAGCGCGGCGACGATGGCCGCGACCAGTTGCGGATTGTGCCAGCTTAATTCCAGGCCCTGGCCGTGCGGCGCCAGGATCATCGGCACGATGATGGCGGTCAGCACCGTGACCGGCACAAAGCCGAGCGCCTGTTTCGCCAGCGGAGAAAAGGCCACGCGGTCGCCCAGGATAAAAATCAGCGCCTTGATGGTGAAGGCGAGGACGGCCATGCCGATGATCGTCAGCGTCGTGTTCATGCGTTTTCCGTGTTAGTGAGGGCGGCGGCGGGCTGGCGCGACAGCAGCAGGCCGACTGCCACGCCGGTGGCGATCGCCGCCAGCAAGCCCAGTTTATAAGGCCAGCCTTGCAGCATGTACGCCACGCTGCCGGCGGCGATGGCCGCCACGCAATGCGGCCGCCTGAAAAGTTGCGGCACCACGATGGCGATGAAGGTCGCGACCATCGCAAAATCCAGGCCGAGCGTCTGCAAATTCGGGAAAACGGCGCCGAACATCAGGCCGACCAGGGTCCAGCACTGCCAGTTGGCGTACATCGCCAGGCCCGAGCCGAGAAAATACCAATGGCCCAGGCGCGCCTGCGGATGTTCGCGGTAATAACGCTCCATCACGGCGAAGGTTTCATCGGTCATCAGGAAACCGAGCAGCCAGCGCCAGCGCTGCGACAGGTGGCGCACGTAGGGTAAAAGCGCGGCGGCGTACAGCATGTGGCGCAGGTTGACGATGGCCGTCGCCACCCACACCAGCAGCATCCCGGCGTGACCGGCGATCAGGCCGACGGCGATGAACTGGCTGGAGCCGGCGAACACGCCGAGCGACATCAGTTGTCCCTGCCACGGCGCCATCTGCGCGGTGCCCACCAGCGCGCCGAAAATGATGCCGAACGGGGCGGCGCCCACCAGCATCGGCAGCGTGTCGCGGGCGCCGGCGCTGAAGCTGGAAAGGGGAGATGAATGGGGCATGCGGATGTCCTGTACACGGGTGAATGCACCATGCTGCACCAATGCGGCCGGTCGCGCTTGTACATTCTTGCGCTTTAACCGCGCCGCCGCGCGTCAGGCCGGCAGTTGCAAGCGGTAGCCCACCGCGGTTTCGGTCAGCAGATAGCGCGGCTGGGTCGGATCGTCTTCCAGCTTGTGGCGCAGATGGCCCATGTAAATGCGCAGGTAGTGGCCATTTTCGGCCTGCGACGGTCCCCATACCGCCCGCAGCAACTGCGGATTGCTGATGACCCGGCCCGCGTTGCCGACCAGGACCGACAGCAGCCGGTATTCGGTCGGCGTCAAATGCACGTGTTCCCCGGCCTTGCTGACGCGGCGGTTCTTCAGGTCGACCTCGACGTCGCCGAAGCGGACCACGCCGCCAATGTCGGAGCCAGGCTGGCGCTGGCGGCGCAAGGTGGCGCGCACCCGCGCCAGCAATTCTCCCACGCCGAACGGTTTTGTCAGGTAGTCGTCGGCGCCGGCATCGAGCGCGCGGATCTTGTCGGCCTCGTTGACGCGGGCCGACAGCACGATGATCGGCACCGTCGACCATTTTCGGACATCGACAATAAAATCGATGCCGTCGCCGTCCGGCAATCCCAGGTCGAGCACGACCAGGTCCGGCGCGCGGGTGCCGGCATCGATCAGGCCGCGCTGCAGCAGGTCCGACTCGTACACCTGCCAGCCCTCGTCTTCGAGCGCGCTGCGCACGAAGCGGCGGATTTGCGGCTCGTCTTCCACCAGCAGGGCGGTGGGCATCGGTTCATTCATTGCTTGCTCCTATATTCTCGGCGTCCAGGTCCGGCATGGCCGGAGGATTCCCCAGCGGCAGGGAGAACAGGAAGGCGGCACCCCCCGCCGGCGACGCGGCGGCATCGATCCGGCCGCCGTGCGCCTCGACGATGGCGCGGCAGATCGCCAGTCCCAGGCCGACGCCGGGCTTGGCCGATTCCCGTTCGCCGCGTGTAAACTTTTCAAAGATTGCTTCTTCGCGTCCGTGCGGCAGGCCCGGACCGTCATCATAGACCATCACGTTGACCCAGACGCCATGCAGCTCCGCGCTGACCGTGATGTGCGAGCCGGCCGGCGTGTACTTGGCGGCGTTTTCCAGCAGGTTGCATAGTACCCGTTCGATCAGTACTGCGTCGAAGCGCAGCAGCGGCAGCTCGCGAGGCAAACGGGTGGAAACGACATGCCCTTTCAGTTGCGAGCCGCTGGCGCGCAGCGCGCTGCCCACCACTTCCTCCAGCGCCTGCCATTGCAGGTTGAACTTGATTTCACCGCTCTGGATGCGCGCCATGTCGAGCAGGTTCGACACCAGCGCGCTCATGCGCAGCGCTTCGTCGTGCAGCGCGCCGGCTATCTCCAGTTGCGCCGGCGCCAGCGCCGGCCTGGCGCCGGCCAGCGTTTCGGACAGGCCGACCAGAGAGGTCAGCGGCGTGCGCAAGTCGTGCGACAGCGCCGCCAGCAGCGAGTTGCGCAAGCGTTCCGATTCCATGCTGACCAGCGCGTTCTGCGCCACCTCGATGTAGTGCACCCGTTCGAGCGCGATGGCGGCCAGCGCGGCGAAGGTGTCGAGCTGCTGGCGCTGTTCCGGGATCAGTATCCAGCGCCGCTGTTCCGGTTCGATCGCCAGCACGCCGCGGGTGCGCATCGGCGCCACCAGCGGCAGATAAAAAATGCGGCTGGCCGGCAGCGTGTCCGTGCCCAGGCCGGCGCATTCGGCGCGCTCGAAAGCCCATTGCGCGATGCCGGTGTCGAGCACCGTCAAGTGGGATGCCTTGTCGGTATTGGCTCCGTTCAGGGGCGGCAGTTGCAGGCGCCCCGCGTCGTCCGGCACCAGCAGCGTGGCGCGGGCGCGGAAGGCGCGCTGGATGGCGGATCGCGTGGTCTCGAATATCTGCTCCGTCAGCAAGGCGCCGGACAGGTCGCGCGCGAATTCGTACAGCGCGCGCGAGCGCGTCTCGCGTTGCGACGCCACCCGCGCCTGGAAGCGCAAGTCCGCCGTCAGGTGGCCGGTGATCAGGCCCACGGCCAGCATCACGCCGAAGGTGATCAGGTACTGGAAATCGGAAATCGAGAAAGTGAAGCGCGGCGCGACAAAGAAGAAATCGAAGCAGGCCACGCTGACGCAGGTGGCCAGCACCGATGGTCCGCGTCCGAAACGCACGGCGACCAGCAGCACCACCAGCAGGAACAGCATGGCGATGTTGGCCAGGTCGAGGTAGGACAGCAGCGGCGTGGTGATCAGGGCGGTCGCCACACTGGCGCTGGAAGCCCACAGGTAGCCGGCGGCCCGGCGTTTTACCTGGCCATCGTCCGGGGCCGCGTCAAGGTCCAGTCGCGAGCGCGGCGGAGCGGCCGCCGCTTCATTGCGTGGCTCGCCGATTTCGACCAGGTCGATATCGGGCGCATAGCCGGCGATGCGCTTGATATGCGATTGGCGCCAGGGCCAGCTCGGATGGCCGCGCGCCATGACGATCTTCGACAGGTTGTGGCTGCGCGCATAATCGACCGCTTCCGCCGCGATGTCGTGGCCGGAAATGACGGCCGTACTGGCGCCCAGGTCTTCTGCCAGCTTGAGCGTCCTTAAAATCTGTTCGCGCTGGCGCGCCGGCAGGCGTTGCAGCGCCGGTGTTTCGATATAGATCGCGTGCCAGCCGGTGCCCAGCTGGCTGGCCAGGCGCGCCGTGCTGCGCACCGTGTGCTCGCCGCCCGCGCGCGGGCCGATGCAGGCCAGCAGCGCGGCGCCGGTTTTCCAGATCGCGTCGATCGACTGTTCAACGCGGTAGGCGCGCACGTCGCCCTCGACGCGGTCGGCGGTGCGCCGCAGCGCCAGTTCGCGCAGCGCGATCAGGTTCCCCTTGCGGAAAAAGTTTTTGGAGGCGCGTTCGGCCTGCTGTTCCTGGTACACCTTGCCGCTCTTGAGACGTGCGAGCAATTCGTCGGCCGGGATGTCGACCAGCACCACCTCGTCGGCCTGGTCGAACACGGTGTCGGGCACGGTTTCGGCCACGCGGATGCCGGTGATGCCGCCGACCACGTCGTTCAGGCTTTCCAGGTGCTGGACATTGACGGTGGTGAGCACGTCGATGCCGGCGTCGAGCAATTCCTCGATATCCTGCCATCGCTTCGGGTGACGCGAACCCGGCGCGTTCGAATGGGCCAGCTCGTCCACCAGGATCAGCGGAGGATGGCGTTCCAGCGCGGCATCCAGGTCGAATTCGGAGAGTTGCCTGCCGCGGTGCTCGACTTGCCTGAGCGGCAGCACGTCGAGCCCGTCGAGCATGGCCGCGGTTTCGCCGCGGCCATGGGTTTCGATCACGCCGACCAGGACGGTTTCACCATCGGCCCGCAGCTTGCGCGCGGCTGCCAGCATGGCGTAGGTCTTGCCCACGCCGGCCGAGGCGCCGAAATAAATGCGCAGCTTGCCGCGCGCCGCCTTGCGTTCCTGGGCTTGCACCTGGGCCAGCAAGGCGTCGGGGTCGGGCCGCTCGCTATTATTGGGAAACATGGAGTTCATCTAGGGTCGCAGTATGGACAGTTTAACGGGTATGCACAATTTCGTGTCCCGTGCTAATGCCGTTAAAAGTTAGCGCCAAATCTGTCATTCCCGCGCAGGCGGGAATCCCATCTTTTTGCTCCGTTTGCGGCTCTAAATGGGATTCCCGCCTGCGCGGGAATGACAATGCTACGGTCGTTGGCTTAACTTAACGGCATCAGGTCCAGCGCCAGATTCAGCGCCAGCACGTTGACGCGCGGTTCGCCGAAAAAGCCGAGATACTGATTCTGCCGGTGCGCTTCGATCAGCGCCAGCACGCGCGCCATGTCGAGCTGGCGCGCGACGGCGATCCGGTGTGCCTGGTAATTGGCGGCGGCGATGCTGATCTCTGGATCGAGGCCGCTACCCGAGGCCGTCACCAGGTCGACCGGGATCGCCAACTTGTTGTCGGGATCGGCGGCCTTCAGCGCATCGATACGGCTTTTGACCGCGTCGGTCTGCGCCGGATTGTGCGGGCCGAAATTGCTGCCGCCGGAACCGGCGCCGTTATTCGGCATCGGGCCGGTGCCCGACGGGCGTCCCCAGAAGTATTTCGGCGACGAGAATGCCTGGCCGATCAGCATCGAGCCGACCGGCTTGCCGCCGGCTTCGACGATGCTGCCGCCGGCCTGCGCGGGGAAAACCACGGCGCCGATGCCGGTGACGGCGAGCGGATAGAGCACGCCGCAGATCAGGGACAATGCGCCGAACAGGACGGCGGCGGGACGGATGGTGGAAGACATGATCGCTCCTGGGTTAGACGAGGTTGAGGGCGGACAGCAGCATGTCGATCAGCTTGATGCCGATGAAGGGCAAAACGATGCCGCCCACGCCGTAGATCCAGATATTGCGGCGCAATAGCGCGGCGGCGCCGATCGCGCGGTATTGCACGCCCTTCAGTGCCAGCGGGATCAGGAACACGATGATCAGTGCATTAAAAATCACGGCCGACATGATGGCTGAATTCGGACTGCCCAGGTGCATGACGTCGAGCGCCTTCAGCGCCGGGAAGGTGCCGACGAAGGCGGCCGGGATGATCGCGAAATACTTGGCGATGTCGTTGGCGATGGAGAAGGTGGTCAGCGAACCGCGCGTCATCAGCATCTGCTTGCCGATTTCGACGATTTCCAGCAGCTTGGTCGGATTCGAATCCAGGTCCACCATGTTGCCCGCTTCCTTGGCGGCCTGGGTGCCCGAGTTCATTGCCACGGCCACGTCGGCCTGGGCCAGCGCCGGCGCATCGTTGGTGCCATCACCCGTCATCGCCACCAGGCGGCCCTCGGCCTGGTAGCTGCGGATCAGCTTGAGCTTGTCCTCCGGCGTGGCCTCGGCCAGGAAGTCGTCGACGCCCGCCTCGGCGGCGATGGCGGCGGCGGTCAGCCGGTTGTCTCCGGTGATCATGACGGTCTTGATGCCCATGCGGCGCAGTTCGGCGAAGCGTTCCTTGATGCCGCCCTTGACGATGTCCTTCAGTTCGACCACGCCCATCACGCGGCCGCCGTCGGCCACCACCAGCGGCGTGCCGCCGCGGCGAGAGACTTCGTCGACGGCGTGCAGCACCTCGGCCGGATACGGCTGGCCCATCGCCTCGACATGCTTGCGCACCGCCTCGGCGGCGCCCTTGCGCACTTGCCGTTCGCCGATATCGATGCCGCTCATGCGGGTGTTGGCGGAGAAGGGGAGGAATACGGCGTTCAGCGTGGCCATCTCGCGTTCGCGGATGTTGAATTTTTGTTTTGCCAGCACGACGATGCTGCGCCCTTCCGGCGTCTCGTCGGCCAGCGAAGCCAGTTGCGCGACATCGGCCAACTGTTGCGCGCTCACGCCGGGCGCGGGCAGGAAGGCCGACGCCTGGCGGTTGCCCAGCGTGATGGTGCCCGTCTTGTCGAGCAACAGCACGTCGACGTCGCCGGCCGCTTCCACTGCGCGGCCGGAAGTGGCGATCACGTTCGCCTGCATCATGCGGCTCATGCCGGCCACGCCGATGGCCGACAGCAGGCCGCCGATGGTGGTCGGGATCAGGCACACCAGCAGCGCGATCAGCACCGTGATGGAAATTGGCGCGCCGGCTTTCGCCGCTTCCACCGCGTACAGCGAGAACGGTAATAAGGTCACGGTCACGACCAGGAACACGATCGTCAACGCCACCAGTAAAATGGTCAGCGCGATCTCGTTCGGCGTCTTCTGGCGCTTGGCGCCTTCGACCATCGCGATCATGCGGTCGAGGAAAGTCTCGCCCGGATTGGCGCTCACTTTTATTACGAGCCAGTCCGACAGCACGCGGGTGCCGCCGGTGACGGACGAAAAATCGCCGCCCGATTCGCGGATCACCGGCGCGGACTCTCCGGTGATGGCGCTCTCGTCGACCGAGGCCACGCCTTCGAGCACTTCGCCGTCGATCGGGATCACGTCACCCGCCTCGACCAGGATGAAATTACCCTTGCGCAGATCGGCCGCCGCCTGCGGCAGCCACGGGGAGCCGTGTTTCGGGCTGCTCAGTTTTTTGCCCATGACGGTCTGCTTCAGGCTGCGCAGCGACGCGGCTTGCGCCTTGCTGCGGCCTTCGGCCATCGCTTCCGCGAAATTCGCGAACAGCACCGTGAACCACAGCCAGACCGCGGTCGCCAGGATGAAGCCGGGAGACGCCTCGCCCTTGCCGAACAGCGCCTGCACATACAGCAAGGAAGTGATGATGCTGCCGACATAGACGACGAACATCACCGGGCTGCGCAACTGGGTGCGCGGATCGAGCTTCCGGAACGAATCGGCGATCGCGGGCAGCAGCAATCCGGAATCGAACAGGGCCGCTTTCCTTGCGGGAGGATTGGTAAACAGCGTCATCTCTTTATGAAATTCCGACACGTGTGACATCTTGTACTCCTGGTTTATTGAGGCATAGGCGAATGCCGTAGACCTGTCATTCCCGCGAAGGCGGGAATCCCATTGCCTTGCGCTGCCCGCGACGCAAAACGCCACAGGGAACGTCAATAAAATGGGGTTCCCGCCTGCGCGGGAACGACAGGCCGGCATCCTCCTCGTTGTCCGCAAATGGATTTATTTGCCAAAAACCTGCAAATGCTCGACCACCGGGCCAAGCGCCAGCGCCGGGACGTAATTGAGCACGCCGACCAGCGCCACGACGCCGATCAGCAATCCGACGAATATCGGGCCGTTAGTAGGCATGGTGCCGGCGTTCGCTTCCAGCCGCTTCTTGCCCGCCAGCGAACCGGCGATCGCCAGGACCGGCACGATCACCGCGAAACGCCCGAACCACATGGCGATGGCCAGCATGACGTTATAGAACGGCGTGTTGGCGGACAGGCCGGCGAAGGCGCTGCCGTTGTTGTTGGCCGCCGAACTGAAGGCGTACAGGATCTCGGAAAAACCGTGCGCGCCCGGATTGAGTACCCCGGCCTTGCCGGCGTCCGTCATGACGGCGATCGCGGTGCCGGCCAGCACCAGCGTCGGCGTCACCAGGATCGCGATCGACGTCATTTTCATCTCATACGACTGGATCTTCTTGCCCAGGTATTCGGGCGTGCGGCCTATCATCAGGCCGGCGATGAAGACGGCCATGATGGCGAACACCAGCATGCCGTACAGGCCTGAGCCGACGCCGCCGAAGATCACTTCGCCGAACTGGATCAGCAGCATCGGGATCATGCCGCCGGTCGGCATGAAGGAATCGTGCATCGCGTTGACCGCGCCGCAGGATGCCGCCGTCGTCACCGCCGCGAACAGGGCCGAGGCGCTGATGCCGAAGCGGGTTTCCTTGCCTTCCATATTGCCGCCCGATTGCAGCGCGCTCATGGCCTGATCGACGCCCAGCGATTGCAGTACCGGGTGGGCCTGCTGTTCGGCCACCAGCACGACGGCGGTGCAGGCGACAAACAAGACCGTCATCGCCGCCAGCACCGCCCAGCCTTGGCGCCGGTCGCCGACCATGCGGCCGAAGGCGAAGCACAGGCCGGCTGGTATCAGGAAGATCGCGATCATTTGTACGAAGTTCGACAGCGCGGTCGGGTTCTCATACGGGTGTGCGGAATTGGCGTTGAAGAAGCCGCCGCCATTGGTGCCCAGCATCTTGATCGCCTCCTGCGACGCGACCGGACCCATGGCGATGGTCTGCGTGGTGGCGGTCAGCGTTTCGGTGACGGGTTCGCCCTTGGCATCCTTCAGTGGCTGGCCGTCGGCGCCCATTTTGGGTTGGCTATAGGTGACCGGGTCGAGCAGGCTCACTTCCTGGTAAGCCGAGAAATTCTGGATCACGCCCTGGCCCATCAGGAACACGGAAAAGACCAGCGACAGCGGCAATAAGACATACAGCGTGGAGCGGGTGATATCCACCCAGAAGTTGCCGATCGATTGAACAGAACGCGACGAAAAGCCGCGGATCAGCGCGTACGCCACGGCGATGCCGGTCGCGGCCGAGAAAAAATTCTGGCCGGCCAGCACGAGCATCTGCGTCAGGTAGCTCATGGTCTGTTCGCCGCTGTAACCCTGCCAGTTGGTGTTGGCGACGAAGCTGACGGCGGTGTTGAACGAGGAATCCGGGCTGACGTTGGCCATCGCCTGCGGATTGAGCGGCAGCCAGGCTTGCACGCGTTGTAGACCATACACGGCCAGCGCGCCGATGGCGTTGAACACCAGCAGGGCGACGGCGTAGGCTTTCCAGTTTTGCCCTTCCACTTTGCCATCCTTGCCGGCGATGCCGGCCAGGCGGTACAGCAGGTTTTCGATGGAGGACAGCCAGCCCAGGCCGCGCACCGCCGTGCCGTCGCCTACGCGCGCGAGCACGATGCCGAGCGGGTAGGCCAGCGCCAGCAGCACGAGCAGGAAGACGGCCAGCAGCACGAAGGATTGCATGCTCATCACAGTTCCTCCGCTTTCAGCAGAGCCAGCACCAGGTACACCAGCAAGCCGCCCGAAGCGAGCGCGCCGATCAGATAAAAGATGTTCATTGCTGGCCTCCGAGCTTGTCGCAACCGGACGCCATGGCCCAGGTCACGGCAAAGAAGAGCGCGATCGCGCCTAGATAAACGATGTCCATTTTTCCCACCCTCACAGGTCTTGTTTTGATGTGATCAGGTTAGCGGGAACGGCCTAAAATTTTTGTAAAGACTTGGGGGGCGGTCGTAAACAAGATGTAAATATTTTGATCGCCGCCGCCGCGCGCCAGACGAAAAAGCCGGGGCCGGATCGGTGGATCCGGTCCCGGCGTGCGGAACGGGGAAGCAGCTCCGGGCGGCGTGCGGCGCCCGCCCGCCGGTCCGGCATCAGAAGGTCTTGCTGATGGTCATGATCAGTGCGCTCTTGCCCATGAACTTGCCGTTGGCCGGCGACGCATAGGCCATTTTATTGGCGTTGCTTCCGATCACGGCCAGCGCGGCGCTCGCCACGCCGAAGTCCTTGGTGGCGCCGATTTTCCAGTCGGTGTAGCTGGCCGCGCCCGTGTGCTTGACCTGCTGATGGCCGGCGTGCAGGTTGATGACATAACCTTCTCCCGCCTCCAGATTGGCGCCGACATCGAGGTAGCCGCTGTTCTTGCTGTCGACGAAGCCGAACAGATTGGTCACCGCATGCGAATACTTGGCGTACGCCGGGCCGTAGCCCAGTTGCCCATAGATCTCGGTGGTGTCGGCGTTGGCGAAGCCGGCCACGTGCGCCATGCCGTTGGAAGGATAGACGTAGCTCAGCACGCCGACGTCATATGAGACGGCTTCCGAAATCTGGCCGCGCTTGCCGGCATACAGATCCCATTCGATATCGCCGCCGCCGCCGGCATCCTTGGTCCACTTGATCGTCGACAGCCACGTGCCGGCATAGAAGCCGCTCGGATTGTGGGTGTAATCGAAACCGCCTTGCACTGCCGGCTGCAAGCGGGTCTGGGAAATGCCACGGTAGCGGTAATCCGACACGACGGCGGCGTTGAAGCTGGTTTCATGATCGGATTTGGCTTCCGGGCTGGCGTCCTCGGCGTGCGCAAAGCCGCCGGTAAAAGCGGCCATGACAGCGGCGGCGAGCATCAGTTTCTTCATGTTGCGGTCTTTCATTGGTGGGTAAAAAAAGGGCAGCGCCGCTTCGGCATGAAGCGGCGAAAAGAGAAAATCATGCGGTGAAGATTTCCTTGTACAGCGCGCTCATTTCCAGCGCCGCGTGCGGATCGCAATCTGGCGCATCGGGCGCGTAATGTGCATGCCCGCCAGCGCCATGCTGCGCGCCAGCTGTGTGGAGCACGGTATGGGCCAGGGTGGCCGCCATCACCTGCGTCACGTAGGCACGCACGGCCGCCATGTCGCCGGCGCCGGGATCGTTTCGGCCGGCGACAATCACGAACAGCACCCGCAGGCCGGGATTGAACATGCGGGCCGCATTCAGGCGCGCGATCAACTGGTACTGGCTGGCCAGATCGACCTGGTCGGGCGTCACCGGCACCACGACCAGCCGGGCTGAGATCAGCGCCGCGCGGCTGTCCGTCGTGTCTCGCTCTTCGGTCGTGATCACGATGTCGTTGTAGCGCAGGCGCAGCAACTCGAGTTCATTGGACAGGCCGCGTCCCGTGATGGCGCGCGCCGTCAGCGCGCGTTGACCCGCGGCCGATGTCCGCTCGCCGTTGGTGGCGCGCGGCGATGGCTGCGGGGCGGTATCGATCAGCATGACCTTGCGTCCGCTGCGCGCGCGCAGCAAAGCGAGGCTGTTGGCGACGATGTTCCTGGCGCTACCCGCATTGCGGTTGACGATGGCGACGATCATGCCGGCCTCCGCGCCGGTGGCTGCCTCGCGCTGCGCTCCAAGCGTCGCGTCGCTTGCGTGTGGAAGAGTGAATGCATGTTCAGCCCCTGTTTCGATCATTACGATATGAAACAGCTTATCGACTTCGTTGTAAAAACGGTCTAAAAAGTAGGGGAGGGAATGTAAACGCGGCGTATAAATTGCATCTTGCAGAGGTGCTCAGACTATGGACTGGAGCGAGCGCCGATTTCTCAGGCCGTCAACGGCAGATAGACTGTCAACACGGCCCCTCCTGCCGGAAGGTTGGCGGCATCCACCCGGCCGCCGTGTCCTTCGACGATGGCCTGTGTCAGTGACAGTCCGAGTCCCACGCCCGACACAATGCCCGCGCGGGCCGATGCGCCGCGATAAAAGCGTTCAAACAGATGCGGCAACTCGTCCACGCTGATGCCCGGGCCATTGTCCGACACCCGCAGACAGGCGTACGCTCCATCCACGTGGATGTCGATATTGACCGCGCCGCCTGCCGGGGTGAACTTGATGGCATTGTCCAGCAAATTAGCCAGTATCAGCGTCGCCGCACCTGCGCCTATCGCCGCACGCACCGCAGGCGATGGCTGCAATGACACCGTGATTTCCCGCTCCTCGGCGCTCGATTGAACGCGCTGGACGGCCAGTGTCGCCATCTCGTTCAGCATGACAATGTCAAGCGGATCGCGGTCCCGCCCCGCATCGAAGCGGGCCAGCGCCAGCAACTCTTCTACCAGCAAGGTCAGTCGTTCGACCTCGTCCATGCAAGAGCGCAGCGTCTCGATATATTCTGCCGTGTCGCGCGGGCGCCGCAACGTTATCTCGATCTCGGTGCGCAGCCGGGACAGGGGAGAGCGCAGTTCGTGCGATGCATCCGACGTGAATCTGCGCTGGATCTGGAAACTCTGGTCGATGCGCGCCAGCATGTCGTTCAGCGTGTCGACCAGCCTGCCGATTTCATCCTGCGTGCCGGGATGCGGCAGCCGCTTGTTCAGACTGGTCTCGCCGATCCGCTGCGCCTGGTGCACGATGTCGTCGATCGCGCGAAAGACCCAGCGTGTGATCGACGTGCCTGCCGCGCTCAAGGCCACCAGCAGTGCCAGTGCCATGCCCAGGAACAGGATATTGGCGGAGCCGACCACATGCCTGACGTCATCCAGCGAACCGGCGACCTGGACCGCGAAGCGGAAGGGGGAACCTGGTACCGGCAGCGAGACGATGCGGACCGGTTCTTCGGCAAACTGGTCCAGTGTCTGGAATACCGTCTCACCGGAGGCCAGGCGCGTCATCAATGCCGGCGGCGCGGGCAGACTGGCAGCCCCCAGATTGCCGCTGCGCGCCAGCACCTTGCCGTCGGCGTCGACGATCTGGATCCAGCGGTCAAGACGGACCAGCGACGGCGGCGCCGTACCCGGCGCCGCCTCGTGAATATGGGCCGGCTGGTCAGGCGCCGCACCGAGCATCGAAGACTCGGTCTCGGCCAGCGCCAGCAAGGCCCCGTCGAGCTGGTCATGGACGGCGTTCGACAGGCTCCAATAGGCGGTAAGGGCGGCCACCGCCAGGACGCTGACAATCACGCTGGTCTGCACCAGCGCAAGCCTGCGCCTGAAGCTAAGCAATTTCATCGGCCGCCACCGCCAGCCGGAAACCCTGTCCCCGCACGGTGTGGATCAGGCGCGCCATGCCCGGCAAGTCGACCTTGCGGCGCAGGTTGCGCATGTGCGAGTCCATCAGGTTGTCGAGCGCGATCAGATCGCTGCTCCAGATCCGCTCGGCCAGCTGCGCGCGGCTGACGACGCTGCCGGATTGACGCATCAGCAATTCAAGAATGGAAAATTCTTTTGGTGTCAGATCCAGCACCGCGCCGTCACGCTTGACGACATGGCTGTGCGGGTCGAGCGTCAAGTCCGCCATCGCCAGCGGGGCCGTCGGCCCCAGGCCGGAGCGGCGCAGCAAGGCGCGTATCCTGGCCAGCAGTTCATCGAAAGCGAATGGCTTGGTCAGGTAGTCGTCGGCGCCCGTATTCAGTCCGGCGATGCGGTCGCTCAAGCTGTCGCGCGCCGTCAACATCAGCACCGGCGTCAGCGTTCCGCGCGCGCGCAGGTCGCGGCACAGCGCGATGCCGTCTTTGCCCGGCAGCATCCAGTCCAGCACGATCAGATCGTAGCCGCCGGCGCTCGCCGCCGCTTCTCCCGCTTCGGCCGTATGCACGGCGTGGACGGCAAAACCTTCCTCCTGCAGTCCCTTCGTCAGCAGGCGGGCGGCTTTTTGGTCATCTTCGATCAGTAATATTTTCATCGTTCCAGCCTGCGTTACCTTGGTCGGCCATGCCAGGCACTTGCCGGCATGGTTCGCGGTCAATTTTACTGCCCGCCGCTGTGCAATATATGTTTCCTGAAGAAAGATTCAGGATTCCAGTCCGCGCTTCTCGGTACACTGCCGCCGATATCGTTGCCCGTTGGCACGTCATTCATTCCGCATTCAGGACTTTTACCATGAAAAAAGATCGACACGCGCGGCGCCATGTGCTGCTGCTTCTGCCCGTGCTGTGCGCTGTGCTGGGCGGCTGCGACCTGGCGCGCTGGCTGCCCAGTTCGCATGCCGCCGAAGGCGACGCCCGGCCGGCCACGGCGCTGGTGCACAAGGGGGCAGCGATCACCGTGCCGGCGGCGTCGCCGCTGCGCAAGTCGCTGCGGATCGCGACAGTCGAGCAGCAAAGCGTGACGCGCCTGATTCCTGTTCCCGGCGTGATTGAAGCGGATGCGTCGCGCCTGGTGCGCATTGTGCCGCCGGTGGCCGGCCGCCTCGAACAGATATATCGACATCTGGGCGATACGGTCAAAGTGGGCGATGCGCTGTTGACGCTCGACTCGGCCGATGTCGCGCTCGCGTACAGCGATGCGGGCAAGGCGCAGGCGGCGTTGACGCTGGCACAGCGCAACCTCGAACGCCAAAAGGAATTGCGCGCGGCCGATATTTCGGCGCGCAAGGATCTCGAACAGGCCGAAAGCGATTACGCGCAGGCTGCCAGCGAGAGCGAGCGCAGCAAGGCGCGCCTGGCGCAACTGGGCGGCGCGCTCGGCACCGGCAGTGCGCGCCACTTTACGCTGCGCGCGCCGCTGTCCGGGCAGGTCATCGAATTGAACGGGGCGCAAGGCGGCTTCTGGAACGACACCAATGCGCCGGTCATGGTGCTGGCCGACCTGTCCAGCGTCTGGCTGGCGGCCAGCGTGCAAGAGAAAGACCTGGCCGCGGTGTTTGTCGGCCAGGCGGCCGAGATCAGCCTGCACGCCTATCCGGGCGAACATATCGCAGGCAAGGTGCGCTATGTCGGTGCCGTGCTGGAGGCCGAGACGCGCACGGTCAAGGTGCGCATCGCCGTCGACAATAGCGCGGGCCGCATCAAGCCTGGCATGTTCGCCCAGGTGAGCTTCAGCGCGGCGGCACATCAGGCATTGGTGGTGCCCGCGGCCGCGCTGGTGCAAAACGGCACGCAGACACGCGTTTTCGTCGAAACCTCGCCCTGGACCTTCGAGGCGCGCCCGGTCACCACCGGGGCCCAGGTCGGCGACCGGATCGAGATCGTCAGCGGCCTGCAGCCCGGCGTGCGCATCGTCGCGAAAGAAGGGGTGCTGCTCAATGATTGATCAACTGGTCGCCATCTGCTTCAAGCGGCGCGGCATCGCCTGGCTGGTGTTCGTGCTCGTTGCGCTGTACGGCGTGTTTTGCTGGAATCAACTGCCGCTGGAAGCTTACCCCGACATCGCCGACACCAGCTCGCAGGTCGTCACGCAGGTGCCGGGGCTGGCGGCGGAAGAAGTCGAGTCGCAGATCACGATACCGCTGGAACGCGAGATCATGGGAACGCCGGGCATGCATGTGATGCGCTCGAAAAGCACCTTCGGCCTGTCGCTGATCACCGTCGTGTTTCGCGACGGCGTGGAAGATTACTGGTCGCGCCAGCGCCTGCAGGAACGCATTGCCGGCGTCAGCTTGCCCTACGGCGCGCAACCCGGTCTCGATCCGCTGACCTCGCCCATCGGTGAAATCTACCGCTACACGCTGGAATCGAAGTCGCGCGACCTGCGCGCCCTGTCCGAGCTGCAGTTCTGGACAGTGATTCCGCGCCTGAAGCAGGCGGCCGGCGTCGCCGACGTCGGCAATTTCGGCGGATTGACGACCCAGTTCCTGCTCGACTTCGATCCGGTGAAACTGAGCAAATACAATTTATCGCTGAAGCAGGTAACGGACGCCATCAATGCCAACAATGCGAGCGCAGGCGGCAGTATCCTGAATCGCGGCCAGCAAGGTTTTGTGGTGCGCGGGGTCGGCCTGATCCGCGGGCTGGACGATCTGGGCAATATCGTCATCACGCAAAAGAATGGCGTGCCGGTCTTGATGAAGGATCTGGGCGAGATCCACCTGGGAAACCAGGAGCGCCGCGGCATTCTGGGCAAGAACGACAATCCCGACACGGTGGAGGGCATCGTGCTGCTGCTGAAAGGCGAAAATCCATCCCTGGTGCTGAAGGACGTGCATGCGGCCGTGCAGGACTTGAACGACAATGTGTTGCCGAAGGATGTCAGGATTGTTCCCTACCTGGACCGCACCGGCCTGGTCGAGGCGACGCTGCATACCATCGGCAAGACGCTGTTCGAGGGGATGGCGCTGGTCACGCTGGTGCTGTTGCTGTTCCTGGGCAGTCCGCGCGCAGCGGCGATTGTCGCGGTGACGATACCGATGTCGCTGCTGACGGCCTTCATCTTCATGCACCATTTCCACATCCCCGCCAACCTGCTGTCGCTGGGCGCGATCGACTTCGGCATCGTGGTCGACGGGGCCATCGTCGTGATGGAAAATATCCTGCGCAAGTACGAGCAAAACCACGGTGCGCCATTGCGCGCGCGCGACGTGATGAACGCGACGCTGCAGGTGACCAGGCCGATCTTCTTCGGCATGATCGTCATCATCACCGCGTATCTGCCGCTGTTCACCTTCCAGCGCATCGAATACAAACTGTTTTCGCCGATGGCGTTCGCGATCGGTTTCGCGCTGCTGGGGGCGCTGGTGGTTTCCCTGACGCTGATACCGGGCCTGGCCTACCAGGCCTACCGCAAGCCGCGCCGCGTATTTCACAACCCGGTGCTGGTCAAGGCGCGCCAGCTGTATGAACCGTTTCTGGCATCGGTGGTGGGCAAGTCGCGCCTGACGATGGCGGCATTCGCGCTGGCGATTGCCGCCGTGGGCCTGCTGGGCGCGACCATCGGCCGGGATTTCCTGCCCTATCTCGATGAAGGCTCGATCTGGCTGCAAGTGACGCTGCCTCCCGGCATTTCGCTCGACAAGGCGGCCGAGATGTCGGATGCGCTGCGCAGCGCGACGCTGGAATTCAAAGAGGTGGCGTCGATCGTCACCCAGCTGGGCCGCAACGAT
The DNA here is from genome assembly GCA_040389645.1 of Pseudomonadota bacterium. Taxonomy (GTDB): domain Bacteria; phylum Pseudomonadota; class Gammaproteobacteria; order Burkholderiales; family Burkholderiaceae_D; genus Rugamonas. The sequence goes on along the minus strand of JAZJZT010000042.1, from coordinate 37,314 downwards.
GAAGGCACCGATCCGTGGACCCCGTCCCACATCGAAGTGAGCGTGACCTTGCATCCGTACGACACCTGGCAGTCCGGCCTGTCCAAGCAGGAATTGATCGAGAAAATGGAGCAGCGTTTTGCCCAGTTGCCCGGCACCCGGGTCGGCTTCACCCAGCCGATGATCGACGGTGTGCTCGACAAGCTGGCCGGAGCCCACAGCGACCTGGTGGTGAAAATCTATGGCAGCGACTTCAAGGAGACGCGCCGCATCGCGGCCGACGTCGAGCGCACGTTGTCGGCCGTGCCGGGGGCGCAAAACGTGATCATCGACCAGGAACCTCCGCTGCCGCAGGTGCGCATCGAGCTTGATCGCGGCGCCGCCGCGCGCTACGGCGTCAATGCCGCCGATATCGCTGACCTGATCGGTACCGGCATCGGCGGCAAACCGGTCGCCCAGCTGTTCATCGACGATCGCCAATATGCGATCGGCGTGCGCTTCGCCGATACCGCGCGCGGCGACCCGGACGCGATCGGCAATCTGCTATTGACGTCGATGACCGGTGCCCGCATCCCCCTGGCGCAGGTCGCCACGATCCGGCTGGACGATGGCGAAAGCACGATCACGCGGGAAATGGGCAAGCGCCACCTGACGGTGCGGCTGGATTTGCGCGGGCGCGACCTGGCATCCTTCCTTGACGAGGCCAAGCGCCGCATCGAATCGGCCGTGCAGTATGACCACGGGCGCGTGCAACTGGCCTGGGGCGGCCAGTTCGAAAATCAGCAGCGGGCGCAGGCGCGCCTGGCCCTGATCATGCCGATGGTCGTTGCGCTGATGTTTGTCTTGCTGTTCGCCCAGTTCAAGAACCTGCGCCAGCCGGCCATGATCCTGCTGGCGGTGCCGCTGGGTGCGCTGGGAGGCTTGATCGCGCTGCACCTGCGCGGCATGACGCTCAATGTGTCGAGCGCGGTAGGCTTCATCGCCCTGTTCGGGGTGGCTGTCATGGATGGCATCCTGATGGTCTCGAATCTGAACCAGCTGCGCGGCGAAGGCCAATTGTCGCTCAGGGACGTGGTGCTGCAAGGCGCGTTCAGCCGCTTCCGTCCGGTGCTGATGACGGCCAGCGTGGCGGCGCTTGGCTTGTTGCCCGCGGCGCTGGCGCATGGCCTGGGGAGCGACGTGCAGCGCCCGCTCGCCACCGTGGTGGTGGGTGGCTTGATCACCGCGACCGGCTTGACCCTGGTCTGGCTGCCGGCGCTGTATTACCTGGTGGAGCGTTATGTCGACAATAAGAACAAACCGGCCGATGACGGTGAGATTGCCGTGCGCCAGGGAGAGCAGCATGTGGTCTGAAAAAAACGGTGCTTCAGCCTTGCGCGTGCTGCTGCTCGCCATCGCCTGCGCGGCACTGCCAGCCGGTGCACAAGGCAATGCCGGCGCGCCGGCGCAGCACAGGGTCGATTTCCGCGAATATGCGACGGCGGTCGCCGCGTACAGCCTGGATTTGCAGGCGCAGCATGAAAATGTGGCCGGCGCGCAGGCCGGGCTGTCGATCGCCGCTGTCCGTCCCGACCCGGTGCTGACTGGCGGTATCGACTCGGCGGAGCTGTATGGCCCGAACCGGGTCAACGCGTCGACGGCGACCACGCTGGGGCTGGCGTTGACAATCGAGACTGGCGGCAAGCGCGATCGCAGGATCAAGGCGGCACAGGCGGCATTACGGGTCGGCGAGATGACGCTGGAAGGATTCAAACGGCAGCTTTATGCGGACGCCGCGGTGGCGTTTGCCGAAGCCTGCCGTGCGCGGGATGCGCTGGAGCGCCAGGAAGCAAGCTTGCGCGCCTTGTCCGACATCGCGAGCGCCAACGCAACGCGGCACAGGGTTGGCGATATCGGTGGCCTGGAGCTGGCCCAGTCGCAGGTCGAACGCGACCGCTTCGAGGCGGACGTGACGACGGCGCGCGCGCAGGTGCAGGCGGCGACCGAAGCGTTGTCGATTCCGCTGGGCCGCCGCTACGATGAACTGTTCGGCAATGCCGGCTTGGAATGTGGCGTCGTGCTCACCGATAAGCTGGCCGACGTGGCGCAGTTGGTGCAGCGGGCGCTCGGCACGCGGGACGAGATCCGGATTGCGCAGGCTGCGCTTGCTGCCGCGCGGGCTTCGGCCGACCTTGCGCAGGCAAACCGCTGGGTCGACCCGGTGCTGAATGTCGCTGTCAAAAACACGCCATCGGTGCGGCCCGTCTTCGAGGCGGGCGGAGGCGTGAGCAACGCGGCGGCGCAACGTTCGCTGAGCCTGGGATTGACGGTGTCCGTGCCGATCCCGCTGTCGCGCATGCAGCGGGGCGAGGTTTTGCAGGCCGAATCCGCGGTCACCCAGGCCATGCTCGCTTTGCGCTCGGCGCAGCTCAAGACTCAGGCCGACGTACGCCGCATGCATGCGCAATACATGGCCGCCACGGCGAACGTGCGGCGCTATCGCGAATCCGTGCTGGCCAATGCGGACAAGGTTGTCGACGGCATGCGCCTGTCATACAAAAAGGGCACCGCGTCCTTGCTGGAACTGCTGTCGGCGCACAAGTCGGCGAACGAGACCTATCTTGCATATCTGCAGGCCATGGCCGATCTCACCGCCGCCACGGTGCAACTGCAACTGGCGATCGGGACGGACCCCGGTCAATGAGGGGAATGCCGATGTAAATTTGGCGGACATGGGCCGCGATCCTGCGTCGCGGGCGCTGTCTGGGCCAGGGCGCCTGCGCCATTTTTATATTTTGTTTACAACCCGCGGCCGAATTTTTACAAGATTTTTATACGCTCCTCTGTAAGCTTCGCTGATCGACCCCGAAGCGCATGGTGCAAATTTGACCTCCGAACACAAGAAAAATAAACTGGTCGCCCTGACACTGGGCGCCGTCGGCATCGTCTACGGCGACATCGGAACGAGCCCGCTCTATACGCTGAAGACCGTCTTCGATCCCGAGCATGGCCTGGCCCTGAACGCCGCCAACCTGCTGGGCGTGATTTCCCTGATTTTCTGGGGACTCACCATCATCGTCTCGCTCAAGTACGTCACGCTGGTGCTGCGCGCGGACAATCGCGGAGAAGGCGGCGTCATGGCCTTGATGGCGCTGGCCCTGGGTTCGGTCAGCAAGGGTTCGCGCCTGTATGGCGTGCTGCTGATGACGGGCGTGTTCGGCGCCGCCCTGTTTTACGGAGATAGCGTGATCACGCCTGCGATTTCGGTGCTGTCGGCGATCGAGGGGCTGGAAGTGGCGACGCCGGCCTTCAAACCCTACGTGGTGCCGCTGACCATCGTCGTGCTGGTCTTGCTGTATTCGGCGCAGCGCCACGGCACCGCCGGCATCGGCCGCTGGTTCGGCCCCATCATGCTGCTCTGGTTCGGCGCGCTCGCGACGATGGGCGTCATCAATATTGCCAAGAACCCCGGCATCCTGGCCGCGCTCAATCCCGTCCACGCCTGCGCTTTCATGATCGACAACCGGTATATCGCGTTCGTTGCGCTGGGCGCCGTCGTGCTCGCGTTCACCGGCGCCGAGGCGCTGTATGCGGACATGGGGCACTTCGGCAAGAAGCCGATCCGCGCCGCGTGGTTCCTGATCGCCTTTCCCGCGCTGGCGCTCAATTATCTCGGGCAGGGCGGCATGTTGCTGGCACATCCGGAAGCGATATCGAATCCGTTTTATCAGCAGCTCGGCGCGTGGAGCATTTATCCGCTGGTCCTGCTGTCGACCGTGGCCACCGTGATCGCTTCGCAGGCGACGATCTCCGGCACCTTCTCGATGACCAAGCAGGCGATCGCGCTCGGTTTCCTGCCTCGCATGCGGGTGCTGCATACGTCCGAGAGCGAGATCGGACAGATCTATATGCCGGCCGTCAACTGGCTGCAACTGATCGTCGTGTTGATCGCCGTGGTCGGCTTCGGCTCGTCCGACAGCCTGGCCGCCGCCTACGGCATCGCCGTGACGGCCACGATGCTGGCCACCACGATATTGACCTTCTTCGTGATCCGCTATCGCTGGAAAATGAATTTGCTGCTGTGCTGGGCCGCCACCGGTTGTTTCATCGTCGTCGATATCACCTTCTTTTCAGCCAACGCGCTCAAGCTGTTCCACGGCGGCTGGTTCCCGCTGCTGCTGGGGTCCATCCTGTTCATGGTGATGCTGACCTGGAAGCGCGGCCGCCAGCTGGTGTTCCAGAATCTGCAAAAGCATGCGATTCCGCTCGACGACTTCCTGCAATCGCTGTTCGTGGCGCCGCCGCCGCGCGTGCCCGGCAGCGCCATCTTCCTGCGCGGGGAGAGCGACGGCGTGCCGCACGCGATGCTGCACAACCTTTCGCATAACAAGGTATTGCATGAACGCGTCGTGTTCCTGACGGTGACGATCGCCGACGAGCCGTGGATCGTCCCCGCGAACCGGGTCCGGATCACGGCGCTCGGCCACGAATGCTATCAACTCAATGTGCACTACGGCTTCAAGGATGAACCGGATATTCCGAATGTGCTGGCGCTGTGCGCTGAACTCGGCCTGCCCTTCGAGATGATGGAAACGTCGTTCTTCATTGCGCGCCAGACGGTGATTTCCACGCCGGGCGAAGGGATGATGCCATGGCGGGAACACCTGTTCGTCACGATGTCGCGCAATGCGCGCGATGCGGCCGATTATTTCCGCATTCCGAGCAACCGCGTGATCGAACTGGGGACGCAGGTCGAGATCTGAGTGGAGCAATGCACGGCGCGGCGGCCGGTGCCATCCGCGCAGGCGGGAATCGAATTCAAAGCCGCCAGCGGCCTGGCGCCACGCCATAGGCTCGCTTGAAGTGGCGCGTAAAATGGCTTTGGTCGGCGAAGCCGGTGGTGACTGCGACTTCGGTGACGGACAGGCCCTGGCGCAGCAGGCCCTGGGCGCGGTTCAGGCGCAACTGGTTGCGCCAGGCGTGCGGCGGCATGCCGACCGCATTTGAAAACAGGTGTGCCGCGTAAAACGCCGACAGGCCGGCGGCCAGCCCCAGTTCCGACAGCGTCATCGGCGCATCCAGGTGCTCGCTCAGCTTTTCTTTCATCAATTCGACGCGGACCAGGTCCGGATGCAGCGCCTGCGCCGGCACGTGCTGGCGCGCGTAACGTGACAGCAGCAGCGCGAACGCGCCGGTCAGCGCCGTTTCGGCGGCCAGCGCATCGGCGCCGGCTTCCAGCATGCGGTGCGCCTGCGCCAGCCGGGCCGCCAGTTCCCCATCCTCGATCGCGCCGTCCGGCAGCCACGGCACGCCGGACGCGCGGCCGGCGATATCCGACGCCAGGTCCTGCATCCAGGATACGGGCGGATAAAACGCGCGGTAAGCCCAGCCATGCTCGGCGGCCCGTTCTCCGGTATGGATTTCGCCGGGATTGATGGCGGCGATGCTGCCGGCGTTGGCCACGCGGCGCGCGCCCCGGTAACGGTAGCTTTGCGCGCCGGCCTCGATGATCGGGATGGAAAATTCCTCGTGCCAGTGCGGCGCGAACTCCTGGGCGAAGTATTCGGCCGTCAGCAACTCGGTGTCCGGCAACAGCGGGCTGCGCCAGAACCGCGCATCGTCTCGGTAATGGGGGATCATAAGGGCCATTTTATACCGGCCGGCCCGCGCCGCGAAAAGCCCCGTTCAGCTCCCGTCCGGAATCTGCATCGCCAGCAGCGCTGAACTCAGGCACTTGCCGTGCGCGTCGAGCGCCAGCGAACGGGTGACGCCGCCGCCGAGCGTCTGCTGCATGACGAAGTTCAGCGCGCCGAGGGTCGGCAATTCGTAGCGCCGTACTTCGCCCTGCACCAGGCCGGCGAAATGCTGCCGGACGCGCTCCGCCGTGACGTAGCGCAGCAGCAGCGCATAATCCTCGTCGCGGTAGGCGATCAGCGAAAGATTGGAAATGTCGCCCTTGTCGCCGGCGCGGGAATGGGCAATGTCGCGTAATTGCATGTCAGCTCTCCTCGAAGTGCAGGGTGGGGCGCACTTGCGCCTGGGGGATCAGCGTCGAACGCACGGCGACCACTTCCCTGGCCGACTTGCTGGCGCCACCGCCGCCGGCCGGGCCGCAGGTGTACAGGGTTTCGACCTCGTTGCCGATGCGGACCGCCTGCCGCAAATCTCCGGTGCGGCCGGCCACGCGCAGGCGCACTTCATAAGGTTCGGCGCCATCCGCGCTGAGTCCATCGCCGTGGATCGAGTTCAGTCCGATCAGGTCGTAGCGCATTTCGCTGGCCGGCACGCCGGTGATGCGCAGGCGCTCGGCCACGATGTCTTGCGCCAGCCTGGCCCGCGCCAGGGCGCCCGGCCCGGCATACGAGATCTGGCCCTCTCCGATATAACTGTCGATGTAACCGATCGACACCTTCAGCCAGCCGCTGTTCGGATGGCCGGTGGCGCCGCTGACCGCCACGCGGTCGGGACCGGTCTCCTCGATGCGCACGGCGGAAAAATCGGCCACGACGTCCGGCGTCAGGTAGGCGGCCGGGTCGTGTATTTCGTACAGCAACTGCTCCTTGCAGGTGGCGGCGCTGACCCGGCCGCCGGAGCCGGCCACCTTGGTGATGACGACGCTGCCATCCTCGGCCACTTCGCCGATCGGGAAACCGAGACGGGCCAGGCCGGCGACATCCTTGCAGCCGGGGTCGGCGAAATAGCCGCCGCTGACCTGGCCGGCGCATTCGAGCAGGTGGCCGACCAGCGTGCCCTGGCCGAGACGCTGCCAGTCGTCCATGGCCCAGCCGAATTCGTGGATCAGCGGCGCCAGCACCAGCGCCGGATCGGCGACGCGGCCGGTGATGATGACGTCCGCGCCCTGCGACAGCGCGTCGACCAGCGGCTGCGCGCCCATATAGGCATTGGCCGACAGCAGCCGTTCGCCCAGCGCCAGGACCGGCGCGCCGGTGTCGTCGATATAGGCTCCGGCGCGCAGCGCATCGAGCACGTCGTCGCCGCCGACGGCCGCGATTTTCAATCCGGTCAGGCCCAGTTCGCGGGCGATGTCGCGCACCTTCGCCGCCGCCGCCAGCGGGTTGGCGGCGCCCATGTTGGTGACGATGCGGATGCCCTTGGCGTGGCACACGCGCAGCACGGCGTGCATGCGCTCGGCCAGCAGCGGATCGTAGCCGAGCGCCGGATCTTTCATGCGGGCCTGCTGCGCCAGCGCGATGGTGCGCTCGGCCAGGCATTCGAAGATGAGGTAATCGATGGCGCCATGTTCGGCCAGTTCCAGCGCCGGCTCGATGCGGTCGCCCGAGTAGCCGGCGCCGGCACCTATCCTGACGGTTTTCATATTTTTCATATCGGACTCCTTGCTGTCAAAGCGGGAAAATGCCGAGGGCGACGCAGGTGATCGTCATCACGACCGATGCGGCGAACAGGTATTTGAAGGTGTATTTCTGGTGGTCGGCCAGGTCGATGCCGGCCAGACCGGCCACCAGGAAGGTGGCCGGCGTCAGCGGGCTGACCGGGAAGCCGGTGGTCATCTGGCCCAGCAGCGCGGCCTGCGCCACCTGCACCGGCGCCACGCCCAGCAGGTGGCTCACTTCGGCGATCACTGGCAGCACGCCGAAATAGAAGGAATCCGGATCGAACAGCATCGACAGCGGCATCGACAGCAAGCCCAGTGCGGCGGGGATATGCGAGGCCATTTCCGGCGGCACCAGCGCGACCGCGCTCTTGGCCATGGCCGACAGCATGCCCGACTTGCTCATGATGCCCGTAAACACACCGGCCGCGAACAGGATGCTGGCCATCAGCAGCGCCGCCTTGGCATGGGCATCGATGCGGGCGCGCTGCATGTCGACATTGGGATAGTTGATCATCAAGGCCAGCACCACGCCGATCATGAACATGACGACCGGGTCGATTTTCCCGCTGATCATCACGCCGAGTACCACGGCCGTCAGCGCGATATTGATCCAGAAATTGCGCGGACGGCGGATTTCCCGTTCCGCTTCGCTCAGGGCGCGCTCCTGGACAAAGCCGGGCAGGGCGCCGGCGCTCAGGCCGAGGCGGATTTCTTCCTTGCGGCCGAGCCAGTACGCCACGCCGAACACGTACGCCAGGCCGACCAGCTGCACCGGGATCAGCGGCATGAAAATGTCGCTGACGGGGATATGCAGCGCCGCCGAGGCGCGGATCATCGGCCCGGTCCACGGCAGGAAATTGACGCCGGCCGCCAGCGAGGCGACGCAGGCCAGGATGCGCCGGTCGATGCCGAGCCGCGCATACAGCGGCAGCATGGCGGGAATCGTGACGAGGAAGGTGACGGCGCCGGAACCGTCCAGGTGGATCAGCAGCGCCAGCAGGGCGGTGCCGGGCACGATGCGGCTGGGGCGGCTGCCGACCACGCGCAGGATGCCGCCGATGACGGGATCGAGCATGCCGGCGTCGGTGACGATGCCGAAGAACAGGATCGCGAACACGAACATGCCGGCCACCGGCGCGATATTGGTGATGCCGGCGATGATGAATTTGGACGTGCCGAGGCCGAAACCGCCGATCAGGGCGGCGGCGATGGGAATGGCGATCAGGGCCACCAGCGGCGACATCCGCTTGGTGAGAATGGCCGCGAGCAGCACGACGATGGTGAGGAAGCCGAGCAGGGCGAGCATGGTATCTCCGGTATGGTTGGTCGGTGTGCTTATGGCTAGCACTTGATCCGATTGTGGCGCTCTGGATTTATCTTGTAAAATGGATTTTTCAGCTGGATTATGCGTAAAAACAGGTTAATCGATGGCGCCCAACATATCCACAAAATTGCTGCATGCCTTCCTGGCGCTCGACGAATGCCGTCACTTCACGCGCGCGGCCGAGCGCGTACACCTGTCGCAATCGGCGTTCAGCGCCTTGATCAGGAAACTGGAAACGGCGCTCGGCGCGCGCCTGGTCGAGCGCGACACGCGCAACGTGACGCTGACGGCCGAGGGCGAACTGTTTGTCGAGGTGGCCCGTTCCCTGGTGGCGGACTTCGATGCCGCCTTCAGCAACATGAGCGACTATATTGCGCGCCGCAAGGGGCGTGTCACGATCGCCGCGCTGCCATCGCTGGCGGCGAACGGGCTGCCGGCCGTCATCCGCGAATACCGGCAACTGTATCCCGGCATCACGGTGCAATTGTTCGATACGCTGTCGGACCAGTGTTTGCACCTGCTACGGCAAGGCAAGGCCGATCTGGCCTTGACCGCGCCGGGCGAGAATTTGTCGGAATTCGAAACCAGCACGCTGTGCAGCGATCCGTTTTACCTGGTGTGCCGGCACGACCACGCGCTGGCCGGCAAGCGCCGCATCAGGCTGGCGGACCTGGCCGGCTGCGAATTGATCCAGCTGGCCAAGTCGACCAGCGTGCGCCAGCATGTCGAGATGCTCACGCGCGGTATCGCTGTGCGCCAGTCCGGGCTGGAAGTGGAGCATCTCGCCACCGTCGCCGGCCTGGTCGAACATGGACTGGGCGTGAGCCTGGTGCCGGAATTGACGCTATTTCAGTTTCGCAGCCTGAACTTGGTCGCCATCCCGATCGAGGCGCACCAGGTGCGGCCTATCCTGATGGTCCGGCGCAAGGACCGGGCGCTGTCGATCGCGGCCAGGAGCATGCAGGACTTGATCGTGTCGAGACTGGGGCCGCCGGCCTGAACGCGCTCGCGCGCGGTCGCGGCAACGGTTATATATGCGATCGGATACAAGCGATCTATGGCAAAGATGATAATTGCACACCGGCATCGCTATATATTTCTATATATAATAAAAAACAGGGCTGGCCCATATGTCCGGCCAGTGAATATATCAAATAACTAGTCGCTGGTGACTATTAAAAAAATATAAACAATATAATAACAGCAATCTTTACTTTCAGGCATATTGGCCTGCTCAATAACACATACCCCGAATCGGATAGCACCTCCGCAACGCTCGCGTAAATTCGATGCAAGCGTTGAGTTTTTAGTAACGCGATTAGAACGCCTGAAGGCGTCGTCAATCTTTGCTATTAAACTTTTGGAGGTTATTTTGGTACGTCGCATCACAGCAGCACTCTCCCTCATGGCCATGGCCGTGACTTGCACCGTTTCGGCGCAGAATCAGAATCAACTCACCGCATATCGCGGCAATGTATTGCATTTCCTCGATGACCCAGCCACCAGCACGCATCCTTATGATTATTTCGAAGATGGCGTATTGCTGATCGGCACCGACGGCAAGGTCAAGGCCGTCGGCCCGGCCTCCACTGTGCTCTCCGCCAACCCGTATGCGCAGGTGGTCGATTATTCCGGCAAGCTGATCATGCCCGGCTTTATCGACAGCCACGTGCACTATCCGCAAACCGAGATGATCGGCTCCTTCGGCGAGCAATTGCTGGAATGGCTCGATACCTATACCTTCCCGACCGAAAAGCAGTTCGCCGACAAGGTCTATGCGAAGAAAATCGCGAAAACCTTCCTGAATGAACTGGCGCGCAACGGCACCACCACCGCGCTGGTGTTCGGCACTGTCCACCCGCAATCGGTCGACGCGCTGTTCGAAGAAGCGGCCACGCACAACATGCGCCTGATCGCCGGCAAGGTCATGATGGACCGCAATGCGCCTTCTTATCTGCTCGACACGCCGACGACCTCGTATAACGATTCGAAGGCGCTGATCCAGCGCTGGCACAAAAATGGCCGCGCGCTGTACGCGGTGACGCCGCGCTTCGCGCCGACATCGACGCCGGAACAGTTGACCAAGGCCGGCCAATTGCTGCAGGAATTCCCGGACGTCTACATGCACACCCACCTGTCCGAAAACAAGAGCGAGATCGCGTGGGTGCAATCGCTGTTCCCGCAGTCGAACGGCTACCTGGACGTGTACAACAGCTTCGGCCTGTCGCGCAAGCGCTCGGTCTACGCGCACGGCGTGCACCTGACCGACGCCGAATTCACCTCGCTGGCGCAGACCAATTCCGCCATCGCGTTCTGCCCGACCTCGAACCTGTTCCTCGGCAGCGGCCTGTTCGACCTGCAGAAGGCCGAGCAGTACCACGTCAATGTCGGCCTGGGCACCGACGTCGGCGCCGGCACCAGCTTCTCGGCGCTGCAGACGATGGGCGAAGCCTACAAGGTGATCCAGATGCACAAGGCGTTCACCGATCACCCGGAAGACAGCCGTCCTCTGACATCGCTGAAGGCATACTATCTGGCCACGCTGGGCGCGGCGCGCGCGCTCGACCTGGATAACAAGATCGGCAGCTTCAAGGTCGGCAACGAGGCTGACTTCATCGTCGTCAACCCGAACGCGACCGACCTGCTGAAGCTGCGCATGCAGAAGGCCACCACGATCGAAGATAAACTGTTCGCGCTGCAAACGCAGGGCGACGACCGCGCCGTCGAGAAGACTTACGTGATGGGCAAGCGCTGGTACGTGACGACCAACGGGCAGCAACAGCAGCAACCGCAGCAGTAATCGGCTTGCCATGAAAAAAACCGGAAGCGGCTTGCGTCGCTTCCGTTTTTTTTGCCAAAATCAGATGCAAAACCTGGGGTCAGACCCTCGGGTCTGACCCCGGCCTTTGCCGCTGATTTTCGGTGGCAGTCCCGGTAATCTGTGAATTCCCTTTTTAAGGACGATGGCGCCGAAACGCATCGCGAATATTCTCGCGCAGCAGATCGTCGTCCCACGGTTTTGTCAGGAACTTGAAGACGGCGCCGCGGTTGACGCTTTCCGTCACCGCCGACAGGTCCGTGTAGCCGGACAGGATGATGCGTATCGTCTCCGGATACAGTTCCTTGACCTTGCCCAGGAATTCCGAGCCCGACATGCCCGGCATGCGCTGGTCCGAGATGATCACCTGCACGGCGTTCACCGACAGCAGCTCCAGTCCTTCTTCGCCCGACGATGCCGTCAGCACCCGGTAACCTTCGCGCCGCAGCAGGCGTTTTAAGGCGGACTGGTTGTTCGGTTCGTCGTCGACGATCAATAGCGTCGACGGCTGCTGCGCCGGTTCCGGCGGCACTGCCAATCTCCTGTCTTCGCGCAGCAGGTCGGCGAACTGCGCGGCCGGCACCGGGCGGCTGAAATAATATCCCTGGATCTCGTCGCAGCGCAGCCGGCGCAGGAATTGCAGTTGCCCCTCGGTTTCCACGCCCTCGGCCACCACCTTCAGGTTCAGGCTGTGCGCCATCGCGATGATCGCGGTGGTGATCGCCGCGTCGCCCGGATTGGTGGTGACGTCGATGACGAAGGCGCGGTCGATCTTGACGAAGTCGAACGGGAAGCGCTTCAGGTAGGCCAGCGACGAATAGCCGGTGCCGAAGTCGTCCATCGACAGCTGCGTGCCGAGCGCCTTCAGCGCGGCGAGCTTGCGCGCCGTCTGGTCCGGGTCCTGCATGACCATCGATTCGGTCAGTTCGAATTCCAGGAAATGCTGCGCGATGCCGTGCCGCTGCACCGCGGCGCGCACGCCCGGCACCAGGTCTTCTCCCTTGAACTGCGCGGCCGACAGGTTGACGGCCACCGGCACGATGTCGACCTGTTCGCGCTGCCAGGCGGCCTGCTGTTCGCAGACGGCCTCGATGACCCAGTCGCCGATGGCCGCGATCTGCCCGGTTTCCTCGGCCAGCGCGATGAATTCTCCCGGTGCGAGCAGGCCGCGCACCGGGTGCTGCCAGCGGATCAGCGCTTCGGCGCTGACGATGCGCCCGCTTTGCAGGTCCACGCGCGGCTGGTAGTGCAGCACGAAATGGCGCGCATCGAGCGCCAGTTGCAATTCGTGTTCGAGCGCCAGCCGGGCCGCCAGCGCCTGGTTCATCTGCGGCGCGTAGTACAGGTAGCGGTTGCTGTCGCCCTTGGCGTTCTTCAGCGCGGCCTCGGCATGCTTGAACAGCGCTTCGGCGTCGGCGCCGTCGGCCGGCGCCAGCGCGATGCCGGCGCGCGGCGCGATGCGCACATCGTGCCGCTCCAGTTCGAACGGCGCGTCGAGCACGGCGAAGATGCGTTGCAGGATCGCCTGCGCATCGGCGCCGTGCGCCAGGTGCGGCACCGCGATGGCGAAGGTGTCGCCGCCGATGCGCGCCAGGCTGCACGGTTCCGGCAGCGATGCCTGCAAGCGTTGCGCGATCTGCTTGAGTAAGGTATCGCCGGCGTGTCGCCCGTAGGCGTCGTTCAATTGCGCGAAGCGGTTCAGGTTGAGCAGGATCACGGCCGTCATCGGCGCGTCGGCCTTGGCGCCGTGCAGGATTTGCGCCAGGCGGTCCTGGAACAGGCTGGCGTTGGCCAGGCCGGTCAGCGCATCGTAATAGGCGAGATAATGCAGCTGCTCTTCCTTGCTGATGTATTGCAGCGCGAAGCCCAGGTCGCCGGCCAGTTCGTTCAGGAGGTTCATTTCCTGTTCATCGAAAAAATCCTTGTCGGCGGCGTACAGCGCCAGTACCGCCACCGCCTTGCCGTCCAGGATGATGGGTAGCGCGGCCAGCGAGCGGTGGCCGCGCGCCAGCAGTTCGTCGCGCAGCGGCGCCAGCGAGGCCACCGTTTCGATATCGTTGCAGACCACCGGCCGCATTTCGCGCACCGCCACCGAGGCCGGGCGGTCGCTGAAAGGGCGGCCGGCGCCGGCCGAGACGCGCGTCTTTTCGATATAGCCGGGCGCGCCGCCGTAACAGGCGACGATGTGTCCTTCGAGCGTGTCCGGGACGATCGCGCTGACCCAGGCCATGCCGAACGCGCCATCCTTGACCGCCACGCGGCACGCTTCTTGGAACAGTTCCTGGCGGTCGTGGATGCGGACAATGGCCGAATTGATCGCGCTGAGCACGGCGTACAGGCGGCTCAGGCGCGCGATGCGCTGCGCCTGTTCGGTGTGCGCGGTGATGTCTTGCGCCACGCCGGCGATGCGGATCAGCGTGCCGTGGATGTCGCGGATCGGAAAGCCGCGCGTGCGCACCCAGCGCTGGCTGCCGTCCGGGCGCAGGACGCGGCACGCGTAATCGAAACGGCCGCTGCGTTCGCCCTCGTGCCTGGCCGCCTGCGCGGCGGCCAGATCGTCCGGGTGGATCGCCTCCAGCCAGGAATCGGGCGCGGCGTACAGGCTGTGGCAACTGCGCTGCCAGATTTCCTCGTAGGCCGGGCTGACATACAACATGTGGCCGGTGCTGCGCTCGGTCAGGAAAAACATTTCGCTGATATTCTCGGCCAGCTGGCGGAAGCGCATTTCGCTTTCGACCAGATGGCTGCCGATTTTTTCGCGTTCGAGTTCCAGGCGCAGGTGGCGATTGCCGGTCCAGAAGGTCAATCCCGTCAGCGTCGCCACTTCCAGCATTGTAAACAGCGCGTCGCCGAATTCGTTGGTGAAAATGCCATCCTGTTCGCCGACCAGTCCCAGCCAGCCGTCGACGATGGGAATCAGGACCACGCCCGGCAGCATGATGCGCGCCATCTTGCCGGACGGGCGGTTGCTTGTCAGCGCGCGCACCAGGCCCTGGTCCGGCCGGGCCAGCAGCGCGCCGGCCGCCATCAGGCAGACCAGCGCCGGCGTGTGCAGCATGCCGGCCGCGTCGGGCGCGAAGGTCTGCATTGAATTACCGCCGAAAAAACTGTCGATGACGACAAACATCGCCTGCAGTCCGAGCAGCCAGGCGATCCACTGCGCCGGGCGTAGGCCGCCGCGCCAGGTCGCGTCGAGCAGCGCCAGCGCCAGGCCGAGCAGCGCGAATTCGCAGGCGCCGCTGAGAGAAAGAGCGGGTGCGCCGACCTTGGAAAACCAGAGATAGTCGATGCCGGCCGGCCAGCCCAGCTGGCGTGCCGACAGCGCGGCGACGGCCAGCGCCATCGTCGCCAGCGCGCCGGCGCGCGCCAGCGGCACGGCATGGCGCGGCGGCGCGTCGCGCGATTGCAGGTACAAAGCCATACCCGACAGCGCCAGGCACAGCGCGGCCAGCGGCTGGATCGGCAGCCAGGCCGGATGAAAACGCTGGAAGGCGATGATGTCGAGTTGCCATCCCAGCAGCGCGGCGACGCCGCAGCCGGCGATGGCGGCGCCGAGCAGGGCCGCGGCGCGCCGGTAGGGATTGGCGGCGATGGACAGCGCGGTGGAATCGGGCATCGGGTGGGTATCCTCCAGGACGGTAGCGGGATCGATTATCCGGCATGACGATCGGTATCGTCTTGCCAGTGACGGCAATGAGAACGGCGGCTTGCGCCGGCATTGAGTCTTGTGGGCAGGCGACGATGCGCTTGAAGTCACCGGCCGCGGCCTGGTACGGCGCGCCGCCGGCGCCGGCCGGAGGCAGCGTCACCCGATGATACGCCATGCGGCGCGGCCCGTTCCAGCAAAATGCCGATTTCGGGAGTCGGGTGCCGAAGGGCGGTGCGGCTGCGCTACACTTCGGCTATCTCAATACGAATGGAGTCGGCATGAAAAAAGTCTTGATCGTCACGGGCGCCGGGCGCGGCATCGGCGCGGCGATTGCGTTGCGGGCGGCGCGGGACGGTTACGCGGTCGCCGTCAATTACCAGCGCGACGCGGCCAGCGCGGCCGCCGTGGTCGATGCTATCCATGCCGCCGGCGGCAGCGCCGTCGCGGTGCAGGCCGATGTCGGCGTGCCGGAACAGGTGGCGCGCATGTTCGCCACGGTCGAAGCGCAACTGGGCGCGCCGTGCGCGCTGGTCAACAACGCCGGCATCACGGGCAAAATAGGGCGCTTCATGGACAGCGATCCGGCCGATATCGCGGCCGTGTTCCAGATCAATGTGCTGGGCCTGATGGATTGCTGCCGCGCGGCGATCGCCTCGTTCCGGCGCAGCGGCGTGGCCGGCGTGATCGTCAACATCTCGTCGACGGCCGCCTCCAGCGGCAGCGCCAACGATTACGTGCATTACGCGTCCAGCAAGGCCGCGGTCGAAGCTTTTACGATGGGACTCGGACGGGAATTGGCGCCGGAAGGCATCCGCGTGTGCGGCGTGGCGCCGGGCATGACGCAGACGGAGATCCACGCCAACGCCGGCGACGCCGGCCGCCTGCAGCGCGCCGCGCCGAACATCCCGATGCGGCGCCCGGCGGAACCCGAGGAGATCGCCGAGCCGGTGGTATGGCTGCTGTCGCCGGCGGCGTCGTACATGACCGCCACCACGATCGTTTGTGGCGGCGGCAAATAAGCGCGGTTACTGGCTGCGCGTGCCGATGGCGAAAGCGTCGAGCACGCGCTTGCCGTCGTCGGCGACCAGCCGCACGGCGTTCGGCAAATTGTCCGCCGGCTTGAGCAGGTAGCCGTTAAAACTGCCGGCCACCGCGCAGCCGGACAGCGTCAGGGCGACCGGCAGGGCGCCGCTGGCGCCGGCATCGTCCGTCACGTTGCCGGACAACTGGCAGCCGCTGCCCGACGGCGCGATCTTGCCGTCCGCGCCGATCTGGAAATCGAAGGACGCGCCGTCGACCTGCATCGTGTAACTGCCCGCCAGCTGCGCGCGCGTCAGCGCCGTGCTGCGGATGGCGGCCGTGCTGTCCTGGTCGATCGTCACCGTGCCGCTCAGGGCGCCCGGCGATCGCTGCACCGTACGGCCGTCCAGCCGGTACAAGGCTTGCGCCGGCTTGCCGTCGTTCGCGCCGACGACGATCAATCCCTTGCCCTCGGCGTCAAGATACGCTTCGCCGAAACTGCCGGCCGGGTCGCCGCTGACCAGGAAGGCGCTGGTCTTGCCGGCCTGCGGCTGGCTCGCCAGCGTGACGTTGGAGGTCGGGTCGTCGCTGCCGCCGGAGCAGGCCGACAGCCACAGGCAGGGCAGCAATACTACCCACGAAAGAGTCGGTTTCATGGCCGGCCTCACTTGACGAAGTTGATCAGTTTTGCGCGGATCACCGCTTCCTGCGCGCGCGTGCCCTGGTGCGTACCCTGCATCACCGACACCGCGATCGCGCCGCTGTTGACGATGTTCTGTTCGGATTCCGGATCGGTGTCGGGCACGCTGGCCAGGCCGGCCGGCACCGGCGCCGGGCTGATCACCAGCGTCACGCCGGGATAGGCCGGCACGCCGTTCGGGAAGGCGCGCGCCAGGTAGCTTTGCGCCAGTGCGTCTTTCGACAGGTCGTCGACAAAATATGGCAGCGCGATGGTGGCCAGGCCGAGTTTCGCGTACTTGACCGGCAGCGCCGCCGCGCCGCCCTTGGCGAATTTCGGCAGGTTGACGTTCAGGCCGACGCCGGGAGGCAGCAGCGCGTCGCCGCCGACGGTTTTGCGTTTGACCAGTTCGGCCACCAGTTTGACGGTGACGTCGGCGACTTCATATTCGGGGTCGCCCTCGGCCAGCTTGCTGAACGGCCGGTAATCCTGCGGCTGTTCCGCGCTGACGGCGATGGCGGGAATGCCGCGGTTGATCGCGATCAGCGCCGCGTTGACGGTGCCGGAACCGTTGTTGATCAAGCCGGTGTTGTTGCCGTAGTTGGGACCGGAAACGACCAGGTCGGGCGTGCGGCCAAACTCCTTTTTCGCGGCGATGTCGATGCCGTACAGCGTGGCGGCCACCGGCGTGCTGTTGACATAGTATGCGTAGGGCATGTTCGGCAGCGTGCCGATGCCGGGCGCGCCGGCGGCCAAAGCGCCGCCGCGGCTGGGCGTGGTGCCGCAATTGGTCGCGCTCAGGGGGCCGATCGGGCGCAGGAAATCGAGCCCGCCGCCCTTGCCGCTGTTGTCGCAGACTTCGGACGAGATGATGACGTTATGGCCGGCGGCCGTCAGCCGCTGGTACAGGGCGTGTACGGTCGACGATTCGGTGCCGTCGTCGTTGGTGACGATGATGTTCAAGGCTTGCGACGGCGACGCCGCCACGGCCACCATCGATGCCAGCAGCGCGCGCTGCACAACCCGTTCGATTTTTTTCATTGTTTCGTCTCCTTTATGGGATGGGGCATGGATTCACGCCTCCGTTTTTATGCGAACACAGGCCGTTGTGGCCGGATTCATCCCCAGAGTGCGGCATTGCGATGCTTGCATCATCGTCTGTTCAGACTAGCCGGGGCGTGTCGTGCGCGATGGGTGCTCTTTGCCGCTGAACCAAGAGAGCCGCTGTCATTCCCGCGCAGGCGGGAATCCCATCTTTATGCACCGCTTGCGAC
The DNA here is from genome assembly GCA_040389645.1 of Pseudomonadota bacterium. Classification (GTDB taxonomy): domain Bacteria; phylum Pseudomonadota; class Gammaproteobacteria; order Burkholderiales; family Burkholderiaceae_D; genus Rugamonas. The sequence goes on along the minus strand of JAZJZT010000042.1, from coordinate 19,238 downwards.
TCTAAATGGGATTCCCGCCTGCGCGGGAATGACAGAGTGGGGAGCGCTTCCGTTTGGGATATTCAAAATTACTCTTAGTCTTTTCGGACGATGTTCGCCCAGGTTGAATGCGTGAACATGCATTGAGAGCCAAGCAAAACTCCCCCTCATCCAATGCCCGATTCATCCTCAAGGAGCGCATTCATGCAACAGTCCGTGGTCCAGTTTTCCCCCTCCGCCGCAGCGTCGCAGCACGCCGCCGACGTCAGCCCGGCCGAGCTGATTGCCCGTGCCCGCGCCATGCTGCCGGCGCTGGCGCAGCGCGCCGCCCAGGCTGAACGCGATCAGAAGGTGGCCGATGCGACCATCGCCGACTTCCAGGCTGCCGGCCTGTTTCGCGTGCTGCAACCGAAACGCTACGGCGGCTATGAAATGGACCCGGAAGTGTTTTTCCAGATCCAGATGACGATCGCCGAAGCCTGCATGTCCAGCGCCTGGGTCTACGGCGTGGTGGCCGTGCACAACTGGCAGCTGGCGCTGTTCGACGAGCGCGCGCAGCAGGACGTCTGGGGAGAAGACAGCGCCACGCTGACTTCGTCGACCTACATGCCGGTGGCGAAGGTGGTGCCGGTCGAAGGCGGCTTCCAGTTTTCCGGGCGCTGGGGTTTTTCCAGCGGCAGCGAGCATTGCGCCTGGGTGCTGCTGGGCGGCCTGGTGCCGCCACAGGAAGCCGGCGGCGCGCCCGAGTACCGCACTTTCCTGCTGCCGCGCAGCGATTACCAGATCGTGCGCAACTGGGACGTGCTGGGCCTGAAGGCCACCGGCAGCCATGACATCGTGGTCGAAGGCGCCTTCGTGCCGGACTACCGCACCCACAAGGCCAGCGACGGTTTCAGGTGCGACAGCCCGGGCAACGCCGTCAACACGGCGCCGCTGTACCGGCTGCCGTTCGCGCAGATTTTCGTGCGCGCCGTTTCGACCGCCTCGCTCGGCGCCTTGCAGGGCGCCGTCAATCAGTTCCGGGAGTACGCCGCCAAACTGGTGAGCACGAACACCGGCCAGAAGACGACGGAAGACACCGGCGCGCAAATGGCCTGCGCCGAAGCGCAGGCGGCGGCGGACGAGATGCGCCTGGTCCTGCTGCGCAATTTCGCCGGCATGATGACGCTGGCGCGCGCCGGAGAAGCGCTGCCGCTGGAGACGCGCGTCGAATACCGCTACCAGTCGGCCGCCGTGCCGGAACGCTGCGCGGCCCAGGTCAATCGCCTGTTGCGCTATTGCGGCGGGCGCGGCATCTACCTGAGCAACCCGATCACGCGCACCTTCCTCGACATGCACGCCGCGCGTGCCCACGTGGCCAACAACATCGATCCGTACGGCCGCAATTACGGCGGCGTGCTGATGGGGCAGGACAACAAGGATTACTTCATCTGATGTTTTCCCTCACCGGAGCCGCGACGTGGACATGAAAGTCGACAGGAACAAGTTACATGGCGCACCGGGCCAGCCGGCGTTGCTGGTGCAGGATGCGGATCTGCACCGCTGGAGTTCGGAGTGCGACGTGCTGGTGCTCGGCTTCGGCGCGGCCGGCGCCTGCGCCGCGCTGGCGGCGGCGCAGGGCGGGGCGCAGGTGATCGTCTGCGACCGTTTCGATCGCGGCGGCGCCAGCGCCAAGAGCGGCGGCGTGGTCTACGCCGGCGGCGGCACCGCGTTGCAGCAGGAAGCGGGCATCGAGGACACGCCGCAGGCGATGTTCGACTACCTGCGCCAGGAAACGGGAGACGCCGTCAGCCTGCCGACCCTGCGCGCCTTTTGCGACGGCAGCCGCGCGATGATCGAGTGGCTGTCCGGACTCGGCGTCGGCTTCGGCTCCAGCATGCCACCCGTGAAAACCTCGTATCCGGCCGACGGCTATTACCTGTATTACTCCGGCAGCGAAGCGGTGCCGGAATTCGCCAGACAAGCCGCGCCGGCTCCGCGCGGCCACCGCGTCAAGGGCAGCGGCATGTCCGGCGCCGTGCTGTTTGGCGTGCTGCGCGCGGCGGTGAACCGGGCCGGCGTGGCGGTGCACGGGCAAGTCATCGGCCGGCGCCTGGTCGTCGACCCGGCCGGCAATGTGCTCGGCGCCGAACTGGCGCGCCTGCGCGGCGTGGCCGGCGTTCTGCACCGCCAACTGGAACGGTTTGCCGAGACGGTGCACAACCTGGCTCCCGGCCTGGCCGACCTGGCGCGCGCCGCTCTTGGGCACATCGAGGACAAGTACGCGCGGCACGAACAGGTGCGCGCACGCGGCGGCGTGGTGCTGGCCACCGGCGGCTTCATTTTCAATAAACGGATGCTGGCGCAGCACGCGCCGCGCTACCTGCGCGCCTGGAGACTGGGCACCACCGGTTGCAGCGGCAGCGGCATCGCGCTGGGCGAGTCGGTCGGCGCCGCCAGTTCGCACATGAACAAGGTGTCGGCCTGGCGTTTCATCAATCCGCCGTACGCCTGGGCGCGCGGCATCGTCGTCAACCGCGTCGGGCGCCGCATCTGCAACGAGGAAGTCTATGGCGCGCGGCTCGGCCACGCGATGTGCGAACAGGCCGACGGGCGCGCTTGGTTAATTATCAACGCGGCGCTGCGCAAGGCCGCGATCAGCGAATGCCGCTCCGGCAAATTGTGGCTGTTCCAGAGCGGGCCGGCGCTGATGTTGATGCTGCTGGGCGCGACCCGGGGCGCCAATGCGGCCGAACTGGCGGTAAAACTCGGCATGCCGTCCGTGCAGCTGGCGCAGACGGTGGACGCCTACAACGCCGCCGCGCGCGGTGCCGCGCCGGACGCCTTCGGAAAATCGCAGGCGATGCTGGAAGACCTGGGCACGGAAACGCTGTACGCGATCGATATTTCGATGGACAGCAAACTGTTTCCCTGTCCCGCGATCACGCTGGGCGGCCTGCGCGTCGATGAAAACAGCGGCGCCGTGCTGCGCGCCGACGGCAGCGTTATCGGCGGCCTGTACGCGGCCGGGCGCACCGCGCTGGGCATCGCGTCGAATCAATACGTCAGCGGCTTGTCGCTGGCCGATTGCGTCTGGTCCGGCCGCCGCGCCGGCGCCGCCGCGCAAGCCATCGTTTCAACCCCGAACAACACTCAAAACAACAATCGAACAGGAGACTGATATGGACCGTGTAAAAAATAAAGTCGTCATCGTCACCGGCGCCGCCAGCGGCGTCGGCAAGGAAAACGCATTGCTGCTGGCGAAGGAGGGCGCGCGTGTCGTGCTGACCGACGTCAACGTCGAAGGCGCGCAGGCGGTCGCCGCCGAAATCGGAGAAAACGCGTTCGCGATGCGGCACGATATCGCCAGCGAAGAAGGCTGGAAGCAGGTCGTCGAGGCCACGCTGGAACGCTTCGGCAAGCTCGATGTATTGGTCAACAATGCCGCGATCCTGGCCATGGGCACCATCGAAAACACGACGCTCGAAGGGTGGCGGCAGATCCAGCGCATCAATGCGGACGGCTATTTCCTCGGCTGCAAATACGGCGTTGAAGCGATGAAGGATCACGGCGGCGCGATCATCAACATGGCGTCGCTGGCCGCGCTGGCCGGCATGGCCCATTTCTGCGCCTACAGCGCGTCGAAGGGGGCTGTGACGGCGCTGACGCGAAGCGTGGCGGCGCACTGCAAGCAGCAGGGCTATAAGATTCGCTGCAATTCGATCCACCCGGACGGCATCCTGACGCCGATGGTGTTGAACCTGATGGGCGGCGCGGGCAAGGCGCCGGAAGGCGTCAAGGTCGAGGGCGATCCGATGGCGCGCATGTGCCTGCCGCAGGATATCGCCAACCTGGTGCTGTTCCTGGCCTCCGACGAATCGCGTTTCATCAACGGTTCCGAACTGCGCATCGACAATGGCCAGCTGGCCATCGATTCCTGAGGGGCGAATCATGGATGTTACGACGCCAGCCGGCAACCCGTACCACACGCTGACCGTCGCGCGCGTGATCGACGAAACCGACGATGCGAAATCGGTGGAATTCGCGATCCCCGCCGCGCTGGCGAAAGCGTTCGATTACCGTCCCGGCCAGTTTCTGACCTTGCGCATCGCGCACCCGGATGGCGCGCTGGCGCGTTGCTATTCTCTGTCGAGCAGTCCGGGCATCGACGCGCGCCCGCGCGTGACGGTCAAGCGCGTGCGCGACGGGCGCGCGTCGAACTGGATCTGCGAGCACTTGCAGGAGGGAGAGCAGGTCGAGGTCATGGCGCCTGCCGGCGTGTTCGTGCCTTCCTCTCTCGACGGCGAATTCATGCTGTTCGCCGGCGGCAGCGGCATCACGCCGGTGCTGTCGATCGTCAAGGCCGTGCTGGCGCGCGGCAGCGGCAGGATCTGGCTGCTGTACGCCAACCGCGATCCTGCTTCCGTGATTTTTCGGGAAGACTTGAACGCGCTGGCACAAGCCCACCCGCAGCGGCTCGTCGTCCAGCATTGGCTGGACGCGGTGCAGGGCGTGCCTCATTCAACCCAGTTGCAGGCGCTGGTCGAGCGCCAGCGTGCATCGGATAACTGTCACTATTTTATTTGCGGCCCCGGCCCCTTCATGGATGGCGCGCACGCGGCATTGAAGGCGCTGAAGGTGGCGCGCGAACGCATCCACATCGAGCGTTTTGTTTCGCTCGATGCCGATCCCTTGAGTGCTCAAGTAGCAGCGCCGGCCGGCGACGGCCCGGCGGCGAATATCAGCGTGGCGCTGGACGGCGCGACCCACGCGCTGGCCGGACAGTCCGGCGAAAGTCTGCTCGACACGATGCTACGCGCCGGATTGAATCCGCCCAATTCCTGCCGCAGCGGTTCCTGCGGCGCCTGCATGTGCAAGGTGGAAGAGGGCAGCGTGACACTGCGCCTGAACGGCGTGCTTGACGAAGATGACCTGGCCGACGGATGGACCCTCGCCTGCCAGGGTGTACCTGCGAGCGCCGACGTGCGCCTGCGTTTTCCGGATTAGATCATGCCTGCTGAAGCCTTCCCCCGCCCGACCCCGATCACCACGCCGCAACTGATGTCGGTGGCCGCCGCGCGCTGGCCCGATGCCTGCGCGATCTACGAACCGGGCTGCTCGCTGACCTATGCAGAACTGGACGAGCGGCGCTGGCAAGCCACGCGCGCGCTGATCGGCGCCGGCATCGCGCCCGGCGACCGGGTCGCCGTCTGGGCGCCGAACCGGCACGAGTGGATCGTCGCCGCGCTCGCGATCCACAGTGCCGGCGCCACGCTGGTGCCAGTCAACACGCGCCTGCGCGGCATCGAAGCCGGCGGCATCCTGGCCGACAGCGGCGCGCGACTGCTGTTCTGCATCGGCGAATTCCTCGGCGATTATTATCCCGATTTATTGGCCGAACACCGGCCGTCGTCCCTGGAACGCATCGTCGTGCTGGGCGCCGCGCGCGCCTCGGCCGAAACGCAGGACTGGTGCTCCTTCCTGCAACTGGCAGCAAGCGTGAGTCCGGAACAGGCGCGCGCGCGCGCCGCCTCGGTCGGCCCGGACGATCTGTCTGATCTGATGTTCACCTCCGGCACCACCGGCCGTCCCAAGGGCGTGATGACGGCGCACGGCCAGAATCTGCGCGCCGTCGATGGCTGGGGCGCGGCGGTCGGACTGCGCGCCGGCGAACGTTACCTGATCGTGTCGCCATTCTTCCACGCCTTCGGCTACAAAGCCGGCTGGCTGGCCGCGCTGATGCACGGTTGCGCCATCGCGCCGCACCAGGTGTTCGATGCCGAGGCGATCTTGGAACGCATCGCCGCCGAACGCATCGAGGTGCTGCCCGGACCGCCGACGCTGTACTACAGCATGCTGGCCCATCCCCGGCTGGCCGATTACGACCTCTCCAGCCTGCGCGCGGCCGTCACCGGCGCGGCGACGATCGCGCCGGCGCTGATCGAACAGATGCGCAATGTACTCGGATTCAAGACCGTGCTGACCGGTTACGGTCTGACCGAATCCTGCGGTTTCGCCACGCTGTGCGAGGCGGGCGACCCGGCCGATGTCGTCGCCGCCACCTGCGGGCGGCCGATGCCCGGCATCGCGCTGCGCTGCGCCGATGCGAACGGCCAGGCGCAGCCGGCCGGTGTGGCGGGAGAAGTGCAGTTGCGCGGCTACAACGTCATGCGCGGCTATTTCAACGATGCCGCCGCCACGGCGAACGCCATCGATATCGACGGCTGGCTGCATACCGGGGATATCGGCACGCTCGATGGCGACGGCTACCTGCGCATCACCGACCGGCTGGGCGACATGTACATCAGCGGCGGTTTCAATTGCTATCCCGCCGAAATCGAGCGCCTGCTGTCGGCGCACCCGGCCATCTCGCAAGTCGCCGTGATCGGCGTGCCGGACGAGCGGATGGGGGAGGTCGGTAAGGCCTGCATCGTGCTGCGCCACGGCGCGGAATTGAGCGGCGCCGAACTGACGGCCTGGGCGCGTGGCCAGATGGCCAACTACAAGGTGCCGCGCGCCGTCGCGTTCATGGCGGCGCTGCCGCAAAACGCTTCGGGCAAGGTGTTGAAGTACCAGTTGAAGGACGCGGCGTTGCCGCCTTGATGATTAAAAATCCGCGCAAAGACCGGGGGTAGCTCCTAATGCCGTTAAGTTAGCGCCAAATCTGTCATTCCCGCGAAAGCGGGAATCCCATTTTTTCGCGTCGACCGGGACACAAAATGGGATTCCCGCTTTCGCGGGAATGACAGGGGGGCGGTCTGTGGTCTTGATTTGGCGCCATCAGGTCCCTCCAGTTTTAAACCTTCGATTTCTTTTCAGGTCACCGGCGCCCTGATTTTTTAAGGGGCCTTGCCCCAGGCCCTTCCAGGCCAAACGCCGGGTATCGACAACCACCACAATGGAGATACCACCATGCCCTACGTACAAAGCGCCGCGGCGCAACTGGAAGCACTGCTCGGCAGCATGACGGCGACACTGGCCGCGCCGAGCCGGTGGCTGTTTGAGATCCTGCCGGATGTCGGCCTGGCCATCGTCGTGGCGCTGGCCGGCGCCGCCCTGTGCGCATTCCTGTACCGCCGGCGCGGGCGTGGCCGCACCTGAGTCCCTGGGCATGATAAACGCACAAGTGTGGTGCGGCGCCTGATGTCATTGTGGATTTTTTGTTAATGCAAATCAATTTTTGACTTGCATGACAGGATTCTTGTGCCAGAATGCACTGGCATGTAGCAAAAATCCTGCCGCAGCCGTGCCGCCGGATGATTGCATTCATGTGTGTCCCATTGTCGCTGCCGAGCAGAGCGCCTTCACATGAAGATCAAAACCGTCACCGCATTCACGACGCTGTCCTCGGTGCTGGTACTCGTGCTGCTGGCGTTCGGCCTGATGCAACTGATCGGCATTCACGACGAGGTGGTGCGCAGCGAGGAATCGCGTTTTCAATCGTACAAGCTGGCTGACGAATTGCGTCAAAGCTCGGACGACCTGACCCGCATGGCGCGCACCTATGTCGTGACCGGGAATGCGCAATACGAACAGTATTATTTTGACATCCTCGCCATCCGCAACGGCAAGCAGCCCCGTTCTCCGGATTATTCCAGCACGTTCTGGTGGCGCAGCGAGCGCCGCGCCGGCGGCACCGCCATCGCGCTGCAGGACAGGATGCGCCATGCCGGCTTCAGCGAGTCCGAATTCGCCTTGCTGGCCGAAGCGCAGGCGCGCTCGGACACGCTGGTGGAACTGGAGCGCGAAGCGTTCGATGCGATGCGGGGCCGCTTCCGCGACGGCCAGCGCACGGTCGAACGCGCGGCAGATCCCGCCTTCGCCCGCGCGCTGCTGTTCGGCGAACGCTATCACGCCGAAAAGGCGCGCATCATGGAGCCGATCGACGTTTTCCTGAAGACGGTCGACACCCGCACCAGCCGCGCCCTGCGCCAGCTCGAAGAAAGACAGATAAGCTATCTGCAACTGTCGCTGGCGATCGTCGCGCTGGCGTGCCTGGGCACACTGGCAAGTTGGGCATACCTGAACCGCACCATCCTCGGTCCCGTGTTCATCCTGCGCGACCATGTCGCCCGCCTGACGCGCGGCGCCAGCGAAAAGATCGACGCGGTGGACGCGGTCGCCAGCGGTGAACTGGGGCGCGACATCGCCGTGCTCGACGTGCCGCCTATCGCGCTGGGCACGGCCGCGCCGAACGAGATGGGACAGTTGTTGGGCGCGATCGTGCGCATGAGCGAGGTCCAGCGCGCGCTGGACCAGGCGCTGCGCGCGATGACGGTAGCACTGCGCAGCCACCGCGAGCGCGAACACCTGCTCGACTGGCACAAGACCGGCATCAATGAATTGAATGTGCAGATGCGCGGCGACCGCCGCCTGCACGACATGGGACCGGAGTTGCTCGCTTGCGTGAGCGCGCAGGTCGGCGCTGCGGTCGGCGCGTTTTACCTGTTCGATCCGGTGCGCGATGCGCTGTCGCTGCTGGCCGTGCACGCGCTGCCCACTGCGCCGCTGGAGATCGCGCTGGGGCAGGGCGTGGCCGGCGCCGCCGCCGTGCAGCGCCGCACCTTGCTGGTCAGCCCGGTGCCCGCCGATTACGTGGAAATCGCGTCGGCCACCGGCCATGCCGCGCCGCTGGCCGTGCTGGCGGTGCCGTTGCTGCATGACGGCAATCTGCTGGGCCTGATTGAAGTGGCCGGTTTCACCATCTTCACCCAGGCGCACCTGGCCTGGGCCGAGCAGGCCGCCGAAGCGCTGGCGATCGCGATCGATGTCGCGCAATCGCGCGAACGCGTGAACCAGTTGCTGGAACAGACCCAGATGCAGACCGAGGAATTGCGCGTGCAGCAGGAGCAGTTGCAGCAGTCGAACGAGGAACTGGAAGAGCGCGCCCAACTGCTCGAACAGCAGCGCGAGCTGATACGCAAGAAAAGCGAGGAATCCGAGGCGGCCAGCGTGGCTCTCGGTCGCAAGGCGGCCGAACTGGAACGGGTGAGCGCCTACAAGTCCGAATTCCTGGCCAATATGTCGCACGAATTGCGCACGCCGCTGAACAGCATGCTGATCCTGTCGAATTTGCTGCGGCAGAACAGGGACGGCCGCCTCGATCCGAAGCAGGTCAGTTACGCCGGCACCATCCACGATGCGGGCCAGGACCTGCTTGGCCTGATCAACGATATCCTCGACCTGTCGAAGATCGAGGCCGGCTACCTGGAATTGCATGTCGACGACGTGACGCTGGAGGAACTGGCCGGCCAGTTGCGAGCCATCTTCCAGCCGGTCGCCGACCAGAAGCAGGTGGCGCTGGCGATCGCGCTGTCGCCCGGCACGCCGCCGCGCATCAGCGGCGACGGCCAGCGCCTGCTGCAAGTGCTGAAAAACCTGCTGGCTAACGCCTTCAAGTTCACGGCCGCCGGCCAGGTCAGCCTGGACATCGGCCCCTGTCTTCCCGGCGCCGGGCCGCTGGACCGGCCCGCGCTGGCCTTCGCCGTGCGCGATAGCGGGATCGGCATCGATCCGGACAAGCATGAACAGATCTTCCACGCCTTCCAGCAGGCGGACGGTTCGACCAGCCGCAAGTACGGCGGCTCGGGCCTGGGTCTGTCGATCTCTCGCCAACTGGCGCGCAAGATGGGCGGCGATATCGGGCTTGAAAGCACCCCCGGCCGCGGCAGCGTATTTACGCTTTACCTGCCGCTGGTCGCGGCCGGCAGGCAGGCGCCGGCGGCCACGCCTGTCACCGCCGCGCCGTTGGCCGCTCCGGTGGAGAACTCGCCCGCGATCGCGCCTGCCGCCGCGCCGCCGGTGGAAGGCGACCGCGAAGCGATGTTCGAGCAGCGCACTGTATTACTGGTGGACGACGATATCCGCAACGTGTTTTCACTGTCCGCGCTGCTGGGCGAAAAGGGCATGCGCATCATCGAAGCGGGCACCGGCGCCGAGGCGCTGGAACAATTGAGCGCGCATCCCGAAATCGACATCGTGCTGATGGATACGATGATGCCGGAAATGGATGGTTTCGAGGCGATCCGCCGCATCCGCGCCGATGCCCGCTGGCGCCGCCTGCCCGTCATCTCGCTGACGGCCAAGGCCATGCCGGAAGACCGCCAGCAGGCGCTGGACGCCGGCGCCAGCGATTACATCGCCAAGCCGGTCGATATCGACCAGCTGTTTTCGCTGATGCGGGTCTGGCTGTACCAGGCTGGCGCCAGTTGATCAGTCGATATACCGAAGGCCGGCTTCGGCCAGCGGGCCGCGCATGTTGTACATGTCCAGGCCGAGTATGCCGCCGGCGAGTTTCGCGCGTTTTTCCGCTTCCAGGTCTTCGCGCTTTTGCGCAATGGCCGCGACACGGGCGACATCGGCGGCCGGCACGATGACGATGCCGTCATCGTCGGCGATCACGGCGTCGCCCGCGTTGACCAGCGCGCCGGCGCACAGGACCGGGATATTGACGGAACCGAGCGTCGCCTTGATCGTGCCCTTGGCGCTGACGGCCTTGCTCCATACCGGAAAACCCATTTCCTTCAGTACGCGCACATCGCGCACGCCGGCGTCGATGATCAATGCCCTGGCGCCGCGCGCGATAAAACTCGTCGCCAGCAGATCGCCGAAATAGCCGTCGGTGCAGTCGGCCGTGACTGCCGCGACGACGATGTCGCCCGGCTGGATCTGTTCCGCCGCCACGTGCATCATCCAGTTGTCGCCGGGGTGCAGCAAGACCGTCACCGCCGTGCCGGCCACCTGCGCGCCCGGGTAGATCGGGCGCATGTACGGTTTCAGCAAGCCGACGCGGCCCATCGCTTCGTGCACGGTGGCGCTGCCGAATTTGCCCAGTTGGTCCACCAGCGCGCCGTCCGCGCGCACGATGTTGCGCTTGACGATGCCGAGTTGGTTCATGATCGGGGTGGTCATCTTTATAATCCTTTCTGTTTGAGCGCGGTGTCGAGGCGCGGATAGACGCGGCGGGCGTTGCCTTCAAAGATCTTGTAGCGGTCCTGGTCTTCCAGCGCGGCGGCTTCGATGTAGCGTTTGGTGTCGTCGTAATAATGGCCGGTTTCCGGATCGATGCCGCGCACGGCGCCGATCATCTCGGACGCGAACAGCACGTTGTCGACCGGGATCACCTTGGTCAGCAGGTCGATGCCCGGCTGGTGGTAGACGCAGGTGTCGAAGAAGATGTTGTTCAACAGGTGCTCGGTCAGCAGCGGTTTTTTCATTTCCTGCGCCAGTCCGCGGAAACGGCCCCAGTGATACGGAACCGCGCCGCCGCCGTGCGGGATCAGGAATTTCAAGGTCGTGAAATCCTTGAACAGATCGCTGGTCAGGCACTGCATGAAAGCGGTGGTGTCCGCGTTCAGGTAGTGGGCGCCGGTCGTGTGAAAACAGGCGTTGCAACTGGTGCTGACGTGGATCATCGCCGGAATGTCGTATTCCACCATCTTTTCGTACAGCGGATACCAGGAACGGTCCGACAGCGGCGGCGACGTCCAGTGTCCGCCTGACGGATCGGGATTAAGGTTGATGCCGACAAAACCGTATTCGTTGACGCATTTTTCCAGTTCCGGAATGCAGCTGCGCGGGTCCGCGCCGGGCGATTGCGGCAGCATGGCGGCGCCGGCAAAATGGTCGGGGAACAGTTGCGCGACGCGGTAGCATAATTCATTGCAGATGGCGGCCCAGGTGGCGCTGGTTTCAAAGTTGCCGACGTGGTGCGCCATGAAGCTGGCGCGCGGTGAAAAGATGGTCAAATCCGAGCCGCGCTGCTTCATGAGTCTCAGCTGGTTTTGCTCGATCGATTCGCGCAATTCGTCGTCGCTGATTTTAAGTTCGGACGCTTTCGGGCCGAGGTGCGGCGTGTTCAGGTTGGCGACCTGTTTATTACGCCATTCTTCCAGCGCCTTGGGCGCCGTCGTGTAATGGCCGTGGCAATCGATGACCAGGGGAGCGCGCATATTATTGTCCTTTCCAGATTGTTTCGGGGATCATGGCGTCGCCGCGCATGATGGGGCGCGCCGTGCGCAGCAGCGCGGCGCGCGTGACTTGTTGCTGGTCGTCCGGATCGAGTTCCAGTTCGACGCTGAATTCTCCGGTCGGGTGTTCGACCGACACGGTTTTTTGCAATCCCGCCGGGACGGCGGCCATGCCCTGCGTGATGGAACCATCGAGCACGCAGGCGGTGGCCACGGTGACTGCCGCCAGCACGCCGATCGATTCGTGGCAGACGTGTGGAATGAAGCAGCGCGTGGCGATGCTGCCGCCATCTTTGGGCGGCGCGATCAGGCACATCTTCGGATAGTTTTTAGCGCCGACATCTCCCAGTCCCATCAGCGGGCCGGCGGCCAGCCGCAGCGCTTCCAGCCTGGCGCGAAGCTGTTGGTTGCCGTTCAGTTCATCGACCGATTCATAGCCGGACAGGTCGAAATCGGTAGCGCGCACCAGCACCATCGGCATGCCGTTGTCGATCAGCGTCGCGCGGATCGCGTACGGTGCGATGCCTGCGCCGGACACCTTGATTTCGTCGAGCGCGCGCCCGGTCGGGAGCAGGGCGGGGCAGACCGAACCGGCGGTGTCGAGAAAATTGATGCTGATCGGCGCGGCGCTGCCCGGCACGCCGTCGATGCGGGCTTCTCCTCCGTACTGGATTTTCCCGCCCGGCGTCTGCACGGTGACGTCGCACTGCATGCCGGTATTGAGCGTCAGGATGCGGGCCGTCGTCGTTTGCGCGCCGACCGGGAAAATGCCGCGTTCGAGCGCGAACGGCAGCACGGCGGCCAGCATGTTGCCGCAATTGGGCGTGACGTCGACCGTCTCGCTATCCGGCTGCAATTGCGCGAACAGGAAATCGAGGTCGACACCCGGCGTCGTGCTGGGGCGGACGATGCCGGCCTTGCTGGTCAGCGGGTGCGCGCCACCGAGGCCGTCGATCTGCCTGCGGTCCGGCGATCCCATCACGGCCAGCAGGATGCGGTCGCGGATGTGCGGATCGGACGGCAAGTCCGATTCCAGAAAAAACGGTCCGCGCGAGGTTCCACCGCGCATCAGGATGCAGGGCAGCGGGTATAAATCGGAATGGTGTTCGGTCTTCATGATCGGCGCTCAGTGAGTGAAGATGGACGGGCTTGACATGCTTGCCAGTATCGGCGGCGGCGCCTTGCACGTGGTTGCGTTGTATGCCCTGACCTGTTCTAATTTACTTATTGCATCAATATCGACATGGTTTGGAGCCTTATGAATCTGATCAGCCTGAGGCACCTGCACGCGTTCAATGCCGTGGCGGCCGCCGGCGGTATTCGCCGCTCGTCGGAAACCCTGTACCGCGCCTCGTCGGCCGTGACCCGTTCCGTCGCCGCATTGGAGGAAAGCCTGGAAGCGCAACTGTTCGAGCGCAAGGGGCGGGGCATGCTGTTGACCGCGGCGGGCGAAGTTGTGCGCCTGCGGGCCGACCGCATCGAGGCCGAATTGCGCGACGTGCGCGACGACGCGGTGCGGCTGCGCGACCGCAACGGCGGCAAAGTCGGCGGCATCGAGGCGCTGCTCAATGAGCGAAGGTTGGAGGCGGCGGCGCTGCTGGCCGAGGTGCGCCATATGCCCAGCGTGGCGCAGACGATGGGCACGTCGCAGTCGGCCGTCAGCCAGGCCATCGCCCGCCTGGAAGCGATGCTGGGACAGCCGCTGTTCCTGCGCACCGCGCACGGCATGGTGCCGACCGACGCGGGCCGGCGCTGGATCGAGCGCTTCGAGCGGGTGCTGGCGGAATTGCGGCACATCCCGGAAGACATCGCGGCATTGGCCGGCGTGGTGCAGGGCACCGTCACGGTCGGCGCCTTGCCGCTGGCGCGTTCGCAGCTGTTGCCGATGGCGATCGCGGCGGTGCTGGGAAAACACCCGGGATTGCGGATACGTTCGCTGGAAAGCCCGTTCGAAGAATTGACGGCCGGCCTGCTCAGCGGACGGATCGACTTCATCGTCGGCGCCTTGCGCAGCACGACCGGGCAGAGTTTCGACACGCGGGCGCTGATCGAAGACAAGGCGGCGCTGGTGGCGCGGACCGGACACCCGCTGGCGTCCCGTAACGCCTTGACGCTGGCGGAAATTGGCGGCTATCCCTGGGTCTTGTCGCGCGCCGGCACGCCGCTGCGCGAATCGCTCGAACAGTTTTTCCATGCGCACGGCGCCGTCGCGCCGGAACCGGCGGTGGAAACGGGAGACCTGGCCTTGCTGCGCGGCCTGCTCGTTTCCAGCGACATGCTCACGGTATTGTCGGCGCACCAGTTGCACCACGAAATAACGACCGGCCAGTTGACCGTGCTGCCGTTCGAGATGCGCGGCCTGGAGCGCAGCATCGGCGTCACCACGCGCAACGGCGCCCACCTTTCCCCCGGCGCCCGCGCGCTGCTGGCGGAAATCGATCGCATCAGCCTGCGCTAGCGCTGCCGGGCAATCCAGGGCTGATAAGCAGATGGCAACGCTGCCGCAGCCAAAAGCAATACATCCTTTTTGTTCAAAAAGTACACTGCGCAGCGGTGGCCCTTGTTTTTCAGGCACAAGGGCCTAAGGCGTCGACACTGTCAAGCGGTGGACGCGGCACATAAAACTGTGAACAGAACAGGAGACTTAATGAATACCGCACACACGCTCGATGTCCGGGCTTACATCAACGGCCGGAAAATGTCCGGCTACCAGTGGCTGCTATTAATCCTTTGCTTTTTCATCGTCGCCACCGACGGCATGGATGTCGCCATCATGGGTTTCCTGGCGCCGGACATTTCGAAGGAATGGGGCATTTCGCGCGCTGCCTTCGGCGTCGTCATGAGCGCCGCGCCGATCGGGTTGGCGATCGGCGCGCTGCTGGTCGGCCCGCTGTCCGATCGCTACGGGCGCAAAAAACTGTTGATGACGGCGGTGGCCTGCTTCGGCATGTTCAGCCTGCTCAGTTCAATGGCCAACGACGTCGTCACGCTGTCCGTGCTGCGCCTGCTGACGGGACTCGGCCTGGGCGCGGCGATGCCGACCACCACCACGCTGCTGTCCGAATACGTGCCGGAAGCGCGCCGCAGCACGCTGTTGGCCGTGATGTTCACCGGTTTTAACCTGGGTTCCGCGCTGGTGGGCTTCGGCGCCGCCGCGCTGCTGCCGCATTACGGCTGGCGCACCGTGCTGATGGTGGGCGGCCTGATTCCGCTGGCCTGCCTGCCGTTTTATATCTGGCTGGTGCCGGAATCGGTGCGCTTCCTGGTCGTCAAAAAATATCCGGCCGAACGCATCGCCGCCACCCTCAAGCGCGTCTGCGGCGGAGAATTGTCCGGCGCCGCGTCGTTCACCGTCAGCGAGCCGGCGGTGCAGGGCAACCAGCCGGCCAAGGTCTTGCTGTCGCCGGCCTACCGCAAGATCACGCTGTCGCTGTGGGGCACTTATTTCATGGGCCTGCTGGTCATCTACCTGTTGAGCGGATGGCTGCCCACGCTGATCAAGGATGCCGGCTTGCCGATCGAGCGCGCCGCCAATATCACCGCGCTGTTCCAGCTCGGCGGCACGGTCGGCGCGCTGGTGGTAGGCTTCCTGATGGACCGCTGGACGCCGAACAAAGTGATCGCGTCAGCCTATGTCGCGGGCGCCGTCTTCATCCTGTTCCTGGCATCGGGCAGCGTCGCCTCCGCCATGTTCCCGGCCTATGTGCTGCTGGCCGGCTTTTGCATGAGCGGCGCGCAGACCGGCATGAACGCCTTCGCCCCGTCGTGCTACCCGACCGTGGTGCGCGCCACCGGCGTCAGCTGGATGCTCGGCGTCGGCCGCTTCGGCAGCATCTTTGGCTCGTTCGCCGGCGGCATGCTGCTGACGATGGGCTGGGGTTTCAGCGCCGTCGTCGCGGTGCTCGCCATTCCGGCGTCGATCGCCGCACTGTCCATCGTTTTCACCCGGTTCGCGCAACGAACCGTTGCCGCATAAAGGAGTCCATCATGGCAAAAATCATCGGCGCCATCGCGTCATCGCACACCCCCACCATCGGCTTCGCGCTGGACGCGAACAAGCAGCAGGACGAAGCCTGGGCACCCATCTTCAAGGCTTACGAGCCGGTGCAAGAATGGCTGGCGGAGAAGAAGCCGGATGTCGTTGTCGTCATCTATAACGACCACGTGACCTCGTTCTTCTTCGACCATTATTCAGCCTTCGCACTGGGCATCGGCAAGGAATACAAAGTGGCCGACGAGGGCGGCGGCGCGCGCGACCTGCCGCCGGTTCCCGGCCATGCCGGGCTGGCGCAGCACATCGGCGCCTCGCTGATGGCGGACGAATTCGACATGTCCTTCTTCCAGGACAAGCCGCTCGATCACGGCTGCTTCTCGCCATTGTCGATCCTGTGGCCGCACGAACAGAGCTGGCCGGGTAGCATCGTGCCCTTGCAGGTCGGCGTATTGCAATTCCCGGCGCCGTCGGCGCGGCGCTGCTTCAAGCTGGGACAGGGATTGCGCCGTGCGATCGAAAGCTATCCGGAAGATTTGAATGTCGTGCTGCTGGCGACCGGCGGCCTGTCGCACCAGGTGCACGGCGAGCGCGCCGGTTTTAACAACACGCCGTGGGACCACCAGTTCCTCGACCTGTTCCAGAACGACCCGGAAACCCTGCTCAACATGACCCATGCCGACTTCGCCCGGCTGGGCGGATGGGAAAGCGCGGAAATCGTCATGTGGATGGTCGCGCGCGGCGCCATGCCCGGCAACATGACGTGCCTGCACCGCGAATATTACCTGCCGTCGATGACCGGCATCGCGGTGGCGCTGTACGAGAGCGCGGTCACGGCCGATCCCGTGCTCAATGCCGCCAGCATCGAGCAGCACCGCGCGCATATCGCCCACCAGACCGCCGGCGCCGAAGATTTGCCCGGCACCTATCCGTTCACGCTCGATGTCAGCGTGCGCACTTACCGCATCAACCGCTATCTGCACCAGCTGGTGCGTCCCGAATTCCGCACCCGTTTCCTCGCCGATCCGGAAGCGACCTACGATGAAGCCGGGCTGACGCCCACCGAGCGGCAGATGATCGGCCAGCGCGACTGGCAGGCGATGATACGTTACGGCGTCATCTTCTTCCTGCTCGAAAAGATGGGTGCCGTGGTCGGCGTGTCGAACCTGCACATCTACGCCGCGATGCGCGGCGAGACGCTCGACGAATTCCGCAAGACCCGCAACGCCCCCGGCGCCTTGTATTCGGTCGCCGGCGCCAAGGCGGCCGGCGCGACGGACTGGAACCAGCCGTCCGCCATCCCGGACACTCCGGCGTCCGCCGCCAAGGCTTGACGGCCTGACGGCGCAAGCCGTCCCTTTTTCCCTGACGTTGCCGCAGTCGTCCCCACCGGGGCGATTGCGTCGACACGCCCCTAGCAATCATAAAAACCCTGGAGACCAGATGAAACAAGCCACACTTCCACACATTGCGCTGTTCGGCGCTTCCACGCTGGCGATCGCCATCGCCGGATGCGGCGGTTCCAGCGCCACCACGCCGCAGACGCTGGCCGAAACGGTCATCGGCACCGTCAAACCGGCGGCGCCGTGCGCCGGCCTGGCCGGCATGGCGATACCGGTGGCCGCCATCGGCTTGCCGACCAGCGGCGCCACCGTCAACGCCGCGGCACCGGTGACCGATACCGACGCATCCGGCGCCGCGCGCGACTATTGCAAGGTGACCGGCGTGATCAACCCGGTCGATCCGGCCGCCGCGCCGATCCGCTTCGAAGTGAACCTGCCGGCGGCCTGGAACCAGCGCGCGCTGCAAATGGGCGGCGGCGGCACCGACGGCACCGTGGTGACGGGACTGGGCAATTATGTGTCTCAGCCGGTGACGCAAGCCACCGCGTTGGCGCAGGGGTTTGTCACGCTAGGCAGCGATTCCGGCCACAATGCCGACAAGGACCCTCCGTTCGACACCCACTTCGCGCTGAACCAGGAACAGTTGCTCAATTTCGGCCAGTACCAGGTCAAGAAGACGCTCGACACGGCGCGCGCGCTGATGAAAGCTTATTATGGTTCCGCGCCGCGCTACACGTATTTCGCCGGCGGCTCGCAGGGCGGGCACGAAGCGTTCGACGCCGCCCAGCGCTACCCGGACGATTACGACGGCGTCATCGCGCAATTCCCGGCTTATAACGTCGTTAACATGCACCTCGGCGCGCAGGCCCAGGCGCAGGCAATCTACGGCAACAAGTCCGGCGTGGCCAGCGCCGCCTGGATGAATCCCGCCAAGGTGGCGATGCTGGTCAAGGCGGTCGCCACGGCATGCGACGGACTCGATGGTGTAACTGATGGCCTGATCAGCAATGTCAAGGCATGCAACGCCGCCTTCACGATCGACACGGTGAAGGCGACGCTGCGCTGCCCTGACGGCGCCGACACCGGCAACACGTGTTTGTCGGACGCCCAGATCGGCGCCGTTGGTAAAATCAATTCTCCGGTCAATTTCAGCTTTGCCTTTTCCGGCGGATCGACCAGCTATCCGCGCTGGCCGATCCTCGAAGGCGGCACCTTCCTCAACAATCACCTGGGCAAGAGCAACACCGCCGTCAATCCGCCGATCGTGCCGTTCGATCCGATTAACGGTTCGGCATTCCAGCTGCTGCCGGCGGCCGGCACCATCAAGGGTGTGATCACCCAGAATTTTGATACGGACGCACTGGCCTTCGACCCGAACCAGTGGATCAGCCGTATCAAGACCGTGTCGGGCTGGATGGATGCCAGCAGCACGGACCTGGGCCGCTTCAAGGCCAAGGGCGGCAAGATGCTGATGGCGCACGGCACCATCGACGATTCGATCTCGCCTTATAACACTATCAATTACTACAACCGCCTGGTGTCCGACAACGGGCAGGCCACGGTGGACGCCTTTGCGCGCTTCTTCCTGATCCCCGGCTTCGGTCATGGCGAAGGCATCTTCCTGGCCAAGTGGGATTCGCTGGCCGCGTTGCAGGCGTGGGTCGAGAAGGGTGTCGCACCGGCCGGCCTGGTGGCGACGGACGGCAATGCGAACACGCCGACTGCCGGCCGTACCCGCCCGCTTTGCGTCTATCCGCAATACCCGAAATACAAGGGTAGCGGCGATGTGAACCTGGCTGCCAGCTTCGAATGCACGAATCCATAAGCCATTTTTCAGAACGGACCAAAATGTATAAGTTAGCGCCAAATTTGTCATTCCCGCGAAGGCGGGAATCCAATTTTGTCGTGCCGCCTGGAAGGGGAAATGGGATTCCCGCTTTCGCGCACTACCGTCCGGGATAAATAAATTGACAGGTG
>JAZJZT010000041.1:0-83078 GCA_040389645.1 Pseudomonadota bacterium | reverse complement strand
CTGCGCCGTTATTTTTTAGCGCCATGCCTCGGATTGCCAGTAATTCGAGGTCCCCCAATGTCTTTAACTTTATTAAATAAGGGGCCGCTCACCAATCAAGCCGCGATTGCCTGCGCCGCAGGCCGGCACTATCCATCCGTGCGTGCCGAAACAGCGCGGCGGCGTAAGATGAACGCTGATCTTGCGGGAGAATGCGATGAGCCCGAAATCCTGGCGGCGCTGCCTGGCCGGCCTGCTGCTCGCCGCCGCTAGCGGCGCGGTGCCGGCCCAGACCGATGCCCCCATCCCCACAGTCACCGTGCCGTACACGCGCGACCCGGTCGACAAGTCTTACCGCAAGATGATGCGCGGCATGGAACGCTACGCGCGCGAGCGCGCGCTGGCGCCGCAATCGACGCTGCGCTTCCAGGTCTTGCCGCGCCTGCCCACCGTCAAGCTCGACGGCGTGGCGCTGCAAGTGATCGGAGATAACATCACGCTGCCGGTGCCGATGTCGGCGGATCACAGTTTTACGCTGGAGCGCAACGAGCAGGCGCTGCGCGAGGATGCGGCGCTGGTCGCCAACCGCAAGACCAGCAGCATGACCTGGCGCGCGATGGTGCGCAGTGCCGGCGTGCCGGAAGGCATGCGCCGCCTCGGAGATTTGCGGCTCGAATGCCTGGTGGGTATGGAAGCGGGACTGGTGTCGAACAATTCGGCGCTGTTCGGCTGGCTGTCGGACATGCTGAACAGCCCGGACCAGGTATGCGCGGCGCCGGACGGCAATTACCTGCAATTCAGCGAGCGGCCACTGTTCGGCGTGACGCTGCTCCACGGCACTCGCCAGGCGACGCTGCCCTTCAGGATGCTGTACGCGGGCGGCACGCAAACGCCGGAGACACTACCGTTTTGCGATTGCCAGGTGCTGCTCGATCACAGTTATTACGCGCCGGTCTGGGATAAAAGGTGGCCGGACGATACGCTGGTCGCTTTCGATTACATGGATGACGCGGTCGCGCCGGAAGCGGTGCCGCCCTCTTACCTGTCGACGCGCGACCAGGTGCGCGCCGTCTACGGCCGGCCGGCGAATGTCCTGCGTTTCGACAGCGGATATGAAGTCTGGATGTACGCCTACCCGGTGCCGGGCGCATCGCCGCGCCGGTCCGGAGCTGCGCCGCCGCAGGCCGAATTCGTGCTGCTGTTCGGCCCCGATGGCACGCTGCGCAAGACGCGCCGGCGTGAACCGGGGCAGGACGGTTTTGAGTGACTAAAATCCGAAGCAAAGGCCGGGGTCAGACCCGCGATCCGCGCCGCCGAACGATGCGACGGCTTGTGGCGCGTAGGGTCTGACCCCAGGTTTTGCCTCTGATTTGAAATCAATCGTTCCCATCCGGGCTGTATTTATCGGCCTGCACCTTGCCGCCGACACCATGGGTGCGCACTTCGGGCGTGATCGGCAGCATCGCCGCGTTCCACGTTTCCCATTGTGTCTTCAGGTCGGCCAGCACCTGCGGGTGTTTTTTCGCCAAATTCGCCCGTTCGCGCTGGTCAACCGTGACATCGAACAGGAATTCGTTGCCGTTCAATTTCAGGTATTTCCAGTTCCCCGAGCGTACCGCGCGCTGCGCGTTGGCCTTGTAGCGCCAGAATAGCGTGCGCGTTGTCGTCGGCCGGTCGCCCAGCAACACCGGCAACAGATCCTGCCCGTCCGGCGGATAGGCACTATCCGGCTCGGTGCCAGCCGCCGACAGCAAGGTCGGCAACCAGTCCATGCTGATCGCGACCTGGTCGCTGACCTGGTTCGCCTTGATGCGCGCCGGCCAGCGCACGATGGCGGGAACGCGGATGCCGCCTTCGAGCAATTCCGTCTTTTGCCCGCTGAACGGCCAAGTCTTGGAGAAGCGCTCGCCGCCATTGTCGCTGCTGAAGACGACGATGGTGTTGTCGGCCAGGCCGCGTTTTTCCAGCGCCTGCAATACGCGCCCGATCGACTCATCCAGCGCCACCACCATTTTCGCGTAGGTCGCCAGGTTGCCGCCGTCGTAATGGAAGATGTTGTCGATCTCGCGCGATATCGCCTCGTCCTTCGGCCCTTCCCACGGCCAGTGCGGCGCCGTGTAATGCAGCGACAGGAAGAAGGGATTCGACTTGTCCTGTTTATTGACGTACGCGGCGGCGCGGTCGCCCAGCAAGTCCGTGTAATAACCTACTTCGTGCACCGGCACTTCACCCTCATACAGATCTTCCTTGACGTCGGGACCAACGCCGGGCTTGTGCGTGAAGTAATCGATGGCGCCGCCGTAATTGCCGTAGAAGGAATCGTAGCCGCTTTTCAAGGGACCGAAATTGGGCAGCGCGCCCAGGTGCCACTTGCCGATCAGCGCCGTGTTGTAGCCGACCTTTTTTAACAGCGACGGCAGTGTCGGATGTTCCGGCGGCAGGCCGATGGTCTTCGACGGCCCTGCGATCGGCTCTTCCAGCCCGCCGCGCAGGCGGTACTGGTAGCGCCCCGTGATCAGGCCGAAACGGGTGGCCGAGCAGACCGCCGAATTCGAATACGCCTGCGTCAGGCGCAAGCCCTGCGCGGCCAGCCGGTCCAGGTTCGGCGTGCGGAAATCGGTCTGCCCATACACACTCAGATCGGCGTAACCCAGATCGTCGGCCAGGATAAAAATGATGTTCGGCGCGCCGTGCTGGCGGTCCGCGGTGCGGCCGGCTTTACTGAAAGCGAGCGACGGCGCCAGCGCCAGTGTCGAGAGGCCACCGAGGACGGTACGCCGTGTCTTGTTAATCTTGCTCATGCCTGTCTCCTGGTCAGAATTCGTGGCGGGCGGTGATGCCCACGGTGCGCGGCGTGCCGATCACCGTATTGTAGGAACCGAAATTGCTGTTCCACATACTGGTGTAGTACTGCTTGTCGAAAGCATTTTTCGCCCACAGCGACACGTCCCACGCCGCGCCACGCGTGGTGCGCAGGCCGACCGAGAAATTCGTCACGCTATATGCTGGAATTTTCGAATATTCCGACGCATCCAGCGTGCCGTAGGTGTCGGAACGGTAGGCGTAGTTCGCATTCAGGTAACCCTGCAAGCCGTCCGCCACGCCGCGCGCATATTGCGCGCCGAGGTTGCCGATCCAGCGCGGCGCATTGACCAGCGCGGCGCGGCCGGACAGGTCGCAGAAGGTCGCGTTGCGCTCCGGCGGGCATGGCGCATTCGTGTATTTGCGGTAGATGGCGTCGTTGAAGGAACCGTTGAAGCGCAAGGTCAATCCCTTGAACGGCGCGGCGATCGCTTCCACTTCGGCGCCGCGGGTACGCACGTTACCGGCGTTGGTCAGATACGAGGTGCGGCTGACCGGATCGTAGGCATTGCTCTGATAGCCGTGCACTTCGGTCCAGAACAGGTTCGCGTTCAGTTGCACGCGGCGCTCCAGCAGCGCGCTTTTCACGCCCAGTTCCAGCGCGTTGGCGCGTTCGCTGCCGACTTTCAGCGTGGCGATGCCGCCGGCGCCCGGCACGGACAGATTGATGCCGCCCGATTTTTCGCCGTGCGACAGGCTCGAATACAGCAGCACATCGTCGCCGGCCTTGTAGCCCAGGTTCAGCAAGGCGGTCGGGCTGAATTGCGTCAGGCCCAGGTCTCCCGAATCGAAGGCGCCGTAGCGTCCGTTGCGCGACGTCAGCGCCGCGCCGGTAACGGCGGCGCCGCCGACCGGCGCGTAACGTTGCACGCGCGCCTGCTTGTCTTCATAAGTGCCGCGCAGGCCGGCCGTCAGGTCCAGCTTGTCCGTGGCATGCCACGTCGATTGCCCGAACAGCGCGTAACTGTTGACGCGCAACTGGCCCGGCGCTTCGCTGCTGATATTGGCCCAGGCGCCGGTCGGCGTGCTGTTATAAATGTCGGCCAGCGGACCGTTGACGGTGAAGTTGTTGTTGCCCAGTTCCTGGTAATAGTAATAGGCGCCGAACACGGATTCGAGCGGCTTGCCGGACGGCGTGGCCCAGCGCAGTTCCTGCGTAAATTGTTTGTGGCGGGCCGACGCGCCGACATTCAGCGTGACCGGCACATTCAGGCCGTCGTCGTTGCGCGGCGTGAAATTCCAGAAACGGTAGGCGCTGATCGACGTCAGTTTCGCATCGCCTGCAAAATTCCAGTTGGCTTCGGCGGACAGGCCGCCCTGGTGCACGCTGACGTGCGAACCGGCGTCGAGGTTGACGGCGCGCTGGTTCGGGTCCAGCACCGGCGTGCCGCCCACCAGTTTCGCCTGCGTCAGCGCCTTGCCGCTCGGGCCGGCGCTATAAAACACCAGCGTGCCGTTGTTCGAATCTTCCTCGTTGTAGTCGGCGATCACGCGCAGGCTGAAATCGCGGTTCGGCTCGACCAGCGCCTGCGCTCGGATACCTTGGCGGTCGCCGCCCTGCACCTTGCTGCCGTTATAGAGATTCGTGATGTAACCGTCGTCGTGCGTTTTATAGACCGAGACGCGGCCGGCCACCGTGTTGGTCAGGGCGCCGGACAAGACGAGCTTGCCCTGCACGTAGCCGAACTGCCCGCCCGTCAATTCCACACTGCGTTCCGGATTAAAGGTCGGCTTCTTGCTGGTGATGTTCAAGACACCGGCCGTGGTGTTCTTGCCGAACAGCGTACCTTGCGGGCCGCGCAGCAATTCCAGTTGCGCGATGTCGAGCGCATCGAAGGCGGCCATGCCGGGGCGCGCCAGGTAGACGTTGTCCAGGTACAGGCCGACGCTGCCTTCCAGGCCGTCGCTGGCCGGGTTGTTACCCAGGCCGCGTACGGCAAAACTCATCTGGCGTGCGTGGACATAGTTGATCGTCGTGCTAGGCAGCAGTTGCTGCAGATCCTGGGCGCGGTAGACGCGGTTGCCTTCCAGGACTTCGTCGCCCAATACCGTCATCGGCGTCGGCACGCTTTGCGAACTTTCCAGGCGGCGGCGGGTGGTCACCATCACCGTCTGGAACGCGCCGACGATATTCGCATCGGCGTTCGCACCGGCGGCGGCCGCCGCGACTTCGATGCCCGCCGCGGCGGCTTCGGCTTCCGCCGCGTGCGCCGGGCCAGCCAGCGCCAGCACAGCCAGCGCGATGGCGCTCAGTGGCAGGGCCGGACGGCGGGTAGATTGAAACCTGTTGAATACAAATTGCTGGACCACGTTATTTCCCCTTTGATGATTTTTCTGATGCTGATTTTTTAGACAAAGCTGCGCCCTGCCCGCATATAGGGCGCAGCTTTTATGCACGGGCCGAACCCGGGCCGATTAAGAAAAGCGGTAATTAAGAATCGCGCGAATCAGGTACAGCGCGAAGAACGGTAGAAAGTGCAACTTGGTGTCGTTCCCGCGCAGGCGGGAACCCATACCACGTTTGCGTTTTCTTTTTACTTCGCTAGCCAGGAGACGTGCTATGGATTCCCGCCTGCGCGGGAACGACAGTGTGCGACGACGCTTACTTTTCAGCGACGGTAATGGTCCCTGTCTGCTTGTTCACACTGACCGCCCGTTCCGAGCGCGCCGTTCCTGCGGGTACCCAGTCATACGGCACCGGTTGCGCGCGGTAGACCCAGTTGGTGTTCACCTGCTTGCCGGCACCGCCCACCGCCGACGAACCATAGTATGGGCTGACGTATTCCCACACGATGCCGCCCTGCGGCGTGACCTGGAAGAAGCGGCCATGCATGCCTTCGTCGATCAGCGTATTGCCATTCGGCAGGCGCCGCGCGCTGCTGATAAAGGCGCTATAAAAACTCCATTGCGTCTGGCTCGAATCGACCGCCGTGTATTCCCAGACGACCTGCTTGCTGACCGGGTCGATCTCCAGCACGCGCGAGTGCGGGAACATGCCGGGGCTGATGCGCGGATAACCGGCCTCGCCCTGGTTGTCGAACACCAGCAGGTTGCCGGCGCCCGGCAAGCCCTTGGCGATCAGGTGCGCATCGTGCAGGCCGATGATCTGGTCGACCGGGCGCGGCAGCTTGGACGACTGGATCGCCGGATAATCCGGTCCCAGGTTCCACACGACTTTGCCGGTCTGCTTGTCGATGATGACGATGAAATTCGCTTCGCGCGAATCGATCAGGATGTTATCCGGGTGGAAGCGCTTGTCTCCCTGTTCATACCACTTGTTCGGACCGAGCACCGACATGTTATTGACGTGCAGGTAGTCGACAGCGGCGGAACCGCCGCGCGGCTCGGCCCCGCGCACCAGTTTCAGCGCATCGGCCGAGAAGCCGAATTCTTCCAGGTGTTCGGACGCAACCCACTTCCAGGCGATGCTGCCGGACGGCGTCACTTCATAAATGACATCATCGAGCACTTGCGCGGCCTTGAAACCGGAAACGCTGTGCACCAGGTTGGCCAGCACCAGCGTATTGCCGTTCGGCAGACGGCGCCAATCGTGGTGCTGCTTGGCCGCGCCGCCCGGTACGGCCGCCGTTTGCAGTTGCGGCGCCGCATACGCATCCTGCTGCGCCGTAGCGCCCCACTGCCAGACGACATTGCCTTGCCAGTCCAGCTCACCGATCGACTTGTTGCCGAGACCATTGCCGGAACTGACCCCGGGCTGGTTACCCAGTTGCAGCAGGATGTTGCCGCGCTTGCCGCCGGTCAGCGCCGGGTCCAGCAGCACCGGCGGAAAACCCTCGTTGGCCCACTGGTGCACTTCGTTGCCGTTCATGTCGATCAAATGGGTTTTCTTGTCCTGGCCGCTGAACACGACATAGCTGTTGTACGCCTTCGCAGGATCGTAGCGCGTGACACCGGTGGGGAACACGCTGGAGCCTGCCATCGCGGCCGTCGTCGCCAGCACGGCGGCGATCGCCAATGCCATGCTGTGCAGGACGCGGCCCTTGATTGCAGAAGAACCGCCCACTTGTGCCGCCACTGCGACTGTCGATGCTGACATCAGAAACTCCTCGCGCCCCGCGCTGTTCATATGCCTGGCATCTTACGTACACACTATTTATTCGACCACGAATGAATTCGCATAATCAAATGTAGCGACTTGGCATATCGATAGACGCTCAGCGCGGAACGATGGCGAACTTCAGCATCTCGGGAGGATAGTATTGCTGGAAGTAGCGCGACAAAGGCCCCTTGCCGGCCGCCACCAGCAACGCGTGCAAGGCGGCCCGGTCCGGCTCCGACAGCGATCGCTTCGAAACATAGGCACCGCTCTCGGTCGCCGGCAGGCCGGCCAGTTCGTGGAAGCGCAAGCCCTCGCGCAAGGCATCCATCGCCGGATCGGCGCTCAGCGTGGACAGAAAAATCAGCGGCGCCATCACGGTGAAATCCGCGCGGCCCGCCTTGAGCATGCGGCCCACCGTCGCCAGGTCGTTGGCGTAATCGATGCGGTGCTCGATTTCCAGCTGGCGCACCAGCGCATTGTATTCATCGCCGAACACGTAGCTGCGCACCACCACGCCGCGCAACTGGCGCTGCGCCAGCACATCCTTGACGCTGGCCGCGGCGATATTTTTCTCCTTCAGAGAAATCAATGTCACCTTCAACGTCATCAAAGGGACAAAATCGGCGCGCAGATCGCGCTCGGCGCTGCGCGACGCGGGAATCATCAAGTCCGCCTCGCCCGACTCCAGGAACTGGTACGACATGCGCGCGCGCGGCATGACAGGAAATTCGAACTGGCAGCCGGCCCGCGCGCCGATTTCGCGCAGCGTATCGGGAATCGCGCCGGACACGCGTTCTCCATCGACGATCACGCTGAAGCCGGTAGGCGCGGCCGGCACCCGGATGCCGCGGCTGCAACCAGCCCGCGCCGCCAGCGGCAGCAGCGCAACAAGCAGCATCATGCGGGCAAAACGGGGCAAGAACATCGGTGCGACCTCGGTCTGTGGCGGCGTCTCGGACAGCGTATTGGACCATTCTACCCGCCGGCGCGCGCGCCGGTGCAGCCCGACAATTTTGCTCCAATAAAATGGCGTGGCGACCCGGGACTAGGCAAACAGCAAAAGACCCTGCTATAATGCGCGCCTTGGCCTGGTAGCTCAGTTGGTAGAGCAGAGGATTGAAAATCCTTGTGTCGGTGGTTCGATTCCGCCCCGGGCCACCAAGAACAGTGCAAAACAAAAACGCCAACCCATGCCGGTTGGCGTTTTTGCGTGGGCGGATGAAAAGTCCGCATATCGGCCAGACGCGAGGATAGGATGACCCAGAGCCCCCTGCTCCTGCGGCGATTGTTGCGTGCGAAAGATAGAATGGACGGGGCGCCCCATGAGGAGTGGCCCATCGCCCGGCTGGCGGAAGTGAGCGCGGTCTCGGTGGCCTATTTCGCGCGCGAGTTCAAGAAAGCCTTCGGCTTGCCGCCACACCGCTACCTGCTGACACGCCACACCGCTACCTGCTGACACGCCGCATCGAGCGCGCCACGGCGCTGCTGCGCGACACCGATCTGCCGATTACCGACATCGCATTCCAGACCGGCTGGACCAGCCTGGGCACCTTTGGACGCATCTTCCGCGACATCACCGGCGCCAGCCCAGGCGAGCTGCGGGCGCGCGAGCAGTCGCTGCCGCAGGCCGGCGAGCAGATCCCCGAGTGCGTCACGCGCAGCGCGCAACGGCCCGATCTCAATATCGCAGTTTTGGAGAAGCGGCGCATGAAGGCGAATGGCAAACTGTAGTCTCCATCCAAGGAGGTGATATGACTCAAACTGTCAATGTAGTCGGTCTGTATGTGCGCGACCAGGACGAAGCGCTCGATTTCTATGTCGGCAAGCTGGGATTCCTGGCCCATACCGACGTTCAAAACGGTAATTATCGCTGGCTGACGGTGCAGCACCCGGACCAGCCCTCGTTCCAGCTGGGCCTGTTCAAGCCCGGACCGCCGATGCATGACGCGGCCACCGCGCAGACCCTGAATGAAATGGTAGCGAAGGGGGCCATGCCGCCGCTGGTCCTCACGGTCAACGACTGCCGCGCGGCGTACGAACGCCTGCATGCCTGCGGGGTGGAATTTACCCAGCAACCGATGGACCGCTATGGCAAGGTGGATGCCGGCTTCCGCGATCCGTCCGGCAACGGGTGGAAAATGATCGAAGCGGCCAAGCCGGATGCGGAGAAGTCGGCATGAGCTGGCAGCATTGGATACGGCAAAGCCACCGCTGGCTGTCCATCGTTTTCACCATGACCGTGCTGGCCAACTTCGTGGCACGGGCAATGGCCCCGGGAGAGCCAGCGGCGTGGATAACGTACTCGCCGCTGCCCCCACTATTCCTGATGCTGTTTTCCGGCCTGTACCTGTTCGCGCTGCCCTATATCAGCAAGTGGCGCGGCAGGCGACCTGCCTGACGATTCGCTCAAGCCGGCACAACTTCGCTGCACGGCTGAACGGATACCGGGATTCGGCGCGATGATTGGAAATCCTTGTGCCGTGGGTTCGATTTCGCCCCGGACCACCAGGAACAGTGTCAAACAAAACGCCAATCCGTGCAGGTTGGCGTTTTTGTTTGCGCGCTGCACATTCCTTCCTCGCCCGTACCCGGCCCCGCCCCTATCTGCGCGATAAAGCATGGCTTCCTTGCGCAATATCAATTTCGGCATCGTACATAGCAATACAATAGTTTCCCACAGGAAAATAATTGCCAAAAAAATATAAAATTATCATAAACTATCTTTGCTGCAATGCCGTCCAGTCTGCTTACCGCCTGCTTTTCACTCATCTAATAAGGGACAGCGCATGTTCAGAAGCACATTCATTTCTATCTGCACTCTCACGGTCACCCTGTCTCTGACAGGCTGTGCTGTTAACCAGGCAAGCGCCACCTTGACGCCTGGCGCCGACCTTGCCCAAGTCAAAAGCGCTTATGTCGTGAAGCTGCCGAAAGATGAGAGGGGAATCAACGACCTGATCTCAGCCAATCTTGAGAAACGCGGCTACGCGGTCACCAAAGGGCCGGAACTGAACGGACCGTATAACGCAGACGTTGCCGTCACCTATATCGACAAATGGATGTGGGACATCACGATGTACATGATCGAACTGACGATCAACGTACGTGACCCGAAAACAGGTTTTCCTATGGCAGTAGGTAAATCGCTGCATACATCGCTTACCCGAAAATCACCGCCTGAGATGGTCGAGGAAGTCATCGACAATATTCTCAAGGCGCCCAAAAAATAAGCACTGAAAATTAAATGAGGAAAACCACGATGAAAACTACCCCGCAATTGCGTCGTTCACCTATCCTGGCAGGCTGTTTTATCGGTCTGCTGCTTACCCTTGGCGGTTGTGCCACCCCAGCCAGCCATGAGGCGATGGTTCCGGTATCCTTCCAGGTAGCGAAACAGCATCCAAAATCGATTGCCGTCGTGGTTGCTGGCGGTACGGAAACCTCCGCCGCCGGGAAGTCGCAGATTGGCGATGGCGAATTAAAGCAAGCGCTCGTGAAGGCGATTGAGCAAACCAAGACCTTTTCTCAGGTAGTGGAAGGCAAGAGCGGCGACTATATTCTGAACGTGAATATCTTCAATGTCGTACAGCCGAGTTTCGGGTTCTCGTTCACAGTGCAAATGGAAATGGGCTGGACCTTGACGCGCGCCGACACTGGCGCTACGGTGTGGCAAGAGTCGATCAAATCGGAACACACGGCGACCACCAGCGATGCGTTCGCCGGCGTAACCCGTTTAAAACTGGCCAATGAAGGTGCTGTGCGAAACAATGTGGCGCAAGGACTCACCAAACTGTCCGCCTTATCGCTGTGACCTCCAAACGGCCCCAGACCCAAGATTGAAAATTCCGTATCGAAGGTTCAATTCGGCCTTAAGCCGCCAAGCATGAATAAAAATGCCACCTTCGGATGGCATTTTTTTGGGGCGGTCCGTCGGGCAAGCCGGTCGGCGGGCAAGCTGGCCACAAAGGCAATACCATCAAGCGAAGCGCGCAAACCTGACGTTTCCGACACTCCGAACTACTGGACCCTGAAGCTTTTCACATCCTGAGCGACGATGGCTTTTTCAGCGCGTGGCGTGCCCGCCGGCGCCCAGTCGTATGGCACCGGTTGGGCGCGGTAGACCGTGTTGCTGGAGACGGCGCCTTCGCTGAAATAGGGACTGATGTATTCCCATACGATTTCGCCTTTGCCTGTGACCTGGAAGAAGCGGCCATTCATGCCCTCGTCGATCAGCGTATTGCCGTTGGGCAGACGGCGCGCACTGCTGATGTAGGAGCTGTAGAAGGTGTAGGCGGGCCGCCCCGAGTCGGTGCCGGTGTATTGCCAGACGATTTCTTTTTTGACCGGATCGATCTCGAGCACGCGCGAGCGCGGTTGCGTCCCCGTGGGGATGCGCGGGTAGCCTGCTTCGCCCTGGTTGTCGAATACCAGCAGATTGCCTGCGCCGGGCAAGCCCGGCCCGATGATGTGGGCATCGTGCTGCCCGACGATCTGGTCAACGGGGCGTGGCAATGTGTTGTTGACTCCTGTCGATGGGTGATCGAAATCGGGACCGATACGCCAGACGACCTTGCCGGTTTTTTTGCTGATGATGGCGATGAAATTGGCTTCGCGCGAATCGACCAGCACATTCTCGGGGTGGAAGCGTTCGTCGCCCGCGTCGAACCATTTGTTCGGGCCGACCACGGACATATTGTTAAAATGCAGATAGTCGAGCGCCTGCGTTTTATCGTTGCGGCTGAGCGCCTCGCGGATCAATTTGAGCGACGCGTCGCTGAAGCCGAATTCATTGAAGTGGTCAAACGCATCCCATTTCCAGACGACTTCGCCCTTCGGATTGACTTCGATGATGCCGTCTTCCAGCAGTTTCTCCGCCTTGAATCCCGTCACCGGACGCACGTAGTTAATCAGGATCAGCGTATTGCCATTCGGCAGGCGATGCCAGTCGTGGTGCTGGCGAATCGAGGCGCCATAGCCGGCCGCATCGGTCGCTGTGCCATTGCCGGCATAGGCGTCCTGCACTTGCGCGCCGCCCCATTTCCAGACCACTTTGCCATCCCAATCCAGTTCCGCCAACGCCTGCGCTGCGCCATTGGTTCGGCCGCCGGTGTTGCCGGACGTTTGCAGCAGCACGTGTCCCTTTTTACCGCCGACCAGTTTCGGGTCGATAAAGACTGGAGGAAAGGCATCGTACGGCCATTGATGCACTTCATTGCCGTTGAGGTCGATCAGGTGGGTTTTCTTGTCCTGACCGGTAAATAACACATAGCTGTTGTACGCCTTGGCGGGATCGTAACGCGTCACGCCGGTGGGATAAATGCCGGGCGCGCCACTGGCGTTGAGCAGCGACAGCGTGTTGACGGCGACGGCAAGGCCGATGGTCGCGCAGGAGCGACGGGTGAATTTTTTCATGGGCTTCGCGGATTAATTTTGACCGATGTAAGTTTTCAAGTCAGCCAAGGCCACGACTTTTTCACCATGCAAACCAGCGATCTGCTCCACGTCCAATTTCAGTTTCTTGATATTGTCGTACAGGTTCACGGAGTATGGATTCGCGGAAGCGGGAATGGGCGCACCGGCTGCAATTGGCGTGTAGGCATCGGCTTCGATCAGGATTTTTTCCGCCGGCAGATAGACCAGTGCGAAGGCGTCATTGTGGCTGCTGCCGGCAAGCGAGTGCAGCTCGATTTTACGTTTGCCGTCGCTGAGGACATATTTGCCTTTGAAGGTTTCAAACCTGGCGCTGGTTTTCGATGCGCTCAAACGGTCCGGGTTCAGCGCATGCGATTGCGCCCACACTTTTTGATAGTACGATTTGTTCGCCGCATCGGTAACGATGGTTGAGCCTTCGTTCACATAGGTGCGCAAGCCGCCGGAATGGTCGAAGTGGGCATGGGTGTTGACCAGGTATTTGATCGGTTTGCCCGGGATGATTTCCTTGGCTTTGGCGATGACGGCCAGCGAGCGTTCTTCGTTCAATGGCGCTTCGACGATGACGATGTGATCGGCCTGCTCGATGGCGACGCTGTGGTGGCTGCCGCCCGTCAAATAAAACACGCCCTCGGCCAGTTTGCTTGACTTGACCGCCACCGCCGGCGCCTTGAAATCGACGACGTTTTGCGGCGCTTTGATCTCAACCGCGGTATTGACTTTAACGTCGTCGATTTTTATGTCGAGTACCGGATGGCCGCCTTGATGGCGGACGATATGGCTGGGGAATTGCACTCCGCCGAAGTCTTTATAGGCGGTGTAGCGGCTCTCGACTTCGGTGTTGCCGAGCACAGGGTTGTAGATCCAGGTTTTGACATTTTCAACCTGGTTTTTGGCATTGATGAAGCCCGTGTACTGGTAGATGCCGTCCACCGTGAAGCTGACCTGGACACCGCCTTTCGCGGGTTTGGAGGTGGCGTTATGGGCCAGTGCCGCTTTCACGAAGCCTTGAGGCGTGGCCCAGATTTCCGCGCGGCGCTCTTCCAGGCTTGCTGGCTGCGCTGTCGCTACCAGGGCGGCGCCGGCAGGCGCGTTTGCCGGTGCGGCGAGATTCCATGCATGGTTGCCGTCGACGTTTTGGTCAGGGCGTTGTTCAACGGGCACGGGGCGATTGCGGCCTTTTTCGATCGTTTGTTTGCGCACGATTTGTACGCGCGCCGATGCTGTTTCGTAGTTGATGCTGGCCTGGTAGGCGCTGACATCGAATTGCGGCCATGCCAATGCCGGCGCTGGTGCTTGGCCAAACTGGAACCATTTGCCGTTCCCGCTAAATTCGATCGTCCTGGTGCCGGATACGCTTAATTTTTCGGAGGCGGATTGCAAGTCGGCGGCGTGGCTGCCACCGGCTGCTACGGCGGCGAGGGCAAATAATAATGGGGTGCCGATGTGGCGCAGAGAAAAGTCCAATTGAGACATGAATCGTCCTTGAGAATAAGTGAATGAAAACCAGGGGACCCGGCATTGTTCAAACTGGGAAAACAGCACGTGCTGTGCTATTTGCAAGAGCCGTTCCAGATGAAGAAGGACGATTCGAATGAGAAGAAATCAAGCCAAGTTCTTGATTTTTAAGGAATGAGTAAAACCTGTTTTTTTGCGCGAAGGCAGTTGCCTGTGGAAAACTAAGCAGCCGGGTGGCAGGGGGTGTTTGATTCTGCGCAGCATCGACAATCAATGGATCGCGGTCACGATCCCCGACCTTATGGCGCGTGCTCCATCAGCAGCGTCTGGATGTCGTTGAAGATCACGTCCGGCATCAGGTAGGCGGTGGTGTAGATCTCGCGCACCTTGCCGCGCGTGTCGATCAGGAATACTTTCAGCAGGTGATTGTAGAGCCGTGTAGGCCTCCCCTGCGCATCCAGCGTGACCGCCACATCCTGGCCGAAGCCGTCGATGATGGGGCGCAACCCCGCCACGGCGCGGGTAGTCAAAAAGTGCCAGCGCAGTGTGCTGCCCGGTGCTGCCAGCGCGCCGGCGTAATTGCGCAGGGCGGCCGGCGTGTCGTTGGTCGGATCGAACGACATGCTGACGAAGCGCACCCGCCTCGCCTGGGCCGGCCTGGCCAGCAGGCGCGCGCGCAAGTCCGAAAAGGTCTGGAACGCCAACGGGCAGCCGACCGGGTCCACGCAATACGTGTAGATAAAGCTGAGCAGTGTCACCTTGCCCGTCGTGTAGCGGCGCAACGGCCAGGTGGCGCCATCGATGTCGAGCACTTCGCCATCCGGCGCCGGCTGGATCGACTCCAGCCGGTAGCTGCCGGGCGCCGGCGCGACGAACTGCTGGCGCGGCGGCCCCGCCGCCACGCCGTTCACCAGGACCATGCAGGCGAGCAGGCCCAGCGCGGCGCGCGCCAGCGCCACGGGGTCAGCGCGCACTGCGGTTTGCGATGGCGACACTGTCCACGGGTGCGCCGCCAGCGGGCTTGGCGCTGAACTTCATATGGTGGGCGCGCCCCAGCGCCTCCTTGGTGAAATCGATTTTCCACTGTTCGCGCAGTTCCTTGCCATCCCAGCTAAACAGCTTGAGGAACTGCTCGTTGTCCGCCCCGCCCTTGTCCCAGTTCGCCAGCAGGCTGCTGGTGACGTAGACCCGCTTGCCGTCCCAGCTCTGGCTGATCATGTTCACCTGCTTGCCCGTGACTTTTTCGTAGACCTGCTTCGGCGCCGCCGGATCGCGCAGGTCGAACAGTCTCGTCTTGCCATCCATGAAGGTATTCACCCACAGGCTCTTGCCGTCCGCGGCGATCGAGATGTCGACCGGCAGCGGGGTCTTGGCCGGGTCGCCGATGGCCGCCACGTCGCGCACCTGCCATTCGCCCCGCTCGTCCTGCCGTATCAGCCAGAGTCGGGAGGTCAGCGCCGAGGCGGTGACGGCCCAGTTATCTCCCTCCTTGAGCGACCAGCGGATTTCCAGCGGCGCGCCGGGCGTGTTGAACACTTTCGTCGGCCGCATGGACTTGAAGTCCCATAGCACCATGGTGTTGCCGAACTGTTTCATTGCGGCCGGGTCGGCGATCAGCTTGCCCAGGTCCGTCATGTAATTCTTGTGGCCCGTGAAACTGGAGGTGAGCATCGCGTTCTTGCCGGGATTGATGGCGATGTCGTAGCCATAACCGTCGCCTCCCTGCGCGCCACTTGGCATCGGATAGCTGGCCACGTAATCGCCCTTGTTGTTGTACACCACCAGGCCGGTCGCGCCGCCGTGGTCGCGGGCGTTCGAGAGCGTGCCCACCAGCATGCGGCCGGGGATCGGATAAAACGTGTGCGGACCGACGTAGCTGCTTTTGCTCACGAGGTCGGAGATCGTTTTGACCAGCTTGGGCTTGGCAGGATCGGTGCCGACATCGAAGATGAAGATCTTGCTGTCGTCCAGTCGGCCGGCCCACAGATACCGGCGATCGTCGCTGAAACCCATGTGGTGTGCTTCTCCCCTGCCCGGGACGGAGAGCACGTCGACCACCTTGCCATATTTTGCCGAGCGGGGATTGACGTCGACCGTCACCAGTTTATCCGCACCGTCGCCCAGGCCCGCGACGCCCAGGGTCCAGACGTGGAGATAGTCTTCCTGGCCCTTGATCAGGCTGGCCAGATAGGGGGAATTGCATGTCTCGTCCGCTACGGCAGGCGCGAGCGGCAACGCCAATGCGACGAGACAGGCAAGCAGACCACGCGACGTTTTCATGCGCTATCTCCAGGAATGGTCAAAGTTCCTCGAGTATAGCCATGCCGGATCAATGGACGGCCGCTGCGCGATTGACACAAATCAAATCCGAATGGGTGGCGCCGCGGGCTTTCGTCAGTTGACGCAGGCTCCTGAAACCGGCGCTTTGGCGGGAATTTCGAAGCCGTCGTTCAGTGTCTTGAGAAAGCAGACCAGATCCGCCACTTCCTTGTCATTCATCGGTGTTTTCGACCTGGCTGGGCGTCCATCGAGCGGCATCTGCGCATCGATATTGCCTTTATAAACAGCGGGAAGATCGTTGAATTTTTGCACCCGGCCACCTTGATACTGCGTGGTGATCAAACCGTAAGTGGGGAAATCGGCCGAAGGCGTTTTCAGCGCCCTGCCGCCGACCGTCGGATACCAGATTTCCGGATGCGTGTCGCGGGTATTGTAAAACTGGATCGCCTGTTCCAGCGAGGTGATCATCCCGTTGTGGAAGAACACGCTACGCGTGGCGACATTGCGCAGCGTCGGCGTTTTGAACATGCCGCAGAACTGGTTCGGCGCTCCTTTGCTGCTCGGCCGCAGATCGGTGCGCAGATGTCCGCACAAGCCCATGTCGTTGAAGCCACGCGCGGCATTCGCCGGAATCTCCGGATTGCGCGGCACGCCAATGGCGGCATACATGTGATCCGTAAATTGATTGAGGTCCGGGATGTGGCAGGCGGCACAGTTGCCGCGATTCGGATCGTTGAATACGGCCTTGCCGCGCAGCTCGGCGGTACTCAGGCTGCCGAGGCCGCGCTGGTTGTAGAGATCGAACTTGCTGGAGTATGGGCGAAAGCTTGGATCTTCTTTCTGGAATGCCTGCAACGCCTGCGTGACGTTGGCAAAGGCCTGTTTACTGTCGGCCAGGGCCTGGCTGCCGAAGGCTTGCAGAAACAATGGCGCATAGCTTGCAGCCTGGACTTTGACAAGCACCGCCGCGGGCGTTGTGGCCATCTCGAAAGGGCTGAGCAAGGGCATTGCAGCTTGTGCCGCCAAGGTGTCGGCACGGCCGTCCCAACTGAAGCCGCCGCCGGGGGCGGGTGCGCCAGCGCCGTCCGGGTCGACCAGCTCGTTTGAATAGGCGGGAACGACCAGTTTATAACGCAGCGAGGGCACGGCACGCATGCCAGCCTTGTCGAGCGCGGGACCGCCCAGCTGCACGGCCAGCGTATTCGGTGGCCCATAGGCGTGGTCGGGATCATGGCAACTGGCACAGGACATGGCACCGGAAGCCGACAGCGCCTTATCGAAGAACAGTTGCTTGCCAACCTGGGCCATCAGGCTCAGCGGCGCAATGGCGGGCGGCTTGCTGCGGCCAGCGGCCGCCCCTGCCTCGCCGGCTACCGGCGGCGCGCTGTTGGGGGTACAGGCCAACAACAGCGCACAGCTTAGAACCGCGAGCGCGGAGCCATACCGACGCGCAAGCCGGTATCCGGTCTCGCGAGGAAAACACCGCAACGTGCTGGAGGGATTGTGAAAATGAACCATGGCAAAGCTTTGCTTGTCGACTGATCGGATTGGGCACACAGGGACGGTCCCACCAAGGCGACCTCAGGGCGCGTGAAAAGTCAAACCGCGAGCGGCATTATCCGACAGTTTTATGACAAGGAAATGACGGGCGGTGGCGCTGACGCCGGCAAGCCGCATGCGCATGCACGTCATATCAGCGAAATATATCCTCTTTAAGATGGCATGTTTTCAATCAATGCATTTACTGAAGAATTTTCACATGACCATCACTAAAAACAAGACGTCCAGTGCCAGTGCCCAGCAGACCGTCAACACTTCGCGCCGCAGCCTCCTGAAAGGCGGCCTTGCCGCAGGCATGATGGCGGGTGCGGGCACGTCGATCCTGACCGCCTGCGGTGGCGGCAATACCCCCAAGTGGAAGCCCACGAAGACGGTCATCGTGATCCTGGAAAATCGTTCCTTCAAAGAGCTGATCGGCAGCGCCGATATGCCCTATCTGAACCAGTTGGCTGCCGCGAGCGCCCTGCTGACCAAATCGTACGCGGCCCCAACGCCTTACAACATCACGCCCACGGGCGGCGCGCCGATTGCCGCCGATCCCAAGAATCTGACCACGACCACCTGGACCACCGGCGCCAAGTTCACCCACCCATTGCCGGCGCGCGGCAGCCAGACCAACTATTTTTACCAATTTTCCGGCCACAATCAGGGTTTCCTGCCTGACTGGTATCAGCAGCCTGGCTCCGGCCGGACCGCCAGCGCCTCGCTGCCGGCTTACCAGGATCAGTACGGCAATACCCTGGTGGATGCGAACGGCAAGCCGACGCCACGTTTCACGGGTGAAATCGGCCTCTCCAACGAGCTGGTCACCAGCTTCGCCAACGTCTCCCTGCCCTTTACAACGCCGAACCTGGGCGCGGCCATCATCGAGCAGGGTTTGACGTTCGCAACGTTCTCCGAATCGCTGCCTTATCCGTCCTATAACGACAAGGCATTCAATCCCACCGGCATCCCCGATGGCTACGCGCGCCGCCATAACCCGGCGATCAACTGGATCAATTTCCCGATCTACGCCAAGACCATCCCGAGCGACAAGTTGCGCTTCACCCTGCCGGTCGGCAGCAACCTGGCCATGATCAACACGGTGGACCCGGACGGCACCAAATACCCCGGCTTCAGGGTGGACAAGGATGGCAAAGCCGCTGCGTTCGATGCCTTGCCGACGGTTTCGCTCGTCGTGCCAAACAATATGGACAATATTCATACCGGTACCCTGGCGGCGGCCGACGCCTGGCTGAGGGCCAACATCAAGCCGTACGCCGACTGGGCTGCGGCCAACGATGCGCTCCTGATCGTCACCACCGACGAGGACGGTTTTACCGATGCCAGCAACGGCATCGCGAACGTCGGAACGGATACGCTCATTGCCCAAGCCTATCCCGGCAAAGGCGGCAGCTACATGTATGGCATGGACAACATCACGACGATGTTTTTTGGCCCGGCCAACCGCATCAAGGTCGGGCAATTTGCCACGCGCGTAGACCACCTGAATGTATTGGCTTCGGTGCTTGACCTGTACGGCGCGCTCGAGAAATTCACGACCGACTTCCGGTCCACATGGAGTGCCACCACTCACCCGATCAACCCGAAATGGGTCGGCGGAGCGGACCCGGTGCGCCAGAATGAACTGGCTTCGCAGCTCACCAACCTCAAGCCCATCACCGAAGTCTTTGTCGCCTAACCAATGATTGCCCGCAGTGCGGAAACGCACTGCGGGTGCGGCTTGACGATTGCCATTTTTCCACCTATATTAAACCAATCAGTTAATTAAGTGATTGGTTTAATCTCGTGCAAGACCACCTCAGCCAGACTTTTTCCGCCCTCGCCGATCCGACCCGGCGTGCCATGCTGGCGCGCCTGGCGACGGGAGAGGCGAACGTGTCCGACCTGGCCCAGCCTTTTCTGGGCGAGATGAGCTTGCCCGCCATCACGAAACATTTGCAGGTACTCGAAAAAGCCGGCCTCATCACCAAGACGCGCAAGGCGCAATGGCGCTCCTGCAAGATCAACGGCGACGGGCTCAAGGACGCGGCCGACTGGATGGAGCAATACCGCACCTTCTGGGAAGAAAGCTTCGACCGCCTCGACGCCTACCTGAAAACCGTCACCGCCAACACCCCACCTAAAGGAGATACAAATGACAGCGACAAGTGAATCCAGGGACATCCGAATCCTGCGCACCTATGACGCGCCGTTGCAGGCCGTCTGGGATGCCTGGACCGATCCGGCCCAGGTGGCGCAATGGTGGGGACCGCGCGGTTTTACGCTGACCACCCACAGCAAGGACTTGCGCACCGGCGGCAGCTGGATCTACACGATGCACGGCCCGGACGGCACCGATTACCCGAACAGCACCGTCTACCTGGAAGTGGAGCCGCTCGCCAAACTCGTCTACGACCATGGCGGCAACGACGACCGTCCGCCCATGTTCCGCGTCACGGTCCTGTTCGCCGAGGTGGACGGCAAGACGCACATGGATATGTGCATGAGCTTGCCTAGCCCGGAAGCGGCGGCGCAAACCCGCCTGTTCATCAGGCAGGCCGGCGGCGACTCCACCTGGGACCGGCTGGCCGAATACATGGCCAAGCGCTTGTCCGATCAAGAAAAATTCGTCATCAATCGCAGCTTCGACGCGCCGCAGGCGGTGATGTTCGAGATGTGGACCAAGCCCGAGCACTTCGCGCGCTGGCTGGCGCCGACGGGTTGCGAGATGCGCTTTATCCGCGCCGACATCACGCCTGGCGGCAGCACTTTTTATTGCATGACAGGTCCGGGCACCACCATGTACGGACGCGCTCATTACGAGGAAATCCGCAGCCCGGACCGTCTCGTCTATACACAACAATTCTGCGACGAGCACGAAAACGTCACACGTCACCCGATGGCGCCGGCCTGGCCGGAAACCATGCGCACGACCGTGGACCTGAGCGCGGAAGGCCCGAACCGCACGCGCGTCACGGTCACCTGGGAAGTTGCCGGCCAGGCGACGGCGGAAGAACTGGCTGTCTTCACGGGCGCGCGCGGCGGCATGACCCAGGGCTGGACCGGCTCGTTCGACAAACTCGAAGCCGCGCTCGCTACAAGGGCATAGCCGCAGGATTGACAATTCTTGCGCCAACAAACGCCAACCCATGCGGGTTGGCGTTTTTGTTTGTGGAACCCTGCACTTCTCCAGGTGTCTCACGTGTCCGCGCGCTTGTTTTATGCGCCCACCACGTTCTCGGCTGTTTTCCGCTAATCCACATCAAGCTATTTCGGAGGCAACATGCAGCAATTCACGAATTGGAGCGACGCCATGATTGCGTCGCTCACTGGGGCGGCCTCAATGTTCTTTGCGGCGATTCCACGACTCATCGGCTTTGCCATCATCCTGATCGTTGGCTGGATCATCGCGGCGCTGATCGAAAAAGCCGTGGTGGCTGTGTTGCGCGCAGTGCACTTCAACGTCATGGCGGAACGGGCCGGCCTGGCCGGTTTTATCCAGAAGAGCAACATCAGGGACGATGCCGCCGGCACGGTCGGCATCGTCGCCAAATGGTTCATACGGCTGATCGTACTGGTGGTGGCGTTTGACGCGCTGGGCTTGCCGGCCGTATCCGATATCCTGCGCCAGCTCCTGATGTGGCTGCCTAACCTGGTCGTTGCGCTGGCGGTGCTGGTCATCGGCGGCATTGCGGCAAATGCCTTGAGCAACGTCGTGCGCGGCACGGCGGCGGAAGGCGGATTGGAGCGTCCCGACTTGCTCGCCAAAGTTGCCAGGTACGGGGTCTGGGCGTTCGCGATCATGATCGCGATCAACCAGGTCGGCGTTGCCACCTCGCTCATCGATATCCTGTTGATGGCGGTCGTCGGCGCCATTGCGCTGGCGCTCGGCCTGTCGTTCGGACTGGGTGGCCGCGACACCGCCGCCACCATCGTGCGACGGTGGTACGAACGAGGACAAGCCAGCGCACCGCAAATCCGGCGTGCCGGCGACGCCGCCGCAAACCAGATGAATCTGCTCCACGGGGATCGCGTTATCGAGCGACGCTCACTGTCGGCGGACCGCCGCTCGGGGAGCAAGACATGAAACCTTACGGCGCGGAGTTTTTCGGTACCTTCTGGCTGGTGATGGGAGGCTGCGGCAGCGCAGTGCTTGCCGCCACATTTCCCGACGTGGGCATCGGCCTGCATGGCGTCGCGCTCGCTTTCGGATTGAGCGTACTCACGATGGCGTATGCCATCGGACCCATCTCCGGCTGCCATTTGAATCCGGCAGTATCGGTCGGTTTGTGGGCCGGTGGACGCTTCCCCGGCTACCAACTGCTTCCTTACATCGTGGCGCAGGTGGCCGGTGGCATCGCAGCCGGCGGTGTGCTGTACCTGATTGCCAGCGGCGCGCCCGGATTCGACGTGTCCAGCGGCTTCGCCGCCAATGGCTACGGCGCCCACTCGCCGGGAGGCTATTCGATGCTGGCGGCGCTGCTGAGCGAAGTGGTCATGACAACGTTCTTCTTGCTGATTATCCTGGGAGCGACCGACCAGCGCGCGCCCAACGGCTTCGCCCCGATAGCGATCGGCTTCGCGCTGACCCTGATCCACCTGATCAGCATTCCCGTGACGAACACCTCGGTCAATCCGGCGCGCAGCACTGCCGTGGCGGTGTACGTCGGCGACTGGGCCATTGGTCAACTCTGGCTGTTCTGGGTGGCGCCGATCGTCGGCGCCTTGCTGGGTGCGG
The DNA here is from genome assembly GCA_040389645.1 of Pseudomonadota bacterium. Classification (GTDB taxonomy): domain Bacteria; phylum Pseudomonadota; class Gammaproteobacteria; order Burkholderiales; family Burkholderiaceae_D; genus Rugamonas. The sequence goes on along the minus strand of JAZJZT010000041.1, from coordinate 60,729 downwards.
CGATCTACCGTTTGATCGGCGCCGGAGAAGCCGCGACAGCGCCGGCAGAGGCTGGCGCGCGCCCCCATCCGGAACGACGCCGGCGCCAAGTGCGAGGCAGCGGCGGCCAACGGCAGGATTTAAGTCCGGGCACGTGAAGTTGCGTAGAGAGATGACCAGGTTTACCCGTCTGGATCGGCCGGCCGACCGCCATATCGGCTGCCGCCTGGGCGGCCAGGCTTTTCCTTATCGCGCAGAAGAATATCGAACAAGGCGGTCCGTGTTGTCATGGACAACAATAGGTATTTTCTGTATGTTAGCGCACAGAAAATTTCCACTGCTAAATTACACTCTGCATTGACATAGCTGTCAGCGAACGCTCGGCACACTCCAGAGCGCTTGTGATCCTATTTCATTACAGCTGTTCTTGCCGCCTTGACGTTTCAACTGACAATTATGAATGACCAAATATTTAGCGGTGGAAAACACACATCCACCCGCATTTCGACCGGCATTGCCGGCCTGGACGACATCCTGTGCGGCGGACTGACCGCGCAGCGCGTGTATTTGATAGAAGGCTCTCCCGGCACCGGCAAGACAACGCTGGGACTGCAATTTCTGCTGGAAGGCGTCGCGCAAGGTCTTTCCGGGCTGTATATCACGCTGTCGGAAACCGCCGATGAACTCAGCGCCGTGGCCGACAGCCATGGCTGGGACATGAGCGACATTGCCGTGTTTGAACTCGCCAGCGATACCTCGCTCGATCCCGACGCGCAGCAATCGGTGTTTCATCCGTCCGAAGTGGAATTGGGCGAAACGACGAAGAGCGTCATGGAGCGCGTGAATGCGTTGAAGCCGGCGCGGATCGTGTTCGACAGCCTGTCCGAGATGCGCTTGCTGGCCCAGAACCCGTTGCGCTACCGTCGCCAGATCCTGGCCCTGAAACAGTTTTTTGCGCAGCGCGACAGCACCGTCCTGATGCTCGACGACAAGTCCAACAGCCCGGACCAGCAGCTGCACAGCATTGCGCATGGCGTCATCAGCCTGGAACAGATCGCCCAGGAATTCGGCAAGGAGCGGCGCCGTGTCAATATCATCAAGATGCGTGGCATAAAATTCCGTGGCGGCTATCACGACTATATTCTTGAGACGGGCGGCATCAAGATCTTTCCTCGCCTGGTGGCGGCGGAACACAATCGTGCATTCAGCGCCCGCGTCAGTTCGACAGGCTCCCCCGAATTCGACGCGCTGCTGGGCGGCGGCCTGGCCGCCGGCACCAATTCCCTGATCGTCGGCCCGTCCGGCATCGGCAAGACGACGGTGTCCGTGCGCTGCCTGCTGACCGCATTGGAACGGGGAGAAAAGGCTTCCTTTTATTTGTTCGATGAAGGTCTCGGCACCTTCTTTGCGCGCTCCGCCTCGCTGGGCATGGAGTTGCGCCCATTCGTCGATAGCGGCCAGCTGGCGATTCACCATATCGACCCGGCCGAACTCGCGCCGGGAGAGTTTGCGCAAATGTTGCGCGACGCCGTCGAACTCGCTGGCGTGCGGTTTATCGGTATCGACAGTTTGAATGCGTATCTGCAAGCCATGCCTGGCGAGCACTTCCTGACGCTGCAGATGCATGAACTGTTGTCCTATCTGAATCAGCAAGGTGTCACGACCGTGCTGGTGCTGGGCCAGCACGGCTTGATTGGCGAAGTGCGCACCGATGTCGATTTGAGTTATTTGAGCGACACCACGATCCTGCTGCGTTTCTTTGAATCGAACGGCAGGTTGCGCCGCGCCGTGACCGTCATCAAAAGCAGGACCAGCAACCATTTGTTGACGATCCACGAATTAAAACTGGGCAGCAGCGGCATCACGATCGGCGCAGCGCTGGAAGGATTCGAGGGCGTGCTGACCGGCCTGCCGACATATAAGGGTTCCACTCCGATGCTGGTAGCGGATTCCGATGCCGCCCAATAACGAAGCGCTCGATGAGCGCATTCTGATCCTGGCGCCCCATGGACGGGACGCCGAAGTCATTGATCATTTCCTGTTGCGCCATGGCCTGGCTTGCGGCGTCGTTTCCAATTTCGACACCCTGGTGACGGAACTGCGGATGGGCGCCGGCGCCTGCATCATTTCCGAAGAATCGCTGCATGAATCGGATGTCAGGCAACTGCTCACCTGGCTGGAAATGCAAGAGTTATGGTCCGACCTGCCGTTCGTGATCCTGATTTCGAAAGGCGTCGGCATGGCCGTGCGCGCGGCGAAAAGCACGTTCGACAAACTCGGCAATATCGTCTTGCTGGAGCGCCCGCTGAATTCCGAAACGCTGCTCAGCGCGACGGCTTCCGCGCTGCGCGGCCGTCGGCGCCAGTACGAAGCGCGCGACAGCTTCGCGGAAAGAATGCTGGCGGCGGAACATTTGCGGGAAAGCCAGGCCCAACTGCTGCAGCTGAATGAAACGCTGGAGTCGCGGATAGAGGAGCGCACGCGTGCGCTGGCGCAAGCCAACGACAGGCTGATGAATGAAGTCATCGAGCGCGAACGGGTGCAGCAAGCGATGGTGCAGTTCCAGAAAATGGAAGCCGTTGGACAGCTCACCGGCGGCATTGCGCACGACTTCAATAACCTGCTCAATGTGATCCAGGGCAGCATGGACTTGATCCTGTTTTTATCGAAGGATGACACGGCCAGGAAAAGAGCTGAAGTTGCCCGGCGCGCTTGCGAGCGAGGCGGCAAGCTCACCAGCCAGTTGCTGGCATTTTCCCGCAACCAGCGCCTCGATTTGCGCTCCACCAACGTGCGCACCATGTTCGAGGGGGTCCGCGAGTTGATGGCGACGTCTCTCGGTTCTTCCGTCGAGCTGATATTCACGATGGAGGATCAGGCCGAATTCGTCATGGTCGATACCAACCAGATGGAAATGGCGCTGCTCAACCTGGCGATCAATGCACGCGATGCGATGACGGGTGGTGGAAAACTCGTGGTCGAAGCCCGCCGCGCAACGCCGCCCAAGGGTCTCCTTCCCGATGGCGTCTACGGCCTGATTTCAGTCACCGACAATGGAGATGGAATCAGCCCGGAGATCGTCGCCAAAGTGTTCGAACCCTTCTTCACCACCAAGGGCGTCGGCAAGGGAACCGGGTTGGGATTGAGCCAGGTGTATGGTATGGCCCAGCAATCCGGCGGCACCGCCAGGGTCGTCAGCGAAAAAGGCGTGGGCACCACGATCGAGCTGTGGCTGCAACTGGCTGAAGATGCGCCGTCGGCCAGCGGCGAACAGCCGGTCTGCGCACCAAAACTGGCGCGCGAAGAAGTGCGTATTCTTGTCGTGGAAGACGACCGGTCGGTGCGCCAATCGATGGTGGAGTCGCTCGAAGCCTTGGGTTACCAGGTCAGGCAAGCCCAGGATGGCGAGACGGGATTGCAGGAACTGCGCCGCGAAACGCCGAATTTGATGATTACCGATTACCTGATGCCAGGGATGACCGGGGCGGAGCTGGTCGATGTGGCCAATAAAGAGTTTCCAGGTTTGCCAATGATCATCGCCACCGGTTACGCCGACATGGCAGCGATCGACCAGGTCATTGGCGGCAATACCGTGCTGAGAAAACCGTTTCAGTTGCACGATCTTGCCAAGACCGTGGTGTATGCCTTGCAGCGGCAGGTTTCTTAACGACAAGCGTTTGCTAAGCCGCGTGATCGTGATCGTTGTGACCCGCGCCAGGTCCGCCACCCATCGCCATGCCGCCGCCGGCACTGCCCATGTTGCCTGCGCGATTAGAACCTTTGGCAGCGTCGCCTTTGCCGCAGTTGCTGCCGCCTTGCGCAGCATCGATGCGCTTGTGCAACAGGATGTGCACGCAGAGCATGACTACTGTTGCGCGGGGTCGTGACTGAGGCCGATCAGCCCTGGATTCATGATTCCAACCGTCGTATGATGAAGATTAACTTTGCCGATAATGACGATACCGACAACCGGGAAGTCCTCGGCCCCGTGCCAGGCAAACCAGGTTTGCGCCCGGCGCCGCTTGCCACTGTGCAGTCGCAGCAAAACGCGCTGCGCTTGCGCACATCAACTGGAGCGGCACGGCGGTGCGGCGAATCCGGCGCATGCCCCTTTTTGCGGGCGCGGACATGCGCTGGGCAGCGACCGACTCGACAATGCGCCAATATGCGCGGCGAGTCGTGGTGAATAAGAGACAATTTTCGTGGCGTGCATGTCGTGCGCGCGGTGGTCCGGGTAGCGGCAGGCTTCAACCGGCAGTTCCACGTGGCGGAATCAGGCACTTTCCAGGTCGATTTTGAAAGACGATCCCACATTATAAAATTCGCGTCAAAAAAAATGGAAACGCCATTCCATTTTTTGAAAATACATTTCACATACCGAAAATCAACATACAACGCTTTGAAATTAAAGGAATTTATTTGAGTTATATGTCTTATATAAGACTTGTTTCGATCCTGAAAAACGTCTATGATTCTTACATGCAGTTTGCTTCTGATTGACCACCCTGTTGTTCGTACGAGAGTGAGCAGCTGTCCCGACATTCAATACGATTTTCTCAATCTTGCCTTACTATTTAGGAGATTCACATGTCCCAGTATCAAGACGACATCAAAGCCATTGCCGGCCTGAAAGAAAAAGAAGGTAGCGCCTGGAACGCGATCAATCCGGAGTCCGCTGCACGCATGCGCGCCCAGAACCGCTTCAAAACCGGCCTCGATATCGCCCGATACACCGCCAAGATCATGCGCGATGACATGGCGAACTACGACGCCGACTCGTCCAAGTACACCCAGTCGCTGGGTTGCTGGCACGGTTTCATCGGTCAGCAAAAGCTGATTTCGATCAAAAAACATTTCAACAGCACCGACCGCCGCTACCTCTACCTGTCGGGCTGGATGGTTGCCGCGCTGCGCTCCGAGTTCGGCCCGCTGCCAGACCAGTCGATGCACGAAAAAACCTCGGTCACCGCACTGATCAAAGAGCTGTACACCTTCCTGCGCCAGGCTGACGCACGTGAACTGGGCGGCCTGTTCCGCGAACTCGACGCTGCGCAAGGCGCCGCCAAGCAAGCGATCCAGGACAAGATCGACAACCACATCACCCACGTCGTGCCTATCATCGCCGACATCGATGCCGGTTTCGGCAATGCGGAAGCCACGTACCTGCTGGCCAAGCAGTTCATCGAAGCGGGCGCCTGCTGCATCCAGATCGAAAACCAGGTTTCCGATGAAAAGCAATGCGGTCACCAGGACGGCAAAGTCACCGTGCCGCACGAAGACTTCCTCGCCAAGATCCGCGCCATCCGTTACGCCTTCCTGGAACTGGGCGTGGACAACGGCATCATCGTTGCCCGTACCGACTCGCTGGGCGCAGGCTTGACCAAGCAGATCGCCGTCACCCGCGAACCGGGCGACCTGGGCGACAAATACAATTCCTTCCTCGATTGCGAAGAAGTGTCGGCCGACGCGCTGGGCAATGGCGACGTCATCATCAAGCGCGGCGACAAGCTGCTGCGTCCTAAGCGCCTGCCTAGCAACCTGTACCAGTTCCGCGAAGGCACCGGTGAAGAGCGTTGCGTTCTGGACTCGATCACGTCGCTGCAAAACGGCGCCGACCTGCTGTGGATCGAAACCGAAAAACCGCATATCGCCCAGATCGGCGGCATGGTCAAGGAAATCCGCAAGGTCATCCCGAACGCCAAGCTGGTGTACAACAACAGCCCATCGTTCAACTGGACGCTGAACTTCCGTCAACAGGCGTACGACAGCATGAAAGCCGAAGGCAAGGATGTTTCCGCCTACGACCGTTCGCAGCTGATGAGCGTCGAGTACGACAGTTCGGAACTGGCGATCGCCGCCGATGAGAAAATCCGCACCTTCCAGGCTGACGCAGCCCGCGAAGCCGGCATCTTCCATCACCTGATCACGCTGCCGACGTACCACACCGCAGCCCTGTCGACCGACAACCTGGCCAAGGAATACTTCGGCGACCAAGGCATGCTCGGTTACGTGGCCGGCGTGCAGCGCAAGGAAATCCGCCAGGGTATCGCCTGCGTCAAGCACCAGAACATGTCCGGTTCGGACATCGGCGATGACCACAAAGAGTACTTCAGCGGCGAAGCTGCACTGAAAGCCTCCGGCAAAGACAACACGATGAACCAGTTCTAATACTGGCCTCAATGTGAAAAAACCCGCTTCGGCGGGTTTTTTTATGCCTGAACACCAGGCTCGTACCTGAATGCCGTTAAGTTAGCGCCAAATTTGTCATTCCCGCGCAGGCGGGAATCCCATCTTTTTGCGCCGTTTGCGACTCTAAAATGGGATTCCCGCCTGCGCGGGAATGACAGCTCTACGGTCTGTGGCCTTAACTTAACGGCATTAGGCTCACCCCTCAGTGCGCAATGGCGATCTTGCCGACGTCGCGCGTACTACTGGCCAGTTGCGCATAGGCTTGCCGGACATTGTCGATGTCGAAAGTGCGGGAAATCACAGGCACTATCCTGTTGGCTTCCACCGCGCGCACCGCTTCGCGCAGGTCGGCGACGGACCCGGTATTGTTGCCGACAATTTTCAAGGCCTTGATGATGACAGGCAGCAGGTCGAGCCTGGGCGTGCTGCCGCTGATGAAGCCGACCGTAAACACGGTGCCGCCGTACGCGGCTGCTTGCAGCGCCTGGTTGAACGTGGCCTCGCCGACCGTATCGACGACCAGGTCCGCTCCTCTGCCCCCGGTGATCTCCATGACTTGCTGTTCCCACTGTGGCGTGGCGGCATAGTTGACCAGGTGATCCGCTCCCAGCCGGCGCCCCTGCTCCAGTTTTTCATCGCTGGACGAGGTCAGGATCACGGTCGCCCCGGCAGCCTTGGCGAACTGCAGCGCAAAAATACTGACACCTCCGGTTCCCAGGATGACGACGATGGAACCCGGGCGGATTTGCGCAGCCTTTTGCGCATTCCATGCCGTGGTGGCCGCGATCGGCAGCGCGGCGCCCTGCGCAAAATCCAGGTGGACCGGCAACGGCACCAGGCTGTGCGCCGGCACGGCCACGTATTCGGCGAGCGATCCGGGCAGGTTGACGCCGCGCAGCGCGGCGACATTGGCGGAGGTGATCGGGCCGGCCTGCCAGTGCGGCATGAAATGCGGGATGACGCGGTCGCCCTGATTAAAACCGGCAACCCCGGCGCCGAGCGCGGCCACCTCTCCGGCGCCGTCGGCGACGGGAATCAGTGGAAACGCCGGCGCCGGAAAACGCCCGGTCGCAATGGCCAGGTCCAGGTAGTTCAAGGTGGCGGCGCGCAGGCGCACCAGCACTTCGCCCGGACCCGGTTCCGGATCGGGAGCATGTTTTGCACGGAATGAATCAAGTGTCGGTGCAGTGAGTTCGATGATTTTCATGAGCTATTCCTGTCGGGTGAATGCGGTGGATGCCTGCGGCGCCGGTGCCGCCAACATGAAAATCATTTTATTCACTTCATAAATGGAGATAAACTGGCCAATTCTTGATTCACTAACAAGTGAGAGTGTGCAATGGACCGGCTGGAAAGCATGCGGGTGTTCGTCCGGATCGTGGAACAAGGCAGCCTGGCCGCGGCTGCGAAAGCATCCGGCATCTCGGCCACGATGGCCGGCAATCATTTGCGGGAACTGGAAAAATACCTGGGCGCACAGCTGCTCCACCGCACCACGCGCAGCCAGCACCTCACCGCGTTCGGCGAAGATTATCTGCCGCGTTGCCAGGAAATCCTCAGGCTGATCGCGGAAACGCAGGCCCATGCCCAGGACCAGCAGGTCGCGCCGAAAGGCACCTTGCGCATCACCGCGCCCGTGTCGTACGGCGCAGAAGCGCTGATGCCGGCGTTGACGGCCTACCTGGCGCGCCATCCCGACGTGAAGGTGGATTTGCTGTTGACGGACAATGTCGTCGACCTGGTCGAACAGGGAGTTGAAGTTGCGATCCGCATCGGCGCGCTGCCCGATTCCGGCTTGATCGTGCGCGCGCTGGCACCGTACCGCATGATGATCTGCGCCGCTCCCGCTTACCTGCAACAGCGGGGAACGCCGCTGACACCGGACATGCTGTCGGCTCACGACTGCCTGTCGTTCAGCCACGCCGCGCTCAGCCACTGGCGCCTGAAGCACGGCGAGCAAGCGGTATCGGTGCCCGTCTGCGGGCGCTTAAAAGTCAACAATGGGCAAGCGCTGCGCATGGCGGCGCTGCACGGACTCGGCATCATCATGCAGCCGGCCGTGCTGCTGGAGGAAGACGTGAAAGCCGGGCGGCTGATCGAGTTATTTGCCGAATACGATCCCGGCAGCCGTCCCGTCAACCTGCTGTACCTGCCCGACCGCTACCGGTCATCGAAAATCGGCAGCTTCGTCGATTTTATCGTGGCGAAGCTGGGCTGATCGTTACCACATCAGGTCGTCGGGGATCTGGAAGGCGGCGTACGGATCGTCCGCATCGATCTCGGTGCTGGCCTTGTTGACCCGCACCACGAGCGAGGCATCACGCTCGGCGATCTTGTCGGCGATGATGCGCGGCACCAGTTCGGTGACGCCGCCCATGCAGACAATCACCAGGCGGCCGGCCATCAGGTGCGCCTGCACCGCGGCCGACACATAGATCCGGTCGATCTTGGTGCCGTGCGTAAAATTGTAGGCGATGTCGCCGTTGCCCTTGCTCTGGCGATTTTTCTGGATCAGTTGCGCGATTTGCGCCACGATCGCCTTTTGCGTGGCGGCCGCGTCGCGCTGCGCGTTCAGTTCGCGCGCCCGCTCGGCATTCTTGCGTTGCGTCTCCAGTGCCGCCAGGCGCGTTTCATCGACACTCTGCGTGCCGGTGCGGCGCTCGACCTTTTTTTGCTTGCTCTTGTCCTGGTTCGCCAGTTTGACCTTGGTCTTGTCGACCAGGCCCGCTTTCAAAAGCTGCTCTTGCAAAGAGACCATATCTGCTACTCCGTAAATGAAACCGCCGGCGCGGGCGGCGGCGCCGGCCGGCAAATACGCTAGCATAGCAAAAATGTGGCCGCCGCAGACCGCGATCGCGGCATGGCCGACTTCCTCTCCCGGCAAGCGGCGCCCTGCCAGGCGGGTCTGAGCATGTCCCGGGGAGTGACAAGCATCGATTCCCGCGGGTCAATAGCAAGATGCAATGGAGAATCTTGCGAAATGCATGCTATCGTCCAATGCTGCCCGCGACAATCCAGGTGCCCCAACAATGCGCCGCCTTCAGCGTTCTGGCGACGCTTCCCGCACACCCTACTCCGTGAGCATTCACCAAGAAAACGTATAACTCTACGTTCTCAACCATCGGAGTCTGAAATGGAAAATCAACATTTAACTGCCTGGCAAACCGCCCAGATCATTGAACGCGGCATCCTGATCGATACCTCCCTCGGCGCAGCAAGCGCATGGGCATTCCTGACCGCGCATTTCGTCCCCGGAGAAACCATTCTCAGAGTGCTGTCGGGTCCGGCCCGCAGGCGCGCCAAGGTACGCTAGCCGATAGCCCCCCGCCCCCGCAGACAAACCGGCACTGCAACTTTTATGGATGGCCGTCGATCCAGCGCCGGCCCCAGACCTTGGCGAACGCGATGGCGTCCAGTTCGGTATCGAACTCGGCCAGCGCGGGGAATTCGCGCTCCGTGATGGTGTGGCCGGTATCGAAGGTCATGACCACTTGCGCCGCGTATTTACCGCTGGCCAGCAACAATGGTTCGCAATCGAGGAAATGGTTTTTGTATCGCACCGCATGATGAATCGTCATCGCCGCCTCCGTCCCCGCAGGGGAATATCGGCACGCGCATCGGTCGCGCCCCGCCTTGCTAGATCGATTGCAGGCTCTTGAGCCGGTCCAGGCCGTGCAACGCCGCGGCGTTGTCGTCCTGCAGTGCCTGCGTGCCGCGTTCCTTCCTGGCTTGCGCGATGCAGCGCCATTGCGCCGCGCAGACGGCGGGACGTCCGCCCGGCCCCTTGACGCAGCGCAGGAAACCGTCGGCATCCGCTTCATTCGCGAAAGAATAGGTGATGGGCGAATACAGCACTTCCGTGCCGATTTTTTGAATCATGTGTTCCTCTGTTTTTATTACCTAGCGGGAGGACAGCGCCAGCTTGGTGTCGATCATCTGCTTGGCGTAACGTAATACCTTGGCCTTGGCCAGCGCCTGCGACGGTTCCGCGCGCGACAGGCCGGCAGCCGTGGTCTCGGACGCCCCTGATTCCCGGAACTTGAATGCCCCGCCCCAAGTCTCGGCCGCTACGCCGGCGTCCGAGCGGCCCACCTCAATGTTGATCTCGTGTCCGCGGTACAGCATAGTTTTTTCCATATGCTACTTTCTGTCGCCAGCGCCCCATCCGCCGCGGCGCGCTGCGACAGCGCCGCATTCGGGGAAGTTCACAAGGGAATGAAAATGACGGAAATCGTCGTGCGTCAGGCAGGGCCGAAGCGATATCGACTTCGGCGTCGAACAAAGACGTTCCAGATCCGGGCCAGGTGAAAACATTGTACACGCTTATATCCGCACGTCCCATGCGGCGTGCCGTGAGCGGAAACCCATGCCGATGAAGCGATGCGGGCGCCGAACCGCCCGGCGCCATCCGCGCTTGGCGGCACCGGACCGCGTCACGCCGCTGCGCCGGCGCTGCCGGTGGAAGCGGCGCGGCGCGGCAGATCGATCGTGAACACGCAACCGCTGCCGAGCACACTATCGACGGTGAGCAAGCCGCCGTTCGCTTCCACGCTGCGGCGCGCGATCGACAGGCCCAGCCCCAGCCCGGTCTTGTTGGCACCGCTCTGCGTAAACGGCAAAAACATCGCTTGCGCCGCTCCGGCGGACAGGCCCGGGCCGCTGTCTCGCACGCTGATGGTGACGCGCTCGCTGCAGGCATCGACGCTGAGCGTGACCATCCCCTTCCGGCCGCTGAACTTGAAGGCGTTTTGCAGCAGGTTGCCCAGCGCGGAAAACAATAAATCCTTGTCGGCATCGATGACCAGCGAAACGGGCACGTTTTCGACATGGAATTCGCAATCGAGCAGCATCGCTTCGAGCAGCGCCGAATATTTGACTTCGCCGATAAAATTCGACAGCGAAAACACGGTGCGGCGCAAGGTCATGCCGGCGCCGATCCGCACTTCGGTCAGCGAGCGGTCGATCAGCGTGCGCAGCGCCACCAGGCTGCGGTCGAGCACGGCGCCGGTGGCGCCGGACACGCCGACATTGGCCGACTTGATCGCCGCCAGCGCCAGCGTGGCCGTGTTCAGGTGGTTGCGCAACTCGTGCGCAAAAAACCCCAGCCGTTCGTTGGTTTCCAGCGCCTGCTCGTCGGCGATGACGATGTCGCGCTGCTGGCTGAATTCGGTGACGGCGTCGGCGATGCCGTTGTCGAGGCAGCGGTTCAGCATGCGGAATTCGTCGAACTCGAAATTTTCATTCTGCGCCAGCGCCAAGTCCGTCACGGCCTGGCACAGGTCGCCGTAATCGTGCACCACCTGGTTGATCGAATAGCCCAGCGTTAACAGTTCGCCGCCGTGGGTGGCGCCAGAGGATTCCAGCTCCGACAACGGTTCGGCATCGCCGCTGGACGCACCTGGCATGGCAAGGCCGACGCTAAGCCGGCCGATTTGTTCGGCTTGCAGCGTGCGGATCAACTGGTCCAGGAAGATCGGAATGCCGCGTTCCAGTTGCTGCCGGCTGGCCGCACGGGCCGGCCTGACGGCCACTTTTTCGCGGCAGCGCCGCTCCAGTTCATGCCGGTTCGTGGAGAGAAATTCATGCATCATGATGCACCTCGCAGGTGATCCCGAAGCTCTGCGGTTGCCGGAGCGGCTTGCGCCGTCCTGGTAAGATGCGCGCAACTCAAGGTGTGGGCGCCGGGCACTGACGTGGCGCGTAGGGGGCCAAGTCTCCCCGCTCGCGCAGCCCGCGTCTGTACGCTTGCGTACCGAACAGGCTGCGCATCACGCGACGTGACATGACGGCGCGCGTGCGACCGGTGTGCCGCCTTATTTCTTTTGTTGCCTTACCCGCTGCTGCTGTTTTTGCTGCGTCTGCTGCTTGTTCTGCTTTTTCTCGAACAGCGCGACCGCTTCCTTCTTCGCCTGTTCGACGGTGCGCAGTTCCGGCTTGTCGTCGTGCGCGACAAAAAAATCGGCCGCCTGCGCGTCGACCACCAGTTTGATGGCCGCGGCGTCGTCGAGGTCATACAGCTCGGTGAGCAGCGTCGTGACTTCGTCGAGGAAGGCTTCGTAAGTGAGAGTGGTCATGGATTTCTTTTTATAAAAGACTGCGATTGAACGGAATACCGCATTTTACGCCTGGCGCAGCAGCGCGCGCATGCGCGCGACCGCCTGCTCCAGCCGCGCCTGGCCGGTCGCGTACGAAAAGCGCACGTGACGCTGCGGCGCCGCGCTGCCGAAATCGTCGCCCGGCACGATGGCGACACCGGCCTGTCTCAACACGGCCATGCTGAACGCGGCGCTGTCTCCGCTGTCCGGATGAGCGACGGCGCTGCAATCGGCATAGACATAAAACGCGCCGTCCGGCATCACCGGCACCTGGAAGCCGAGTTCGCGCAATTGCGGCACCAGGTAATCGCGGCGGCTCTGGAATTGCTGGCGGCGCTGTTCGTAGACGGCGATCGAATCCGGGTGGAAACAGGCCAGCGCGGCATGCTGGGCGATCACCGACGGGCAAATAAACAGGTTTTGCGCCAGCTTTTCGAACACCGGCACCAGGCTTTCCGGCACCACCAGCCAGCCCAGGCGCCAGCCGGTCATGCTGAAGTATTTCGAAAAACTGTTGACGGTGATGACGTCGCTGTCGTAACTCAGCGCGCTGGCGGGCGCATGGTCGTACGTCAATCCCTGGTAGATTTCATCGACGATCGCAAAACCGCCGCGCGCGCGCACGGCGGCCAGCATCTGCGCCATCTGCGGCCCGGTCATCGAGGTGCCGGTCGGGTTCGACGGGGATGCGACGATCGCGCCGCGCGTGCGCGCAGTCCAGCGCTGCGCGACATCGTCGGCCGTCAACTGGTAGCGCTGCTCGGCGCCGGACGGCACCAATACTGCCTTGCCGCCGAAGGCCGTGACGAAATGGCGGTTGCACGGATAACTCGGGTCCGGCATCAGGATTTCATCGCCGTCGGCCACCAGCGCGGCGCAGGCTAGCAGCAGGCCGGCCGAGGCGCCGGCCGTGACGACGATGCGGTTCGCGTCGACGTCGATGCCGAAGGCGCTGGCGTAATGTGCGGCAATCGCTTCGCGCAGCGTCGACAGGCCCAGCGCGTCGGTGTATTGCGTCGCGCCGTTCCGGATCGCCGCGATCGCGGCTTGCTGCACCAGTTCGGGCGCCGTAAAATCCGGTTCGCCGACGCTCATGCTGATGACGTCGACGCCGGAACGCGCCAGCTCTCCGGCTGCTTTCACCATTTCCATCACGCGGAACGGCTCGATCGCGTGCACGCGCGCCGCCACCTGCACTGCGCGTGCCGCGCGCGCAGATACCTCGTTCAATTCTGTGTTGCTCATTGCTTTCCTTATCTTCCAGCGTTGCCCGGCCCATTGCCACCGCCATTGTGACATTGGCCTGCATCGTCCCTTATCGGGCTGGCGCCATTATCGCAATATCCGGCGCGCGGCCGAAAAAAAAACGCCAGCCGATGCCGGCTGGCGTTTTATATGCAAGGACGACGTCCCCTTACTTGCCGCGCGTGCCCACCACTTCGACGGTGACGCGGCGGTTCTTGGCGCGGCCCGCGGCCGTCTTGTTGTCGGCCACCGGCTGCGTCTCGCCTTTACCCTCGGTGTAGACGCGCGAGGCATCGATGCCTTTCGACACCAGGTAAGCCTTGACCGACTCGGCCCGGCGTACCGACAGCTTGCGGTTGTATTCGGCGCGGCCGATGGAATCGGTGTAACCGACCGTGATCACCGCTTCGGTGTTCATTCCTTGCAGCTTGCCGAGCAGGCTGTCGAGGTCGGCCTTGCCGGCCGGTTTCAACACCGCCTTGTCGAAGTCGAACAGCGCCTCGGCCGAGAAGCTGACTTTTTCCGACGTCGGCGCCGGCGGCAGCGGCGCCGCCTTCGGCGTTGGCGCGGCCATCGGCTCCGGCGCCGCTACCGGTTCCGGCGGCGGCGCGGCGACGACCGGCACGGTGCGCGCCGGGCGGCCGAATTTATACACCAGGTTGACCGAATACAGGTCGATATCGCCACGGTTGCCAACCGCGTCGTTGACGCGGTAGCGCTCCACTTCGCCGCGCACGGCCAGCGCTTCGCTGAGCTTGAACTCCAGGCCGAGGCCGGCTTTGGCGTTGAGCTTGCTCTCTCTCGGGTGCGGGTTGGTCGCCGCGAACAGCCGGTTGCCGCTGAAGTCGGCCACCGCCCGCGCATAGTTGGCACCGACCCGGCCGTACACGGAAAAGCGCTGCGACAGCGGCACCTGGCCGACCAGGTCGACATTGACGCCACGGAAACCGACTTCGCCGTGGATCGTGCCGGGCGGCGTCGTGCTGGCATCGAAACTGAATTTGCCCAGGTCGAAATACCCCGCTTCGACCGCGAAATACCGGTTCAACTGCTTGCCGATAAACAGTTTATAGGCAGTATCGCGCTCGTCGCTGCGGAAGGCGACGGCGCTGGCGCCGTTCGCGCGCAGGCTGGCGACGATGCGCGGCTCATCGATCGTGGCGCGCGAGCGGCCGATGCCGGCGCCGGCATACCAGGCCGAATTGGCCCAGTCCGGGTTGATGAACTCGTCCTGCGCCAGTGCCGCCTGGCCCGAGAGGATGGCGCAGCCGCCGAGACTGAGCAGGCTGATTTTTTTTACGATTGTCATGGTCTTCTCCGGGAGCTTATTTCGTGATCGCGTTATTGCTCAGGGTCACTGCCGCGCCCGTCAAGACGCGGCCTTTGACCAGCGTCGTATTGTTGCCCACGTTGATCGCACCGGCCGCGCTCAGGATCGTGCCCTTGAAGACGCTGTTGGTGCCGAGCGTGGTCGCGCCCACCGGTGCCCAGAAGACATTGTCGGCCAGCGCGCCGCCGCTCAAGACCACCGACGAATTGGCGCTGGTGCTCAGCGTCGACGCGGTGCGGAAGATGTACAGGCCCTGGGCATTCAAGGTCAGGATGCCGGTATTCGTGATCGGACCGGCGAAGCAGTAGATGCCCGGCGGCAGCGTGCGCCCGCCGAGGTCGATGCCGGCCGCCGAAACGGTGTCGCAAACGCGGCCGTTGGCTTCGAGCACGGCCGTCTGCAGGTCGGCCAGCGCCTTGGTCAAGACGGCGCCGGCTTTATAGTTCTGGAAGCCGGGCGCTTGTGGCGGATCGGTAATTTGCGTCGCCGCACCGACATCGCCGGTGACCAGCGTGGTGCCGCCGGCATTGTTGGTGATCGTGGTGCCGGACAGCACGCCGAAGGTGGTGGCCGTGCCGAGGTTGATGCTCAGCGCCTGCGCGCGCGTCGGATTGACGGTCAGCGTCGTGGTCGCGCCCTGGTTGTTCAAGGTGGCCGTGACGTTCGTCACGCCCACCGACAGCGATTGCGCCAGGCCGCCGGCGGAAATGGAGGCGACACCGGCCGAGCTGACCGACCAGGTAACCTGGGTCGTCAGGTTAGCCGTCGTATTGTTGGAATAGGTGCCCGTCGCCGTGAATTGCTGCGCATCGCCGATGGTCACGACCGGATTGGGCGGCGTGATCGTGATGCCGGTCAATGTCACCGCCGCTTGCGTGACGGTCAGCGCCGCGTTGCCGCTGATGCCGTTCAGGCTGGCCGTGATCGAGGTAATGCCGCCGCCCAGGCTGCTCACCAGGCCGCCGGGTACGACCGTGGCCACGGCGGTGTTGCCCGAAGTCCAGTTCGCGCTGGCGCTGATATTGGCCGTCGTGCCATCCGAATAGGTCGCGGTCGCGGTGAATTGCGAGAAGGCGCCGACCAGCATGGTCGAATTGGCCGGCGTGACGGCGATCGAAGTCAAGGTCAATGGCGCCGTCACGTTCAGCGTCGCGTTCGCGCTCTTGGCGCCGGCCGTGGCCGTGATCGTGGCGCTGCCGGCGGAACGGCCGGTGGCGATGCCGCTCTGCAGCACGGTGGCGACCGCGGTATTGTCCGAGGTCCATTTCACGCTAGCGCTGATATCGGCGGTGGCGCCATCCGAATACGTCGCGGTGGCGATGTAGCGCTGCAAGCCGCCGATGGCGACGGTGGCGCTGGCCGGGTTCACGGTCAGCGCCAGCAGTTGCACCGCCGGTACCGTCACGGTGGTGCTGGCGCTCTGGCCGCCGAAGCGGGCGGTGACGACGGAGCTGCCCGCTGCCAGGCCGCTAGTCAGGCCGGCGGCATTGACGCCGACCGCTGCCGGCGTGCCGCTGGTGTAGGTCGAGGCGGCGGTGACGTCGGTCGTGCCGCCGTCGCTATAGGTCGCCGTCACGGTCAGCTGGCGCGTGGCGCCGATCTGCACGGTCGGGTTTTGCGGCGCGACGGCGATCGAGGTCAGCACGGCGGGGTTCACCGTCAGCGTGGTCGAACCGGACAGGGCGCCGGAAGTCGCGGTGATGACCGTATTGCCCGCCTTGACGGCAGTAGCCAGCCCGGTATTGGCGACGATGGTCGCCACCGCCGGCGTGGCCGAGCTGAAGCTGGCGATCGCCGTGATGTCGCGCGTGCTGCCGTCCGAGAACGTGCCCATCGCGTGCATCTGCTGCTGCGCGCCGAGCGCGAGCGCCGGGTTGGCCGGGGTCACGGCGATCGAGCGCAGCGTGACGGCGGTGACCGTCAGCGTCGCCGAGCCGCTCTTGCCGCCATAGCTGGCGGTGATCGCCGCGCTGCCGGCGCCCAGGCCGCTGGCCAGACCGCTGGCGCTATTGACGGTGGCCACCGCCGGGGTGCCGGACACCCAGTTGGAGGCGGCGCTGACGTCGCGCGATGAACCATCGGCAAAGGTTGCCGTCGCTACAAATTGCTGCACCGCGCCGCTGGCGATGGTTGCCGTGGCCGGGCTGACCAGTACGCTTACCAGGTCGGCCGCGGGCAAGCCCAGGATGGGGTCACGCCCCTGGTTGCCGCCGCCGCAAGCGGCCAGCATGGCGACGACCAGGAAGCCCATGGAACAGAGCAAGGTCCTTGTATAGCGCTTTAGATGATTCATCTTTTTTCCTTTTTTATTGTGACTGTTTTCTAACAACCCCTGTTCGCGACGCGGCAAGAGTGGCAAGGCATGCCTGGCTTCCAACCGGAATGACATCCCGGTCCAGCAGGCACTGCGCCGCATATGTTTTAATGAAAACATTTTGCAAAATAACACAAAACCCGCATGATGTTGCGAGAATGGCTATTCGTGCGCCACAGTGGCAACATTTTCCGCTTGACGCGTTGCCAGATATAAGCCATATGCCGCTTCGACCACGTCCTTCAGTTCGTCGACCTGCACCGGCTTTTCGATGAATTTGTAGACGGCGCCCATGTTGATGGCCTGGCGCGTGACCTGGTAATCCTCGTAGGCGCTGAGCAGGATGCGTATCGTTTGCGGATACATGTGCCGCACCCGGCTCAGGAAATCGACGCCGTTCATCTGCGGCATGCACTGGTCGCACAGGATCACGGCCACCTCATGGCAGGCCAGCAATTCGAACGCTTGCTGCGGCTCGGTCGTGGTGTGCACGACATACCCGTCGGTGGCCAGCACCAGTTCCATGAATTCGAGCAGATAGGGATCGTCGTCGAGCACCAGCAAGGCCGGAGAGGCGGGCGTGCGCCCGGTCAGCGCGCCCGGCAGGCGGCGCCCGTCGCGCAGCAGTTGCATCAATTCCGGCGCCGGCAGCGGCTTGCTGAAATAATATCCCTGGATCAGGTCGCAGCCGCGCGCGGCCAGCAGCGCCAACTGCCCCTCGGTTTCCACGCCTTCGGCCACCACTTCCAGGCGCAGGCTGTGCGCCATCGTGATGATGGCATCCGAAATGGCCTGGCTGCCCGGATCGGTGGTGATGTCGCGCACGAAGGAAATGTCCAGTTTCAGGCGGTCGATCGGGAAGCGTTTTAAATAACTCATGTTCGAATAACCGGTGCCGAAATCGTCGATCGACAGTTCGACGCCGATTTCCTTCATGCGCTCCATCAGCGGGACGCTTTTTTCCGGATCGGCCATCGACAGGCTTTCCGTCAATTCCAGTTCCAGGTACTTGGCCGGCAAGCCGCTGCGATCGAGCGCATGGCGCACCACCGCTTCCAGGTCTTGCTGCGCGAATTGCTTGGCCGACACGTTGACCGCGACCGGGATCGCGGCCAGCCCGGCATCCTGCCACGCCTTGTTTTGCATGCAGGCGCGCATCAGCACCCAGGCGCCGATCGGGATGATCAAGCCGCTTTCCTCGGCAAAAGCAATGAAGTGGCTGGGGCCGATCAAGCCTTGCCGCGGGTGACGCCAGCGCAGCAGCGCTTCGATGCCGACCACTTTGCCGCTGCGCAGGCTCACTTGCGGCTGGTAGTGCAATTCGAATTCTTCTCGTTCGAGCGCCTGGCGCAGACTGGCGTCGAGTTCGATCTGTTGCAAGACCCGTTCTTGCAGCGCGGCGGTAAAAAATTGAAAACCGTGGCGCCCCAGTTCCTTGGCGCGGTACATCGCGGTATCGGCGTTTTTCAGCAGCGTGTCGGCATCGGCTCCGTTTTGCGGATACAGCGCGATGCCGATGCTGCAACTGATACGCAGGTCGCGCCCGGCCAGCGCGAGGGGTTCGGCGATGCACGCCAGCAGCTTTTGCACTTGCTCCGTCACTTGCGCGGCCAACGCCGCGTCGCCGTCCACGGCCTGGTTCAGCAGCAACAGCACGAATTCGTCGCCGCCCAGGCGCGCCACGGTATCGCTGCCGCGCACGCAACTTTGCAGGCGCGCCGCCACCGTCTTGAGCAGCGCGTCGCCGGCATCGTGCCCCAGGCTGTCGTTGACCAGTTTAAAATCGTCGAGATCGATCGAGGCCAGCACCACGCTGTCGCCGTGCCGCCCGGCGTTGGCGATCGCCTGCGCCACGCGGTCGAGCAACAGGCTGCGGTTGGCCAGCCCGGTCAAGCCATCGAAGTGCGCCTGCCGCGCCAGCTGTTCGGCATCGTTCTTCGCCTCGGTGATGTCGTTGAAGATGACGACGCAGTGTTGCGGCGCGCCGTCATCGTTGCGCACCGGCGCGACATGCATCTCGTTCCAGAAGGGCTTGCCGTGCTTGTCGCTGCAGCGCAGCACGGCGTGTACTTCGCGCCGTTCGCGCAGCGCCAGCCGGATTTCCTGCAAGCCTGGCTGGCCGCTATCGGCATCGACCAGGAAGTCGAGGCTTCTGCCCAGCGCTTCAGCGTTGCCGTAGCCGGTGATGCGGGTAAACGCCGGGTTCACGTAGGCGATCGGGTAATGCGGCTGCGTCAGGTCGGCGATGACGATCGCGTTGAAGCTCGATTCGATGGCCCGCTCGCGCAAATGCAGCGCCTGTTCGGTCAGCTTGCGGACCAGCACTTCCTTTTGCAAGTCCCGGTTCGCCAGCGACAGTTCATGCGCGCGCGCCTCCAGGCTGACGCGCGACGTGCCCAGCGCCTGGCTCATGGCGTTGAAGGTGGTGGCCAGTTCCCCGATTTCGTCGCGCGCATCGCAATCGACCTGCACATCGCGCTTGCCCCGGGACAATTGCAAGGCGGCGTCGCGCAATGCCAGCAGCGGCCGCGAAATCGTGCGCGACAGGTACATCGCGCAGACCAGCGCCAGCGCCAGGCCGGCCGTGGCGACGGCGGCGATCACCGCCAGCGCATGCCAGACCAGCGCCGCCAGTTCCGCGTACAGCGGCGTGTATTCATAGATCAGCGCGGCGATGATGCGGTTTTCCCGGTCGGCGATCGGCACCACCACTTGCCGCATTTCCGGCAGGTCGGCGCTGGCCGCTTCGAGCATGATGCGCGGCAAGCCATCGCGCAAGGTGCGGGCCACGATCGCGCGCCGCTCGCCTTCGACCGGCTTGCCGATGTCGGTCAGATCGACGTCGGCCACGAACACCAAATTCGTATCGATCACTTCCAGGTCGCGCTTTTCGCGCGCGGTAATAAAATCGATGATGTGCTGGAACGGGATGTGCGCCTGGCGGCTCTGGGCTTGCTGCATTTCATAGGCGGCCATCGTGGCCATGGCACCTGCCATCTGCTTGGCATGGGTTTCGATCGCCGTTTCCGCCACGCCGCGCAGGCGCTCGAGCGCCAGCGCGCCGACCGTGCCGACGATGAAAAACACGGCGGCAACGATCAGACTCAGTTTGGTCGGTATGCGCATGCCCTCTCCGGGTAAAACCACCGTAGTTGCCAATTTAACACAAATCATGCCACGCAATCCAATTCGCAATAATGATAGCCCGGCCATACTGCGGCCGCCGCCATGCTGATAAAATCAGCCACCAGCCCCCTCCCCGCTCCACCACCAAGGAAAATCGACATGAAAACACTGTTCATCGCCAGCCTGGTCCTGTCCCTCAGCGGCGCCGCCATGGCCGCGGCGCCCGAAGCGGCCGCGCCGGCCAAGACTGCCCAGCAAAGCAAGATGACGACCTGCAATGCCGACGCGGCCGGCAAGAAGGGCGATGAGCGCAAGGCTTTCATGAAAACCTGCCTGAGCGCGCCGGCGCCCGCCCCGGCGCCGTCGGCCAAGACGGCGCAGCAGGACAAGATGAAAAAATGCAATGCCGACGCCACCGGCAAGAAAGGCGATGAGCGCAAGGCCTTCATGAAAACCTGCCTGAGCGCCAAGTAAGATAAGGCCGCCCCCCGGGGGCGGCCGGCCCGGGGCCGCAGTCGGCGCCGCCTCTTACCCCTGTTCACTGAAGGAATTCCGATGTCCCTGTCGCGCCATGCCAAACTGTTTATCCCGCTCTACCTGGCCGCGTCCGCCGCGCTGGCCTTGTCGCTGTCCGATCTGAGCAACCAGGAAGCCGGCGGCGGCTTGAAGGCGGCGCTGGAACACGGCTCCTTGGCGGCGGTGGGCAAACTGGGCGCGGAAAATGGTTTCCTGAATAATGACAAGGTCAGGATTCCGCTGCCGCGCCTGCTGGAACAGGCGCGCCCGCTGCTGAAGATGAGCGGACGCGGCGCGCAGCTCGACGAACTGGAAGTGGCGATGAACCACGCGGCCGAGGCTGCGGTACCGCTGGCCAAGCCGCTGCTGATCGATGCCGTCAAGACGATGACGATCTCGGACGCCCGGCAAATCCTGAGCGGCGGAGAAACCTCGGTCACCGATTTTTTCCGCGACAAGACCTCATCGAAACTCGCCGTCAAATTCCTCCCCATCGTCAAGCAAGTCACCGACCGCTCCGGCCTGACGGCCAAATACAATGGCGCGATGGCGCAAGTGTCCAAACTCGGCCTGGTCAAACAGCAGGCGACGGTGGAAGACTATGTCACCCAGCGCACGCTGGCCGGGCTGTTTACGATGATCGGCGAAGAAGAAAAGGCGATCCGCGCCGATCCGCTCGGCACTGGCAGCAAGTTGATCGGCAAGGTGTTCGGCGCGCTGCGCTGACGCGCCTGGATAGCAGTTGCTAACCAACATCATCGCTGCCCGCACGGCACATCATAGTGATTGACCGCAACCGGGCGGACTGCGATACTGGCCCGACACCGGGCGTTGTCCGGCCCACCGCTGCTGCCTACAAGGTCACATGACTGAACTGCGCGCCTCGCTCAAGAGCAAGCACAAGTTTTCGCTGAACTGGAGCTATTTGAACGCCATCGCCGGCGGCGTGTCGGCGATCGACCTCGGTTCGCTGGCGCTGCGCAACCTGCACGATGCGCGCCAGTTCGTGCGCGAATACGGTTTCGACCTGGACCAGCCGGCCGCTCCGGGCATCATCCGGCGCGCGCACCGCGAAGCGGTCGATTTTATTCGCGCCACCTTTCTCGACGCCGGGCAACACGCCCTGATCCCGTGCGCCGTGGCCGAGCCGGAAGACCCGCTGCAATTGCTGGTGTACGCATCGCTGCGCGGCCAGCAGGCCGACGTGCTGCGCATGTGGTCGTGCGCCGTGCTGAAGGTGATGCACGGGATTTTCTACATCGACAACAACCTCAAGCTGCGCCATTTCAGCACGATCCGCGAACAGGTGTTCGCCAGCCTGGACGAAGTCATCCACAAGGATGGCGAGCATTATTTTCTCACCGACGGCGAAGCCTGCCTGCCGCTGCTGCATTTCGAGCGCAAGAACAACAAGGGCCGCAACAGCATCCTGCTCAAGCTGCTGCAAAAGGCCGCCTACCTGGCGGCCGACATTTTCGACCACCTGGGCGTGCGCCTGATTTTCGCGACCCGCTTCGAATGCCTGCTGGCGCTGCGCACCTTGCAGCGTTCCCATTTGCTGTCCGTCACCAATGTCGATGCGCAGCGCACCCGCAACACATTGCTCGACCTGGACGCGGCCAAGCAGATTTTTATAAAATACCGCGCCATGCTCGACCGCAGCGAGGATTATCCGGCCGAATTGCTGCAGAAAATGGACCAGGAATTGCTGGCGCTGTCGCAGCCGCAGACGCGCAGCGACAACCCGCACAGCGGCGCCGGCTTCAGCAGCATCCAGGTCACGGTGCGCAAGATGATCCATCTGCAACCCGACGACATGACCGATACCGGCATGCCGGCCGGCCAGGATTACGATGTCGGCTTCTTCTTCGAATACGAAATCCAGTTGATGGACAAGGCCAGCCACGATTCCAGCCTGAGCGGCCCGGCCAGCCACGACGCCTATAAAAAGCGCCAAGTCGAGACGGCGCGCACGCGCGTGTTCGGGCGCGAACTGCTGGACTGGATCGCCGGCCGCGCCGCGCCGGCCGCGCCGCCCGCCTCCCCCGCCGCCACGGAATACACGCCCCGGCTCTAGTCGGGTGTTGCGCGCAGGACGCACACGGGCCGCCAGTTGCCTGTTGCCCCATTTCTCATGCTAATCTTGCACTTCCCCGCCGTGGCCCGCCGCATGTCAGATCGCGGCGCATCCGGCGCCGCGCTGCCACTCACGGAGCATGGAATGTCGATCAGGCGATACCTGCCGTTTTTAATCCTGCTGTCGTGCGCGCCGGCCGCCGCCGGCCCGGCCGCGCCGCTGACGATGTGCTATGAAGACGTGCCGCAGCGGCCATGGAGCACGCCGGCCGGCATCGGCCTCAATTTCGAATTATTGAAACGCGTCGAAAAACAGCTCGGCGAGCGTTTTGTTTATGCGCCAAAACCATGGCGGCGCTGTCTGGAAGAAGTGCGCATCGGCGCCATCGACGCGGTGATCGGCGCCGCCGACTCGACCGAAAGACGCAGCTTCGCAATGTTTCCGACGCTGCCCGACGGCAGCACCGACCCGGCCCGCGCGTTGTTCGAGGACAAGGCCAATGTCTTCCTGCGCGTCGGCGGCCAGGCCAGTTGGGATGGCCACATCCTGCTCAGCCCGAAAGGCGAAGTGGCCGTGCCGTCGGGCTACCTGATCGGCACCATCTTGCGCGAGCGCGGCCTGCGCGCCAAGGAATTGGTGAAATCGGCCGACGACGCCTTGCGCCTGCTGGTCAACGGCGTGTTCGACGCGGCGGTGCTGCAAGGTGCCGAGGCGAGCAACCTGGCGCTGCACGATGCGCGCTTCCAGGACCGCGTGGTGCAGGCGCAGCCGCCGTACGCCGTATTGGTATTCCACCTGATGGTCGGCCGCGCCAGTTATGCGCGCGATGCGCAGCGCATCGAGGCGATCTGGCGCGCCATCGGCACCGTGCGCCAGTCCGACGAATACCGCCAACTGGCCGCCGACGCCGGCGTCGTCGCGCCCTGACAGCAGTCCCACCAACAAGGAGATCGATTGAGCCTGACCAGTCACATTCGCCTGATGGCGCACTATAACGAGTGGATGAATGCCAAGCTGTACGCGGCGGCAGCCACCTTGACCGCCCAGCAACTGGCCGAAAACCGCGGCGCGTTCTTCGGCTCGCTGCTCGGCACGATGAACCATATCGTGGTGGCCGACACGATCTGGCTGACGCGCTTCCTGACGCACCCGGCCGCGTGGGCCGAACTGGAAGCGGTGCGCGCGCTGCCGCAGCCGGCCGCGCTCGACCAGTTGCTGTACGGCGACCTGCCCGCGCTGCACGGCGCGCGGTGCGAACTCGATGCCATCATCGTGCGCTGGGCCGGCGCGCTGCGGGAAAGCGAACTCGATCACGTGCTGCATTATGCGAACAGCAAGGGCGTGGTCTCGGACAAATTGTTCCACAGCCTGGTCATGCATTTCTTTAACCACCAGACCCACCATCGCGGCCAGGCCACCACCCTGCTGAGCCAGGCCGGCGCCGATATCGGCAGCACCGACCTGCTGGGCGTGATCCCGAACCAGCGTGCGCCATGACCGTGCGCGCCGGCATGGAGCCGGGTCGGCCGGCGGCCCGTCACCGCCTGCGCCAATGTGGACACGGCCGTTGCATGCTGTTCAACGGTTCGCCGGCGGCGCGCCCGGCGCATCCGCCCGGTACAGCGCCGCGTGCGGCGACCCGATGATATCCTGCCCCCGCGCCTGCTTCAAACGGGTGAACACAAAGTCAAATCCACTGCACTATGGCCGCGCTGCCAGCGCCGCACTCACGATTTCCCATTGAGACATCCATGCCTCGGTTTGCATGCAGCGCAGTTTGAGCAAGCGTTGTATGCGGGCCTGGTATTCCACCAGCGGATAGGCAAAGACCGGTTCGTGGTGCGCAATGCGGTTGCGGAAGCCTCGAAGCGCTTCCATGTCGTCGTACAGTATCTTCCGGCCAGCCGCAACAGTCAGCGGGAAGGGAAGGTACGGAAACACGGTACGCAAGTGCGCAGTCCAGATATGTTGATCCTGGCCTGCCGTGAACAGCCGGCACCAGAAGGCGAATTTCAACTCGGCGATAACCTTGCCGGTGGACCCAATGGGTATTCCTTGCCTGGCGGATTGCAGTTCTCCCTTTGACCATTTGGGTAATGATCGCTCAAAGCCTGCGTCCCAAGGCCAGTTGGCGCCATACTTCAGCTCAAGCGCATGCGAGATCGCGTTGCGGACGACCACTTCACAGATATGCAGGGCCGAGAAGAATGCACCTGAAACCAATGCGTTCCAGACATAGATGTCGAGCGCCGTAGCACCAGCCCCAAAGCCCGTTGCGTTGAGATATGTCCCCATCCGCGCAGGGGAAATGGTGGTTGTAATGGCTGTGATTTGTTGTTGTGAAAGTGCCATAGCGTTAATTCTGAGAAAAGTAGTGCGTGCTCCCAAAAGGATATATAATTTGTTTGTGCGTTCTGGGACTTGTTGGCGCGAGCCTCCCCCCAGGAACAAGAGAGTTAGAATGGCCCACTTCGGTGGGCCATTCGCATTTCTGGCACATGATCGAGAGACGCCCACAGACACAACAAAGTAATCCTTCGCTGCATGGTTGTCTATGGGCTGCATGGCGACGGGAAGGAAGCGCGGGCTGACGCTGCGCTGAAATCGCTGGCTGCTGCATATGGCATTGCTACAAATGACTACTGCGGCAGAAATTACCTGTTTGCCGAGCGCCGACGCTAGCCCCGCCCGCCGGGATAGCGCGCCAGCGCGGCTAGCGCCTGGTCGAAGCCGGCCAGCGAAATCGGCAACAAGACCTGCTTGCCGCCCTGCCCGATGAAGGCCAGTTGCGCCAGCTTGCCGCCGCGCCAGGCGGCCAGCACGTCCGGCGCCAGGCGGCCGACCGCTTCGCAGCGCTGCGCATTGCAGTCGCTGATCGGCAAGCGCATGTCGGGCCGGGCATCGATCTTGATGCCGATGCCGGCGCGCCGTTCCGCGGCGGCAGAGAAGCGCGCGCGCATCGTCGGCGTTTTAGGATTATCGGCATAATCGACGGTGATGCCGAGCACCACCTTGCCCTGCTTCGGATTGGTCGACACGAGCTGCGAAATCATGCAGCGCTCGGCCGGCTTGCCCTTGGCATCCTGCGCCACCGCGCACGACAGGCCCCAGGAAGCGAACTGCGTTTCCCGCGTCACGCGCGGGCGCTCCTGCGGCGCTGCGGCCGGCGGCGCGGCGAACGCCGCCGCGCCGGCCAGCGACAACACCAGCGCGGCGCCATACTTCATCTGCTCAAGCTTCATTATTACCCCATGGATTGGTTCATGCCGCCAGCGCCAGCGCCGGTGGCGCCGCGCGGCGTGCGCGCCGGCCGCCGAACATCGCCAGCGCGCCGAGCAGCAGCAACGCCAGCGAAGCCGGTTCCGGCACCGCGTTGCTGCCAGTGTCGATCGACAGCGGGGTCTGCGTCAAGCTGACCTGGCCCGCGCCGGCAAATGTCAGCCCGGTAATAAAGGCTTGCGGATTGGCCGGGTCCAGCTGCGCGCCGGGATCGATGCCGGTCAGGCGGAAGCCGTTGACGCCGCCGGGGCCGAAATCGAAGATTTGGCCCGGCATCACGCTGCCGAGCAGAACATCGTTCAGCGTATAGAGCTGGTAGCCGTCGGTATCGCCCGGCACCGTCGGCAGCACCGCGGTCTGAATGTTCGGGCCGGAATTGACGCGGTAATCATAGCCGACCGCCACCACCGGGTCGATGAAGATGCGCTGGTTCAGGTTGATATTGAAATTGAACTGGTAACCATCCTGGTTGACGATTTCCGGCAGCAGCGGCGCATCCGGGCTGGAACCGTTCGAGGTGGTGCCGTTGCGGATCGCCATGGTCCACACGCCGGGCGTCGTTTCGCTGACGTTGCTGGTGTTGGCCAGGTCCAGCACGGCGCCGCTGAACGAGCCGGGCAGCACAAAGTAATTGGTATTGTTGCCGGCATCGTAGCCGGCCTGCGCCGGTATGCCGCCCAGGCCGTCGACGCCGCTACTGGCGCCGCCGGTGGTCCATTGCAACTGGTTGTAGCGGAATTCGATATCGAAATTACCGCTGCCGGTATCGCTGCGGTTCAGCAAGGTCATCTGGAAATCGTTGATCTTGTCGTTGCGGCTCGGGAAGTAGCCGACGTTGTGCCAGGTGACGACGACAGTGTTGGCGTCCGGCGAAGCCGCATACACGGCGCCGCCGGGATTGGCGCGGGTATCGACGTCGGCCCAGTACGGCGCGATGATCGGTTGATTCGCGACCGGGAACGGGTCCGGCGTGAAAGTCGCCAGCGGCGACCGGAACGAGATGTTGCCGTTGTTGTTGACGTAGAATTTATCGAAGGTGTTGCTGAAGAAGTTGATCTGGAACGGCAGGTTCAACTGGCTCGACGATCCGTCATCGTTTTGCAATTGCGTCAATTCGCCGAAACCTTCGGGACCGCCGAAACCGGTCCGCAACGGCGCGGCAATCGCCATCTGCATGCAGCTCGCACTGACGACCAGCGTTGCCAGCAGGGAATTCAATTTGTTCATGCGTGCCCTCCTCATGGTAAAGATGTATTGTTGACAATAGGAAAACATGGCTCTATGCAAATTTAATGCCAGCATTTTAATTGTATGAAAATCAAATACTTATCATTTTTTTAATTTATAACTGTAAAATATCCCGACAAGACATGGACGCCCGGCGCCGTGCCGCGAGCCTGTTTTACCATTTTCATAAAATTTCTTATTTTTTAAATGATTTCTTGGATACAATTAAATTCCGCTTCCCCTGACCAGGTTCCACGTTGATAGACGGTCGCTTATCGCTGACGACGCCGGAAGGCACGCGCTTGCTGCTGACGCCGGCCGGCCCGGCGGCGCGCGCCTGGGCCTGGGCCATCGATACCGGCTTGTGGCTGGCGCTGATGGTGGGATTGACGATGATCGGCCTGCCCGCCACGCAAATGGGTAAAGGGGTCTTGGCCGTGCTGCTGTTCCTCAGCTACTGGGGCTACCCGATCCTGTGCGAAGTGTATTGCCGCGGCCAAACGGCCGGCAAATACGTCTTCGGGCTGGAAGTGCGGCGCGCCAACGGCTTGCCGGTCGGCTGGCGCGAGTCGGCGTTGCGCAACCTGCTGCTGGTGGCCGATTTCCTGCCGATGATGTATGCCACCGGCTTGCTGTGCATGCTGTTCGACCGCCAGTTCCGCCGCCTCGGCGATATCGTCGCCGGCACGCTGGTCGTCTACCGCGACAAGCCGCCGCCGCGCCCCGCCGTGCGCGCGGCGGCGCCGCTGCCGCTGCCGTTCCCGCTGCCGCCCGAGCAGCAACGCGCGCTGGCCGACCTGTTCGAGCGCGAAAGCAAGCTGCCGCCGCAACGGCTGGAAGAACTGGCCAGCGCCGCGCAGGCGCTGACCGGCCACAGCGGCGCGCAATCCCTGGAATTGCTGCGCTCTTACGCGGCCGGGTTGCAGCAATGAAGCAGCAACAGTTCGAACGCGAACACGCGGCGCTGTGGAGCGAGATCGAGGCGATCGTGCAGAAGCGCTCCGAACAGCCGGCCGCGCTGCCGGCGCTGTACCGCCGCCTGTGCCAATGCCTGGCGCTGGCCGGCCAGCGCGGTTACTCTCCGGCGCTGACCGATTACCTGCAGGCGCTGGCGGCCGATTGCCACCGTCGCCTGTACGGCGCCGTCGCCGAGCGCCCGCGCACGCTGCTGCGCACCATCGGCCACGACTTGCCGCGCCGCGTGCGCGCCGAATGGCGCCTGCTGTTGCTGGCCACGCTGGCCGTCTGGGGCGTCGCGCTGGGACTGGGTCTGCTGGTCTGGCACCAGCCGCACTGGGCCTACAGTTTCGTACCGGCGTCGCAGCTGGAAAATTATCGGCAAATGTACCATCCGGGCCGCGTCGCGCTCGGGCGCGGCGGCAGCGAGGGCGATTTACTGATGTTCGGCATCTACATCTGGAACAATATCTCGATCGGTTTCCGCACCTTCGCCGGCGGCATCTTCGGCGGCTTGCCCGCCCTGCTCAGCCTGACCTTCAACGGCATGCAGATGGGCGTCGTGGCCAGCTGGCTGAGCCAGGATGCGCAGACGCGCCACAGCTTCTGGTCCTTCGTCGTCACCCACGCCAGTTTCGAGATCACCGGCTTGATGCTGTCCGGCGTGGCCGGCATGCGCGTCGGCGCCGCGCTGATCGCGCCGGGCCGCCTGAGCCGGCGCCACGCGCTGTTCGCCGCCAGCCAGGCAATGTACCCGGTGGTGGTCGGCGCGGCGCTGCTGACCTTGCTGGCGGCGTTCATCGAGGCGTTCTGGTCGGCCAGCAGCGCGATCGCGCCTGCCGTCAAGTACACCGTCGGCGGCGCCTGCTGGCTGCTGGTGATCGGCTTTTTTGCGCTGGCCGGGCGCGACCGGGAACAGGGGCGCGATGCGGATCGATAAATTGCAGATCGCGCTGCGCCCGCGCCCCGCCGCGCAGGCGCTCGACCTCGGCTTCGCGCTGCTGCATGCGCACGCCGGCAATGTGTATCGCACCTGGCTGGCCGTCTGGCTGCCGGCCGTCGCGCTGGCCGCGCTGCTGTCGCTATGGTTGCCGGAACAGGCGACGCTGTGGCTGTTCCTGCCCTGGTGGCTGCGCCCGCTGCTCGAGCGCGCGCCGCTATATGTCCTGTCGCGCCAGGTGTTCGGCGAAAGCGTCGGCTGGCGCCAGGCGCTGCGCGCCTGGCCCGGCCAATTGGGCGGCGGCGCCGTGCGCATGCTGACCTGGTGGCGCCCGTTCATGGCCGGGCGCGGCCTGTATCAACCGGTCTGGCAACTGGAAAACGCGCGCGGCAAGGTCGCCGCCGAGCGGCGCGCGATCCTGGCGCGCGGCGGCACCGGCCGCGCCGCTTACGGTTTCGGCCTGGCTTGCGCGCATTTCGAACTGGTGCTGCAAATCGGCCTGATGGCGCTGATCGGCTTTTTCCTCAGCGATGGCCCGAACGTCAATCCCTTCTCATGGCTGTTCGCGGAACGCACGGCCGGCGCGCACTGGCCCGGCTTATTGTTCCCGCTGCTGTGCCTGGGCATGGCCGGCGCCATCACCGGGCCGATCTACACGGCGTGCTGCTTCACGCTGTACCTGAACCGGCGCGCCACGCTGGAAGCCTGGGATATCGAACTGACGCTGCGCCAGATCCAGGCACCGGCTCCGCGCAAGGGCGCGCAGTCTGGGCGCGCGCTGCCGGCCCTGTGTGCGCCGCTGGCCGCCGCCGCGCTGGCGGCGCTGCTGTCGCTGCCGGCAATGCCGGGCCGCGCGGCCGATACGCCACCGCAGGCCGAATGCGCGCCGCCGGACACGATTAAAGAGGCCCTCCGTGCGGCGCGGCCGCCGGCGCGCGATGACGCGCAGCAGAGACTGCGGGGCGAACTGCGGCAACTGTACGACAGCGAGGAATTGCGCGCTTATGTCTGCGAACCGGTCTGGCGCCTGAAAAACCCCGGCAAGCCTTCCCCGCGCCCGGCTCCCGTAAAAATGCCGGACCTGAACCTGGTTGCGCAGATCGTCAAGGTGCTGTTGATCGCCACGGCCATCGCCGTGCTGGGCTGGCTGTTGTACCGTTACCGCGACCGATTCCCCTCGTTCGCCAAGGCCGGCGCGGCACAGCGCGCGACCGAAATCGGCGGCCTCGATATCCGCGCCGACAGCCTGCCGGCCGATGTCGCCGCCACCGTTCTGCGCCTGTGGGACGCCGGAGAATTGCGCGCCGCGCTGGCGCTGCTGTACCGCGCCACGCTGTCGCGCCTTGTGCAGCAGGACGGCTTGCTGCTGACGCAAGGCGCGACTGAAGGCGATTGCCTGCGCCTGGCGCTGCAAGCCGTGCAGCGCGAGCAGTTGAGCCGCGCGCGCTACGACGTGGCCGACACGGCGACAGCGCTGTGGCTGAACGGCGCCTACGGCAACCGCTGGCCTCCAAGCGCCGCCGTGCACGCCGCGTGCGAAGCGTGGCAGGCGCAGTTCGCGCAATTGCCGGAGCCAGCGCAATGAGCGCGCCGGTACGCCGCGGCTGGCGCGCGCTGGTTGCGCTGCTGTGCGTGGCGCTGGCGGCCGGCGCCGTCTGGCTGTGGTTCGATGCGATGGAACGCCACTGGGAAGCGCGCGCGCGTCCCTCCCAGGCGGCCACGGAAAACAGGATGCTGGCCGCGATGCGCTGGCTGGAACGGCACCGATACAATGTGCATGTCGAGCGCACGCTGGGCGACGCCAACCTGAACGCGCTGCCGGACGGCACGCTGATCCTGGCTAACAACACCGGGCAGATGAGCGTGCCGCAGGCCGACGCCATCCTGGCCTGGGTCAGGCGCGGCAACACGCTGCTGATGCAGGCGCAATGGCACCGGCAGACGGGTGATGACGCGTCCGCCACGGACGGCTCCACTTCAGATGCATCGGCCGCCGCCCGGGCGCGCCGCGCCCGCCTGCCACCGCTGACCGATGCCGATCCGATCGGCACGCGCCTGGGCGTGATGCTGAGCTACCGCAGCAAGCCCAGGACCAGTTGCGATACCACGGCGCCACCGCCGCCGGACAGCGATGACGACGAGGAAGAGCAAGACGAAGAAGACGGCGACAGTGAACCGGCCGAACCGCAAGCCGGCGCCCCGGCTTCCATTCCTCGGGCGGGACGCATGCTGACCTGCGTGACGCTGCCGCGCGGGACTTACCCGCTCGCGATCGACAGCGGCCTCGATGTGCTGACCTCGGGCGCCAAGGCTCGCGCGCCGCTGTGGGGCGACCAGGATGGCGCATCGCTGCGCGCCTATGAAGAAGGCCGCGGGCGCATCGTCATGGTGTCCGCCAATTATTTTGACAATGACGCGCTGGCGCTGCAAGACCACGCCGAATTGCTGCTCGGCCTGGCCGGCCTGAATGCGAAGGCGCGCGACGTGACGATCGTGCAACGGCTCGACGTGCTGCGCTGGTACGCTGTGCTGTGGCAATCGGCGCGCCCGTTGCTGGTCGGCCTGGGCGTGCTGCTGGCGCTGCTGGCCTGGCGCGCGATGCGCCGTTTTGGTCCGCTGCTGCCGGAACCGGAAACCGAGCGCCGCTCGCTGCTGGAGCACATCGAAGCGAGCGGCAACTGGCTGTGGCGCGCGCCGGGCGGGCGCGCCGTGCTGCTGGCCGCGGCGCGCCAGGAAACGGACGATTTGCTGCGGCGCCGCGCGCCCGAACTGCAAGCGTTGACCGAGGCCGAACGCGCCGCGCGGCTGGCGCGCCTGTGCGCGCAGCCATTGAACGACATGCGCGCCGCGCTGCACGGCCCGGCCGCGCCGCAGGCCGGTGCCTTTGCGCGCCAGATCCAGATCCTCCAACAAGTGAGACAACGCCATGAACGACACTAGCGACATCCCGGCCGACGCCGCCATCAGCCCGGAACGGCTGCAACAGGCGCTCGACATCGCGCGCCGCATCGGCGCCGAAATCCGCCGCGCCGTGGTCGGCCAGCAGGACGTCATCGACCAGGTGCTGGCCTGCATGCTGGCCGGCGGCCACGTGCTGATCGAAGGGGTTCCCGGCCTGGGCAAGACGCTCTTGGTGCGCGCATTGGCCAAGACTTTTGCCGGCGATTTTTCGCGCATCCAGTTTACGCCCGACCTGATGCCGGCCGACGTCATGGGCCACGCCGTGTTCGACCTGAAAAACCAGAGCTTCAGCGTGCGCAAGGGACCGGTGTTCGCCCACTTGCTGCTGGCCGACGAGATCAACCGCGCGCCGGCCAAGACGCAATCGGCGCTCCTGGAGGTGATGCAGGAACGGCAGGTGACGATCGAAGGAGAATCGCACCCGCTGGCGCCGCCGTTCATGGTGCTGGCGACGCAAAACCCGCTGGAAAACGAGGGGACATATCCGCTGCCGGAAGCGCAACTGGACCGCTTCCTGATCAAGGTGCGCATCGCCTACCCGAGCGAGCAGGAAGAACAGGCGATGCTGCAAGCCGTCACGCGCAACCGCGTCGGCGACGGCCTGGATGTCGCATCCGTGGCGACCCTGGTCAAGCCCGACACCATCGTCGCGCTGCAGCAACTGGTGGCGCGCATCCGCGTCGACGACAGCGTCGCGAATTATGCCGTGCGCATGGTGCGCGCCACGCGCGACTGGCCCGGCATCGCGATCGGCGCCGGGCCGCGCGGCAGCATCGCGCTGGTGCGGCTGGCGCGCGCGCTGGCGCTGCTGGCGGGACGAGACTATGTGACGCCGGACGACATCAAGCAGGCCAGCCTGCCGGTGCTGCGGCACCGCATCGCGATTTCCCCGGAGTCCGAACTCGATGGCCTCGACAGCGACCAGGTGCTTAGCGCGCTGGTGCAGCAGACGGCCGCGCCGCGCGCATGAATTTCCTGACGTCGCTGACGCCGTCGCGCCGGCTGCTGCAACTGGTGCTGGCGTGGAGCGCGGCGGGATTGATCGCCAGCCTGTGGCCAGTACTGGCATTGCCATGCTGGATCGCCGGCGGCGCGCTGCTGCTGGCGGCGGTGATCGACGCCTGGCTGGCGCGCGGCGCACCGCCGCTGCGGCTGGAACGGCAAATCGCCGGTGTGTGGCCGGTCGGCGTGTGGAATAACGTGACGCTGACGGCGCACAACGATGGTTCGCTGCCGATGCACATCGAACTGTTCGACGATTATCCGGGCGCCTGGGCGATGGAAGGTTTACCGCACGCCAGCACCCTGGCCGCCGGCGCCTGGGTCGCCGTCGGCTACCGGCTGCGGCCGGACCGGCGCGGCGACGCGGGTTTCGGCGCGCCGCACGTACGCATCGCCACCCGGCTCGGCCTGTGGCAGCGCGCGCACCGCATCGGGCCGCAACAACAGGTCAAGGTGTTTCCCGATTTTTCGCGCACGCTGGGACAGACGCTGGCTGCGACCGACCGCCGCGCGCCGGCGGCCGGCGCGATCCGCAAGCGCCGGCGCGGCGAAGGCACCGATTTCAGGCAATTGCGAGAGTACCGGCAAGGCGACAGCCAGCGCTCGATCGACTGGAAAGCCACGGCGCGCCAGCAAAAGCCGATCAGCCGCGAATACCAGGAAGAGCGCGACCAGCAAGTCGTGTTCCTGCTCGACACCGGGCGCCGCATGCTCGCGCGCGACGACGGCGGCAGCCATTTTGATCACGCGCTGCAGGCCGTATTGAGCCTGGGTTTCATCGCGCAAAAACAGGGCGACGCGGTCGGTTTGATGAGTTTTGGCGCGCACAGCCGCTGGCTGGCGCCGCACAAGGGACGGGCCGGTTTCGACCACCTGCTGGCCGGCGTCTACGATTTACATCCCGGAGAATGCGCACCCGATTATGCGCAGGCGGCCGGCGCGCTGCTGACGCGGCTGGGCAAGCGCGCCTTCGTCGTCGTCATCACCAACCTGCGCGACGAAGACGATCACGCCATGCGCAGCGCCTGCGAACTGCTCGGCACGCGCCACATGGTGCTGTGCGCCAGCCTGCGCGAACAGGCGCTGGACCAGGCGGCCGCCGCGCCGGCAGATCACTTCGCCGCCGCGCTCAGGCACAGCGCGACGCTGCACTACCTGCAGCAGCGGCGCGCCGCGATCCGCCGCCTCGGCCTGCGCGCCGGCGCGCTGGTCGACGTCGCCCCACGCCAGTTGAGCACCGCGCTGATCGGGCGCTACCTCGACATCAAGGAAAGCGGGCAGCTGTGATCCGCAGCGCTCAACTATCGCTGTCGCTTTCGCCGGTCATGATTTTCTCGTAAGACTGATAGGCCGCCTGATACAGCGGTATCGAGCTCGCAGCCACGCCGCCGACAGTGCAAAGCAGCGGCAGGACCACGCCGCCCACCTTGATCCAGCGCGTGTTGGGCGACGCCGGCAAGCCGTAATCGTTGGCGCCGTCCGTGCCGGCCGCGAACATCAGGTACAGCGACACGGGCAGGTTTACCAGCGGGACGATCAGCAGCAGCGCCAGCCAGCCGCTGCGGTTGGTATCGTTGAAGCGGCGCTTGGCCAGCGCGGCAGTGCAAACGAGCATCGGCACATAAAACAGAATGCCTAAACCCCATATCAGCGGCTGGTTCAAGCTTTCACCTGCCGTCATGCGCGGCCCCAGCACCGTCATCAAGATTGCCAACACCGGCAACAGCAGCATCGACAAACCGAACAGGTAAGTCAAATAGCGCAGGCGTCCGAGGCGCCCCTTCCATGACAATATTTTGGGCGTATGGCTCGCCAGTTCCGATGGTGCGCTCGTCAGGATGGCGCCCGGTGCCAGGTAAGGATTGTTCAAGATCAACTCCCGCTTGGTGGATAAAAATTGTAATTTCAATAATGATACCGAAATTTCATCGAAATCATATATAAAATTACAACTATTTTTATACCAACTGCAGGCAAAGCGGCTCCCGCATGGCGCGGGAGCCGGTTACGGCCACGTCCTTATCCTGGCGCGGCCTGTCGATGTCAGCGCGCGAGTGGCGTGCGCAGGCGGATTTAAAAAATCAGCAGTCCGGTCGAGCCAGGACAAGCAGTTAAAACTTGCCGCTGGCGCCGGCGGTAGCTTTCTGCTGGTAAGTCTGGTAGGCGGGAATCGCGACCGCGGCCAGGATGCCGGTGATGAAAATCAAAGGCAGCACCAGCGCGCCCACCTTGACCCAGGCGGTGTTGGCCGACGGCGGCGGGCCGTAATCGTTGGCGCCGTCCGAACCAGCCGCGAACACCAGGTACAGCGACGTCAGCACGTTGACGAACGGCACGATCAACAGCAGCGCCAGCCAGCCGCTGCGGTTGACATCATTAAAGCGGCGCCGGGCCAGCGCAAAGCCGAGCACGATCAGCGGGATATACAACAGCATCGTCACGCCCGACACCAGCGCCGGACTCTTGGCGCCGCTCGCCACCAGCGGCATCAGCAGCGCCATGACAATGCCCATCAGCGGCATCGTCAGCAGGGTAATGCCGCACAGGTAAGCCAGGTAGCGCAGGCGCCCGATGCGCCCCTTCCACGCAAACATCCTGGGTTGATACGTGCCCGCTTCCGACGGCACATCCGACAAGGCGGCGCCCGGCGCCGAATAAGGATTGTTCACGATAGGCTCCCGGTTGAATGGATGACGTTGCAATTTCATTAATCATACCGGAAGCGTCGCCGGGCGCGGGCGGGAATTTGCCAACCACTCGACTGGTCGCGTCTGCCGCCGGCACGGGCTGCTGGCGGCAGACTTTATAAAAACTGCGATTGAGGTTCTCCTGCGTCCAGAAGGGTTCGGACGGCTCCGTCCCATTTTGGGAGATCGTGCCGCCAACAGGCGCTTCGGCGAACGCAGTAATAACCTGTGATCTGTTCTTCTCGACGCGGAATGCATCGGCATTCTCCCGCAAGAAATAGATAAAGAAACCGAGTGACCGTGTGACTTCTCGTTGCAAAGCAAGCGGCCGAAGGCGCCCTTGCTCAAGATGTAGTCAACAGCGGCATGAACGCCGACCGCGTTCTCTCATTGTCTATTAAATACAAGACGTATATCTGCCGGTCGCGACAACCGGGCTTTATCACTCGCATATGGACTACTGTGTGGAAGCGGGCTATATCACGTCGTTGCATATATGTGCACGCAGTCTCTACGGCCACCAGGTAGCGCTTTGTCGCACATCATCCATCAAAGCTTGTACCAAAGAGGTACTTCCGACTTCCGTAATGATCGGCGCGGCGAGTCGCAACGCTGACAAAACTATGTCCCTTGAGGCTGCGGGAATTTCTGTCATTAGGTCGAAGGCGCGCCATCTCTCTTCCTCGGATAGGCACATCGAAACGATTTGAGCTGCCTGCGTGATGCGAACATCAGCCTTTTCAGCAGCACACGCCGCTAAAGCAGCATTCAGTAATTCAATCCTTTCAATAGGATTCTTGGCTGCGATTGATAAACGTGCAAGCGATTGACCGGCACCCGGTGTGGTTCTGGCGCGCGCAGTAAGCATAGGCCATGCGGCCGTCTGATCTTCAATATCCAGCAGCTCAAATCCCTCAATAAGTGAGTTTATGTCAGGCTTATCCAAATCCACCGTGAGGAACCAAAACTGCCGAAGCATACTTTGCTGTAAGTCGCCTAGCGGTAAAAACTTGATGGCCTGAACCATACTGGAAATGCCTATATTTGGATTCTCTTGCTTTGCAATCTCATCAAAGGCCTCGCCAATGATATCGCCTACACCGAGTCGCACCGCTACTGGCAATAAGCCGACAAGCACATGCACACGTAAATACGGCTTTATATTTGCCAGTTTGCTTCGCGCCACATCGAGTTCCGCCATTGTCCAAAATTCTGTTGCATAGCGGCCAGCCATACCAAGCTGAAAGTCGAAAAATCCATCCGATCGGGCCAAAATCCGTTGCCAACACTGGTGGAAAGCCTCCTCGCGTTTATGATGTGGAAACGTCGCCAGTTCTCTTAATATGGTACTCACGCTATTGCCTATATCGTCCACCTTCAGGATCGATTGAAGTCCTACCTCCGCCCATTCCGCCAACACCGGATGCTGGTTCGAGACCTTCAGCAGCAACTCTCCAAAATGCAATGCATAGTTAACTTTCTGGATATCCCCCAACAGTGCACTGAACTCGCGTTCTTTGTCAATCGCAGGTAATGTCGAGAATAGCGAAACAAGAGTTAAACTTTGAGAATAGTCATCTTCGATTCGACGCGCATTGAATAAGGCTTGTTCAATGATCGACTTGCGCAGAGGCGCCATCGCCATACTGGCCAGTTTCATCAGCGCGTGTGTGCGGTTGTTTGCCGTCGGTAAATTCAGGGCAAGTTGATGAATTATGGCCATCACTGCTTGCCGAGCATCGGCGCGAATTATGGGCGCGATATTCATCAACGTGTCAACCGAAAAGTAGTCCGGTACCCGCAGGGGAGCCAAAGTAGTCATCAAGCTTGTTTTGTAGACATCGATTGGCTGCTGATGGATCTCAAGAATTGCGAGCGTTACCACAGCTCTGGTTATCCTTGCCCCCCGAAACTGTTGGTCGAAGTCCCAAGATGCAACAGGATTTGTTGCGTGGTCCACCTGAATAGCTTTAACTAGTGGCATCAATCGAACGACTTGCGCTCCGAGTCGTTCTGAATTGACCCGGATGGCAAGCATCCCCAAGGCCTCCACGTCCATAAGCGGATCAGGGGAGTTGATCCAAAATAGACATTGGTCGATAAAATGTTCCGCGAGTTCACGTTTATCTCGGCCATATAAAATGTCAATGACAGGAATCAGCAAAATAACCGCGGAAAGCGCATCCTGTCCAGTCAGCGTTTTCGACATCGCTTCTGTCAGAACGGTGTTGAGCTGCGTATCGTCCAATGACTGGGCGAGTACCGCGATAATTCCCATTTGATGCTGGACAATTTGAGGCTGGACAGCATCCTCTGTACACAGCCAGCGCAAGACTCGGTCAATAACTTCCACTCGGAGCGGTGTACGAAGGTGAGGCGCCAGACGGGCTAGCTGCTGATTGAGACTAGTGACGTCTTCTATGTTAAGAACATCCGAAAGCAACTGCTCCAAATCCGCAGCAGGCAAACTCGACGCAAGGGCCTGCAAGTAGCCATTACGGTTCTCCGGCATCTGGAGTTCGACAATGTTGAGCGCCTGGCGCAGGGTCATCAACTGTTCTTGAAGCGCCATAGCAAGCAGTTCGCTTGGGACGTTGATACCTTGCGACCTGACACTGCTAGCTAATAAAGCGATCTTAATCTTCAATCGTAAAGCACGGCTTTCCTCGCCGCGATAAGTTGCGCAGGAACGCATCATTGCAGAAGCGGCAAGCAGTGAATCCGCATAGCCGACGTAATCCTTGTCCACGCGAAACCAAGCCTGTCGCCAGCCATCATTCAGTAGGATTTCAATGTCCTCCAAGGATGCCATCCCCGCGTGGCGCAGGTGAGTCACGTGGTGCCGCAGAACGTAAGAAGGAGCCGATGCATTCGGATCCGCGCCGAGCCTTTGGACCACACCTCGTCCCCACTCAAGGAAGGCTAATTCAACAGTTCGCTGCGTGGTCGAGTCGGATCGCTCCTCCCGAAGATACTCGCCAAGCTTCGGATGGTTCAACACATAGCCATGATCGGCGCGTCCGTCGCCCGCGATATACCGCTTGAGAGGTTTCACGAAACGGTCCGATGCGGCTGGTCGA
Organism: Pseudomonadota bacterium; assembly: GCA_040389645.1. Taxonomy (GTDB): domain Bacteria; phylum Pseudomonadota; class Gammaproteobacteria; order Burkholderiales; family Burkholderiaceae_D; genus Rugamonas. The sequence goes on along the minus strand of JAZJZT010000041.1, from coordinate 21,725 downwards.
GACTGGCCGCAGAGCCTACTGACCAAGTCGGTGAGATACTGGCCTTCAAGAGGACCCAAGGCCATTGCAAAAACGGCCAAGGTCATGTCCACCGCCTCCTGGTCACCAAAATCCCCCGCTAGACTATGGGCATCGAACGCACGCGAAAAATAGGCGGAGAAACCCGGCGAAAGGCCATTCAGGGCATCGATGCCAACGTGCCCCCCACTCCTCACGATGTCGCTCAGGTCTTCTACGTAGAGTGTCAGCAACAACGGTTCGCCGGCCGACAACATCATCAAGCGATCAACTAACGCATCGCTCGCCACCTCCTTGGCGAATCCCACGCTTTCGAGGATAGAAGTTATCGACATTCGATCAAGAATCGACAATCCTTCAGACAGTGTCCGTGTACTGCCGTGCCAATCTAGGCGTCTTAACCATCCCTCAGGGCCACGATCACCAGCTTGTTCCCGAGCGCTGACCAGGATTTTTATATTCGGTGGCAGCGACGGCGGGAATACTGTTGAATTGAAGCCAACGCCTTGGGCTTCATCCAAACCGTCCAAGACGATTAGCACATGTCGAGAGGCCTTCACCGCTTGGCTGAGCAGTGCGGCAGAAACCCCTTGGTAGTAGGCATCGAGGTCGGTGGAAGGCGGTGCCAGCTTAGTCTGTAAAAGACGCGCCAGCTGAATCGCCAGCAGCGCGTAAAAGACTACTGGACGATCAGTACTGAACCGCATGCTGATCGGAACGAAGACGATAGCCCACGTAGCATCCGATTCAAGGCGTTCTGTCCACTGAACCAGTAGCGCACTTTTGCCGCGTGCAGTGGGAGCGCATATCAAGTACCTGCTGGGTGCGCTTGCATCGGAGAGCCATGCGTCCAACCTCTGGCATTCCGCATCGCGGCCACCGAACGGCTGCGCGATCATCTGCTCCGAAATGAGATAGTGCTGTCGGAAGGTCTGAATGTAGCCTCGATACGGAGACACATCATCCAGATACTCCCATACCCAGCCGGAGATTATCGCTGGTGGGTTCGTGTCGAATGTATCCCGTATTTCAACGTGAGCTGCCTTCAAAATGCCAGACAACGCCTCAGCTGTCCATCGGCTGCGGCGTTCGATCAGTCCGTGCGCCGAAAGTTGAATAGCTGTCCATGCACATTCAGCGTCGCGCTCAGTAACGCACAGCCGCATGAGTTCGGCCTTGGCAGCTTGTTCTGAGGAATCATCATTATCTGCACAATGCACAACAACGATTCTTAACCTGCTGCAAATCATTTGTATCGATAGTCCCGCATGTTCCAGCCGAGCTTTAAAATCGCTTGTGATATCATCAAGCGAGTCTGTACGACCTTCGCCTAGGCGCACAATGCCTTTCGCCAGTCCCCGGCGGATAGTGATACTAGCGTCAATGTCCACGACCAGTACACCGTAGGCGATCGATCGCTGACCGATGCCATGTGCTAGCGCCTCGAGCGCCACCCACAGATCTTTTCCACGACTCAGGCCTTTCTTGACTTGTGCCTCCATCACCATACGGTTTGCAAGGACAAACTGCAAGTCGTCACCTGGCCCGTTGGTTTCGCAGCAAATTTCAACCGGAGTATCTACCTCTAACTCCTTAAGCCAACCGAGACGCCGCCCCCCCATTAGATACACCGCTGCAACCGTAGCCACACGAGCGTGTAGGTTCATGCCACCTGCGGCGGCGCTCCCACCTGAGGCATTCTCGCGTTCTGTTTTACTGGCTGCGTGTGGTTTTGTCATTAAATGTCCTGGGAAATATATAACAGGTTGCCATTAATACCACTTTCGACCCAACAATCCCTGGAAGCACTTAACACAGCACTTGCAATTTGACAGAATTCTGTTTCTAAAGCAATCAGGGCAGAATGCATATCATGACTTTTTTTATTATTTTTTATCAACTTTAAAATCATGACATATTATGATATGTACTAGCATAAATTTATGAATAGAACATGGAATATTGCAATTCTAAAACCGAAAAATGATTGAGCACATCACGCGATGAAAAACCTGGAATTATCGATCCCGGCACGTTATCTGGCGCAACTGGTCGATCACCTGCGGGCGGCCGGCCTCGATTGCGACAGCCTGCTGGCGGCGGCGCAGATCCGCAACCTGGACGACCCCAACGCGCTGGTCAGCAACTGCCAGGTCGACCAGTTGCTGCGCGGCGCCGCCGCGCTCAGCGGGCGCAGCGACCTGGGGTTCGAACTGGGACGCCAGATCAAGCTCAATTCGCACGGCCCGCTGGGTTACGCCATCATCAGCAGCCAGACCATCGACCAGGCGTTGCGCCTGGTGACGCGCTACCAGCGCCTGCTGTCGACCATGTTTTCGATGCGCTACCAGCGCCACGCGCAGCATGCCGAGATCTGCTTCCAGCCATCGATGGCGATGGCGGAACCGACCCGGCTGTTTTACCTGGAAGCGATCGCCACCGCCTTTCACGCGCAATTGCAGGCGCTGGGCCAGGGTACGCCGGTCCCCTGCGACGCCTGGTTCGCGATGGCGCCGCCGCCGCACGCGCAGCGTTACCGGGAACTGGCGGGAATGCGCGCGCATTTCGACGCCGCGCCGACGCTGGGCTTGCGCATCGCGATCGGCCTGGAGCAGTTCGACCGGCAGTTGCCGATGGCGGACTTGCGCGCCCAGGCCGAAGCCGAGGCGCGCTGCACACGCCTGCTGCGCGACCTGCACGGCCAGCGCAACTGGGGAGACTGGGTGGCGATGATGCTGCGCCAAGCCGAAGACACGCAACCGACGCTGGAGCAGTTGGCGCGCGTGCTGAACATGTCGGTCAGCACGCTGGAGCGCTACCTGGAGCGCGAACAGGTCAGCTTCCGCAACCTGGCGCTGGCGATCCGCAACGAGCGCGCGCGCCAGATGCTCGACAGCGGCAACAGCACGGTGTCGCAGATCGCCTACCGCCTCGGCTACACCGACCTCGCCAATTTCAGCCGCTCGTTCAAGCGCAGCAACGGCATCAGCCCGACCGCCTACCTCGGGCAACTGGCGCGCGCCTGACGCCGGCCGGTCCGCCGCGCCCTACCGCGCGCCGGCGCTGAAATCGCCGAACTGTTTTAATTGTTCGGCGATGGCGGCCGGGTCGCCGACGACGATCACGCTTTGCGACTCCGGCGTGAAATATGTGCGGCCGATGTCGCGCACCTGTTCGGCCGTCACCTTTTGCACCAGCGGCACGAACTGGCCGAGGAATTCCGGCCCCAAGCCGATCAGCCAGTTGTTCGCCAGCGTGCCCGCCACCGCGCGCTGCATCTGGTTCTGCACCAGGTAACTGCCGGCCACGTAGCGCTTGTTCATGTCCAGTTCCGCCGCGGTCACCAGTTCCGTGCCGAGGCGGCGGTATTCCTTGAAATATTCGCCCAGCGCCGCGCCGGTCACTTCGTTGCGCACGTCGGCGCCGCCGGCGATCGCGCCGCCCGCGCGATACAGCCGCGCGCCGGCCGAGGCGCCATAGGTGTACCCCTTGTCCTCGCGCAGGTTCAGGTTGATGCGGCTGCTGAAACCGCCGCCGATCAGGGTGCTGGCCAGTCGCAGTGGCACCTGTTCGGCCACGCTGGCGGCGGCGCCCGGGCGGCCGATGCGCAAGGTCGACTGCACGCTGCCGGCGCGTTCCAGCAGCACGCGCACCGGCGCTGCGGCGGCCGGCGCCGCTGGCGTTTCCGGCAGCGGCGCGCCGGCCGCGCGCCAGTCGCCGAAGGCCGATTGCGCCAGCCGCAGCGCCTCGGCTTCTCCGATGCGCCCGGTGATCACCAGCAGGCTGCGCTCGGGCCGGAAACGTTGCGCGTGCGCGCCGCGCAGCAAGGCGTCATCGACGGCGTTGATCGCTGCCTCGGTCGGACTGGTGTGGCCGTACGGATGTTCGCCATACACCGCCTGCGCCAGCGCGCGCTCGGCGCGGAAACCGGGCTGGGTTTCCGACACCTTCAGCGATTGCAGCGCGTTGGCCTTGGCCAGTTGCACCTCGGCGGCCGGGAACACCGGCTGGCGCGCCACCTCGGCCAGCAGGGACATCATCGGCGCCGCATTCGACGCCAGCGCGTTGGCGGAAATCGTGATGCCGTCGTTGGCGCTGGACGCGCCGATGGCGCCGCCCAGGCTTTGCGCGGCCTCGGCCAGCGCGCGCGACGTGTGCAGCGCGCTGCCTTCCGTCAGCAGGCCAGCCAGCAGGCTGGCGAAGCCGGGGTGATTCGCATCGTCGGCGGCGTAACCGGCGCCGCGCACGGCCAGCACGTAATCGACGCGCGGCAAGCCCTGGCGCGGCACGACCCAGACTTCGAGGCCGTTGGCCAGCGTCTGGCGCGCGATCTTCGGCACCGGCAGCGGCTTGTCCGCGCCGTACGGCGGCAAGCCGGATACCGGGGCGGCAGCGGCGGCCTTGCCAGCCTTGCCCGGTTTCGCCAGCGCCTGCGGCGTGGCTGCGAACAGCGTGGAGACGGCCACGGCCAGCATCATTTTTTTCATTTCCACGCTCCTCATTTCTGTTCCCCGGTGGCGCTGGCGGCGGCCTCTTTGGCCACCGGCCTGCGGTCGATCACGGTACGGTTGGCGCGCGTCAGGTAAATTTTCGCGACGCGCTGCAAGTCGTCGGACTTGACGGCGGCGATCCATTGCGGAATCCGGTTGACGACGTGGGCGTCGCCCCACAAGGTCTGCAATTTCGCCAGCGTGTCGGCGCGGTTGATAAAACTTTCCAGCTTGTTGTACCAGTCAGCCAGCATGCTGGTCTTGACCCGCTGCAGCGTGGCGGCGTCGACACCGTCGCTGGCGACTTTCGCGATTTCCGCATCCATCGCGGCCAGCATCGCGTCGGCGCTGCTGCTCGGCTTGTACAGGCCGAACACGGTGAACAGGGTCGGGCCATCGTATTCCCACGGCCCTGTCAAACCGTACAGCGGTTGCACGTTGAGGGCGATTTCCCGGCCCTTGACCATGCCCTGGTAAAACAGGGAAGCGTCGCCGCCGGCCAGCAATTCACCCAGCACCGCCATCGGTGCCTGGTCGGGGCTGCCGCGCTCGGGCATTTTCCAGGCGGCCGCCACGGCCGGCACCTGGGCCAGCGCATCGCTTTGCTCGATGCGCTTTTCTTGCGTGTTCAGCGGCTCGCGGAAATCGCCGGCCGGCGGCGTGGCCCGTTTCGGAATCGCGCCAAAGTATTTTTTGGCCAGCGCATAGCCCTGCGCCGGCGTCACGTCGCCGGCCAGCGCCAGCACGGCATTGTTCGGGCCATAGTAATCGCGGTGGAAGGCGCGCACGTCGGCCAGGCTGGCAGTTTCCAGGTCCTGGAAACTGCCGTAGCCGTCATGATTATTCGCCCATTTCTGGAATGCCTGCTGGCTGATGTCGATCCACATGAAACCGCCGTACGGCTGGTTTTTGACGTTGACGCGGATTTCCTCTTTGACGACGTCCTGCTGGTTTTTCAAGGTCTTGTCGTTAAAATCCAACGTTTTCATGCGGTCCGCTTCCAGCCACAGGATCGCGTCCAGCGCCGACGCCGGCGCGCTCTCGATATAGTTGGTGAAGTCAGGCCGCGTCGAGCCATTGTTTCTGCCGCCACCGGCGGTGATCGCCTTGTCGAACACGCCCTTCGGCGCATTCGGCGTGCCCTGGAACATCAGGTGCTCGAACAGGTGCGCGAAGCCGGTGCGGTTGCTCGGTTCGAGCCGCATGCCGACGTGGTAGACGACGCTGACGCCGACCGTGGGCGAACTGTGGTCTTCGGTGACGATGACGGTCAGGCCGTTGTCGAGTTTCTTGACGCTGACCGGCAAATCCCACCGGTCGCCGGCGGCGGCCAGCGCCGACAGGGACAGGGCGTAGCCGGCCATCAGGAGGGAAAGGTGACGCATGCGCATGAGGGCCTCGTGTGGTCGATGAATGGACGGGAAAACGCCGCGCCCGAAATGCGATCTTACCGTAGCTTTTCCGCAAAAGTAACCTTTGTACAAGGCTTTGCGACAAACAATTAGTTGCCCCCTTTCCACATCGGCGTAAGATGAGAACGCGCCCCCCTCCTTACGCAAAAGGTTCCACAATGAAACAGCTGTTCACGATGCTCATGCTGGCTTCCAGCATGCTGGTGGCGCACGCGCCAGCCCTGGCCGCAGAGCGCGGCACCACCGAGGAAGCGGTGGCGATGACCAGGAAAGCCATCGCCTACATGAAAGCCAACGGTAAAGATAAAACCTTTGCCGAGATCAATCGCCACGGCGGCCAGTTCAGCGACCGCGACCTGTACGTGGTGGTCTACGACATGAACGGCAAGAACCTGGCGCACGGCGCCAACCCGCGCATCGTCGGCAAGGACTTGATCGACATCCGCGGCGGCGATGGCGTCTATTACATGCACGACCGGATCGAACTGATCAAGGCCAAGGGTAAGGGATGGCAGGATTACCAGTTCGTCGACCCGCTGAGCAAGAAGGTCGAACCGAAATCGATGTACGTCGAACGCTACGAAGACGTCATCGTCGGCTGCGGCATCTACAAGCCGCACTAAGTAAAAATACCGGGCCGGTGACAGCCCGGACATTTGCAGGTACCATTCCAAACTGGCAACGTTACGCAGGAAGCCGGCCATGTTGCAATCTGGCCGGCATCTCAACGCTGGGCAGCCGGGGAGGACCGCAACGGTGGCAGCACTGAACGACCTCGCGCACTGGCGCGCGCAAGTTTTTACGCGCATCCTGCAATTCGTGCTGGTATTGGGCCTGCTCACCGCCCTGCCCAGCATGGTACTGAACCTGTCCAAGGGCCTGTGGTCGGTGGCCGTGCTCGACGTCGCCGCGCTGTCCTGGCTCGTCGCCATCTGGCGCTTCGGCGGCATGTCGTACAAGGCGCGGGTGCTCAATTTGCTCGCGGTCTGCTTCCTGTTCGGCGTGGGCTTGCTGGTGAAAATCGGCCCGGTCAGCCAGATCTACCTGATGGCCGTGCCGGTGCTGGCGGCGCTGCTGCTGGGCCTGCGCGCCGGGCTGTGCGGCCTGGCCGCCACCAGCGCGGCGCTGCTGTTGATCGGCTACCAGACCGATACATTTCCCGACCTGGCCGGCCTGCAGGTCGGGCGCCTGCTCAAGTGGTGCATCATCACGCTCAATTACCTGTTCATCACGGCCGTGCTGACGCTGTCGTGCGGCGTGCTGCTGCGCCGCCTGGCCAGTTCGCTCGACGAATTGCGCGCCACCGCCGTCTCGCTGGCCGAGGGGCAGGATGCCTTGCACGCGCTGAACGCCGAACTGCGCCTGACCGCGGCGGCCGTGGCGCGCCTGAACGACATGGTCATGATCGCCGAAGTGGCGAGCGGCGCCGGCGAGCAGCGCATCATCTTCGTCAACCAGGCGTTCGAGCGGCGCACCGGCTACCGCCGCGAGGAAGTGCTGGGCCGCAGCCTGCGCCTGCTGCAGGGACCGGACACGGCGCGCGGCACGCTGGAACGCATCGCGCTGGCGATGGGCCGCAGCGAAGCGGTGCGCGCCGAACTGTTGAACTATACGCGCGGCGGCGAGCCGTACTGGGTCGAGACGGAACTGGTGCCGTTCGCCGACGAGGGCGGCAATTACACGCACTGGGTCGCGGTCGAACGCGACATCAGCGAGCGCAAGAAATCGGAAGACGATATCCACCGCCTGGCCTATTTCGACGTGCTCACCGGCCTGCCGAACCGGAGACTGCTGATGGACCGCATCGACAAGCTGCTCGCCAGCGCGGAACGGGGCGCAACCATCAGCGCGGTGATGCACATCGGCCTGGACAATTTTAAATACATCAACGAGGCGCGCGGCCATGCGATCGGCGACGCGCTGCTGAAAAACGCCGCGATCCGGCTGGCGCAACTGACGCGCAAGGCCGACACCGTCGCCCGCATCGGCGGCGACGAATTCGTCGTGCTGCTGGCGCACCTGGGCGGCGACAATGCCGGTGCCGCGCACGCCGCGCTGATGGTGGCCGAAAAAGTGCGCCACGTGATCGCGCAGGATTTCACGATCGAAGGCCAGAGCTACGCTTCCTCGGCCAGCATCGGCGTGACCTTGATGCCGCCCGGCGGCAAGGGCGCGCAAGACTTGCTGCGCGAAGCGGATATTGCGATGCACCGCGCCAAGGCCGGGCACCAGGGCGTCGCCTTTTTTGAAGCGGCGATGCAGGCTGACGTCGAACAGCGCCTGAACCTGGAACGGGAATTGGCCAGCGCGATCGAAACGCACCAGTTGTCGATGCACGTGCAAGCCCAGGTCGACCACGCGGGACGGCCGATCGGCGCCGAACTGCTGATGCGCTGGCAGCGCCCGGACGGCAGCTGGGTGCCGCCGTCGCGTTTCATTCCGCTGGCCGAAGAATCCGGACAGATCCTGCACCTGGGCACCTGGGCGCTGCGCCAGGCTTGCACGGCCGTGCTGCAACTGGCGCAAGCTGGCCATCCATTGCCGCTGTCGGTCAACGTCAGTCCGAACCAGTTCCGCCAAGCCGACTTCGTCGAACAGGTGCGCGCCATCCTCAGCGACAGCGGCGCCCCGGCCGCGCTGCTGATTTTCGAAGTGACCGAAGGCTTATTGATCGACAATCTCGACGACACCATCGCCCGCATGCGCGAGCTGGCCGCGCTCGGCATCCGCTTTTCGATCGACGATTTCGGCACCGGTTATTCGAGCCTCGCCTACCTGAAAAAAATGCCGCTGTACGAACTCAAGATCGACAAGAGTTTTATACAAGACACGCCGGGCGACGCCAGCGTGACGGCCATCGTGCAATCGATCCTGGCCATGGCGCGCCACCTGGGTTTGAGGGTCGTGGCCGAAGGCGTCGAAACGCAGGAGCAGGCCAATTTTTTGATCGACAACGATTGCCACGCGATGCAGGGTTACCTGTACGCCCGCCCCGCCCCGCTGCCGGCGCTGCTGGCGATGTTGCGGGCTACCAGTGCGGTGACGGTGGAATAATCCAAACCAAGGGCAAAGGCCGGGGTCAGACCCATGGGTCTGACCCCAGATTCTGCCTCTGGTTTGGGTTCACACAACGTTACGGCTTCGTGTACTGATTCAACCAATCCAGCACCGTATGGTGCCACAACAGCGAATTGGCCGGTTTCAACACCCAGTGGTTTTCATCCGGGAACATCAGCAGCTTGCTGTCGATACCCTGGCGCTGCAGGGCGCTGAAGGTGGCGAGACCTTGCGAGGTCGGGATGCGGAAATCGAGATCCCCCTGCACCACCAGCATCGGCGTCTTCCACTTGCTGACATGGTGCACCGGGTTGAATTGCTCGTAGCCGTTCGGGTTCGCGTAATACGTGCCGCCGTTTTCCCACTCGGTGAACCACAGTTCCTCCGTCGCATACGCCATGCCGCGCTGGTCGAACACGCCGTCGTGGTTGACGATGCATTTAAAGCCGTCCGGCCAGTTACCCTCGATCCAGTTCATCATGTAGCCGCCGTACGACGCGCCCAGCGCGCAGCTGCGCGAGCGGTCCAGCCACGGGAATTTCGCCACGGCCGCGTCGAGTCCCTTCTTCAAATCTTCCAGCGGCTTGCCACCCCAGTCGTTGCTGATCGAATCGGTGAACGCCTGGCCGTAACCGGTCGAACCGTGGAAGTCGATGAAGACGGTGGCGTAGCCGGCGCCGGCATACACTTGCGGATTCCAGCGGTAGCTCCAGCCATTGCCGAAACTGCCCTGCGGGCCGCCGTGTACCAGGAAGGCCAGCGGGTACTTGACGCCCGGCTGCGCATTCCACGGTTTCATCACGTAACCGTGCACGGTTTCTCCCTTCGCGCCGGCGAACGAGAATTGTTCATACTGGCCGAAACGCACGTCGGCCAGCGCCTGCGCGTTGACGTCGGTCAGTTTGATGGGCTGACTCCCGCCGCCCAGCTTCTGTTTATAAAGCTGCGCGTCGGAAGCCAGGTTCGCCTGCGCCATGACGACGGTGTCGCGCGCGACATCGAAGGCGCTGACATAACCGGGACCGCTGATGGCGACAGCCTTGCCGCTGGCAGCGTCGATGCTGAACAGGCGGTGCTGGCCGACATCGTCGGCCGTCGCCAGCAGCGACTTGCCGTCCGGTGCCCAGTGGAATTCGGATACCGAACGATCCCACCCATCGGTCAGCGCGCGCTTCTTGCCGCTGGCGACATCCATCAGCACCAGGTGGAAGCGGTCGGCCTCGAAGCCGGGGCGCTTCATCGCGGCATAGGCCAGCGTGCGACCGTCCGGCGAATATTGCGCCTTGGTGTCCCAGGCCAGATTGTCCGCCGTCAGGTTGCGCGGCGCCTGGCCGCCGGCGGCCGGCACCGTGTAAATGTCGAAATTGGTCGACCACGATTCGCTCTTGCCGGCGATGCGCGCCGAGAACACGATGGTCTTGCCGTCCGGACTGAAATGGTATTCGTCGTGATCGCCGAACGGTTTAGAGGGCACGTCGCCGTCGAGCGAGCCGCTCAGGCTGACCGGTTGCGCGCTGACGCGGCCGGTATTGTCGATCGGCGCGCTATACAGTACGGCGTTGCGGCCATCGTTCCAGGTATCCCAGTGGCGCACGAACAGGCGGTCGTACACCTTGCCGCTGGCCTTGTTTTTCGCCTGCTGGTCGAGGCGAGACTTGGTGCACGCGAGGTCGGCGCAATCGCGGAACACGGCCAGGCTCAGCGCCAGGCGGTCGCCCTGCGGCGACAGCCTGAAATTGTCGACGTCGAGCGCCAGGTCCGTGACCTTGGCCGCTTCTCCGCCGCTCAAAGGCAGGCGCCACACCTGCGAGCTGCCCGAGCGCGCCGACAGGAAATAAACCGCATCGCCGGCCGGCGACCATTCCGGATCGCTGCTGCTGGCATCGTTCTGCGTCAAACGCTGCGGCACAGGTTTCGCCGAGCGCAGATCGATCATCCACAACTGGGTATTGCCGCGGTTTTTGTCCAAATTGGTCGAACGCACGGTATAGACCACGCGCGTGGCATCCGGCGACAGCGCCGGGCTGCCGACGCGCTCCATGTTGACCAGATCTTCAACGGTAAAGCCGCGCGGCGCGGCCAGTGCACTGTGCATGCCCGATGCGGCCAGCGCGGCCCCCAATACCAGCAGACGTAATTTCATGCGGTTATCTCCGACAATTATAAAAAATGCCAGCTTGTGGCCGGCAGGTGAACATCATACCAAGAAATTCAACGCAATCAAGAAAACAGCCGGCCGGCGCGGGCGCGCGGACCGGCTGCAAAGGAGATGGCGCGGGCTGGAGACGCGCCCGGCCATCCTGCGGCAAATCGGTAAAATCGACGGAATCGACGGAATCGACGGAATCGACGGAATCGACGGAATCGGTGAAATCGGCCGAATCAGCGGCGCGCCGCCATCATCAGGTATTCGAGCGGGCGCCCGGCCAGTGCCGGTGTTTTCGCGATCGTCAATTCGCCGCCGACATCGCCGTTGTCGGCGCGCTCGAAACGCATCTTCATGCGCTGGTCGAGCGCGACGAAGGTGCCGCGCCCGGCGGACACGATTTCGCTTCTCCCGCTGTCGTCCACTTCGGCGAACAGGCGCGTGCCCTGCGCCGTCAGGTACAGCGTCTGGCCGTTGGCCAGATCGTAGGCGCCGCGATAGACGGCGAAATCCTCGGCGCTCATGCGCCGCGCATGATCGGGTATCGCGATGCGCACGCTGTTGGCGGGGATCGTGACCGAATCGACCTCTTGCGGCATCGACTCCGTTTGCGCCACGGCGGCCGCGGCGAACGCACCCAGCAACGGCAACAACAACAGACTTTTCATGATGAACTCCAGGTTGAGTGGGCGACAAGACTGGCTGGCGGGATCGCGTGTCGATCCGGCCAGCTTTCAATATAGTCATCTTTCAGTGATCGGTGACATAGTATTTTTCTGGCCTGGACGCCGCCGGCATAGCCTGCGATAAAATACAGCCCCTATCTTCTACCCCGCGCCCATGAAAATCGCCCTCGAAACGCCGGACCAGGCCGAAGTCATCGCCCTGATTGCAGAACTCGATGCTTACCAGTTGACGCTGTATCCGCCGGAAAGCGTGTATGCGCTGGACTTGCCGGCGCTGAAGCAGCCGAATGTCCTGTTCGCCGTGGCGCGCGATGCCGGCGGCGCGGCCATCGGCTGCGGCGCGATCGTGCTGACGCCGGCCTTCGGCGAACTCAAGCGCATGTATGTGCATCCGTCGGCGCGCGGCCAGGGCGTGGCCACGCGCGTGCTGGACTTGCTCGAAACGCAGGCCGTGGCGCAGGGGTGCCGGCGTTTTACGCTGGAATCCGGCCCCTATCAACCGGAAGCACTGGCGCTGTATGCGCGCTTCGGCTACCAGCGCTGCGGCCCGTACGGCGATTACGCCGACGATCCGTACAGCGTGTTCATGGACAAGCCGGTGCCGTGATCGATACGCAGCCGCAGCGCCAGGACAGCCTGATCGAATTGCGCGACCTGGCGCGCCGCTTCGCCGAGGAACGCGACTGGGGACAATTCCACACGCCGAAAAACCTGGCGATGGCGCTGTCGGTCGAAGTGGCGGAACTGGCCGAACACTACCAGTGGCTGCCGACCGGCGCCGACCATGAACTGGACCAGCGCAAGCGCGAAGGCATCCGCCACGAACTGGCCGATGTGATGCTGTACCTGGTGCAGCTGGCCGACCGGCACGGCGTCGACCTGCGCGAGGCCGTGCTGGAAAAGATGGAGCTGAACCGCTTGAAGTATCCGGTCGAGCAGGTCAGGGGCAAGGCGAAAAAATATTCGGAGTATTGAGGCTGTGGCGTCAAACCCGATGGCAAACATTAATGCAGTGGAGTTAAGCGCGCCATAGCGCGTTTTTTAAAACCAAGGGCAAATGCCGGGGTCAGACCCATGGGTCTGACCCCAGGTTTCGCCTCTGGTTTAATCACACCACGGGGTCAAACGGGGACGCCGAGCTGGCATTAATCACGGCTAACAATGTGCCACTCGCCCTGCCTTGTCCTGGCACAGAATCAAGGCAGCGCCAGCGCCTTGCGGATTTCGGCATACACCAGTTTCCACGCTGGTGATGTGGCGGCCACTTCGTCGTAGTGGCTGGCACCGGGCAGCAGCACGACGTCGGCCATATCTCCGGCGGCCTGCGCGCGGCGCGCGTAATCCTGCGCCACGCGCGGCGGAGAGACATTGTCAAGTTCTCCGGTGATCAGCACCGTTCGCACGCCGGACGGCAGCATCTCGCCGGGCGAGGTGTCGGCAAAAATATCCGGCCGCGCCGCGCTCGGCAAGCCGGCCAGTTGCGCGATATCTCGCCCGCAACTGGACTTGATCAGTTTTTCTTCATGCCGCAAATCGGCCAATCCGCCCAGGCTGATCACCTGCGGGATCGCCAGCGGCGCCTGGCGGTACAAGGGACTCGATGGCGGCAGCCGGTGGCGCGACGCGCCCCATTGCGCCAGGTGTCCGCCGGCCGAATGGCCGACCGCGACCACGCGCGACAGGTCAAGCCGCTCGGCCGGCGCCTCGGTCGCCAGCAGATCGAGCGCGGTCGCCACATCCTGGTACATGCCGGGATAGCCGCCCCCCTCTTCGTCCACTCGCCGGTATTCGACGTTCCAGACAGCGATGCCCTGCCCGGTCAGCGCGCCGGCCATGTTGCGCATCTGGCCGATGCCGCCAAAATGCACGGTCCAGCAGCCGCCGTGAATCAGCACGACCACCGGGAACGGTCCCTGCCCGGCCGGCTTGAACAGTTCGACGAATTGCGACGGCGCGCCGCCGTAGGCGATGCGGCGCGCGGGCGCGGGGCCGCTCAACGCAAGATAATCCTGCAGCGTCATCGGGGCCGCGCTCGCGGCGCCGGCGGCACCGCCGGCAAGAGCGGCGGCGCACAGGGTGTTGCGGAATCGATTGAACATGCGCGGGTCCATGAAAAACGGGGCAAGGCGCAGCATACCGCGCCTTGCCCCGCCTGTCATGCGCGCCTGCCGGCCGAAGCGCCGTCAGCCGGCCAGCGTGGCGACGATGCGCTCGAAACTGGCGTACCGGGCCGGCGCCGCGACGGGCAGGCGCGCCTGCGCGTCGCCGGCGCGCAAGCGGACGATTTCGGCGGCCGACAACTGGCGGTGGGCGTCGCTGCGTTCGGCGATATGGCAGGCGTGGAATTGCATCGGCGCCTGCGGGTCGCGCAGGTAGATCAGGTCCAGGTTGGCGGCGTCGAAGGCGACCGGCACGCGCCACTGGCCGCGCAGGCGCGCCCGCTCGAACCACCCTTCCTCGATCGCGCGCAGGCATTCATAGTAGGTGCCGTGCAAATGGATGCCGTCGGCCGTGACCAGCGCCTCGGACACCGGCAGCAGGCAGCAGCGCACTAGGTGTTCGGGATACGCTTGCGAACCGGCGCCGCGCTGCGCCACGCCCCAGTCCCATAATTGCAGCGGCGAGTGGCCGCCAGACTGGCGCCGGTGGTTGTAATGCAGCACGCTGTCGATGACGATGCGGGTGAACTGGTCGACGTCGAGCACCGCGTCCAGCGGCCGGCACAGCGTGCGCGGCGGCGCGTCGGCGGCCCCCGGCGGCAGCAATTCGAAGCGCTTTTCCAGTTCCGCGCACCAGTTGTCGGGCGTCGTTCCGTTGTCGGGCACCGCCTCGGCCAGCACGCAGCAGACATTGAAATCGTGCAGCGGCGCGGCATCGTTCCAGCCGGCGGCCAGTTGTTCGTCCGCCAGCAGCAATTCCGGCAAGTGCCGGCTGGGCCACTGCTGCGGCGCGATGCTGCGCCCGTACTGCGCGCAAAAGCGCTGCTTGTCGGCCGCGCTGTTGGCCAGCGCCATCAGCGCGTGCGGCCAGCATGTCGCCTCCATGCTGACATGCAGGCCGGTGACCATGCCGCTGAAGACGTCGGAGACGACATACAGCACCGGCCGGCCGGCGACTTGGGCGCGGTCGGCGCGCGACAGCAGGTAGATGTCGGCCAGCAGCGCCTCGATGCGGAACGCGGCGCCGGGACGGCCGGGACGCGGCACTTGCGCCTCCGGCGCCAGCGGCGGCGACGGTTCCGGCGCGCCCAGCGCATTATCCTGGTCCAGCCAGTAATTGAACTGGCCGAAGGTCGGCAAGGCGACAGGCGGCGGCTGGCGCTGCACGCGCCAGGTCTCGGCATCGATGCGGCGCTCGCTGAAGAAGTCGAGGATCATTTCCTCGTAGGCGAGCCGGCGCGCGAATTTCGGGTGGGTGGCGGCGTGGCGCGCCACGGCCACGCGGAAGACCTTGCGCATCGCCTCGTCGGCATTCACGCCCGGCGCGGCGCCGGCCTTGCGCGGGCGGCCGCGCTGCACGCCCTCGGACACGGCGCGCGTCTTGCCACGCGCGCCCGAATTGGCGTAATCGGGCAGCAGCGCGTCCGGCGTCTGCCCGCGCTGCCAGTAGCGGCGCAGGTAACGATAAATGGTCGGATGCGACACGCCGTGGCGCCGCGTCGATTCGGACACCAGTTGGCCGCGCCGGCGCGGCTCGTAGATGGCCGGCTCCATCGCCGTCAGGTCGCGGATGATGTCCCAGGCGCGAGCGCGCAATTGCACATGCTTCTGCGGCAACAGTTGCTGGTTGACTTGCACCAGGTAGGGATCATCGGCCAGCACCTGCGCGCGGCCGGCGTCGAGGTCGGCTTCGAGCAGCGCCACGCGCACCAGTTGCGCGTCCGCCGCGTGGGATTCGATATCGAACACATACGAGACCACGCGCGCGGCGTCGATCCACAATACGCGGATGACTTTATGGTCCGGTGTTGCATATTGAAGCAAATCGTTTCGCGCTATCACGGGGGCGCCTCGCAAGATAGTAAATAAATGGCAAAATTGATGCAATTTTCGTGCCGGCATACCGCTGCGCTATGGCGGCGGGCAAAAAATCGGCGATCGCGAAATCCGGCCGAATTTATTTTGGTGCGCCGCAACAAATCCTGCACTGACACTGTGCAGATTGGCGCCGGCGCCGCCGCGCAAGCGGCATCGCCATCTCCGGCACAAGGCGGACCATGGCGGCGGCGATGCAACAGCGGCAAGCGCCGCGGCAAATTCCGGCGGCAACAGCGGATGATTTGCGCCCGGTATCTGCTATGATTGCTGCCAAGCATCAGACCGCAGCATCGACGCTGCGCTCGCTTCCTTCCTTGGCCCAGCCCCCGCCAATTTCGCAACATTTGACAAACAAGCGCAGTGCTTGAGTGACATGAGCGCAACATGGCAACAAATTTAAAAAAGATACCGGTCGCCGATCTGCGGCAAGGCATGTTCTTGCACGCCTTCGACAGTTCCTGGCTCTCCAATCCCTTTTGGCGCAGCAAGTTCCTGCTGGCCGACGACGCCAAGCTGAAGGCGGCGCTGGCCAGCGGCATCGCCGAATGCTGGATCGATTTGGCCAGGGGCGACGACGTGGCCGCGCCTGCGGCTGCAGCGGAGACGGCTGGGACGGTGACGACGGTGGTGGCGACTGACCCGCCGGCCGCGACCGCCCCGTCAACGGCGTTCGAACGCGAACTGCACCATGCGGCCGCGCTGTGCGCGCAGGCGCGCGAAGCGACCGAGTCGATGTTCAGGGAAGCGCGGCTCGGCAATGCGATCGACGCCGACCAATGCGCCGAACTGGTCGAGGAACTGGCGCAGTCGGTGACGCGCAATCCCGGTGCGCTGATCAGCCTGGCGCGCCTGAAAAGCAAGGATGACTACACCTACATGCACTCGGTGGCCGTCTGCGCGCTGATGGTCGGACTCGGCCAGTCGCTTGGCCTGGACGAAGCCGCCTGCCGTGAAGCGGGCCTGGCCGGCTTGCTGCACGACTTGGGCAAAGCCGGGATACCGCTCGAAATCCTGAACAAGCCGGGCAAGCTCAGCGCCGCCGAATTCGACCAGATGTGCCACCATCCGCGCCACGGCTACGAACTGCTGCGCGAAGGCGACAACGTCAGCGCGGGCGTGGCCGATGTCTGCCTGCACCACCACGAAAAATTCGACGGCAGCGGCTATCCCGACCACCTGGCCGGCAACGCCATTTCACTGTACGCGCGCATGGGCGCGGTGTGCGATGTCTACGATGCGATCACGTCCGACCGTCCCTACAAGGCAGGCTGGGACCCGTCCGAATCGGTGGCCTGCATGCTGGAGTGGAAAGGCCACTTCGATCCCGCCGTGCTGTCGGCCTTCGTCAAACTGCTCGGCATCTATCCGGTCGGCACGCTGGTGCGGCTGCAATCGCAGCGGCTGGCCATCGTCGTCGAACAGAACAAGGCGGCGCTGACGAAACCGGTGGTCAAGGCTTTCTTTTCGCTCGCGACCCGGACCCGCATCGCGCACGAGCGCATCGACCTGGCAGCGGCGACGACCAGGGATGCGATTGCCGCGCGCGAGCCGCGCGAACCATGGGCCTTCGACGACCTCGAACAGATCTGGGCCGGCGACGCGGCCAGGCGCCACTAAGTTTCGATCTTCGCTTCCATCATGCCCAACCGATTCCGCGCCAGCCGCATCGTCATCGCCTCGGGCGCCGTGCTGATCGGCGCGATGCTGGCCGGCGGCGCCACGCTGATCTGGATGGCGCGCCAGCAGGCGATCGACGAATGGCGCCAGCACCTGAGCAACCTGTCGCTGGTGCTGGCCGAGCAGACGTCGCAGGAAGTGACGGCCGCCTACCTGATCCTCGACAGCATCGCCGAAGCGGCGCACACGGCCGACGCCGGCAGCGCGGCCGAACTGCGCCAGCGCATGGCCTCGGCCCAGGTGCACGCCAGCATGCGCGACAAGATCCGCGCGGCGCCACAAATCGACGTGGCCACCATCATCGCCGAGAACGGCGATGTCATCAACTTTACGCGCTCTCACCCGGCGCCGCCGATCAACCTGGCCGACCGCGACTATTTCCAGGCTCAACTGCGCGATCCGAAAGCGGGCGTGTTCATCAGCGCGCCGGTGCGCAACAAGGGCAACGGCGCCTGGACCTTTTATTTGAGCAAGCGCATCAGCGGGCGCAAGGGCGAATTCATCGGCGTCGCGCTGGTCGGCTTTTCCTGCGCCTTCCTCACCGACTTCTACCAGAAGATCAGCCTCGGCAGCGACGCCAGCATCACGCTGTACCGGCGCGATTTCACGCTGCTGGCGCGCTGGCCGCACATCGACGCGATGATGGGCAAGGTCAACCGCAGCGGCAGCAGTCATACGGTGCTCGAAGCCATGGGACGCAACGACGGCGTGCTGGTGACGTCGCAGCCGCGCCTGGCCCAGAGCGGCGAGCGGGTGTTGCGCATGGGCGCACCGCGGCGGGTCGAGAAATACCCGCTGAGCGTCAACATCACCGTCACCGACACCATGTTCCTCGACCAGTGGCGCCAGTACGCGCTCAAGCTGGGCCTGATGGGCGGCGCCGGCATCGCCGCCATCGGCCTGGCCTTCGCCTTCCTGCTACGGGCGGTGCGGCGCAGGGAACGCGACATGGTGCTGATGCAGCAACTGCAAGCCGACGCCGAAGCGGCCAGCCGCGCCAAGTCCGACTTCCTCGCCCTGATGAGCCATGAAATCCGCACGCCGCTGACGGCCATCATCGGCTTCGCCGACCTGCTCGAAACGTCCGGGCAATCGGGAGACGCGCGCGACGCCGGCCAGATTATCGCGCGCAACGGCCAACATTTATTGGCGATCCTGAACGACATCCTCGACATTTCCAAGGTCGAGGCCGGGCGCCTGCAACTCGAACAGTTGCCGTTCTCGCCGTACGACACCGTGGCCGGCATCGGCGCCACGCTGCTGCCGCAAACCCGCAGCAAGGGCATCGCCTTCGTCTGCGCCATCTCCTATCCGCTGCCGGGCATGGTGATGGGCGATCCGACCCGCTGGCGCCAGATCCTGTTCAACCTGTGCGGCAACGCCGTCAAGTTCACGGAACTCGGCACCGTCACGCTGGAACTCGGCTACGACGCGGCGCGGCAGATGCTGACCTGCAGCGTGTCCGACACCGGGATCGGCATCTCCGAGGCCCAGCTGGCGACGCTGTTTCAACCGTTTTCGCAGGCCGACGCATCGATTTCCCGCAAATATGGCGGCACCGGACTGGGCCTGCACCTTGTGCAGCAACTGGCCGCCAAGATGCAGGGCACCGTCAGCGCCGCCAGCGAAATCGGCAAGGGTTCGCGCTTCACCGTCAGCATCCCCGCCATCGCGACGCAGGCGCCGTGGCTCGCCTGCGCGCCTGTGCAACCCTCGGAGCCGGCCCGGCCCATGGCGAGCCTGCTGCGCGGCCACGTGCTGGTGGCCGAAGACGGCCCGGACAACCGCAAGCTGTTCGGCGCCTTCCTCGGCCGCTGCGGCCTGGATTTCACGATGGTCGACAACGGGAAAGATGCGGTGGAAGCGGCCCTGTGCGGCTCCTACGACCTGATCCTGATGGATGTGCAGATGCCGGTGCTGGGCGGCCTGGAAGCGACGAGCCTGCTGCGCGCGGCCGGCTACGCGGGACCGATCCTGGCGCTGACGGCCAACGTCATGCCCGAGGATGTGGCGCGCTACCGCGACGGCGGCTTCAGCGACCACCTGGCCAAGCCGGTCGATTTCAAAATGCTGGCCGAGCGCATCGAACGATGGTTGACGGCGCCGCCCGGCGCCGCGCCGCGCGAGGTCGACATGGAAGACAGCCTGCTGCCGCTGCGGCGCGCGTACGGGCAGGCGCTGCCGGCCCGGCTCGATGCGCTGCAAGCGGCGCTGGCCGCCGGACAGCTGGAAGAAACAGCCAGGCTGGCCCACATGCTGAAAGGGTCGGCCGGCTCTTTCGGTTATGCCGGCGTGAGCGAACTGGCCGGCGGCCTCGAGGTGGCCGCGCGGCGCGGCGACGCGCCGCAGGCGTGGCACGCACTGGATCGTATCAATCAACTGGAAGCGGTGCGCCGTTTGCGCGCCGAGGGAGAATTGCATGAACCATCCTGATATCGGCGACATCCTGATCGCCGACGATGAAGCGCCGATGCGCACGCTGCTGGCATCGGTGCTGCAAAGCCACGGCTATCGCCGCATTTGTTTCGCGGCGGACGGCCAGCAAGCCGTCGACATGCTGGGCCGCGACGATTGCCGGATCGACCTGGCTTTCATCGACCTGAGCATGCCCGGCTTCGGCGGCCTGGAAGTGATCTCACTGGCGAAAACGCTGCGCCCGCAATGCTATTGCGTGGTCGTCAGCGGCAACAGCGAACTGTCGAACGTGATGGCCGCGATCCAGGGCGGCGCGCGCGGCTTCATCGTGAAACCCTACACGGTCAGCAAGATCAGCGACATATTGAACAAGTTTAACCGCGAGATGGCAAGCGTGTCGGCCTAGCTGCGGCGGGCGCGGGCAATAAACCCCAATCGAAAAAAAGGAGCCTTGCGGCTCCTTTGGGATGACTGAATCAGCTGGAATTACTTGAATTTTCCTGGCTTTTTGGCACCCTTGGCTGGCGCTCCGGCCGGTTTTTTCGGCGTCGGCTTGAACGATTCCGGCGGCATGCGCTCGGCGTGGCTGATGCGCAGTTGCTGGCCGCCGACCCACACCTTGCCCAGGTGCTTGAAGATATCGTCCGGCATACCTTCCGGTAATTCCAGCATGCTGTGGTCATCGAAGATTTCGATGCGGCCGATGAATTTCGCTTCCAGCCCCGCCTCGTTGGCGATCGCGCCGACGATGTTGGCCGGCGTCGCCTCATGCTTGCTGCCGACTTCGATGCGGAACGCGCTCATTGGCAGCGTGACCTTGTTCGGCTTGTCCTTTTTCTTCTTGGCCGGCGCGTCGGCGTCGAATGCCGGCGCGTCGTCCGCCACCCTGGACGGCGCTTTTTTAGGCGCCGGCGCGAAGGCCGGTGCCGAAGCTGGCGCCGCCGCGCGCGCAGGCGCTGGCGACGATGCCGGTGCCGCCGCGCGGGCCGGTGCCGGTGGCGCTACGCGCGCCGGTGCTGGCGCCGCAGCCGCGGCCGGCGTTGCATCCTGCCCGCCGTCGCGGTTCAGGCGCAACTGCTGGCCGGCGACCTTGATGCCACGCAAGTGTTCGATCGTCTCCGCCGGCAGGCTGTCCGGCAGGTCGAGCACGCTGTAATCGTCGTAGATCTCGATGCGGCCGATGAACTTGGAATCGATGCCGCCTTCGTTGGCGATGGCGCCGACGATGTTGCCCGGCTTGACGCCGTGCTGGTAGCCGACCTCGATCCGGTACGTCTGCATGCCGGCGTCGGCCTGGCGCACGATGCGTTCCTTTTTCGGGAAGCTGCGCTCGGCGCGCTCGCCGCGTTCAGGACGATCGAAACGGTCGCCGCGTTCCGGGCGGTCGAAGCGATCGCTGCGGGCCGGGCGGTCGTCGGACCACGACGTCGTCGCCTGCTGCTTCTTGTCCAGCAGCAGGGGCACGTTGCCGCGCGCCATCTTCGCCAGCGCGGCGGCGATTTCCACGGCCGGGATGTTGAACTCGCGCTCGTAATCCTCGATCAAGCCCTGGAACTGTTCCAGTTCGCCCTGCGCCAGCGTTTCCGTGATTTCCTGCTTGAACTTGGCCACGCGCACATCGTTGACCGCCTGCACGGTCGGCAATTCCATCATCGTCACCGGCTGACGGGTCGAACGCTCGATCGCCTTCAGCAAATTCTTTTCGCGCGGCGTGATGAACAGGATCGCCTCTCCGCTGCGGCC
Organism: Pseudomonadota bacterium; assembly: GCA_040389645.1. Classification (GTDB taxonomy): domain Bacteria; phylum Pseudomonadota; class Gammaproteobacteria; order Burkholderiales; family Burkholderiaceae_D; genus Rugamonas. Next base: position 44 of record JAZJZT010000041.1, on the reverse strand, counting down.
GGCGCGGCCGGTGCGGCCGATGCGGTGGGTATAGCTTTCCGGAT
>JAZJZT010000040.1:0-42498 GCA_040389645.1 Pseudomonadota bacterium | reverse complement strand
GATCACCATGGTTGAAATCGAAATAGACGGCAAAAAAGTCGAAGTCCCTGCTGGTAGCATGGTGATGGACGCCGCCAATAAACTGGGAACCTACATCCCGCACTTCTGTTATCACAAGAAATTGTCGATCGCGGCCAACTGCCGCATGTGCCTGGTCGAAGTGGAAAAGGCGCCGAAACCCCTGCCGGCTTGCGCAACTCCCGTATCGGCCGGCATGATCGTGCGCTCGGCCAGCGACAAGGCGGTGCAGGCGCAGAAGTCCGTCATGGAATTCCTGCTGATTAACCACCCGCTCGACTGTCCGATCTGCGACCAGGGCGGCGAATGCCAGTTGCAGGATCTGGCCGTCGGTTACGGCAAGTCCGCCTCGCGCTACGAGGAAGACAAGCGCGTCGTCGTGCCCAAGAATGCCGGCCCGCTGGTATCGATGCAGGAAATGGCGCGTTGCATTCACTGCACCCGTTGCGTGCGTTTCGGCCAGGAAGTGGCCGGCGTCATGGAACTGGGCATGCTGGGCCGCGGAGAACACTCCGAGATCACGACCTTTGTCGGCGAAGCGGTCAGCTCCGAAATGTCGGGCAACATGATCGACCTGTGCCCGGTCGGCGCGTTGACCTCCAAACCGTTCCGTTACAGCGCCCGTACCTGGGAACTGTCGCGCCGCAAATCCGTGTCGCCGCACGACAGCCTGGGTGCGAACCTGGTCGTGCAAGTCAAATCCGGCAAAGTGATGCGCGTGCTGCCGCTGGAAAACGACGCCGTCAACGAATGCTGGATTTCCGACAAGGACCGCTTCTCGTACGAAGCGCTGGACAGCGCCGAGCGCCTGACCCAGCCGATGCTGAAGCAGGGCGGCCAGTGGAAAGAAGTCGACTGGCAGACCGCGCTCGAATACGTGGCGCACGGCCTGAAAAACATCAAGCATGAACATGGCGCCGATGCGATCGCCGCCCTGGCGACGCCGCATTCGACCGTCGAAGAATTGTACCTGCTGCAAAAGCTGACCCGCGCGCTCGGTTCCGAGCACGTCGATTTCCGCCTGCGCCAGAGCGATTTCGCGCTGGACGGCCAAGTCAAACCGTGGCTCGGCATGCCGATCGCCGACGTCAGCGCCTTGAAACGCGTGTTCGTCATCGGTTCCTTCCTGCGCAAGGACCATCCGCTGCTGGCCACGCGCCTGCGCGCGGCAGTCAAGTCCGGCGCCAAGCTGTCGGTATTGCACGGCGCCGATGAAGAAAACCTGATCACGACCGCCAATAAAATCATCGCCGCGCCGTCCGACTGGCTCGCCGCGCTGTCGCAAGTGGTGTCGGCTGTCGCCAAGGCCAAGGAAATCGCCGCGCCGTCCGGTTTCGACGCGATCGATGCGTCCGATGCCGCCAAGGCCATCGCCGCCAGCCTGCTGTCCGGCGATGCGACTACCGCCAAGGCCATCTTCCTGGGCAACGCCGCAGTGTCGCATCCGCAAGCGTCCGCATTGCACGCCGCCGCCCAGTGGCTGTCCGAACAGACCGGCGCCAAGCTCGGCTATCTGACCGAGGCGGCCAACACCGTCGGCGGTTACCTGGTCGGCGCCACCGCGAAGCAGGCAGCGCCTGCCTTCTCGGCGCCCAAAAAAGCGTATGTCTTGCTGAACGCGGAACCGGAACTCGATGCGGCCAACCCGCAAGCGGCCAGCGCCGCGCTGAAGCAGGCGGAAATGGTCGTCGCACTGTCCGCCTTCAAGCACGGCTTCGAGTTTGCCGACGTGCTGCTGCCGATCGCGCCGTTCAGCGAAACCTCGGGCACTTTCGTCAATTGCGAAGGCCGCGCCCAAAGTTTCAACGGCACCGTCAAGCCGCTCGCCGAAGCGCGCCCGGCCTGGAAAGTGTTGCGCGTGCTGGGCAACATCCTCGGCCTGTCCGGTTTTGACTACGAAACGTCGGAAGCGATCCGCGACGAAGTATTCGGCGCCGGCGTCACCGACCTGTCGGCCCGCCTGAACAACGTCTCCAAACTGGCGCCGAAAGCCGCGTCGTTCGGCGCCGGCGAACAGCTGGAACGCCTGGCCGATGTACCGATCCACTTTGCCGACGCGCTTGCGCGCCGCTCCGGTCCATTGCTGGCCACCGTCGACGGCGCCGCGCCGAAAGCGCGCCTGTCCGCCGCCCTGGCGCAGCGGATCGGCGTCAAGGCCGGCGACAAGGTAAGCGTCACGCAGGGTGCCGGTTCGGCCGTGCTGGAAGCGCTGATCGAAGCGGGCCTGCCGGCCAACGTGGTGCGCATCGCCGCCGCGCACGCATCGACCGCGCAACTCGGCGCGATGTTCGGTCCTATTGCAGTTGCCAAAGCAGGGGAGGGCAAATAATGGCGTTGCCAGAATTCGTCAATACCATCAACAGCACCGGCGCCGGCCTGCTCGGCCCGGTCTGGCCGCTGGTCTGGACCATGATCAAGATCCTGTGCGTCCTGTTGCCGCTGATGGGCCTGGTCGCCTATGCGACCTTGTGGGAGCGCAAGCTGATCGGCTGGATCCAGATCCGCGTCGGCCCGAACCGCGTCGGCCCGATGGGCTTGCTGCAACCGATCGCCGATGCCCTGAAACTGCTGTTCAAGGAAATCGTCATCCCGACCAAGGCCGCCAAGGGCTTGTTCGTCATCGGTCCCGTGATGACCATCATGCCGGCGCTGGCCGCGTGGGCGGTGGTGCCGTTCGGCCCGGAAGCGGTGCTGGCCAACGTCAACGCCGGCTTGCTGCTGCTGCTGGCGATCACGTCGATGGAAGTCTACGGCATCATCATCGCCGGCTGGTCGTCGAACTCGAAATACTCGTTCATGGGCGCGATGCGCGCATCGGCGCAGATGATCTCCTACGAAATCCCGATGGGCTTCGTCATGGTCATCGTGCTGATGGTGTCGGGCAGCCTGAATTTCATCGACATCGTCGCCGGCCAGCAAAAGGGTCAATTCGTCGAGATGGGGATGAATTTCCTGTCGTGGAACTGGCTGCCGCTGCTGCCGATGTTCGTCGTCTACCTGACGTCCGGCCTGGCCGAGGCGAACCGTCACCCGTTCGACGTCGTCGAGGGTGAGTCCGAAATCGTGGCCGGCCACATGGTCGAATACTCGGGCATGTCGTACGCGATGTTCATGCTGGCCGAATACGCCAACATGATCCTGGTTGGCGCCCTGGGCTCCATCATGTTCCTCGGCGGCTGGGCTGCTCCGTTCAAGTTCCTGGAATTCTGGGGCGGGTTCGGCGGCTTCTTCTGGCTGTTCGCGAAAACCTTCCTGATCGTGTCGCTGTTCGTCTGGGTGCGTGGTACCTTCCCGCGCTACCGTTATGACCAGATCATGCGCCTGGGCTGGAAAGTATTTATTCCGCTGACCCTGGTATACCTGGTCATCGTCGCTGGCTGGATGCAGACATCCTGGAACATTTGGAAGTAAGGAAGCGCAATCATGGAACGAATCAAAGACTTTTTCGGCAGCTTCATGCTGACCGAACTGATCAAAGGGATGGCGCTGACGGGCAAGTACATGTTCTCGCGCAAGATCACGGTGCAATACCCGGAAGAGAAGACGCCGCAATCGCCGCGTTTCCGCGGCCTGCACGCGCTGCGCCGCTACCCGAACGGGGAAGAGCGCTGCATCGCCTGCAAGCTGTGCGAAGCGGTGTGCCCGGCAATGGCGATCACGATCGAATCGGAACAGCGCGACGACGGTTCGCGTCGCACGACGCGCTACGACATCGACCTGACCAAGTGCATCTTCTGCGGCTTCTGCGAAGAATCGTGCCCGGTCGACTCGATCGTCGAGACGCACGTGCTGGAATACCACGGCGAAAAACGCGGCGACCTGTACTACACGAAAGAGATGCTGCTGGCCGTGGGCGACCGCTATGAAAACGAGATCGCCGCCAACCGCGCCGCCGATGCGCCGTACCGCTGACCGGCCGCCGCTCATGCCAATGTTAAACGTCTCCTGGGTTAGTCATGGAATTTAAAACTGTTTTGTTCTACGTGTTCTCGGCCATCTTGATACTGGCCTCGGTACGCGTCATCACGGCCCGCAACCCGGTGCAAGCTGCGCTGTTCCTGGTGCTGGCCTTCTTCCAGGCGGCCGGCATCTGGATGCTGCTGAAAGCCGAGTTCCTGTCGATCGTACTGGTGCTGGTGTATGTCGGCGCGGTGATGGTGCTGTTCCTGTTCGTCGTCATGATGATCGACATCGACCATGCCAAGTTGCGCGAAGGCTTCTGGGGCTACCTGCCGGTGGCGTCGATCATCGGCGGCGTGATCGTGCTGGAGATGGCGTCGGTGCTGTGGCGCTCGTTCTGGGTCTACGACCAGCAGGTGCCTGCCGCGGCCGGCACCATCGGCAGCGCCAAGGCGCTCGGCCTGTTGATTTATACCCAATACATTTACGCGTTCGAGATCGCCGCCGCGATCCTGCTGGTGGCCATCGTCGCCGCCGTCGCGCTGACGCTGCGCAAGCGCAAGGACACCAAGTACTTCGACCCGGCCGACGCCGTGCGCGTCAAGCGCAACGACCGCCTGCGCATCGTCAAGATGGACGCGGTCTCCACGCGCGGCGCCGCCGCCGCAACCGAAGCCGTCAAGGAGGCACCATGACTTTATCGCTGGCACACTACCTGGTCCTGGGCGCGATCCTGTTCGCGATCTCGATCGTCGGCATTTTCCTGAACCGTAAGAATGTCATCGTGCTGCTGATGGCCATCGAACTGATGCTGCTGGCAGTGAACATGAACTTCATCGCGTTCTCGCATTACCTGGGCGACGCGGCCGGGCAGATCTTCGTTTTCTTCATCCTGACCGTGGCGGCCGCCGAATCGGCGATCGGCCTGGCGATTCTGGTGGTGATGTTCCGTAACCTGGACACCATCAACGTGGAAGACCTGGACAGCCTCAAAGGCTAAGCGAATTTCGTTTTCGAATAACCCTCGAATAATAAACATTAAGGTTCATCATGGCGGGGCAACTTAACCCTAACATCCTTCTTGCCGTACCCTTGGCGCCGCTGGCCGGCGCCGCGATTGCCGGCCTGTTCGGAACCCGATTTTTCGGGAATTTAGTCGGTCGCAAGACGTCGCACACCGCGACGATCCTTGGCGTGCTGATTGCATTCATCCTGTCGGCGATGACGCTGATGGACGTCCTTGGCGGCGCCAGCTACAACGGCACCGTGTATAACTGGATGACCGTGGCCGGCATGAAGCTGGAAGTGGGCTTCCAGATCGACGCTCTGTCGGCGATGATGATGTGCGTGGTGACGTTTGTCTCGCTGATGGTGCACATCTACACCATCGGCTACATGCAGGAAGACGAGGGCTACAACCGCTTCTTCTCCTACATCTCGCTGTTCACGTTCTCGATGCTGATGCTGGTCATGGCCAATAACTTCCTGCAGCTGTTCTTCGGCTGGGAAGCGGTGGGCCTGGTGTCGTATCTGCTGATCGGTTTCTGGTACACCCGCCCGACCGCGATCGTGGCGAACATGAAGGCATTCCTGGTCAACCGTGTCGGCGACTTCGGTTTCATCCTCGGCATCGGCCTCTTGGTCGCCTTCACCGGCTCGATGGATTACCAGCAAGTGTTCGCCAAGCGCGAAGCCTTGGCGCTGCTGCACCTGCCGGGCACCGACTGGATGCTGCTGTCGGTGGCTTGCATCTGCCTGTTCATCGGCGCGATGGGCAAATCGGCCCAGTTCCCGCTGCACGTCTGGCTGCCTGATTCGATGGAAGGCCCGACCCCGATTTCCGCGCTGATCCACGCCGCGACGATGGTGACGGCCGGTATCTTCATGGTCTCGCGCATGTCGCCGCTGTTCGAACTGTCGGACACCGCGCTGTCCTTCGTACTCGTCATCGGTTCCATCACGGCGCTGTTCATGGGCTTCCTGGGTATCATCCAGAACGACATCAAGCGCGTCGTCGCCTATTCGACCCTGTCGCAACTGGGTTACATGACTGTCGCGCTGGGCGCCTCGGCATACTCCGTCGCCGTGTTCCACCTGATGACGCACGCGTTCTTCAAGGCCCTGCTGTTCCTCGGCGCCGGCTCCGTCATCATCGGCATGCACCACGACCAGGACATCCGCAACATGGGCGGCCTGCGTAAATACATGCCGATCACCTGGATCACGTCGCTGCTCGGCTCCCTGGCGCTGATCGGCACGCCGCTGTTCTCCGGTTTCTATTCGAAGGATTCGATCATCGAAGCGGTGCATGAATCGCACATCTGGGGTTCCGGTTTCGCCAATTTCGCCGTGCTGGCCGGCGTGTTCGTCACCGCCTTCTACTCGTTCCGCATGTACTTCCTGGTCTTCCATGGCGAAGAGCGCTTCGGCAAGGCCCACGCGCACGACGACCATCACCATGCGCCGAAGGCGGCGCACGGCGCCCACGGCGGCGAGCACGATTCGGACGCGCACCACGAAGAAGAGGAAGACCACGGCCACCACGGCCTGGAGCCTGGCCAGAAACCGCACGAATCGCCATTCGTGGTCTGGTTCCCGCTGGTGATGCTGGCCATTCCATCGGTGCTGATCGGTTACATGACGATCACCCCGATGCTGTTCGGCGACTTCTTCAAGGGCGTCATCTTCGTCGGCGAAAACCACAAGGCGATGGAAATGCTGGCCGAGGAATTCCACGGCCCGATGGCGATGGCATTGCACTCGCTGACCTCGCTGCCGCTGGCCCTGGCCACCGCCGGCGTCGCGTTCGCCTACTACTGCTACATGATCAATCCGCGCGTACCAGCCTGGTTCTACGCCAAGTTCCACGCGCTGCACACGCTGCTCGACAACAAGTACTACATGGACAAGTTCAACGAAATCGTGTTCGCCGGCGGCGCGCGCCTGCTCGGCAACGGCTTGTGGAACGTCGGCGACAAGGTGCTGATCGACGGCCTGGTCGTCAACGGCAGCGCGAAAGTGGTGCAGTGGTTCTCGTCGCTGACGCGCCTGGCGCAGACCGGCTACATCTACCACTACGCGTTCGTCATGATCATCGGCATTCTGGGTTTCCTGGTCTACTTCCTGCCGTTTTGGCACGCCTAACTAGCTGACACGCACAAGAGAAAAAGATAACCATGACGTCAACGATTTCCCATCTTCCTCCCTACCTGAGCCTGTCGGTCTGGCTGCCGGTACTGTTCGGCATGATCGTGCTGGCCGTCGGCAGCGACAAGAACAAGGGCATGGTGCGCCTGCTGTCGCTGGCCGGCTCCATCGTCTCGCTGCTGGCGACGCTGCCGCTGATCTCGCATTTCGACAATGCCGCGCACGGCATGCAGTTCGTCGAAAAATCGCCGTGGATCGAGCGTTTTAACATTTTCTATTCGCTCGGCGTCGACGGCCTGTCGCTGTGGTTCATCCCGCTGACGGCCTTCATCACCGTGATCGTCGTGATCTCCGCCTGGGAAGTGATCCAGGAACGCGTGGCCCAGTACATGGGTGCCTTCCTGATCCTGTCCGGCCTGATGATCGGCGTGTTCTGCGCCACCGACGGCCTGCTGTTCTACTTCTTCTTCGAAGCGACCCTGATCCCGATGTACATCATCATCGGCGTCTGGGGCGGCGCCAACCGCATCTACGCATCGTTCAAGTTCTTCCTGTACACCTTCTTCGGCTCCCTGTTGACGCTGGTGGCGATCATCTACCTGTACAACAAGTCCGGCACCTTCGACGTGCTGGCCTGGCACCAGTTGCCGCTGACGATGAACGAGCAGGTCGCGATCTTCTTCGCCTTCTTCATGGCGTTCGCCGTGAAAGTGCCGATGTTCCCGGTCCACACCTGGCTGCCGGACGTCCACGTCGAAGCGCCGACCGGCGGTTCCGCCGTGCTGGCCGCGATCATGCTGAAGCTGGGCGCCTACGGTTTCCTGCGATTCTCTCTGCCGATCGCGCCGGACGCGTCGCACAAGCTGGCGTGGATCGTCATCGGCCTGTCGCTGACGGCCGTGATCTACATCGGCCTGGTCGCGCTGGTCCAGAAGGACATGAAAAAACTGGTCGCCTACTCGTCGATCGCGCACATGGGCTTTGTTACGCTGGGCTTCTTCATGTTCAACGACATGTCGGTGCAGGGCGGCATCGTGCAAATGATTTCGCACGGTTTCATTTCCGGCGCGATGTTCCTGTGCATCGGCGTACTGTATGACCGCGCCCACTCGCGCAACATCGCCGACTACGGTGGCGTCGTCAATAAAATGCCGAAATTCGCCGCCTTCTTCATCCTGTTCTCGATGGCCAATTGCGGCTTGCCTGCGACCTCCGGCTTCGTCGGCGAATTCATGGTGATCCTGGGCGCCGTCCAGTTCAACTTCGTGACCGGCATCGCCGCCGCGTCCGCGCTGATCTTCGGCGCCGCGTACTCGCTGTGGATGGCCAAGCGCGTCATCTTCGGCAAGGTGACCAACCACCACGTCGCTGAACTGACCGACATCAACAACCGCGAGTTCCTGATGCTGGGCATCCTGGCGCTGGCCGTGCTGGCGATGGGGCTGTATCCGGCTCCGTTCACCGATACGATGCAAACTTCGGTCGCCGACCTGCTCAAGCACGTCGCCCAGACCAAGCTGCAATAAGAAATCAGGAATAGCAAATGAATCCAATTAACATTGTTCCGCAACAGGTCGTCAACATGGCGCCGCTCTCCGCAGAAATCTTTCTGCTGGTCGCCGCCTCGGCGATCCTGCTGATCGATATGTTCCTGGCCGAGGGCAAGCGTTCGATCACCTACGTTTTGTCGCTGCTGACGCTGGCCGTCTGCGGTGTATTGACCTACGCCGACTACAGCGCCGGCACCACGGTGTACACGTTCTCGAACATGTTCATCTCGGACCCGATGTCGAACCTGCTGAAACTGGCATCCTACGTCGCCGTCGGCCTGACCCTGATCTATTCGCGCCAGTACGCGCACGACCGCGGCATGCTCGGCGGTAACTTGGGCGGCGAATTCTACGTGCTCGCGCTGTTCTCGCTGCTGGGCCAGATGGTCATGATCTCGGGTAACAACTTCCTGTCGATCTACCTCGGCCTGGAACTGATGTCGCTGTCGCTGTACGCGCTGGTCGCGCTGCGCCGCGACCACGCCAAGTCGACCGAAGCGGCGATGAAGTATTTCATCCTCGGTGCGCTCGCCTCCGGCTTCCTGTTGTACGGCATCTCGATGCTGTACGGCGCGACCGGCACGCTGGACCTGACCGAAGTGGCAGCCAAAGCCGCCAGCGGCACCGTGAAACCGACGATCCTCGTGTTCGGCATCGTATTCCTGGTCGCCGGCCTGGCCTTCAAACTGGGCGCCGTGCCGTTCCACATGTGGGTGCCGGACGTCTACCAGGGTTCGCCGACACCGGTCACCTTGCTGCTGGGCGCCGCGCCTAAACTGGCGACGTTCGCGATCTGCATGCGCATGCTGGTCGAAGGTTTGCTGCCGCTGGCGGTGGACTGGCAACAAATGCTGATGATCCTGGCCGTGCTGTCGCTGGCCGTCGGCAATCTGACCGCGATCGCGCAGACCAACCTGAAACGCATGCTGGCATATTCCACCATCGCGCAAATGGGCTTCGTCCTGCTTGGCCTGCTGTCCGGCGTGGTCGGTGTCGACAAGAGCGGCGCGGCATCCGCTTACAGCGCGGCGATGTACTACTCGATCACCTACGTCTTCACGACCTTGGGCAGCTTCGGCCTGATCATGGTGCTGGCGCGCGCCGGCTTCGAGGCGGAAGAACTGGCCGACTTCAAGGGCTTGAGCAAGCGCAGCCCGTGGTACGCGATGCTGATGTCGATCCTGATGTTCTCGCTGGCCGGCGTGCCGCCGATGATGGGCTTTGCCGCCAAGTTTTCGGTACTGCAAGCCGTGCTGCACACCGGCCAGTTGTGGCTGACCGTGCTGGCGGTGATGTTCTCGCTGATCGGCGCGTTCTACTACCTGCGCGTCGTCAAGACGATGTGGTTCGACGAGCCGACCGACACTGCGCCGCTGGTGGTGAAGGGCGACATGAACGTCGTGCTCGGCCTGAACGCAGTCGCTGTCGTCGTATTCGGCCTGATCCCGGGTCCGCTGCTGAACGCCTGCCTGACCGCGATGACCAAGACCCTGGCTTCGTAAGATGGATGTCGCATCGTCAAGCTGGCTGGTGATCCTGCTCGCCATCGCGGGCGCCAACCTGCCTTTCTTTAACGAGAAAGTGCTCGCCCTGGTCGCGCTGAAACCCGGCGCGGACGGGGCGCGCAGCAAGCCGCTGTTCGTCCGCCTGCTGGAAATGGCGCTGCTGTACTTCGTCGTCGGCGGCATCGCCGTCGGCCTCGAAGGCCGCATCGGCACCGTTTTTCCGCAGACCTGGGAGTTTTACGCGATTTCGGCGTGTTTATTTATCGTCCTGGCCTTCCCGGGATTCGTGTTGCGCTACCTGCGCAAGCACCGTCACTGATACACTGCGGGTAAGATTAACTGACACGGAGCGTGCATGGATGCGCACCTGAAGGAAACCCGGATCGACGGGGAGCTGGCGTATGACGGCAGCTTCCTCAAAGTGCAGCGCGACCGCGTGACACTGCCCAACGGCCACACCACCAACCGCGAATTCATCCTGCATCCCGGCGCGGTGGTCATCCTGCCGCTGCTCGACGACGGCACGGTGCTGCTGGAACGCCAGTTCCGCTATCCGCTCGAACGCGTCTTCATCGAACTCCCCGCCGGCAAGATCGACCCCGGCGAAGACCCGCTAGCTTGCGCCAAGCGCGAGCTGGAAGAAGAAACCGGCTACACCGCGACCGAATGGCAGTTCGTCTGCACCATCCACAACGCCATCGCCTATTCGGACGAACACCTGGACATCTACCTGGCGCGCGGCATGAAGGCCGGCCCGCCGAAACTGGATGATGGAGAATTCCTCGAAACCTTTGCCGCCAGCCCGGGCCAGATGCTGGAGTGGGTGCGCAGCGGCGAGATCACCGACGTCAAGACCATCATCGGCGCGTTCTGGCTGGAGAAGATCGTGTCCGGAGCGTGGCAACCCGGTTAAACCATGAAAACCCCGCGCCTGTTGCTGCCTTGTCTGGCGCTGCTGCTGGCAGCGGGGACAACGACTGCCGCGGCGGCCGGGCGCACGCCGTTCCAGGTGCGCTGCGAAGATACGATCAACAAGACGGTTTCCGTGCTGTCGGCGCAGCAGAACGGCTACAGCGTGCGCAACAACCTGTCCTACCGTGCGCTGACGTCGATGAAGGGCGCGATCGGACCGAACACCTATGTTTTGGGTCTGACGCGCACTGAGTCGCGCGTCGCCATCGGTCTTGACGGGCCGATGCTGCGCGATCCGGAGAGCGGTTACGAATGCGTGGCGCCGCAAATCACGGTGAAATTGACGTATGCGCCGATCGTCATCTACATCAGCAGCGAATTTGCGCCGGGTACTTGCGGTTATAAAGAGATCCTGGCGCACGAAGTGCGTCACATGCAGACTTACCTGGAACACCTGCCCAAGGCGGAAAGAAGCGTGCGCGCGGCGCTGGCCACGCGTTTCGAAGGCAAGCCCCTGTACGCCCCCGGCGGCACCGCCCGCTCGGCCCTGGCGCACGAGATCGACAGCGGCTGGATGCCCTATATCAAGGGAGAGATGGCCAAGGTCGAAGCCTTGCAGGCCGTGATCGACGCCCCGGCCGAATATGCGAGGTTGAGCCGGGCCTGCGATGGGGAGATACAGGCGGTATTGAGGCAGAAACGCGGCAGGTAAAATTGCAGACTGGTCGTCCCGTATATCGCATGCCATCAAGTTGCCGCCAAATTTTGTCATTCCCGCGAAGGCGGGAATCCCATTTTTCTGCACCGCCGGGGACTCCAAATGCGATTCCCGCTTTCGCGGGAAGTCATTTCTCCCAATGGGAGGAATGACAGATCTACCCTCTACAGCCTTGGCTTATATGAAATAAATGATTGAAACGATAACTAAACCCCGCTATTTCGCCCTGATCCCCGCCGCCGGCGTCGGCGCCCGGATGGCCGCAGGCAGTCCCAAACAGTACCTGTATATCAACGGCAAGCCGATGCTGCGTCATACCGTTGACGCTTTCCTCGCCAGCGATCTGATCGCGCACACGTATATCGTGGTCAGCGAAGCGGATGGCTATATCGATGCCGTGGTGCCGCCGCAAGCGCCCGGCGTGACCGTGTTGCGCTGCGGCGGAGCTACCCGGATGGACTCGGTCCTGAACGGTTTGAAAGCAGCGCGCGACGCCATCGGCGATGATGACCTGGTGCTGGTGCACGATGCCGCGCGCCCCGGTCTGACACCGACCCTGATTGCCAGATTGATCACGCAAGCGGGAGAAGAACCGGCCGGCGGCCTGCTCGCTTTGCCCGTGGTCGACACCGTCAAAACCACGCGCGGCGGCATCGTCGCGACCACTCCGCGCGACGGCCTGTGGCTGGCGCAAACGCCGCAAATGTTCCGTTACGAACTGCTATTGCGCGCGCTCGGTTGCGCGCCGGACGCCAGCGCCATCACCGACGATGCCAGCGCCGTCGAAGCATTGGGCCTGTCGCCGAAGCTGGTCGAAGGCCATCCGTGCAATCTCAAAGTCACCTTGCCGAGCGATATCCGCATCGCGGAAATGTATTTGGCGCATCAACAAAAGGAATCCGCATGAATCTGAATTTACCATTCCGCATTGGCCAAGGATACGATTGCCACCGCCTGGTGGAAGGCCGAAAATTGATTATCGGCGGCGTCGATATTCCACACCATCTCGGTTTATTGGGCCACTCCGATGCCGATGTCTTATTACACGCCATTACCGATGCCATTCTCGGCGCCGCAGCCCTGGGAGACATTGGAAAACACTTCCCTGATACAGACCCGGATTTCAAGGGCGCAGATTCGCGCGTCTTGCTGCGTGAAGCGGCAAAACGTGTAAAAGCGACCGGTTACGATATCGGTAATATCGATGCGACGATCATCGCCCAGCGTCCGAAAATGGCGCCGCATATCGCCGGCATGGTGGCAAATATCGCCGAAGATCTGGGTGTTTCGATCGGCCAAGTCAATATCAAGGCGAAGACCAATGAGAAAATGGGCTATCTTGGCCGAGAAGAGGGCATCAATGCCGATGCGGTTGCATTGCTGATTCGGCAGGTCTGATTTTAATTGTTTGTGAAAGATTATTTTGTCTCAGCTTGAAAAGAAAATCCTGAAGATGACGAGTATCGACAGATCATGAATTTCAAGCAGGGATGAATTAAACGTGAAATGGCGCTTCGGCGCCATTTTTATTTTCCGTCACTTTGATACGCTTCTGATTTTCACTGCCGCCACCCGCCTTGAAATAACCAGGCAGCCCTGCCGCCATTTTCATTCTATTCATTCGCTTTTATCAAATGCCCGGAAGTTTGCATGCGATGCCAAGACGCCCTGTCAAAGCCCCACTGGCGGTGCTTCACTGGGTAGCTTGTGCCGGATTTCGGCTTGATCGCGCCAATATCTGGCATAAACTGGGCAAAAATTCGCCTGCATGATAGTCGCCTGGTTTTTAGGGGAGGTACGTTGTCATAAACGGCATGCCTGCTGGAAGAGTAAAATATGCGCCGGGTGAAATACGGCGTATTAACAGGAAGGGATTGAAATTGGAAAAGGGGAATGAGCGCAGCTTGCTGCGTAAAACATCTTGCTAAACGGATTGAAAGAAGGCGCTGCCTGATGATTCAATCCGTTTGGCGCCAATCTTTGCAATGGGCGCCGGATGCATCATATAAATCAGATCGCGAATATCAGGCAGGTGGTTGTCGCATGCGCATACAGTTTACCGTTCGCATCCGTGATTTTACCTTCTGCCACCGCGACCTGGCCGCCGACGGAAATGACCTTGCCTTCGGCGCGCACCGGCCCGGTTTTATCCGTCATGCCGCGAATATAATTGACCTTCAATTCCAGCGTCGTAAATCCTTTGCCGGCCGGCAGCGTGGAATGAATCGCGCAGCCGACCGCCGTATCGAGCAAGGTCGCGGCATAACCGCCATGCACGCTGCCGCTGGGATTGTAATGCTGAAAACCGGGGGTGCCCTGGAATATCGCATGGCCGTGTTCCACGCTGATCGGCAGGAAACCGATCAATTCACCGATGGGCGCGGGCGGAATGTCGCCTGAACTTATCCCATGCAAAAAATCCAGGCCCTTGCGTTCGCGTAACTGATCGCGGTCGGCCACGCCGGACGGCGCCATCCTGGCGCGCATTTCGGCGGCTTCTTCATTCCAGATTTCCAGTGTACTTTTCGCTTCCATGGCGGATTCTCTCTTTCTTATCGATCGGGCAGGTTGGTATCGCTTGCGAATACACTATAATGGATTTCAGGAATTCATGTGTAACTACACCTATTTTTATGAACTCATCCACCATTCCAGCGCCCACGTACAAGCCTTGCACCTGCCTGCAATTGCGCAAGCTGACGCGCACGGTGTCGCGCCTGTACGACCAGCACCTGGCCAAGGCCGGCCTGAAAACGACGCAATTTTCGCTGCTGCGCCATATCATTTACCAGGCCTTGCCGATGGCACAACTGGCAACATTGCTCTGCACCGAACGCACCACGCTGACGCGCAACCTGCGCCCGCTGATCGATGCCGGTTGGGTCGTTTTATTGCCGGGCAGCGACCCGCGCCAGCGCATCGTGACCATCACCGATGCCGGCCGCGACAAGGCGCGCGCCGCCAAAACGGCATGGCGCACTGCACAAGACGAGATCGAAAAGTTGCTGGGGCAGGACACGATTCAAGCCCTTCATACCGTGATCGATTTCTCGCTGGAACGCCTGGACGGACTCGATGACGATAACAAGGGGGATGACGATGGCGCGTGATATCTATGCCTACCGTGACGTGGCGGTGGAGTCGGGCTGGCACGGCAGCCAGTTGCGAATCAGCCCGGTGCCCGGCCAGGCGTATTCACCGTCGCTGCTGGTGCAATGTTCGCGCCGGTTGACGGATATCAGCCAGTATCCGGCCGGCACCCGTTTTCTCGTCTCGGCCAAACTGACCGACCGCCTCGGCGGCACGCCTTTCCTGTACGTCTATCATGGCGATCCAGTAACAGTGCTGTCGCCGCAACAGACCAAGGTCTTCCTGGCCGAATTCAGGCGCGGCCGGATTTGAGAGGCTGGCACTTGCAATCCGCGCCACGGCGCCTATTTTTAATATATGACAATATTTCGGAGGTGCAATGATCAAGTTGCGTGAAATCGACCATATCGTGCTGCGCGTACGCGACTTGCAGCGCATGACGGCATTTTATACAGGGGTCCTTGGCTGCACGGTCGAGCGCCGCCAGGACGAGATCGGCCTGGTGCAATTGCGCGCCGGCCGTTCGCTGGTCGACCTGGTGCCGGTGGACGGCAAGTTGGGCCGCATGGGCGGCGCCGCTCCGGGCAAGGAAGGGCACAATGTCGATCACATCTGTTTTAGGGTAGAGGATTTTGACGAAGCGGCGATCCGCAGCGAACTGGCTGCCGCAGGCGTGGAGGCCGGGCCGGCCGAATCGCGCTACGGCGCCGAGGGGGCGGGGCCGTCGATTTACCTGAACGATCCTGAGGGGAATATGCTGGAACTGAAAGGGGCGCCTTGGGCAAAATAAAAATTATCAGGATTGCCGGCAAAAATCAGGGGCAAAAATCCGGGGTCAGACCCATGGGTCTGACCCCAGCCTTTGCACTTGATTTTGAAAAAAGATAACCGTCACTCCTGATCATCGTCATCCGCATCGACTTTCGCCCCGTGCGAGCGCGCGGCGTCGACGCCGGATTTCAGCCGTGCGGCCTTGCCCATGAATTGATCGACGCTGATATCCGGGCTCTGTCTCAGCACCGGCGGCAGCAGCACCGACATGTATAACTCGTCCGACAGCCGCCCATTGTTTTGCAAGTTGCTCATCAGCATCAAGCCGGACGCCACCGCCATCAATACTGCGCACATCGACGCCATCCGTTTCGGGTGGTGCGGCTTGATGGTGCGCAGGTGGAAGAACAGCATCGTGCAGACGATCGCCAGCGTGACGATATTGGCGTAATGGGTCAGCGCTTCGGCCGACCAGGCATAGGCCAGCACGCTGCTGATGGCTTTCCACAGGCCAACCGTGACCAGGCCGCTGCCGAGGATGAACAGGTGGCGTCCAAATCTCGCGTGGACGCCGAACAGGCGGTTGGCCAGCGCCCACAGCCCGCTCCAGACGACGGCTGCGCCGAGGCCGGACGCGATCACCAGTAAATACCGGATGGCCTGGAACGATTCGGCGTCCGACAGCGCCTGCTCGGCCACCGTAAACAGGACGATCAGCGCCAGGCCGGTCAGCGCCGGCGCCGCGCCTTCCCACGCGTGCATCGTCGTGTCGGCCAGTTCCGGCGCGACCGGGAAGGCGTGATCGCGCACGCGCAGCCGCGTATGCCCGAGACGCACGACGGTGTCGCCGTCGAGCGGGATCGAAGCATGCCGCTTGCCCCGGTGTACCACGCCATTCTGGCTGCCTAGGTCGCGCAACACCAGCTTGCCGTCGGCATCGGCGTCGATCACGGCATGGCTGGCGGCGGTATGGGCATCGTCGAGAATAAAATCGTTGTCGTAGCCACGTCCTATGCGGATCGGCAACTGGTCGACGCGGTGGCGGTGCAGGACGTCGCCGTTGCGCGCCAGCATTTCAATGAAGTATGGCGCCGTCATTTGGCGTTCCCGCGCGCCAGCGCCGCCAGGAAGGCGCGGCTGGTGCGCAAGCCGTTGTCATACGAGACGCCGCGCGCATCGAGCCGGCTTTGCAGGCTCATCAGGCCATCGTCGGTGCTGGCGGTCAGCAGGGAAAAGTCGTACAGGCCGGAGAATTTGCGGTAGGCGCGCACGCACAGCACGGCGCGCAGCGGCATGCTCTTGTTCTTGACGAATTCTTCGGTGCAATGCGGCCCCGTCATGCGGCTATCCTTGTAACTGCCAAAACCTTCATTCTTGAACGACGCCGTGGCCAGCTGGGCGAAGCGCACCGCGTCCAGCCCGGCGCTGCGCATGAACTGGTGGCGCACGCCGATCGCGCCCGTTTGCAGCGACCCGGAGACAAAAATCGCCGACTCCATCGAGCAACTGGTGATATCGACGGTGAAAGGCTTGTCGGCTTTCACGTTGGAGCGGCCCCAGCAGCGCATCTGTTCGGATTCGCGCACCGGCACCAGGTAGGGACCCATCGCCTTCATCGTCAGTGGAGAAGCCAGCAACTGGTCGACCATCGCGCTCTGGTGCGACAGCAATTGCTGCGCCACGACACTCGTGAAATCTTTCGGCGGCTTGCTTTGCGGCGTCACTTTTTTCAGTAATTCTTGCGCGTAGCGGGCCGGCACCAGGAAGCTGACCAGCTCGCCATCGAGGCGTTTCGAGACATTGACGCCGGCGATATCGCCGTCGACCGTCACGCTGGGGCCGCCGCTCATGCCGGAATTGATCGGTCCCGTAAACATCAGCTGGTCGTAAAAGCTGCGCGTGATGACGCCGTTATATGCGCCTTCGGAAATGGCGAAACCCAGGTCGAGCGGGTTGCCCAGCGAGTACAGGTACTGGCCCTGGCTCAACTTCGCCAGTTGTTCCGGCATCTTGAACACGCCGGTGCCGTTGCGGTTCACGCGCAGCACGGCCAGGTCGTGCAGCACGTCGACCGCCAGCAATTCGACATTGCCGCGCTGGCCGCCGGTATCGACCCATTCGCCGACATAGGTGTCCGGATCGAGCGCGAACTGGGAGACGACGTGGTAATTGGTCAGCACCAGGTTGCTGGTGCCGATCAGGAAGCCGGAACCGACCGACGACTGGGTGCGGCCGCTTTTCAGCAGCGAGCGCACTTGCAGCAGGTCGGCCTTGGCCGTGGAATACAGTTTTTGCGCCGCGCTCGATGGCGGCGGCAGTGGCGCGGCGGCGTCGGCGTTTTGCGTCGCCGGCGCCGGTGCGGTCGCCGGGACCGGTGCAGTGGCCGGTGCGGTGGCGGTGGCCGCCGGCGCGGTCGGCGCGGCCAGCGCGCCGGCGCAAGCCCAGGTCAGGATCGATACAGCGGCAAGATCAGTAATTTTCATGCATGCCTGGACTGGGAAAATGGAGTGGTCTACAGCTCGCCATCCTCGGCGGGCGCTGGCGGCGGGGTCATCATGTGGCCCAGCTTGGCGGCCTTGGTGTTCAGGTAACCTTGATTGAATGCGTTACGGTTGACCAGCAGCGGCACGCGCTCGGCCACGGTGATGCCGAGGTTTTCCATCGCGGCGATCTTGCGCGGATTGTTCGTCATCAGGCGCAGGCTCGTCACGCCGAACTGTTTCAGCATCGGTTCGACCAGGGCATAGTTGCGCTGGTCGGCCTTAAATCCCAGCAATTCATTGGCTTGCACCGTGTCGGCGCCGGCTTCCTGCAGGCGGTAGGCGTGGATCTTGTTGATCAGGCCGATGCCGCGTCCTTCCTGGCGCAGGTAGAGCACGATGCCGCGGCCTTCGGCGGCGACTTTTTTCAGCGCTCCTTCGAGTTGCGCGCCGCAGTCGCAGCGCTGCGAAAACAGCACGTCGCCGGTCAGGCATTCGGAATGCACGCGCGCCAGCACCGGTTCGCCGTTGCCGATGTCGCCCAGCACCATGGCCAGGTGTTCCTTGCCGGTCGCGTGCTCGACGAACGCGTGCAGCGTGAACTGGGCCCACGGGGTCGGCAGCGCGCAAGAGGTGATGTAGTCGAGTTCTTCTTTGGCGGGTGTTTCGACGGGCTGCATGGCTGTGCTCTTAATATAAATGACTTCACAAGTAAAAAAGGCGCGCCAGCCGGCTATGCCGACTGTGCGCGCCCTGCAATCATAGCAAAAATTACGCCCAAGCTAAGCCGCCAATGATTTAGCTTAATACGGCAAGTCGAATAACAGGACTTCGGCCGCGTCGCCCTGCGCCAGCGTGACCGCGTTTTCGCCAATGATCTTCAACGCGTCGCCGCCTTTCAGCGCGGTGCCGTTGACCGTCACGTTACCGCGAATAACGTGCGCATAGGCAAGCCTGCCCGGCGCCAGCGCATGTTGCAGCGTCGTTTCTCCATTCAGGATGGTGGCGTAGATCGCCGCATCCTGGTGGATCAGGACGGAACCGTCGCGGCCGTCGCCGGACGCGATCAGGCGCAACTGCCCCAGCTTGCTGTCCGGCGCGAAGTGTTTTTCTTCGTAGCTCGGGGCGATGCCGGTCACGTTCGGCTGGATCCAGATCTGCAGGAAATGCAAGCCTTCGCTGTGCGAATGGTTGAATTCACTGTGCCGCACGCCACTGCCGGCGCTCATGCGCTGCACGTCGCCATAGTGCAGCACGGAACCGGTACCCAGGCTATCCTTGTGTTCCAGCGCGCCGCTGAGCACATACGAAATGATTTCCATGTCGCGATGGCCGTGCGTGCCGAAACCCTGCGCCGGCGTGACCTTGTCTTCGTTGATCACCAGCAGCGGACCGAAGCCGTTGTGCAGCGGATCGTGGTAATGTCCGAACGAAAACGTATGACGCGAATCCAGCCAGCCGTGGTTGGCAACGCCGCGTTCTTCACTTTTACGAATCTGTAACATGGTGGACTCCGTTTCTTTTCAGGGTGATGGTCGATAAATTCGAAGGAGGTTTCCTTGCAAATTCCCTACCGATGCAGCACAGTATAGGCCTCCATTTCCGTTTCAAAAAACGGAAAATTTACCGATCTATTATCGAAAAAATCGAATGCTCAGACTCAGCCTGGAAGCCTTGCAGATCGTCGATGCGATCGACCGCCGCGGCTCGTTTTCCGCCGCCGGCAAGGAATTGCACCGCGTGCCTTCAACCATCTCGTACACCGTCGGCAAGCTGGAGGACGACCTCGGCGTGCAAGTCTTCGAGCGCAACGGCCCGCGCGTGGAATTGACGAAAGCCGGCCAGGAATTGTTAAAGGAAGGCCGCTACCTGTTAAAGGCGGCGCAAGACCTGGAACACCGCGTGCGGCGCGTGGCGTCCGGATGGGAGACGGAACTCGCGCTCGGCATCGACGGGATGTTCTCGGCCGCGGCGCTGGACGGCGACGTGCGCGCGTTTTATGCTGTGGCGCAACAGACACGCTTGCGCATCGCGCAGGAAGCGCTGTCGGGCACGTGGGAAGCGCTGCTCGACCGGCGCGTGGACTTGCTGGTGGGCGCGCCCGGCGACGGCCCGGCCGGCGGCGGTTATGTATCGCAGCCGATCGGCACGATGAAGTTCGTGTTCGCCGTGGCGCCGGATCACCCGCTGGCCACGGTCACGGGCAAGCTTGGCCGCAACGAATTGCAATACCACCGCGCCATCGTCATGGCCGATTCGGCGCGCAAGATGGCGCCGCGCACCGTCGGCTTGCTGCTGGGACAGGACACGCTGACGGTGCCGACCATGCACAGCAAGTTCCAGTACCAGGTCGCCGGCCTGGGTTTCGGTTTTTTGCCGGAACAGTGCGCCCGCGCGGCGATCGGCGCCGGCCTGCTGGTGGAAAAAGAAGTGGAAGAACCAAAGCCGGACGAAACGTTTTATCTGGCCTGGCGTACGGGAGAGACGGGCGCCGCGCTGCAGTGGTGGAGCGATCGCATGCGCGAACCCGGCCTGTTCGAACGGCTGTGCCGCTACCTGCCTGGCGGGCCGGTTTGACGGCCGAATTGATGCAGTACAGCATCATATAGGGCAACTTGTCGTGATTGCCACGCCTGTCAAGCGCCGCACGGCATAATGTTGACCGGCGCCAATAGTTTCGGAGTACCATAATGACTACTATTCAGTACCACCGGAACCATTAGATGAACGCCTCAATCAATACCCCTCCCGTTTTCCTGCAACAACTGGCCGACCGCAACGGCTTGCCTGCCGGCCTGCTGCTGGCCGGCGCCGTTTCCGCCGTGCCGGATGAAGCGATGCAAACGCTGGGTGCGCAATTCCCCTGTTTTTTCCGCGACGGCCTGGATCAGCCGCAAGCCTGGCTCGATGCCGGCTGGAACCTGCTGCCGGCCGAGCAATTACAACGTTTCGACGACGCTTTCGATAAAAACCTGGCGCCGGCCATTGCCTGGGTCGAGGGAGACTGGCCGCTGGCGCCGCCGGCCAAGGCCGTCGGCGCGCAAGCCGCCTCGCGCGCGCTGGCTTTAAAACTGGTGCAACTGGTGACGAACGATGCCGACACCCATGAAATCGAAGCCTTGCTGCGGCGCGATCCGACGCTGTCGTATCATTTATTAAAACTGGTCAATTCGCTCGGCATGGGCACCGGCCGCCGTGTCAGCAGTTTTGCGCAGGCGATCCTGATCCTGGGCCGCCAGCAATTGCGCCGCTGGCTGAACCTGATGCTGTTTTCGGCGCGGGAAGGAGACTTGCGGTCGGCCATGCTGCTCGCGCGCGTGGCCGTGCGCGCCCACGCGATGGAATTGCTGGCGCGCCAGACCGGCCTCGACAAGCTGCACCAGGAGCAAGGGTTTATGGTCGGCATGTTCTCTCTGCTCGGCGTGCTGTTCGGCATGCCGCTGGCCGAAGTGCTGGCGCCGCTGACCGTCAGCGACGCGGTGCAGCAGGCGCTGCTGTCGAAATCCGGCGAACTGGGCGCGCTGCTGGCGCTGCTGGAGACGGCCGAGCAGGGCGATTTCGCGGCCGTCCAGTCGCAGCTCGACGCGCTGCAACTCGACGGCGCCGATTTCAACCGCATCGCCGCCGAAGCGAACCTGTGGATGCTCAGCGTGGCCACCGACAGCGGGGGCCAGTCCCATGCTTGAGGCAGCGATCGAGCGCTGCCTGGCGCTGAGCCAGGCCGCCCGAACGCAACAGGGCGATGCCCTGGCCACGACGCTTGCCGAGCTCGACGCGGCACTGGCCGAGATGCGCGCTTCCGGCATCGTCGCCGAAACGCCGCCGCCGGCGATGATCGAACTGGACCTGGCCGGCTACCTGACGGCGTGGAACCGCGGCGCCGTCGCCATGTTCGGCTACACGGCGAAAGAAGCGCTGGGACAGAATATCCTGTTCCTGTACACCGAGGATGACGACGACGGCAACATCGCCGAACTGTTTTTCGAACAGGAAGGGATGGTCACCGAAGTACGCCGGCGCAAGAAGTCGGGCGACGTGATCTGGGTGCGGCTGGCGATGGCGCTGCTGCACGATGAACACGAAGAACCGGTCGGCATGCGCGTGCTGCTCGACAATGTCAACGAACCGCTGTCGGACCTGGACAAGATCAACCTGCACGCGCGCATCATCGAAGACAGCGACCAGGGCGTGCTGATCACCGATTCGACCGAACGCATCGTCTCCATCAACAGCGCGTTTACCCGCATCACCGGCTACACGCCGACCGAATCGATCGGACAGACCCCGGACTTGCTGCGCTCCGGCGTGCACGACGCCGATTTCCGCGCCAAGGTGCGCGCGGCGATGAAGGGCGCCGGACCGTGGCGCGGCGAAATCGTCGGCCGCCGCAAAAACGGAGAACTGTTCCCGCAATCGGTGACGATCAGCGCCGTGCGCGACAGCGAAGGCAAGATCAGCCATACCTTCTCCCTGTTTTCCGACATCAGCGTGCACAAGGATGCCGAAGCGCGCATGCAGCGCATGGCGAACTACGACACCTTGACCGGCCTGCCGAACCAGTGCCTGTTGACGCAACTGATGACGCAGGCGCTGGCCGAGGCGCGCCGCAGCCATGAACACGGCGCGCTGCTGGTGATCGAGATCAGCCGCCTGGGCGCGATCAGCGACACGCTCGGGCACGACGTCGGCAACGAATTGTTGAGCGAGATCGGCCGCCAGTTCCGCCTGGTGCTGCGCGACGCCGATATCCTGGCGCGGCTCGACGGCAACCGTTTCGGTGTCGCGCTGCTGCACATCGAAAAACGGGAGCACGCGGCGATCGTCGCGCAAAAACTGGTCGGTGCGCTGGTCGCGCCGCTGCAACTGGCCACGCACAGCCTGCAGGTCGGCGCCAATGTCGGCATCGCGATCTACCCGGAAGACGGGCAGGATACGTCGGACCTGATCCGCCACGCCGACGTGGCGACGTCGAAGGCGACCCAGGCCGAAACGGCGTTCCTGTTCTACAGCGAAGAGATGAACCAGCGCGCCAAGGAACACTTGCGCATCGAGAGCGAATTGCGGCAGGCGCTGATCAACGATGAACTGCAACTGTATTACCAGCCCAAGGTCAGCCTGCGCAGCGGGCGCATCGTCGGCGCCGAGGCGCTGCTGCGCTGGCGCCACCCGGTGCGCGGGCTGGTCTCGCCCGGCGTGTTCATCCCGGTGGCCGAAGAGACGGGATTGATCCTGGAACTGGGCAACTGGGTGCTGGAAGAATCGTGCCGGCAAGTGCGCGCGTGGAAGGATGCGAATCTGATCATGCCGCCGATCGCCGTCAACCTGTCGGCGCGCCAGTTCGACCACCGCCTGCCGGAACGCATGGCCGACGTATTGAACCGGCACCAGGTGCACCCCGAACAGTTGATGCTGGAAATTACCGAAAGTTTATTGGTGCGCGGCGCCGACAATGTCATCGCCATCATGAACCAGCTGGTGGCGATGGGCTTGGCGCTGGCGCTGGATGATTTCGGCACCGGCTATTCGAGCCTGGCCTACCTGAAGAAATTCCCGATTTCCACGTTAAAAATCGACCGCTCCTTCGTGATCGGCTTGCCGTACGAGGAAAACGATTGCGCCATCGCGCGCGCGATCGTCACGATGGCGCAGCAATTGCGCCAGGAAATCGTCGCCGAGGGCGTCGAGACGGCCGAGCAGATGAGTTTCTTGCGCGACCTCGGCTGCGACCAGTTGCAGGGCTACCTGTTCAGCCAGGCGGTGCCGGCCGACGACTTCGAGCGCATGCTGCGCGAAGGTAAACGCCTCGCGTTCGGCGTGCGCTGAGCGCGCAATCGACTTGCTTTACACGGCGACGGCGCGGTATGCCGTTGGTGTGGTCGTCATGTAATGATTCGGCGTACACTTCCGCGAAACAGAGGAGGTGACCATGTTCGACCCACAACGATTCCTGGATGCGCAAGCGCCGGTGTACAACACGGTGCTCAACGAGCTGCTGTCCGGGCACAAGCGCAACCACTGGATGTGGTTCATCTTTCCGCAACTGGCCGGCCTTGGTCACAGCGACACGGCGCGCCGCTATGCGCTGGCCGGGCTGGCCGACGCCCAGGCCTATCTGGCGCACCCGGTGCTCGGCGAACGCTTGCGCGCCTGCAGCATGCTGGTCGGCGCGGTGGACGGTGCGTCGGCGCGCGCGATCTTCGATACGCCGGACGATCTCAAGTTCCGCTCCTGCATGACGCTGTTCGCGCGCGCCGCGCCGGACGTGCCGGTGTTCACGGAGTGCCTGCACAAGTATTTCGACGGCAAGCCGGACCCGGCGACATTGGCCCTGCTGTAATTGCTGCTTGTCACAATTGCCCAGGGCGGATACATTGTTTTCATTCGCCACCCGAGCAGGAAACGCCATGATCCGTCCCATCCTTGACGAAAACCACATCCACCCGGCGATACGCAACAATATCGCCGGCCATCACGCCAATGTGCTGCAGGAAGTGCAGGCGGCGATCGCGAAGAACCAGGTCGTCGTGGTCGGCATGGCGATGAATCCTTTTCCGCGCAAGGCCCGCAAACTGCTCGACGGGCTCGGCACGCCGTACGCCTATCTCGAATACGGCAGTTATTTCAGCCAGTGGCGCCGCCGCACGGTCCTCAAAATGTGGACCGGCTGGCCGACCTTGCCGATGGTTTTTATTAACGGCACGCTGATCGGCGGCGCACAGGATTTGCAGCGCCTGGTCGACCAGGGCGAATTCAAGGCGCTGGTCGCGGCGCGCGTTCCGGCCTGAGCATGCAGGCGCTGCCGATCCGGCTCGGACCGGGACAGGATTTGCGCGCGGCGATCGAAGCGGCCGCCGGCCGGCACGCCGCCTTCGTATTGCAGGGTATCGGCAGCCTGAGCGTGGCGCAATTGCGCTACGCCGGCTTGCCGCAGCCGACCGAATTGCGCGGCGACTTCGAAATTTTGACCCTGGCCGGTTCCGTCTGTCCCGACGGAGCGCACCTGCACATGTCCGTCTCCGACTCCGCCGGCCGGGTGTATGGCGGCCATGTCGCGCCCGGCTGCATCGTACGCACCACGGCCGAACTGTTGTTGGCGCTGCTGCCGGAGCACCGTTTTGCACGAGAAAGCGACCCGGCGTCCGGCTACAAGGAATTGGCGATCTACCGCCAGCCCGAATAACGGCGGCACTGCACCGAAATGCCGTTAAGTGAAGCCACCGGCCGTAGAGTTGTCATTCCCGCGTAGGCGGGAATCCCATTCTTTTGCGCCGTTTGCGACTCTAAATGGGATTCCCGCCTTCGCGGGAATGACAATTTTACGGCCCGTGGCTCATTGCGCGGCACTGCTCACCAGTTGCAATTCTCCGCGCGCGAGTACCCCTTCGATATCGTTCCTGGCGTGTTCCAGCAGGCTGGCCGTGAACCGGGGCGTCGTCAGGCCGGCCCAGGCGTTGCGCCCGCCGCGCTTGGCGATGTACATCGCCATGTCGGCCAGCACGACGACATCCTTCCAGCCGATCGCGCCGTCGGCGCAGGGTTCGCCCGGGCCGGGGAAGCAGGCGTAGCCGACCGAGCACGTGATGGTCAACGGCGGGCCGTCCGGCAGCGCGAACGGCTGCTCGGCCACCGCCGCGCGGATCCGCTCGGCCAGCGCGGCCGCCTGCGCGCGCTGCATTTCGCGCCCCACGCACAGGAATTCCTCGCCGCCCCAGCGCACCACGTAATCCGATTCGCGGAACACGGTTTTCAGGCGGCGCCCGGTCTCGATCAGCACCGCGTCGCCGGCCGCGTGGCCGTGCACATCGTTGATCTGTTTGAAGTGATCGAGGTCGATCAGGTAAAAAATCAGGTCGATATTCTCGTCCGGTTCCGCCTGCGTGGCGCGGTCGCGGTAATGGCGCAGGCTCAGCGCGGCATCGGCCTCGATGTTTTGCATCAGGAAGCGCCGGTTGCGCAACTGCGTCAGCGGATCGGTCAGGCTCGCTTCCCGCAATTCGCGCGTCGCTTGCTCCAGTTCGGCCGTGCGCTCGTGCACGCAGCGCTCCAGTTCCCTGCGCTGGCGCCGCAGCCACGCCGTGCGCGCTTCGACGACGGCGATCATCAATAAGGCGCCGCCCAGCGCCATCGCGGCCTTGAACCAGCCGGTCTGGCGCCACGCCGGCAGCACGCGCAGCGGCAGGCGCAATTCATTGTCGCTCCAGGTGCCGTCGCGGTTCGAGCCGCGCAGGCGCAGCGTATAGTCTCCCGGCGCCAGGTTCGAATACGCGGCCAGGCGCCGGCTCGGATCGGTGGCGATCCAGTCATGGTCGTAGCCGTCGAGCCGGTAGGCGTAGCGGTTGCGCTCCGGCGACGAATAATCGAGCGCGGAAAATTCGACCGCCAGGCTGGTGTCGCCCGGAGGAATGAGCAGCGGCGCGCCGCCCTGCGCATAGGCGCCGGGCGCCAGCACCTGGCCGCCGACGCGCAAGTCCGTCACCGCCACCGGCGGACGCGCGCTGTCGCCGCGCAGCAATTCCGGTTTCAACAGCGTGGCGCCGCCCATGCCGCCGAACAGCAACTGGCCGTCCGGCAGCACGGCGCCGGACGCGCTCCAGTACGATTCGAGCGCCACCCCCTCGGCGCGGCGCAGCACTTGCACGGCGAAGGTGTCGGGATCGATGCGCGCCAGCCCCTTGTCCATCGACGCCCACAGGTAGCCCTGGCCATCCTGCAGGATCTGGCCGACATCGTTATATAGCCCGTGCGCCGCGCCGATGCGGTGAAAGCGCGGCCGGCCGGCCTTATCTCGCCCGGTCAGCACGCTGACGCCGCCGCCGGTGCTGGCCACCCACAAGCGGCCGCGCCGGTCCAGGCACAGCGAACTGATATAACCGGCCGCCAGCGCGCCCGGATCGGCGGCGTCGGGCAGGATTGTTTCGGTGACATGGCTGCGCCGGTCGAAGCTGGTCAAGCCGTTGCCGGTGCCGATCCACAGCGTATCGCCGACGCCCTTTTCCAGGATCAGGATGCGGTGGTCGGCCAGCCTGTCGCCGAGCGGGTAGTGATGAACCGACTGCACGCCATCCTGAAAACGCAATTCCCACAGGCCGTCGTCCCAGGCGCCCATCCACAAGGCGTCCCCGGCCCACAGCAGCGCGTCCGCGCTGGCGTCGGCCGCTCTTCCCGGCAGGCGCAGTCGCTCGACTTGCACGCCATCCTGGCCGAT
Source organism: Pseudomonadota bacterium (assembly GCA_040389645.1). Taxonomy (GTDB): domain Bacteria; phylum Pseudomonadota; class Gammaproteobacteria; order Burkholderiales; family Burkholderiaceae_D; genus Rugamonas. Next base: position 15,202 of record JAZJZT010000040.1, on the reverse strand, counting down.
GCGGTACAGGCCGCGCAGCGTGCCGGCATAGATGTCGGGCCCCTCGGCGATCGAAATCACGTGCTCGCCCGGCAGCGCGTTGTCCGGGCGGGCGGGATCGGCGCGCAGGCGCTGGATCGTGCCCGTGTTGGAGACGATGTCGATGCCGTTCGCGCCCAGGCCGAGCCATACTTTACCGTCGCGCGCGGCCAGCGCCACCGTCACCTCGGGATCGGACAGGCCGCCGGGGCGGGTGCCGCCGCCGAGAATATTGCGCAGCGCGCCCTGGCGCGGATCGGTGTGGCTCAGGCCGCGCACGGCGCCGACCCACATCAGGCCGGACCGGTCGCGCAGCAGCGACCAGATCGTATCGTTGCCGAGCGAGCCGGCCAGCGCGCGGTCGTTGCGGATGCGGCGCGTGCGCAGCGTTTCCGTGTCGACCACGACGATGCCTTGCCCCCAGGTGCCGAGCCAGACTTCGCCGGGCTGCGACTGCGCCATCGTGTACACGTCTTCCGACTGCAAGGTCGGTTGCGGCCCGCTTTCGAGCACGGCGGCGATCGTGCCGCCGTCGGCCGCGCGCACGAAGGCGCCGTGGCTGGACGTGCCGATCCACAGCCGGCCGGCATCGTCCTCCATTAAACTTTCCGCATCCTGGCGCTGGTCCGGCGCCAACGGCAGGGAAATTGCGTCGAAGCGCAAGCCGCTCCACGCTTGAGTTCCCTGGCCGCGCTGGCGCGCCAGGCCGTCGCGCGTGGCGATCCACAGCGCGCCGCCGCGGTCGCGCAGCAGGCTCTGGATGGCGACACTGGGCAAACCCGCATCCGACGGCAGCGAACTGAAGGTGCCGCTGCGCAGGTCGAGCCGGTGCAAGCCGGTCGAGGTGCCGACCAGCAGGCCGTCGTCGCCATCCTCGGCGAAGGCCAGCACGCTGGGATTGGGTAAGCCGTGTTCTCCGCCGACCGGGTAGCGCACGAAGCGGTCGAGCGCGGCGTCGTAACGCGCCACGCCGGCATTGCTGGTGCCGATCCACAGTTGCCCGCGGCGGTCGACGAACAGTTTTTGGATATATACGTCCGGCAGCGCGTGCGGATCGGCGATGTTGCGGCGGTAGACGCGGAAGCGGTAACCGTCCCAGCGCAGCAGGCCGCTCTGGCTGCCGACCCACAGGAAGCCGGCGCGGTCCTGCGCCAGGGCGGTGGCCGTGGCCGGAGCGTCATCCTGCCTGTAATGCTGGAAAATGGTCGTCGTCAGTGCCGACCAGCGGTCGTTTTCCGCCGCCTGCGCCATGGCGCAGGACAAGGACAGGCACGCCAGTACGGCCGCGAACAAACGCGTCAGCGCACGCAGGTGACCAGGATTGCCCGGCATAGGGAGCATGAATCTTTAACGTTGGGCAAGGCGCAGGCGCGCCATGCCATGAGCCATTGTAACGGACTTGATTGCAGGAAAGTCGAAGCGATAGATGTTCGTGCGCAACATGTTGTGTAATCATCCAGGCTTGCGCGCGTATTCAATGACAATGGTGAGCGACAGGAGATGGCATGTTCGACAAGGTTATCAACGAAACATTTTCCATCCGGCGCCTGCCGGATGTCAGCGAATCCCAATTGCAGGGATTGGCCGAAGTGCTGATCGATTGCGTCGAAGGCGGTGCCTCGGTCAGTTTCATGCACCCGATGACGCTGGACAAGGCGCAGGCATTCTGGCGCCAGGTCGCCGAAGGTGTAAGGCAAGGCGCGCGCGCCTTGCTGGTGGCCGAAGACGCCAGTGGCATCATCGGCACCGTGCAACTGATATTGGAACAGCCGGAAAACCAGCCGCACCGGGCCGACCTGGCTAAAATGCTGGTCCACCGCCGCGCGCGCCGCCTGGGCCTGGGAGCTGCGCTGATGCAGGCCGCCGAGCAATTGGGCCGAGACTGCGGCAAGACATTATTGGTGCTCGATACCGTGACCGGCGGCGATGGCGAACGCTTATATGCGAAGCTGGGCTGGCAGAAATGTGGCGTGATTCCTGATTACGCGCTGATGCCGGACGGAGAATATTGTTCGACCACGTATTTTTACCGCGCGCTCGCATAACAGCATGCGCAAGGATAGTAAGGAAAAGGTAGTGAAGGTTTATGTCAAAAGATAAAAATCCGGTGACCGGTAAGCAGGAAGCGGCGCCGGCACGCGTATCGCCACGCCTGCCGCCGCGGCCGGCATCGGAGTTCGCGTCGCCCGAAGACGCCATCGCCAAAAAACAGGCGCGAGAACAAAAAGACGCGCAGGTGCGCGGGGTCACTTCGATACAGGAAATGCGCGAAGCGATCAAGCGCGTCGCACGCACCATTTCTTCCATTTCCGAAGTGCCGCGGATGGGCATACTCGATGCGGCCGCCTTCCGCGCGCGCGCCGCCGAAGGCTTGCCATTCCTGATCACCGGCCTGGTCAACAAGTGGCCGCTTTTTGCGCTCCCACCGCAAATTCTGCGCGAGCGCTTCAGCCACGTGCCGGTGCGGGCGAGGGTGGGCGACTATATCAACACCGCATTCGCTGCCGACCGCGCCATGCAGGATATGACGATGCTTGAATATCTTGAGCTGGTCGCCAGCGGCACGCAAGACCTGCCGCCGTATCTCGGCAACCTGGAATTGCGCGAATTGAACAGCATGTGCCACTGGCCCACGTACTTTGACAAAATGGGACCGCCCCGTTTCTGGCTTGGCCCCGCAGGAACGGTGACGCCGCTGCACTGCGATTACGACGACAATATCTTTGCGCAGATCTGGGGTACCAAGCGCATTTTCCTGTCCCCGCCGCACCACGACGAATTCCTGTACCCCAGCGAGGCGAACGCCATTTTGTTCGGTTCTCCATTCAACCCCGAAGCGCCGGATTTCGAGAAATTTCCCCTCGCGCGCCAGGCAAGCATGATCGAATGCATCGTCAATCCAGGCGACCTGCTGTATGTGCCTGCCGGCTGGTATCACCAGGTCCGCGCGCTGACGTTTTCTCTTTCCTCCAACCGGTGGGCGAGGGCGGTGCCGTTTGCATTGAACGGGGATACATCCGTGCAGCGCACGGAGTGCTAGCAAAAAAAACCGACCCGACGACCAATGTCCATGTTCTCATCCAAAAAAATTGCCGGCATCCTGATCGGCGCAGCCTATGGCCTGGCGTTCCGGTTCGGGCTGGCGCATCCAGACGTTCATCCGGTCATCGGCACCATTTCCGCCGCCTTCCTGTATGTCTGTCCCTTCAGCGTGGGCGCGATCGCGGTCTTGTGGGGGGCGGAACGTGGAACACAGATCACGATTCCGCGCCAGGCCGGCATGGCGATTTCCGCCATGGCGCTGTTCCTGCTGGCGATGTTCGTCACTTTCCTGGAAGGACTGATCTGCATCGTGCTGGTGGTCCCGGTTTTCATGGCCGCCTCTGTCGTGGGAGGGCTGGTTGGGGGAGTGGTCCATAATTACGGACGGATGAACCGTTCCACGCTACCCGCTCTTGCATTGTTGCCATTCCTGGTCGGTCCGCTTGAAAATCTGATGCCGCCGCAGCACAGCGAGCAGAGCGTGACCAATACGATCCATATCACTGCGCCGCCCGAGGCCGTGTTTGACAGGCTGGCCGACGTGCGCAACATCAAGCCAGACGAGCTTGGATTCACCTTCGTGCACCTGATCGGCCTGCCGAAGCCGCTCGAAGCGCAGATGAACGGCAGCGGTCCAGGCAGCGTGCGCACCAGCCGCTGGGAAAAGCATGTCTGGTTCCAGGAAGTGATTACCGAATCGGACAAGCCGCGAGCTTTGCGCTACCGCTTCGTCGTGCCCAAGGGCGCCATACCGCGCGCAGCGCTGGATGAACACGTGGAAATTAATGGCGAATATTTTGAACTGGTCGACGGCGGCTTTACGCTCGAACCGGCGCTTGACGGCGGCACCGATCTCAGCCTGACGACGCGTTTTATCAACAAGTCACGCCTGAAAGTGTACGGCAACCTGTGGGGCAGCCTGGTGCTGAAGGATTTCCATCGTTCGATCCTGGGGCTGATGAAGTCGCGCTCCGAGCATCAATCGGCCAGCAGCAGCGGTTCGGCGAATCGCGTCGCCGCGCTCGCACCGCGAGTCTGAGGCCGCGCCCAAAGGGAATGTCCATGCCAGGTCCTTGGCCGGGAGCAAACGTCTCGTTCTGACTCGTTTTGTCTCGCGCTCATGATGGGGGCCATGATGGGGTCAGTTCCCATGATGGGGTCAGTTCCGGCAATCAGACATTTTTCGCTCATGATGGGGTCAGTTCCGGCAATCAGATATTTTTCGCGTAATAATTTGTCCAAATGCCGGAACTGACCCTTCTACACGTAATAATTTGTCCAAATGCCGGAACTGACCCTTCTACACTTCTACACCCTTCTACACCGGCGCGGAGGGACCGCGAGACTGATTGAACTGCCTCCAATGCACGAGCTGCCTAATGGGTGACCCCAATGCACTCGCCGGACAGATGTTCCGTCAGAAAATCGAGCAGGCTGCGCGGTGCATCGTCGCCAAAACACACCTGCAAGACCTGCTCCGCCTCCACGGCAGCGGTCGCGCTGCGGGGGAATAGCTCTTTTTCATACGCGGCCAGCGCCGCTTCGATGTCGCCGGGATGCGCGGCGAGGGCTTGCCCGAGTTCGGCGCCGTCGTACAGTGCGAGGTTGGCCCCATCCCCGGCCGGCGCCGTCAGATGCGCCGCATCGCCAAGCAAGGTCACGCCAGGGATGCGATCCCATCGATGCCCAGCCGGCAGCGCATGAATACGCCGTGGGATGAGGTCGCTTCCGCTTTCGGTGATGAGTGCCGTCAGTTCCTGCGCCCAGCCTGCAAACTCCTTGGCCACGCGGCTTTTGGCAGTGGCCGGATCGGAGAAGTCAATCTCATCCATCCACTCTTCCGGCCTGCGCAATGCGACGTAAGTGTGCAGCACGCCATTCGGTTCGCGGTGCGCAAGAATGCCTTGTCCCGGCGCCACCGCAAACAGCGCGCCGGCGCCAACCGCTTCGGCGCTGGCCGGGTGGCGCCGGTCGCTGTCGAGCAGGTAAGTTTCGATGAACGAGTAGCCGACATAGGCCGGCTTCGCCGCGGAGAGCAGCGGCCGGACCTTCGACCAGGCGCCGTCCGCGCCCACGAGAAGATCGGTCGTCGCGCTCGATCCGTCGGCAAATTCCAGCTCGTGCCGCCCGCCGCCGAGCGCGGCGACTGTCGCCAGTTTGCGTCCCCACTGCACCGTGCCGGCGGGGAGCGACTCCAGCAGGATACGGCGCAACTCGCCGCGCGGTACCTCTGGCCGGCGCCCGGTGCCGTTGTCCGGCTGATCGAGCAGGACAGCGCCGTTCTTGCCGAGTACCCTGGTCGCTTCGCCGCCGGCGTGGATGATCGCAGTGAATTCGTCGAACAGGCCGGCTGCCTTGAGGGCAAGCTGTCCATTGTAATCATGGATGTCGAGCATGCCACCCTGCGAGCGAGCGCCTGTCGATGCTTCTGCTTCGTAGACCGTTGCAGTGATGCCATTGACGTGTAGAACGCGGGCCAGCATCAACCCACCGAGCCCTGCGCCGATGATGGCAATGGATGGTGTCATCTTTGATTCCTTGTATGTTCGAGAGAGGCCGCGTATCAGGCGGCAAATAATTTGTGGAACATCGTTCCATTCGCATGTTGAAACAGTATTCCATCCGTGTCAAGATGCGGCATGATTAAAAATACACGCCGCGTTCAACGCGGGGAAACATCGCTTTCGCGGGATCGCATCATCGAGGCAGCCATTGCGTTGCTGGACGCTAGCGGGGAAAGCGGGCTGACATTCCGCGCGCTGGCCGAGCAACTCAGCACTGGCGCCGGGGCGATTTACTGGCACATCGCGAGCAAGGGCGACCTGCTCAATGCCGCTTGCGACGCTGTCGTGGCGCGCGCGATCGACATGACGGTGGAAAGTCCGACGCCGCAAGACAGGATCCGCGCCATCGGACTGGTCATGTTCGACGCGATCGATGCACATCCATGGGTAGGATCGGAACTCACGCGCAGTCCGGGGACGATGCCGATGGTGCGCATCCTCGAAGGCATCGGACGGCAAGTCCATGCGCTTGGCGTGCCTGAGCACGCACAGTGGCTGGTCGCATCAACGTTGCTGAATTACATCCTGGGTGTGGCCGGGCAGAATGCGGCGAACACCCGTGTCGCCAGGGAGCAGGGGGCGGTCCGGTCCAAGGCACTGAACGCCGTGTCTTCCGCGTGGTCCCGGCTCGATCCGGATGAATATTCTTTTACGCAAAGTGTTGCCGCACAGCTTAGCGATCACGATGACCGTGTTGATTTCCTGGCGGGAATCGATCTTGTTCTGGGTGGGATAGCGTCAAAGTACTCGCGCACCTTGCAAACCTTTTCGAGTCCGGTGTGAGGCTTGATCGGCGCCGCGCATTGCTTATACTTCGCAAACCGGCTATTGCGGATGGGACAAGGTCTGCCATTCGGTAACAGACCGGACATGGAGCGCGGCGTCTTCAACAGGGATTCTGGCCAAGGGAGAACCTCACGATGAGCATCACCATTACTGCTTTTGAACACTCGCCCGATGGCGGCAAGGGGCTGGCGCGTGACACGCGCGTTCGCTGGGCGCTGGAAGAAGCGGGCCAACCCTACGAGGTTCGCCTTGTTTCATTCCGCGCGATGAAGGAACCGGCGCATCGGGCGCTGCATCCTTTCGGACAGATTCCGACGTATGAGGAAGGAGAGCTTGCCCTGTTCGAGACAGGGGCGATCGTGTTCCATATCGCCGAGCGCCACGCGGGCCTGCTGCCGGTTGATGCCAACGCACGGGCGCGCGCGATCACATGGATGTTTGCCGCGCTCAATACGGTGGAACCGCCGATCCTTGACCTTGGCATCGCCAAACTCCTGGAGCGCGACAAGAGCTGGTATGCGGAGCGCCTGCCGCTGGTCGAGCAGCGCATTCGCGACCGGCTCGCTCCACTGTCCAGTCGCCTGGGCGATGCCGACTGGCTCGATGGCCCGTTCAGCGCTGGTGACCTGATGATGGTGTCGGTGCTGCTCAGGTTGAGATCATCGGGCATCCTGGATGAATATCCGAACCTGGCCGCCTATGTCGCCCGCGGCGAAGCGCGCCCCGCCTACAAGCGGGCTTTCGATGCGCAATTGGCGGTTAACACCGGCAAGTCAGAATTTCCATCCAAAAATTAGAGCTTTGCTTGGCGAAGCCTCTGCCCTGATCCTACCTGCGCACTCCTGGCCTGCGCAGCGGATCGAGCAAGCCGCGCAAGTCGTTGTGATCGAGTTCGTACATCAGCGCCAGCAGCGCACCGAGTTGCCCCTTCGGAAAACCTTCGCGCGCCATCCAGCCCAGGTAGTGGCCGGGCAGGTCGGCCAGCACGCGGTCTTTGTATTTACCGTAGGGCATCTTGTAGGTCAGCAGCAGGGCGAGGGATTCTGGATTCATGAGATTATTGCGTACGAGTCAAATATATTGTGCTTAGTGGCATCTTTTTCGAAACAATAAAAGCCCCGATACTGCATGACACCAATTTAAACGGAGTGTTGTCATGCCTATTGCCTTACTGGCGCTGACCATCAGCGCATTTGCCATCGGGACCACGGAATTTGTCATCGTCGGGCTGTTGCCCACCATCGCCGCCGACCTGGGCGTCAATCTGCCATCGGCCGGACTGCTGGTGAGCCTGTACGCGCTGGGGGTGGCGGTTGGCGCGCCATTGTTGACCGCGCTCACCGGCAAGCTGCCCCGCAAAATCCTGCTGCTGGCGCTGATGGTGCTGTTCACCGCCGGCAACCTGATGGCGTGGATGGCGCCCGGCTATGAATCGCTGGTGGTGGCGCGGATTTTAACCGGACTGGCGCACGGCGTGTTTTTCTCGATCGGTTCGACCATCGCGACCTCCCTGGTGCCGAAAGAGAAGGCGGCCAGCGCGATCGCGATCATGTTTACGGGATTGACGGTGGCGCTGGTCACCGGCGTGCCGCTCGGTACTTTCATCGGCCAGCATTTCGGCTGGCGCGCGACCTTTCTTGCCGTGTCCTCGCTGGGCGTGATCGCCTTCATCGGCAGCCTGCTGTTCGTGCCGTCGACGATCCGGCACAGCAAGCCGGCGTCGGTGCTGCAACAGGCGAAGGTGCTGGGCCAGCCGCGCCTGCTGCTGGTGTATGCGATGACGGCGGTCGGTTACGGCGGCTCCTTCATCGCCTTTACCTATCTGGCGCCGATCCTGCAAGGCTTGTCCGGCTTCAGCGAAAACGCGGTCAGCCTGGTGATGCTGGTGTATGGCGTGTCGGTCGCGGTTGGCAATATCTGGGGCGGCAAGCTGGCTGACCGGCGCGGCCCGGTCAGCGCCTTGAAAATCATTTTTATGGGACTGGCCGGCGTGCTGCTCTTGCTCAGCTTTACCGCGCCGCACCCGGTGCTGGTGGTGATCACCGTGCTGCTGTGGGGCGCGGTCGCCTTCGGCAACGTGGCGGGCTTGCAAGTGTATGTCGTGCAGCAGGCAGAGCATTACACGCCGCACGCGGTCGATGTCGCGTCCGGCCTGAACATCGCGGCGTTCAACCTCGGCATCGCCGGCGGCGCCTGGGGCGGCGGGATGATCGTGCAGCACCTGGGCCTGGTCCATACCGGCTGGATCGGCGCACTGGTCGTGCTCGGCGCCTACGGACTGACCGCGCTGAGCGGCCGGCTGGATCAATTGAGTCCGCGCCGGACCGACCCGGCGGCGCCGAAATCGATCCACGCTGCGGCGCATTGACGGTAAAACGTCGACTCGGCGTCCCCGTCTGTCCCTGATGCCGTTAAGTCAGCGCCAAATTTGTCATTCCTCCCATTGGGAGAAATGACTTCCCGCGAAAGCGGGAATCCCATTTTTTGTGCCATTCGGGATACTCAATGGGATTCCCGCCTGCGCGGGAATGACAGAATTACAGTCTGTGGCCTTAACTTAACGGCATTATGGTCTGTCCCCGGTTTTGCACTGTCGCGCAAACGCTGCGTTTCACATTTGCTGATGGATTCCGCGGGAAGATCCGGTTATTGTAGGGCGATGTAGCCCGGCGCATCCCTGGCGCCGTGCTGGATACCATTGACCAATTGATACACTGGAGTTGACTTGAAGACCATAGGCTTGATCGGCGGCATGAGCTGGGAATCGACTGTGCCGTATTACCGCCAAATCAATAAGACCGTCAGGGAAAAGATGCGCGGGCTGCACTCGGCCAAGATCATCCTGTACAGCGTCGATTTCCACGAAGTCGAACGCTTGCAGCGCACCGGCGACTGGGATGCGGCCGGGGCCTTGCTGGCCGAAGCCGCACGCAAGCTTGAACTGGCCGGCGCCGATTTCCTCGTGCTGTGCACCAACACCATGCACAAGGTCGCCCCCATCATCGAGGCCGCCGTGCACATTCCGCTGTTCCATATCGCCGATCCGACCGCCGCGGCAATCCGGGAGGCGGGGTTTTCGACGGTCGGCCTGCTCGGCACGCGTTTTACGATGGAACAGGATTTTTATATCGAGCGGTTGCGCGAGCGGCACGGCTTGCAAGTGCTGGTGCCGAACCAGGAAGGACGCGACATCATCCACCGCGTCATCTATGAAGAACTGTGCCGCGGCAACGTGGTGCCGGAATCGCGCGTGGCTTACCGCAAGATCATGGGTGAACTCAGGCAGCAGGGCGCGCAGGCGATCATTCTCGGCTGCACCGAGATCTCGCTGCTGGTCGGCCAGCACGATGCGGATTTACCGCTGTTCGACACCACGACCATCCACGCGCGCAAGGCCGCCGAATGGGCGCTGGCGCAGTGGTGACGGCGGCCGTTTGTCAGCGCTGGCCGTCCTGCCGCCAGTAGATCGCATCGAGGCTGCCGGCGCCGAAATACTTTTCGTATTCCTGCGCCGCATACGAATCCATCATGCCGGCGATGTAATCGATGACCAGGCGCTCGCGTGAATCCTTCAGGCAGCGCAATTCCGGCGGCAGCAGGATGTTGTCGCGGTTGTACTGCCGGTCGCTGAGCACCTCGAACAGGCCGCGGATGATTTTTTCACCGCGCTTTTCATACAGCTGCACATCCTTCTTGCGCAGGATCGCCTTCCACAGCAGGTTTTTCAGCCCCTTGGCCAATAACCCTTTCGATTGGTATCCGAGTTCGCCGTCGACGACGTCGATATCGCGGCACAGTTCGTGCACGATCTGCGACGTCAACTCCTTGCGCAGCACGATCGAATATTCTTCCGACGACGCATGCTGTTCGCATTTCAGCGCCTCGTCGTGCGCCAGGTCGGCGATGCGGGAAAACTGAGAGTAGGCCGGCGCGAATTCCTGGCTGATCTTGAATTCGTGCACGATCTCGCCGACCGTGATGATGCCGAAGCTGAGCGCATCTTCGACGTCGTGCGCGGCGTAGGCGATTTCATCGGAGATATCCATGATCTGGGCATCGATGCCCTTGCGCACGGCGATGCCGTGGCGCGCCAGTTCTCCAGTCAGAAAGGTGTAATCGTCGTCGTACAGGAATTTTTTCGGATTCTCGGCGCGCGTATAAAAATACTTGGTGATGCCGAACAGCGTGCGCACCGTCAGGTTCAGGCCCGGATAACCGTAGTGCCGCTTTTCCAGCGTGCGCAGGATGCGGAACGCTTGCGCATTGCCCTCGAAGCCGCCGAAGCCGGCGCACAATTCGTTGAGGATCTTTTCGCCGTAATGGCCGAACGGCGGATTGCCGATATCGTGCGCCAGCGCGCAGGTTTCGGACACGACGCTGTGCTGCAAGCCCAGTTCTGCCGCGATGGAACGGGCGATCTGCGCCACTTCCAGGCTGTGCGTCAGGCGGTTGCGGTTAAAACGGTTGGCGTCCACGCCAAGCAATTGCATCTTGCCCTGCAGGCGGCGGAACGAGGCCGAATACAGCACGCGCGCGTAATCGCGCATGCCATCTTCCCGTCCGTCGCTGCGGCCGTCGTGCTGGGCATGGACCCGGTATTGCAGGGGCCGTATCAAGACTTCCTGCGCCTGGGCATAGGCGATCGTTTCTGCTGAATACATGGTGCATCCTGTGGCTGTGCGCGAATGGGCCGATTCTAGACGAGTGCGGCGCGGATCGGGTGTATATTGCTGGCCAATTGTCTGCGCACCGTCGATGCCGGCGCCGGCGGCGCGCCGTGCGCGTGTCAAGGCGAGCAACGCGGCGCGATTTCGCTTAAAGTGTTGTCAGCTTCAAATCAAAATCAAGGAGTATCGATGTCACGATCCGTCTTTTCCTATGTCCGGCGCGGCCTGTCGTTTTGCTGGCGCGCGCTCGATACCGGCCGCCGCGCCATATTGAACCTGCTGTTCCTGGCCGTGCTGATCGCGCTGGCGATCGCCATTTTCGGCGGCGGCCTGAAACCGCTGGGACCGAAAACCATGCTGGTGCTGGATTTGAAGGGGAGTCTGGTCGAGCAGGGCGCCGGCGGCGCGCGCGAAGCCTTGATCGCCAACGTGCGCGGCGGCGAAACGCGCCGCACGGTATTGCTGCGCGACGTGATGGCCGTGCTCGACGGCGCCGCGAAGGATCCGCAGATCGCCGGCGCGGTGCTGCTGCTGGACGAGATGGAAGGCGGCGGCCAGGCCAGCCTGCGCGAAGTGGCGGCGGCGGTCGAGCGCTTCAAGGCCAGCGGCAAGAAAGTCGTGGCCTGGGGTTCCAGCTACAACCAGCGCCAGTACCTGGTCGCCTCGCACGCCAGCGAAGTGTACATGCACCCGATGGGCGTGGTGATGCTCGAAGGTTTCGGACGCTACCGCAATTACTACCGCGACGCGCTCGACAAGATCGGCGTCACCGTCAACCTGATGCGGGTCGGCACCTATAAAAGTTTCGCCGAACCGTATATCGCCAACGGTCCTTCGCAGGCGGCCACCGAAGCCGAGGCTTACCTGAACAACGCGCTGTGGTCCAGCTACACCAATGAAGTGGAGCAGGCGCGCAAGCTGCCGCAGGGCCATTTGATGAAGGGTATCAACGACTTGCCGGCGCTGGTGGAAGCGGCCGGCGGAGACTTGGCCAAGGTGACGCTCGATGCGAAACTGGTCGATGGCCTGAAGACGCGCGATGAAGTGCGCCAGTTGATGATACAGCGCGGCGAAAAGGATTTACAGGGTAAAACCTTCCGCCAGGTCAGCTTCGAAGAGTATGCGGCGCGCGTGCGTCCCAAGGTGCTCGGCGACGCGGTCGGCGTCGTCATGGCGGTGGGCGAAATCAGCGACGGCATGGCCGCGCCGGGTTCCATCGGCGGCCAGTCGACCTCGAACCTGATCCGCATGGCGCGCGAAGACAATAACATCAAGGCCATCGTACTGCGCGTCGATTCCCCCGGCGGCAGCGCCTTCGGTTCGGAGCTGATCCGGCGCGAACTGGAACTGACGCGCGCGGCCGGCAAGCCGGTCGTGGTCTCGATGGGCAACGTGGCCGCGTCGGGCGGCTACTGGATTTCGATGGCGTCCGACGAGGTGATCGCCGAACCGAATACGATCACCGGTTCGATCGGCGTGTTCGCGATCCTGCCGACGGCCGACAAGGTGATCGACAAGCTGGGCATCCACACGGCCGGCGTGACGACGACCTGGCTGGCCGACGCCGGCAACCCGCTGCGCCCGCTCGATTCGCGCTTTGCGCAAGTGATCCAGAGCAGCATCAACCATGTGTATGCCGATTTCACGACCAAGGCCGCGCAGGCGCGCAAGACCACGCCGGAAAAAATCAACGAGGTGGCGCAGGGCCGCGTCTGGACCGGCACGCAGGCCAAGGAGCGCGGCCTGGTCGACAATGTCGGCAGCTATGGCGACGCGCTGAAATCGGCCGCGAAACGGGCGAAACTGGGCAACGATTACCGCACCGTGTATATCGAGCGCGAAGTGTCGAAACTCGACCGCGTGCTGGAATTCTTCGGCGGTTCCGTCGCGCACGCGGTGGCGCAGAACGTCAAACTGGGCCTGGCCCAGACGGGTATGCCGCTCGGCGCGGCCACCGAAGTGGCGCAGGACCTGAGCTGGCTGTCCGAATTGGCCGAAAAGCGCAAGCCCTTCATGGCGCTGACGCACTGCCTGTGCGAGTCGCCCTGATCTGAAACCTCCGTCGTTCCTCTCACGCAGGAGCGACGGAAGTCTGGCGCGGCGACATCGCCTTGCATTGCGGGGCAGCTCAGGCCTTAATGCCGTTAAGTTAGCGCCAAATCTGTCATTCCCGCGCAGGCGGGAATCCCATTTTAGAGTCGCAAACGGCGCAAAAAGATGGGATTCCCGCTTTCGCGGGAAGTCATTTCTCCCAATGGGAGGAATGACAACTCTACGGTCGGTGGCTTAACTTAACGGCATTAAGCTCAGGCCTGGGCTTTCTGGAGCGCGGCAAAAAATTCAGGTTTGCCGGTTTTGAACAAACCGTACCAGGCTTCCAGTACATCATCCGGATACAGGTCCAGGTGGCGGAAGATATTGTACGCAAATTCAATCGGCGCCGTGCCGGATGCCGTGATGACGGCGCCGTCCGTGACGGCCGCTTCATCCTGGTACAGCGCGCCGCCCTTGTACTGCGTCGCTTCCAGGTATTCGCGCGCATTACTGGTATGCTGGCGGTTGTCGAGGATGCCGCCACGGGCCAGTCCGGCCGTGGCGCCGCAGATGGCGGCCACCGCGCCTCCGGACGCGAGCACGGTCTTGGCTGTCTCGACCGCTTCCATGTTTTTGCCTTCATCCCACGTGGTGCCGCCGGGAAGAATCAACATCTCGCCCGCGCCGACGTTCAGCTCGCCGAGGGTGAGGTCAGGCTGAATGCGGACGCCGCCGGCAGTGGTGACGAGGCCAGGTCCTGTGGCAACGGTACGCACCTGGAACGTACCAGGCTGGCGCTGGCCCTCAGGGCTGTTGATGCCCGCTATCGCATACGGGGCTTCCCAGTCTGCGAGGGTATCGAAAACAAAGAGATAGACGTTTCGGGTGCTCATGGAATTTCCTTTCGCTTTGAAATGCCGGGTTTGCTTTTCCTTGGTGTCGGTCCATCTTGAGCTTCAAGGCTGGCGGTCGGCTGGATGATTGACGCCATCGTTGGTCGGGACTGGTCCCAGATCGAAGGGGTTGACGCCGTCCAGGCAACCGACGTTGTAACCGTATTGCGCCGGATTGGATCGCCGCTGATGGTGCGTGTAGATGCCGCACTGCGAGCAAAAATAATGTTTGGCCGTCATCGTGTTGAACTGGTACAGCCGCAACGCCTCCTCGCCCTGCACGATCTTGATGCCGGCCAGCGGCACCGACGCGACGATCGCGCCCCGGCGCCGGCACATCGAACAATCGCAGCGGCGCGGATCGACGATGCCATCCGGTAAATCAAGTTCGAGCACCACGGTGCCGCAGTGGCACGAGGCGCGGTGCTTCGGCAAGATATCGGTATTGCCGACTTTTTTGATCATTTATGTTCTCCGTATAAGTTGACGTGCACGCTGCACATCATCGCTGAAATGCAGGAATGAGGATGGCGGCGACAAGGCCGAGGAGGGCGGAGCCGCCGACCAGGATCAGTCCCCAGAGCGACCATTTTCGCTGCACGCGATTGAAGTGTTCCAGGCTGTCCCAGCGCTTGTTCTGCCAGGCCAGTTCCCTGCCTTTGACGCCGATATAAATCGCGAAAATGAAGCCGATATAGGGAATCAGGCACAGCAAGCCGATCCAGGTCTTGTTTGGAATGGACCAGACCCAGTTCAGGAGAAAGGCGCCCCAGCTCCAGCCCTTGACGCCGGGCGGCGGAATGATGCCTTTGCCTTCGCCGGAATTGTTTTCATCGGATGACAGGACGAGCGTCGCGGCGGGGGCTTCGTATGGATTTTGCATGGTCCGGTACCTATCGAAAAGTGGGCCGGCGTGAAGCCGGCAGGTTGACTGCCAATAGCCAGCGTCGGGCATTGCCGCGCAGGCCGGGCAGTGTGAACGCCCGGGGCGAACCCAAGCGTTATCTTTACGATAAGATTGTAACCGCAGTTGAACCGCCCGGACGTGCTGAATGCTATTAAGTGAGTGGCAAATTTGTCATTCCGGATCGCCGGACCGCCGCGAAAGCGGGAGTCTTATTTCCAGCGCGCCGTCCAGGACGCAAAATGGGATTCCCGCTTTCGCGCACTACCGTCCGGGATAAATAAATTGACAGGT
>JAZJZT010000039.1:0-12692 GCA_040389645.1 Pseudomonadota bacterium | reverse complement strand
CGGTCCAGGTCGACGAACATCACGGCCAGTTCCGTCAGCTTGCGCTTGGCCTGGATCACGGCCAGCCCGAGCCGGTCCTTGAACAGCATGCGGTTCGGCAGATCCGTCAGAATGTCGTGGTACGCCTGGTACGAAATCACTTCCTCGGCGCGCTTGCGGTCGGTGATGTCGCGCGCCACGCCGTAGGTGCCGAAATGTTCGGCGCGGCGTCCCTCGTGCTCGGGCATCTGCACGCCGATCGCGTTGAGCGAGATCGTCATCAGGGTATTGTTGAAGGTGCGCTCGATGCCATTGCCCTTCTGTTTCAGGCGCAGTTCGACGTTGCGCGAGGCGCGCTCGTCGAAGCGGCTTTCGCTGAACACGTAGCGCGCGCGCTCCTGGTCTTCATCGTGCACCAGCACCGAGTAATGCTTGCCGATCAATTCTTCGCGCGTAAAACCGAGCAGTTGATGGACGCGGTCGTTGACGAAGGTGATGTGGCCATCGTGGTTCAAGGTATAAATGATGTCGGGCGAGCTGTCGACCAGCGAGCGGTACATGCGCTCGGAGTTTTCCAGGCGCGACGCGATGCGTTCGTTTTCGACGGCCAGCCTTCTTTGCTGCAGCGCGTTTTCCACCGTTTTCAGCAATTCCTCGCGGCTGTACGGTTTACGGAGGTAATCGTAGGCGCCCCGTTTCAGCGCGCCGATCGCCGCCTCGATGCCGATATCGCCGCTCATGACGATGACGTCGCTGGCGATGCCGCGGCTGTTGATGTAGTCCATGATTTCATGGCCGCTCATATCGGGCAGGCGCAGGTCAAGCAGGACCAGGTCGAAATGCAGCTTGTTCAGTTGCGCCAGCGCCTCGGCGCCGCAAGTCGCCGTCGCCAGGTGGTAGCCGCGGTCGCGCAACAGTTCGTACAGCGATGCCAGCAGGCGCGGCTCGTCGTCGACCAGCAACAGGCGGGGGCAATAGTCATGACTGGACGTGGCATGGTCATGTTCTGTCACGGCATGCAGGGCAGCGTGCGCGCTGGCAGGGGTGGGGTTCATTTGGGCCTCAAACTGAATCCATGACCTGCGCTTGCACGCCGGCGACTTGGCTGCTGCTGCCACGGGCGGGCAACAGGATTTCGAAAGTGGTGCCGGTCTTGCCGCTGCGGCAAGTGATCAAACCGTTCAATTTCTTGACCAGGCTGTGCACGATGGACAGTCCCAGGCCGTGGTGCTTGCCCTCCTTGGTGCTGCGCACGGCCGAGAACAGGTTCGCCATGACGTCGGCCGACAGGCCGGGGCCGGTGTCGCTGATCACCAGTTCCAGGTACAGGCGGCGCTCGCGGTTGACGTGGCCGCGGTTGGCGATCTCGATCCGGCCGCCGCCCGGCAAGGCTTCGACCGCGTTCTTGACCAGGTTGACGAGGATCTGTTTCAGGATGTCGGCGTCGCCGTCGATCTCGGCCGGCTCTTCCTGCATGCGCACCACGATCTGCACCGACGCCGGCACGAAGTCAGTCGCGCGGAACAGGCGCAGCACGTCGTCGACCACGCGCGCGACATCGGTGATGCGGCTCGTCTCCGTCGGCTGCAGATCGGCCAGGCCATTGATCAACTGGCCGACGCGGTCGATTTCCTCATTGAGAATCGACATTTCTCCGACCACCGGTTCGCGCCGCGCCAGCTTGCTGTCGAGCACGGACAGGTAATTCTTGATAATCGACAGCGGGTTGTTCACTTCATGCACGACGCGGCGCGACGCTTCGCGGTATTCCTCGGCGACGTGCGCGATCTGGCGGCGCGCGTGACCACGTTCGCTGAGCGAGGTTTCCAGCGCGGCCGCAGCTTGCGTGCCGAACGATTGCAAGAAGCGCTCGCGCTTCTGGTACGACGGCAATTGCCAGGCGGCGGCGCCGCCGATCAGCACGCCCAGGCAGCGCTGTCCGGCCACCAGCGGCACGCAGACCAGGCTTTCGCTGCCGAGCAGGCGGAACAACTGTTCTTCGGCGATGCCGAGCGGTTGCGCGGCGCGGTTGATGAAGGCCAGGCGCCGTTCCAGCGCGGCTTGCGCGATCGGGCCGCCCTTGGCCAGCGGGATCGAGAATTCGGCCAGGCGCTGCGGCTGTTCTCCGCCGGCCACGCCGGTCAGCGCGTGGCCGGTCGGGTTTTCCAGCAAGACCAGGGTATTGTCGAAATCGAACAGGATGCGCGCCGAGCGCGTCATCGCTTCGAGCATGTGGGTCTCGCCCTGCTGGCGCGCGAAGGTCTGCCCCATCTCGGACACCAATACCATGTTGCGCACTTCTTCCGACAGGCGCTGCTGCACCGGGTCGGCCGGCGGCGGCGGCACGTAGGCCGGCGGCGCGACGATCTCGTCGGCGCCGGCCAGGTCGATGCCGAGGTAGGCCGCCGATTTCTCGACCTGCCGTTCGGCCGCGTGGCAGATCACGTGCAGCGCATCGTCGTCCAGGCTGCACAGGCCGGCGCCGGCGGCGATCGCCTCGTCCTCGTCGCCGTGGCAGCACAGCAGGTGCGCCAGGCGCACGATGCGGATCAATGGGTGCGCCGATTCCAGGCGCGCGACCGGTTCGTGGTGGTACAGCACGCTGTCGGCCAGGAACGAATCAAGATTCCAGCGTTCGACCAGCCAGGCGCCCGCCTCGGTATGGGTGATCTGCAAGGTGCGCTGCTCGACCGCGCACAGGTTTTCATCGTCGCGCGCCGTGAAGTTGAACGCGTATTCCTTTGGCGCCGTGGCCAGCAGCGCGAGGCGGCCGACGTTGTGCAGCAGGCCGGCGAGATAGGCTTCCTCGACCTGCGGGTAGTCGAGCCGCTTGGCGATGTCGCGCGCGATGACGGCCGTCGTCAGCGAGCTTTTCCAGAAGCCGCGCAAGTCCGTGCTACCGGAATGGGGAAAACTGTTAAAGGTCTGGAATACCGATTCGCTGATGACCAGCGTCTTGATCATGTCGGTGCCGAGCGACACCAAAGACTGTTCGAGGCCGACGGTGCGGCCATTGCGGTGATACGCCGAACTGTTGGCGACCGACAGGATCTTGCTGGCCATGCCGGCATCCTTGGCGATCAGCGCGGCCAGTTCGGGCATGCCGGCATCGTCGGCCTGCAAGTGCTCGATCAACTTGATCAGGATCTGCGGCATGGCCGGCAGACGGGCAATCAGCAAGCGATTGCGGATATCAGTATCTGATTGATGCATCGTATCAAGCGTTGCCGTCCAGGACGTCGGATAGGAGGAGCAGCCCAACGGCAAGGCGACTCCGCGTTCATTATGTGTACCTTTTGTTAACACGCACGATTGTGAGGGGCATGTCAACCCGAACCCGCAAAAAAGTCATATTAGCATAAAGCTTAAGCAAAATACCTTACATAAAAACTACTTTGTATTAAACTTTTCAACGCTCTTGCCGTTAACTCAAGCGTCCGCGGTGCTGCGCAGCAGCATGCTACGGTACAGCCGCGACGTCAACCACAACACCAGCGCGCCGACCGTAAACAGCCATTGTCCGTAGGCCAGCCACAACACCGAATGCGACAAGGCCGGCGCGATCAGGCCGGCCACCACGGCGCCCAGCAGCGTCGTGGCGAACGACTGGCACGATGCCGCCGTGCCGCGCAGGTGCGGGAACAGGTCCAGTCCGAGCAGCGTGGCGCCGGGCGCCACCATCGACATGCCGAAGGTATAAAAGAACAGCGGCGCCACGCTCCACGGCAGCGACGGCGCGTGCAGCAGGTGGTAGACCACGTTGCAACTGGCCGCGGTGATCAGGAAACAGAAACCGATGCCGATCTGGCGCGCAAAACTGACGCGCCCGGCGATGCGGTTGGCCGCCAGCGCGCCGAGGAAAATGCCGGCGACGGACGGCACGAACAGCCACCCGAACTGGTCCGGGCCGAGGCCAAGCTGGGTCGGCAGCATCACCGGCGCGGCCGTGATGTAGACGAACAGGCCGGCGAAATTGAGCGCGACCACGCCGGACTTCATGTGGAACAGCGGCGACGACAGGATGGTGCGGTAGTTATGTACCAGGTAGCGCGGGTTGAACGGCTGGCGCTTGTGCGGCGGCAGCGTTTCCGGCAGGCGCCGGTAGCAGACGATGAACAGCGCGATGGTGTAGGCGAACAGGAACAGGAAGATGGCGCGCCAGTCCAGGTACTTGACGACCAAGCCGCCGAGCACCGGCGCGATGGCCGGCGCGATCGAAAAGATCATCGTCACCATCGACAGCAGGCGCGCCGCCTGCGCATCGGCATACAAATCCCGGATGATGGCGCGCCCGACGACGACGCCGGCGCCGGCCGACACCCCCTGCAAGACGCGGAAGAACCACATGTAGTGCACCGTGTGCGACGCCGCGCAGCCGATGGTGCCGAGCGCGAACAGCACCAGCGATACCAGCACGACGTTGCGCCGCCCGAAGGCGTCGGCCAGCGAGCCGTGCCACAACACCATGCCGGCAAAGGCCAGCATGTAGGCCGTCAGGCTTTGCTGCACCTCGATCGGCGTGGCGTGCAGCGACGCCTGGATGTCCGGGAAGGCGGGCAGATAGGCGTCGACCGAGAACGGTCCCAGCATCGACAGCGAAGCGAGTACCACGGCCAGGCCGATGCGGCTGAGCGGTTTTTTGTGGCTCGGTTCCGGCGGCTGGTTGGCGGGAACGGGGTCGGGTGGCAGGTCGGTGGAGGGGGTGGGGAACATGGTGATGGGTCCGGAGAAAGAGGAGCTGGGGAGACCTCGACACTGAATCGGCGCCCGCCTGTCATTCCCGCGCAGGCGGGAATCCCATCAGCATCCCGGCTAGCGCCACGTGAATGGGGTCCCCGCTTTCGCGAGGACGACAGAAGTGCGGAGATGTCATCTAAAACAGCGCGCCCCGGCAGCACCGGCGCGCGCCGCTGTCGTTTTACACCTTCGGCTTGGCTTCTTCGCGGCGGTTGTAACCGGCCACCATGTCGAAGCGGAACAGGCGGCATTCCAGCGCGCCGTTGAAGAACGGCGTCTTTCTCGCTTCCTTCAGGCGCAACAGGCGCGGCAGGCCCAGGTCGGCGGTGAACAGGAACACGGTCCAGCCGGCGAAGCGCTGTTTCAGCGTCGTGCCGAACGAGGAATAGAAGGACTTGGCCAGTTCGTCTTCCGGCATGCTGCTGTCGCCGCGCACGCCGATCCGCTCGCCGTACGGAGGATTGGTCAGCATGATGCCCGGCGCGTCGGCCGGCGCCTTCACTTCCTGCGCCTCGATCTGTTTCAAGGGCACCTCGAACAGGATGCCTGCGCTGCGCAGGTTATGGCGCGTCATCGCCACCATGTCGCCGGAAATGTCGGAACCGAAGATGGTCGGCGTATCCGGCAGAGGATTCGGCTTGATCGACGTTTTCATTTCCTGCCACGGGGCCGGATCGAAATCGTGGAATTTCTCGAACGCGAAACGGCGCCGCACGCCCGGAGGAATCCCCTGCACCATCTGCGCCGCTTCGCACAGGATGGTGCCGGAACCGCACATCGGGTCGAACAGCGGCAGGCCCGGCTTCCAGCCCGACACGCGCAGCAGGCCGGCGGCCAGGTTTTCGCGCAACGGCGCGTCGCCCGTTTCGTCGCGCCAGCCGCGCTTGAACAGCGCTTCGCCGGACGTATCGAGGTAGACCGTGAACTGGTGCGAATCGAGGAAGCCGACGATGCGCATGTCCGGCTCGCGCGTATCGACCGACGGGCGCTTGCTGTACATGTCGCGGAAGCGGTCGCAGATCGCATCCTTGATTTTAAGGGTCGTGAATTCCAGGCTTTTCAGCGGAGACTTCACGGCCGTGACGTCGACGCGGATCGTGTGGTCGAAGCCGAACCACTCTTCCCAGGGCTGGGCCAGCACCAGGTCGTAGATGTCGTTTTCCGTCTTGTAGCCGGAGACGGCCATGCGCATCAGCACGCGCGAAGCGATGCGCGAATGCAGGTTGACGCGGTAAGCGTCATGCAGGTCGCCCGAGCAGTGCACGCCGCCGGGCACCTGGTTGTGCACCTTCAGCGTGCTGCCAGGGAGTTGGGCGATTTCGCCGAGTTCTTCGGCCAGAGCCGCTTCCATGCCGCGCGGGCATGGGCAAAAATAGGAAGCCATAGGGGTACCTTTTATCCGTGAGTGTTGAAATCCGGGCACGAGCCCGGACGTGGTGGTGCGAACTGCGGTCTTGCAAGCTGCGGTGGTGCAAACCGGGGACAGACCCTAATGCCGTTAAGTTAGCGCCAAATCTGTCATTCCCGCTTTCGCGGGAAGTCATTTCTCCCAATGGGAGGAATGACAACACTACGGTCTGTGGCTTAACTTAACGGTATTAGGGACAGACCCCAAACGCGAAAACCGGGGTCTGTCCCCTGCGTACCTGGCTTAGGGGACAGACCCCGGTTTTGCTGGTTGGGGTCTGTCCCCGGTTTTACCTTTTAACCGTTAAAAACCAAATCCAAATGCAGAATCTGGGGTCAGACCCATGGGTCTGACCCCGGCCTTTTGCCTCTGATTTTACTGTTTAGACATCGCCCGCTCGACGAAATCGAGCCGGTCCTGTCCCCAAAAACTTTCGCCGTCGACGATGTACCAGGGCGAACCGAAGACGCTGGCGCCGTTGGCTTCGTCGGTGTTGCGGTCGTACTCCGCCTGCACGCTGGCGGTGGCGGCCGTCTTGACCAGCATGCGCCCATCGAGCTCGCAACTGTTGGCGATCTGGATCAGCGTTTCTTCGTCGCCGATATTGCGCTCTTCCGCCCACAGCCCGCGCATGATCGCCTGCGCCAGGTCGAGCGCGGCGTCGACGCCGTGCGCCAGGCGAGTCGCCACGATCAGCTTGGCCGCGGCATCCGGCGAAACCGGGAAGAACTTCGGCTGCACATTCATCGGCACGCCGAGGAAGGCCGACCAGCGCGCCAGTTCGGCCAACCGGTATGCCTGGCGCTGCGGCGCGCGCTTGGCCAGCGGCAGGCCGCCGGAGGCGCCGAACACGCGCCCCAGGTCGAGCGGACGGACGTCGACCTGCACGCCGTGGCGCTTGGCCATCTCGACGAAGCGGGCGTGGCCCAGGTAGGTCCACGGCGAATGCGGTGCGAAATAATACAGGCAGGTTTTGCTCATGATCCGCTCAGAAGGGTTTGACGACGACCAACACCACTATCGCCAGCAGCAACAGCACCGGCACCTCGTTAAACCAGCGGAACCAGGTGTGACTGCGCCGGTTCACGCCGCGTTCGAATTTTTTCAGCAGCGCGCCGCAGGCGTGCGAATAGCCGATCGCCAGCACGACCAAAAACAGCTTGGCGTGCATCCAGCCCGGCACCTTGCCGCCCGTGCCGCCGTACTGCATCCACAGCAGCGCGATGCCCAGCAACACGGCCGGAATCGACAGCATCATCATGAAGCGGTACAGCTTGCGCGCCATCAGCAGCAGGCGCTCGGTGGTCACGCTTTCGCGCTCCATCGCCAGGTTGACGAAGATGCGCGGCAAATAAAACATGCCGGCGAACCAGGACACGATGAAGACGATGTGGAAAGCTTTGACCCAGAGCATGAGCATCCTTAGTTGCGTACTTCGCCGTGGCCGAACACCACATATTTCAGCGACGTCAAACCTTCCAGCCCGACCGGGCCGCGCGCGTGCAGCTTGTCGTTCGAGATGCCGATTTCGGCGCCCAGGCCATATTCGAAACCGTCGGCGAAGCGGGTCGACGCGTTCACCATGACAGATGCCGAATCGACTTCGCGCAGGAAGCGCATGGCGGCGCTGTAGTCTTCGGTGACGATCGCCTCGGTGTGCTTCGACGACCAGGTGTTGATATGGTCGATGGCCTGATCCATGTCGTCGACCACGCGCACCGCCAGGATCGGCGCCAGGTATTCGGTGGCCCAATCGACTTCGGTGGCACGCGCCAGGTGCTGGTAGCCGTCCAGGATCGCGTACGCTTCCTCGTCGGCGCGCAGTTCGACCTGCTTGGTCAGATACAGCTTGGCCAGTTCCGGCAGCACTTGCGGCGCGATGTCGCGCGACACCAGCAGCGTTTCCATCGTATTACAGGTGCCGTAGCGGTGGCACTTGGCGTTGAACGCGATGTCGAGCGCCTTTTGCAGATCGGCCTTGCCGTCGATGTAGACGTGGCAGATGCCGTCCAGGTGCTTGATCATCGGCACGGTCGCTTCCTCGATCAGGCGCGCGATCAGGCCCTTGCCGCCGCGCGGCACGATCACGTCCACGTATTGCGGCATCGTGATGAGAGCGCCGACGGCGGCGCGGTCGGTGGTGTCGACCACCTGCACGCCGTCTTCCGGCAGGCCGGCGCCGGCCAGTCCTTCCTTGACCAGTTTGGCCAGCGCGCGGTTGCAGTGGATCGCTTCCGAGCCGCCGCGCAGGATCGTCGCGTTGCCGCTCTTGATGCACAGGCCGGCCGCGTCGACCGTCACGTTCGGGCGCGCTTCATAGATGATGCCGATCACGCCCAGCGGCACGCGCATCTGGCCGACCTGGATGCCGCTCGGGCGGAATTTCAGGCCGCTGATTTCTCCGATCGGGTCCGGCAGCGCGACGATCTGGCGCAAGCCTTCGACCATCGTGTCGATCGCCGATTCCGACAGCGCCAGCCGGTCCAGCATGGCCGGGGCCATGCCGGCGTCGCGCGCCGCGTCGAGGTCGAGCTGATTGGCCGCGCGCAGCGCCGAGGCGTTGCGCACGATCGCGTCGGCGATCAGCGTCAGCGCGCGGTTGCGCTGGGCGCTGTCGGCCCGGGCCATCGCGCGCGATGCTGCGCGCGCCTGGCGGCCCACTTGTTCCATGTACTGCGTGATGTCCATCTTTATCCTTTAGCCGCGCGCCACTTTCAGCGCCAGTTGCAGCATTGCGTCCCATGCGTCGCCGGCGTAAGCCCTGGCGCGCAATCCCTTGATCATCTTGTCCACCTGCGCCGCCTCCTGCATCGCCGCTTCCAGCGTCGGCAGAGAGATGCGGCGTAGCGCCGGGTCCATCATGCGCTCACGCGGCCCCCAGATGCGGTATTCCTTCAGCAGCGCACCGAGGGGACGGCCCTGCGCCATCCCGGATTTCAATTTTAACAGCGTGCGGATTTCTTCGGAGACTGCCCACAATACCAGCGGCAGCGCTTCTCCTTCCCCCTTCAATCCTTCCAGCATGCGCACCAGGCGCGCCGCGTCGCCCGACAGCATCGCTTCACTGAGCTTGAACACGTCGTAGCGCGCCACGTTCAGCACCGCATCGTGCACTTGCTCGTAAGTCAACTTGCCCGCTTCGTGCAGCAGCCCCAGTTTCTGGATTTCCTGGTGCGCCGCCAGCAGGTTGCCTTCGACGCGGTCGGCAATAAAATCGATGCTTTGCCGGTCCGCGCCCTGCCCTTGCGCGGCCAGGCGCTGGCCGATCCAGTTCGGCAGCTGCGCGCGTTCGACCTGCGGGATGTCGATATACACGGCGGCCTGCTGCAGGCTGGCGACCCAGGCCGCCTTCTGCGTCTGCCAGTCCAACTTGGGCAGCGTAATCAATGTCAGGTTGTCCGGACTCAGATCCTTGACGTAATTCTGCAGCGCCGCGCCGCCATCCTTGCCCGGCTTGCCGGTCGGGATGCGCAGCTCGATCAGCTTCTTGTCGCCGAACAGGGACAAGGCCTGGTTCGCCGC
This sequence comes from Pseudomonadota bacterium, assembly GCA_040389645.1. Classification (GTDB taxonomy): domain Bacteria; phylum Pseudomonadota; class Gammaproteobacteria; order Burkholderiales; family Burkholderiaceae_D; genus Rugamonas. The sequence goes on along the minus strand of JAZJZT010000039.1, from coordinate 3,046 downwards.
CAGCAATTCTCCCCACTTGAAGCTGCGCTCGACGCTGAGCACTTCGCGCTCGGAATAGCCTTGCGCGCGCGCCGCGCGGCGAATCTTGTCCGCCGCTTCGAGCGCCAGCAAGTGTTCGTCGCTGGTGATGACGTACAGCTGCGCCAGCGGCTTGCTCAAATGCCCTTCCAGCGCTTCTACCCGCAATTGCATGCTTGTCCTTATTCCTTGGGCGCGGCCACCGGCACGGCCGGCGCCGGCGACACCGCCGCCACCGGCTTGATGGCGGCCATGCGGCGCATCATCTGCTGCACCAGGTCGGCCTGCATGTCGCGGTACAGCAGCGCTTCTTCCTGTTCCTTGGCCAGCAACTGGGTTTCGTTGAAGGCGATCGGACGGCTCAGCGAAATCTGCGTCGGTCCCAGCAACTCGTTGCCCTGCCGGTCGCGCACGCGGAACACGATGTTATAGGTCAGCAGATATTCCCGCACGCGGCCATTGCTGTTCAACGACAGGATGCTCTTGGTGCGCGTCTTTTCTGGGTCGGTCAGCACTTCGACCACGCCGTCGGCCAAGGTCGGCGTGTTCACCACGGCCGTCTCGCCATTGGCGCGGATGTTACGTTTCAAATCGATCGCCAGCGGCGACGACTCCGGCAGCCCGACATACATGCTCGGGAACGGCAAGGTGTAATGCCCGCCCGAACCGCGCAGGTGGAAGCCGCAGGCGGACAGGCTTACCGCCAGCGCCAGCAGAACCGCCGCAGTGCGCATGTCGTTCCCGCGAAGGCGGGAACCCATACCACGTTGGCCAGGACGCTCAGTATGGGTTCCCGCCTGCGCGGGAACGACACAGTGTGGCTCTTCGGGAATGACTGGAGTCGTTGTCATCTCGCTCACACCACGATGTTAACCAGCTTGCCCGGCACCACGATCACCTTCTTCGGCGTGCCCTCGATGAATTTCTGCACCGCTTCGACCGCCAGCGCGGCCGCTTCGATGGATGCCTTGTCGGCATCCTTGGCCACCTTGACGGAGCCGCGCAGCTTGCCGTTCACCTGGATCATCATTTCGATCTCGGCCTGTTCCAGGGCCGCCGCGTCGACCTGCGGCCACGGCGCGTTCAGCAGGTCGCCGTGCACCTTGGCATAACCCAATTCCTCCCACAGGACGTGGGTGATATGCGGCGCGACTGGATTGAGCAGGCGCAGGAAGATCGAATACCCCTCGGCGATCAAGGCGCTCGATTCGGCGCTGTCATCGAGCTTGGCCGATTCCAGCGTGTTGAGCATCTTCATGCAGGCCGACACCACGGTGTTGTACTGGATACGCTTCAAATCGTAATCGGCCTGCTGCAGGATCTTGTGCAATTCGCGGCGCAGGGTTTTCTGCGCTTCCGTCGACACCGGCGCTGCCGGAGCGCTCAAGGAGCCGCCGATGCGCGCGGCCTGCGCGTAACCGTAGGCCCAGACCCGGCGCAGGAAACGATTCGCACCTTCGACGCCACTACCGGACCATTCCAGCGTCTGCTCCGGCGGAGAGGCGAACATCGTGAACAGGCGCGCGGTGTCGGCGCCGTATTGCTCGATCTGCGCCTGCGGGTCGATGCCGTTGTTTTTCGATTTCGACATCTTCTCGGTGCCGCCGATGTGGACGGCTTCGCCATCCGTCTTCAGCGTGGCGCCGTGCGGACGGCCCTTGTCGTCCAGGGTCAGGTCGATATCGGCCGGGTTGAACCAGGTTTTTTTGCCGGCCGCGTCTTCGCGATAGTATGTTTCGTTCAGCACCATGCCCTGTGTCAGCAGGTTGACGAACGGTTCGTCGAACTTGACCAGGCCGAAGTCGCGCATGATCTTGGTCCAGAAGCGCGCGTACAGCAAGTGCATCACGGCGTGCTCGATGCCGCCGATGTACTGGTCCATCGGCATCCAGTAATCGTTGCGCTCGTCGACCATGGCGGCGCTCGCACCCGGCGACGTATAGCGCATGTAATACCAGGACGAATCGACGAAGGTGTCCATCGTGTCGGTTTCACGGCGCGCAGGCTTGCCGCATTTCGGGCAATCGCATTTCAGGAAGGCTTCGTACTTGTTCAGCGGATTGCCGCTGCCGTCCGGCACGCAGTCTTCCGGCAGCACGACCGGCAGATCCTTCTCGGGCACCGGCACCGAGCCGCAATCGGCGCAGTGGATCATCGGGATCGGCGTGCCCCAGTAACGCTGGCGCGAAATGCCCCAGTCGCGCAGGCGGAAGGTGATTTTCTTCTCGCCCAGGCCCTTGGCGGCCATGTCAGCGGCCACCGCGTCGACCGCCTCGGCATAGTGCAAGCCGTCGTATTTTCCGGAATTGACGACGATCGCCGCTTCCTTGTCGCCGTACCATTCCTGCCAGGCTTCGGTCGAGAATTCCTTGCCTTCGGCGCGGATCACCTGCTTGATCGGCAAATTATATTTTTTGGCGAACGCAAAATCGCGCTCATCGTGCGCCGGCACGCCCATCACGGCGCCGTCGCCGTAGGTAATCAGGACGTAATTGCCGACCCAGACTTCGACCTGGTCGCCGGTCAGCGGATGGGTGACGAACAGGCCGGTCGGCATGCCCTTCTTTTCCATCGTCGCCATGTCCGCCTCGATGACGGAACCGAGCTTGCACTCGGCGTTGAAGGCGGCCAGTTCAGGATTCGTCTGCGCGGCGTGCACGGCCAGCGGGTGCTCGGCGGCCACGGCGCAGAAGGTCACGCCCATCACCGTGTCCGGGCGCGTCGTAAACACGTACATCTTGCCGTCCTGGATCAACGCGCCGTCGGCGCCCTTGATCTCGTGCGGGAAGGCGAAGCGCACGCCGGTCGACTTGCCGATCCAGTTGGTCTGCATCGTGCGCACGCGCTCGGGCCAGCCCGGCAGCTTGTTGTCGACGTATTCCAGCAATTCGTCCGCGTAATCGGTGATGCGCGCGTAATACATCGGGATTTCGCGCTTTTCGATCGGCGCGCCGGAACGCCAGCCCTTGCCGTCGACCACCTGCTCGTTGGCCAGCACGGTCTGGTCGATCGGGTCCCAGTTCACGGT
>JAZJZT010000038.1:0-10063 GCA_040389645.1 Pseudomonadota bacterium | reverse complement strand
GCTGGGTTTTCGGGAAGGCGATCACGTCGCGGATCGAATCGGAACCGGTCATCATCGTGACGATGCGATCGAGGCCGAAAGCCAGGCCGCCGTGCGGTGGCGCGCCGTATTGCAGCGCGTCGAGCAGGAAGCCGAATTTCAGGCGTGCCTCGTCGGCGTCGATCTTCAAGGCGCGGAACACCTTGCTCTGCACTTCTTCGCGGTGGATACGGATCGAACCGCCGCCCAACTCCCATCCGTTCAGCACCATGTCGTAGGCCTTGGCGATGCAGGCGCCCGGATTGGTTTCCAGCATGTCTTCATGGCCGTCTTTCGGCGCCGTGAACGGGTGGTGCGTCGCGGTCCAGCGGTCGGCTTCTTCGTCGTGTTCGAACATCGGGAAGTCCACCACCCACAGCGGTTTCCAGACGTCGTCGAACAGGCCGGCCTTTTTGCCGAATTCGCTGTGGCCGATTTTCACGCGCAGTGCGCCGATGGCGTCGTTGACGACCTTCGCCTTGTCGGCGCCGAAGAAGATCAGGTCGCCATCCTGCGCGCCAGTCAGTTCCAGCACCTTGGCCAGCGCGGCGTCGTGCAGGTTTTTCACGATCGGCGATTGCAGGCCGTCGCGGCCTTTCGCCTTCTCGTTGACCTTGATGTAAGCCAGGCCCTTGGCGCCGTAGATCGCGACGAACTGGGTGTAGGCATCGATTTCCGAACGCGGCATGTCCGCGCCTTTTGGCACGCGCAGGCCGACCACGCGGCCGTTGACCATGTTGGCCGCGCCGGAGAAGACCTTGAAGTCGACATCTTTCATGACGTCGGTCAGATCCGTGAATTCGAGCTTGACGCGCATGTCCGGCTTGTCCGAACCGTAGCTGCCCATCGCGGTGGCGAAATCCATCACCGGGAACGGATTCGGCAGGTCGATCGCCAGCGTGTTTTTAAACACCTTGCGGATCATGTCTTCGAACAGGTCGCGGATTTCCTGCTCGTTCAGGAACGAGGTTTCGCAATCGATCTGCGTGAATTCTGGCTGGCGGTCGGCGCGCAAGTCTTCGTCGCGGAAGCACTTGGTGATCTGGTAGTAACGGTCGAAGTTGGCCACCATCAGCAATTGCTTGAACAGTTGCGGCGATTGCGGCAGCGCGAAGAAATTGCCGGCGTTGACGCGCGACGGCACCAGGTAGTCGCGCGCGCCTTCCGGGGTCGACTTGGTCAGCATCGGGGTTTCGATATCGATGAAGCCCAGTTCGTCGAGGTACTTGCGCACTTCCATCGTCACCTTGTAACGCAGGCGCAGGTTGTTTTGCATTTGCGGACGGCGCAGGTCCAGCACGCGATGCGTCAGGCGGGTGGTTTCGGACAGGTTGTCGTCGTCCAGCTGGAACGGCACCGGTACCGATGCGTTCAGCACTTCCAGCTCGGAGCAGACCACTTCGACCTTGCCCGACTTCAGGTTATTGTTGATGGTGCTGTCGGTGCGCGCGGTGACGACACCGGTCACGCGCAGGCAGAACTCGTTGCGCACGGCTTCGGCAACCTTGAACATTTCAGCCTGTTCAGGATTGCAGACGATCTGCACCAGGCCTTCGCGGTCGCGCAGGTCGATGAAGATCAGGCTGCCGTGGTCACGGCGGCGATGCACCCAGCCGCACAGGCTGACGGTTTGACCGAGCAGGGCTTCAGTGGTGAGGCCGCAGTAGTGAGTACGCATTGAGGACATGTTATTTCTCAGTTCAGGTTAAATTATTCAATCGGGCGCGACGACGCCCATGGAAACAATGTACTTCAGGGCGGCATCGACGCTCATGTCGAGCTCGACGACATCCTTGCGCGCCATCATCAGGAAGAAGCCGGAAGTCGGGTTCGGCGTGGTCGGCACATAGACGCTGACATAGTCGCCCACCAGGTGGTTCTTGACATCGCCACCCGGCGCGCCGGTCAGAAAGGCGATCGTGTACGAATTCTGGTGCGGATACGGGATCAGCACGGCCTTGCGGAAGGCGTTGCCGGACGAGGAAAACAGCGTATCGGACACCTGCTTGACGCTGCCGTACAGCGAACTGACGACAGGAATGCGCTGCAGCAGCTTTTCCCACATGCGCACGATGTAATTGCCGACCAGGTTGTTGGTCAGCAGGCCGGTCAGGAACACGATCACGATGGTCAAGATCGTGCCCAGGCCGGGAATGTCGAAACCGACCAGCGTGCGCGGCTGCCAGCGCTCCGGCACGAACAGCAGCGACTGGTCCATCGTGCTGATCACCAGGTTCAATACCCAGGCAGTGATCGCCAGCGGCACCAGGATCAGCAAGCCGGTAATAAAATATTTACGCATCGGGTTCCCTGTGGTTTTCACACTGTGCGGACGCGTCAGGCCGGGCCGGTGTTACCGGCCGGCGTAGCCGGGGCGGATGGCGCGGAGGCCGCGCTGTCGGACTTGGTTTCCGCCTTGGCTTCCGGCTTGGCGTCGGACTTGCCGTCGGACGGGCCGCTGGCGATGCCGGTGGCCGGCGGCGTGCCGCCGCGGAAATCGGTCGCGTACCAGCCGGTGCCCTTCAGCTGGAAGCCGGCAGCGGTCAGTTGCTTCTTGAATGTGGATTTGCCGCAACTCGGGCAATCGGTCAACTGCGGATCGGAAATCTTTTGCAAGACATCCTTGGCAAAGCCACATTCCTCGCAGCGGTAAGCATAGATCGGCATCAATTACTCCGCAAAAATCATCAAAAACCCTGAATTATAAAGCCTTTTGGTCGCCCTTACGCGTTTCCAGCCTGGTCCGCAGGGTCAATCGGGCCAAACATAGTTTCTACACAACAAAGAAAATTCTATTGGGGCAATTAAAAAATACTATTCGCCATATTGATGCTGAGCATGTTTTAATCAAGTATCAACCAGCGCCAAGGATAAAAACATGAATAAGCGCCTCTTCCGCCTGCTGCCCGCCGCCGCCTTGAGCGCGCTGCTGGCTCCCGCCACCGTGCTCGCGCAAGCACCGGTGCACACGCCGCCGTCCGAACCGGTGTCGCTGGGTGTGGTTGCCGCCGCCATGTTGCTCGGCCTTGCCCTGCGCGCCTACAGCCTGCTCCAGGCCAGCCAGCGCTCCTTGCCGCTGAACACCGGCACCGAATCGTCGACCGACTCGTCTTCCACGCAAACGAAATAAGGCGCAAGCAAGGCATCCAATTGCGCGCGGGCGATGCCGAAAGGCGGCCCCTTGAGCGCATCGTCAAAGAAAAAATAACCGGCCAGCAACGCGCCGGGCGCGAGCAATTGCGCCCAGCGCATTGCCACTTGCGGCCACAGCGCGCGCGGCATGGCGCACAAAAAAGCCTGTTCATAGATCAGTTGCAGCGGCCGGGGCGGCTCGTAACTGAAGAAATCCGCTTGCACCACCCGGTCTTGCCAGCGGCCTGCGGCCTGGCGCGCGGTGGCCACCGCGGCCGGCGAGAAATCGATCGCCGTCGCATCCCAGCCGGCGTCGCACATGAAAGCCAGCTCGCGCGCCGAGCCGCAGCCGGGGATCAGGACGGTGGGCGCCATCGCAACGCTCAAATCAGAGGCAAAATCTGGGGTCTTGACGGGGACGTCGAGTCCCGTAGGGCATGTGCCCGATACTGCCAAATCAAGTGCAAAGGCCGGGGTCAGACCCGTGGGTCTGACCCCAGGTTTTGCCTCTGATTTGGCGGCATCCAGAACGAAACGCTGCAAACGCCGCGGCACCCCGCCCCGCTCCCACGGCGTAAACTGCTGTTCGAAGCGCTCGTCCCAGAACGCGGGGGACAGCGGGTCGCGCGATTGGAAATCGGGCATGGCCTACAACATGCCGCGCCAGCGCATCAGCAGCCGCAAGCCGAGCGCGCCGAGCGCGAACGCGCCGGCAAAATACACAATAAAACTGAGCAGGCGGTTGGTCCGCTGCTGCTCGTCGATCAGCACGCGCAGCAATTCATTGTTGCTCCCATCCGGTTCGCTGGCCACCGTCAGCGCGCGGTGCACCAGGCGCGGCAACTGCGGCAGGATGTGAGTGTAGCGCGGCGCTTCCGATTTCAGCCGCTCCAGCATGCCTTGCCAGCCGACCTGCTCGGCCATCCAGCTTTCAAGATACGGCTTAGCGGTTTTCCACAAATCCAGGTCCGGGTCGAGCTGGCGTCCCAGTCCCTCGATGTTGAGCAAGGTCTTTTGCAGCAGCACCAGTTGCGGCTGCACTTCGACATTGAAGCGGCGCGAAGTCTGGAACAGGCGCAGCAGGATCTGGCCGAACGAAATATCCTTCAATGGGCGGTCGAAGATCGGTTCGCAGCAGGCGCGCACCGCCGATTCCAGTTCGTCGACGCGGGTTTCCTTCGGCGCCCAGCCCGATTCGATGTGCGCTTCGGCCACGCGTTTATAGTCGCGGCGGAAGAAGGCAAGGAAATTCTGCGACAGATAATCCTTGTCGAAATCGTTCAGCGTGCCGACGATGCCGAAATCGAGCGCGATATAGCGGCCGAACGTGGCCGGATCGATCGAGACCAGGATGTTACCCGGGTGCATGTCCGCATGAAAGAAACCGTCGCGGAACACTTGCGTGAAAAAGATTTCGACGCCGTCGCTCGACAGTTTTTTCAGGTCGACACCCGCTTCGACCAGGCGCTCGATCTGCGACACCGGGATGCCGTGCATGCGTTCCATGACGATCACGCTCGACGAGCAGTAATCCCAGTACATTTCCGGCACCAGCAGCAAGCCGCAGTCGGCGAAATTGCGGCGCAGCTGGCTGGCGTTGGCCGCCTCGCGCATCAGGTCCAGCTCGTCGTGCAGGTATTTGTCGAATTCGGCCACGACCTCTTTCGGCTTCAAGCGCTTGCTGTCGGCCCAGAGCCGGCCCATCCACTCGGCCGCGATGTGCATCAGCGCGACATCCTCGTCGATCAGCTTTTTCATGCCGGGGCGCAGCACCTTGACGGCAACATCTTTACCGTCTTTCAAGACGGCGAAGTGGACTTGCGCGATCGATGCCGACGCCACCGGCGTGCGTTCGAAGCTGGCGAACAGGCGGTCCGGGTGGTCGCCCAGCGAGCGCTGGATCTGCGCGATAGCCAGGTCGGAATCGAAGGGCGGCACGCGGTCTTGCAAGCGCGCCAGTTCTTCGACGATATCGAGCGGGATCAAATCGCGCCGGGTCGACAGCACCTGGCCGAACTTGACGAAGATCGGGCCCAGTTCTTCCAGCGCCATGCGCAGGCGCTCGCCGCGCGGTGCGGAAATGTCGCGCCAGAAGATGACGGTGTCGATCAGCTTGGCCGTGCGCGGCACGCGCAAGCCGGAGATCGCGATTTCATCGAGTCCGTACTGGATGGCCACCCGCAGGATTTTCAGCAGGCGCAGGAATTTCAAGATCATTGATTGGGGTCCAGTCGGGGAGATGCGCGCTGCGCCAGTTTCTTTTCCAGGTTGGCCAGGCGCTTGGCGGCGCGCTCGACATCGTCGCGCAGGCGGCTGACGCCGGCGCCGAATTCTTCGGCCATGACGGGGCGCACCAGCACCGGCTGTTCATCGAGCAAATACTCGGCGACATTCTCGGCCAGCTTGCGCTGCCCGCTGCGCGCTGTCTCGACGGCGGCCTTGGCGCCTTCGACCAGGCGGCTGGCGGCGATCGGCCCCAGCACTTTTTCCAGGTCGTGCTCGGCTTCCCAGCGCAGCGACTTGCTCAATTGCGAAATCGCATTGGCGAATTCCGCGTCGCCTTCCAGTTTGACGTAGGAAAAGGCACGCTCGCGGTTTTGCGCGATCAAGGGTAAATCGGCCAGGCGCACGCGGATCGTCACGCTGGACGCGGCATCGGCATCCGCGGCGGCGACCATGCCGTCGGGCGTGACTTGCAGCCGCAATTCGAACGGCAACGCGACGATGCAGACGATCTTGCCGACGTGCAAACGCAGCGCCTGGCTGGCCCAGGGTTCCTGCGCCAATAAATGGTTCAGGGAAGCGATCAGGGGCGCCAGCGGCGACGGCAACGGTGGAAGCGGTGGTGGATTCGGTAAGGACATGCGGTAGGCGCTCAAAAAACAAAACCGCCCGGGCAATTCCGGGCGGTCTCGATCTTACCAGTTCGCCGGGCAAACGCCCGGCATGCTGGCGAAAAACCGGGCTGGCAAAGGGTCAGGCCAGTTGCTGGATGCCGGCCAGCATCCAGCCTGAATTGCCGGCCACCGGCTTGGACAGGTTCCACACTTCGTGGAAGGGTTCGGCCAGCGCATCGGGCGCCGGCTTGATCGAACCGGCGAATTTCACGCTGGCCAGGTAATCGCGGCCATCGTTCTCGATGCCCAGCAGTTCGGCGTCGATGCTGACGACGTCCGTGTAATCGGCTTGCGCGCCGCGTTCCTGGATCTGCATCTTCAGCTCGGCGAACACTTCAGGCGTCGTGAATTCGCGGATATCGTTGGCGTCTCCCTTATCCCAGGCGGCCTGCAGGCGAATGAAATTGCTTTTCGCGTGGCGCAGGAAGGCGGCGGTGTCGAAATCGGCCGGCACGCCCCAAGGGGTATGCGGCGCGGCCGGCTTGTCCAGGCTCAAGCCGGACGATGCCGGTTGCAGCGGCGGCAGGTTGGAACCGATGTCCGGCGTGCGCGAGAACGGTTCCGGCTGCGGCTGGCCGCCGAAGTTGCCGAACGCAGCCGGCGCGGCTTGCTGCTGCGACTTGTTGCGGAACATGCGGATGACGAAGAAGACGACGCCGGCCAGCAGCGCCAGCATCAGCAGCGAGCCGAACATGCTGCCGAGCGCGCCGCCCAGGCCGAAGTGCGACAGCAGCGCGCCGACGCCCAGGCCAAGCAGTGCGCCGCCGAGAATACCTTTCCAGCGGCTCGGCGGTTTCGCCGGCAGCGCCGCAGGCGGCGCCACCGGGGCCGGTGCGGCCGCGGGTGCACGCGTCGGGCTTGGCGCCGGAGTCGGCGCCATCCGGCTGACGTTTTGCGACTGCCGTCCGATCGAACGGCCGCCGCCCATCGGACGGGCACTTGCTTCGGCCAGCAGCGCGAAGGCCGAGATGGCCAGCGTGGCGCCGATCAGGATTTTCTTGAGGTTCATGGCAATTCCTATGGGGATTACAGTTTGATACCGGTGTGTAAAGCGGCCACACCTGCCGTCAAATTGAAATACTGGACCCGTTCCAGGCCGGCGTCCTGCATCATCGTCTTCAGGGTTTCCTGGTCGGGATGCATGCGGATCGATTCGGCCAGGTAGCGATAGCTTTCGGCATCGCCGGCGACCTTCTGGCCCAGCCACGGCAAAACCGAGAATGAATACACATCATACGGTTTTTGCAGCGGAGCGGCGACTTTGGAGAATTCCAGCACCAACAGCTTGCCGCCCGGCTTCAGTACGCGCCGCATTTCCGCCAGCGCGATATCCTTGTGCGTCATGTTGCGCAGGCCGAAGGCGACGCTGACGCGGTCGAAATAATTGTCCGGGAACGGCAGTTTTTCCGCGTCGCACAACAAGGTGGGGGTCACCAGGCCGCGATTCAAGAGGCGATCGCGGCCGACGCGCAACATCGACTCATTGATGTCGGTCAGCCACACCTCGCCGCTCGGGCCGGCCTGTTTGGCGAACACCTTGGCCAGATCTCCAGTGCCGCCGGCGATGTCGAGCACCTTGAAACCGGGGCGCACCGCCGCGTTGGCGACCGTAAAAGTCTTCCACAGGCGATGCATGCCGGCCGACAGCAAGTCATTCATCACGTCGTACTTGGCGGCGACGGAGTGAAACACCTTGGCGACTTCTTTTACTTTGTCGTCTTCGGAGACGGTTTTATAGCCGAAATGGGTGGTATTGGTCATGGTTGGGCAGCCTGTTGGTTTGCCAGCATTATACAAGCGGAAAGGGGAAGGTCTGCGCGGGCGTGGCGAGCGCTTGAGTGCTCTGCCCTGCTTCCCGGCGTCGCGGGATAATTTGCCGAAAATCAGAGGCAAAGGCCGGGGTCAGACCCCTGGGTCTGACCCCAGGTTTTGCCTCTGATTTGATATCAACATCAGTGATGATGCCCGCAAGCCTGCGGCTTGGTTTGCGCCGGCGGCAATTCCGTGCCTGGCGCGCGGCCGCTGTCACCGTCGAAACCGGCGGCGTGCAGGCGAGACAGGTAATCCTGCCACAAAGCTTCCTGCTCGGAACCGAGTTTATACAGGTAATCCCAGGTGTACAGGCCGGTGTTGTGGCCATCGCTGAAAGTGGGCTGCACGGCGTAATTGCCGACCGGGTCCAGCGCCGCGATCCCGATCTCCCGCTTGCCGACTTGCAGCACTTCCTGCCCCGGCCCGTGGCCTTTGACTTCGGCCGATGGCGAATAGACGCGCAGCAGCTCGAATGGAATATTAAAAACGGTCTCGTCGTCGAAGCTCACTTCGAGGATGCGCGATTTGCTGTGGACGGTCAGTCCGGTCGGCTGGCGGGAAATGCTCATGTCAATCTTTCGATGATCGCCGCGCGTAATTGCGGCAGCAGTGCGCGGCGCGCGGACAGCGACGCCGGCGTGGCGGTGCGCTGCACCGTGCCCCAGGTCGGGTTCGGAAAATGCGCATCGTCGGCATAACGGGGAATCACGTGCCAGTGCACGTGCGGCGTCATGTTGCCGAAGCTGGCCAGGTTCACCTTGTCCGGCTGCAGCACGGCGCGCTGCGCCGCTTCGACTTGCCACACGGCGTGCATCAGGCGGTCGCGCGCGGCACTATCGAGGTCCGTCATTTCCTTGACGTGCGCATTCGACACGACGCGCACGAACCCCGGATAGTCCGGCTCGTCGACGAACACGACGCTGATGCTATCGTCGCGCCAGATCAAGACATCGTGCGCCGCGTGGTCGGCGCCGGCCGGCGCATCGAAACCGGCCAGCAGGCGGCACAGGTCGCAGGCTTGCGTCACACCAGCACCCGCTCGATGCCGCCATCGTTGGCACGCGCCACGTATTCCGGCATCCAGTTCTCGCCCAGCAAGTGCTTGGCGATCTCGACGACGATGTAATCGGCCGTCGTGCCGGCGTCTTCACCGTAGCGCGAGACGCCGCCCAGGCAGGCCGGGCAGCTGGTCAACACCTTGACTTCGCCGGTGAAACCGTCGGCGCGCAACTTGTCGGCGCCCTTGACCATCTCTTCTTCCTTGCGGAAGCGGACTTGCGTCGAGATGTCCGGACGCGCCGCCATCAGGGTGCCGGAATCGCCGCAGCAGCGGTCGTTCTTCTCGATCTTGGTCGAATCGACGGTCGTGATCAGCGCGTTCACCGTCTTCAACGGATCCTGCAACTTCATCGGCGTGTGGCAAGGGTCGTGGTACATGTAGCGGGTACCGTTAACGCCTTCGAGCTTGACGCCCTTCTCCAGCAGGTATTCATGGATATCCATGATGCGGCAGCCCGGGAAGATCTTGTCGAACTCGTAGGTCGCCAGCTGGTCGTAGCAGGTGCCGCACGAGACCAGCACCGTCTTGATGTCGAGGTAATTGAGCGTATTGGCCATGCGGTGGAACAGCACGCGGTTATCCGTCATCATCTTGTCGGCCTTGTCGAACTGGCCGGCGCCGCGCTGCGGATAGCCGCAGCACAGGTAGCCAGGCGGCAGCACCGTCTGCACGCCGACTTCCCACAGCATCGCCTGGGTCGCCAGGCCGACTTGCGAGAACAGCCGCTCCGAGCCGCAACCCGGGAAGTAGAACACGGCCTCGGTATCGGCATTGGTCTTCTTCGGATTGCGGATGATCGGGATCACCTTGTCGTCTTCGATGTCGAGCAGCGCGCGCGCCGTCTTCTTCGGCAGGTTGCCCGGCATTTTCTTGTTGATGAAGTGGATCACCTGTTCGCGCACGGCCGGCTTGCCCAACGACGGCGGCGGTGCCTTGGTCTGCTTCTTCGCGAATTTCTTCAAGACGTCGTTGCCCAGGCGCTGCGCCTTGTAGGCAACCCCCACCATCGCCTTGCGGGTGGCGTTGATCGTCATCGGATCGGTCGCGTTCAGGAAGAACATGGCCGCAGCCGTGCCGGGATTGAACGATTTCTTGTCCATCTTGCGCAGCAGGTTGCGCATGTTCATCGACACGTCGCCGAAGT
>JAZJZT010000037.1:0-121310 GCA_040389645.1 Pseudomonadota bacterium | reverse complement strand
GCCATTACAATTCCTATTTCAGTTAAGTTGGGCTTGCGCCCGTGATATCGTTTGAAGCAAGTAAGAAATGACAGACTAACTGCACTACTCTTGAATCTAACGATCCCGCATTATACCGAATAAAACGAAAAAATCTCGTTCCCACGAAAATAAATGCAAAGCCGAGACCTTGATGACAAGTACCAGTCTCCCGGGCACAAAATTCGCGCGGCATGTGTGTCACTATAGACAAGATTGACGCAAAATGCTTGAGGAAAATCAAACGGACAGGCCTTGCGCCGCCGCCTCAGGCATCGTAATGCTCGCCTTTCGGATCGCGCCCGGCCCATTCCAGCCAGCGCTCGACCTGCTCCGCCAGCACCGCCCAGCCGGGCAGCTCGGCGGGGCGTTTCCCCTGTAACGGCCGCAGTTCCTGCTCGAGCCGGCGCGCCTGCTGGCCCAATACGGCGAGGCCGAAAGTGCCGGCCGAACCGGCCACGCCATGCAATAAATCGTGCAATTGCGCGATGCCTTCGGCATCGTCCTGATCGTTGCGGCAATGCGACAAAGCATCCGAAATCGCTTGCAAGGTGGCGGGCAGGCGCGCCGCGTACTTGTCGCCGAGCGCGGCCAGCCGGGCGCGGAATTCCTGGTCGATCAACGTGGCCATGGCGTTATTTGGTGCCGAAGATGCGGTCGCCCGCGTCGCCCAGGCCGGGCACGATATACGCGTGTTCATTCAAGTGCGAATCGAGCGCGGCGCAATAAATTTTGACGCCCGGATGGGCGTTCTGGAATACCGTGATGCCTTCCGGCGCGGCCACCAGCGCCAGGAAAATGATTTGTTCATCGGTGACGCCGCGCTTTTTCAGCACATCGATCGCGTGTACCGCCGAATTGCCGGTCGCTACCATCGGATCGCACAATATAAAGGTGCGCTCGACCAGGTCCGGCAGGCGCACCAGGTATTCGACCGGCTGATGGGTTTCCGGATCGCGGAACACGCCGATGTGGCCGACGCGCGCCGACGGCACCAGGTTCAGCAGGCCGTCGCTCATGCCGATGCCGGCGCGCAGGATCGGCACGATCGCCAGCTTGCGCCCGGCGATCACCGGCGCCTCGACCTTCATCAGCGGCGTTTCGATTTCGCGCGTCGTCAACGGCAGATCGCGCGTGATCTCGTAACCCATCAACAAGGTGATTTCCTTGAGCAGTTCGCGGAAGGTGCGGGTCGACGTGGCCACGTCGCGCATGTGGCTCAGCTTGTGCTGGATCAGCGGGTGATCGGTGATGAACAGGTTCGGGAAGCGCGGGTCTTGTTTCATGTCTGTGACACCCTTTTAGGCGGTTGTATGCGGCATTATCCCAGCCTCCCCCGCCACCGCGCCATGCTTTTCCAAAATAAATCCGGCTCATAATGCCGTCAGGAAAATAACGGTTGCCGGACGGCCGCCGCGCCACCCGGCCGAAGCGCGCCGGCGGCTTGCCGCAATGGCTAAAAATGATACTTTTGCACATTAAATTACTGCTCAATACTGCGGCAACTGGGCTCTTCTGCTACTCTATAGAAAGGTCTTTTTTGCCAAGCTACGCCGGTTTTCCTGAAAACATGCATAAATGTTGCTTTTTTTCATGTTTTTCGGCTGCCATCAATGATACATTTCGTTCTGGTTTTACAAAAAATGTCATGCCTCATAGAAACTGTGACATGAAAGAAACGAAAGAATAGACCGTTACGATGTTATCCAGTTCCCCTTCCGTGCCTATGCGCGACAGCCGCCACGAAATGGACAACCTCCTCGAGGAGGCTGGCGATATCGTGCTCCGGCTCAATTTGCCGGGCCAGATCCTGTACGCCAGCAAGCGCTGCACCACCCTGACGGGAATCGATACCGAATTCAACGGCCTGACACTGCTGACACTGACAGCCGAGGCCGACCAGCCGGCGCTGAAAGCGGCGCTGGCCGAACTGCTCCAGTCGCGCGCGGCCAGCGTGGTCGATATCCGCATCAAGACGCCGGAACTCGACACCTGGTTCGCCTTGCGCCTGTCGCTGTACACGGGGCTGGAGGCAGCGCAGGAAATCCTCGTGGTCGGGCGAGATTTGACGACCCAGCACGCCACCGAAGAGCGGCTGCGCCACATGGCCACGCACGACGCGCTGACCGAATTGCCGAACCGGCTGTTGCTGTCGGACCGCATCCGCATGGTGATCGCGCAGGCGCGCCGCTCCGGCCAGGGTTTTGCCGTCGCCACCGTCGGCCTCGACGGTTTCAAGAAGGTCAACGATGGCTTAGGTCACCCGGTCGGCGACGCCGTGCTGCGCATGGCCGCCGCGCGGCTGCGCAAGACGCTGCGCGACAGCGATACGCTGGCGCGCGTCGGCGGCGACGAATTCGTCGCCGTGCTGCCCGGCACCCACAGCGAAGCGCAAATCAAGCTCGTCACCGGGCGCCTGATCGCGACCCTGCAATCGCCGTTCGAAGTCGACAGCCACACGATCTATGTCGGCGCCTCGGTCGGCGTGGCGGTCTACCCGCAGCACGCCGAAGACGAAGTACGGCTCGTCGCGCTGGCCGACGCGGCCATGTCGCGCGCCAAGGAAACCGGCAAGGCCCGCTGTGTCGTCTACAGCCCGCGCCAGAGCGGTCCGCCGGAACACGATATTTCGCTCGAAGCGGCAATGTTCCAGGCCGTGCGCGAAGGCGAATTCCTGCTGTACTATCAACCGATCGTCGATGCGCGCACGCGCGAAATCGAGGGTTTTGAAACCTTGATGCGCTGGAAACATCCGACCCTCGGCATGGTGCCGCCGGTGCGCTTCATTCCGATCGCCGAGACCAACGGCCTGATCAACCTGCTCGGCGCCTGGGCCCTGAAGGCGGCCTGCGTGCAATTAAAACAGTTCGAAGAGGTCGCCAAGCGCTCTTTGTATATTTCTGTTAACATTAGCCCTCGGCAATTCCGCAACGACAAGTTCCTCGACATCCTCGACGACGCGATGGCCTTTTCCGGCCTACCTGGTGAGCAATTGGTTTTAGAAATTACAGAAGGCACGCTGATGATCGACCCGGTGCACGCCGAGGCGATCTTGACCAAGATGGCCGAGCGCCGCGCGCGCATCGCGATCGACGATTTCGGCACCGGATATTCATCGCTGGCCTATTTAAAACGCTTCCCGATTTCCGTCCTTAAAATCGACCGCGCCTTCATCCGCGACCTGCCCGGTTCGCAAAAGGATGGCGCCATCTGCAACGCCGTGCTGGACCTGGCCAAGCACCTGGGTTTGTCGGTCGTGGCCGAAGGGGTCGAAACGGAAGACCAACTGTCGTATCTGCAAGAACGCAATTGCCAGTACATCCAGGGTTACCTGACAGGCAAACCGATGCCGGCCCACGTGGCAATGGCCGCGCTGAAGGAAAAAACCTACGCCAGCCTGCTCCCTCCCGATCTGCGCCAGGTGCAATCATGAGTACCAATCCGACCGGCATTACCGCCCTGGGCGAAAAAACCTTGTCCCTGCTGTGGGACCGCACGCGCATGCAGGGCGACATGCCCGGCTTCGCGAAAGCGATTTCCGCGATCCTGAGCGCGATGCGCGGCGAGGACGACAGCGCCTTCAACATGACGCAAACCGTCTTGTCGGACCCGGTCTTGACGCAAAAGGTGCTGCGCCTGGCCAACAGCGGCATGTATTCGGCGTTCGGCCAGCATGTCAATACCGTCAGCAAGGCGGTCCTCGTGCTCGGCACCGAGGCGATCGGCCACTTGGCGTTGGGATTGAAATTGATCGAAGAACTGTCGGTCGCTTCGCCCGGCTCGTCGATCGCGCACATCGAAATGGAAAAGGCTGTCTTGGCCGGCATGGTCGCGCAGCAAGTCGCCAGCAGCGCCGACAGCCGCCACGCGGAAGAGGCGGTGGTCTGCTCGATGCTGCACACGCTGGGCCGCATGATGATCACCTTCTACATGCCCGAGCGCTGGGCCGAATTGCAGCAGCATTCCGGAGAAGGGAAAGAAGACGACGCCGCGCCGCACATCCTCGGCTTGCCGATGGAAGAGATAGGCCGCGCCGCCGCGCTGAACTGGGGCTTGCCGAAAAACCTGGTGAACGGCATGCGCACCGTGGCGCCTCCGGAACCTGGCACCGAAGTCAACCACGCCGACTGGATCGCCGGCCTGTCGACGATGTCGGCGCTGTGCGCCGAATCGCTGTGGCACGACGACGAAGCCGGCGCGGCCGAAGTGCAGCGCCTGACCGAAAGCTATGCCGGCATGCTCGGCGTGGAACCGGAGCAAATGCTGGTGGCGATCGAGAAGGCGAAAGTGGTGGCGGCGGCCGACCTGTCGATCGCGCCGCTGTCGAAACCGGCCGAGCGGCGCGCCCAGGCGCTGGCCAAGACGCGGCAGCGCGCCGAAGGCAACAAGGTATTGCTCAGCGGCCTGGCCGACATGCGCGACATGGTCGACTCGGCCAGCCCGGGCCAGATGGTGTCGATCGCGCTGGAAACGGCATACCAGGGACTGGAATTTTCGCGCGCCGTCGCCTTCGTGCGCAACCGCCGCGAAAGTCAATATGCCGGCAAGATGTGCTTTGGAGAAGGCGTCAAGCCGCTGCTGGCCGAGATGGTGTTCGGCGATGCCTACGAGCCGAACGTGTTCCATGCCGCGCTCAACAGCGACCGCGTGATTTTCATCGAAAACGCGAAAGATCCAAAATTCGCCGCCAAGCTGCCAGGCTGGTGGAAAGCCACGCTGTCGGAGGCGCGCAGCTTCGTCATCCTGCCGCTGCTGGGCAACGGCCAGCCGGCCGGCTTCCTGTACGGAGATTGGGATGAAACCTTCCCGCCGATCCAGTTGAGCCAGACGGAATTCGGCCTGCTCAACGAGATGCGCGCGCTGGTCGTCAAGGCAATGGAACGTCGCCACCAGCTCGAAGCGGTCAGCAACCGCGTCGCCTGACGGCCGAGACCTTTCCTCTTTACGTGCCGGCATTGCGCCGGCGCGTTTCAATCCGGGCGGAGCACGCGGCGCCCGCCCTTCCCTATTTCTCAGATCGCCCTGGCGATATCCGGCGTAGCCACGCGCACGTCGCCGCACTGGGCGCGCTGCATCAGTGCGTGGTCAATCAGCACCAGCGCCAGCATCGCTTCGGCGATCGGCGTGGCGCGGATGCCGACACAGGGATCGTGCCGACCAAAGGTTTCCACCATCACCGGGTTACCCTCTTTATCGATCGAGCGGCGCGGCGTGCGGATCGACGAGGTCGGCTTGATCGCGATCGAGACGGTGATATCCTGGCCGGTCGAAATGCCGCCCAATACGCCGCCGGCGTTGTTGCCAATAAAACCTTGCGGCGTCAGTTCGTCGCCGTGCTCGGAACCCTTTTGCGCGACCGATTTAAAACCGGCGCCGATCTCGATCCCCTTGACGGCATTGATGCCCATCATCGCGTAGGCGATGTCGGCATCGAGCTTGTCGTAGATCGGCTGACCGAGGCCGACCGGCACGTTGCGCGCAATGACGTCGATGCGGGCGCCGATCGAATCGCCGGCGCGGCGCAATTCATCCATCGCATCTTCCATGCGCGTGATCAGGTCGGCGTCGCCGCTGGCGGCAAAGAAGGGGTTATTGGGCACGTGCGACCAGTCCTGGAACGGCACGACGATATCGCCGAGCTGGCTCATGCAACCCATGAACACGGTGCCATACTGTTGCAGCAGCCATTTCTTGGCGATCGCCGCCGCGCCGACCACCGGAGCGGTCAGGCGCGCCGACGAACGGCCGCCGCCGCGCGGGTCGCGCACGCCGTATTTGTGCCAATACGTGTAGTCTGCGTGGCCCGGTCGAAAACTTTCGGCGATATTGCCGTAATCTTTGCTGCGCTGGTCTTCATTGCGGATCAGCAGCGCGATCGGCGTGCCGGTGGTCACGCCCTGGTAGACGCCGGACAGGATTTCGACGGTATCCGATTCCTGGCGCTGCGTCACGTGACGCGACGTGCCGGGCTTGCGGCGGTCGAGTTCGGGCTGGATGTCGGCCTCGGACAGCGGCAGGCCGGGCGGGCAGCCATCGACGACGCAACCGATCGCCGCACCGTGCGATTCGCCAAAAGTGCTAACAGTAAACAGCTTGCCAAAGGAATTGCCGGACATAATAAAAGGAAATAAAGGCTATAAATGCCCAATTTTACCAGTCATCGCCAGTACCGTTACAGGCAAGGTGAAATAGTTCTCATTAGTACAATTTTTTGAACTGAAAAACTGCCGATTTGACACTTTTATTGAATTAAAAACAAATTTTGGCGTGCAAAACTGACAAACCTTGCAAATCACCACCGTTTGACGCGGGCAAAGCGTTGAAATCATCATTCTCTTTAACAATTCGCTATATACTGAAAGCAAGAACACCGAGCTATCCTGGAGAAGCGACACATGCCCCCATCGATCACGCCCCTTGAGCATGCCAAGGATGATCAAGACGATCTGGTATTCTTAGAAGAACATCCGGCTGCCCCGGCAGCGCATGCGGACGGCAACGTCTGGCGGGTGATGATCATCGACGATGACGAGGATGTCCACTCGACCACCACCTTCGCGCTCGGCAACCTCGACATGCAACACCGGCCACTCGAATTCGTCCACGCCTATTCGGCCGGCCAAGCCCGCGAAATGCTCCAGCATGAACAGGAAATCGCCGTCATCCTGCTCGACGTCGTCATGGAACAGGACGACGCCGGCCTGCACCTGGTGCGCTACATCCGCGAAACGCTGAAACTGGCCGACACCCGCATCATCCTGCGCACCGGCCAGCCCGGCTACGCGCCCGAAATCGACGCGATCCGCGATTTCGACATCAACGATTACAAGACCAAGTCGGAACTGACCCGCATCAAGCTGTTTACGACGGTGACGGCGGCGATCCGCTCGTACGAGCAAATCCGCAAGATCAACGACAGCCGGCGCGGCCTGAACCAGATCGTGCACGCCAGCACCGAACTGATGGCGCTGCACGGCGTGCGCAATTTCGCCGCCGGCGTGCTGACGCAGATCGCCGACCTGCTCGGCCAGAAGGCCAACGGCGTGTTGTGCGTGCAGGAATGCCCGCTCGACGGTTGCCACGAACTGGTCGTCATGGCCACCGCCGGCACTTACCGTCACCTCGACAATACCCAACTGACCGCGCGCGAAGACCCGAAAACCGTGGCGGCGATGGAACGCACGCTGGCCGCACGCCGCAACGATTACGGCAGCGATTCGATCACGCTGTATTTCGGCGGCAAGGCCAGCCGTGCCTTCGTCGCCAGCCTCGACACCTCGCGCGCGCTGACGGAAATCGAGGAACGCTTGCTCGAAGTGTTTTGCAGCAACGTCGCCGTCGGCCTGGACAATGTCGAACTCGTGTCGCACCTGCACAATGCCGCGTTCTACGACCAGTTGTCGAAATTGCCGAACCGCACCCGCCTGGTCGAAATCCTCGACGCCACGCTGGCCGGCCCGGCCAAGGAAGCGGCGACGCTGTCGCTGGTCGACCTGGACCACTTCGCCGAGACCAACGATGCGCTCGGTCACCAGTTCGGCGACATGTTGCTGCTGGCCGTGGCCGAGCGGCTGCAATCGAAGCTGGGCCAGCAACTGACGGTGGCGCGCATCGGCGGCGATATCTTCTGCGTACTGGGCGACGCCGCGCAAGTGAACCCGACGATGATCCTGGCGCTGTTCCAGGTGCCGTTCAGCATCGACGGCCAGGATGTGCAACTGTCGGCGACCCTTGGCCTGGTACGTTTGGGAGAGCACGACGGCAGCGGCGCCGACGCCTTGAAGGATGCCGACATCGCCTTGAAACGCGCCAAGACGCAGCAGCGCGCCGGCCATTTCTATTTTTCGCGCAGCATGGGCGTCGAAATCCGCGAGCGCGTGCGCATGATGCACGCGCTGCGCACCGGTTTCAGCCAGAACCAATTGTTTGTCGTGTACCAGCCACAGATCGATCTCGCCACGCGGCGCCCGGTCGGCGCCGAAGCGCTGCTGCGCTGGCAGACACCGGACGGCAAGTACATCTCGCCCGACCGGTTTATCCCGATCGCCGAATATTCGGGCCTGATCATCGACCTCGGCGAATGGGTGATGCGCACCGCCTGCCGCGAACTGGTGACCTTGCGCGCGGCCGGGCACGACAACTTCATGATGTCGATTAACGTCTCACAAGTGCAGTTCCGCCACCCCTACTTCCTCGAAATGCTGCGCCGCGCGCTGGCCGACACCGGCGCACCGCCCGAATTCGTCGAACTGGAAATCACCGAATCGATGGCGATGGAAGAACCGGATTTACTGATCAAGATGCTCGGGCAGATCAAGCAGACCGGCGTCAGCATCGCGATCGACGATTTCGGCACGGGTTTTTCGTCGCTGTCGTATTTGCAGCGCTTGCAGATCGACCGCCTGAAAATCGACCGCGCCTTCGTCACCGAGATCACCGGTTCGGCGCGCGGCAGCAGCATTGCCGAAATGGTGATCCAACTGGGACGCAACCTCGGCCTGGCCGTGATCGCCGAAGGCGTCGAAGACGAACGGCAAGCGCAGATCCTGCAAGCGCTCGGCTGCCCGCTGGCGCAAGGCTTCCTGTTCGCGCGCCCGATGACGGCCGATGCGCTGAATGGCTGGCTGAGCAACGATGCGTTGCAGGGTGTGGCTTAATTCTGGATTACCGCGGATTGCCGGCAAAAATCAGCGGCAAAATCTGGGGTCAGACCCTTGGGGTCTGACCCCGGCCTTTGCACTTGATTTGGATAAAAAAAACGCTATCGGTTCTGAACTGAGCCCGATAGCGTTTTTTATTGGCTGATGCCGCCTCAATCGGCTGGCTGTTCCTCTTCCGCCGGCCAGTCGCGGATATAGGCCTTGAGCATGCGGTTTTCAAAACTTTGCGCTTCGAGCACCGCGCGCGCGACGTCGTAGAAGGAGATCACGCCAAGCAGGGTTTTCGCGTTCATCACCGGCATGTAGCGCGCATGCTTTTCCAGCATGATGCGGCGCACTTCGTTGACTTCGGTGTCCGGCGTGACGGTGATCGGATGGTCGTCCATGTGCTTGCGCACGGTACCGGCGCCGACCGAACCCTGGTTCTGGTGCACGGCCTTCAAGACTTCGCGGAAGGTCAGCATGCCGACCAGGTCGCCGAACTCCATCACCACCAGCGAACCGATGTCCTTTTCGGCCATCGTGTTGACCGCTTCGACCAGCGGCTGGTCGGGCTTGACGGTGTAGAGGATATTGCCTTTAACTTGAAGAATTTCGGAAACTTTCATTTTGGGCCGTCCTGTACGCTCGGTGGGTGGGGGATTTGTCATTATTCTATGCCTTAGTTGCGAATGTAGCGTATGCCCGGGAAAAAATCCAGTATTGCACCACATCAAATTTTTCCAGAGCGCCGCACCCTGTCGCCGGCGGCCGAATCGCGGTACGATCAGCGTCCCGAATAACTCCACAAGAGACCCCATGAGCGGACCACACTACCCCGGTTTCGACACCCTGTCGCTGCACGCGGGCGCCACGCCAGACCCGGCCACCGGCGCACGCGCGACCCCGATCCATTTCACGTCCTCGTTCGCCTTCCGCGATTCCGACCACGCCGCCGCGCTGTTCAACATGGAGCGCGCCGGCCATGTCTATTCGCGCATCTCGAACCCGACCAACGCGGTGCTGGAAGAACGCATCGCCGCGCTGGAAGGCGGCGTGGCCGGCATCGCCACCGCCAGCGGCCAGGCCGCGATGCACCTGGGCCTGGCGACGATCGCCGCGGCCGGCTCGCATATCGTCGCTTCGCGCGCGCTGTACGGCGGCTCGCACAACCTGCTCGGCTACACATTAAAACGCTTCGGCATCGAGACCACTTTCGTCGATCCGCGCGACCTCGACGCCTGGCGCGCCGCGATCCGCCCCGAGACCAAGGTGCTGTTTGCCGAAACGCTGGGCAATCCCGGCCTCGACGTGTTGAACATCCCGGCCGTGGCCGCGCTCGCGCATGAGCACGATCTGCCGCTGATGATGGATTCGACTTTTACCACGCCCTACCTGCTGCGCCCCTTCGAGCACGGCGCCGACCTCGTCTTCCATTCCGCCACCAAGTTCCTGTGCGGGCACGGCACCGCGATCGGCGGCCTGCTGGTCGACGGCGGCACCTTCGACTGGCAAGCCGCCTACGACAGGACCGGCCGCTTCGCCGAACTGTGCGAACCGTACGACGGTTTCCACGGCATGGTGTTCGCCGAGGAATCGACGGTGGCGCCCTTCTCCCTGCGCGCGCGGCGCGAAGGCTTGCGCGATTTCGGCGCCGTCATGAGCCCGCACAACGCCTTCGCCGTGCTGCAGGGAATAGAAACGCTGAGCCTGCGCATGGACCGCCACGTCGCCAATACGAGAAAGGTGGTCGAATTCCTGCTATCCAATCCGGCCGTCGCATCGGTGTCGTACCCCGAACTGCCGTCGCACCCGGATTACGAACTGGCGAAGACGCTGCTGCCGAAAGGCTGCGGCGCCGTGTTCTCGTTCACATTGAAAGGCGACCGCGCCGCCGGCCGGCGCTTCGCCGACAGCCTGAAAGTGTTTTCGCATCTCGCCAATGTCGGCGACGCCAAGTCGCTGGTGATCCACCCGGCGTCGACCACGCACTTCCGTGTGCCGGCCGAGCAACTGGCCGCGTCCGGCATCGCCGAAGGCACGATGCGCCTGTCGGTCGGCCTGGAAGACATCGACGACCTGGTCGAAGACCTGGCGCGCGGCCTGAAACTGTCGCAGAAGGGAGCCTGAGATGCTGCTGACAATTGATGGCATTGACTCCTACTGCTACACCGGCGGCAAACCGTTCGACGCGAATTTACCCACCGTGGTCTTTATCCACGGCGCGCAAAATGACCACTCGGTGTGGGTGCTGCAAAGCCGCTACCTGGCCCATCACGGATACGGCGTACTCGCGCTCGACCTGCCCGGCCACGGCCGCAGCAAGGGGGAAGCCAAACGCAGCGTCGAAGAGATGGCCGACTGGCTGCTGGCCGTGCTCGACGCGGCCGGCGTGCGGCAAGCCGCGCTGGTCGGCCACAGCATGGGATCGCTGATCGCGCTGGAAGCGTCGCACCGCGCGCCGCAGCGCGTCACGCACCTTGCCATGCTCGGCACGACTTACCCAATGAAGGTGTCGGATGCGCTGCTCGGCGCGGCGCTGAACGATGAACCGGGCGCGATCGACATGGTCAACATCTGGTCGCATTCGTCGATCGCGCAAAAGCCGTCCAGTCCCGGCCCCGGCTTTTATGTGCAGGGCGGCGCGCGGCGCTTGATGCAGCGCGTCTCGCAAATCAATCCGGCGCAATTGTTTTATACGGATTTCAGCGCCTGCAATGCCTACGCCAACGGCGCCGAAGCGGCGCAGGCGGTACGCTGCCCGACACTGTTCATCTTCGGCCGCCAGGACATGATGACGCCGCCGAAATCAACCAGGCTGCTGACGACGGCGATCGCGCACGGTGAAGTCGTGCATGTCGACGCCGGCCACGCATTGATGGCCGAGCAGCCCGACGCCGTACTCGACGCGCTAATCACCTTCCTCCGCGCCAGGTCCGCCAGCTGAATCGGTGCCGTCGGCGCGCAATGTCAGGCCGGGCGCCGGCCGGCGTCGGACAGCGCGCCGGCATCGTCGTAGCGGGCGACGGCGCCGGGCCATTGGCCGCTTTCGCACAATTCATGAACCAGTTCGATCAGCAGTGTCGCGACAGCGCGTTTCGGGTTGGTCATCGGCGTGGTCGTGGACGCGCACAACATCAAGGTCCGGAACAGGCCGGACTGGCCGATACGGCGCGCGCTCATCTGGCCACGTTCCAGCTCCTGGCTAACCGGCGCCTTCGGCAGGATGGTGCACCCCATCCCCGCCAGCACGCCGCGTTTGAGGATGTGCACGGAATTGATCTCGGCGGCGATATTGCCGATCACCAGCTTGCGCTGCGCCGCCTCGTTTTCCAGGATGACGCGCAGGCACTGGTCGTGCTGCCTGCTCGACAACAGCAGCGGTACCCTTTCCAGTTCCTCGAATGCGATGTCGCCGTCGCCCAGAAAGGCCTCCTGCTCCGGCCCGCAAATCAAAAATAACTCTTCGTCCGCCAGCGCCTGGCACTGGAACGCCTTCAATGGCAGATTCGCGCTGAGAATGGCAAAATCGACCGTGCCCTGCATCAGCTGCTCGGCGATATTGCCGCTCAATTCCTCGTTCAGTTGCAGCGTCACGCCCGGCAGGCGCTGGCGCGCCGCGCTGTTCAGCGGCAGCGCCAGCGCATTGGCGACGCTTTGCGGCAATGCCATCGCGACATTGCCGACGATATGCTGGTCCGAACTCTTGACGGCGCTGCGCGCCTCGGCGATCTGCTTGAGAATGGCGCGCGCATGGTCGTAAAAAATCTTGCCGCTTTCGGTGGCCGAGATGCCGGTGCGGGTGCGGTTCAGCAATTCCGTACCGAGGTCTTTTTCCAGGTCGGAGATCTGCTTGCTCAAGGCCGACTGCGCGATGAACAGCGTTTGCGCCGCCCTCGACAGGCTGCCGCCATCGACGATCGCGACGAAATATTTTAGCTGGCGAATTTCCATTTCTTGTCTCTCCTGATTTTTCTTCTTCTGAACCTCCCCGGCAGTTTACCGCGTTCCCGAGGCCGGCCGGCGATTACCCCATCTGCATTGCAGATACCGGTATCTGCAATGAGAAAACCGCGCGCGCCGCATCGGCAGCGGCGTCACTAGCCATCTCGTAATCAGATTCCCCCTTCTGAATTCGATACTTTTCAGCGCGCCGGGCGCGGGTGAATAATCGCACTCGACAATCCTTTCAAGTCACAAGATTTTCACCAATAAAAAATGATTAATTCAGGAGATGAAATGCATACCGATGTTATAGGAATGAAGCTCGATCGCGCCGGCGATTTCGAGCGGGCGACGTACCGCAAGATATCCTGGCGCCTGATCCCGTTTTTGCTGCTGTGCTACGTCTGCTCCTACCTGGACCGGGTCAATGTCGGTTTCGCCAAGCTGCAGATGCTGAGCGAACTGAAATTCAGCGAATCGGTCTACGGCCTGGGCGCGGGGATCTTTTTTATCGGTTACTTCCTGTTCGAGGTGCCGAGCAACGTGATCCTGCACCGCGTCGGCGCGCGCAAATGGATCGCCCGCATCATGATCACCTGGGGCGTGCTGTCGGCCGGCATGATGTTCGTCCAGAGCGAATCGAGTTTTTATATTTTGCGCTTTTTCCTCGGCGCGGCGGAAGCCGGATTTTTCCCCGGCATTATCCTGTACCTCACCTACTGGTTCCCCGCCCAGCGCCGCGGACGCGCCACCTCGCTGTTCCTGACCGCTTTGCCGATCTCGGGCATCATCGGCGGCCCGCTGTCGGGCTGGGTCTTGCGCGATTTTCACGGTCTGCATGGCTGGAGCGGATGGCAATGGCTGTTTTTGATCGAAGGCCTGCCATCGGTGCTGGTCGGGCTGCTGGTGCTGGTCTACCTGGACGACCGCGTCAAGGATGCGCGCTGGCTGGACGACGCTGAAAAACAGCTCATTACTCATAATATCGCCGTCGAAAACCGCGGCAAGATCGAAACGTCGCTGCGCGCCACCTTGACGAACGGCCGCGTATGGCACCTGGCCGCGCTGTATTTTTCCCTGGTGATTTCGCTGTACGGCGTGAGCTTCTGGATGCCGACTTTAATCAAAGGGCTGGGCGTCAAGGATGCGCTCGATGTCGGCCTGTTGAGCGCAATTCCCTGGATCTGCGGCATGGTCGCGATGGTGCTCACGGCACGCAGCGCGGACCGCAACAACGAGCGCCGCTGGCATATCGCCATTCCCGCGTTGATCGGCGCGACCGGCTTTTTCATCAGCGTGTCGCTGCACCAGGACCTGGTGATCTCGATGCTGGGGCTGACCATCGCCACGATGGGCATCCTGTCTTCTCTCCCCCTGTTCTGGAGCCTGCCGACCGCGATCCTGGGCGGTGCCTCGGCCGCGGCTGGCATCGCCCTGATCAACTCGGTCGGCAACCTGTCCGGCTTCCTCGGCCCCTACGTGGTCGGCATGATCAAGGAAGCGACCCACAGCACCGACGCCGGCATGTACATGCTGGCCCTGTTCCTGGTACTGGGCGCGCTATTGACGCTGCTGGTGCCGGCCGCGCTGCTGCGCCAAGACTGATTTACCCCTGGAGACCATAATGAAAAAAACAATGAAAAAAACAGCGATTGCCTTCGTTTTACTGTCATCGACGGCGAGCCTGGCGGCCGCGCAAACCTCGGTCAACCTGTATGGCATGCTCGATCTCGCGGCCGTGTCCGAGGGCGGCGGCGCTGCCGGCACCGTGACCAAATTGACCAGCGGCGTCGCGGCCGGTTCCCGCCTCGGCTTCAAGGGCAGCGAAGACCTGGGCGGCGGGCTGTCCGCGATATTCCTGCTCGAAAGCGGCTTCCAGGCCGATACCGGCACCATGGGACAGGGCGGCCTGCTGTTCGGCCGGCAAGCCTACGTCGGGCTGGCCGGCGGATTCGGCACCGTGACCTTCGGGCGGCAATACACGCCGCAATTTTTGACGCAGGCGGCCGTCGATCCGTTCGGTATCGGCACGGCCGGTGCCGCGCCCAATCTGCTGCCATTGACCGCCAGCGGCGGGCGCATGGACAATACCGTCAAGTATGCGACGCCGTCGTTCAATGGCCTGTCCGGCGAACTTGCCTATGGTTTCGGCGAAGTGGCGGGCGACTCTTCGGCCGGGCGCGGACTGGGACTGGCGCTCGGCTACGGCAAGGGTCCATTGACGATCCGGCTCGGCTACCACAACCGCAACAACGACACGGCGACGCTGAAAAACACCGCCAATGCGAAGAACACGCTGCTGGCCGGCATCGTCGATGTCGGTTTCATGAAAGCCTACGCCGGCCTGGGGCTGAATCGTGGACTGAACAGCAATGTGCTGCGCAACGCCGCCAATCCGTACCAGACCCGGACCGCGCCGACCGCCTCCACCGACAGCCGCGATATCCTGCTGGGCGTTGTCTTCCCGGCCGGCGCGGGCAGGATCATCGCGTCGGCGATCCGCAA
The DNA here is from genome assembly GCA_040389645.1 of Pseudomonadota bacterium. GTDB lineage: Bacteria > Pseudomonadota > Gammaproteobacteria > Burkholderiales > Burkholderiaceae_D > Rugamonas. The sequence continues at coordinate 106,203 of JAZJZT010000037.1, read as the reverse complement.
GAATGACCGGACCGCGTTCAACCAGGATGCGACCCAGCTGGCGCTCGGCTACTTCCACGCGCTGTCGAAACGCACCGAGCTGTACGCGGTGTACGGCCACATCGACAACCGCAACGGCGCCGGCTACACGGTCGGCGGCGCGATCGAGGCCGGTTCCGGCAACCGGGCCGGCAACCTCGGCATGCGCCACACGTTCTGACGCGACACTGGCCGCCGCGGGCCGGTGCGACCGCGGCAGCCATCACATCAAAACGGGTTCAGCGGCAGTCGAGCGGGCCGAAATGCTCGGCCAGCGTGCGGCCCAGGCCATGCTCGACCGCGGTTTCGACCTGGCGCGCCAGGCTGGCGGCGGCGTGCGCGGCCTGCACGTCGCGCTCGTCCTGCGAATCGGCCACGCTGCCGTAATTGACGACCATGCCGCCGAACACGAACAGACGGTAGACGTCGGCCAGGGTCAGCTTGCCGGCGTTGGCCAGCAAGACCCAGTTGTCGATGCCGTCGCTGACGCGCTTGCCCCACTGCACGCGCGGCGGCGCATCGACCTTGACCCTTCCGACCCATCCCTGCGCCATCATCTTTTCCAGCAGCGCATCCATTTCATCGAAGCCCATGCGGGTGCGTTCGCGGATCGCGCCGGCGTTGACCAGCGCGCTGTCGCCGCACTGGCAGGCGACATATAAGACCTTGAGGATTGCCATCGCGTCGACGAAGGCGCCGCCGGGCACCGCTTCATGCCACCAGCGTTCGTATTTGACCACCGGCAGCGCCGCCACCAGCAGCGCGCCGACCAGGGTGATCAGCCACGACAAGTACAGCCACAGCAGGAACAGCGGCAAGGCGGCGAGTGTGCCGTAGATGCGCGAATACGTCGGGAATTGCGTAATAAAAATCGCGAAACCACGCTTGGCCAGCTCGAAAAACAGCGCTGCGGCCACGCCGCCCCACAGCGCGTCGCGCCAGTCGACCTGCCGGTTCGGCACCACCACGTACATGAAAGTAAAACCGGCCGTCGTCACCAGGATCGACAGCACGACGTACAGCAAGGCGCCCAGCAGCGGCACGTCGGCCACCAGGTCGGACGTGGCGATGAAAAATTGGGAAGACAGCGTCAGCGACACGCCCATCAGCAAGGGTCCCAGCGTCAGGATCGCCCAGTAGACCAGGATGCGCCGCGTCCAGCGCCGCTCGGCCTTGACGCGCCAGATACGGTTGAAGGCGCGCTCGATCATGCCCATCATCGTCACCGACGTCACGACCAGCGCCACCGCGCCGACCGCCGACAGCCGCGTGGCCTTGGCGGCGAACATCGTCAAATTGTTCAGGATCGGCGTGGCGATCTGCTTCGGCATCACGCTTTGCACGAAATACGCCTCCAGCGTGTGGCGCAGCGTGACGAACATCGGGAAGGTGGTGAAGATCGCCAGCGCGATGGTCAGCAGCGGCACCAGCGCGAACACGGTGGTGAACGTCAGGCTGCCGGCCACCTGCGGCAAGCTCTCTTCCTGCAAGCGGCGGCGCGCGAACAGGAACAGGTCGCGCACTTCAGCGGAGGACAGCGAGCGCAGCGCGGCCAGCGCGTCGCGGCCGGTGCGAAAAATATACTGGAAAAATGGATAAATAGTGTTTGAAAACATGTCGGTGAGGTCTGATGCCCGAGCGCGGCCTGCCGGCAGCCCTCCAAAGCGCCCTATAATACTGCCTATGAACCCACCTGATCTGATTATCCTCGTATTGTTTTATTCGCGGCACGGCGCCACCCGCAAACTGGCCGAGCTGATCGCGCAAGGCATCGACAGCGTGCCCGGCTGCGATGCGCGGCTGCGCACCGTGCCGGCCGTGTCCACGGTGGCCGAGGCAACGCAACCGGCCGTGCCGGACGCCGGCGCGCCGTATGTCGAACTGGACGACCTGCGCGACTGCGCCGCGCTGGCGCTCGGCTCGCCGACCCGCTTCGGCAACATGGCGGCGGCCTTGAAATACTTTTGGGACGGCACCTCGGCCGAATGGCTGTCCGGTGCGCTGGCCGGCAAGCCGGCCTGCGTGTTCACGTCGACCGGCAGCCTGCACGGCGGCCAGGAAAGCACGCTGCTGTCGATGATGCTGCCGCTGTTCCACCACGGGATGATGGTGCTGGGCCTGCCCTACACGCAGCCCGAGCTGATGACGACGGCCAGCGGCGGCACGCCGTACGGCGCCAGCCACTGGTCCGGCCTGGACGGCGACAAGGCCTTGAGCGACGATGAAAAACGGCTGGCCGTGGCGCTCGGACGCCGCCTGGCCGAAACGGCCGTCAAACTGGGGAGAATGTGATGCAAAATTCGACGCAAAAATTCTTCCACTGGGGCGCTATCGCCAGCATGGTGTTGCTGATCGTCTGGTGCATATTGTGGGAAATGCTGCTCGCGCCATTAAAACCGGGCGGCTCGTGGATGGTGCTGAAGGCCGCGCCGCTGCTGATTCCGCTGGCCGGCATCATCAAGCGCGACGTCTACACGCTGCAATGGACCTCGATGATGATCCTGCTGTATTTTACCGAGGGCGTGGTGCGCGGCTGGAGCGACAAGGGTTCCATGTCGGCCTGGCTCGGCTGGGGAGAGGCGCTGATCGTGGTGGTCTATTTTATTTGCGCGATCATGTATGTGCGGCCCTATAAAAAGGCGGCCAAGAAGATCGCCAAGGATTTATTGGACAAGGTCAATCCCGCCAAATGACTTATCCCGCCGCCGCCTCGCTGCAGAAATTCCTGGCGCACTGCAAGCTGCTGATCGGCGACAGCCACGTGCTGGCGCACGCCGACGAGATGGCGCCGTTTCTCACCGACTGGCGCGGCCGGTTTACAGGGCACGCGCTGGCGGTGCTGCGTCCGGGCAGCGCGCAGGAAGTGGCGGCGCTGGTGCGCGCCTGCGCGCAATGGCAGATCCCGCTGGTGCCGCAGGGCGGCAACACGAGTCTGGTATTGGGCAGCATACCGGACGCCAGCGGCCAGGCCGTCGTGCTGTCGCTGGCGCGCATGAACCAGATCCGCCAGATCGACTCGGTCAACCGCACGATGACGGTCGATGCCGGCTGCATTTTGCAGCAGGTGCAGCAGGCCGCGGCCGGCGCCGGCTGCCTGTTCCCGCTGTCGCTGGCGGCCGAAGGCAGTTGCACGATCGGCGGCAACCTGTCGACCAATGCCGGCGGCACCGCCGTGCTGCGCTACGGCAGCATGCGCGAATTGTGCCTGGGGCTGGAAGTGGTGACGCCGCAAGGCGAGATCTGGGATGGCCTGCGCGCGCTGCGCAAGGACAATACCGGCTACCACCTGCGCGAACTGTACATCGGCGCCGAGGGGACATTGGGCATCATCACCGGCGCAGTATTAAAACTGTATCCGCAGCCGAAGGCGTGCATCACGGCGCTGGCCGCGATGAACACGCCGGCCGACGCGCTGCGCCTGCTGTCGCTGGCGCAGGACCAGTGCGGCGCCAGCCTGACCGGTTTCGAATTGATGTCGTCGGTCTGCCTGCAACTGGTGGCGACGCACTTCCCGCAACTGCCGCGCCCTTTCGCCGCGCAGCACGGGCAATACGCGCTGCTGGAACTGTCGAGCAGCGAATCGGAAGCGCACGCGGTGGCGCTGCTGGAGCGGGCGATCGGCACGGCGCTGGAACAGGAGATCATCGGCGACGCCGTCGTCGCGACCTCGATCGCGCAGTCGCAGGGACTGTGGCAATTGCGAGAGCACATTCCACTGGCGCAGGCCGCCGCCGGCAAGAACATCAAGCACGACATTTCGTTGCCGGTGTCGAGCACGGCGACCTTCATCGAACAGACCGCGCCGCTGTTGCAGCAGGCCTTTCCCGGCTGTGTGCTCGTCTGCTTCGGCCACCTCGGCGACGGCAACCTGCATTTCAATGTGGCGCCGCCGCCGGGTACGGCGCACGACGCTTTTCTGAACAACCAGGACGCGGTGAACCGCATCGTGCACGACAACGTGGCGCGCTTCGGCGGTTCGATCTCGGCCGAACACGGCATCGGCGTGCTGAAACGCGAAGCACTGGCGCACTATAAAACGCCGGTCGAACTGAACCTGATGCGCGCCGTCAAGGCGGCAATGGACCCGCTGGGCATCATGAATCCGGGGAAAATACTATGAAGATCCTGCCGCCCGCGCTGATCGCCTGCGCCTGTGTCTTCACACCGGTGCAGGCGCAGACGATCCACAAATGCACGCTCGACGGCAAGGTGACTTATACCGAAACACCGTGCCAGGCCGGCAGCGCCAGCGTGCTGGAAGTGCCGGCGGCGCCGGCCGCCGATCCAGGCGCGGCGAAGGAATTGAAGCGCATGCAAAAGGAAAGCAAGGTTATGGAAAAGGACCGCCTGCGCCATCAGGCGGCGCAGGACCGCGCCGACGAACGCACCAACCGCGCGAACGCGGCGCACCAGCAGAAATGCGCGAAACTCAATCTCGACAAAAAATGGGCCGATGAAGATTTAAAAGGCGCGCAGCCGCAGCAAGAGGAACGGGCGCGTCTAAAGGCCCAGCGCGCGGCTGAAAAACTCAAGCTCGCATGCCCGGCTTGAACCACGCCGCCTCGCTGCGGCGCCTGTCGCGCTGGTTGCTGGTCGGCGAATGGCGCGCGCATCCGCTGCGCGCGCTCACGGCGATCGCAGCGATCGCCGTCGGCGTCTCGCTCGGCTTCGCCATCCACCTGATCAACGCGGCCGCCTTCAATGAATTTTCGTCGGCCATCCAGAGCCTGTCCGGCCAGGCCGACGTGCAGGTCAGCGGTTCCGAGGCGTTTTTCGACGAACAGATTTATCCGCTGCTGGCCGGACGCGCCGGCGTGGCGGTGGCGTCGCCGGTGCTGCAATTCGAGGCATCGTTGCCCGGTCAGCGCGCGCCATTAAAAATCATCGGCCTGGACGCCTTTCGCGCCGGCTTTATTTCGCCCGACCTGATCGGCGCGCCAAGCGAAGACCAGGTATTCGACACGCTGGCCGACGATGCGCTGTTCCTGTCGCCGGCCGCGCAATCCTGGCTGAAATTGCAGGCCGGCGCCACGCTCGCGCTGCAAAGCGGCACGCAGGCCGTGAAACTGCGCGTGGCCGGTTCGCTGCAACGTGCGCGGCTCGGCCAGCGCCTGGGCGTGATGGATATCGGCGCCGCGCAGTGGCGTTTCAATAAACTCGGCAAGTTGTCGCGCGTCGATCTGAAATTGCGCGATGGCGTCAACCGTGACGCTTTTAAACAGGCACTGGCGCGCGAACTGCAGCGCGATTTCCCCGGCCGCTTCCACGTCAACAGCCCGAACGACGAAGAGCAAAACAGCCGCAACAACAATATGAGCCGCGCCTACCGCGTCAACCTCAGCGTGCTGGCGCTGGTCGCGCTGTTCACCGGCGCCTTTCTCGTGTTCTCGACGCAAGCCTTGTCCGTGCTGCGCCGGCGCAGCCAGTTCGCGCTGCTGCGCGTGCTCGGCATGGAGCGCGGCCGCCTGCTGCGCCAGGTTTTATTGGAAGGCTGGACGCTGGGTATCGCCGGCTCCGTGCTCGGCATCGCCGCCGGCTACGGCATGGCCGCCGCCGCGCTGCGCCTGTTCGGCGGAGACCTCGGCGCCGGATATTTTGCGGGCGTGCAGCCGCAGGTGCAGTTCACGCCCGTCGCGGCGCTGGTGTATTTCGCGCTCGGCGTCGGCGTGGCCGTGCTGGGTTGCGCCGCGCCGGCGTTCGAAGCGGCGCGCGCGATTCCCGCCGTGGCGCTGAAATCGGGCAGCGAGGAAGCGGCGATGTCTCGCCTGGCGCGCGCCTGGCCGGGACTGGCCTGCCTGGCGCTGGCGGCATTGCTGTCGCAGGCGCCACCGCTGTTCGAATTGCCGCTGTTCGGTTACCTGTCGATCGCGCTGCTGCTGGTGGGCGCCATCGCGCTGATGCCGCGCCTGTCCGCCATCGTGTTCCGCGCGCTGCATGTACGCTGGAGCGCGAAGGCGGCATTGAAACCTGGCGCGTCGGCGGTGACCGCGCTGACGCTGGCGCGATTGGCCAACGCCTCCAATCAGGCCGGCATCGCGCTCGGCGGCGTGCTGTCCAGTTTCAGCTTGATGGTGGCGATGGCGATCATGGTCTCCAGTTTCCGCGTCTCGCTCGACGACTGGCTGCTGCAAATCCTGCCGGCCGACCTGTACGCCAGCAGCGCCACCGGCGGCGGCACGGCCGGCCTGAATCCGGCCGAACAGGCGCAAATTCAGTCGCTGCCCGGCGTGGCGCGGGTCGATTTCCTGCGCATGCGCGGCCTGCTGCTCTCGCCGGAACGCCCGGCGGTGCTGCTGATGGCGCGCGCCGTCGATGTCGCCCACCCGGACAAGGCGATGGTATTTGCCGGACCGGCCTTGACGCCGCCGGCCGGTACGCTACCGGTATGGGTGTCCGAAGCGACGGCCGACCTGTATGGCGCGCACGCCGGCGGTACGCTTTCCCTGCCGCTGGCCGGCAAGCCGCATGCATTCTTCGTCGCCGGCATTTATCGGGATTACGGGCGCTCGTCCGGCGCGGTGCAGTTGCGCCTGTCCGACTACCGCGCCCTCACCGGCGATCTGGAAGTGAACAATGTCGCGATCTGGCTGGACAAGGATGCGGATATGGCAGACGTACGCCGGCGCCTGAAAGCGCTGCCCTTCGGCGCCGCGCTGGAATTGAGCGCCTTGTCGGAACTGCGCGCGATGTCGATGACGATCTTCGACCGCAGCTTCGCCGTCACCTATCTATTGGAAGCGATCGCCATCGTCATCGGCCTGTTCGGCGTGGCCGCGACCTTTTCGGCGCAGACCTTGGCGCGCGCCAGGGAATTCGGCATGCTGCGCCATGTCGGCGTCACGCGGCGCCAGATTCTCGCCATCCTCGCGTTCGAAGGCGGCGCGCTGACCGGGCTTGGCATCGCCACCGGTTTTGTGCTCGGCTGGATCATCAGCCTGATCCTGGTCTTCATCGTCAACCCGCAATCGTTCCACTGGACCATGCAGATGCATTTACCGTGGCCCCTGCTCGGCAGCGTGGCCGGAGCGCTCCTGATCGCCTCCGCGCTGACCGCCCTGCTGTCGGGCCGCCAGGCCCTGTCCGGCGCCCCGATCCGCGCAGTCAGGGAGGACTGGTAATGATACGAATGCTGCAAATGCTGCGAACGCTGCTGATGACGCGCCGCGCTGTCATTCCCGTGAAAACGGGAATCCCATTGCCAAATATCGCAGGCGGCCCATGGATTGCCGCGTGCGCCGCGCTGCGCCGATGCGTGCAATTGCTGCTGGTGCTGATGTTCACGGTGCCCGGGCCGCTGCACGCCTCTCCTCCCTCCTATTCTCCCGTCACCCCGTTCGCGCCCGGCGGCGCCCTGCGCTTCCCGCGCGATTTCGGCGCCCATCCCGACTTCAAGACGGAATGGTGGTACGCGACCGGCTGGCTGAAGACGGCCAGCGGCAAGGATCTCGGCTACCAGGTCACGTTCTTCCGCAGCGCCACCGCGCACGACCGCGCCAACCCGAGCCACTTCGCGCCGCAACAATTAATCATCGGCCACGCCGCGCTGTCCGATCCGAATCAAGGCAAGCTGCTGCACGACCAGCGCAGCGCGCGCGCCGGCTTCGGCCTGGCCTACGCCAACAGCGGCGACACCGACATCAAGCTCGACGACTGGCGCATGGTGCGCGGCGCCGACGGCAATTACAAGATCACGCTGGCCGCCGCGAGTTTTACCTTGAACCTGACGCTGGCGCCGGCGCAGCCGCTACTGGCGCAGGGCGATAGCGGGTATTCACGCAAGGGACCGCGCCTCGAGCAAGCCAGCTATTACTATAGCGAACCGCAACTGCGCACCAGCGGCAGCATCGCGCGCGCCGGCGGCGGCACGGAAACGGTCAGCGGCACCACCTGGCTTGATCACGAGTGGTCCAGCCAGGTGCTCGACCCGGACGCGTCGGGCTGGGACTGGGTCGGCGCCAACCTGCTCGACGGCGGCGCTTTGATGGCATTCCAGATCAGAAGTAAAACAGGTGATAAACTGTGGGCGCACGCGACATGGCGCGATGCATCCGGTAAGATCACGCACTATTCGCCGGACCAGGTCAGCTTTACCCCGCAACGGCGGTGGCGTTCGCCCCGCACCAATGCCGAGTATCCCGTCGCCACCCAGCTCACCACCGGCAGCACGCTCTGGCAGATCGATCCTTTGCAGGACGACCAGGAGCTCGATTCGCGGCGTTCGACCGGTGCGGTGTACTGGGAAGGCGCGGTGACGGTGCGCCGTGACGGCGCCGTCGTCGGGCGGGCTTACCTGGAATTGACCGGCTACGTACGACCAATGAGACTTTGATGAATACGCTTACCAATAACAACGACACCTCGATGACCAACAGCACCACCGCCAGCAACAACAATTCGGCCGCCCCCGGCGAAAAGCGGGAGGCAAAAAAAGGCAGCCTGGCCGCGTTCAAGGGCTTGATGCCCTTCCTGCTGCCCTACCGCCGCCAGTTCATGATGGCCGGCGTGGCGCTGGTGGTGGCTGCTTGCGCCACGCTGGCGATCCCCTATGCCTTCAAGCAGATGATCGACCTCGGCTTCGGCGCCTCGGCCGGCGTGAAAAGCATCAAGAACGTGAACCTGGTGTTCCTGGCGCTGTTCGGCGTGGCCACCGTGCTGGCGCTGGCGACGGCCGCGCGTTTTTATACCGTGTCCTGGCTCGGCGAGCGGGTCACGGCCGACATCCGCAGCGCCGTCTACCGCCACGTCGTCAGCCAGAGTCCCGAATTCTTCGAGACCACACAGACCGGCGAAGTACTGTCGCGCATCACCACCGACACCACATTGATCCAGGCCGTGGTCGGCACCAGCATCTCGATGGCGCTGCGCAACGTGCTGCTGTTCATCGGCGGCCTGGCGATGCTGTTCGTGACCAGCCCCAAGCTGTCGTCGATCATCATCGGCCTGCTGATATTGACCGTGCTGCCGATCGTGATGTTCGGCCGGCGCGTACGCAAGCTGTCGCGCGATTCGCAAGACCGCATCGCCGACGCCTCGGCCATGGCCGGCGAGATCCTGAACGCGATGCCGACCGTGCAGGCGTTCACCCATGAAAAAATCGAGACCGCGCGCTTCGGCGCCTCGGTCGAAAATGCCTTTACGACCGCGATGCGCCGCATCCGCGCGCGCGCGCTGCTGACGATGATCGCCATCGTCCTCGTATTCGGCACCATCGTGTTCGTGCTGTGGCTCGGCGCGCACGCAGTGATCGAAGGCACCATGACCGGCGGCGACCTGGGCCAGTTCATCCTGTACGCATCGATCGTGGCCGGCGCCATCGGCGCCCTGTCCGAAGTCATGGGAGAAGCGCAGCGCGCCGCCGGCGCCACCGAGCGCCTGCTCGAACTGATGTCCGTGAAATCGCATATCCAGTCGCCGGCGCATCCATTGTCTCTGCCGCCGCGCGCGGCCAACGGCGCTTCGCTGAGCCTGGGCGACGTGATGTTCTCGTACCCGTCGCGCCCGGACACGGCGGCGCTGTCGCACCTGACGCTCGACATCAAGCCGGGTGAAACGGTCGCCGTGGTCGGCCCGTCCGGCGCCGGCAAGACCACGCTGTTCCAGCTGTTCCTGCGCTTCTACGATCCGCAGCAGGGCACGATCAAACTCGACGGCGTCGACATCAAGCAGCTCGACCTGCACACGCTGCGCGACGCGATCGGCATCGTGCCGCAAGACACGGTGATCTTCTCGGCCGACGCGATGGAAAATATCCGCTACGGCCGCGCCGGCGCGACCGATGCCGAAGTGATCCAGGCCGCCAAGCTCGCCGCCGCGCACGAATTCATCGAGCGCCTGCCGAACGGTTACCAATCCTTCCTCGGCGAGCGCGGTGTGCGCCTGTCCGGCGGCCAGCGCCAGCGCATCGCGATCGCGCGCGCGCTGCTGAAAAATCCGCCGCTGCTGCTGCTCGACGAAGCGACCAGTGCGCTGGACGCGGAATCGGAACGCCTCGTGCAAGGTGCGCTGGAAGCGGCGATGCAGGGCCGCACCACCGTCATCATCGCGCACCGCCTGGCGACGGTGCAGCGCGCCGACCGCATCATCGTCATGGAAGACGGGCAGATCGTCGAAACCGGCACACATGCATCGCTGGTCGCGCTGGGCGGCATCTACGCCAACCTCGCCGCCCTGCAATTTCACAATGTGCATATCGTCCATTGATGGGGATAAGCCTGTTATGCATTGACATTTAAATCAGAGGCAAAACCTGGGGTCAGACCCCAGGGTCTGACCCCGGCATTTGCCTCTGATTTTCAGATCCATCCCAGCGACCCCGGAGAGCATTCATGACCGACGCCGAACTGCGCCAGCGCTGCCACACCATCCTGCCCGGCCACCGCCAGCCGTCGCCGGCCGAGACCTTCGCGGCGATGGCCGCCTGGTGCGCCGGACACGAGGTCGCGCACGATATCTACGGCGACGGGGAACTGATCCAGTCCTTCGAACAAAAGATCGCCGACCTGCTCGGCTTCGAAGCGGCGACCTTCTGCATCACTGGCACGATGACGCAGGTGACGGCGCTGCGCCTGGCCTGCGCCGAACGCGGCAGCCCGCTGGTGGCGCTGCACCCGAGCGCGCACATCCTGAAACACGAGCGTGGCAACCACCAATTATTGAATCACTTCCAGGCGCTGCAAATCGGTGACCCGCACCGCCCGTGGACGCTGGACGAATTGCAGGCGATCCCCGACCGGCTCGGCGCCGTGTCTCTGGAACTGCCGGCGCGCGAAATCGGCGGCCAGTGCCCGGACTGGAATGAACTGGACGGCATCAAGGCGTACTGCGCCCGGCAAGGCATCCACCTGCACATGGACGGCGCGCGCCTGTGGGAAACGGCGGCCGCCTACGGCAGGCCGCTGCGCGAAATCGCCGCCGGTTTCGATACCGTGTATGTCTCGCTGTACAAGGGCATCGGCGGCCTGGGCGGCGCCATGCTGCTGGGCAGCCGCGCCTTCGTCGACAAGGCGCAGGAATGGTTCCGCCGCCAGGGCGGCAACGTGATCCACCGCACGCCGTACATCGTCGCCGCCGCGATGCAGTTCGACGCCCGCCTGGCCGCGATGCCCGATTATTTCAGGCGCACCGTGGCGCTGTACGACCTGCTGCGCCGCTACCCGCTGCTGCAGGCCAATCCCGAACGACCGCACGCGAACATGTTGCACATATACATGCCGGTCGGGCGCGAACGCGCGATCGACCTCCGCAACCAGGTCGCCGAACAACATGGCGTCTGGCTGTACAACCGCGTCAGCCACGCCGCGCTGCCGCATCACTGCATGACCGAGTGGTATGTCGGCGACAACCTGCTGACCCTGGACGACGAACGCCTCGATAAAATCCTGGCACTGTGGTCCGACTCACTGCGACATCAATAAGAAAACAATCATGAATTTCGAATCCCTGGGTCTGATCGACCCGCTGCTGCGCATGCTCGACACCATCGGCTACACCACGCCGACACCGATCCAGAAACAGGCGATCCCCGCCGTGCTGGCCGGGCGCGACCTGATGGCCGCGGCGCAGACCGGCACCGGCAAGACGGCCGGCTTCGCAGTGCCCCTGCTGCAAAGGCTGACGATGGAAGGAGAGCGCGCCTCTCCACACGCGGTGCGCTGCCTGGTGCTGGTGCCGACGCGCGAACTGGCCGAGCAGGTTTACGAAAGTTTTCGCAGCTACGGCCGCAACGTGCCGATGCGCTGCCACGTCGCCTACGGCGGCGTGCCGATCGAACCGCAGATCGCCAAGCTGCGCAAGGGCCTGGACGTGATGGTGGCGACCCCGGGCCGACTGCTGGACCTGTACCGGCAAAACGCGGTCCATTTCGAGCAGTTGCAGACGCTGGTGCTGGACGAGGCGGACCGCATGCTGGACCTGGGTTTTTCGCACGACCTCGACGCCGTGTTTGCGGCGCTGCCGCCGAAGCGCCAGACCTTGCTGTTCTCGGCCACGTTCTCCGACGAGATCCGCACGCTGGCCAATGGCCTGCTGAACGATCCGCTGTCGATCCAGGTCAGCCCGCGCAATACAGCCACCAAGACCGTCAAACAATGGTTGATCACGACCGACAAGAAGAGCAAGCCGGACCTGTTTTTGCATTTGTTGAAGAAGAAGCACTGGGGGCAAGTGCTGGTGTTCGTCAAGACGCGCAAGGGTGTCGACCAACTGGTGAAAACACTGCTGTCCCACGGCGTCGGCGCCGATGCGATCCACGGCGACAAGCCGCAACCAGTCCGCTTGCGCGCGCTGGAACGTTTTAAAGCCGGCCAAGTGCCGGTGCTGGTGGCGACCGACGTCGCCGCGCGCGGCCTCGATATCGCGGCGTTGCCGCTGGTCGTCAATTTCGATTTGCCGACGGTGGCCGAGGATTATATCCACCGCATCGGCCGCACCGGGCGCGCCGGAGCCGAAGGAGAAGCGATTTCCCTGGTCTGCGCCGACGAAGTCGATTTGCTGGCGGCGATCGAAACGCTGACGCGTAACGTGCTGCGGCGAGAGGAAGAACCCGGTTTCGAGGCCGATCACCGCGTGCCGGAAACTGGCAAACCGGCGGTGGCGGCCAAGGCTGCCGCGGCGCCTGCGAAGAAAAAGCGGCCGTTTACGGGACCTCCCGGCGGCAAGGCGGCGCTGGCGACATCTGGCGCACCGCAGAAACTGCAAAAATCCGCGGCAACTGCCGGGGTCAGACCCGGGGGTCTGACCCCAGGTTCTGCCTCTGATTTTAAGTCCGCAGGCAAGCGCACCGTCCCCAAAGGCGCCGTCATCGTCGCCGGCGGCCGTGGCGCCAAGTCCGCCAGCCGCTCCGCCGCCAAGGTCGCCGAACACACCCGCAAGCCGTCCCGCAAGGGTCCGACCCGCTGAGCCTGCGCCTGCTACAATCGATGCCCTTGTAAATACGCACCACGTTGGAGAATTGCATGCAGCAATACCAGGAATTGATCAAGACCGTCCTTGACACCGGCAGTTGGCAAGACAACCGCACCGGCATCCGCACCCTGAGCGTGCCGGGCGCGATGATGCGCTTCGACCTGAACGACGGTTTCCCGGCCGTCACGACCAAGAAACTCGCCTTCAAATCCGTGGTCGGCGAACTGTGCGCCTTCCTGCGCGCGTCCAGCAGCGCGGCCGACTTCCGCGCGCTCGGCTGCAAGGTCTGGGACCAGAACGCCAACGAAAATAAACAGTGGCTGGAAAACCCGTTCCGCGCCGGCGCCGACGATCTCGGTCCCGTGTACGGCGTGCAGTGGCGCGAATGGCCCGGCTACAAATTGCTCGACGCGGACGCTGAAGCCCAGATCGCCGCCGCGCAAAACAACGGTTACCGCGTGGTCGCGCCGCTGGAAGAAAGCGGCGTCTCGAAAGTATTGATGTACAAGGCAATCGACCAGTTGCGCGAATGCCTGGACACCATCGTCAACGATCCCGGCAGCCGCCGCATCCTGTTCCACGGCTGGAACCCGGCCGTGCTGGACCAGGTCGCCCTGCCCGCCTGCCACCTGCTGTACCAGTTCATCCCGAACGCGAACACGCGAGAAATCTCGCTGTGCCTGTACGTTCGCAGCAACGACATCGGCCTTGGCACCCCATTCAATCTGGCCGAAGGCGCCGCGCTGCTGGCACTGGTCGGACGCCTGACCGGCTATGCTCCGCGCTGGTTCACGTATTTCATCGGCGACGCCCACATCTACGAAAATCACCTCGACATGGTGCGCGAACAGTTGACGCGCACGCCGTACGCCGCGCCGAAACTGGTGATTTCCGACCGCGTGCCGGATTTCGCCAAGACCGGCAAATACGAACCGGACTGGCTGGAAAAAATCGAACCGAGCGATTTTTCGCTGGAAGGCTACCAGCACCACGCGCCGATTACCGCGCCGATGGCGGTCTGATTGAGCGGCACAGCCACCATGTCATGGCGGCTGTGCCGTACCGGCCAGCCGAAGTCCGCGCCTCCGCCACTTCCAGGCATCCTGTATTTCCATGTCTGTTAATTGCATATTTGCAGCGCGATACCGGTCAAAATATATCTCAAGAGAAATTTAAAAATCTTTTGAGCAATTTTCACTTTCCCTTTTCGGTTGCCAGGTGTATAAATAGAATCGTGTTCAAGAGAAATATCTGGAACCGACTCGCAGCCGCCGGACGACAGCCATAACATCGCTGCCGTGTCATCCTTGGCGCTGCACCAGGCAACACCACTGCCTGCAAGTCACCGCGCTTCGCCGGTCTCGTTCCCCTCCCGCTGTCCCCGTTTTTCGCATCAGGCGCCCATTCCGCCGCCTTTGTCACTTTTCTCTCGCAAGGGTTGCAATCATGACGATCGTCTGGAATGGATACCTGGTCGCGCTGTCGGTGCTGGTCGCCATGTTCGGCGCGTTTTCCGCGCTGGCGCATACGGAAAACATGCGCGCGAGCAGCGGCAAGGCGGCGCTGGCCTGGATGGCGGCCGGCGCCGTCACGCTCGGCATGGCGATCTGGTCGCTGCACTTCATCGGCATGCTGGCCTTTCATTTACCGATCCCGCTGGCCTACGATCTCGAACTGACCTTACTGTCGATCGTGCCGGCCATCGGCGCCACACTGCTCGCCTTCCACCTGCTGCGCGACAGCGACATGCGGATGGCGCGCGTGGCCGCGGCCGGCACCTTGATGGGACTCGGCGTGGCGGCCATGCACTACACCGGCATGGCCGCGCTGAAAATGCAGCCGTCGATCGGCTACCACCCGTTCACGCTGGTGCTGTCGATCGCCATCGCCATCGGCGCGGCCACCGGCGCGCTGCTGATCGTATTCACCGATAGCAAAAGGGCCGTCTCTTCCCTGCGCCAGCAGATCGGCGGCGCCCTGTTCATGGGCCTGGCCATCGCCGGCATGCACTACACGGCGATGCACGGCACCAGTTTCGCGGCCGGCGCCATCTGCGCCGCTGGCGGCCAGTCGCTGGAACCGAGATTGCTGGCGGCGATCGTCACTTCGCTGGTGCTGGTGCTGTTCGGCATCGGCGCGCTGGCCAGCTCGGTCGACCGCCGCCGCGCGCTGGAGCGGCTGCGCCACGCCTATGCCGACCTGGACGCGCACGGCCAGCAGTTGCAGCAGGTCGAACAGCAATTGTCCGGCATCCTCGATTCGGTGCCGATGGCAGTCTGGTCGGTCTCGCCGGCCGGCCAGTTGCTGTACCTGAATCCGGCCGCGCACGTCATCTACGGGCACGAGGCGGCCGACTTCATCAACGGCAGCGTGCAGTGGCTCAGTGTCGTGCATCCGGACGACCGCGCGCGTTTCGTCCAATGGCTGGCGGCGGTCTTCGGCGGCGCGTCACACCACCTGCAATACCGGATCGTGCGGCCCGACGGCGAAGTGCGCTGGCTGGAAGACCGCGCCCGCAAAGTCGACGTCGCCGACGCGCCGACGCGCCTGGATGGCGTGGCGATCGACGTCACCGAGCGTCGCCAGCGCGACGCGCGCCTGGAATACCTCGCCAATTTCGACGAATTAACCAGCCTGCCGAACCGCAACCTGTGCCTGCAACGGCTGACCGAAGCGCTGCAACGCGCTCCGGGGCACCGCAGCATCGGCCTGCTGTTCCTCGACATCGACCGTTTTAAATACATCAACGACAGTTTTGGTCACCAGTTCGGCGACAGCCTGCTGCTGCAGTGCGCCGTGCGATTGCAGTCGCTGCAGCGCGAAGGCGATACCGTGGCGCGCCTGGGCGGCGACGAATTCGTCATCGTGCTGGCCAACATGCGGCAACCGGAAAACGCGGCGGCCGTGGCGCTGAAAGTGCTGAACGCATTTTCCAGGCCGCTGCACGTGGACGGGCACGAACTGCACGTCAGTTGCAGCATCGGCGTGAGCGTGTCGCCGAACGATGGCATCGAAGCCGATACCCTGTTAAAACACGCCGACGTGGCGATGTACCGCGCCAAGGACCTGGGCGGCAACTGCTTCCAGTGCTACACGCTGGAAATGGGCAGCAAGGCGGTCGAGCGCATGAGCCTGGAACACGCCTTGCACCACGCGCTGGAAAACGATGAATTCGAACTGCATTACCAGCCCCAGGTCAGCCTGGAGAACGGCCACGTGACCGGCGTGGAAGCACTGCTGCGCTGGCGCCACCCGCAACTGGGCCTGATCCCGCCGGCGCGCTTCATCGGCCTGGCCGAGGAAACCGGCTTGATCGTCCCGATCGGCGAATGGGTGCTGCAAACGGCCTGCGCCCAGGCTTGCACCTGGCACCGCGCCGGCTACTGGCCGACCATCGCCGTCAACGTCTCGGGCCGGCAACTGCAGCAAAAGAATTTTCTGCCGATGGTGCAACGCGTGCTGGAACAGAGCGGCCTCGATCCGGCCTACCTGGAACTGGAACTGACGGAAAGCATGCTGATGCAAGATTCCGACGCCACCATCGCCCTGCTCGGCCAGTTGAAGGGACTCGGCGTCGGGCTGTCGATCGACGATTTCGGCACCGGCTTTTCCAGCCTGAGTTACCTGGGCAGCTTCCCGATCGACATCATCAAGATCGACCGCTGTTTTGTATCCGACCTGGGCAACACGCAACAGGCGGCGTCGATCATCCTGGCCGTGATCGCGCTAGCCCAGGCCTTGAACCTGAAAACCATCGCCGAAGGAGTGGAGACGCCGGACCAGCTCGAATTCCTCGATGCCAATGGCTGCGACGCGATGCAGGGATATTATTTCAGCCGTCCCCTGCCCGCGGACGGCATGACGGCACTGTTCGAGCGCATCGGCCAGCGCCACCCGCACCGCGTGTTCGATGCGCTGGCGGCGTTTTAGGAAATTGCACGGCAGGCGCCGGTGACTTGCCACCGGCCGCTTATTTGCTGACGATGTCCTTCACCAGCACAAACACTTCGTGCCGTATCGCCGGTTTGACTTGCTGGAACGCCTGGTCGGCTTTCAGATAAGCCGGCCGTTTCAATTCGATCTTTTCCGCCGCCGTCGGCACCGGGTCGCCGGCATTCAGGCTGGGACCACTGTTATAAGTCTGCTTCAGCAGGCGCTGGCCATAGGACGAAGTATAAAAACGCGTCATTTCGGTAGCCGTGTCGGCCGCGACCAGGCGCGCCACCGGCAGCGACAGGCGCCGGTAGACTTCCTCCGGCGCGATCTTATCCAGTTTCGCCATCACGGCTTGCCTCTGTTTGTCGTCGGCGAACTTGCTGGCGCCGGCCGTCATGCGCATCAGCTTTTCGGCCTGCATCGCGACCAACAAGTCGTGCGCCGCCTGTACCTGCGCCGCGTCGGGCGCGCTCGCCGCTACGGACGTCGCCGCCGGCGTCACGGCCGACGCCCAGGATGCCAGCGCCATCACGCCCGTTGCCGCCCACACTTTCAATAATTTCACGCGCACTCCCTTGCATGTTGAAAAAGACAGATCAAAAGTCAACATCGTAACCCAGAGCCAGCGCACTTGCGGTTCAATTGAACCATTACTCTCGCATTTGCAAATCGGCGCATCCAATGCTAGTGTTCATGTATGGAAAAGGCTTCCGACACAAAGCTTACTGGCTCCATCTCCAAGAAACGCGCTTTCAAGAGCGCCTGGTTCACCAAGGCTGCCAAAAGCGTAGCATCAGCGATGCCGAACTCTGCCAAGCCATCAAGGAAGTTCAAGGTTTTAAAAAGCTGGCCGGCATTTATGCGGCTATTTCAACCCGACAATTGGCAGATGCGCTGAAATCGAAAGAACTCGTGGAGATATGCCATGACCAAAATTAATGACCCGCTGGCAGCGCTGCGCGCAAAGAAAAACGCCAAGCATCTCGGATTTATTCGCCGTAAAGCGGCTGCACGCGCCAACTCCGCAGGCGTGTTCGGTTCCGCGTCCGTTTTTCAGGATATGGCGGTACGCCCTCTTCCTTCGGCCCCTGACTCGAACATGCCACGTCCACGGCAAGCGCAAGCCCGAAGCGATGCGTTCGAGGCGATCCACAGCGCTGCGGCCGGCTTGTTTTCCGTCGGCGCCATCGATAAACAAACCATGCGGGAATTCGATGCGGAGTGCCTGGTACAGCCGGACCTGAAAGCGGCGGACGTGAAGCGGATTCGAAGCAGCCTGCATGTCAGCCAGGCGGTTTTTGCGCGCTATATGAATACGAACAAGTCCACCGTCCAGAAATGGGAATCAGCGGAAAATCCGATCAATCCGATTGCGCAACGTCTGCTGAGTGTCATCGACAAACATGGGCTGGATATCCTGTCCTGATTGCGGATGGGCCGCACGGTAGGCGCCGGCGTTGCGCCAGCGGCTTTTTTGGGGCCAAACCAGATGCAAGGGCCGGGGTCAGACGGGGACGCCGAGTCCCGTGGGTCTGACCCCAGGTTTTGCCGCTGGTTTTCGGATGGTCCACACAGGAGCCGCCGGCGTTGCGCCGGCGACATTTTACGCGGGCACCGGCGCGGCCATGCGCGCCGGCGGGCGTGATTACTTGCCCAGGTCTTGCATCGGCACGCGGTAGGTTTCGCGCGCGGTGGCTACCGAGCAGGCGGAGATCAGGGCCGTGACCGTGACGAAGGCGGCTACCGGCATCCAGCCGTCCGGACCCGGTTTCAGGATCGCGGCGCTGATGCTCGGCGCGAAGCCCCCCAGCGCGAAGCCGATCTGGGTGCCGATCGCCATGCCCGACAGGCGCACGCGGGTGCTGAACAACTCGCCGTACAGGGCTGGCCAGACGCCGTTCGCCGCGCTGTAGACCACGCCCGACAGCAGCAGGCCGAAGGTGAAGATCAGCGGGATGTTCATCGCGCTGATGGCCCACATGTAGGGCCACACCAGCGCGGCCGAACCGAGCGCGCCAAAGATGAACACGGGTTTGCGGCCGATACGGTCGGACAGCGCGGCGAACGCGGGAATGGCCATCAATGCCACGACGTTGGCCAGCACCAGCACGGTCAGCATGGTCGCGCGCGGGATGTGCATCGTGTTGACCGCATACGACAATGTGAAGACGCTGAAGATCGTGCTCACCACCGACACCAGCGCGGCGAAGATCACGCGCAGCAAATTCGCCTTGTGCTGCTGGAACAGCTGCGCTATCGGCATGCGGTCCGGTTCATCGGATGCGTCTTCGCTGAAGGCCGGGGTTTCCGGCAAGGTGCGGCGCACCCACATGCCGACCGCCACCACCACCGCGCTGAGGAAGAACGGGATGCGCCAGCCCCAGGCCAGCAAGTCTGGTTCAGGCAAGGCCGACAGCGGCAGGAATACCAGCGTGGCCAGGATCAGTCCGGCCTGCGTGCCGCTCAATGTAAAACTGGTGAAGAAGGCGCGCCGGTGCGCCGGCGCGTGTTCCAGCGTCATCGAATTGGCGCCGGCCTGTTCGCCCGCGGCCGAAAGACCCTGCAGCATGCGCAGCACCACCAGCATCACCGGGGCGGCGATGCCGACCTGGTCGTAGGTCGGCAGCAGGCCGACCAGGAAAGTCGATATGCCCATCAGCAGCAATGTAAACGTCAGCACTTTCTTGCGGCCGTACTTGTCGCCGATGTGCCCGAGCAGCACGGCGCCGAACGGGCGCGTGATGTAGGCCACGCCGAAGGTGGCGAAGGCGGCGACCGTCGCCACGGCGGGGTCGATCGACGGGAAGAAGATCTTGCCGAACACCAGCGCCGCGGCGGTGCCGTAGATGAAGAAGTCGTAATATTCGACCGCGCTGCCGATCCAGCTGGCAAAGGCGGCCTTGCGCGGCGAGCGTTTCTCGGTGTGCGCGGCGGCGCCGCTGTCCGCGGCATTTTTTTTCATGGCTGATACAGTCATACTGTCCTCCAGGGTCTCAGGGCCATGGCCGCGCCGGATCGGCGCGCCACGGTGTCAGGAATTGCAGCGGAAATTAAAAACGGTGCAGGATGCCGGCTTGCAGGCCGGTCAGGCGTTTGCCGTTGATGTCGGCCCCGGCCAGGTTGGCCGACGGACCGGCCGAACCGCTGAAGCGAAAGCCGGCATTGGCTTCGTTCTGCATGCGGCTGGCGAAGCCGTACAATGTCGTGCGCTTGGACAGCGTGTAATAGACGCCGATATTGCCGCCGCGCGCGCCGGCGTCGCCGCCCGAGGTATCGCGCATCACGCCATACAGGGCGCCCACGCGGACCAGCGGATTGACGCGATAATCGGCCGAGACCTGGAGCAGATTGTAGTAACGCCCGGCATTGAGATCCGTGCCTGGAAAATAATTGTTGGGCGCGCTGATATTGCTCAGGATGGTCGCGCCGTTGCGCCCGTTCGCGTTGGCCGTGCTATTGTTGCTGCGCACGGCCGCCAGGTAAATCGTGCCGCTCGCATACTGGTAGTCGGCATACACGTTGTGGTAGACGATCTTGTCGGGCACCGTCGCCGTCACGGAGTTCGGCTTGGCTTGCAGGCCGGCGTAGCCGGCACGGTATGGGCCATTCTGGTAATCGAGCGACAGTTGCCACAGCGCGCTGTTGCCACGCGTGGCGCCGCCGTTTTCCGGCAGCGCGTAGTGCAGGCCCAGTTGGGCGCCGGCCACGCGCGGCGAACGGTAAGACAGGTCGTTGTCGTAGCGCGAAGGCACGCCGAAGGTGTTGATGATGGAACCGAAGGTGGTGCGCTCGGTGTAATCGATCGCGCCGCCGGCCAGGAAGATCTCGGTATTCTGGCGGCCGATGCGGAACTCTCCGTAGGGCGCGTTGACGCCGACCCAGGTCTGGCGGTCGAACAGGCGGCTGGTATCGGCGCCGGTGCCGCTGTCGGCGTTCAGGCCCAGTTCCAGGTTGTAGCGCAACTGGTAGCCGCCGCCCAGGTCTTCATTGCCGCGGAAACCGAGCCGGCTGCGCAGGATGGCGCCGTCGTTCAGGCCGGTGATGTGGGCGCCGCTGCTGCTACTGATATAACCGAGATACTGGTCCAGGTTGCCGTACACGGTCACGTTGTTCTGGGCTTGCGCCGCGATGCCGTAGGCTGCGCAGCAGGCCAGTGCGATGAATTGCCTCTTCATGTAAAAAACTCCGTCTCTTGTCATAAATTTTTAATTTTTTTTAATCCGGCGCGCATGGCGCCGGTCCTTCACTGCCCGCCCGGGCGCGGCGCCAGCGCGGCGATCGCCAGCGCATAACCCCGGATGCCGAAGCCGACGATGATTCCTTGCGCCACCGGAGAAATCCAGGAATGGTGGCGAAACGCTTCCCGCGCATGCACGTTCGAGATGTGCAGTTCGATCACGTCCACTTGCGCGCCCTTGATCGCGTCGTGCAGCGCGGCCGACGTATGCGTGTAGGCGCCGGCGTTGAACACCACGCCGGCCAGCGTCCCCGCGGCCTGGGCGGCGCCGGCTTCATGGATCCAGTCGATCAGCACGCCCTCGTGGTTCGACTGGCGGAAGTCGAGTTGATAACCGTGCTGTTCGCAGGCGGCGCGGCACAGCGCTTCGACATCGGCCAGCGTTTGCGCGCCGTAGAAGCCGGGTTCGCGCTGGCCGAGCAGATTCAAATTCGGTCCGTTCAGGACCATTACCGTTTTCAGTGTCGACATGTTTTTTTCCGCTTACGCCATCATCGGGTGGCCGGCCGTCGGACGGCGCAATTCCAGGCTGCGGCGCAGCACCTGGTCGGTCACCCACTTGGCGGCGCCATGCGCGCGCTGGGCCACGATCTCCGGCGACAGTTGCAGGTAATCGTCATTAAAGACTTCAAAACTGTAGTCGCCCCGGTAGCCGGCGCGGTCCAGGCGGCGCAGCAGGTCGGCCAGTTCGGCCGAATGCGCGCCTTCTCCCGGGAACACGCGCAGGTGGCGCGCCGTCTCCAGCCTTTCCTCGGCGCTGCGGATGTCGCGCCACATATAGTCGGACAATTGCACCATCGCGATCTTGTCGCTCGGGATATCGGCCAGGCCGTCGAAATCGGCCTGGTTCGCCAGCATGTGAAAACTGTCGATCACGACGCCGAGATTGGCGTGGTCGGCCATCTCGACCGCTTCCCACGACTGTTCATACTGGTTTACATGGCGGCCCCAGGACAGCGCCTCGTAGCCGACCTTGACGCCCAGCGGCACGGCCAGTGTCGCCAGCTTGGCCAGATGGCGCGCGATCAGGGACATGTCGCCGTCAGCGTGGCTCGACGTGCTGGAACAGACCATCAATAAAGGAGCGCCGACCGCGTGGCACACTTGCAGCATCTGTTTCGCGATATCGAGCTTGTATTCATGCAGCGCGCCATTCAAACCTTCGTAGTCGCGCATGACCTGGATGCCGGTCACGCGCACGCCGCTGGCTTTGACTATTCTCACCGCTTCGTCGATGCCGCCCGGGTGTCCGGCCAGGTCTCTCGCCCACAGCATGATCTGCGAAAAACCGCCCGCCTTCGAGGCGCGCAATTTCGCTTCCAGCGGGCCGGCCAGCGTCACGCTGTCCATGCCGAAATTGGATAGATTCATAAGGCCCCCAGGGCGCGGAAAGCATCCGACGATACGCCAGGCCAGCCGAACAGTTCCAGGTACAGGGGCGCCTGCTCGAACAGCATTTCTTTACCCTTCTGGATGCGGCAACCGGCCGCCTGCGCCTGCACCAGCAATTTGCTCATCTCGATCTTCATGCCGCAATCGGCGACGATGCATTCGGGGGAGATGCCTTCCAGCGACAGCGGCAGCGGATCGTCGGGATGCATGCCGAGCGGCGTCGAATTGACGATGACATCGAAACCGGCGGCGCACGGCGGCGCGATCGTCACCTCGGTGTCGGGAAACGCTTGCTGCAAGCGGGCGCGCAGCGCCTCGGCCTGCTCGGTGCGGGTATCGTAGATCGCCAGCTGGCCGATGCCGCGCGAAGCGAGCGCCTCGGCCACCGCGCAGCCGACGCCGCCGCTGCCGACCACCAGCGCGCGCCTGGAACGGAAGGCGAACGGGGCGCCGGCGCAGGTGCGGTCGAAGGCGCGGATAAAACCTTCGCCGTCGATCAGGTCGCCGATCAGCGTGGCGCCGTCGGCGCTTTTATAAATGGCGTTGCAGGCGCCGGCCAGGCGGGCGCGCGACGTGGCCGCATCGACCGCCTCCACGCTCATCGGCTTGTGCGGGATCGACACGAAGATGCCGCCGACATTTTCGATCGACATCAGCATGCGCACGGCGCCGATATACGCTTCGGGCTTTATTTTCAGGGGCACGACGCGGGCGTCGATGCCGTGGCTTTTAAAGTAGGCGTTGAACAGCGCGGGCGCCTTGACCTGTTCGACCGGCCAGCCGATCACGGGGAAGATGCGCGTGGTACCGGAAATCTCAAGCATGTTGTTGCTCCAGGTGACTGACGACGAGTTCGAAACTGACGCCGCCTTTGTACATTTGGGTCAAGGCGCCCTTCTCGTTCGGCTGCACGTCGGTGCGGTCGACGAAAACGATGCCCCTCTGTTTTAATGCGCGCACCGCGGCCGGCACGTCGGGCGCGCCGAGGCCGATGCGGATCAGTTGCTCTCCCCACTGCAGGCCGGCGGCACCGGCCGGGGGTTCGACCAGTTGCAGATAAAAGCCGTGGCAGGGGCTTTCCAGCAATGTCCCTTTTGGCAGCACGCCGAAATACCGGCCTTCCGGCAAGGCCTGGAAGTCCATCAACTGTTTATAGAAATCGATCCATTCCGGAGCGCGGCCTTCGCCAATCGCCTGCACCACGCCGAAGAAGTGAAGTCCGGCCAGCGCCGGCGGGTTGAGCGGCGCGCCGGGAATCGGCTTGAAATCGACATCGTAGATCGAGAAATCGCGGAAGCGGTCGACAAAATACAAGATCGAGTCACCTGCGCCGTGCACGCCGGGGATATTCAATTCCATCACGCCGGCGCGGGTCTGGATCGCCCAGGCGCCCATGTCGATGGCGTGGCGGTAGGCCGCGTCGGCGTCGCGCACGCGCAGCGCGATCGCGCTGATCGTCGTCGATTGCGGATCGGTGCCCGACTGCGGCAAGGAACGCGGATCGGCGTTGACGATCACGTTCATGCCGCCCTGGCGATACAAGGTGACTTCGCGCGAACGGTGGCGCGCGGTGGCGACAAAGCCTATCTGTTCGAGCAACGCGCCGAAGGCCAGCGGTTGCGCGGTCGCATATTCGACGAATTCGATGCCGTCGATGCCCAGCGGGTTATTCGGTTCGGGTAAATGTTCTTGCAGCAGCATGTCGGCCTCGCTTATGTGATGGACACAGTGTAGAAAAGCGGGCCGGCGAAAAATAGTGCATATAAACGCGATTACTGCGACAATCGCGCCATCTGCGCGATCAGCGCGCAAAATCCGGATTATCTGCGATGAAAAAACCTGCCTTGCTCGAAGTGGACGTCGCCAAGCGCGACCTGATCGAAGGATTGATCAAGGGCGTCGACGTGATCCGCGCCTTCAGCGACGAATCGGTGCGCCTGAGCGCGACCGAACTGGCCGACAAGGTCGGCCTGACGCGCAGCGCCGCGCGCCGTTACCTGCTGACGCTGGTGCACATGGGTATGGCGGCCACCGACGGCCGCCAGTTCTGGCTGACCCCCAAGGTGCTGTCGATCGGCCACGCCTACCTGGATTCGGCCCGCTTGCCGCGCGCAATTGTTCCTTTTTTACAACGGCTGACCTTGCAGTTACAGGAATCCACTAATTATTCGGTGCTCGAAGGCGACGACGTCGTCTATGTCAGCCGCGTCAACGCGCCGCGCGTGCTGACGGCCGGCTTCGATCCCGGCACCCGGCTGCCGGCATATACGTCGACCGCCGGCCGCGTGTTATTGGCGGCGCTGCCGGACGAGGTATTGCACGCCTATTTGGAGCGGGTCGAGCTGGTCGCGTATACTCACCTGACTGTCATGGACAAACAGCAATTGCTCGACGAACTGCTGGCGATCCGCCACGACGGCTTTGGCGTCACCGAAAACCAGTATGAAATCGGTTTGCGCGGCATCTCGGTGCCGATCAAGAGCCGGCGCGGCGCGCTGGTCGGCGCCTTATCCGTGTCGATGATGATTTCCAGTTGTTCGCGCGCCGAAGCGCTGGCCAGATGCGTGCCGGCGCTACAATCGACAGCCAATACCGTCATGCTG
This sequence comes from Pseudomonadota bacterium, assembly GCA_040389645.1. Lineage (GTDB taxonomy): Bacteria > Pseudomonadota > Gammaproteobacteria > Burkholderiales > Burkholderiaceae_D > Rugamonas. The sequence goes on along the minus strand of JAZJZT010000037.1, from coordinate 81,114 downwards.
TGGGTTTGATCGGCATCGGCATCGGCGCCCGCGGACCGGCATGGCAATAAAAGCAACAAAAAGATGCGGATGGTGGCGATTCCTGTCACATTTTTGTGTGAAACACGGGGCGGCGAGGATAAACTCTTTCCTATTACAAATTGCCATTGCTTTTCACTTAATAGTGACCTGCCAGCTTAGCCAGATTTGCCTGAATTGAATCCGCCCTTTCACCGCCCCACATTCGCCAGCGCCAGCCCCGGTACGGCCCTGCTGCGCTTGGCGGCGGTGCTGCTGGCGCTGCTGTTGTGCACGCACGCCGGCGCCCAGGGCAACGAGGCGCGGCGCGGCCATGCCTTGAATGCCGACACGATCGCGGTGCTGTTCCCCGACATCGGCCAGCCCTACCGCAAGGTGTTTACGGAAATTATCGAAGGCATCGACGAGCAGACCAAGCTGCACGTGCGCGGCTACCCGGTCGCCGCCAGCGCCGACCTGGCGGAATTGCAGGCAACACTGAAACGCAACGGCAGCAAGGTCGTCATCGCGCTCGGACGGCAAGGCTTGCAGGCCGCCAGCGCCTTCGATATCTCGCTCGGCGTCGTCGTCGGCGGCGTCAGCTCGGTGCCGGACCCGGACAAGATGCGCGGCATCAGCCTGATGCCCGACCCGGCGCTGCTGTTTTCTCACCTGAAAACCCTGGTGCCCGGCGTGCGCCGCGTGATCGTCGTCTACAACCCGCAATACAACCAGCCGCTGTTAAAACTGGCGCGCGAGGCGGCCCGCAGCCAGGGACTGGAATTGCTGGCGCTCGAAGCGGGCGACCTGGCCGGCGCCGTGCGCCGCTATGAAAGCGCGTTCGCCGGCGCCGACGGCCGCTACGACGCGCTGTGGCTGCCGCAGGACGCGACCACGGTCGAGGAAGCGACGGTCTTGCCGCTGGTCTTGAAGGAATCGTGGAACCGCAACGTGCCGATCTTTTCCAGCAGTATCCTGCACGTCAAGAAAGGCGCGCTGTTCGCGCTGTATCCAAATAACTTCGAACTCGGGCGCGACCTGGCCAACCTGGCGCTGGGCCTGCTCAACGGCGATGCGCCGCGCCCCGGCGTGGCCCCGCTGCGCGCCGTGCGCACCGCCTTCAATACCCGTACCGCCAGCCATATCGGTTTGAATGTCGGCGCGACCCAACAACACGGCTTCGATTTCATCTTCCCGGAACCGTGATGGTGATACCGCAAAGCAATAAAACCAGAAATTTCTTACTGATAAGTCAAGTTACTAGCATATACTACGGCCAGTATCAGGCCCTCACATCTCATCAGCAGGATGAATGTCCGCTTCGGGCCGCAACGGACAGCATAATGATCAAAACGACTACTTTCGTCGGCCGCGACCTGCGCACCGGCATTGCGCTGCTGTGGGCCATGGCGGCCGGCATCGCTCCTTCGGCCGGACAGGCCGAACCGGCCGCGACATCGATCGACCTGCCCGGCGCCGGCGCCGCCGCCCGCAGCAGCGTCGGCGCGCTGATGGAACGCATCGAATCGGGCGAACTGACGCCCTATTATCAGCGCAGCGACGTGCGCCCGGTCACGCTGGCCCAGCTCGAAGACCAGTTGCGCCGTCCCGAAGTGCAGGCATCGATCGGCAAGGGCAGCATCGCCGTACTGTATCCGAACGTCGAGGCGCCATTCCGCTCGGCCTTCACCAGCATCATCCAGGGTATCGAGGAACGCACCAAGCTGCGCGTGCGCAGCTATCCGGTCGACCCCAAGGTCGACACGGCAGAACTGAACGCGACACTGAAACACAATGGCACCAAGGTCGTCATCGCGCTGGGCCGGCAAGGCTTGAATGCGACCATCGGCCTCGATCGCGAAATCACCGTGCTGGTCGGCGGCGTATTGCTGCTGTCGGACGCCGACAACGTGGCCGGCATCAGCCTGACGCCGGACCCGGCGCTGCTGTTCGCGCGCCTGCGCGCGCTGCTGCCGGACCTGCGCCGCGTGATCGTCGTCTACGATCCGCAAAAAAGCGAGTGGCTGATCAAACTGGCGCGCGAAGCCGCGCGCAGCCAGGGGCTGGAATTGTCGGCCCACGTCGCGACCGACCTGGCGAAGGCGGCGCAACTGTATCCGCAACTGATCCAGGCCGCCGACAACCGGAGGGACGCCGTCTGGCTGCCGCACGACAGTACGACCGTCGAGGAAGGCACCATCCTGCCGCTGGTGCTGCGCGAATCGTGGAACAGCGGCGTGCCGCTGTTTTCCAGCAATGTATTACACGTCAAAAAAGGCGCGCTGTTCGCGATGGCGCCGAACAATGTCGAACTGGGCCGCACGCTGGCCAGTTCGGCGATGGGCGTGATCGCCGGCGAATCTCGCCGCCGCAACCTGGTGCCGCTGCGTGAACTGCAGACGGCCATCAATTTACGCACTGCCAGCCACATGGGCCTGAACCTCGGCCATCAACAGCAGCGCAGTTTCGATTTCGTCTTTCCGCAACCGTGACCATGTTTCGTAACTATCTGCGCCGCACCGGCTTCCGACGCCAGCTCACCGTCATCGTTTCAGCCGCCATTCTCGGCCTGGCGCTGTTTTCCTCGCTGATGAATTCATGGGAAGCGCGTGTCCGCATGCGCGACCATTTTACAGAACAGGGCCAGCGCATCGCCGACAACCTGGCCAGGCAAAGCACCCTGGCGCTGCTGTTCCACTCGGCCGAGAATGCGCGCGACGTGGTCAGCACCACGCTCGCCTTCCCGGACGTGGCGGGATTGCAGATCAGCGACGCGCGCCACAAGGTCTTGCTGTCGCAGGTCCAGGGCGGCGCCAAACTGGTGGCCGCGCCGGCCGGCCAGCCCGGCCCGGCCCACGCCAGCCTGGTCGCCGAAAACAGCGAAGCATGGCTGTTCGGCGCGCCGGTCTACGGCGGCCAGGCCGAAGCATCCCCGTTCGACATGCAGGAACAGCAGCCGCAACTGCTCGGCTACGTGCACGTGCAGGTCGGCAAGGACACGCTGAACCGCCTGACCTGGTCGCTCCTGCTCGGCAACCTGGTGCTGACGCTGTCGTTCGCCGTCGTCCTGCTGGGACTGGTGCGCGTGCTGACGCGCCACATGATCAACCCGCTCAACGCGCTGTCGAACCTGATGCGCCGCGCCGAGGCGGGAGAATCGGGCATGCGCGCGGCGCCGGCCGGCCCGCGCGACCTGATCGAGATGGCGCTGGCCTTCAATAAAATGATGAACGTGCTCGAACAGCGCGAAGCCGAATTGAAGGAATCGCGCGACGCCGCCGTCAACATGGCGCAGATGAAGGCGCAGTTCGCCGCCACTGTCAGCCACGAAGTGCGCACGCCGCTGAACGGCGTGGTCGGCATGCTCGACATGCTGAAGGAAATGAAACTGACCCAGCGTCAGCAGGAATGCGTCGACGTGGCGTGGAATTCGTCGCGCACGCTGATCGACCTGATCAACAACGTGCTCGATTTTTCGAAGATGGACGCCGGCAAGCTGACCCTGGAAGAAGTCGATTTCGACCTGCGCAAGCTGCTCGAGGAAGTGATCGAACTGGTGGCCCGCCCGGCCCAGCAAAAAGGCGTCGAAGTGGCGTACCTGCTGGCGCCCGGCGTGCCCGAGCGCATCACGGGCGACGCGCTGCGGCTGCGCCAGATCCTGATCAACCTGCTCGGCAACGCCGTCAAGTTCACCGAGCGCGGCGAAGTGTCGGTCCACGTCGCGCCCGCCGCGCACGGCGAATTCGGGCTGCGCTTCGAAGTGCGCGACAGCGGCATCGGCATGAGCGAACAGGCGCAGCAACACCTGTTCGAATCGTACGTGCAGCCGGACCCGTCGACCACGCGCCGCTACGGCGGCACCGGCCTGGGCCTGGCCATCTGCAAGCAGCTGGTCGGCCTGCTGGGCGGAGAGATCGGCGTGTCGAGCGTTCCCGGCAGCGGCACCACGTTCGATTTCACGATCCACTGCCAGCCGGCGGCGATCCAGCCCATCGTCGAACCCGACACGGCGCTGGCCGGCGTGCGCGTGCTGGCGGTCGACGCCAGCGCCACCGTGCGCGCCTTCCTGCAGCACACCTTGGCGCAGCACGCGATGCCGTGTCACTTGACCGGCAGCGGCCGCGCCGGCCTGGCCGAGCTGAAGGCGGCGGCCGAAGCGGGCCAGCCGTACCACATCGTCATCATCAATATCGGCGCCACCGACGACAATGGCGCCGACCTGATGCAGCGCATCGGCGCCAGCGGCCTGGCGCCGCACCTGTTGCTGCTGGACCGGCACGGCACGGCCGCCGGCGCCGGCCCGGCGATGCCGTATCCGACGCTGGGCAAGCCGCTGCGCCAGGCGAGATTGCTGCGCACGCTGCATGAACTGCTGGCCGGGCAGCATGCCGCGGCCGAAACGCCGCTGGCGGCCAAGGCCGCGCCGGCGCGCCAGTTCCGCGTGCTGGTGGCCGAAGACAACCGGACTAACCAGATGGTGGCGGCCGGCATGCTGGCCATGAACGGCTGCGTCTGCGAATTCGCGTCGAACGGGAGAGAAGCGGTCGAAGCGACGCAGCGCGGCAGTTTCGACTTGATCCTGATGGATTGCAGCATGCCGGAAATGGATGGATACGAAGCCACCGCGCACATCCGCGTGGCCGAGGAAAGCCGCGGCCTGCGCACGCCGCTGGTGGCGATGACGGCGAACACGCAGCGCGGCGACGCCGAAAAATGCATGGCCGCCGGCATGGACGACTATCTCGCCAAGCCGATCACGCTGGTCGAACTGCGCCATAAACTGGAAAAATGGCTGCCGCACGACGGCGCCGAAGCGCCGCCCGAGCGCGTCATCGAGGCGCAGGAAGCGGCGCCGATCGACCGCGACGTGTTCGACAAGCTGCGCGAAATTCTCGGCTCGGCGCTGCCGCACGCGGTCTCCCCCTTCCTCGAAGATTCGCCGGTCTACCTGAGCGAACTGGAACAGGCCGTGCACGACGGCGATTGCGAGACGGCGCGCGCGCGTGCGCATGCCTTGAAGGGCTCGTCCGGCAACCTGGGCGCGAACGTGCTGGCGCAACTGGCGCAGCGCATCGAAGAACTGGCGATCGCGCGCCGCCTGAACCAGGTCGCGCCGCTGCTGCCCGGCCTGCGCGCCGCCTATCTCGGCGTGGCCGGCTTCCTCAGCGCCGAAATGAATGCCGAAGCCTTCGACCCGCAAGGGCCGCAGGAAGAACTGGCGCAGGTGCTGATCGTCGACGACGACCGCAGCACCCGCAGCACCCTGCGCTACACCTTGCAGCGCGACGGCTTCCAGGTCGAGGAAGCGGCCGACGGCGTGCAGGCGCTGGCGATGCTGAAACGCTTCCAGCCGGACGTGATCCTGATGGACGCCGTGATGCCGGTAATGGACGGCTTTACGGCTTGCGCACGCTTGCAGGAACTGCCGGGCGGCAGCTCGATCCCGGTCCTGATGATCACGGCGTTACAGGACAATTCGTCGGTCGAGCGCGCGTTCGCCGCCGGCGCCAGCGACTACATCCCGAAACCGATCCACTACGCCGTGCTGTCGCAGCGCGTGCGCCGCATCATCGAGGCGAACCGCGCCGAAAAACGCATCCGCCACCTGGCCTATAACGACTTGCTGACCGGGCTGCCGAACCGCACGCTGTTCTTCGAGCTGCTGGCGCAAGGCATCGAGCAGGCCGGCAGCAACAAGCAGGAACTGGCCGTGCTGTTCATGGACCTGGACCGTTTTAAATACGTCAACGACAACCTCGGACACGACGTCGGCGACCGCCTGCTGGTGGCCGTGGCGCAGCGCGTGCGTCATAGCGTGCGCAACGTCGACACGGTGGCGCGCCTGGGCGGCGACGAATTCACCGTCGTGCTGGGCGAGCTCGAAGGCCCGGCCGCCGCGGCCACCGCCGCGCACAACATTTGCCGCGTGCTGGCCGCGCCGTTCCAGATCGACGGCCACGACATTTTTGTCACCAGCAGCGTCGGCATCGCGATGTACCCGCACGACGGCACCGACGTCGCGACCCTGGTAAAACATGCGGACAGCGCGATGTACCGCGCCAAGAAGACGAATACCGGCTTCCAGTTCTACGAAGCGTCGATGGAACAGTCGATTTCCGAACACGTGCGCCTCGAAAGCGATTTAAGGCGCGCGCTCGAACAGCAGCAGCTGGAAGTGTTTTACCAGCCGCAGGCCACGCTCGACGGCGGCCAGATCATCGCGATGGAAGCGCTGGTGCGCTGGCGCCACCCGACGCGCGGCATGGTGCCGCCGAACGAATTCATTCCGCTGGCCGAGGAAACGGGCTTGATCAACCCACTAGGAGACTGGGTGCTGCGCACCGCCTGCGCCCAGTTACAGCAGTGGGTCGTCGAAGGATTGCCGACGATGCGCGTGGCCGTAAACCTGTCGGTGCGCCAGCTTTTGCAGAAGGAATTCGCGGCATCGGTCGAAGCCGCGCTGGCCGACACGGGTCTCGCGCCGCACCTGCTGGAACTGGAGATCACCGAAAGCACCTTGATGGAAAACGCGCAGGATACATTGAAGGCGCTGCACCGCCTGCGCAACCTCGGCGTGCGGCTGTCGATCGACGACTTCGGCACCGGCTATTCGTCGCTGTCCTATTTAAAACGCTTCCCGGTCGACATCATCAAGATCGACCGCTCCTTCGTGCGCGACGTGCCGCAGGACGCCGACGACGCCGCCATCGTCACCGCCATCATCGCGCTGGCCCACAGCCTGCGCCTGGAAGTGGTGGCCGAGGGCGTCGAAACGGAAGCGCAGCTGCAATTCCTGCAAGCCAAGCAGTGCGACCTGCTGCAGGGTTACCACCTCAGCCCGGCCATCCCGGCCGAGCAGTTCGCCCAGCTGATACGCCAGCGCGAAGCGGCCATGCTGCGCTAGCCAGGCGCGCCGTACCGGGCCATGCGGCTCCCCGGCAAGGGGAACGCATGGCCCCTATCGTTCCCGTTCAAGACCGCACGCATCCTAACTGGAGAAAGCGCCGGCGTATGCTTTAGAATGAACGATTTTCGTCCATCCTTCGCCCGACCGAACCGCTTATGCCCCAGCATCGCCCGCAGCCGATAAACCCCTTTGATGCAAGCTGGCTGTCCGGCGGTGGAGAAATGGCGGCGCTGATCAGGACCATCGACTGGTCGCAAACGCCGCTCGGACCGCTGCAAGACTGGCCGCAGAGCTTGCGCACTTCCGTCAGCCTGTGCCTGTCGTCGACCTTCCCGATTTTGGTGGCGTGGGGCCCCGAATACATCCAGATCTACAACGAAGCTTACCGACCGATCTGCGGCGGCAAGCATCCGGCCTCGATGGGCGAGCCGTTCAAGGTGTGCTGGGCCACCGCGCTGCCCGTCGTCGGCGACAAGTTCGACCGCGCGCAGCAGGGCGAAGGCACGTACATCAAGGACCAGCGCATGTTCCTCGACCGCTACGGCTACCTGGAAGAAGCGTTCATGACATTCTCGTTCTCGCCGATCCGCGACGAATCGGGCGACGTCGGTGGCATCTTCCACCCGATCACGGAAACCACGGCGCAGGTGCTCAATGCGCGCCGCACGCAAAGCCTGCGCGACCTGGGTGCCGCCATCGACGGCGCCCGCACGGTCGGCGATATCGGCCGCCAGCTCGCCATGCTCGACGAGGAACTGGCGCTGGACGTGCCGTTCCTGCTGTTTTACCAGCTCGATGCCGACGCCGGTGCGCTGCATTTGCGCGGCAGCGCCGGCATCGACGCCGGCAGTGCGCTGGCGCCGGCCGTGACGCCGCTCGACGATGCGTGCTGGCCCTTCGCCAGCGCGGCCGCCAGCCGCAATCCGCAGCGCGTCGACGGCCTGGCGGGCCGCTTCGGCGATGCGCGCTGCGGCCCCTATGACGAACAGCCCGCGTCGGCCATGGTATCGGCGCTGACATTACCGGGCCAGCAGCAGCCGTTCGGTTTTCTCGTCGCCGGCGTCAGCGCCTGCCGCGCACTCGATGCCGAATACCTGAATTTTTATGCCTTGCTGAACGCCGTGTTCAGCACGGCCATCGGCAACGTCACGGCCTACGAACAGGAACTGCGCCGCGCCGAGGAACTGGCGCGCATCGACCGCGCCAAGACGGCGTTCTTCTCGAACGTGTCGCACGAATTCCGTACGCCGCTGACGCTGATCCTCGGGCCGCTCGACGATGCGCTGGCGTCGGACGGCCTGGCGCCGGCGCAACGGCGCCATATCGAGACTACCCACCGCAATGCGCTGCGGCTGCTCAAGCTGGTCAATTCGCTGCTGGACTTTTCCCGCATCGAGGCCGGCCGCGTGCAGGCGACTTACCTGGCGGTGGATCTGGCGCGCCTGACCACCGATATCGCCAGCGTGTTCGAATCGGCGATGGTCAAAGGCGGCCTCGCCTACACGCTCGACCTGCCGCCACTGGGCAAGCCGGTCTACGTCGACCGCGACATGTGGGAAAAGATCGTGCTCAACCTGCTGTCGAACGCCTTCAAATTCACGCTGGCCGGCGGCGTGACGGTCACGCTGCGCGAGCACGGCGGCATGGCGCGGCTGTCCGTGCGCGACACCGGCAGCGGCATCCCCGCGGCGGAACTGCCGCGCGTGTTCGAACGTTTCCACCGCATCGAGGGCGCGTCCGGCCGCAGCCTGGAAGGCAGCGGCATCGGCCTGGCGCTGATCCAGGAACTGGTGCGGCTGCACGGCGGCGCGATCACGGCGCGCAGCGTGCAAGGCGAAGGCACCGAATTCATCGTCGACATCCCCCTGGGCCATGCCCACCTGCCGGCCGAACGCATCGCCACCACGGAAACGGGCGCGCCGCGCATGAGCGCGGCCTTCCTGGAAGAAGCGCTGCGCTGGCTGCCCGAAGCCGACAGCGCCGGCGCCGCGCGCGCACCGCAGGCGAGTTCGCCGCTGCAACTGGAAACGGCGCGCCCCCGCATCCTGATCGCGGACGACAACAGCGATATGCGGGGCTACCTGAAATCGCTGCTGGAACCGCATGCCGACGTGACGGTGTGCGGCGATGGCGAAGCCGCTTTTGCCCGCCTGCTGGCCGATCCGCCGGACCTGCTGCTGAGCGACGTGATGATGCCGAAACTCGACGGCTTCGGCCTGATCGCGCGCATCCGCGCCACCGACGCGCTGCGCCAGTTGCCGGTCATGCTGCTGTCGGCCCGCGCCGGCGAGGAAGCCAAGGTGGAAGGCTTGCAGGCCGGCGCCGACGATTACCTGGTCAAGCCGTTTTCGACCAACGAACTGCTGGCGCGCGTGCGCCGGCAGGTGACGATCGCGCGCCAGCGCCAGCAGCAACAGCGCGAGGCCGCCAGCCGCGATGCGTATGTCCGCTCGCTGATCGACGCCTCGCCGGCGACGCTGTGGACCAGCGACGTGCACGGCCAATGCACTTACCGCAGCCAGCGCTGGTACGAATTCACGGGCCGCGCGCCGGGACGGGACCTGGGCGCGGGCTGGCTGGAAAACCTGCACCCGGACGACGCGCAACGCTGCCGGGAGATCTTCCAGCAGGCGCATGCGGGCGGGATGCCGTTTTCGATGGATTACCGGCTGCGCCACCGCGACGGCCAGTACCGCTGGGCCGTCGATGCCGGCATGCCGCACGTGGACGAGGCAGGCGATCCGGCCGGCTTCGTCGGCACCGTCATCGATATCCACGACCGCATCCTGCTGCAGGAAGAACAGCAGCGCCTGACGCGCGAACTGACGCAAAAAAACCGCCAGCAAAGCGAATTCCTGTTCACCTTGGCGCATGAGCTGCGCAATCCGCTGGCGCCGATCCGCGCCGGGCTGGAAGTGATGCGCACCGAGCCGACTGCGCTGATGGCCGGCGAGATCCAGAACGTGATGCGGCGCCAGGTCAACCACATGGTGCACCTGGTGGACGACTTGCTGGACATGGCCCGCCTGACCGAAGGCAAGCTGACGCTGCGGCGCGCCAGCGTGCCGCTGGCCGACGTTGTGAAAGATGCGATCGATATCAGCATGCCGCTGATCGACGCGGCGCGCCACCGTCTGAGCGTGCGCCTGCCGGAGCCGCCGGTGGTGCTGCACATCGACCGCCACCGTATCGCCCAAGTGTTGAGCAACCTGGTCAACAACGCGGCGAAGTACACGCCGGCCGATGGCCGCATCGAAGTGGCCGCGCAGCGCCAGAACGGCGCACTGGAAATCACCGTGACGGACAACGGCATCGGCATCGATGCCGAGCTGCTGCCGACGGTGTTCGACATGTATGCGCAAGCCCCCGCGGGCGAAGGCATGGCGCAGGGCGGGCTCGGCGTGGGGCTGAACCTGGTGCGGCGGCTGGTGCTGCTGCACGACGGCCGGGTGACGGCCGAAAGCGGCGGCGCTGGACTCGGCAGCCGTTTCACGGTGTGGCTGCCGTTGCCGCTGCAAGGCGAAGACGCCGCACCGCCGGAACCGCAGGCCGAGGCAGCGCCGCCCGCCGCCGCGCAGCGCGCACTGCGCATCCTGGTGGTCGACGACAACGAGGACGCCGCCAGCCTGCTCGCCACGCTGCTGGAATACAGCGGCCACGACGTGACGGTGGCATACGATGGCGTTTCCGCGATGACCAGTGTCGCCGCGGACCCGCCGCAAGTGATCTTCCTCGACATCGGCCTGCCCGACATGAGCGGCTACGACCTGGCGCCCACGCTGCGCAACATGCACGCGATGGCGCAGGCGAAGCTGATCGCGCTGACCGGCTGGGGCGCGGACTCGGACAAGCAGCGCTCCACCGCGGCCGGCTTCGACTACCACCTGACGAAGCCAGCCGATTTCGCGCTGGTGCAGTCGCTGCTGGACGGGATTTCCGCGCAACTGCGCTGACGCGGCCCGCCGGAACCAGCTTGACCGATCACCGGCCGGCGCCGCTGCCGCTGGCTTCCGCACTGCTCTACCTCCGCCTCCTCTTCGTCCTGCGCGCTGTCTAGCACAAGATTCGTGTCATGTCTGTCTCCTGGCGGCAATTTTTAAATATTGAAAAATATAAACTTTTATTTCCATTACGCTACTATTGATCGTCATGATAAAAGTTACACTTATAAAACTTTCATGACCGTTGAGATCGATGTAGCAGCCACCACTATGGGAGTTACTTAAAATGCAATTAAAAAAATGGACGATCGCCGTATTGAGTCTGCTGGCAATGCATGGTGCAATCGCGGACCAAGGATCGTCGCCAAAGCCATCGCAACTACCTTTGCTGTTGATCGGAGCCTCATATACCGAGGGCAAGACACCGTTTAACAACGGCATCGCACCCCAGAACGGCCGCGCCGTCGGCTACGGCTCTTACCTGAGCCTCGGGCAGGCGCTGACCCGCGAGCAACAGTTGCCAGGCTACATCATCAACGAAGCGGAAGCGGGCGCGGGCACCTTTACCCGTTTCCAATGCCCTCCCGGCTCCGCCACCTGTACTGCCGCTGTTTGGGACAGCTACATGACCCAGTTCGAGCGTGCGCTGAAGCGCGTGGCGCTGCCACCGACTTTTACCAGCTATAACGCGAAATATGTCGTAATCACCATCAGCAATGATTGCCTGCACGCCGGCGCGATGGGCGTTCCACAGCCCCAATCGATGCCTTGCACGCTGAATGACATGCACGCCACCGTCGACCGCCTGGTCGCGCTCGGCAATTTCGCCATCTCGAAGGGAATCACTCCCATTTTCGACGAGTATCCGAAATACGAAGATCTCGATCTTGCCCTGTTCCATACCAGTTCCGGAGTCCAGTGGGTGATTGGCGAGCCGGATTACAACATGCTGAAGGACCTGGTCCACAGCCGCCTGGCCGCCGAACTGCCGGGCGCCATCCAGCTCGACATCTGGAAAGACTTCACCCACTTCGGCGACGGTCTGCACCCCAATCCCGACACCGCGCAAAAGGCGGCCAAGGCGCTGGCGAAGCAGTTGAAAAAGCTTGACCATTAATAAACGATAGCCCGCGCCGCCCTCAATTGGCGCGGCGCAACCCTCATCGCATGGTCGCAGACAAAGCCCGCTCCTTGAGCATATCGAGCGGCGCGCTTGCAAGGCAGCCCTGCTCAAGCTTGACGTCCAGGGCATGCCTGCTGAGAAATCCCCGCTCATCGCGGGGATTTTTTTTGGGAAACCTTATTTGCCCAGGACAAATAATTACTTTCAAGTTGTAAGTATAAAGTTTCTCATAAGAATATAACTTTTCACTATAGAACATTTCATCGAATTCTCACACATTGTCACTTTTCATCTTGTTTTTGAGCTATCATCTCGCATCGCAACATTTATTGCACTAGAACAAATACTGTTGCACAGATTACAAATGATAATCAAGGAGCTTCGCATGTTTGAGAACGTCGAGTTTGAACAGCAGCACGAACAGTCACATCAATCCCGCGCCATCGCGCCACTATCCACTGAACACCCGATGGACATGGCCGATCTGTTGATCGCCTACCTGGAACAACTGGGCATCGAGTACGTGTTCGGCGTCCCGGGCGGCGCCATCGAGCCGCTGTACAACGCGATCGCACGCAACCAGCGCCGCGGCGGCAACCTGAGCCATATCCTCGCCCGCCACGAAGCGGGCGCCGCCTTCATGGCCGACGGCTACGCGCGCGAAACCGGCAAGATCGGCGTGTGCATCTCGACGTCCGGCCCCGGCGCGACCAATATGCTGACCGCTGTCGCCACCGCCTACAGCAACGACGTGCCGATGCTGGTGATCACCGGCCAGCCGGCGCTGCCCTCCTTCGGCAAGCACTCGCTGCAAGAATCGGCCTGCACTGGAGTCGACGTGCTGGGCATGTTCCGCCACTGCACCCGCTACAACTCGCTGGTATCCCACCCGCAGCAGTTGGAATGGAAGCTGATTACCGCATTGCAACATGCAACCCGTAGCCCAGCCGGTCCCGTGCACCTGAGCGTGCCGGCGGACGTGTTCCGCGCTCCGAGCGAGCAGCGCGCACCCAGCTACGACATGAGCGCCCTGCTGCGCCCGGCCTCGCTGGTCGATCACAGTGCCATTGAAACGCTGCGCGGCATGCTGTCGCATGCGCGCAACGTCGTGATCCTGGTCGGCGGTGGCTGTGGCGACTCGATCCACTCCATCCTGCAATTCGCCGCGCTGAAAGGCGCCACCTTCGTCACCACGCCGGACGGCAAGGGGCTGGTCAGCCCGCAACACCCGCTGTACCGCGGCGTGTTCGGCTTCGGCGGCCACGCCACGGCGGAAGCAGCGCTGAACGACCCGTCCGTGGACCTGATCGTCGCCGTCGGCACCAGCATGGGAGAGTGGAACACCGGTGGCTGGAACGCCAGCCTGCTGAACGAACGTCTGGTACACATCGACGAATCCGAGGAACACCTGGCGCGCAGTCCGATGGCCTGCTTCCACCTGCGCGGCAGCCTGCGTGCCATCTTCGACCGCCTGGTCGAACGCATGCACGAGATGAGCCAGCACACCGACCCGGCGCTCGAGCGTCGCCGTGCCGCGCGCGACGAAGCCGCCCGCACCTGGTCGCCTAGCGACATGCTGGAAGCGCCTGAGGCATTCCACAGCGATGCCAAGCCGCTCAAGCCGCAACGCCTGATGAAAGAACTGGGTGAAATGTTCCCGCCCAGCACCCGCTTCCTGGCCGACACCGGCAACAGCATTGCCTGGGCCACCCATTACCTGCAACCGCGCGACCGGCGCATGGGCGAGCGCCGCTTCGGCGGCGGCGAGCGTACGCGCGACTTGGGCAAGCGCCAGAGCACCGGCGGCTGGCTGCGCCTGACCACTCACTTCGCCGCCATGGGCTGGGCCATCGGCGCGGCCATCGGCACCGCCGCCGCCAATCCGGACGCGCCGGTGGTGTGCATCACCGGCGACGGCAGCATGATGATGAGCGGCCAGGAATTGTCGGTCGCGGTGGCAGAGCAGCAATGCGTGATCTTCGTCGTGCTGAACGACGGTGCGCTGGGCATGATCAAGCACGGCCAGCGTCTGTGTGGCGCCGAACAGATCGGCTATGCGATGCCGCCGACCGACTTCGCCGCCATCTCGCGCGCACAGGGCGGCCGCGGCTATACGATCCGCTCGGCCGCCGACCTGCAGGCGCTGGACATCAAATCCATCTGCAACTATCCCGGACCGACACTGCTGGACGTGTACATTGACCCCGAGGAAGTACCGCCGATGAGCAGCCGCATGCGCGTTCTGCAGGATGGAGTCTGAGCCATGAGCGACAACTTTAGCGAGGTCATCCACACCAGTATCTGGCAAGAGCAAGCCGAGCCGGACAACCCGTTCGCGGCGGCGCTGTGCCGCTGCCATGGCTACGACGTGTATGGACAGTTGCTGGGCAAGGCCAGCTATATCGAGTACCTGTATCTGCTGCTGAAAGGCGAACGGCCGAGCGCCGAGGCGGCCACCTCCTTCGAAATCCTGGCTGTAGCGCTGGCCAACCCAGGGCCGCGCGACCCGTCGGTACATGCGGCGATGGCCACCGGGGCCACCGGCACGCCTGCCTCCTCGTCGCTGATGGCTGCCATCGCTGCCGGGGCCGGCAGCGCCGGCGGCGCACGCGAAGTGCTGCTGGCGATGCAGACCTGGGAAGCCTGCGGCACCGACCTGGATGCATGGCTGGCGCGTATCGCGACGCCGGTGGAAAGCCGCCCGCTGTTCTGGCCGCAGGCGGAACATGTGCCCGGCTTCGATCCGCACGGGGTGCGCTGCGCCAAGCCGGTGCTGCAGTTGCTCGCGGCACTGCTGACCGTGCTGCCGAATGGACGACTGGCCTGGCTCGAACAACAGCGCACCGCGCTCGAACAGGCTTGCGGTATCCCGCTGGCGCAAAACGGCGTCGTCGCCGCCGCGTTCGCGGACCTTGATCTGACGCCGGCCGAAGGCGAGATGTTCACGCTGCTGTGGCGCCTGCCCGGCGCTGCCGTGCATGCGCTGGAGCAGGCGCAGCGCAGTTTCCGTCAATTCCCATTTTTCGAGACAAAGCTGGAGAACGATCCAGGTCCCGCCCCACGCAAGGAAGCGCCATGAGCAAGGACAATCTGCTGCAACAGTTTGAGGGAGCATTACCCACGCGCGTGGGCAAGGCATTTCCCGGTGAGCGCGCCGTATTTCGCGGCCTGGACCTGCACACGACATTTGAGCAGGCCGACTGGATCGACCTGTATCTATTCAGCATCACTGGACGCCGTCTCAGCGCGCCGGAATTGAAGGTACTGCAAACCATCTGGGTGTACACCAGTTACCCCGACGTGCGCCTGTGGTGCAACCGCGTTGCGGCGCTGACCGCCAGCAGTCGCGGCACAGCCGCGCAGGGTCTGGGGGCGGCGCTGGCGGCATCGGAAGCCGCCATCTACGGGCGCCAGCCGGAGATCGGCGCCGCCGACTTCCTGACGCGCGCGTTGGCGCGCCGCGCCGGCGGCGAGGACCTGGAACAGATCGTTCGCGAAGAACTGGCGCGTCATCCGCGCCTGATGGGCTATGGCCGACCGGTCGCGGCCGATTTCATCGACGAACGCATCCCGGTAACGCTGGCGGCGTTGGAGCGCGCGGGCATCTCCATGGGACCGCATCTTCAACTCGCCTTCGACATTGAACTTGTACTCGAACGCATCCTTGGCCGGCGTCTGCCGATGACCTATTCATCGGTCGTCGTCGCCATTCCGCTTGATATGGGCCTGTCGCCGCTTGAGTGCTATCTCTATATGCAGCCTTCTTTCGTCGCCGGCATGATCCCGTGTTACCTGGAAGCTCTTGAGCGGCCATCCGGTGCCACGTTCCCCTTGCGCAGCAGCTCGATCCACTATGACGGCGCAGCTAGCCGCGAGTGGGAGTGATTTCCATTGGCGCAAATAACGACTCATATTACTTCCCGGATTTCACCCATGGATAACAAGCCAAGTACCGCCTATCATTCGCCTGATGTACAGGCGATCAACGCAGCACCGGAAGGCGTGCAACTGAACGACCTGACCGTCGAAGCCCTGATGGCGGCTGCGCGCGAGCAAACCGGCCTGCAGCGTTTCGGCGACGAATGCTTCCTGCCCGGCCTGAGCGCACTGCTCGCTTCCGTCAAGAGCGACGCTTCGCTCAATGCCTTCGGCCGCCTCAACCTTCAGCAAAATGCCATCGGCTTCTTGAAGAATCGGTTGTGGGCCAACGCCTGCTTCGAGGCCCACCCCGAGATCCTGCAACGCAAGATCGCAGCGCCGATCATCATCGTCGGACCGCACCGCTCCGGCACCACGCGCCTGCAGCGCCTGATGGCAACCGACACCCGGCTGTCGCACCTGCGGACGTGGGAAGGCCTCAATCCCGCACCGCGCCTGGCGCTGCCGGAACTAGGTAAGGCTGAGCGCCACGCCGAGGTCAAGCAGGCACTGACTGTCGCGGATACGCTGTATCCCGGTGCCTTCCTCGGCCACCCCATGGATGCCGACTGGGCCGAGGAAGAAATGCACCTGCTCGACAACTCTTGGTGCGGTTTCTCGCCTCTGGGCCTGTATAGCGGAATCGACAGTTACTATCAATGGTTCCTGGCCTTTGACAAGACGGCGGCCTATCGTTATATGGCTGACTTGCTCAGGCTGATTTCATGGTCACGCGGCGAACCCGATAGCAAGCGCTGGGTGTTGAAAAACCCGCAGCACATGCTGAATCTCGATACCCTGTTGGCTGTATTCCCCGATGCGAAAATCGTGTTTACCCACCGCGACCCGATCAAGACTGTCGCCTCGACCATGTCGCTGATGTGGCACTATGCGGTCCAGCACACCGACGCCAACTGCCGCGGCCCGGTGCGCGACCTGTGGCTGGATTTCTGCGAACAGGCTGCGCGCCGTGGCATCGCGCAGCGCGCAACGATACCCGGTGCGCAGCAGCTGGACATCCATTATGAAGCGATGAACCTCGACTGGAAAGCCACGATGCACCGCATTTACGACTTCGCCGGCATGACCTTGACCATCGAAGCCGAGCAGGCAATGGCTGACTGGCTGGCACGCAGCGAAGAGCACCATGGTGGCCATCGTTACAGCCTTGAAGATTTCGGCCTGACCGCGCAGGATGTCGACGCGCGCATGATGTTTGCAAGGGAACATCATGGAATCGCCTATGAATCGAAGCGGAGTTGACAGTATAAATAATCCTGTTGGAGCGTTACGTCATTCCATATGAAAGCGCTTGGCCGGCACTGCCTTGATCCACACGCCCGGCCGCACATGTTGTTTTGCCACCATTTACCTATGCACCATCTTCCTTGTATGCGAGAATCCCACGACGCTGCAAGGATAGGGCGGCTTGACGGCGGAGCGAAATGTCGCGAAACCCGTCGTGCAAAACTAAAATGATGCCAGCCCAATAAGGTGGAAACTCAACATGCGATTTATCTATTGCGTACCTCTCATCCTGGTTTCAACCCTCCCGTTGCAATCGGCTGCCAACACGGCAAAAGATCTCAGCGAAGAAGACGAGCTGGCCATGATTTACGGCGATAAATCGTCGATCAGTATCGCCACCGGCACTGCGCAACCCTTGCGCCGCGCGCCGGCGGTGGCCACCGTGATCACCGCCGAGGATATCGCGACCATGGGGGCGACCGACCTGGACCAGGTATTGGAAACCGTGCCGGGCATGCATATCGCCCGTTCGGCTCTCAACTATGAACCGCTCTATGTCACACGTGGCATCTACAGCTCCACCAACGCACAAATCCTGGTGCTCCAAAACGGTGTGCCAATGACTACGCTGCTAACCGGCAGCCGCGGCGTCTTGTGGGGCGGTTATCCGCTCGAACATATCGCCCGCATCGAAATCATCCGCGGTCCCGGCTCAGCCCTGTACGGCGCCGATGCCTACAGCGGCGTGGTCAATATTATTACCAAGGGCGCCGCGGAGACGCCGGGTACCCACTTCGCCATCGGCGGTGGCTCGTTCAAGACGCGCGACGCCTGGATTCAACATGGTGGCAAGCTTGGCCCGGTCGACGTCGCCGCTTATCTGCGCGTCGGCAGTACCGACGGCTTCCGCGAAATCATCACGGCTGACGCCCAGAGCGCGCGCGACAAGGTCTTTGGTACCCATGCCTCGCTGGCACCGGGACCGGTCAACGTCGGCTACGATTCCGTCGATGGCAACTTCGACCTGGGGTTTGACAAGTGGCGCTTCAGGACTGGCTACAAACTGCGCTCCGATATGGGCACGGGAGCAGGCATCGCATCGTCCCTCGACCCGGTCGGCAAGGAGAAAAGCGAACGCATCACCACGGATCTAAGTTGGACCGATCCTGAGTTTGCCAATAACTGGAGTGTCGGCGTCACCGCCAGTGCATTGCAATACAAGCAACGCATTACGACCGATCTGCGTCTGTCGCCACCTGGCACCCGCTTCCCGACCGGCCTGTTCCCGGACGGTTTCATTGGCCATCCGGACACTTCAGAACGGCAGATTCGCGTCTCATCGTTTGCAATGTATTCGGGCTTCACCGGACATAAGGTGCGGCTTGGTATTGGCCACGACGATCTGAACATGTACTACACCGCAACCATCAAGAACTATATTTTCAATGCGGCCGGTGTGCCGGTACCAACTGGACCGGTGATCGATTACTCGCAGATCCAGCCTTTCCTGCTGCCACATCGGCGCAACATTAGCTACGTCAACGCGCAGGATGAATGGCAGTTTGCCCGCGACTGGGCCTTGACCGCAGGCGTGCGCTATGACCATTACTCCGATTTTGGCAACACCACCAATCCGCGGTTGGCCGTCGTCTGGGATGCAGCGCTGGATGTGACCGCCAAACTGCTGTATGGCCGCGCCTTCCGCGCACCATCGTTCAACGAATCGTACGGCATCAACAATCCGGTCCAGCGCGGCAATCCAGACTTGCAGCCGGAAAAGATCGGTACGCTGGAAGCGGCATTCGCGTGGCAGGCCAATAAAGACTTGCAACTGAATCTGAATATTTTCAAGTACGCAATGCAGGATATCATCCGCACCGTGCCCAACGCTCAGGCCGGGACTGGAGCGACCTTTGACAATATCGGCAATCAGGATGGCAAGGGGTTGGAACTCGAAGCGGTATGGGAATTCTCTCGCACAGTGCACGCGACGGCAAACTACGCCTACCAGCGCTCGATCGATAAAGGCACGCACCAGGATGCGGGCTACGCGCCGCGTCACCACTTTAACGGACGCGTGGACGTGCGCATTCCCGGCGTCGGCGTGCTCAGCCCACAATTGAACCGGGTCATGGATCGTCATCGGCCCGCCGGCGACACGCGTCCCAAGGTGCCGGACTACACCACGTTCGACCTGGCGCTCAGCTCCGGCCGCAGTATCGACAACTGGGACTTTTCGATTGCCATCCGTAATATGTTCAACGCTGATGTGCGCGAACCGAGCTTGGCCCCGGGCGTGATCCCGAACGACCTGCCGATGGCGCCGCGCTCCATTTATGTGCGCGCCGTCTACAAGCTCTAAATAACCAGGAAAAAGACAGCAGATGAAAAAATTGGAAGGCAAGATTGCCCTGATTACTGGCGGCACCAGCGGCATTGGTTTGGCGACGGCGCGCCTGTTCAGGGAACAGGGCGCGCAACTGGTACTCACCGGCCGCGACGCCGAGCGCATCGCCGCCGCCGCTGAAGAATTCGGCGACAACGCGCTGGTACTGCGCAGCGAAGCGGGCAATTTGCAGGACATCGACGCCCTGATGGATCAGGTCAAGGAGCGTTTCGGCCGCCTCGATGTACTGTTCCTCAATGCCGCCGTGACCAATCCCGCGCCGATCGAACATGTCACCGAAGCGATGTTCGACGAAGTCGTCAACGTCAATTTCAAGGGCGAATTCTTCACCATCCAGAAGGCTTTGCCGCTGATGGAAACCGGTGCTGCCATCGTTGTCACGACATCGATCACCAACCAGACCGGCTCGCCGGCTTTCAGCGTCTACGGCGCCAGCAAGGCCGCGCTACGCTCGCTGGTACAGTCGCTGTCGCTGGCACTGATCCCGCAAGGCATCCGCATCAACGCCATCTGCCCCGGCCCGATCGACACGGGCGGCTTCCAGCGCTTGCCACTGCCTCAAGAAGTGCACAGCGCCGTCAAGGCTGACATCAGCGGCCGCTCGCCGATCAAGCGCTTCGGCACGCCCGAAGAAGTGGCCAAGGTTGCGCTATTCCTGGCCTCGGACGACTCCACCTACGTGGTCGGCGAAGAAATTGTCGTCGACGGTGGTATCAGCAACGTTTGCCTGCCTTGACGGCGGGCGCTTGTGGCCGGCCGATGCAGCGCTGCGGGAAGTTAGCGCTGCGCTGCGGATTTTCCAGTGATTAACCGTCTCCCTCTCAAAAGCTATTGATGCAGGCCATGCTTCTTACGGCCCGCGCGCGCAATCGCTCCAGGCGCCACAAGTCAATTCCATCATGATACTTTCTTGCCATTGGCATCGGACCTCACACTACAATGGTACGAATTGAATCTGGAGATGTGACTTTGAAGTCTTACCGCGCATCCCGCTTTTGCCTGGCGGCTGCACTGGCCATTCCCATGGGCACGGCTATCGCCCAGCCAGACAGCGAAGAAGAGGAACTGAGCCTGGTTTATGGCGAAGCGGCCAGCGTGAGCATCGCCACCGGCAGCACACTGTCGCTGCGCCGCGCGCCGGCGGTGGCTTCGGTGGTGACCGCCGCCGACATCGCCAATATGGGTGCGACCGACCTGGACCAGGTACTGGAAACCGTGCCTGGCATGCATGTCGCCCGCGCGGCCCTCAACTATGAACCGCTTTACATCACGCGCGGCATCTACAGCGCCAACAATGCGCAAATCCTGGTGCTGCAAAACGGCGTGCCGATGACCACGCTGGTATCGGGTAGCCGCGGCACCTTGTGGGGCGGCTACCCGCTCGATCATATCGCCCGCATCGAAATCATCCGCGGCCCCGGCTCTGCCCTGTACGGCGCCGATGCCTACAGCGGCGTGGTCAACATCATCACCAAAGGCGCGGCGGAGACGCAGGGCACCCAATTCGCCGTAGGCGGCGGCTCGTTCAAGACGCGCGACGCCTGGATTCAACACGGCGGCAAACTTGGCGCGCTCGATGTTAGCGCCTATCTGCGCGTCGGCAGTACCGACGGCTTCCGCGAAACCATCACGGCCGATGCCCAGAGCGCGCGCGACAAGATCTTCGGCACCCATGCCTCACTGGCACCGGGACCGGTCAACGTCGGCTATGACGCCGTCGACGGCAACCTCGACCTGGGGTTCGACAAGTGGCGCTTCAGGGCCGGTTACATGCTGCGCTCCGATATGGGGACGGGAGCCGGCATTGCCTCCTCTCTCGATCCCGTGGGCAGGGGACGCGGCGAACGCATCACCACGGACTTGAGTTGGGCCGATACCGATTTCGCCAGGGACTGGAGTGTCGGCGTCACCGCCAGCGCGCTGCAATACAAGCAGCGCATCACGACCGATCTGCGCCTGTCGCCTCCCGGCACCCGCTTCCCGACCGGCCTGTTCCCCGACGGCTTTATCGGCCACCCGGATACGTCCGAGCGGCAGATCCGCGTCTCGTCGTTCGCGATGTATTCCGGCTTCACCGGGCACAAGGTACGCATCGGCCTTGGCCACGACGACCTGAACATGTACCAGACCGCGACCTTCAAGAATTACATTTTCAATGCCGCCGGCGTGCCGGTGCCGACCGGGCCGGTGATCGACTATTCGCAGATCCAGCCCTTCCTGCTGCCGCAGCGGCGCACGATCAGTTATATCAATGCGCAGGACGAATGGCAGTTCGCGCGCGACTGGACCCTGACCGCGGGCGTGCGCCACGACCATTATTCCGACTTCGGCAACACCACCAATCCGCGCCTGGCCGTGGTCTGGGATGCGGCGGTGGATGTCACCGCCAAGCTGCTGTATGGCCGCGCCTTCCGCGCGCCCTCCTTCAACGAGGAATTCGGCATCAACAATCCGGTCCAGCGCGGCAATCCGGACTTGCAGCCGGAGAAGATCGGCACGCTGGAAGCGGCATTCGCGTGGCAGGCCAACAAGGACTTGCAACTGAACCTGAATCTTTTCAGGTATGCGATGCAGGACATCATCCGCGGCGTTCCCAATGCCAGGGTCGGAACCGGAGCGACTTTCAACAATACCGGCAACCAGGATGGCAAGGGCCTCGAACTTGAGGCCATATGGGAAGCCTCGCGCACCGTGCACGCGGCGGCAAACTACGCTTACCAGCGCTCGATCGATGCCGGCACGCAGCAGGATGCGGGCTATGCGCCGCGTCACCATTTGAATGGACGCGTTGACGTGCGCCTTCCCGGCATCGGCGTGTTCAGCCCGCAGTTGAACCGGGTCGCGGACCGGCGCCGGGCCGCCGGCGACACCCGTCCCAAGGTGCCCGATTACACCACGTTCGACCTGGCGTTCAACACCGGTCGCAGCATCGCCAACTGGGATTTTTCGATTGCGGTGCGCAATCTGTTCAATGCGGATGTGCGCGAACCGAGCCTGGCTCCGGGTGCGATTCCGAACGACCTGCCGATGGCGCCGCGCTCGATTTATCTGCGCGCCATCTACAAGCTCTAGCAATTATGACCCTGGAGATGGAACGTTGAAGTCTTCCCGCGCATCGCGCTTTTGCCTGGCGGCCGCGCTGGTCCTGCCTCCTATCTCGGCCAGCGCGCAGCCGTCCAGCGAAGAGGAGGAACTGGCCCTGCTGTACGGCGAAGCGTCCAGCGTCAGCATCGCTACCGGCAATTTGCAGACGCTGCGCCGCGCGCCGGCCGTCGCTTCCGTCATCACGGCGGCCGATATCGCCGCCATGGGCGCGACCGACCTGGACCACGTGCTGGAAACCGTGGCCGGCATCCATATCGCGCGCACCGCCAACAGTTATTCGTCGCTGTACGTGGTGCGCGGCGTGTTCAGCCAGTTGGTGCCGCAAGTGCTGGTGCTGCAGAACGGCGTGCCGGTGACGACGCTGTTCGTAGGGAACAAGGGCAACCTGTGGGGCACCTTCCCGGTCGAGCACATTTCGCGCATCGAAGTGATCCGCGGCCCTGGCTCGGCGCTGTACGGTTCGGACGCTTATTCCGGCGTGATCAACATCATCACCAAGGGTCCGGCCGAGGCGGCAGGCACCGAGATCGGCGCGCGCTTCGCTTCGTTCCAGTCGCGCGACGGCTGGTTCCAGCATGGCGGCAAGCTCGGCCCGGTCGAGATCGCCGCCTTCGTGCATGCGGGCCACACGGACGGTTACCACCGCGCCATCGACGCCGATGCGCAAACCCGCAATGATACGCTGTTCGGCACCCACGCCAGCCTGGCGCCGGGCACGACCAGCGTGCAAAGCGACGCGCTCGACGCCAACCTGGACCTCGCATATGGCCAGTGGCGCGCGCGCTTCGGCTATAAATTGCGCGACCGGGTGGGTGCCGGCGCCGGCATCGCGTCGGCGCTCGACCCGGACGGCAGCGGCCGCAGCGAACGCATCACGAGCAGCCTGTCGTGGAGCGAGCCGCAGCTTTTCCGCGACTGGGGCGTCGGCGCCGGCGTCAGCATGCAGCAGTATTCGCAGGAAATCCCCCGCCCCTACCAGTTGCTGCCGCCCGGATTGAAATTTCCGACCGGCCTGTTCCCGGACGGCATGCTGGGCGCGCCGGAAACGTGGGAGCGCGCGATACGCGTGAATGCCTATGCCGATTACAGCGGCTACGCCGAACACCATCTGCGCATCGGCATCGGCCACGACGACTTGAACATGTACCGCACGCGCGAGCGGCGCAATTTTACCTATGCCGCCAACGGCACGCCGATCCCGCTGCCGGCGCTGGTCGATTTTACGGATATTGATCCCTTCATCCGGCCGCACCGCCGCTTCGTCGACTATATTTATCTGCAAGATGAATGGCAGTTGGCCAAGGACTGGAACCTGACGGCCGGCGTGCGCCACGACCGCTATTCCGATTTCGGCGGCACCACCAATCCGCGCCTGGCGCTGGTGTGGGATGCCCGTTTCGATCTGACCGCCAAGCTGCTGTACGGCCGCGCCTTCCGCGCGCCATCGTTCAATGAAAGCTACGGCGCGGCCAATCCGGTCACGCTGGGCAACCCGGACCTGAAACCGGAAACCAACGGCACGCTGGAAGCGGCGTTCGCCTGGCAGGCGCACGCCGACGCGCAAATCAATCTGACGCTGTACCGCTACGCGATGGCCAACATCATCCGCCTGCTGCCGAGCGCCGCGGCCGGCACCTATGCCACCTATGCCAATACCGGCAAGCAGGTCGGCCGCGGCGTGGAACTGGAAGGCAGCTGGAATGCCGGCCGCGACCTGCGCCTGGTCGGCAATTACGCCTGGCAGCGCTCCGAAGACAGCAGCACCGGCCACGACGCCGGCTACGCGCCGCGCCACCACCTGAACGGGCGTGCCGACTGGCATGTCGGCAGCGGCTACACATTCAGCCAGCAAGTGAACTGGGTGGCCGGCCGGCGCCGCGCCGCCGGAGACTTGCGCGCGCCGATCGCCGACTACCACACGCTGGACTTGACGCTATCGACCCGGCGCGGCAAGAACCAGTGGAATTTCTCGGCCGCCGTGCGCAACCTGTTCAACGCCGACACGCGCGAACCGAGCGTCGCGCCCGGCCTGGCCTTGCCGCACGACTTGCCGACAGCGCCGCGCGCGCTGTCTATCCAGGCCAGCTACAAGCTGTAGAACAACGCAACAACGCAGGCCTGACCCCACCGCTGGGGTCAGGCGTGACTTGTTGCGTTGTTTGCTTGCTCCGCCAAAAGAATCCCCGCCATTGCTGGCGCTTCATCTTTGGGGTCAGGCGTGCGTTGTTGCGTTATTGGTGGGCTGCCTGCACGGTTGGGCGCAACAACGCAACAAGTCAGGCCTGACCCCATGGGCTAATTCACGATCAGCTTGCGCCCGCCGTGGTTGGGGCGTTTCGGCAGCGTCAATTCCAGCACGCCGTCCTGGTACCTGGCCTCGGCCTTGGTATCGTCGATCTCTTGTTCGAGCGTGAAGCTGCGGTATTGCTGCCCGACATAGCGCTCGCTGCGCAGCACGGTGGAACCCTGCTTCTGTTCGCTTTCACGCTTGATCTCGGCCATGATCGAGACACGCTTGCCGTCGATATCGACCTTGATGTCTTCCTTCTTCATGCCCGGCAATTCCGCCTTGACGGTATAGGCTTGCTCGTTCTCCGCCACGTCCGCCCGGATCAGCGGCTGCCCCTCGAATTCGCGTAGTGCGCGCCTGAGCCCGAATTCGCGGAAAAAGTCTTCCACGTGCAAGGGTTCGAAACGGACCAGGTCGGCGAAAGGTTCGAAGTGTCTTAAATTGTTTGCCATGTCATTCGTCCTCTGAAATGGCCGGGAAATCGGAGCAGCGCCCGGCCGCCACGCTGCCATCCGGCGCCGGACGATCGCGGTGCCGTTACCATTTCACTGTAATGGCATCTGCTGGTTTGATCAGTACATCGATTTGATTTGCATCAAACGATCTTTGAATACCATCGCGTGGCATGGCGTGGGTCCGGGAGGCGCCGGTTCAGTCCGGACCTTGCCCCAGCGCGGCGGCGGCCTCGATCAGCGGGCGCCAGGACGCTTCGACCGGCAGGCCGAACAGCCCGGCCAGCGCCTGTTCGATGCCGTCGGCATCCAGGTAGCGGCGCTCGGTGCGGCCATCGGCCTGGCGGATGGTCAAGCGGTTTTGCAGCAGGCCGTGGCGCGCCTGTGGCGTGGTGCGCGCGACCAGCAATTCGTTGCGGAAGATCGATGCGGGATAAGTCGCGCTGTAGTAATTCGCCATCTGGTAATCGCCGTCCGTTTGCAGCGCCGGCGACACCTGATAGACCGGCGACCATTCGTCGCCCAGTTCCACTTCCAGCAGGTATTCATTGCCGGCCGGCGTCAGGCGGAAGCGCTCGTGCGGGGTGACTTGCGGCGTGTCCAGGTCGAAGCGCATCGGCGCGGTCACCACGCAACTGCCGAAGCCGACGTCGGCCAGCCACGGCGTGCCATCGATGGTCACGCGCAGCACCATGTGCGTGCGCGGGCGCGTCGCCCCTGCCGCTCCCGCCATCCAGCGCACCTGCGCGATCAGGCTCTCGACCTTGAAACCCAGTTGCAGCAGCACGCGCCGGAACAGGCTGTTCTGTTCAAAACAGTAGCCGCCGCGCCGGGCGGCGATCAGCTTGGCATCCACCGCGCGCGGCGCCAGGTCGACGCCGCGTTCGAGCAGCACGTCGATCGCTTCGAACGGGATCGAGGCCGGGTGCAGTTGCTGCAAGGCGCGCAACGTTTCCAGCGTCGCCGTGCGCGGGCCGTCGTAGCCGATGCGTTCAAAATAGGCGTCAAGGTCAACGTGCGCGCCAGTCGTATCGCTCATGAATCTTGCTCCCGAGTAATTTGAAGAAGGACTCATGATGATAGCGCAAGCTGCGCGCCTGCGTAGCCGCATGCACCTCGCCATGCGGCTACGCGTAGGAGGGAATCCAATTTTGTGTCCCGGACGGCGTAAAAATGGGATTCCCGCCTTCGCGGGAAGTCATTTCTCCCAATGGGAGGAATGACAAATTTAACGCTAACTTAAAGGTATAAGCCTCTGCGCCGCGCCGCGATTCCGGGCGTGCTGCTAGAGTGGCCGCAAGCTGCGCATGCGGCACGTGCATTCATCGAGGAGATTCCCATGCAGATACGACCAGAGTTCAATCTCGGTCCGCACCACATACCGGGGCCGGTGCGCGGCTTCATTGGCTGGCTGGTGTTGACCTTTGCCGCGGCCGGGCTGGGCGCGCTGGCCACGACCGACGCGTCGTCGTTCTATGCGCAACTGGCCAAGCCGTCGTGGGCGCCGCCGGGCAGCGTATTCGGCCCTGTCTGGAGCGCGCTGTATTTGCTGATGGCGATCTCCGCCTGGCTGGTCTGGCGCAAGCGCGGCTTCGCCAGCGCGCCGCGCACCTTGGCGCTGTTCATCGTGCAGCTGGTCGCGAACGCGGCATGGAGCTGGCTGTTTTTCAACTGGAAGCTGGGCGCGTACGCGTTTGCCGAAGTATTGGTGCTATGGCTGCTGGTGGCCGCGACGACGATCGCGTTCCGGCGCGTGCGGCCAATGGCGGGCGCGCTGATGCTGCCCTACCTGGCCTGGGTCACGTTCGCCTGCGCGCTGACTTTCGCCACCTGGCGGCTCAATCCGCACTTGCTGGGATAAGCCGATCAACCCATAAGCGCCACGTCGGCGCCGGCGGCGATGCAGCCGTCAAGGGGTGGTCGCGTCGTTGAGCAAGACGCGCGCGGTGGCCGGCCAGTCCGGCGCGGCGCGCAGGCGGCCGATTTCGTCCCAAACCGCCTCGACATATGGGGGATAGGCTTCCTTCCATTCGCGCCGCACGGCCAGGTAGCCGTCGAACGCGACCAGCGGCTGCGGCAGCAGGTCGAGCCGGCCCTGGAATTCCGCTTCCCGCATCAGCTTTTGCGCTTCGTGCTGGCGCACGACGATGGCGTCGGCGCGGTGCGCCACCAGCATGCGCATCAGTTGCGCCGACGTCTTGGCGTTGTCGCTGGCGTCGACGCCTTGACGCGCCAGCGCATCCCGGACGATGACAATGCCGGCACCGTACAGGACCGGGCCTTCCACCGCGCTGAAACGCTGGCCGTCCCAGCGCGGCGCTTCGCCGCGCCGCTGCATCACGCGAAATTCCAGCGAGCCCAGACTGCGGCGCGGATCGGCCCTGCCGTCGCGCTCCGGAAAACTCAAAAAGGAAAAAAATGAGGCATTGGCTGCCGCGCCAAGCACCGCATCATAAGTACCGGCGCGTACCCCTTCGATGCAGCGCCGCCATGGCACGTGGGTGATCTCCAGCGCGCCGCCCTGGCGTTCGATGGCGCGGCGCAGCAGGAACTGGCCCGGCCCTTCGCGCGCGGGAAAACTGAAGGGCGCGTAATCTTCATCGAGCACGCAGACCCGCAGCGGCCGCGCCGGGACAGAAGCGGCTGGCGCGGACGGCATTGCGGGCACCGCTGGCGCGGCACGTCCACAAAACAGCAGCGGCAGCAAAACCGTTGCCATCGCCCTCACCCGCCACGCCTTGCCTGCCTGCTTCATCCGCTCTCCTGTTCTCCCTGAGCCTGGACCGGGCGGGGCACCAGGATGCGGTGGATCGAGGCGCCGTACCAGCGCCCACCGTGCGCGGACTTGACGCCGAAGCGGTTCAGCCGCGCGGCGATCGCGTGAAACGATGCGCCGGCCGCCCGCATCTCCAGCATCTGCACGTACAACACCGGATCGAGCCAGCGCTGCGGGCCGGCGATGCCGCCGCCGGCCGCCGCGGCCTGCTGCTGTTTCATGACCGCGTCCCTTGCGGCTTGACCAGCAGCGCCGCCAGCGACGGGATCATGACGATCGCTCCCACCATATTCCACAGGAACATGAAGGTCAGCAGCAAGCCCATGTCGGCCTGGAACTTGATGTCCGACCAGATCCACGTCAGCACGCCCAGCGCCAGCGTCACGCCGGTCAGCGCCACGGCTGCGCCGGTGCCTTTCAGCGTTTCGAAATAAGCATCCTTCAATGGCAGGCCCTCGTCGAAGAATTGCTGCAGGCGGTTGTAGATGTAGATGCCATAGTCTACACCGATGCCGATGCCCAGCGCGATCACCGGCAAGGTCGCCACTTTGACGCCCAGGCCCAGTCTCGCCATGATCGCTTCGCACAGCGCCGACGTGATGTACAGCGGCAGCATGATGCACACCGTCACGCGCCAGGACTTGAACTCCCACCACACCAGCGCCGCGACGATCGCATACACCAGGATCAGCATCTGCGTCTCGGCCTGCTTGATGACGATATTGGTGGCCGCCTCGATGCCGGAATTGCCGCCGGCGAGCGTGAATTTCGCTTCCTTGCCGTCGTTGTTTTTCGCGAATTGCTCGGTCGCGGCGACCACGCGCGTCAGCGTTTCCGCCTTGTGGTCGGCCAAAAACACCAGTACCGGCACCATCGAGCAATCGTTGCTGTACAACTCGGCCGGCAGCATGCGCTGCGCCGCGTTCGAAACAAAGCGGTTGCGCGACAGCGCGTGCCAGCGCAGATCGCCGCCGTTGGTGTTGGCGATGATTTTCTTCATGCCGGAAAACAGGGAGCTGGTCGACTCGACACCGGCCACATTTTCCATCTCCCACTGGAAGCGGTCGACCTTTTCCGCCACCGGGTACGAGCCGCACTCTCCCTTCTCCGTCTGCACCATGACGACGAACACGTCGGCGCTGGTGGCGTAATGCGAAGACACGTAAGCGCTGTCCCGGTTGTAGCGCGAATCGGCGCGCAATTCCGGCGCGCCCGGATCGAGGTCGCCGATTTTTAAATCGCGGCTCATGCCCCAGGCCGCGCCCAGCAGCACCAGGGAGAACAGCACCGCGGCACGCGCGAACTTCGGTTCGGCAAAGCGGGACAACGCGCGGGCGATGCGGAACTTGCCGGCCTGTTTTTTCGCCTGGTGGCGCAGGCAGGCATCGGACACGCCGACATACGACATCATCACCGGCAACAGGAACATCTTGGTCAGCACGATCACGGCCACCCCGATCGAGGCGGAGATCGCCAGTTCGCGGATCACGCCGATGTCGATCACGAGCAGGGTCGAGAAGCCGACGGCATCGCACAGCAGCGCGACGGTGCCGGGAATGAATAACTGGCGGAACGTCAATTTTGCCGTTTCCATGTTCGACGCGCCGGACAGGCGCGCGACGGCCATCGTATTAATGTTCTGTACCGCGTGCGAGACGCCGATGGCGAAGGTCAAAAACGGTACCAGGATCGAATACGGGTCGAGCCCGAAGCCGATCATGCGCACGATGCCGAGCTGCCAGACGACGGCCAGCGAACAGCACAGCACCGTCACCAGCGTGCTGCGCCAGCAGCGCGAATACCATAACAGGAGCGCCACCGTCATCGCGAACGTCATCGCAAAAAACAGGCCGATGGCGCTGGCGCCGGCGATCAGATCGCCCACCACCTTGGCGAAGCCGGTGATGTGGATGCGTACATTGCCTTTGCCGTACTTGTCGCGCACCAGCGTTTCCAGGCGCCGCGAAAACTGGCCGTAATCGAGTTTTGTTCCGCTGTCCGGGTCCTTTTCCAGCAGCGGCACCAGGATGATGGTCGAGCGCTGGTCGGCCGCGACCAGGCTGCCGATGCGGCCCGAGCGCGCGACGTTGGTGCGCACCTCGTCGATGCTGGCGGCGGAACCATCAAAACCCTGCGGGATGATCTGGCCGCCGACCATGCCCGCTTCCGTCACCTCGACCCACAGCACGTTCGGCGTCCACAGCGACTTCAGGTTGCCGCGGTCGACGCCGGGAATATAAAACACTTCGTCGGTGATCTTCTTCAGCGTGTCCAGGTACTCGCGCGTATAGATATCCCCCTCAGCCGCTTCGACGGCGATGCGCAGCACGTTGCCGAGCGGGCGCAGTTCATTTTCGTATTTCAGGTAATTGGCGATGAAGGGGTGCGAGGATGGCACCATCTTCTGGAAGCTGGCGTCCGGTTTCAGCATGCTGGCCTGCCAGGCGAACACGATCGACGCCAGCAAAAAAAACACCAATACGGGGATGCGGCGCGCGAACAGCAGCGGCTCGATCAGGCGCTCCAGCGCGCCGACCTTCTGGTGGCCGCAATCCGGATCGGCCCGGGTGATCGATTCTCTCATGGCTGTTTTGCTCCTGTCGTGCTGATTGGATGAATGCCGCCGACGCCGCCGGCCAGCAGCCGGCCCGGCGCGCTCTCGATGGCGGAGGCCAGTTCCAGCGCGTGCCCGGACGGCTGCACGGTAAAACTGCGGCCGGCGTCGGTGCTGCGTAAGACCGTGCCGTCCCTGGCGACCAGGGACAGGCCGCCGGCCGTGCGCACGGCCGCGACCAGGCTTTTGCCGGTTTGTCTCGGCAGCGTTTTCCACTGTTTGCCGCCGTCGTCGCTGCGCAGCACGTTGCCGCCGAAACCGTAAGCCAGCAGGCTGTCGCCGCCGGTGTCGACGACGCCATACAATTGGCCGGTGTAGCCGGTGGCCAGCGTTTGCCAGCCTGCGCCGCCGTTGGTGGAGCGATAGATTTTTCCACCTTCGCCCGCGGCCAGCACGGCGCCGTTGGCGCCGGGGCCGACATAATTCAGGTGCAGGCCGTCCGGATTGGCGATGCCGCCGGCCATGTCCTGCCAGTGGTCTCCGCCATCGGTGGTACGGATCGCCTGGCCGAACGCACCCACCGCGTACCCCTCGGACTGGTCGCGGAACCAGACCGACAGCAAGGGGCGGGATGGGCCGAACTTCGCGCCGGCCTTGCTGTCTTCGAGCGCATTGCTGGCCGCCGTCAGCGCGGCCCGCGCGATCTCGTCGTTCGGCGCCGCGTCAAGCCTGGCCTGGGCGCGTTCGACGGCCTTGCTCGCCGTGTCGATCAGCATCGCGTTCAGCGCATTGCCATCCAGCTGCTTGCTCCAGCTTTTGCCGCCGTCGGCCGAGTGCAGCACGACGCCGTCATGGCCGACGGCCCATCCGCGCGCGCCGGAAAAATGCAGCGCCGCCAGGTTCACCGAGACCGGCACCTGCGCCTGCTGCCATTTGGCGCCGCCGTTGTCCGAGTACAGCACGATGCCGCGTTCACCGGCGGCGACGAGACGATTGTCGCTGGCGGCCAGCGCCACCAGCAGGGATTTGTCGGCGCGCGCGGATTGGCGAGACGGCGTGGCCAGCGGTTCGGCCAGCGCCAGCGTCAACACCGCGCCGCCAGCCAGCAGGCCAAGCCCGAGCAGCGCGCAAGCGAGCGCGGTGCGGGGCGAGCCAGATACGATATTTTTCATTCGATATTCCTTTTTTCAGATGCAGTGGAACCGCGCCAAATTGTCATTCCCGCGCAGGCGGGAATCCCATTTCGCGAAACCGTTCGGGACACAAAAAAAATGCAAATCAACGGCAAAAATCTGGGGTCAGACCCGGGGGTCTGACCCCGGCCTTTGCATCTGGTTTGGTGCAAAAAAAGGCGCTTCACTCCGGAGAGAGAAAGCGCCTGAAAGAGACCCTGTACCACTGCATGTTCTTGAGGTCAAAAATCCTTAATTGCTCGACCGGCGCAGGCTGTCCGGCGTATAGAAACTGGTGTCGCGCTTGATGAACTTGAGCGGCTGTTCCTGGTTACCCAGCGCCGTCACCAGGTAGCGGCGCGCCTGCAAATCATAAAAAATCTCGCTGGCGAACCATGGTGTCGGCGCGTCGTAGAACTGCACCGCGTTCAGTTCGTGCACGCGCCATAATTCTCCGCGGCCATCGTAGGCGTCGGCGTGCGCGATCTGCCAGCTGTCCTCGTCGACATAGAACACGCGCTTGGCGTAGATGTGGCGCTTGCCCGGCTTGAGGGTCGCTTCCACCACCCACACGCGGTGCGGTTCATAACGCACCAGGTCCTGGTTGACGTGGCCGGGACGGACGATCTCCGCATATTTCAACTTCTTGCTGGTGAGCTTGTAGTTGTTGTAGGAGATGATCATTTCCTTCTTGCCGACCAGCTTCCAGTCGTAGCGGTCGGGCGAGCCGTTGAAGCCGTCGTAATCGTCGGTGGTGCGCAGGCCGTCCGAACCCGAACCCGGCGCGTCGTACGCGACATCCGGCGCACGCAGGATGCGGCGCTGGCCAGGGTTGTAGACCCACGCCTGGCGCGATTCCTTGACCTGGTCGATCGCATCGATGACCAGCAGCGATTCGCCGGCGACGGACGACGGGCCGGTGATGTTGCCCATGTAGTACAGCAGGCGGTTGGCTTCCGGCTTGACCATCGAATTGGCGGTGGTGATGTTCTCGACGCGCGTGACCGGTGTAAACGCGCCATTGGCCTGCACCGGGAATTCGGCATTAAAACGCTGCACGCTGCCGCCGCGATAACGCATCATGTGGTTCCAGATCACCTCGACGCCGGTCTTCGGCTGCGGGAAAGGCACGCTGGAGCGCACCACGTTGACGACACCGTTGCCGCCGGCGGCCAGGTCGGCCTTGGCCGCCTCACTCTTGATGTTGTCGTACATCGCCTGCGGATACGCGGCCGAGCGGTGGCTCGGGTAGACGTTCAATTTGTAGGTCGGGAAGCGTTTCAGCATTTCCATCTGACCCGGCGCAAGTTTATCCTTGTACTGCGCCATGTTGGCGGACGTGATGGTATAAAGCGGCTTGTCCGACGCGTACGGATCGAGGTAGCCGTCGGCCGGGTTGAAGCCGGCCGGCGCTTTCGAGATGCCGCCGTCCCAGGCGGGAATGGTGCCATCCTTGCTGGCGGCCTTTTCGGCGCCCATCGGGGTGAGGTCGTTACCGAGGCGTTCGACGTCCGGCATGCCGGCCTGCGCACTCGCCGCCGCGACGGCGGCGGCCAGCAAGATCATTTTGACTGTTTTCATGTTGTCTCTCCGTGATGCTTAAAAATTGATGCCGGCGACCAGCGAGTAGTAATCGCGGTCGTGCAGCGTGTCGTACTTGGCGTTGTGGTTGTAGCGGGTGTAGCTCAGTTCCGAGTAATACTTGCTGTTGTAGTCGGCGCGCAGCGACAGGCCCAGGGTCTTGCGGTCCTTGATGAAGGTGCTGTCGGCCGAATAGCCGTTGACGTCGTGCGACCAGAACGCCTTCGGCTTCAGGTTCACGCCGGCGAATACGTCGGCGTAATTCAGTTCGCCCTGCAGGCGGTAGCCCCAGGCGGAACTCGTGGCGTAACCCTTGTTTTCGCAATAGGACGCATTGGTGTTCAAGCCGCCGCAGGTGCCGCCGAGTACCGCGGTCGGGCCGAAGCCGTACAGGAAGCCGCGCCCGTAGCGGGTCGACGTGGCCGGATCGCCGATGCCGCTCCACTTCTGCACGCCGACTTCGCCGACCAGGGAGAGCGAACTGGCGCCGAGCACCTGCGGCACCATGCGGATGAAGGACATCTGCAACTGCGTCTTGTTTTTCAGGTCGTAACCGTACTTCACTGAGTCTTGCGGCACGGCCGGGTCGCGCAGGAATTTCGCCAGGGCCGCCTGCGGACCGATGCCCAGCACCGAACCGAGGATCAGGTCCGGCGCGTTGATCTGCACAGGCACGTCGCGCGTGTGGCTCAATTCGCCAAACAGGGAAAAGCCGCCGATCTCGGTGGCCGCCGACAGGCCCAGCGCGTGGATGTTTTCGGCGCTGTAATCCCAACCCATCTGCGCGGCCGGGAAGGCGCCGAGCAGGCCGAACTGCTTGGCGGCCGCTGCCTGTCCCTGCGCGCCGAGGATCTTGGACAATGCCGTAAAGGCGGCGGCGTACTGGCCCGAATAGATCGACGGCGCGGCCGACGCGGTCTTGACCACGCTCAGGTATGGCGTGCGGGTATGGTAATTGGTGTAGTACAGGCCGAAGTCGGTGCTGATGTCGCTGGCAAAATAGTGAGACGACAGGCCGAATTGCCCACTGTTCGACGGACGGATTTCGGGCGAGCGGCCGAGGCGGAAGTTGACCGGCACGCCGGCCAGCGCGCCGGCGCCGACGGCCGCCAGCAGTTGCGGCGGCAAGGCGCCGAACACTGGCACGCCGTTGTATTGCGCCTTGTCGTTACCGACCGCGTCGCCGAAAATGACGGCGCCGTTCGGGCAGTTGATCGAATCGGCCAGCGACCAGTAGGTGCCACAGCCATCGAGCACGGTGCGCTTCCAGCGCAACTGGTAAAACGCTTCCAGAGACAGGCCGTTGTCGAAA
Organism: Pseudomonadota bacterium; assembly: GCA_040389645.1. Classification (GTDB taxonomy): domain Bacteria; phylum Pseudomonadota; class Gammaproteobacteria; order Burkholderiales; family Burkholderiaceae_D; genus Rugamonas. The sequence goes on along the minus strand of JAZJZT010000037.1, from coordinate 46,331 downwards.
CCGAGGTTGGCCGTCAGTTGCGGCAGCGGGCGCAGGATCTCTTTGACTTGCGCGCCGGGACGATGGGCCGCCGTCAGGTCGAACGCGCCCATCGCATTGATGCCGGGGATGAAGGTACTCTCTCCCCAGTTCACCACCTGGTTACCCAGCTTCAGCGTCAGCGGCATGTGCTCGCCCAGCTCGAAGGTGTTGTAGACATAGGCATCGGCCAGCGCCACGCCGGAGAATTCGGACATCGCATAAAAACCGTCGTCGTTCAGTTTCGCGCCCGGCACGTAGCCATTGTTAAAGCTGCCGTGTTCCACCGTCTTGTGGTTCAGCGTGTAGTCGTACCAGGCGTTGACGCGCACGAAGATGCCGGCCTTGTCCTGCTTGAGGCGCAATTCGCCGCTCAATTTTGGGCCGCTAGAGTAGGCCGACCCTTTGCTGAAATTCAGGTTGCCGTCGTCGTGGCCGTTGCCGGTGCCGGCGGTGCCGCCGTTCGGGGCAGACACCAGGTTCGGATCGCGGTTGCCGGCGCGCCAGCTGGCGCCCATCGTCGCGTTCAAGGCCCACTGGCCTTCGATGCCGTTATCGAGCGTAAAACCTTCGGCCCGCGCGTTGCCGGCGCCGACGGCGCAAGCCAGCAGCGCGATGCGGCAAGCCAGCGCCAGCCTGGTAGGTCGCGCTCGCAGCGGCGCCTGGTGTGAGTTCGTGTACATCCTGTCTCCTTCTAGTGGTGGTATGAATATCGCTGCCTTCGTGGTTGCGGCAGTTTTTTTGGTTCAGATTTGTCATTCCCGCGCAGGCGGGAATCCCATTTCCGCTGCGTCGTCCCGGACACAAAATGGGATTCCCGCCTTCGCGGGAATGACAGTTCACGGCGTAACGATGTTGAATAGCGGATCAAAATTGTCGACCGCGCCGAACAGGGCGGCCAGCGCTTGCGGGTTGCCTTGCAGTTGCACTTCGCCGGCCTGCACCAGTTGCGCCAGCGGCGTCTTCGCCACCAGCATCTTCAGCAGCGCGGCGCGGGTCAGCGTCAGCGAGACGTCGGCCTTCGGCAGCACGCGGCCGCGGGTGTTGTTCAACACGGAGTTCGACAGTTCCAGCGCATAGCGTTCATTCAGGTCGGTGAAGGTCAGGTTGATGCCCAGCACCAGGCCGTCGGTCTTGCGGTGATCGAGGCGCACGGCCAGGAAATCGAACATCATGTCGACCGACAGCGCCTGCAACAGATCCGCCCCCTGGGTCGATATCGCGATCTTGCGCACGCCCTGGCGCAGTTCGCGCGCGGCGGTCAGATATTCATTGCGCCACACCGACGATTCGGCCTGGTAGCCCAGCTGCTCCAGCGTGTCGGCCTGCAGCCGGCGCGCCTGCTCATTGGACGGATCGGCGAACACCAGGTAATTGAGCATCTCGGCCACCCAACGGTAATCGCCCGCAGCATAAGCCTTGCGGGCCTTGGCCAGCACCGCCTGTGCACCGCCCATCGCCTCGACGTGACGGCGCGCGCTGTCGCTGCGCGGCAGCCGGTTCAGTGTGGCGGGATTGCCGTCGTACCAGCCCAGGTAATAGTCATAGACCGCGCGCAGGTTGTGGCTCAGCGTGCCGTAGTATCCGTGCGTGGACAGGTCGGCCTGCAAGGCTTTCGGCACGAAATCGGCATTGCCGATGTCGTCCATCGTCTGTCCCGCGTTGGCCAGGTGCAGCGCCTCGTCATGAATAAAACGGTACATGTCGCGCTGGTTGACCAGGTGGCCGCGCAGCCTGTCCTTGCCCCACACCGGCCAGTGATGGCTGCGGAACGCCACTTCGGCGTCCGGGAACAGATCCAGCATGGTGTTGATGTACTTGCTCCAGCCGAGCGCATCGCGCATGCGCGCGCCGCGCAAGGTATAGATGTTGTGCATCGTGTGGTTGACCACTTCCGACAGGCACAGCGCCTTCAACTCCGGCAGGTAGAACACGAACTCGGACGGCGCTTCCGAACCGTTGGCCATTTCGAACACGATGCGCATGCCGTCGACCACCAGTTCCTGGCCGGTGGTGCGCACGATGTCGGTCGGCTCGACCAAGCCGATGTTGCCGACCGAGACGCCCTGCCCCAGGCCGGCGCCGACCGTGCCGCGCGCGCCGGCGTCGAGCGCGGCGCCGAACTGGTATTGCGCGCGGCGCCCCATCGCATTGCCGGCCATGACGTTTTCAGCGACGGCCGATTCCATGAAGCCTTCCGGCGCGATGATGCGCACGCTGCCCGGTTTTGCGTCCACCGGCAGCACGCCGCGCACGCCGCCGAAGTGGTCGACGTGGCCGTGCGTGTAGATGATCGCCACCACCGGCTTGCTGCCGAGTTTTTCGTTCGCCAGCGCCAGCGCGGCGGCGCCGGTTTCGGCCGACAGCAGCGGATCGATGACGATCCAGCCGCTGTGCCCTTCGATCAAGGTCATGTTCGAGACGTCGTAGCCGCGCACCTGATAGATGCGATCGCTGACCTTGAACAGGCCCGTTTCATTGTTCAACTGTTCCTGGCGCCACAGGCTGGGATTGACGCTGGCCGGCACGGCGCCCTGCAGGAAGGAATAACGCTGGCCGTCCCAGACGGTGCGGCCATCCTTGCCCAGCAATGGCGCCGATGGCAGCGGCGCGATCTTGCCGCGCTGCGCCTCGGCGAAATCCTGGCGGTCGGCCAATGGCAGCGGCGCGCCGAAAGCGGCGTTGCGGGCCGCCGTGGCGGCGCTGGCCGGCTGCGCGGCGGGGATGGCTGCGGAAGCGCCGAAGGCGCACAGTTGCAATGCGAGCAGCATGGCGCTCGCGCGGAAGACGTTCATGTGATTCTCCTGATTTATTGAGAACTGCGGGGGCAGACGGTAGTGCCGTTAAGTTGGCGCCAAAATTTGTCGTTCCCGCGAAGGCGGGAACCCCATTTCGCGTCCCGAACGGTACAAAAAAATGGGATTCCCGCCTTCGCGGGAATGACAGGGTGGCAGCGGCATTGGGTTCAAGCTGCGCGGCGGATCATGTCTGCGGCTTTTTCGCCGATCATGATGGTCGGCGCGTTCGTGTTGCCGCCGACGATGGTGGGCATGATGGATGCATCGACCACGCGCAATCCGCTCACGCCGCGCACTCTTAACTGCTCGTCGACCACGGCCATCGGATCGTGCGCCGGTCCCATCTTGCAGGTGCCGACCGGGTGGTACTGGCAGTCGGCGCGGCGACGGATGTCGGCCACCAGCGCGGCCGTGTCGCCGGAGGCGACCGGGTACAGCATCTCGCCGCGCAGCGCGTCGAACGGCGCTGACTCCATGATGCGCTGCTGGATCTGCGCGCCCTTCACCAATAAATCCATGTCGCGCTGGTCGGACAGGTAGCGCGGGTCGATCCGCAACGATGCGCGCGGATCGCGCCCGGCCAGGCGCACCGTGCCGCGGCTGTGCGGACGCAGCACGTCGACGTGGCAGGAAATGCCGTGCCCCAGGTGCATCTTGCGCGCATGGTCGTCGACCAGCGCCAGCACGAACACCAGTTGCAGGTCCGGCACACTGACGGAAGCGTCGGAGCAAATAAATGCGCCGGCTTCGGTGAACGGGCTGGTGACCATGCCGCTGCGGCGGCGGTGCCATTCCAGCATCGCGGCGGCGAAGCGGCTGCAACCGCGCAGCGAGATGCCGAAGCTTTCGGTATTGCTCGGGATGCGCCACGATTGCACGTAATCGATATGCTCCTGCAAGTTCTCGCCGACACCAGGCGCATCGTGCAGCAGCGGCACGCCGCTGGCGGCCAGTTCCGCCGCCGGGCCGATGCCGGACAACATGAGTAATTGCGGCGAACCGAAGGCGCCGGCCGCCAATAACACTTCGCGGCGCGCGCCCAGGGTTTGCGTGACGTTGTCGCGGATGCATTGCACGCCGACCGCGCGCCGGTCTTCGAACAGCACGCGCGACGCCACCGCGCGCGTCATCACCGTCAGGTTGGGACGATCCAGATTCGGCGTCAGGTAAGCCTTGGCCGAGCTGCAACGCTCGCCGTTCTTCTGCGTCACCTGGTACATGAACGCGCCTTCCTGGCGCGCGCCGTTGTAATCGGGATTGAAGGCGATGCCTTGGCTGGCCGCGGCCTGCAAAAACAGGTCATTGATCGGGCTGGTGTGGCGCGGATAGCAGACATTCAAGGGGCCGCCGGCGCCGTGATAGTCCGCGCTGACGGCGTCGCCCAGTTCGTGGTGCTGCGACTGTTTAAAAAACGGCAGCACGCTGTCGTACGACCAGCCGGCATTGCCCAGCGCGGCCCAGTGGTCGTAGTCGTGGCGGTGGCCGCGCACATACAGCATCGCGTTGATCGAACTGCTGCCGCCGAGCGTGCGCCCGCGCGGCTGGTAACCCTGGCGGCCGTCCAGGCCCGGTTGCGGCACGGTCTGATACGCATAATTGTTGATCCCGGTCGGCAGCATCGCGACCACGCCGGCCGGCGCGTGAATCAGCACGCTGTTGTCCGGGCCGCCGGTCTCGATCAGGCAAACGGTGACGGCCGGATCTTCGCTCAGGCGAGCAGCGAGCACGCAGCCGGCCGAGCCCGCGCCCACTACGATATAGTCGAATTGCAGTTCACTCATGGTGTCCGTCTCTGGAAATAGTTTTTATTCTTGCAGCACGGAATCGAGTCTAGGGCTGTGGCATTAATCAGTCCAATGCATCGTTTTCATCCGTATAATGCTTAAAACGCATTACAAGGAGACAGCATGGACCTCAAGCGCATGCGCCACGCGATCGCGCTGGCCGACGAATTGAACTTTGCGCGCGCCGCCGAAAAGGTGCACCTGAGCCAGCCGGCGTTAAGCCGCAGCATCCAGGCGCTGGAAGAAGAATTGGGCTTGCTGCTGTTCGACCGCGACAACCGCAACGTGGCGCTGACGACGGTGGGCGCCGCGTTCATGGAACAGGCGCGGCGCCTGGTGTTCCAGGCCAACAACCTGCAACGCGACATGCAACTGGTGCGCGGCAGCGAGATCGGCCAGGTCGCATTCGGCGCCGGGCCGCTGCCGACGGCGGCGTTCCTGCCGCAATTGCTGGCCACGATACGGCGCCAGCGGCCCGGTCTCCATCTGACCATCACCAGCAACAACTGGCGGTATTTGCTGCAAAACCTGCATGCCGAGGAAATCGAGTTTTTTATCGCCGACACGCGCGATATCGCGCCCGAACCGTATATCACGGTCACGCCGCTGTGCCGGCAGTACGGGCCGTTCATGTGCCGTCCCGGCCACCCGCTGCTGGCGCGGCCGGACCGTCAGCCCAGGGATTTGCTCGAATACGGATTTGCGTCGCTGAAGATGCCGAGCGAGATACAGGCGCTGTTCCGCGTGCTGTTCGGCATGAAGGAATACGAGCGCCTGCCGTTCGTGGTCGAATGCGACCACGTGCGCCTGCTGGCCGAGCTGGCGCAGCACGACGACGCCATCCTGCTCGCCACCGAAGCGGCGGTGGCGCAGGATATACGGGAAGGCACGCTGGTGCCGCTACATTTCGACAAGCTGCCGCTGTTTTACGCCGAGATCGGCGTGGTGCAACTGCTGGGACGCACGCTGTCGCCCGGCGCGCTGCTGGTGCTCAAGGAAATCAGGGCAATCGCCGCGGGGGCGCCGTCGACCGCGATCTACCTCGACGGCGACCTGCAACCGCTGCCGGCAAGGTCATAAAAAAATCAGATGCAAAGGCTGGGGTCAGACCCATGGGTCTGACCCCAGATTTTGCCGCTGATTGTTGCATGTGTATTGGTACGTTTAAATTAGCGGAATTAAGGACAGCCCGGATGCCAACCGGCGCGTCCGGGCCTTTACCGATATTCGCTTAATCCTTGACGTATTTCTTGATGATTTGCTGGTACTTGCCGCTGCGTTTGAGCTGGGCCAGGCCGGCGTCGAAATCGTCGCGCACCTGCTTGTCGGTGAAGACCGGGTTATTGCTCTTGAGCGGCGTGTGCTTGAAGATATCGTGGTACGTCACATCCGGCGACGTATCGACCTGTCCTTTTTCGGTTTCTCGCACATATTTGAAAATATTGGCGTCGCAAATCAGCACCTCGATGCCGCCCGAATACAGCATCAGCACCTGCCGCTTCGATGTCGCCACTTCCTGGTATTTCGGATTATCCTGCACGGCCGCCGCATAGTCCGGTCCGAGGAATTCCTTGGCCGTCATGAAGGCGGCGATCGACTTGCCTTTCAGGTCGGCCAGCTTGTTGATCGACAGCTTGTTCTTCTTCAGCGAAATCGCATAATCCTCATACACGACCGCCGGCGCGCTCGCATAGAAGACGCCCGGCCCCTCGACCAGTTCCGGACTGCCTTCCTGCGCTCCGTCGAGTTTCTTTTCCTTCAGCATCTGCGGCATCGCCTTCTGCGCCACATACACCGGCTTGAGCACGTGGCCCTTGAAGGCCAGCGCTTCGCGGATGATTTCCAGCTCGAAGCCGCTGTTGTTTTCCTGAATGACATACGGCGGCAACGACAAGCCAAAGCCCATGCGGACATCGGCGGCATGCGCCAGCGGCGCGGCCAGCACGGCTGACAGGATGGCCAAGCGTGTAATGTGGTTCATCAAAAATCCTCTCAAAAACAATCGGTTTTCACGCAGCCAGTGTACTCGCAGTCTTGTGCTCAGTCATCGCCTCCGTTGATATGGAACAACACTATTTCAATATAGTGCATCACGCATGAATACTCGATGCCCTGCCCGGCGGCAAACCCCATGGACGAAAAAAACCGCGCCGTCTTTCGAGGGCGCGGCTTTGAGGTTCAGGACTGCGGCTTAATTGCCCAGCAAGACCTGGGCAATAACGCCAGTGGCGATGGCGGCCAGCACGTAGTCGTTGCCGGCGCGGACCCAGTGTTGGCCCCTCGGCGGCGCGCTCAGGCGGCGGGCGCGCCAGTCATTGACGACGTAGCGGTTGTCGCGGTATTCCTGGCTCAGGCGCTGACCGCGGCGCAAGTCGTGACGGGGGCCGCCGCCGCGCGTGTCGTCGCGGTGATACTGCGGGGCGTTGTCGTTGCGGTGGTCGTTGCGATGGGACTGCTGAGCGTTATCGTTGCGGTGGTCATTGCGGTCATTGTCATGCTCACCACGTTGGGCGAAAGCGCTGCCACTGGCGGCCACGCTCAAAGCGATGAGTGCTGATGCGATCAAAGTGGTTTTCATTTTAATTCTCCTTGGTGGAACGGTGAGACTGCGTTGACGAAGCCATTACACCGTAATTCGGTCCTGACAGGTGAGGCAGCCGGGTAAGGAACGCTACAAAACGTTTCAAGCCGAAATCACAATTTGGCCGAACTTCGTTTGCTTGGTCGATGACGGGAGTATCGACAATTCGGAGAACCGCGTCGGTTCGCTGGCGCGCACATCGCCTGCAGATTATCCGTGCCGCTCAAAGGCGCTGCCGTTGGCGCAAGGCTGTCGCCATCAAAGTTTGCAGCTTGCCTGGCGAGAGTTCGCCATTGAATACGGCCACTCAACCATGAATTTGTGACGCTACCTGCGCTAGCTCAACCGAGGATGCTCTAGCGGCAATTATGGTGTGAGTTTGGAGTTGCTCCTGGTAAAGCCCAAGGATTTGGACAAGGCACAGTCAGTCGATCTTTCAATGACCAGATTCGCTTGAATGAAAGTTATAAAAAAAACATTAAAAATATGATAGCATTATCAATTATGCCATGCGGAAACTGTCCCGCGAATCCAGCATGAGACCCGAACGGAAGGAACTGCATGAATCTGAAGGACCTGGTTGGCGATCGCCAGCATAACCGGCTGCTGCGCCTGTCGTTTCCCGGCGGCGGTCCGTCCGCACGCTTGCTGGTCAACAGCATCGAAGCCTACGAAAGCCTGTCGCGTCCCTTCGAATTCACGGTCGAACTGCTGGCCAACGACCCGAATATCGCCCTCGAAGAGTTGCAAGGCAAGCTGATGTGCGTCGAGATGGTACGCAGGGACGGCACCCTGCGCTACTTCACCGGCTACGTGTTCAGCTTCGGCCTGAAAACCGTCGATGGCGGCGTGTCGTTCTACGAAGCGAAATTAGGTCCCTGGTACAAATACCTAAGCATGCGCAAGGATAATTACCTGTTTCACTACACCACGCTGTACGACCAGACGTCCAGCATCTTCGGCGACTACGGCGGCCTGGCCGACTGGGACTGGCGCGTGCGCGGCGCGGACGAGGTGATGACCGACTGTTGCCAGTTCGATGAGAGCGACCGCAATTTCCTGGAGCGGCGCTGGGTTTCGTCAGGCATCATCTACTGGTTCGAGCACACGGCGGCCGGCCATAAACTCATCCTGTCCGACGATTCGACCAGCGCCGCGCCGATCGACGGCAATGTGGAAATTCCATTCCAGCGCCACGCCGGTTCCGCGGAAGAGGACGGTATCGGCGAATGGTCGCCGGCGCGTCATTTCGCGATCGGCAGCGTCGCCATCGCCTCGTTCGATTTCAAGTCGCCGCGCCCTCTCGTCAGCACGCTGCCGACCTTGAATCAGCAAGGCAACGTTCCCAACATCGAGTCGTACGAGTACACCGGCGCGCTCGGTTTTAAAGGCGGCGACGGCGGCCGCGCGCTGTCCCAGTTGCGGATGGAGGAAGTGGAAGGCGGCGGCAAGCAGTTCGGCGGCAGCGGCAACAACCGCCAGGCGATGCCGGGGCGCTGGTTTCGCCTGAGCGGCCATTTCGGCTCCGGCCAAAGCAGGAGCGACGCGCAGGCGGATGCATTCCTGATCACGGAAGTACGGCACAGCGCCTCCAACAATTACCACGTCAGCGCGACGGCGCAGTCGCACTACGAAAACCAGTTGTCGTGCATGCCCAAGGCGATCCCCTACCGTGCCGGGCGCGATCACAACAGCGTCGAAACAAAAATTCACGGCATCCAGACCGCCACCGTCGTCGGCCCGAAGGGCGAGGAAATCCACACCGATGAATATGGCCGCGTGCGCGTGCAGTTCCACTGGGACCGGGTCGGCGGCAATGATGAAAAAAGCTCGGCCTGGATACGCGTCGCCACGCCGTGGGCGGGCTCGAATTTCGGCATGACCGCCATTCCCCGTGTCGGTTCGGAGGTGCTCGTACAGTTTCTGGACGGAAATCCAACTCGGCCGCTAATCACCGGTATGGTGCCGAACGCGAACACGATGCCGCCCTGGACGCTGCCGGCGAACAAGACCCAGAGCGGTGTCTTGACGCGCTCGACGCCGGGCGGCCGTTACGACAACGCCAACGCGCTGCGCTTCGAGGACAAAAAGGGCCAGGAGCAGCTGTGGCTGCACGCCGAAAAAGACCAACTCACGGAAGTCGAGCACGACGAAGACAAGTGGGTCGGCAACGACAGGCGCAAGACTATCGACCGCGACGAAATCAATCATATCAAACGCGACCGCACGGAAATCGTGGATCACGATGAAACGATCACCGTCCACAACGACCGCAAGGAGCGGGTCGATCACAATGAAGCCATCGATATCGGAGACAACCAGAACGTCACCGTCGGGCAGAACCAGACGTTCAAGGTCGGCGCCAACCGCACCAAGTCGGTCGAAAAAAATGAGAAGGACACGATCGGCAAAAACTGGTCGATCCACGTCGCGAAGATGAAAACGGAAACCGTCGGCATGGCCTACATGCAGAACGTCGGCATGGGCCGCATGGAAAACGTGGGACTCGGCTATAACCTGAATGTCGGCATGATCATGGCGACCGTGGTCGGCCTGAACAAGATGACCAAGGTCGGCGTGGACTATTCCAGTTCGGCCGGCACCAGCTACAGCGTCGAAGTCGGCGGCGAAGGCGGCAGCGTGCTCAAGATGGATGGCGAGAGCATCACGCTGTCCATCGGCAAGTCGACGATCGTCATGAAAAAATCGGGAGAAATCGAGATCTCCGGCGACAAGTTGACGATCGCCGGCACCGATAACGTCTCGGTGATCAGCCCGAACAACCATAACAATTAAGAAGGCGCTTCCATGTTGACAGACACCGGCATGCGCCGCCGCGGCGGCGAAACCCGCCGATGACATGCCTTCTCAATAACCAGACCCCGCTGCCGGCGCTTTTGCTCCCTTACCGCGATCACCTGCTGCGATCGCACGTGCTGGTGATCGCCAAGGGTTCGTGGCGCCTCAGCACCGGGCGCCTTGCGCCAGCCGAGCAACAGGTCGGCCTGCACATGCAGCAGTTGTCTCTGTGCCTGGGCGACCTGGAGCTGGACCCGGTGCAGGAACAAACCTTGAGGCCGCGCCTGGCCGAGCAGATCGTCTGGCTGGACCACGACCTGGCGCCGCCAAAACCGGCGTTCGACGTGATCGTCGCCGGTTATGTCACGGCGCCGCCGGACCACTCGCATCCGTTCATCGAGGCCGGGGTGCGCATCGGCACGCAGGTCGGCAGCATGCGCGCGCACGCGCCGCGCTACTGGCACCGCCGCTGGATCGGTTACGAAGCCAGGTCTCTGGCGCCTCAGGTGCGCCGCGTCCCGGTGAGCTATGCGCTGGCCGACTGGGATGCCGGTTTTTCAATCAAAAAATCGGACGATCCCGCCGACACGCCGGCCTGCCTGCCGTGGATCGAAGCCCTGAACGCGCCCAGCGCGCGCCGCAGCCACGCGCGCGTGCCCGCAGGTCTCGGCTTCTGGCCGGAAAACGCCGCGCACCGGTCGATCCACACCGGCACCTACGACGACGCATGGCAAAAGGAACGCGCGCCCGACCTGCCGCCGGATTTCAATCCGCGCTTCTACAACGCCGCGCACCAGGATCTGCAACTGGCGCAGGCGCCCGCCGCCGGCACACCGATCCGGCTGGTGCACCTGGCCGAGCAGGCCATCGTCGACTGCGCCTTTCCCGCGCTTGCGCTGTCGGTGCAGGCGCGCACCGCATCGGGCGACACCCATGCTCCGCTGGCGATGCGGCCAGACACGTTGGTGATCGAACCGGAACACGACCGGCTGTCCGTCGTGTGGCGCGTTTTGATACCCGCTGGCACGCAGGCGCACTCCGTGCGCACGGTACGCCTGTTCAAGGCCGGCAGTCCGGGCGGCTGACGTCGCCGCCAATCTTTCACGCCCCATTCCCTTCAATCAGACACCGGAAACCGCGCATGCACAACAACAGCAATTCCCTTCCCCGGCCAGCCGCCTCGCAGGCGATGAGCCATATCGCGGCGACCGTCAGGACCGTTTCCGGTGCGACCTGCGAGATCGACATCGGCGGCGCGCCTTACAGGTCCGCCATCGCCACCCACATCCTGTCCGTGGCGCCCGGCCAGCGCGTCGCGGTGCTGGACGGTGGAGCCGATGCCGGTTACCTCGTCATCGCCGCTTGGCCGCTCGACAACCAGGCGGCCGACACGCCGCTGAATTTCGATGCCGCGACCGGCACCCTGCACATCCAGGCGGCCAGGCTGAACCTGGCGGCGCTGGCGGGCATCGAGCTGCAATGCGGCGAAGCGCGGATCAGGATGACGCTCGACGGCAAGGTGCAGATCGAGGGCAATGAAGTGCTGTCGGCGGCGATCGGATCGAACCGGATCGAAGGAGCCAGCATTGACCTCAACTGAAACGGATATTGCCCGCATCAGCCGGCGCCTGCCGCCGCTGGCCGGGCTGCTGGACAATAGCCTCGATGAAGCCGTGCGCACGCGCCGGCGCCGCCTGATGATCGCCGACAATCCGGCGCTGACGCTGAACGCGCTGCGCAGGACCGACAGCACGCTGGACAGGTTGATCCAAACGGCGGCCATGTACGGTCAGGAAGCAACGCAACAGCTCGACGCGCGCATCGCCGCATCGACCGGTGCCGTCAAGGAAGCTGTCGTATTCCTGCGCATTGCCGTCGCGGTGCAGATGCGCGAGACAACGCTGGGGGAACTGGCCGCACACCATGTCGAAGCATTCCCCCGCGCCGTGCGCGACGCCTGCCGGTTTTATCCTGTGCCGAACGGGCCGCTCAGCGACAACGCCAGCCACGTTATCGACCTGTTCGAACACAGCGCCCTATTTCCTTCGCTGCGCCTGATGGCAATCGAACTGGCGGGCATGCGCGGCGAGCAAAGCCTGGTTACCCAGCTAAAGGAACTGCTGGACGATCCACTGTATGCGGCACCGGCCTGCATCGCGCTGGCGCGCATGGGAGAAGCGACGGATGCGACACGGTCTTACGCCATCGAGTGCCTGTCCTCGGACCAACCCGAACGGCGTGACGTGGCGATGGACCTCATCGCCTGTGACCCGCGCATCTCCGACGACGCCCTGCTCCAGCTTGCATTGGCGGCCGACCCGGCGACGGTCGATGCCGCGTGGGCGATCGCCACCTGCAGCGACCCGCGCGGCGTGATCGACCATGCCGCCGCGCGCGACGATCTGCCGGCCGCGCTGCGCGCACGCATCGCCGCCCTGGCCGGCTATCCGGATGCGATCGTCAACGCCTGCGCCGCGATGGCCGACGCCGACGGCGCCATTACGGCGAATCAGGCCGGCCTGCTGGAATTGACGCTGGGCGCTGTGCCCGTCGAAGCGCGCTGCGAACCGAACGACAAGGAAAAGAAATCGCGCGCACTGCGCACCCTGCTGCTGCGGGTATTGCGCGCAGCGCACATCGGCCTGTGCAACGACGCCGATGTCGACGCCTGGGACGTCAACGCCATCCTTGCCAATCCGGCGCAGGCCGCCACGGTGCGCCTGCGCGACGGTCTCATTTTCCCGGTGGGCGTGCCGCCGGCGCTGGGACGCGCCTTGCCCGAAGTCCCGCACGCCTTGCGCGGCTGGCTGTATATCGAACGCGCCTGTCTTGCCCATCACGCCTTTGCGCTGTCCCCGTTCGACACCGCACGCAGACAGGACGCGGCCCTGATGATCGGCGAATTCGTCGATGCGATGCGCGCCGCCTGATCATTTTTAAGCAGATATAGTCCCTATGCCCAAACTTCCTTCTCCTGTCCTGGCCTTGCAGTCGCACGGCATGGTCACCGCCATCGGCAATTCTGCGCCGCAGACCATCGCGTCCTGGCTGGCCGAAACCCGGCGCACGCGCCACATTCGTCTCGATGGCTTTGCCGACCCGTTCACCATCGCCGACTGCCACAGCGTCACTGCCGATCTCACCGGGGCCGAACGCCTGGCGTCCATGCTCGCCTCCGCAGTGTTGGAAGCGCTCGACGGCGCCGATCACCTGGAAGCCAGGGCCGGCGAGGAATGCCTGGAAATCCTGCTGGTGCCGGCCTGGCTCGACGACGATGGCTGCGAACGGCTCGGCGCCCTGCTGTCGACCTGGATACTGCCGTATGAGGCATGGTCGCAACGCGCGCGCACGCGCCTGCTGGTCCGGGCCGGCGCGACCGGCGCATGGATCGCGCTGGAACACGCATACCGGGCGCTGGCCGCCAACCCGAAACTGCGCCACGTGATGATCGCCGCGGTCGACAGCGCCTGCGAGCCGGCCATCCTGCAACAGGCCGCGCGCGCCGACCTGCTGTTCAAGACGGGCAGCACGCAAGGCTACGTGGCCGGAGAAGCTGCGGCATGCCTGCTGTTGCAGCGCGTGCGCGATATCGACGACGTTCTGGCCGATGGCTTCGCGCTGCACCGGCCGGCATTGATCCAGGCATCATCGCCGTTCTGGCCCGGCGTCGACGATCCCGACGATGGCCCGCTGAGCCAGGCCCTGGCCTCCGCCCTGGCGTCGAGCGGGATGCAGGCCACGCACATCAGCCACCTGCAAAGCGAAATGGATGGCTCGGAGTGGCGCGCGCAACTCGAATCCACCGCGCTGAACCGGGTGATCTTCAGCGCCACGACGGCATTGCCGCACTGGCTGCCGGCGTCCCTGTTCGGCCAGACCGGCAACCCGCACGGCATCATCTGCTGGCTGTTGCTGGCGGTGCTGCACCGGCAAAAGATCGAGCGCGTCAACACGGTCTTGAACTGGTCGGTCGAGCCGACCGGCGAAGTCGCCGCCTGCGTGCTCGAACGCTCCCCCCGCTGACACCCAGGACCAGACTAGATGCCGACCAATGTACACACCGATAGCAAGGACCTGGTGACCCAGTGTGCGTCGGGCACCGTTTTTCAGCCGGTCGACCCGGTGTTCCTGAAACCGAAGGGCGATCCCGGCGTGGCGCCGCATTTCAATATCAGCACCACGATCAACAACGCGGCCGGCACGGTATTCAACAAGAACACCAAGGTAGCGACAAAGGACAGCTACATGGGCGCCGGCCGGCACCCGATATACGTCATCGCCGGGCGCAATACGGGGCAGGTACACGGCGACAACGGTTTCACCACCTGGGCGAAGAACCTCTACATCGAGGGACGCAACGCCGTCATGCACGGCGTGCAGACCAGCGTCAATGCCGTCTGGAACATGCTGCCGCCCGGGATCAAGACAGCGGTGCAGAACGGTACCGAAATCGCGCAAGGAATGACGATCAAGGATTTCAGCGACGCGGCCGAGAACGACGCCAAATTGATGCTCGATGCGCTGATGTCCACCGACACGCTGATCGCGCTGGTGCAAACGGCGGCACTGATGGCCGTCGCCACGGTGCCGGTGATCGGGCAACTTGCCGCTGGCGCCGCCGCCGCGCAGCGCTTGGCGTCCACGGTCAAGGCGGCCGGCAACGCCGTCACCGAACTCACGGAAATGGTGGAACGCTGGAGCCAGCCGATGAGCCCTGCGCAGATCGCGGCCGAGCGCAAGAAACTGGCATCGTTCCTGATCGGCGTCGGCATCTCGGGGATACTCGTAGCGCTGGGCAGGGCGTCGGGTAAACTGTCCGGAAAATCGACGGGCCGGGAAAATTCGAGCAAAGAGGTGAAAGTCGGCACGAAGGAGGCGCCCAGGCAGACCAGTTGCGCCTGCGCGACCGGCCAGCCGGTCATCATTGCCACCGGCGAAAAAAGCCTCATCGACAGCGATTTCAACCTGCCCGGCCCGATCCCGCTGGACTGGCGCCGCAGCTACCGCTCGGGCGACGTCCATTCCAGCTGGTTCGGACAGGGCTGGAGCACGCCTTTGTCGGTGCAATTATCGCTGGCGGCCGACGGCCTGACCTACCACGACGCCGGTGGGCGCGGCGTCCCCCTGCCCGCGCTGGCAGTCGGCGCCGAGCACTTCGACGCCTACGAACAGTTTACCTTGCGCCGCCCGCAACAGGACCGGTGGGAACTGGTTTTCAAGGATGGACAAACCCAGCACTTCGAGCGCGTGCGCGAAGACCTGTTTACATTGCCGCTGGCGGCCATCGCCGACCGCAACGGCAACCGCATCGCTTTCGAATATCCCGCGCCGCCCGACGACCCGTTCGACCCGTGGCGACCGCGCGTGATCGTCGATTCGGCCGGCCGGCGCCTGCGCCTGGAATGGAACCGGCGCGGCCTGCTGATGGCGGTCGATTGCCAGGTCGACCCGGTCGCGCCATCGCTGACGCTGGCCAGTTACACCTACAGCGACGACGGCGACCTGGTCGCGCACACCGATGCCGGCGGCGCGCGGCGCACTTACGAATGGCGCAACAACGTGCTGGTCGCCTACAGCAAGGCCGACGGCGCGCGCTATTGCGCCGAGTACGACGAATATTCTCCTTTCGGGCGCGTGCTCCGTTCGTACGCCGCCGACGACGGACGCGGTTTAAGGTTCGACTACAACGACCGTGCGCGTACCACCAGCATTACCGATGCGCTGGAGCGAACCACCCGCTACGAATACGACGAGCGCAAGGACATCATCGCCACCACCGGCCCCGATGGGGTTCGCGTCGCAACGCCGTACGATAGCAACGGCAATCCGCGCGGCCCCGTCGACCCGCTGGGCCGGCGGACCCAGTACCGCTTCGATAGCCGTGGCAACCTGGCCGAAGTCGTCGATGCGGCGGGCGCGCGCACGGCTTTTGCCTACAACGACATGGACTTGACGACCAGGTTCACCGACGCCCTCAATCACGCCTGGCTGAGCGAATACGATGCGCGCGGCAACCTGGTCGCCAGCGTCGATCCGCTGCAACACGCCACCCACTACGCCTACAATGCGCAAGGCCGCCCCGTCGCCATCACGGACGCGCGCGGCGGGATAAAGCGGCTGGAGTGGGACGATGCAGGCAACCTGATTGCCGCCACCGACTGTTCCGGCCAGCGCACCCGTTTCGCCTACGACGGCATGGGGCGCATGCACACGCGCACCGATGCGCTGGGCCAGGTCACCACATATCTCTGGGATCCAGCAGGCCATTTACTGGAATTGACTGAACCCGGCGAAGCGCTTCATCGTTACGAATGGAGCGCAATGGGTCACCTATTGGCTTATATCGATCCACTGCGTGCAGTTACTCGCTACCGCTATAACAGTCACGGTAGTCTTGTTGAGAAAATCAACGCCACCGGCCACTCTCTGCAGTACATTTACGACGCGGTCAATCGGCTAACGCAACTAGTCAACGAGAACGGCGACAGCACCCATTTTGCTTACGACTTGGCAGACCAGTTAACCGACGAAACTGGTTTCGATGGGCGACACAAACGCTATTGCTACAATGCGGCCGGCGAGTTGACACATGTGGTGGAAGCAGGAGGCAGCGATTTCGGACCGGGCAAGATCACGCATTTTGAACGGGACGCGCTGGGCCGGGTAACTGCCAGGCTGGCCGAAGACGATTCTAGTTGCTATACCCGGTTTAACTACGACGCCCTAGGTCGCCTGACCGACGCAATCAACCCTGCGGCCGAGATCGCGTTTGCGTATGACCCACTTGGACAGCTACTGAGCGAAACGCAGAAGCTGGCCGGCGCACAAGGCAGTGCCGAGGTGCGCATACTTAAGCATCGCTACGACGTTCTCGGCAACCGTATCCAAACCACGCTGCCAGATCAACGTTCGCTGCATTGGCTGTACTACGGCTCGGGCCACCTACATCAGATCAATATTGAAGAGCCGGGACACGGTGGCCTGCATCGCATCATCGCGGACATCGAACGCGACGCCCTGCACCGTGAAACCGGTCGCAGCCAGGGAGCGCTAGACAGCCACTATGGCTATGATCCAGCAGGACACCTGGCGCATCACAAGGTCAGCCGCAAGACACTTTACCCCGGCCGTGATGGTAATGTTGTCATCGGACGGGACTACCGCTACGACGCGGCCGGTAACTTGGCAGCGACAACCGATCTGCAGCGCGGACAGCAAACCTATCGCTATGACCCGACAGGTCGCATTCTTGCCGCCAAAGGACGCCAGGATGAATTCTTTGCTTTCGATCCGGCCGGCAATATGCTGCCACAAGAGACGCAACGCTCTCCAAAAATGGTGCGCGGCAATCGCCTGAATACATTCCAGGACCTGCGCTACACTTACGATGCACATGGCAATGTCATCACCCGAAACAAGGGAGCGCATGAGCAGGCGAACTATATCTGGAATGCCGACCATCAGTTGCGGCAAGCCACGGTGACACGTCATGGTTTAACGCAAACCACGCTCTACGAGTATGATCCCTTGGGCAGAAGAATTCGTAAGATTGACGCCTTCGGCATAACACAATATTTGTGGGACGGCGATCTGTTGATAGAAAGCCAGCGCGGAAAAAAAGTGTCGCTATTCGTGTTCGAACCATACGGTTTCACACCCCTTGCTACCATTCAGGATGACAATATTTATTGGTATCAATGTGACCAAATCGGGGTACCTCAGGAATTGACCAATGCCGACGGTGCTGCCGTCTGGGCAGCGGACTATGAGATATGGGGAGAAGCTACGTTGCGTAGGACCGGAACGGACGATTGGGAAACTGCGCATCATTCGATAAGAGTTACCTTGAATCCTATAGAGCAGCCTTTCCGCTTCCAGGGACAACAGTTTGATGACGAAACAGGTCTACACTACAATAGATTTCGGCACTATGATCCCCAAATTGGGCGGTTCATTTCAGAAGATCCAATTGGGCTGGAGGGGGGGAATAATTTCTTCCAATATGCTTCTAACCCGATGGTATGGATTGATCCTTTGGGATTGGCATCAAAGTGTATCCCTTGTCGGGTGGATCCTTGCGGCATCGCGGCTCATGGTAAGCAGCCATCCCCTCGTCCAACGGGATTCGAGTCTCATCATGGCATTCAAAATGAATGGGCCATAGCCAATATTGGCCAAACTGGTGGATACACTAGGTACGGCGGACCAGCAATTTTGCTCGACAAGCCATCCCATGCAATTGTCAGCAAATTACAAAATGCACGACGAGATGCACGCGTTGCCGATGGACAGCCTAAATGGGGTAGTTCCTTACGAGACGAATTTGAGTATGCTTCAAAAGACTTAAGGGCGGGTGGTGTTTCCGATAAATGCCGGAAGAAATTGCTAAACAAAGCGTATAAGCATTTTTATGATGACTAAAGGAAAAATATGATGAAAAAAATAATCGAAATGATTAGTGATGAGTGGTTTCGGGAACCTCCTGCTAACGCGAACAATATCACTGAAGTCGAGAAAATTCTAGGCATCAGATTTCCGATCGATTATGTCGAATTTTTAGAGTGGTCGAATGGAGGACAAGCAAAACTCGGTAGCGCTTATTTTTCTTTTTGGCCGATTCAGGAATTAATCGAAAGCAATTCCGCCTATTCCGTACCAAAATACATGACAAATAAATTTATTGGAATTGGAACAGATGGAGGTGACAATCTCTACGCATTAGATTTTACAAAAAGTGACATCCCAAATTTCTCCATTGTGCCTTTGGGTGACCTTGACCCTGAAAGTAAATTCACAATTTCCCCCAACCTTAGCGAAGGCATCCAGAAGGCATTAAATGGTGAATTTGACGATAGCGATTATGGCACCCATCCGGAAGTTATATTATCTGATGAGATAATAGCAATTAAAATGATCAATATACGATGCAAAGCGGATGAAGCATGGCAGAAGAAAGAATATAGAAAATACATTGATCTGCTCGATGGGGTTAAGGATCGCCTTACTGAAGTTGAGCTAAAAAAATTGAATTTCGCAAAATCTAGGAAATAATAAACATGCAGGGTCGCCGGGGTCAGTTCCGGCATTTGCACGCACCGTGGGTCGCCGGGGTCAGTTCCGGCATTTGCACGCACCGTGATCAGCTCCTGCATTTAAATATACATTATTTTTCCAATTGCCGGAACTGACCCCAGCCCGCGCATATTTAGGAATGGCAACGATGGCACTGTCCATTGGTCGGGAGATGAGTCACAAGGTAAGGGACTTCCGGGATTGCCAAATGACGTTGAAAAGCGCTTAAGACAAATTCACAAAGAAGGAAAAGGAGTAAAACTTGACTGCTAATATTGGCGATGTATTTGTGTGTAATTTTCCTTTAAGCACAAAATTAAAGCGCTCTCCATCAAAAGATGGAAATTTTATTTTTTTAGAAGATATTGATTTTAGAATTCATGACGTGCAATTTTCAGATCGAGACGAGGCATGCGTGTCTGGTGCTTATTCGGCAGAAATTGAGCGTGAGCTTTTCGCATTAGAAAACCAAGACATAGAAAAAAATGAAACGTTAATGAAAACGGTATTTTCTAAAATATTGGGAAATTTTAATTCGACTCTTTGGAAAAAAACCAATACGGAGAATAATATCACTTTACAGGAAGACGCTTTAAAAAATTATTATATTTTGCATGGCCCCGAACCATTCGTTGGTTTTCTTTCATACTTAATAAGATTGAAAAATTATGATTTTTTCATTGGGGAAACGTGGCCTAAAGAACTACCAATAAGTACGCATTTTTTTCTCTTGCCATCAGGACTTTATCAGAAACACTTAAATGAAATATTACATAATTTACAGCATGCAAAGTAAATAGCTTTTTTCAACATTACAACCATCATAGCCCGGAAAATATTATGTGTTCCAACATACTGCGAAATTTGGACAAAAATCATGAACCACCAGCCTATCCAGTATACAACGGAAATAAGAGCAGACATTGCTCAGATGAAATTATTGGAGGAAAAATTCGATGTTGAATCGATGAATTCTCAGGATTTACATCGGATATTTTTTGATTCTATTAAATTCATTTTTACTGGAAAAGAATTCCTTGAAGAATGCAACATATCGCAAGAAATGGATAGCAAAATACACTTATATTTTGCAAAAATTGAGTCCTATTTTAATGAAAATATTTCAGATGAGGAATTAGAATTCTTTGCAGTTGAGGCATGGAAAGAACATGATCAATCCGACGGAATTTATAAATATATTCTTAGAACTGTCATTTGCGCAATGGGAAGCATGGAAGAAAATGTAAGGAACGATAGGGCTGATTTTTTGTTGGGATTTATGTTTGCTTTTTTTCGAAAATTTGACGAAAAATATTGCGAAGCATTTAGAAAAAATATAGAACAGCATCCAAAAATGAAAAAATATCAAATTAGCAGATAAGGCATGATTTCCAGTTCGCGGTTGAGCACAGCGGAGAAACTGTCGATCACAGCCTGAGTAGTAGGATTGTCCATCTTGGCCAGCACGACAGCTGAATGATCACAAGGGAATCATGATACATATCTATGACCGAGAAGACATTTACCAGCAAAAAGAATTAGAAAAATTCCTTGACACAAAAAATATATCATTTGAAATGATAATAGATATTTTTATCAATTTTGTCGTTAGTGAAATATTTTCAAATCAAACACCTCATTTCCTAAAAATTTCCAATCAAAATAAAAATTTATTTTTATATTTATTAGATACAGCTAAAAAAGGAGCTACCAAAGAAATAACGCTTGAAAACTTGGATGTTTCAAGGTTTCTAGCTTGGAAAAGCTTCGATAAAGCTGACGATGGCAGCGTCGAGAAAACACTGGCAAGAATATTGGTATGCGTATTATACGATAGAGAATCTGCTGAGTTTGATGAATTTGGCCCAGATCCACTTATCGAAATTCTCTTTTCATGCTTATTAAAATTAGGCGATGGATATTGTACAAAATTCGTGAATTTCATAAGAAATCATGAATATACAAAAATGAATATGATAGAATTATTGAAATTACTACTCAATAAAAATATTCAAGATAGCCAAACTAATCAAACTGAGTGCAACGATTATTTAAAATCAATTCTCAACGACCCAACATGCAGAACTATCGATGGCACAAATGAATTCGATGTGCATTATGTATTGGGCACTACAGCAATCCAAATAAATACAGCACACAGAGCCAACAAGAAAAATTTTGGATTTGATGAATTATTAAATTCACTCAAAAAACTCGATCCAAATGAAAAGGTAGTATGGGTGACAATTCTCTCAACTGAATGGAGTGGTCGTTGCGTTTTAAATCATAAAAAAACGAAGTTGATTGGCTGTGCTTTTGTTGAGTCAAACAAAATGCCTGCTTTAAGAACACCACCCAACTGGGATGGATCTCAAGAAATGTTGATTGAATACAACAATAATCACCCGAATCTGAACAGCTAACCTTGCCGGTGCTTGAAGACGAGGCGCTCCCCTGACGACCACGGAAATCGAATCGTCTCTGCAATGAATCGCTACCCAAGCACGAACAGCGTCGGGATGCGGCAGCCTGCGGCAGAACGGCCATCACCACGTCCAGGACAGCTTTCCGTACAGCGCTTGCCTGCCTGCACGATAGTCAGTAGAGTGCACCTTGCGCCACGGTTTTACCCAAAATTCCCGTGGATGCTGGTCTGGGTTACGCCTGCGCGGAACGGATCGCGCTTGCGCCATTTCGAAGCTCTTCACCGGGATACCTCCATGCTCAACAGCCTCAACCTGAAGGCCAAGCTCATCCTGCTGCTGGTCCTTTCCATCCTCGGTATCGTGCTCGTCGGCGCGGCCGGCATGCACGGCATGCGCAGCGCCAGCGCGGGGTTTGCGGAGACGGCCGACGTGCGCCTGCCTTCGCTGCTCGGCTTGAACCAGATGAAACTGGGCAACCGCGCGGTGCGCGTCGGCGCCCTGTCCGTGTTCCGCGTCATGGAGGACGCGAAGGCGTCGGCCAAGGTCGCGGCCCAGGTCGACGTCATGAAGGCGGGCTTCGCCGAGATCGACGCGGGCCGCAAGATTTATGAGCCGCTGCCGCAGAGCAAGGAAGAGGAAGTACTGTACAAGGATTACCTGGCGGCCTGGGACTTGCGCAAGCAAGGCGGCGACCGCGTGGTGGAGGCAGCCATGCGGCTGGCCCAGCCGCTGGAGCCGGCCGCGCGCAAGACGGCCGCCGAACAGTTCGACCAGGCCGCCACGGCGGTCGCGCCGTACGTGGAAAAAGTCGACCAGATACTCGACAAGATCGTCGCGCTGAACGTCAAGCTGGCCGAAACGGCCACCGCCGAGGCGCGCGCGGACATGGCGGCGGCGCAGCGCATGATGGCGATCCTGTTCGCGCTGGCCGCATTGGTCGTGCTGGCGCTGGGCGTGACTATCCTGATCAGCACGCTGCGCCAGCTGGGCGGCGATCCGGCTTATGCCGCGGCTATCGTCAACCAGGTGGCCGCCGGGGATTTGACGGTGCACATCGAGACCAGGGCTGGAGACCAGGGCAGCCTGCTGTTCAGCATGCAGACGATGGTCGAGCGCCTCGCGTCGGTAGTCGGCAATGTCAACCGCAGCGCCGATGCGCTGGCCAGCGCGTCCGAACAGGTCAGCGGCACGGCGCAGGCGCTGTCGCAGGCGGCGACAGAACAGGCTGCCAGCGTCGAGGAAACCAGCGCTTCGGTCGAGGAGATGACGGGGTCGATCGCGCAAAACACGGACAATGCGCGGATGACCGAAGCGATGGCGAGACAAGCCGCCGAGGAGGCGAAGGAAGGCGGCACGGCGGTCAATTCCACGGTCGAAGCGATGCGGCAGATCGCGCGCAAGATCGTCATCATCGACGACATCGCCTATCAGACCAACCTGCTAGCGCTGAACGCGGCGATCGAGGCGGCGCGCGCCGGTGAACACGGCAAGGGTTTTGCCGTCGTCGCGGCCGAAGTGAGAAAGTTGGCCGAGCGCAGCCAGGTGGCGGCGCAGGAAATCGGAGAAGTGGCCGGCAGCAGCGTGGAACTGGCCGAGCGGGCCGGCAGCCTGCTGGGCCAGATGGTGCCGAATATCCAGCGCACGTCGGCGCTGGTGCAGGAAATCAGCGCGTCGTCGGACGAACAGTCGACCGGCGTCAGCCAGATCAACGCGGCGATCAACCAGCTCAGCCAGACCACCCAGCAAAATGCCGCCGGTTCCGAGGAACTGGCGGCGACAGCAGAGGAAATGAGCGGGCAAGCCGAGGAATTGCAGCAGGCGATGGCGTTCTTCAAGACGGCGCAAGGAGCACCGAGCCTGCGCAGCGCGCCTGTCGCGCGGGCGTCGCAAAAACCGGTGCGCGGCCGCGTGGTGGCGGTCCATGCGCCGATCGAGGAAAGTTTCCAGCGATATTAAGCGCGGAATTATTGAGCGCCGAACAGTTGCGCCATCACCTGGCGCAGCCAGCGGTTCGATGCATCCTGGTGGTAGCGCTCGTGCCAGTGCTGTTTTACGGAAAAGCTGGGCAGCGCCACGGGCGGCGCCAGCAGCCGGATGTTTTCCCGGCCGGCCATCGCCGCGCCGTAGCGGTGCGGCACGATGGCGATCAGTTCGGTCGTGGCGACGACGCGCGCCACGCCGAGAAAGCTGGGCAGGCGCAGCACGATATTGCGCTGGATGTTTTCCTGCGCCAGTATCTTGTCGACGATCGAATGGCCGGTGCCGGAAGTGCGCACCACCAGGTGGCCTTCGCGCTGTAAATCTTCCAGTTCGATCTTCTCTCCGATACGCGGGTGCGTGCCCGATACCAGGCACGTGAAATCCTGCTCGAACAGCTTTTGCTGATAAAACCCCGCTTCCAGGTGCGGCATGAAGCCCAGTGCCAGGTCCACGGTGCCGTCTTCCAGTTCTTCCGGGCTATCCGGCGTGATTTTAGAAACGTCGATGCGGATGCCGGGGCCGGCCTCTTTTAAGTAATTGAGCAGCGTCGGCAACAGCACGATCTCGCTGATATCCGTCATGCACAGCTTGAATTCGCGCGTGCTGGCGGCCGGGTCGAATGCCGGTTGCGCCGCCAGCGCGTGCTGCAGCGACGCGAGCGACTGGCGCACATCCCCTATCGCATTTTGCGCGCGCGGCGTCGGTTCCATCCCCTTCGAAGTCCGCACAAAAAGCTGGTCGGCGAAGTGCGCGCGCAATTTGGCCAGGCCAATGCTGACGGTCGATTGCGGCAGGCCGAGGTTGTCGGCCGCGCGCGTCACGTTGCGCGTCTTGTAGATTTCGTCGAACACCAATAACAGTTCCACGTCGAAGCGCGCCATGGCGGTCACCATTATTTAAAAACCTGATTATAGCAATCGTGTTTGATCGGTTTCGAAAATATTGGGTCAGGCGCACACTGGTTTCCATCAACCCTATCCAGTGGAGACCAGCATGAAATCCGACAATATCCGACTTCCATCCGTCCTGATCGCCGGCGGCGGCATCGGCGGCCTGGCCGCCGCGCTGGCGCTGTCGCGCCTGGGCATGAGCGTCACCGTGCTGGAACAGGCGGCGCAATTGGGAGAAATCGGCGCCGGCATCCAGCTCGCGCCGAACGCCTTCGCCGCGCTCGACGCGCTCGGCCTCGGGGAACAGATCCGCGCCCGCGCCGTGTTTACGGAACGCCTGGTCATGATGGACGCGGTCGATGGCAGCGAGGTCGGAACCTTCGACGTCGACGAGCGCTTCCGCAGCCGCTTCGGCAACCCGTACGCGGTGATCCACCGCGCCGACATCCATGAAGCGATCCTGGAAGCGGTGCGCAAAACGCCGTTGGTCGAACTGGTGACGTCCTGCCATGTGGACAGCGTGCGGCAGGATGCGCACGGCGTGCGCGTGACGGACCGCCAGGGGCGCGTCTTCCAGGCCGACGTGCTGGTCGGCTGCGACGGCGTGAAATCGGTGGTGCGCGACACTATCCTCGGCGACGAGGTGCGCGTTTCCGGCCACGTCGTCTACCGCGCCGTGGTGCCGGCCGAGCAGATGCCCCAGGCATTGCGCATGAACGCGCCGGTGGTCTGGGCCGGTCCGCACTGCCACCTGGTGCACTACCCGCTGCGCGGCGGAGAACAATACAACCTGGTGCTGACCTTTCACAGCCGCGAAGCGGAAACCTGGAATGTGCGCGAAGGCAGCAAGGAGGAAGTGATGTCGTATTTCGCGGGCGTGGCGGAATTGCCGCGCCGCTTGCTCGACACGCCATCGTCCTGGAAACGTTGGAGCACGGCCGATCGCGACCCGGTCTCCAACTGGACCGACGGCCGCATCACGCTGCTCGGCGACGCGGCGCACCCGATGCTGCAATACCTGGCGCAGGGCGCCTGCATGGCGCTGGAAGATGCCGTCACGCTGGGAGAGGCGGTGCGCCATTGCGGCTTCGACATGCAGGCCGCGTTCGCGCTGTACCAGAAATCGCGCATCGCCCGCACTGCGCGCGTGGTGCTGTCGGCGCGCGAAATGGGACGTTTATATCACGCCGCCGGCGTCGAGCGCCTGGTGCGCAACGATTTATGGAAGGGCCGCGACGCCGCCGGCTTTTACGAGGCGCTGGCCTGGCTGTACGGCTGGAAGGCCGACACCTGCCTGGCGCCGGACGCCTGATTTTTATGCACGGAGAACGAGACACCATGAACGCCGCCATCAACGAACCACGCCGCGAACTGTATGAACGAATCCGGCCGCTGCACCTTGCCCCGCTGTGGGAATCGCTGCACAACCTGGTGCCGCCGCAACCGAAGCCGCCGTACGTGCCGGCGCTCTGGCGCTACACCGACATCGAACCGCACCTGCTGCGCGCGGGCGAAGTCATCACCGCCGACGAAGCCGTGCGCCGCGTGCTGGTGCTGGAAAACCCGGCGCTGCCGGGCAGCTCGTCGATCACGCAATCGCTGTACGCCGGGCTGCAACTGATTTTGCCGGGAGAAGTGGCGCCGGCGCACCGGCACACGCAGGCCGCGCTGCGTTTCATCGTCAAGGGCAAAGGAGCTTATACGGCGGTCGACGGCGAACGCACGATGATGCATCCGGGCGATTTCATCATCACGCCTTCGTGGACCTGGCACGACCACGGCAACCCGGGCATCGACGGCGCCAGCGAACCGGTGGTCTGGCTCGACGGCCTGGATATCCCGATGCTGCGTTTTTTCGATGCGGGTTTCGCCGAGAATGGCGATGCGGCCAGCCAGCACGTGGCGCGCGCCGAGGGCCACAGCGACGCGGCTTTCAGCCACAACATGGCGCCGGTGCGCCAGTTGCGCGCCAGTGCGCATTCTCCGATTTTCAATTATCCGTATGAACGTTCGCGCAGCGCGCTGGAGACGCTGCGCCGCACGCAGGAGATCGATGCGTGGCACGGCATCAAGCTGTGTTACATCAATCCGCACACGGGACTGTCTCCGATGCCGACCATGGCGACATTTTTACAATTGCTGCCGGCCGGTTTCAGCGGATTGCGCCACCGCGGCACCGACGGCGCCGTCTACAGCGTGGTCGAAGGCAGCGGCAGCGTCAACATCGGCGGCACGCCATTTCAGTTTGCGCCGCGCGACACGTTTGTCGTGCCGTCGTGGGCGACGCTCTCCTTTACGGCCGATGAAGATGTCGTGCTGTTCAGCTTTTCCGACCGCCCGGTGCAGCAAGCGATGGGCGTGCTGCGCGAAGAGTTTTTGGCGGATTGATTGAGCGCCGCATTTATAAGCAAATCCTGAACAGCCCCCCCTGTCATTCCCGCGCAGGCGGGAATCCCATTTTTATGTCCCGACGGCGCATCGAAAATGGGATCCCCGCCTTCGCGGGGATGACAGTGCGCAGGTAAGAATTTGATTGCAACTGTTATCCAACCCGAGAAAACCACCATGACCACCAATTTCATCTTCCCGCCGCAAGCCATCGTCGGCCTGCCCGTTACCGGCTCCGAAGCATCGTTCCCTGTGCGCCGCATCTACTGCGTCGGCCGCAACTACGCGGCGCATGCGCGCGAAATGGGTTTCGATCCCGAACGCGAACCGCCATTCTTCTTCTGCAAGCCGAACGATGCCTCCTCGGTTGTGCCGGTCGAGGCCGGCGCCACGGTGACACTGCCCTACCCTGCGCAAACCCGTAACTATCACCACGAGATCGAGCTCGTCGTCGCTATCGGCAAGGGCGGGCGTGACATCGCGGTGGCCGACGCCGCGCAGCACATCTTCGGCTACGCGGTCGGGCTGGACATGACGCGGCGCGACCTGCAGATGCGCATGCGCGAACAAGGCCGGCCGTGGGAAATCGGCAAAGCCTTCGATTATTCGGCGCCGATCGGCCCGATCACCCCGATTGCCGATAGCGGCGAAATCACCGGCGGCGCCATCGTGCTCGATGTCGACGGCAAGACGGTGCAGCGCAGCGACCTGACGCACCTGATCTGGTCGGTGAGTGAAACCATCGCCAACCTGTCCACGCTGTTCGAACTGCAGCCGGGCGACGTGATCATGACCGGTACGCCGGAGGGCGTGGGCGCGGTCGTTTCCGGCCAGACCATGCATGCCGCGATTGACGGGTTGACGCCGATTTCGGTCAGGGTGGATTGAGCAACGCTAAAACCATCCAAAACCAGATGCAAAATCTGGGGTCAGACCCATGGGTCTGACCCCGGCATTTGCCTCTGGTTTTGGCACAGTCACCCGTATCAGCAATACGGCGCCAGAAACCGGCACCACCGTATAACAAGCAAATGGAGACACCATGCAAACCGCTTCCCCCATGGATGTGCAGCAGTTCATCGACCGCCATCCGTTTTCGCGCTACCAGAAACTGATCCTCACGCTGTGCTTCCTGATCGTCGCCATCGACGGTTTCGATACGGCGTCGATCGGCTTCATCGCCCCGGCCGTGCGCGCCGAGTGGCATTTGACGGCGGCGGCGCTGGCGCCGCTGTTCGGCGCCGGCCTGTTCGGGCTGATGGCCGGCGCGCTGCTGCTCGGTCCACTGGCCGACCGCTACGGCCGCAAGCCGATCCTCGTGCTGTCGGTCGCCTTCTTCGGCCTGGCCAGCCTGCTGTCGGCCTTTTCCACCGATCTGACGATGCTGCTGGTCTTGCGTTTTCTGACCGGCCTGGGCCTGGGCGGCGCGATGCCGAGCACCATCACGCTGACCTCCGAATATTGCCCGCAACAGCGCCGCTCCGGCCTGGTGACATTGATGTTTTGCGGCTTCACGGTCGGTTCCGCGCTCGGCGGCCTGCTCGCGGCGCAATTGCTGTCGTCGATCGGCTGGCGCGGCGTGCTGCTGATAGGCGGCCTCGCGCCGCTTGTGCTGGCGCCGGTGCTGGTGCTGGCGCTGCCGGAATCGCTGCGCTGGCTGATTTTAAAGGGACACGACGGCAGCCGCATCGCCGCCCGCATCGCACCGGGGCACCCTGCCCCCGTGCTGGTGGTGACGGACAAAAAGGCCAGCGGTTCGCCGGTGGCTGAACTGTTCCGCCACGGCCTGCTGGGCGGCACGCTGCTGCTGTGGGCGACTTTCTTCATGAGCCTGCTGATCATTTATTTGCTGTCGAGCTGGTTGCCCACGCTACTCAGCGGCGCAGGTCACAGCCTGTCGAAAGCCTCGTTCATCAGTTCCGCGTTCCAGATCGGCGGCACCATTGGTGCCATCCTGCTGGGACGCTGGATGGACCGCTTCAGTCCGCACAAGGTGTTGACGCTGGCTTACCTGGCCGCAGCCGTATGCATCGTGCTGGTCGGCCTGTCCGCCGCCAGCGTGCCGCTGCTGGTGGTGGCCGTGTTCGGCGTCGGCTTCGGCGTCAGCGGATCGCAGGTCGGCGCCAATGCGCTGGCCGCCGCATATTATCCGACCGCCAGCCGTGCCACCGGCGTCAGTTGGGCATCGGCCGTCGGGCGCAGCGGGTCCGTGGTCGGATCCATGCTCGGCGGCGTGATGCTGTCGTTCCAGTTGAGTAATCAAACCATCTTCTTCCTGCTGGCGATACCGGCCGTGCTGGCCGCCGCCGCGCTGGCCGTCATGGGCATGCGGCTGCGCGCCCGCCGTCAGGACGCCGGCGCCATCTCTCCGATGTCCACCATTGAAAGGACCGCATGATGAAACTCCATACCTATTACCGCAGCTCGGCTTCGTACCGCGTGCGCATCGCGCTGAACCTGAAACAGCTCGATGCTGAGCAAGCGTATATCCACCTGTCGAAAAACGGCGGAGAGCAGTTCGGCGCCGCGTTCGACGCGCTCAATCCGGCGCACCTGCTGCCGGTGCTGGAAGACGAAGGCGTACTGTTGACGCAATCGCTGGCGATCATCGAATACCTCGACGAGACGCGCCCCGGTACGCCGCTGCTGCCGCTTGACCCGGCGGGGCGCGCCCGCGTGCGCGCGCTGTCGCTGGCGATCGCCTGCGACATCCACCCGCTCAACAACCTGCGCGTCTTGAAATACCTGGCGGAAGAGTTGCAGGTGACGCCGGAGCAAAAAAACACCTGGTACCGGCACTGGGTGATGCTCGGCCTCGGCGCGCTGGAACAGCAACTGGCGCGCGACAGCGCCACCGGCCGCTTCTGCCATGGCAATACACCGACCATGGCCGACTGCTGCCTGGCGCCGCAAATCTATAACGCCCAGCGCTTCGACTGCGACCTGTCCGCTTTCCCGACACTGATGCGCATCCACGCCGCCTGCCAGGAACTGGAAGCGTTCCGGCAAGCGGAGCCTGGCGCGCAGCCAGATGCCGAATAAGGGACAGCCGCGCCATTTGCCACGATTGCGCTATACAATGCAACGGTCTACCGCGCTCCCGCCCTAGTCACTGACTGCATCGGAAACAGAGCATATGTACTATGGCGAACGCTTCAACAGCATCACCCACACGGTCGGCGCGGCGCTGGCCGTCATCGGCGGCACGCTGCTGATCGTCATGGCAGCGCGCAGCGGCGATGCGTGGAAGGTCGTCAGTTTCAGCATTTATGCGGCGACCCTGCTGACGCTGTATCTGACCTCGACGCTGTATCACAGCATGCGCGGCCGGGCCAAGGATGTGCTGCGCCGCCTCGATCACTGTTCGATCTACCTGTTAATCGCCGGCAGCTACATGCCATTCACGCTGGTGAGTTTGCGTGGCCCGTGGGGCTGGTGGATGTTCGGCGTGGTGTGGACGCTGGCCGTGGTCGGCATCCTGCAGGAGATCTGGTATGCGAAAGGCGCGCGCATTTTATCCCTGTTGATCTACGTGGCGATGGGCTGGGTGGCCGTGGTCGGCACCAAGCCGCTGATCGCGGCACTGGGCTGGAACGGTTTTCTGTGGCTGGTGGCCGGCGGCGTGCTGTACACGGGCGGCATCGTGTTTTACGCGACCGACCACAAATGGCGATATGGCCACGGCGTCTGGCACCTGTTCGTGCTCGGCGGCAGCGTCTGCCACTTCGGCGCGGTGCTGCTGTACGTGGCCTGACTCTATTTTAAATCCAGGATGATGGGTCGATCACGCCGATCGCCTGGAACGCGGGTTTGCAGAACAGGTAGCCCTGCATCAGGTCGATCCCGGCACCGTGCAAAAAATCGCGCTCCGGCTTCGTTTCGATGCCTTCGGCCAGCACTCTGACGTTCAATGCGGCGCAAATCGACACGATGCCCTTGACGATGGCCTGCTTGGCCGGATTCGTATCGATATCCCGCACCAGGTCCATGTCAATCTTGACGATATCAGGCTGATATGCCGCCAGCAGGTTCAGGCCCGCGTAGCCGGCGCCGAAATCGTCGATCGCGGTCTTGAAGCCGAAGCGCCGATATTCGCTGAAAATATTCACCAGGTGCGGCCGGTCCTGCACCTGTTCTCCTTCGGTCACTTCGAAAATGATGCGTTCGATCGGAAAATCGTAACGCTGTGCGGCATCGAGGGTGCTGCGGATGCAGGCTTCGGGCCGGTAGACAGCGTTCGGCAAAAAATTAATCGACAGGAATTCCTTGATGCCCAGCGCCGCCGCGCCCCGGATCGCGTTGACGCGACAGGCTTGGTCGAAGGTGTACCGGTTCTCATCCGTCACCTGCGACAACACGGAATATGCCGATTCGCCGTTCGGGCCACGCACCAGCGCCTCGTGCCCGAAGATCGTGCGTGCGCCCAGGTCGACGATCGGTTGATAGGCAAAAGCGAATTCGAAATCCAACGCCTTGTCGCTTTTGCACTGGATGCAGCCGGCAGGACGTGGAGCTTGAATCGACTGGATCGGATGGGAAGACATTCATATACCTCGCATTTGACTTGCCAGCAAAACGATGACTGCATCAAGGTATAACAGGTATTCAGTTACGGTGCACTGCCTGGACCGCGTACCTGTCGCATCGGCGCCAATCGCCTGGCTGCCCTGTCTGATTGAGAGTAGATTATTTTGAAAGAATTTCCTCAAATTCTTTTACCGCCGCCTTGCCTTCCGGAGTCTCGTTCATTGAGCGTAGAAGAACGACATAAAACTCACATTCTTCGGCCAATGTCTGTGGTGTGTCATCCGCGGAATCCGAAGAATAGTCCTTTTTTGCCAAATCATAGTAGGGAGATTTGGTGAGCAATGAAATGAGATTGGCGTTGTTTTTGGAAAACCGCTGTAACTCATTACTAAATTCCGCTGCAGCAGCGGGGACAGATTTTTTGCATCGCTCCTCCGGGCCATAGCTTGCTTGATACAGGCGCGAGACGATTTTGGCTTTGTTTCGCTCAAGTTGATTCGCGTCTACGGGTACAGCCGCGATAGAGGTGATTGAGAGTAGCGTGAATGACAAAGCAACGATAAACGGTATTTTCATGGCAATTTAACTTAGTTGGCTGCACAGATCTGCAAGGCATCGATATCGCCGGATGCGATGATGTCCAGGTGTCGCGTGATCTTCTCGATCGGCCAATCCCACCAGGCGATCGCCTGCAAGACCTCGATCACTTCCGGCGCAAAGCGCTGCCTGATCGGCTTGGCGGGATTGCCGCCGACCACGGTGTAGGCTGGCACGTCGCCGACGACCACTGAACGCGAGGAAATGATGGCGCCGTCGCCTATTTTCACGCCCGGCATCACCAGCACGTCGTACCCGATCCAGACGTCGTTGCCGATCACCGTATCGCCCTTGTAGGGCAAGTCGCCGGGCTGCGGCATGACTTTTTCCCAGCCGTTGCCAAAAATCTGGAACGGATAAGTCGACACTCCGGACAGCTTGTGATTGGCGCCGTTCATGATGAATTTCGCGCCGCGCGCGATGGCGCAGAATTTTCCGATAATGAGCTTGTCGCCGATGAACGGGAAATGATAAAGGACGTTGCGTTCGAAGTTCTCGGAGTCTTCCGGGTCGTCGTAATAGGTGTAGTCGCCGATGACGATATTCGGATTATTTACCGTATTCTTGATGAAGCAGACTTGGGGAAAGCCTTCCATCGGATGCTTGTTCTTTGGGTCGGGTCCGTTCAATTCACGCCTCCACCAGGTTTGAAGTTGTTTGCCGAACGACTGGCGCCTATTTGACGCGCTGTTTTTCCAGCTTGCGCGCCAGGGTACGCCGGTGCATGCCGAGGCGGCGCGCCGCTTCGGAAATATTAAAATCCGTTTCGGCCAGCACCGCGTGGATGCGTTCCCATTCCAGCGTCTTGATCGACGTGGAGCGGTTCGTCACTTCCAGTTCGGCGCTGCCGGCGACGTGACCGAAGGCGGCTTCGATATCATCCGTGTTGGACGGTTTTGCCAGGTACTGGCAGGCGCCGAGCTTGATCGCTTCGACCGCCGTGTTGATGCTGGCGAACCCGGTTAGCACGACGATCAGCATTTCCGGGTCGTGCTGGTGCAGCATCTGCACGCAGGCCAGGCCGGATGCATTACCCTTCAGTTTCAGGTCGACCACGGCGTAACCGGGCGTGTACTCTTTCAGCACTTCGGCGGCCTGGTCGAGGTTTTCGGCCAGCAGCACCGTGTATTCGCGTCGCTCGAACGAGCGGCTCAAGGTGCGCGCAAAGGCGGCGTCGTCTTCGACGATCAACAGCAGGCGTTCATCGGACATCGCTCACCTCTTCGTCCAGTTTGATTGCCGCCAGCGGCAGCGTCAGTTGCACCGATGCGCCACCCTCGGGACGGTTGCGCGCCGTGACGCTGCCGCCCAGGGTGCGCGCGACATTGACGACCAAAAACAGCCCGAGCCCTCCACCCGGCCGGCCCTTGGTCGACTGATACGGTTTGCCGAACTGCGACAGCATCGCCGGCGCGAAGCCGGGGCCGGCGTCGGTCACGAGCAGATTCAATGTATCGCCGTCGAGCGAGGTTTCGAAACTGACCCAGGTGGGAGAGGCGTCGAGCGCGTTGTCGAGCACATTCCAGATCATTTGCTTCAGCGCCGAATCGAATACCACCGGCATGTCCTGTTCGATGCGGTTGGCGTAATCAAAGGCGCCGACCTGCATCGGCCGGCTGCCGCGCCATTCGGCGGCGAGCTGGCCGAGGAAGGTGCACAGCGTGGTGCGCGCCGACGATTCGCCGCGCGCTTCGCCGGCCGACATCAAGACGCCGCTGACGATGGTTTTGCAGCGCTGCAACTGGGTCTGCATTTCGCCGATATCGTCCAGCAGTTCGGGCTGGCCGGTGAATTCCGGCATGCGGCGCCAGTCGCCGAGAATCACGGACAGCGTCGCCAGCGGCGTGCCCAGTTCGTGCGCGGCGCCCGATGCGAGCAGGCCCATGCGCACGATGTGTTCTTCCTCGGCGGCGCGCTGGCGCAGCGCGGCCAGTTGCGCGTCGGCCGCGCGCATGTTGCGCGCGATGCGCTTGATGAAAAATACCAGCAGTCCCGCGTTCAGCGTAAAACAGATCAGCATGCCTTCGACATACAGGCTGGCGATGCCGAGCTGGTGGTCGAGCGGCAACGACAGCGGATGGGAAAAGCGCGCCAGTCCGGCCAGGCAAATACTGGTGATGCCGACAATGATCCAGGTGGCCCAGCCGCGCAGCAGCACGGCTCCGAGAATCACTTGCAGCAAATACAGGAAGGCGAACGGGTTCGTCGTGCCGCCGCTCAGGTACAGTTGCGCCGTCAGGCTGACCACGTCCACCATCAATGCCAGGAACATTTCGGGATTGGTGACGGGACGGTTTTCATGCCAGCGCAACTGGCTGGCGACGTTGAAGGCGATCAGGCAGGCCAGCACTTCGAGCATGTGCAGCATCGGCAACTGGATGCCGAAAATCAGCGTGGCGGCGGCGATCGTCGTCACCTGCCCGATCACGGCGATCCAGCGCAACTGGATCAGGTGCAACATGTTTTCGTGACCGGCCGCGGATTCCACGTTCGCCTGCGCAGCGGCGGAACGTTCGATCACGCCGGCACCATCGTCAATGCCCGCAATTTGTCCTTGCATGTGTCCATCCTGGTCTAGTCCTTCGGGGGCCGTGGCGGCGACTTGCGCCCCTCGCGCGCAACCCACAACAGGGCGCCCACGACCATAGCAGCCAGAGCATACCAAGTCAGCGCATAAACCAGATGATTGTTATGGAAGGAAATCACGGTCAGACCACCGACCGGGGCCGGATCGCCGACCTGCGCGGGCGCCTGAGCGGCGTCCGCATCGATGAAATACGGTGCAACGTTGTCCAGGCCGCGCGCGGCGGCGATGGCCGCCACGTCGCGCGAATACCAGCGTTCGGCGGCGGAATCGTTGTTGCGCAGGAAGCCGCCGGCCGGCTCGCTAATGCGCAGCAAACCATTGACGGTCACTGTTGCGCGCACGCCACCATCGGCGGGCGGACAGGCCGGCGCGGAGCCGGCAGAGGATGTCGTTTTGGAATTAGCCGGGCTGGATTTGGCGCCGGCCGGCACGTAACCGCGGTTGACCAGCACGACGGTACCGTCGGCGCCGCACAGCGGCGTCAACAGCCAGTAACCGCTGCCGAGTTCAGTGACAGCCTGGACCCGCGTCGTCAGTTCGTAGAGGAAGGTGCCGGAGACAAGAACGTGCCGGTATTCATCGGATTCGGCCTTGACGTTCGGCCAGGACGGCTTGCCGGGCGCGGCGGCAGGCGCCGCGTGCACGCGCTGTTCGACGCGCGCGATCAATTGCTGTTTCCACAGCAGGCGTTGCACCTGCCATGTCCCCAGCGCCAGCAAGACGCCGACCAGCAATACAGCGCAGGCCAGCAGCGCGTACCGCAGGGTTGCGGAACGCCGGACGGGCGCCGCCCGCCCCGGTGACGGGGGATCGTGCGGCGCCTGTGCCATGTCAGCCCATGTCGTGGTTCATCATCATGCCAGGCATCATGTTGTGGTTGAGGTGGTACATCACCCAGATCGAACCCGACAGCATGATGACGACCAGCATGACCGTGAAGATCAACGCCAGCATCGACCAGCCGCCTTCGGACTTGGTGTTCATGTGCAGGAAATAAATCATGTGGACGACGATCTGCACGGCGGCGAAGCCGAGCACGATCAAGGCCGTGGTGCTGGACTTGTCGATCGTCTTGTTCATCACCAGCAGGAACGGGATCGCGGTCAGGATCACCGACAGCACGAAGCCGATCGCGTAGCTTTTCAGGCTGCCGTGGTCGTGGTCGTCGTGATCATGGCCGTGGTGGCCATCGTGGCCGTGCTGGTCGTGACCGTGGTCGTGGTGGCTCATGGCAAAACTCCCATCAGGTAGACAAAGGTGAAGACGCCGATCCAGACCACGTCCAGGAAGTGCCAGAACATCGACAGGCACATCAGGCGGCGGCGGTTTTCCGGCGTCAGGCCGTGGCGCTTCAGCTGGAACATCAAGGTGACGAGCCAGACGATGCCGAACGTCACGTGCAAGCCGTGCGTGCCGACCAGCGCGAAGAACGCGGTCAGGAAGCCGCTGCGCTGCGGGCCGGCGCCTTCGTGGATCAGGTGGCTGAATTCGTACAGTTCGAGCGACAGGAAGGCCGCGCCGAACAGGCCGGTGATGGCCAGCCAGACCAGCGCGCTGCGCAGGCGCTTGCGCTGCGATTCGAGCATCGCGAAACCGTAGGTGATCGACGACAGCAGCAGGAAGGCGGTGTTCAGCGCCACCAGCGGCAGGTCGAACAGTTCCGGGCCGGACGGGCCGCCCGCGTAGTTGCGTCCCAATACCGCATAGGTCGCGAACAGGCAGGCGAAGATCAGGCAATCGCTCATCAGGTAGATCCAGAAACCGAGCAAAGTCCCGTTTTCCGGATGGTGTTCGCGCACGAAATAACGCGAACTGTTGTCGGTGCCCGAGCCGCCGTGGCTCGGGGTGTGCCCGCGCACTTGATAGTGCGAGCTCAGGTCAGCGCGCACGGCGCCGGTTGCAGTGATCTCAGACATGGCTTTCCAGCAGACGGGTGCGGTTACCTTCGGTGCGGACGACTTCGTCCACAGGGATGTAGTAATCGCGTTTGTAATTAAAGGTGTGGACGATGATGGCGGCCATCATCGCGACGAAGCCGATCCCGGCCAGCAGCCACATTTGCCAGATCAGCGCGAAACCGATGACGGCGCTCAGCGCGGAAATCCCGAAGCCGGCCCAGGTGTTCTTGGGCATGTGGATCTCGACGAAGTCGGCGGTCGGACGCTGGTACTGGTTCTTCTTCATGTCGGACCAGGTGTCGTTATCGTAGACGACCGGCGTGAACGCGAAGTTGTAGTCAGGCGGTGGCGACGAGGTCGACCATTCCAGCGTACGGCCATCCCATGGATCGCCGGTGACGTCGCGCAGTTCGGCGCGGCGGCGGAAGCTGACGTAGAACTGCATGATCATCGCGCCGATGCCGCCGGCGATCAGGACCGCGCCCACGGCCGCGATCTGGAACCAGATCTGCAGCGACGGGTCTTCGAAGTGGCTCATGCGGCGCGTCACGCCCATCAGGCCGAGCACGTACAGTGGCATGAATGCCAGGTAGAAGCCGACGATCCACAGCCAGAACGACCACTTGCCCCAATAGGTGTCGAGCTTGTAGCCGAACGCTTTCGGGAACCAGTAATTGATGCCGGCGAACAGGCCGAACAGCACGCCGCCGATGATGACGTTGTGGAAGTGCGCGATCAGGAACAGGCTGTTGTGCAGCACGAAGTCGGCCGACGGCACCGCCAGCAGGACGCCCGTCATACCGCCGATGACGAAGGTGATCATGAAGCCGATCGCCCACAGCATTGGCAGTTCAAAACGGATGCGGCCGCGGTACATGGTGAACAGCCAGTTGAAAATCTTGGCGCCGGTCGGGATCGAGATGATCATCGTCGTGATGCCGAAGAAGGAATTGACGCTGGCGCCGGAACCCATCGTGAAGAAGTGGTGCAGCCAGACCAGGTACGACAGGATCGTGATGACGACGGTGGCGTACACCATCGACGTGTAACCGAACAGGCGCTTGCTGGAGAAGGTCGAGACGACTTCCGAGAAGATGCCGAACACGGGCAAGACCAGGATGTAGACCTCTGGGTGGCCCCAGATCCAGATCAGGTTGACGTACATCATCGAATTGCCGCCGAGGTCATTCGTGAAGAAATTGGTGCCGAACACGCGGTCCAGCGACAGCATGCCGAGTACGGCCGTCAGCACCGGGAAGGCGGCGACGATCAGCACGTTGGTGCACAGCGCGGTCCACGTAAACACTGGCATTTTCATCAGCGACATGCCCGGAGCGCGCATCTTGACGATGGTGGCGATCAGGTTAATGCCGGACAATAAGGTCCCGACCCCGGCAATCTGCAATGACCATATATAGTAATCGACGCCGACATCGGGGCTGGCGAGGATACCGGACAGCGGCGGATAGGCGAGCCAGCCGGTGCGAGCGAATTCGCCGACGAACAGCGAAGCCATCACCAGCACGGCGCCGAAGGTCGTCATCCAGAAGCTGAAATTGTTCAGGAAGGGGAAGGCGACGTCGCGCGCGCCGATCTGCAGCGGCACGACATAGTTCATCAAGCCCGTCACGAGCGGCATGGCGACGAAGAAAATCATGATGACGCCGTGCGCCGTAAACACCTGGTCGTAGTGGTGCGGCGGCAGGAAGCCGGCCGAGTCGCCAAAGGCGAACGCTTGCTGGGCGCGCATCATCAGCGCGTCGGCGAAGCCGCGCAGCAGCATCACCAGGCCCAGGATCATGTACATGATGCCGATTTTCTTGTGGTCGATGCTGGTGATCCAGTCGCGCCACAAGGTGCCCCAGACGCGGAAGTGCGTCAGCGCGCCGACCAGCGCCAGGCCGCCGACGGCGACCATGGCGAAGGTGGCCAGCAGGATGGGCTCATGGTAGGGAATCGCTTCCCAGCTCAGCCGCCCGAAGATGAGCTTGGTCAGTTCAGTTTGCTCGTGCATTTTTGCTACTCGTCAGGGTGATAGGGGCCGCTTTAGGCGGCGTGACGCACAACTCGGCGGCCATTTTGGCGGCGCGCTTGGCATCGGCGGTCATCATCTTGTCCATGCAGACCGAGCCGTCTGCGACGCAGCGGTTGACGATCTTGTGGTACAGCTCGGGATCGATGGCGCCGTAATGACGCACTTTCTCGCGCTCGCTCGGTTTTTCCAGCACCGTGTAACCGGCGCGATCGAGACCGCCGCCGGCGGCCTTGACCTTGTTCACCCAGCCGTCGAAATCGGCCTGGCTGACACCGTGATATTTAAAGCGCATGTCCGAGAAACCGGCGCCGCTGTAGTTGGCCGAAAAACCGTCGTACTGGCCCGGCTTGTTGATGACGGCGTTCAAGGTGGTTTCCATACCCGGCATCGCGTAGATCTGGCCGGCCAGCGCAGGAATGTAGAACGAGTTCATCACGGTCGAGGCGGTAATTTTAAAACGCACCGGCACATCGACCGGCGTCACCAGTTGATTGACGGTCGCGATGCCCTGTTCCGGATAGATGAACAGCCATTTCCAGTCCAGCGCAACGACTTGCACCACCAGCGGCTTGACATCGGCCGGGATCGGGCGCTCGGCATCGAGGCGTTGCAATGGACGGTAAGGGTCGAGCAAGTGGGTACTGATCCAGGTCAGCAGGCCGAGCGCGATGATGATCAGCAGGGGCGCGCCCCAGATGACCAGTTCAAGCTGGGTCGAATGATCCCAGTCCGGTTCGTACTTGGCGGTAGTATTGTTCTTGCGATAACGCCAGGCGAAAATAATTGTCAGGGCGATAACAGGAACAATAATCAACAGCATCAACAGGGTCGAGACAACGACCAGATGTCCTTGCTGGGCGGCGATATCGCCGGACGGGTTCATGACCACGGTATTGCAGCCGGCAAGCCACAACAGGGGCAAAAGTAACAGTCCGCGACGGGCAATCAATGGATTCATGCGGTTTTGTGCGTTACAGAGATTGGAGATCATGCTACTGTACTGACAACGGTGCGCGTTGGCGATTGGACACTTTGTCCTACCCTTGCAGCCTGCGAGCTATGGACAGGCCACGCATAAACCGGATAAAAACTTACTAGTGAGGCGAAAACTATGTCCAGCACGACTATTTATGACGGCGAAGGTTCCGCCCATCTGCCACACAGCAACACCAGTAGTGGCGCGCGCAACATCAATTCCCGCGATGGCCACATCGCTCCCGGAGAAATTGCGATTGGAGTCGTGATCGGGCGAGCGTCCGAATACTTCGATTTCTTTGTCTATGCCATCGCATCCGTGCTGGTCTTCCCGGCGGTGTTCTTCCCGTTCGCGAACCAGCTCGACGGCACGCTGTACGCATTCACCATCTTCGCCTTCGCCTTCATCGCCCGACCGTTCGGCACGGTGATCTTCATGGAAATACAACGCCGCTTCAGCCGCGAGGTCAAACTGACGATCGCGCTGTTCCTGCTCGGCGTATCGACGGTCGGCATTGCCTTCCTGCCAACCTATGATCATTTGGGCGGCGCCGCCATCATCGTGCTGGCCTTGCTGCGGATCGGCCAGGGCATCGCGCTCGGCGGTTCGTGGGACGGTCTGCCGTCGCTGCTGGCGCTGAACGCGCCGCAAAACAAGCGCGGCTGGTATGCGATGCTGGGTCAACTCGGCGCGCCAGTCGGTTTCGTCATCGCCGCCGGCCTGTTCTCTTACATGCTGGACGTGCTGTCGATGGCCGACTTCCTCGACTGGGGCTGGCGCTATCCCTTCTATGTCGCGTTTGCGATCAACGTCGTCGCGCTGTTCGCCCGGCTGCGCCTGGTATCGACGCCGGAATATTCACGCCTGCTCGACGAGCGCGAACTGGAACCGACCGGCGTCATCGAACTGACCCGTTCGCAAGGCCGCAACGTCCTGATCGGCGCGCTGGCCGCGCTGGCCAGCTACGCGCTGTTCCACCTGGTGACTGTCTTCCCGCTGTCGTGGATCAACCTGTATTCGGAACGCTCGATCAGTGAATTCCTGGTATTGCAGATGGGCGGCGCCGCGCTGGCCGCCGTCGGCATCGTCGCCTCCGGCCTGATCGCCGACCGCTTCGGCCGCCGCAGCACGCTGGGCTCGCTGGCCGCGCTGATCGCCGTGTTCAGCGGCTTCGTGCCGACGCTGATGGATGGCGGAGAACTGGGTCAGAACATCTTCATCCTGGTCGGTTTTGTCTTGCTCGGCCTGTCGTACGGCCAGGCCGCCGGCGCCGTCACGGCGAATTTCCAGGCCAAGTACCGCTACACGGGCGCCGCACTGACGTCGGATTTATCCTGGCTGGTCGGCGCCGGCTTCGCACCGCTGGTAGCGCTCGGCCTGTCGGCCCACTTCGGGCTTGGCTATGTCAGCCTGTACCTGCTGTCCGGCGCCGTCGGTTCGCTGGCCGCGCTCAGCCTGAACCGCGCGCTGGAAATCCGCGATTAAATAAAGTTATCCCCCTCCCCGCCAGACACGCTTCGATATCCATCGAATCCCGCGCCTGGCGCTGAGCGGCAAGCCGACACGGCTTGCCGCTCACTTATCTCCCGCAACACCCCATTCAGTCAAACCCAGGCTCCCTGAAAAAAGACCGACGACCTCTCGCAGGAACGGTTCGCCCCCATGAAAGCATGATAAACGTGCAACAAGCAGCGGCAAATACCGCTCTTGCTGACGCCGCTTAGGGGTCTGACCCCGAAGCGGCGTCAGCAAGAAGATTGCTGCCTATGGTTTGCTTTGGCACGTTGGGGGAATTGCTATACGGGGCTTTCTTGCTGTTGGTCGACGACAACACAATCGCGCCCGGCGCGCTTGGCCGCGTACAGCGCGCGGTCGGCCGCCGCCAGCAGCGATTCGGCATCGGCCAGGCGGGTTTTATTGAAACTGGCGACGCCGATGCTGAGCGTGACATGGGGCCGCAGCGCCGCTGGCGCGTGCGGGATGCCGAGCGAGGCGACGCGCGCCCGGATCGCCTCGGCGTGCTGTTGTGCCTGCTGAGAACCGGTATCGGGCAGCACGGCCGCGAATTCTTCGCCGCCGTAGCGCGCCGCCAAGTCGGCCGGACGCTGCAACATGGCGGCAAAAGCTTCGGCGACCAAGGTCAGGCAGGTGTCGCCCTGCGGGTGGCCGAAATGATCGTTATAGGCTTTGAAGGAATCGATATCCATCAGCAACAGCGACAATTCCCCGTCGTTGCGCTGCGCGCGCCGCAATTCGCGGTCCAGTGCGACATCGAAATGGCGCCGGTTGGCGATGCCGGTCAAGCCGTCCACATAGGACTGGGCGCGCAGCGCTTCGGCTTGGCCGCGCAACTGGCGCTCGCGGCCGACCGTGCCGCTGACGTCGCTGACCTCGATCAGGCAATAACGCTCCTTACCTTCGCTGAACGGCGTGACCGACACGCCCTGTTCCATCCGTTCGCCGCCCCAGGTTCCGGACGGATATAAAGGGAATGGCGTGCGGTTCAGTGACTGCGGCAGCAATGCCGGCAGGTTGCTGTGCAGGGCACTGCGCACGGCCTGCTCCAGGCGCTGGCCGCGCAATTCAGGAAACAAATCGAACAGTTCGCTGCCCTGCACGCGTCCGGCCGACAGGCCGGAATGGCTGGACATCCACTGGTTCCACAGCACGATGCGTTGCCCGGCGTCGAGCACCACCATGCCCAGGTTGGCCAGTCCGAGTACGCGCGTCAGCAGATTCGGATGCGGCGTTGTAGGCTGGTTCGCCGTCATTGGGGAAACTCCAGAAGCTCAGGCCGGCCGGTTGGTAAATAGAGGGGGAAGATGTGTACTTGCATGCGGAATGAACAATCGGGATGGGCTGCTGGCAACGGCCAGCGATCAAGTCAATATTATAAGCGCAAGCGGAGCGCGTGAAAG
This sequence comes from Pseudomonadota bacterium, assembly GCA_040389645.1. GTDB lineage: Bacteria > Pseudomonadota > Gammaproteobacteria > Burkholderiales > Burkholderiaceae_D > Rugamonas. The sequence goes on along the minus strand of JAZJZT010000037.1, from coordinate 4,057 downwards.
CATCCAGTGAACGATATAACGATGGAAACCTGCCGCTGGAACGACAGCGGTCAGTGCCAGCCTGTACCGGACAGTGAAATTTTATCGTTACGGAATTAACGTTTCAGGATACGTCAACCAGATGGTCAAAACCTGGGCATATCCTGACCCTGTACTCGCGGCTTAACCGGCCAGTAATTTACTACCTCACCAGCTTCTTTTCAAAACAGGCAGCTTTTACATTTCCAAGATATTTTCCGTAATTTGGAATATTTTCATATCCATGCCGCTCGTAGAAACGAACAGCTCGCTCGTTGACAAGGCGTGTTTCCAGTATCAATGCTTGATACCCGATTTGTTCCGCCTCCTTTTCAAGAAACGATAGTATTGCCGAGCCGACGCCAGTCGTGCCAGGCCGGGAATACATGCGTTTGACTTCAGCGACATTTTCCTGAAACGGGCGAAAAGCGCCACAGCCGACCGGTTGGCCATGCGAATCGCGCGCCACGACAAATCGTGCATTTTCAAGACGGACGTCATTCGTATCGAATGAGGATTTCCCACTACTTCCTGTTATCGCCTGCAGCGCTTCAGAAAGTTCTTCCAGAAGAATACAAGCATCGGCGGAGTCTGGATTTTCAATTTCGATTGAGATCATGAGCGGCTGATTTTACGAGGAATTCTGATTTTACCAGCAACATCCGGTTGCGTGCACCGCTTGAAATGCTCTTTATCTCTCTATCACCATTGATAATCGCTCGGATCAAGGGGGGAGCGGGGTAGCTTAAAAAACCGATCAGCACGAAATCAGGCCAAAAAAAATTAAGCAAAATAGGTCAAAAAATTAAGCAAGACCTAAGATTTAAAGCTGGAAATATTGGCTTGCAGACGCCCCACCCTCCCTGCATAAGCGTGAAAATACTTGCAAATCATTTCCAAATTATCGAATAAATGCATCTTCAGCGAGGCTGCGAACCGCTGCGGCTCTGCCATGGCTGGCCTGCATTTCGGGTTTGCGGGGCAAGCCAAGCCAATTATTGGCACAATCATACCAATAACGAGCATGCACCGGGCGAAACGTGAGGTTTTTTGCTTATGACACCCGATGCTGAAAATTCAGATGTTCCGATGCGTGACAAGCAAAATGAAAATACGCGATAGACGGTGGATGGATACACCAGTCAAAGCCAGGCTATCGTTGAATTGGCTAGCGCGAAGAGATAGCGTACTCAAGCGCATTGAAGCCGACGGACATGGCGGATGCGGGGATTAGCTTCACTGATAAATTCAAGCCTTGCATCAGGCAGGCTAATACGCTCAAGCAGATACTGGATTTAACAAGGAAAATTGCGGCCCCTGCCTGGATTGGAGAGTATTTGCCTTGCCATTTTTCACACTAATGACAAGGCTTCGCCAGAGGATCTGACGACATTACAGAATGGCTACAGGAATATTTTATCGCTGACAAGCACGCGCCGCGTTGCCCGTTGCAGGCGATATGCGGCGATCAGGCAAGTGGGCAATATCAAGCGTGAATAAAATCAATTCGCTGCGCCACCTGCCTGTGGAGATATTCAATCGTCAGCGGCATCCAGATAGAAAATGGCGTAGGCTTTGGCGGGTGTTTTCTCGGTCGGCTTTTCAATCTGGAGCTGGGCGCAATCTTCCACCACCAAGCTGCGCCAGTTCGGGATTCCCGCATTGGAAAAAGTCGTATTGGCCTTCGATGCCAGGCTGATATCCAGCGCCAGCCGCGCATTGCGCGATTCGGTCTTGTTATAGTTGACGCCGCGAAGTTCAAAACCGAATACGGTCAGCCATGGTTCCCATAAGCCCGATTCAATACCCTGCACGATACGGCCAAGCATGTCTTCGAGCGGCAAACCCTTTTTGACGACGGCGCGCAACAGTTTTAAAGATGGCGCATGGCGCGCATCCGTATTCTGTTTGCCGGCGCCGCGCTCGGCGATCGCTTTCAATTCTTTCGAGAAGGCCGCGTCACGCTCGGTGTAATCGCGCATGCGCTTATAAAAATCGGTATCGAGGAAAGGATTTTCCGCCCGGCCCGCAGGCGCCTCGACTGTTTTTTTGGCAGGCTGTTTTTTGTTCGTCATGGCTTTTAGAATTTGAATTAAGGGGCGCAGTTTAGCACTACCGAAGATCGCCGCCATCAAAACGCATGGCACGCGACAGTTTCAGCCGCCGGCCAGTTTCGCCTGGTGGCCATGTTTTTTAAGCGTTTCCATCACCAGCGCGCAATGGTCGCCCTGCACTTCGATGACACCATCCTTGACCGTCCCGCCGGACCCGCAGGCCGTGCGCAACTGTTTGCCAAGCGCGGCGAGCGCGACGGCATCGAGCGCCAGGCCCTTGACGACGGTCACGCTTTTGCCTCCTCGCCCCTTGGTCTGGCGCGACACGCGCACCACGCCATCGCCAACCGGCGCGGCCTTGGCCCCGGCCTTGCAGGCACACCCGGCAAGCGCCAGCCCGCATTCGGGACAGGTGCGCCCGACTTCGGTGGAGTACACCAGGCCACCTTTGGAATTGTTTTTCATCGAATCTGCGCGTGAAACCGCGGCCTTCGGGCCGGGCAGGCGGAGCGTGGAACGTGCGGCATTCCTTGCTGTGGTGGCGTGCCTGTCACGTCCATGTTGGCCACCAGTAAATAAAACTGGCATCGCTGGATGCCTGGCGATGCCGATATGACAAGCCCTGCGCCACTGACCTGCCGTGGCCGCAATCAGCGAGCGTCGCCGGCAGGTTTCTGCGCGGCGGCTTCCGCCTTTTTCTTTTCTTCCTTGGCGGCGGCGCGGCGTTCTTCCTGCATCCGAAAAGCCCGGGCGAAATTGGTGCCGGAGGTAACGATGCAACCGGTCTTGGCGCAGGAAAGCCTGGTCAGCAGTTCGCCATCGCCCCAATACGCTTCTCCCGCCTGGCCTTTGCCGGGTTTTGTTTCAGACAATGGCGCTGCGTCGAACTCGGCGCGCAGCTTGTCGTAGCTGACAGTGGCCGGATAGCGGGCGGTGAGTTCGCCCACGTGACTGAAGGGCGCATATAACTTGGCTTCCACGGTGTCCGGCACGATCGTGTTGAGCACGATGCGGGCGCTGCCGCCGTCGGGCTGTTTAGACGTCCAGGTGCAGACCAGCGCTTCCACATCGCTGCGTTCTTCATACGGCAGCGTGGCGTGCATGTTCTTGATGCACTGGAAGCCGGATGTGCTCAGTATCTTGTACTTGTTGGCACCGACACGGATGCCCTGGATCACGTGCGGACTGGCGGCGGCGCTGGCGGCGTTGGCCGCGGCGAGCAGTATGGCGGCGCAAATAATCGACTTTTTCACGGAGATTCCTTCTTTCCGCTAGCAGACGTCGACCCACTGGCCATCCGTCACGGCAGCCAGTTGTTCCGGGCTGATGCGCACGGCGCTGTGGATGGCGCCGGCGGCGGGCAGCACTTCGTCGAAATTGCGCAGCGACTGGTCGAGGTAGACCGGCAGCGCTTGCGCCAGGCCGAAGGGGCAAACGCCGCCGACCGGGTGTCCTGTCAGTTCCACCACTTCGTCGGCCGGCAGCATGCGGCCCTTGCCGAAGGCTTCCTTGAATTTCTTGTTGTCGATCCGGGCATCGCCGCTCGCGACCAGGATGATGGCGCGGCCGTCGCCGAGGCGAAACGATAGCGTCTTGGCAATGCGGCCGGGTTCGACGCCGTGGGCTTCGGCTGCCAGCGCCACCGTGGCGGTGCTCACTTCGAGTTCAATGATGGGGATGTCCAGCTGGCGGGCCAGGAAGAATTCACGTACGGATTGCAGGCTCATTGCGGATGGCGTCGGTGTTTTTCAGGAATACAGATTGTAGCAATAGCTGGGGCATGCTTGTGGGCATGCTTGCGAAATGGGATTCCCGTTTTCACGGGAATGACAGATTTGACGCCAACTTAAGGGCATTAGGGAACGGGGAACGCATACAGGGTATGGGGGGACTCATACGGGGTATGGGGGGAACGCATACGGGGTATGGGTTCCCGCCTTCGCGCACTAGTGTCCGGAATAATTTGATTGACATGTAAAGAAGGG
>JAZJZT010000036.1:0-81442 GCA_040389645.1 Pseudomonadota bacterium | reverse complement strand
TCAAACGATATCACGGGCGCAAGCCCAACTTAACTGAAATAGGAATTGTAATGGCAACTGGTATCGTAAAATGGTTCAATGATTCGAAGGGTTTTGGCTTCATCACCCCTGACGAAGGCGGCGAAGATCTGTTCGCTCACTTCTCGGCGATCCAAACCACCGGCTTCAAATCGCTGCAAGAGAACCAACGCGTTTCTTTTGAAGTGACCGCTGGCCCTAAGGGCAAGCAAGCTTCGAACATTCAGCCACTGTAATACGCTGAACTAACGAAATAAAAAAATCCTCGGTTTCCGAGGATTTTTTTTCGCCCGCGTTTTTACGCCGGCACCGTCGCCGTCGCCTTGCGCCAGTAATCCGGCTGCGAATACGTGTGGCGCAGGAAGTCGACGAAGGCGCGAATTCGCAGCGGCAAGTGATTGCGCTGCGCGAACACCGCGTAGATATCGTTGCCCGGCGCCGCATGCTCGTCGAGTACGGTCTGCAGGCGTCCCGCCACGATATCTCCACCCACTTCCCACGTCGAGCGCCAGGCGATGCCACGCCCGGCCAGCACCCAGTCGTGCAGCACGGCGCCATCGTTGCAACCCATGTTGCCGTTGACCTTGATGGTGATGAGCTTGCCGTCCTGCAGGAAGGTCCAGCCGCGCTGGCTGCCGTCGTTGCTGAAGGCCAGGCAATTGTGGCGCGCCAGGTCGTCCAGCGTGCGGGGCGTGCCGTGCCGTTTCAGGTAGCCCGGTGTCGCCACCAGCACGCGCCGGTTGTCGGCCAGTTTTACGCCCACCAGGTTCGAGTCGGACAGCGTCGCAATGCGGATTGCGACATCCACGCCTTCTCCTATAATGTCCATGAGCCGGTCGTTCAGGTGCAGCGTGGCCGAGACGTCGCGGTGTTCGCTGAGGAAAGAGGGTAGTAGAGACGCCACGTGCTGGCGGCCGAAACCGGCCGGCGCCGACACCAGCAAATGCCCGCTGGCGCGCGCGCTGCGTTCGGTGACGGCCGATTCGGCATCTTCCAGGTCGGTAAGAATGCGCTGGCAATCCTCGAGGAAGGCCGCACCCTCGTCGGTCAGCGCCAGCTTGCGCGTGGTCCGTTGTAATAATTTGACGCCGAGGCGTTGTTCGAGGGCATCGAGGCGGCGCCCGATCACGGCCGGTGCGATGCCTTCGGCGCGGGCGGCGGCCGACAGGCTGCCCTTGGCGATGACGTCGACGAAGGTGGAAATTTGTCTGAATTGTCCCATATGAGTCACTTGTGCAAAAAAGGCATAGATGAAGTGATTTTAAGTCTTGTTTCCATAACTATATAGTGAATATACTGCAAAAAACGTGACGGCGATCAAGCCGCCTATACTGAGCGATTCATTCTTACTTTTCATCGGAGATCTACATGACGCAGTCGACCATCACTTTGCCGGCAGGTATGGAAATTACGGGCCAGATCAAACCAGGTTACGAGCAGGTGCTGACGCCGGCCGCGCTGGCGCTGGTGGCCAAGCTGTCGCGTGCATTCGAATCGCGCCGCCAGGAATTGCTGGCCGTGCGCGTCGAGCGCGCCAAGCGCCTCGATGCCGGCGAGCGTCCCGATTTCCTGGCCGAGACCGCGCACATCCGCGCCGGCGACTGGCAGATCGCGCCGATCCCGGCCGCGCTGGAATGCCGCCGCGTCGAAATCACCGGCCCGGTTGAGCGCAAGATGGTTATCAACGCCTTCAATTCCGGCGCCGACAGCTACATGACCGACTTCGAAGATTCGAACACGCCGAACTGGGACAACCAGATCACCGGCCAGATCAACATGATGGATGCCGTGCGCAAGACCATCTCGCTGGAACAGAACGGCAAGTTCTACAAATTGAACGACAAGATCGCCACCCTGGTCGTGCGTCCGCGCGGCTGGCACCTCGATGAAAAACACGTGCTGGTCGACGGCAAGCGCATTTCCGGTGGCATTTTCGATTTCGCGCTGTTCATGTTCCACAACGCCAAAGAGCAATTGGCACGCGGCGCCGGCCCGTATTTCTACCTGCCGAAAATGGAATCGCACCTCGAAGCGCGCCTGTGGAACGACATCTTCGTCATGACGCAAGATGAACTGGGCCTGGCGCAGGGCACGATCAAGGCGACTGTCTTGATCGAGACCATCCTGGCCGCGTTCGAGATGGATGAAATCCTGTACGAACTGCGCGAACACAGCTCGGGCCTGAACGCCGGCCGCTGGGATTACATCTTCTCGTGCATCAAGAAATTCAAGCTCGACAAAGACTTCTGCCTGGCCGACCGCGCCAAGGTCACGATGACGGCGCCGTTCATGCGTTCCTACGCGCTGCTGTTGCTGAAAACCTGCCACAAGCGCAACGCGCCTGCGATCGGCGGCATGGCGGCACTGATCCCGATCAAGAACGATCCGGAAAAAAATGAAATCGCGATGGGCGGCGTGCGCAACGACAAGGCGCGCGATGCGACCGACGGCTACGACGGCGGCTGGGTTGCGCACCCGGGCCTGGTCGAACTGGCGATGGGCGAATTCACGAAAGTACTGGGCGACAAGCCGAACCAGATCGACAAGCAGCGTCCAGATGTCGAAGTGAGCGCCGCCGACCTGCTGAACTTCCAGCCGGAAGCGCCGATCACCGAAGCGGGCTTGCGTTACAACATCAACGTCGGCATCCACTATCTGGGTAGCTGGCTGGGCGGCAACGGTTGCGTGCCGATCCACAACCTGATGGAAGATGCAGCCACCGCCGAGATCAGCCGTTCGCAAGTGTGGCAATGGATCCGTTCCAGCAAGGGTGTTCTGGAAGACGGCAGCAAGGTTACCGCCGAGATGGTCAACAAGATGATCGCCGAGGAATTGCCGAAGATCAAAGCCAGCGCCCCTGACGGCAGCAGCCCGAACTACGAGCGCGCGGCCCAGATTTTTGAAGAAATGTCGACGTCGGAATCGTTCGCCGAATTCCTGACCTTGCCGCTGTACGAAGAAATCTAAGTAAACCGGGGAGTAACGGTAGTTCCGTTACCTTTAAGTTAAGACCACAGACTGTAGATCTGTCATTCCCGCGAAAGCGGGAATCCCATTTACGTCTCAGACTGCGCAATGAAATGGGATTCCCGCCTGCGCGGGAATGACAAATTTGGCGCTAACTTAACGGCATCCCCGGTTTGCGCCGCTTATAAACGGCGCTGCGCCAGCGCGGGCCGCGCCAGAAAGTCTTGCAATACCTCTTCATCGACCCGGTTCCCCGCGATGCGCCACAGCAGGGAATCGATACGGTCTCCACCCCAGAACAATTCCCCCTGGTACTCGAATGTCGGTACGCCGAACACGCCGGCGGCGATCGCGCGCGCGCTCGCATCGGCCAGCGCCTGTTTTACCGACGGTGTGCCTGCAGCCAGCACCAGCGTTGCACCGTCCAGTCCGTGCGCATCGGCCAGCGCCACCAGTACGGCCGGGTCGGAGATATCTGCGCCATCTTCCCAGCAAGCCGCCATCTGCGCCAGCATGAAGCGCCGCCGATCCTGCGGCTGCGCGATCGCCGTGCTCATGCGCAAGGCCAGCAGCGGATTGAACGGGTGCCCCGGCGGCCCGATAAACCGCAAACCCTGTTCGCTGGCCTGGCGCAGCACGTCGCGAAAAGTGTAAGTGCGCTTGGCCGGTATCTCGGCCGGCCCCTTCTGGCCGTGCGCGTTGAGCAGCGCGGCGAACAGCACCGGCTCGAACACCACCGTACAACCGGTCGCCTCGATGCGGTCGAGCTGTTTAGTCGCCAACCAGGCGAACGGGCTGACCGGGTCGAGATAGCAGGTGACGGTGTGCATGGGTGGCCGTTTTATTCAGAAGGAATTTTTCCATTGCCGCAAGGCGGCGAAGACATCCACCGGCGCTTCTCCGCCATGTAACTTGCCGGCCGCCACCAGTTGCGCGGCGATCTCCGGTTCGCGGTAGCGCAGGAAGGGATTGGTGTCGCGTTCGACGCCGATCGTGCTCGGCACGGTCGGAATACCCTGGTCGCGCCTGGCCGTATCGGACGCGATGCGCGCCGTCAGCGCTGCGTTGCCCGGTTCCACGGCGCTGGCGAAGCGCAGATTCGACAGCGTATATTCATGCGCGCAATACACCCTGGTGGCAGCAGGCAAGGCCGCCAGCTTGCCGAGAGAGTCCACCATTTGCGCCGGCGTGCCTTCGAACAGGCGGCCGCAGCCACCGGCGAACAGCGTGTCGCCGCAGAACAGCCACGGTTCGGCGCCCGTGCGCACGTAGGCGATATGGCCCTTCGTGTGGCCCGGCACCTCGAGCACCGACAGGCGCAAGTCCAGCCCCGGCACGTCGACGACATCCCCTTCGCCGAGCGCGACGGTGACGGCGGCGATGCCGTCTTTACGCGGGCCGAATACGGGGACCGCATAATGCTGTAATAATTCAGGGATGCCGCCGGTATGGTCGGCGTGGTGGTGCGTGACTAAAATGGAAGTGAGCGTCAGGCCGTGCGCCTTCAGCGCGGCCAGGATCGCCTGCCCATCGCCGGGGTCGACGACGGCGGCATTGCTGCCGTCATGGATCAGCCACAGGTAATTGTCATTGAATGCGGGAACGGTAAGGACGCTGAGCGTGGGTGGAACGGAATGGGTCATAGTGTCAGATAAGGGGTGGCATGGATAACGCGGCATCCGAAAAATCCATTATAGCGCTGGACGGCTGGCTGCAAACGCCGGCCGGCGCCTACGTGCGCGCCTGGGAGCAGGCGCGGCTCGACGCATTGACGGCCGACATCTTCGGCTACAACGCGGTGCAGATCGGCATGCCGCAGATCGATGCCTTGGCCGCCAGCCGCATGCCACGCAAATGGTTAGCTGATACGCAGCCGCGCCCGCAGGCCGGCGCGGCGCGCCAGGTCGCCGTCACCTTCGATTACGCCGAACTGCCGTTCGATTCGCAAAGCCTGGACCTGGTGGTGTTGCCGCACGTGCTCGAATTCGCCGCCGAACCGCACCAGGTGCTGCGCGAAGTCGAGCGGGTCTTGATCCCGGAAGGGCAATTGATCATCTGCGGCTTCAATCCGGCCAGCCTGTGGGGCTTGCGGCAGGTGACGGGGCGCGTCACCGGATCGCATTTTTTACCGCCGGCCGGGGAATTCATTTCTATGCCGCGCATGAAAGACTGGTTAAAATTGTTGAACATGGGCGCCACCCACAGCCATTTCGGCTGTTACGCGCCCGCGTGCCGCACCGAACACTGGCTGCAGCGCTGCGCCTTCATGGACCGGGCCGGCGCGCGCTGGTGGCCCTATCTCGGCGCGGTCTACATCGTGCAGGCGATCAAGCGTGTCAAGGGCATGCACCTGATCGGTCCGGCGTGGAGCAAAAAAACGGCGCCGACCGCCGCGGTCGTGCCGGCAACTAATAAAAGGCGGGAACAGCAGGATGGATAAGGTTGAAATTTTTACCGATGGCGCATGCAAGGGCAATCCCGGCATCGGCGGCTGGGGCGCGTGGCTGGTGGCCGGCGGCGTCGAGAAGGAACTGTTTGGCGGAGAATTGAATACGACCAATAACCGGATGGAATTGAAGGCGGTGATCGAATCGCTGAACGCCTTGAAGCGCCCGTGCGAAGTGGTGCTGCATACGGACAGCCAGTACGTGCAAAAGGGCATCAGCGAATGGATCCACGGCTGGAAGGCGCGCGGCTGGAAGACGGCGGCCAAGGAGCCGGTCAAGAACGCTGATTTGTGGAAGGAACTCGATGCGGCGCAAGCCGTGCACAAGGTCGACTGGCGCTGGGTGCGCGGCCACAACGGCCATCCGGGCAACGAGCGGGCCGACCTGCTGGCCAATCGCGGCGTCGAGACGGTGCGCAAATAATCGGCCGCCGCCGCGCTTTGCTATACTGCGCGGCTCGCTTTCGTTCCTATTGAAAAATTCCCATGCGTCAAATCGTCCTCGATACTGAAACCACCGGCATCAACCCCAAGCTCGGCAACCGCGTCATTGAAATCGGTTGCGTCGAACTGGTCAACCGTATGTTGACGGGCAATAATTTTCACGTTTACATCAATCCGGAACGCGAGTCGGAAGAGGGCGCGCTGAACGTGCACGGCCTGACCACCGAATTCCTGCGCGACAAGCCGAAATTCGCCGAAATCGCGCAGCAGTTGCGCGAGTACATCGAGGGCGCCGAGCTGATCATCCATAACGCGCCGTTCGATCTGGGTTTCTTGAACCACGAATTCCGCTTATTGAAATTGCCGGCGTTCGACAGCCATATCGGCGGCGTCATCGATACCCTGGTGCAAGCCAAGGAACTGCGTCCCGGCAAGCGCAACTCGCTCGACGCATTGTGCGATTTCTACGGCATTTCGAATGCGCACCGCAAGCTGCACGGCGCGCTGCTCGATGCCGAACTGCTGGCCGACGTCTACCTGTCGATGACGCGCGGCCAGAACAGCCTGGGCATGGATATCGAGGAAGAAGAGCAGGGCGGCGGCGTCAGCCTGGAGCAGGTGGCGCTGGCCGATGTCATCGTGCTGGCGGCGTCGGACGCGGAAGTGGCGGCGCATGAAGATACACTCAATGGCCTGGACAAAGCGGTCAAGGGCAATTGCATCTGGCGCGCCGCGCTGGCCGTCCCGGCCGCGCAGTAACAAACGTTGCCGAAGGCTTGCATTCGACCCTTTTACAAATGCAATCCATGCGCTATAATGGCGCCACCCGGGAGGTTAGCTCAGGGGTAGAGCACTGCATTCACACTGCAGGGGTCGCAAGTTCGAAACTTGCACTTCCCACCAAGAATTCGCAGTAAAATCAAGTACTTATAAAAAAAGCCGACTCCTTAAAAAGTCGGCTTTTTTGTTGGGTGTAATTTTTGGGTGTAATTTAGTTTTGTACGAGTTCCGACAGCTTGCTGAGCGCGGCGCGCTGGGCGTCAACCTGTAGATGCGCGTATCGTTGCGTCGTCTGCACACTGCTGTGTCCGAGTATCTTACTGATTGTGTATAAATCAACCCCGAGACCCAGCATAATGCTGGCGCACGAGTGGCGCAAGTCATGGAAATTGACGTGCTCCATCTGGGCCTTGACGCGCGCCCGGCGCCAGGACGACTGTACGCCATACATACTGATTGTCAGCGGAAAATATTGTAACCATGGGCGTAAGGCCGGGATGATCGGGATTACCCGCATTTTGAACGTTTTCGTGTTTCCAGACGGGATCATGATTGTGTCGGTTCCGATATGCTCTTTCTGGATTTGGCAAATTTCATTGCGGCGGGCGCCTGTTAATAGCGCGGCCCAGATAGCGGCGCGCGCTTGATCACTGCAGTGTTGAGAAATATTCCTCACTTGGTCGACGGTCAAGAATACCTCTCGTTTATTGTTGACCTTCATGCTTTCGATGCGCAGGCCGTAGTTCTCATGAGTAAGGCGTTGCCGCCAGGCGATCATTAATCCCTTCTTCGCGCAAGCCAGTGATCGGTTAATCGTGGCGTGTGCGTAAGCATTGCGCATGTCCTTGATGACATGATCCGCAAATTCCTGAGCTTGGCTCGCTTTATATTTTTCGGCCCATGGGCCGAGTCGCTTCGCATGGTGAATTGATGTCACGGAACTGCGCAGTGTTTTTGCGTGCTCGACATACAATGCGAGCACGACAGTCATTGAAGGATCGCTGGGAATATTTACCGATCGCTTCGGTGCGCGCGCCACCGAAGCACGTATTTCCGCCTCTACGAGCTTGGCATCACTCGTAGTTGCACCTTCCGGCAGCTTTCGGTGAACTCTTTTGCCATCGACCATGACGCCGACGTGTTTCCTGCCTTTTTTGTCGTCCCAGATGGACATTGATTATTCTCCTTCAACCACGTTTTACATTCATCCAAGTCATATCGCTTGGATCGTACGCCGACTGGCGTGTAGGGTAGACCTGCCTGCTCAAGGCGCCGAATCGTGGATTCGCTGACGCCCAGCGCTGCGCAGATTTGCTGCCTGTTCAATTCGCTCATGGTCCAATGCTCCCAGTTGCTGTGCACTCGCAGCGTTTGCCGAACGTGACGCGGGTGCCGTCGCAGATGGTGCAGGCGGCCGGCGCAGGCGGTGCCGGCATACCCGTGCACGGCCCGGCAGGGAAGCAGCGCTCGCAGCTCTTCGCGGCGCGCCGGCCGGCGGCCCATTCCTCCTGGCTGCACGGCTTCGGTGCTGCGGCGTGCAGCGGCTCGCCCGGCGCCACGCACAGCACTGCCTGCGGATCGCTGGCCACGTCGCGCGGGTCGCGCAGCGCGCCGGTGTGCAGGTTGTGCGTGATCAGCGCATCCGTCTTCGCTGGCAGAAGGACACGCACGTCGGCGCGGAGCTTGCGAAGCGTGAGGCCGGCGGCGCGCGGGCTTTCCTTTTCAAAATGCGCGATTGCCTCGTTGATGGCTGGCAGTGCCACGCGATCTACCAGCCGCGCCAGCGCTGCCTCGGCCCGGTCCGCGCGGTTCTTCTGTTCCGCCCATTTGCGATTGAACTCGGCTTGATCGGTGTCGCCCGCCTTCTTGACCAGTGCCATTTGATCGGCCAGCGCCGCCTCAGCTTTCTCGGCACGTTCGCGCATATCGTTCGCCACGGTAATGAAGCGCGTCACCATTTGCGAGCCGCCTTCGTCAAAGCCTTTCGGGTGCAAGATGTCGCGGCGGCCGGCTTCGCGCTGCCGCGCGCCCCATGCATCAATGTGTGCGATCAGCCCGGCGATTTCCCGCTCCTTTTCTTCGTCGGGCACCATAATGCATACCGCCAGCCGGCCGTAGAACCGCGGTGCGTTGATGGTCTGCGCCCCGGCCGGCTGCCAGTTGCGCACGCGGTGTGCGAAGTTGAACACGTACGGGTTCAGCGCCATGGCGCCGCCCGGCTGCTCTTTCAGTTTGAAGCCTGCGGCCAGGGCCATGGCTTCGATTGTCGCGTTGTCCATACTTTCCTTTCAGGCGCCGCTGGGCGCGGCTGGTTTCTTTTTCGATGCTGCAATGATGTCGAGCATGATCCGCTGGGCGTCGTCGGCGCCGATCTGGCCGGTGAATTCCTGGCACGCGCCGGTTTCAGTCTTGAGCCCGAACACGAGGTGGGCATGGCCCGGCTTGGGATGCTCCTTGGGCATAGGAGCCTTCCAGCGGGTCATGGCGCACCTCGTGCCAGCCGGACAGCCACGACGGTTTCATAATTCCCCATCGCCAGCGGCGTGCGCGGTTCCTGGCGCACCGTCAGCACCATGCCGTGTCGCTCGGCGAGTTGGCGCGCGGCCACGGCGGCGTCGGCCACTTGATCCATGGGGCTGCGATCCTGCCGCTCGGGCCGGGCCGGCGCAGCAGCCAGCGCTGCTTGATAGATGCTGTGGGCGATGCCGCCGCAGCATGGCAGCACGCCGGCGATCGCCTCGCCCTGTGCGCCTGTCATGTTGTCGGCGTTCGGCACCAGCACCCAGCCGCTGGGTGCGGCCGTGGGCGCCACCGGCCGCTCTCCGCGCATGATCGCGGAGAATGCTTGCTTGACACGCTCGAAGCCTTCAGGGTTTATGGTGCCTCCCCAGAACAGGGCGCCAAGCAAGTCGGCAGCGAAACTCATGTTCAGCGAGATCGTTTCCGATTCGACGTACCGCGACCATGGTGCGGCAGCCGGCGCCGCTGGTGCGGCAGCGAGTAGGCCACTCGCCTTGCGGGCCAGTTGATTGCCATTGACCATGCCGCCGGCGAACCCGCTGCACTGCTCGATGAACTCGCGCCAGCCTTCAGGAGCGGCAGGCGGGCTTACCGGAGCGGTGGCGAGAATGTCGCGGGCGTGCTTCATGCCGCGCTGGTAAGCCGCACCCGCATCCAACGCGCCCTTCAGCGAACCAATCCAGTCGCGTGTTTCTTTCGCGATCTGCGCATCCGTCAGCGCTACCGCTTTCCCAGCGGCAGGCTGGCGCAGGGCCATGCAAGCGCGGCCATAGGCGTGCATCTGGTCGGCGGTGTAGGCGTAGTCATCCTCGATTGAGTCCAGCGCCTCCGGCAGCGGCGGCAGTTTCTCGCCCATGAGCATCAAATTGTTTTGATCGCCAGTTCTGGCAGTTTTTGACGAACAAACAGGTTCCTCGCCCATGGCTGGGGCAGGGGTGGCGCGCGCCTCGCAATCAGGGCAGGGCCAGCCCTCGCCGCCTTCAGCTGTCATCCTGCCAACCAGGCCGTGGCCGTTGCACATGGAGCACTGCCCAAGCGGTATCACGGCGGTAGCGGATGGCGCGGCAGCAGCGAAAATCAAGCGTAGCGCCCGCGCCATCTGCCACGCGAAATCGCCAGCAAGGTTCACATTTACACGCTGACCGCGAATGTAGCGGTGGAAGGTCTTGTCGATGAAATGCCGCTCCATGAAGCTCACCAAGTATTCACGGGACTGCTCGGTATTCAACTTTTCGGGTTCAGCCTCGGCGGCCGGCCGCGTTTTAATTCCGTCGAATTCGGGGGAATTGGAATTAGCGTCCGGCGCCCGGGCGCGCTCGATGCGCAGCTCGGCCTCCTGGCGCTCGATCAGCGCGACCATGTCGGGAAACGCTGCATGCACTTCCTCGATGAATTGCATGTTCGCCGACTGCTCCGGCCAGTGTTCGGCCGGCCAGCCTTCGGGCGCCGTGCAAATCTTGTGATCCTCGTTGCCGCCCTTGTCCAGCGCGATAATCTCGTTCAGGTACGCCGGCCGCGCGGCACCGAACGACGGGCCGGCCGCCATCCACTTAGATTCCGTGGTGCGCGCGTGAAGCGCCTTCAGTTTGCTCAAATCCATTACGTTGCACTCCATTCTTTGTATGCGCTGACCATCGCGCCGGTCCACATGGCCACGACGACGATCAGCAGGATGATCAAGCCCCAGTTCGGGCCGGGCTGCGGGTTGCTTGCCATCACGAGCGTCCTTTCTTGCGTTTCAGGTACGGGCGGTCATCGCCGAACTTCGGCCGGGCCGGCTTCTGTTCGAGGTACGGCTGCACCGCGCTCTTGATCACGTCCAGTTCAAGTACCTGCTGGCCGCGCCCGGCACCCGAGGTGATATTCACGACAATCCCGGCCGTCTTCCCGTTGATGGCGAGAAGCTGGCCGATCCAGTCCGCGCCCATGCCGCCGCCGGTGATGACGATGATTTCGGTCACGGCGCCTCCGGATATCCGTCGTGCTGCACACCATCCAGCAGGCGGCCGGCGGCTTTCTTGCCGACGCGGTGCATGATGGTCACAGGGAAGTCCTCTCCGTCGCGCGCCCGCGCCATGTCGCCGCCGTTCTTCAGTTCGCGGCCGTGCCGGTCCAAGCAGATGCCACCTTGCACCCAACTGCTGGCCTTGTTGACCCATTGCTCGAAGTTGGTGAACTGGCGGAATACCGATGCGCCAGAACTATCTTGGTAGGCTGTGTGCCATTCACCATTTTGTTTATGTAGGAAGGCGACCCCGGCTGCCGCGCACTGATCGCGAAGGTTGCGCGGCCAGGCTGGATGCATCGGCCGCGCGCCGGCGCCGGACTCGCCGCCCGTCACGACCCAGTCAATACGCGGGCTGCGCGATCCCTGGTGCACGACGCGCCCGCTCACGTCCTGCCATAGGTGGCCGTGCAGATCGACCGCGCCGAGCAGCGGCTCCATGCTGAGCCAGCGCACGCGCGCCGGCACCGCCATCAGCTTCGGGATGTCGCGGTCGGCCTCGACCTGGTTGACAACGCTGATGCCGAGCCGCACGTTGTGGTAGCCGCAGCCCCAGTCGGCCGGCAGCATGCTGCGCACATTGCCGATCCGCTTCGTCAGCACCAGGAACGTCAGGGCAGGGCACTCGCGCACCAGCGCCCAGAAGTCGGCACGCCAGGCGGCCGGCATCTCGTTGTCGAACACGTCGGCCAGGCTGGCGGTGAAGACAGGCCAGAATTCGCCGCTGGCGGCGGCCTGCTTGTTCCAGCGGCGCACCTGGTTCCAGTTGCTGGCGGACGTGCGCCGGCGCGGCTCGCCCGGACCCCACTTGATGCCCATGACGCGCGCCGGCGTGCTGACTGCCGCATAGCAGTTGTCGCAGCCTGGTGAAATGCGAGTGCAGCCGATGTGTGTGTTGAACGTGCTTCGGCACCACTCAATACTTGTCGTTTCGCTCATGTTAGTATTGCCTTTTGAAATCAATTGGGGGCTTCTAATGAAATTCGAGTTTGACGAACCTGGAATAGAAGCTGGCTTTGTGCATTTCTGGACTAACGACTACAACTCCAGCTTGGCTGTTTCGCGCGGACGAGGCAGGGAGACGATTACTCATTCGTTTCATATTCAGCGACCACGCGTGCCTGGTCCATACAGCGAGGCGGATCAGCAGCAGTTTTGTAGGGTGGCAATTGCGGCATCCATAAAAATTGGTCCACACATGGCGCAAGGCGGGACACTGCAATTGACGGATGCATGCTGGAACGGAACTCTGGTGCCATATGAATGGACCCCTTAAGTTGATATCCCGGGCGCCGGCAGTAAAGTGTAGACGCCCTGCGTCCCGGCAATAACGCCTGCGACTTCCATCGCCTCGATCAGCCGCGCGGCGCGGTTGTAGCCGATGGTCAGGTGCCGCTGCACCAGCGAAATCGACGCGCGCCGCTGCGTGCGCACCACGGTGACCGCATGGTCGTAGAGCGGATCGGCGGCGCTGCCGTCGCCGGCGGGTACGTCGCTGTGCTGCGCAACCGCCGCGCTTTGCTCGGCCGCCGGCGCTGCGCCGCCCAGCGTGATCGACACGCGCGCGCTGGAAATGGTCGCCGTGGCGCCGTCTTCGGCCAGCAACTTGCTGATGCCGGCCGCCGCCGCGCGCGCGGGCCGCCGCTCGGCTTTCGGCTCACTATCTGAGCTGGATTCGCCGCAATGCGCCTCACCGCCCAACGCCGCGACCACGTCGGCGAACATCTTGCTCAATTCGCCCGTCATCAGCGCAAAGTCGCTGTCGAACCACTCGTCGTCGTTCTTGCTGCTGATTTCCTTTTCGGTGAGGACGTCGAGCGCCTTGATCCCCTTGATGGCCAGGCTCTCGTCGAGCACGAAGCTGATCTTGCTGTCCCACGTCATCGCCAGGCGCGTGCACTGCTTGCCGGCGGCAATATGGCGGCGCACCTCATCGACGTCCAGCGTGTGGCACTTGTAGGTCACGGTCGCCTTGCTCTCGCCGGTGGCGCGCATCACGGCGTCCTGGTCGACCGTGAAGCCGGCCGGCGCGTCGTCCGCTTCCAGCCAGCCGGTCATCACGGCGACCGGCGAGCGCTGCACGCGCAGGCTTTCCAGTGGCATGCGGTCGACCGCCTTCAGCAGCATCTTGATGACTTCATCGGCCTTGCTCGGGCTGGCCGCATCCACGACCAGCCAGCCGTTGACCGGGTCGATCCAGGTCCAGATGCTGCTGCCGATATCGAACGCGCGCGTCACCAGCTCGTCGGCGACGCGCTCTTTCAATTCCTTCATCGCCTTTTTACCGGGCGCGAAGCCTTGCGCCTCCTCCATCTCGGCGGCGCGGGCCTTGGCGACCTGGTTGATCACGGTGGCGGGCAGCAACTTCTTTTCGCTCTTGAGATGCAGCAGGAACTGGCCGGCAACCTCGTGCACGAGCGGCGCGCCCGGGCCGCGCGGCGGCGCCCAACCCTGGCGGATCAGTTCGTTGCTGCTGGCCGGCGCGAATTCGTTCGTGGCCAGCGCATCGGCGAGCGCGGCGGCGGTCATTGCCCATGGTGCGGGCAGGCGGTAAATCTGTGCGTTCTTGAACATGGCAGTCTCCTTACGCGAAATCGGCGTCGAGCACGATAGCCACGTCGCCGTGGATCTTGTGCGTGGTGCCGGGGATGCAGACGCCGTGATAGAGCACGGTGGCGGCCGGGTTTGGCGTCCGGCCATTGGCGACCCCGTTGTCGTCCAGCAGCATCACGCGGCCGTCGCGCAAGTTCACGGTGCCCAGCACGTCGGCGCCGATCAGTTTCGAAATGCCGGCGATGCTGGGGCGACCCTCGATAGGCTGTTCGCTGCCGTCGACGCGGATAATTTTGTTGTGTTGTTGGTTTTGCATTCCCAGTCCTTCAGCGGTCGAACCGCAGTAATTGTTCAACGACGGCATCGAGGTCGTCGCGTGTGTATTTGGTCAAAATTCTCGACAGGATCACGTCGATCGTCGTGTTGTAGAGCTTCTCGAATTCGATCTCGTCCATCTGCGAAAACGAAATGCTTTTCGGCTCCAGCCGGACCTCGCCCTTGAGGTTCACCGTCGATTCGAAGAAGCCAGACAGAATCGCCAGGTCCTTGCGGAAGCGCTCCTTGTTCTTCCGCACCGGTTGGCCCTGATATTCCAGGCCGCCGCGCGGCTCCCACTGGTCGAATGCGAAGCCCACCAGTGCGAAGTATTTCTTGTGAAACTTGTAATTCCGTACGCGCTTAAAATCAGCGTGCGCCAGCGCGCCGGCCTTCATCTTCTGGATGAATTCGGCCGCCGCCTCGTCGTGCGGCACAAGGACGTTGGAGACCTTCATCAGCACGATGTCGGTCATGGCGGTCCCCCGACGGTATGGCGCGCAGTCATGCTGGCACCGCCTCGGCCGCCAGTCGCTTGGCTGCGTCGTATTTCTCGATACCCCAGGCCAGCGCGTAGCAGCACCAGATGATGCTGTGCGTGTATTCGGTGAAATCGTGTTCGAACAGGTCTTCAAACATCCAGCCGCGCTGTTGCGAATCGTGAGCGTCAGCATGGTGAAAGTCGTAGGCGGCATAGGCGGCGCGGTGTTCGCCTTCCTCCAACGCGCCCAGGACTTCATCCTCTACCGCCTCCCACAGTTCTCGCCTGCCATTCTTGTCGAGCGCACCGCTTTCCTTGGCGCCGCGCATCCACCGCACCCGGCATTCGTTGATGACTTGCCTGAATTTGTCCTCGTCGAACTCCTTCACCTTGCCACCGCCCCGGTTGCCGTCCACCGCGATCAGCTTCTCGGTCCAGTAGCCCATGTTGATGCCCAAATTTCGGCCACGCTGCACGTTGTATTCGCGATCGGTGCGGAAGAACTCGAACATGTCGGTCAGGCGCTGAAACACGTAGGTGCCCATGTCGCCGGTGTAGCAAAGGTGGCCCGGCCAGGTGACAAGATCGAAGAACATGTTGCTGCTATCTGGCTGCTTGAAGCGGATATGGCGGTTCACGCCGTCGTCGCGGATCACGATCATTTCGTGCTCGGCGACGTCGCGCAGGAACTGCTCTTCGGTGCAGGCGGCGCTCATGCTGCACCACCAGTCTGCTGATGCGCATCGCGCATGTGGTCCGCCAGGCCGTTCGGTTTCACCTTGCGGCCGCACGTTGCGCACTTCACCTTCGGCTGCGGCGGGACGTAGGCTGCTTGGCCCGCGGCCTTGCGATCGCGTGCGCAGTCCCCGCAGTAGCACGGATGGCCTGGCGCGGAATCATTCAGGAACACCCCGCAGCCTTCGCAGAGCGTGCCGTCGAGCATCATGTCGGCGACGTCACCCATTACGCCACCGCGCCCAGGTCGGCCACGTCGATCACGATGCCGCGGCAATACGGCAGGTCGTCGTCCAGGATGATGAAGGTGGCGTGCGGCACGTCCGTCTTGAAGGTCCACGAGAAATCCTCCTCCTTGGTCCACAGGGCCTCGACGGTGCGGGCGCCCGGCTGGCGAGCAAAGAAATCCTTCAACGTCTCATCGTCATCGATGCTGTCGCGGTTCGGCAAGAGACCTTTGGCGTCGATCAGCGCGGTGCCTGGCGCACCAACCTCATCGTGCTCGATGCCACGGAACTCCATCAGATCGTCGGATGCGCCGAAGATCACCAGCAGGCCGGCCAACTTTGCCAGGGCTTCCGTAAATAAGCCGATCTCATCGCCGTATTTGCGGCCGTTCAGCTGAGCGGCCAGCGATTCTTTCGTCATGGCTGCGGCAGCCGGCGCCGGCACGGCTTCGATCTTGCGGTACGGGTGTTTGTCCGCGTGCGGCTTGATGTGGGCGTAAAAGTGTTTGCCGATCGACTGCGCGCTGACGAATGCGGCATATTCGGCCGCCGTGAAATTGGCGTAGTGGTACAGGCTGCCCGGGCCGGCCTTGCCGATAAACTCGATGGCCAGCGTCTCGGTGGCGGGGCAGTGCCCGATTGCCGCGATTTGCGACGAATCGACGGCGTGCATGGTGATGGTCGGGCGCTCGGTGGTTGCTGTGTTCATTTTTTTCTCCAGGTGATGGGGTGGTTTATGCTGCGACGGTAAGCAGGCCGGCGCGCGCATTAGCGATGAAGCGCTCCAGGTGTGGCACCAGTTCGTCCGGCTCCATGTCGAACTGAGCGCCGAAGTCCAGGATGTCCTGGTCGCTCGGGCCGCTGTCGGCAGCATCCAGCAGGGAGGCCGGCGCAGTCGGATACGAGCGGGTGCGCATCGGCACACCGGTCATGCGTGCGGCCTGCGCCATGCCGCGCTTGTCGGCCAAGTTCTGGTCGGCCAGGCCTTGCAGGCGTGCGACTTCGGCGGCGACCGGCGCTTCGGTGTAGAACTGCCGCTGGCGGGCCGCCGCTGGCGCGGCGCCGGCCGAGATCGATGCTTGCGCGACCGGCTTCTCGGCAGCGCGCGCTGCTGCGATAGACTTAGCCTGCTCTTCCAGTTGACGCTTCGTGTCTGCGGCGACGCGGTCGCGCTCAACCTGCGCCGCGGCATCGGCCACCTTGCTGGCTTCGATAGCTGCCAGGCGCGCCGTCTCGGCGGCGGCCGCTTCGGCCTTCGCCTTTTCTTCGGCTGCGATCCGGGCGCGGAGGTCGGCCTCCTTCTTCTCCTCGGCGGCCTTGTGCGCGGCAACACGGGTGGTGATCACCAGTTGGAAGTCGTCCATCGGCTTGGTGATGATGGTCGCCATGTCCATGAACAGGGCGCCGTGGCCGGCCGCGCTTTCCTTGCACCACGCCTGCTTGGCGCGGTAGTCGGCGGCCTGGGTGCTGGCGGCGATCTTGCCGTTCGCCAAAGTGGTGTTTACGGCATCCTGCAAGCCGGTCAGGGTGCGCTTATTCTTCATTGCGGCCGCGAAGTCGGGCTGCGGCAGTTGCAGGCGCAGCGGCGCAATTTCTTTTTCCAGCGCGGTGATGTGTTCCGCGTATTGACGCTTGCCCTCGCTGAGAATCGTCTCTTTGCGGCGTGACTTTTCGGTGTCGATCAGCTTAACCAGCATCAGGCGCCGGGCGCGGATCAGTTCCGCGACTTGGTCGGCAATGCGCAAAACTTCGTCCACCGTGGACATTTGAGCGGTAGCCGCGATCTTGGCTTGATCGATCTCCCGCTCAGCCTTCTCGCAGTCTTTCACTGCTTGGGCGGCATCCAGGAAGTCCTCATCCGTTTCCAGTTGCGTTTTGATGCCGGCGAGGAATTGCTCGGCGGCCGTCCGGAATGCCGGCAGGTTGCTCTGCGTGACCTCGCCGCGCGTCTGGATCACCAGCGCCGGGAGTGCGATCGCGGGCGCTGCGACATGGATGGTTTCAGGCTCGGCTGGCACGTAGGCGGCCACGTCCAGATCGAACTGATCCCAGCCGGCGCGGATGCGATCGAACCATGCCGCATCCGGCTGCACCCACATGTGCACCATGTTTTCCTCGGTGCCATCGGATACGACGAAGATCAGGCGCTCGGCGCCGGTGACCATCAGCACCTGCTGGCACTGCGGCATATACTCTTCCGGCAGTTCGCCGGCGGCCACGGCAGCGGCCAGTGCGGCGTTCCACTGCTTGTGCTCGAACGCCGTGGTTTCGGACATGGTCAGGCCGTCGCACGAGGCGCTGAGGCGGCCCAGCGAGCAGGTGACCGGATACAGATCGTCGCCGATGATCTTCTCGACCAGCGGGCGCGCCATCGCCTCCACGACGTGCCCGTGATCCAGGATGTTTTCTTGTACCCAGGCGGTAAATTCCTTGCCGATGCCAGTCGCCTTCATGCGGATTAACTCGGACCGCTTTGCCTTTTTGGACAAGCCCAGCGCGGCGGCGGCCTCGCTGGCGCCGTCGTGTTCCTGGCGGAACAGGTGCCATTCGTCACTGCCTTGAAGCAGGTTGTGAATTTGGCGGGTTAAACTGTTTTCGCGTTGCATGATTTTTCCTTGTCGTTGTCGGGTGGGCGGCGGGCGCGGCAGTGAATTAAGCTTCCTGCGACCAACTATGGATCGTGAGCTTCTGGTCTTCGGTCAGCACAGCGCGCGTGCACAGGAACTTGATCAGGTCCTCCGGCGACTTCTTTTTACCGAGGATGATGGCGCGCCATTCCGGCGTTTTCTGCTTGAACAACTCGTCGGTGCATTCCGGTAGTTGGTCGAAAGTCTGCGGTCCTGCTGCAGCGGCCGGCGCCGGCGTGATGTCGCGGATCTCGCGATTCACCTCTTCCAACTCGTCCGGCGTGTAGACGCCCAGGATGACGTCAGGCGCATACAGGCGGCTCCAGCGCTTGACGGCGAGGTAGCCCAGTTGCTGCTTCGGGTCGGTGGCCCACAGCGGCGAATTGCGCACGCTGGCCTGGACCAGCAGCAGTTCGAGGTAGCGCGGCTCCTTCTCGCCGCGCAGGGTGGCCCACACTCGGACGCCGCAACCGTCTTCGTCTTTCATGTCATAGTCCGGCACGCGGTACTGGTAGGCTTTTTTGTAATCCTTGTCGCCGTACTTGCCCTTGGCGGGCGCCTCGCATACCCGCGTTTTGCCGATGATCTTTTCCCACGGACCGAACCAGTCATAGTTGAAGCGGTCGAGCGTGACGCCGCTGGACTGGATCGCGGCGTTCACTAGTTGCCCCTCGTAGCCCAGCGTGCCGTTGACCAGGTGGGTCTTCTGCGCCACGGCGAACGGGTTCATCTGCCACTGCATCGCCTGCATAACGACGGCCGCGCAGTCGGCCGAGCTGCCCTTGAGGTGGTCGGGGATGGTCGAGCGACCCTTGGCCATGATGTCGGCCAGGCGCATGATGCTGTCCATGCTCGCGCTATCCAGGATCAGCGAGGCGCTGCTCGTGACGACCATCGGCAGGTCGGCGCCGGGCGCTGGCGCCAGTTGCAGCGCGGCGTGGGATTCTTGGGTTGCTGCGTTCATTTAATCCTCCGGTTCAGTTTCGAAATCGTTTCCATCAGCAGCGCCGCGCGCAGTGCGTGCAGCGGGCGCAGGCCGGCGACCCAGTCGCACAAGGCGCGGGTCATGGGTGCCACCCGGCATTGATGTGCTCCAGGGCGACCAGGACTTGCATCTGGGCTTCGGCGTCCGATCGGGCAGCGTCGGCGTAGAGCGCGATCAGCAGGCCGGCCATGGCAGCGGCGCGCAGGCGGGTGCGCCAGTTCATGGCAGGCTCGCCACGGCAGCGCCGGCAATGTCCGCCAGCCAGTCGGCCAGCGCGCACAGGGCGAAGATCGCGGCGATCACCTTGCCGCCGTTGCGGCTCGGCCAGTCGCCCGGCGCCGGGAAGAGGGCGCGGGCGATCACAGCGCACCCGCCGCGCCCAGTGCATCAATGATGGCCAGCAACGCGCGCTCCTGCGCCTGTGGCGACGTGCTGCCTTCCAGGGCGGCGCGGGCAGTGCGCAGGGATTCGACCAACTTACCTTCATAGGCGGGCGCTTGGCGAGCGGCCAACATGGTGTCGGCATAGCGGTGACGCAAATTGGCCAGCATGGTCAGCATTTCCTGAATGCCAGCGTTCCGGCCATTCTGGCGATAGAATGTGTCGTGTGCGATGGCGGTATCGATTGGGGAGTGCGCGGCAAAATAGTCGTGCAGCGTCATGCCCATTTCGGTCAATTTTTCCCGTTGCTTTTCGCTCTGGGCGCGGCCCGGATCGGGAAATGCTGGGCCTCCTGTCAATTTGCTCATGTCGCGCTCCGTTCGTTGAAATTAGGTTCCTGCGTACGCCAGGAAGCGCGGCCGGTTTCGCTTTTCCGGCTCTAGTGAGGAATTCCGGGCTTGGTTTTCGCCCTCCTGCCAGACGTTTTGCTTTCATTCAGTTGCGGACCGAACTCTCCGTGTTGGCGACCCGATGAAACAGGCGGGCGCGTGATTTCCAGCGGTTTATGTGAGCCACCAACAAAGCAAGGGACCGGACGCTACCCCGGTTTCAACTGGCCACAGCCCGGTATCAGGCCCCGAAGTTGATGACAGTGCTGGCACTTGCCAGCAGGTGCGTGTCTGCTTTCCACGCCGCCCTTGCTTTCTTGGCCCAGGCCTTACACCTGGCGGCCGACTCTTACCGCGTCGGTTGCGGGCCTGTGCGCCTCAGGCTGGCGTGCGGCTATCGGGCTACCTTCACCTCTACGTACTGCCGGGATCCCGAACTTAATCATTGCCCTGCGCTTTAACGGGATCGGGTTCTAGCCGTCCGGATTCAGTCATGCGATAACCACACAGCAGGGCTCGGAACCGGCGCAACTGCCGCGCTGCTTGCCCAACTCTGCTTTGCCGAGCCCTGCTGTGTGGTTCCTGCGCGTACCTGGCGCAGGTCAGAGGGCATTCCAGATCCCACTGGGCGCATCGTGGTTCGCCTGGCCAGGGCTAGCGGGGTGGTAGCAGCACCCCGCGACCGCTTGAAATCATTCCGCCAGCGCGAGGTGCCGATCGAGCACGCCCTGGCCAGCCTCTTCCTGCTCGGCGGCGATCTGGCGACCCAGCGCCGGCAGGTCGCACATGTCGGTAATCACGGTGCCGGCCGGCAGCAACAGGGAGATCAGGCCGGAAGCGAACTCGATGCCGTCGTCCGCCACCACTTTCGTCACGCCGCGGCCGACCATCCAGCAGGTCACGAACACCGCGCCAACCTGGGCCAGCTCCATGTCGATGTCGCCGTTGATCGAAACGGAAGCAACGCGGCCGGTGATGGTGGTGGACTTCGTTTGCATGGCTACTTCCTCCGTTGTTACCGCGCGGCGGCGGCTGATTTGTTTGACTTCCATCCCAACTGCATCCGGACTTCCTCGGGCGCCGCCGGCGGCAACCTTGACCTCTGCCGCAACGCCATCCACTGCCTGACCTGCTCTTTGCTGGGGTGGTTCGCTGGCATCGCTTGCTCCGGTTGGGTTTGCTTCGTCGATGTATGTATATTACTAAACGGTAATGAGGTAGTCAATACTATTTAGTAATATTTCAGGTATAATTTTTTCGTCGCTTGAATTTCGGTGACCGGAAGCCCGGACCAAATCTCGCCGGGCTGCGCGAGTCCCGATCAGAGGGAGCCGGCGAGCGCCACGCAGTACCCGAGGGAGAACCAACGAAACGGGCGTGGCGGCAGGGCCGCAAGAAGGACGACAGGCGGCAACGGTGGGTGATTGTGGGTAGAGCCGAGTCGGGGGCCGGAAACGGTCAAAGTCTGCCTGATGCGCAAGTGTCCGAAGTTGAAGAGGGGCATGTGGCGTTCTCACGGAAGCCGGGCTTTATCGCCTGGCTACTGGGAGAGTGCTGCTCAGGAACCGAGTCTCCAAGAGCATGAACTTCAAAACAGTGGCTTTTGATCTTGGATGGCAAGATCGGATAGTTACTTCAAAAGCAAGATGATGGACTTTTGCAGTACCATTTACAGGGGAAATAAGAGTGGAAAATAAATCGGCCCCGCTGGGGCAAAAAAATGCCCCAACTGGCGGGGCGGTGATGCTGGCGTAGATTAGATGGGGAGCGGACCGGAAGATGCAGTTCGTGGCGCTGCCGCCGATAGCTCGACCACTTCACCGGAGATCAGGAATGATTTATAAGCCAGACCATGAGTTTTCGCCAGATCTGTCAACGTCAGAAGGTCAGGCAGCGCATTTTCGGAATCAAGCAGCCAAGCATTTGCACTGGTTCTTTTTTTCAGTAAGGTTTTGGATAATGTGGAAACGTTGTTCCGTTCAAAGGAAAGCCAGGCTCTTACTGCGGCGGCTTCATCATCGGGGTAGGGGTCTTTGATTTTTTGCATGTCGACGATGAACAGGATTTTTGACATTTCACGCTTTCGTAGTTGAGGGGAGGGCGCCCGGAGCCGGGAAGCAAGCGGGCGCCCTCATTGTAGCAATCTGGCAAGGCCGGAAAGGATCGACATGACACTGACAGGCTACCTGACCGCGCGCGGCTCGCGCATGCTGACGCCGGCCGAGGCCAGGGCGTTCGGCATCCCGCACCCGTTGGAGCGCGGCTGGATGGAAAAGTACGCTGACATGGATTTGACGATGGTGAAGCTGCAAGCGCTGTTCATGGCATTGGACGGCAACACCAGTCGGCCAGCGCACGTGGCGCGCAAGGGGTTGCTGGCGGCCGCTACGCATTGCCTGCAAGGGGAGTCCCGTTTAAGTGGGAATGTAAAAAACGGAATGGGGCGCGCTCGTGGATAAATTTCCGAGTCAAAATTACTTATTGGCATGGTGCTGCATTTGGGTGCCAATTGTTTCAATTTCGTTTTTGCTGTGGGTCGATGGACTGCCAGAACTCAGGCCAATAATCCAATGCGTATATTGCTTAATTTATTTTTATATCGCTACGGCGCCGTTATTTGTAGGGATATGGATTTTACCGAAATTCAAGCGTGAGAGCTTGCCTGGTAAGTAGGATTTGAATGTCAGCGGTAGGCGGACCGGCGCGAACCGGTCCGCTTTCCGTTAGGTCACAGTAGGCCGATTTGATGCAGAACCCAAATGAATCCCGTTACCGCCGAGATGCATTTGGCCACATCGATCGTCCAGCTCACCTTTGCTGCTGATCGTTTAGCTTTTGGCATTTTGCGTTAGCTCATGCTTGGCACCGAACGAGGCCTCGTCCAGCACCAGGTTAATGGGGCTGAACATTTATATCGCGCCTTGCCGGGCGCTAGCCGATGCAGCTGCAGCTGCGTTGGCAACCAATTACCAGACTCCCTCCGGCTTATTGGTTCGGCTTATGGGTTTCGATTGTCGGCTATCCGGCCGATTCTACAGTCCACTTCACCTTAAGCGGGCTGACAACCCGCAGTCCGAGAGTCACCTCGGATTCTTGGTCCGCACATCGGATGGTGTGCGGGCTATTTTTTAAAAGGCTTTCCAAATGACAATTGAAAAACATCCAGCCGTGGTTGCGCTTGAGAAGTTGCGCGACTATCCAGAAATCTGCGAAGCGCTCGCCAAGCATCCGCACCAGTTCCGCCAATATGCCCGCCCGATCATCGACGCCTATTTCGCGCCGCTCGGGGAAAAGCTATGCCGGCCGCCTTGCCGGTTACCCACTGAGGAGGGGTGGGCGTTGGTGCAGGAAGATATTTTTCCGATACGCCAATAACAATTACTTGGCTTTATATTCTGAAGCCAATGCCCCGTCGGCCGTGTAAAGACTTATCCATGCTGCCGTGCCCAAGGCGCCATTGCCATCAACGGGGATACACATGCGTGTTTTCAAGTTATTAAAGCTTGCGGGCATTGTTAAGCAGAAATAAGGATTTGGCGAGCCTTGCATGACAGACCATTCAACGTTTTTCACAGCAATTGTTGCTGTTGGATCGCAATAGTGCGCGTAAGTGCCCGACTTGAATGTTTCCGCGTAATTTATTGTCTGGAATCCGGAGAAGAAAATTCCCGATGAATTGGTTGATGTGGGTAAATCAGTTTTACTGCTTACGGACTGACATTCATTGTATTTTGCGAATTCCGGCCCTCCAGCTATGCCGATTGGCTTCATCTGTGCATCCAGGTGGAATTTCCAGATATTTTGAAATTGGAGCTTTCCATTGGAGTCAGAACGTTGGAATTGTATTACCTTTGAAAAGAAGGTTTGTTGAGATGTTCCATTGGTGACAAATGGATAATTTTCTTCTTCGCGAACAATTAAAGTTGCCGTTCCAAGGCTGCTATCAGTGATCGGCAAATTAGAAATTGTTCTTGTTGTGCCAACAAAAGATTTAAAAGCCTCGGCTGCATTTATTGATACAGGGGCGGCGGGTGCGGAGCTGCCACCCCCGCCGCCGCAGCCGGCGAGCGATGTCAAGATAGCGCAAATTGCGACCTGTTTTTTCATTTTTATAATCCGTGATGTCGGCAAGAGCGTGCCGTTGCGCCGCTGCATTGTATGAATAATTGACAACAGGAAATCTATCCAATTGTCACGATTAGACTAGAAGTGATCGCCCTCGCGGCGTACGATGCGCCCAATGATGATGCACTCCTTGCCGCTGCACATGCGTCTGTAATATTTGCGCTGGTCGGGGTTGTCGGACATTAGCCACCACTGGCCAGCGTCTCTGGATATGCGCTTGACAACTGCTTCACCATCGTAATTGACCGCAAATACGCCGTTGTCCATCGGCGTCTTGTCGGCCAGATTTATCACTACTGTGTCGTCTTCGTAAAACGTGGGCTCCATGCTTTCGCCCTTTACTTGGATGGCCATGAGGTGCTTCGGGTCGTATCCCTTTCTCTTCACCCAGTTCATGGATAGCCCCATTGTCCCGCCATCGCGTCGATCTGGCTCGGTCTGAAAGCTGGTTATACCAGCCTGAAGCCGCAATTTCACCATTGGGATGTGGTACATGTCCGGGGTGTTCTCATCGGTCAGTACGATACGCATCGCCCCTGGATATGCGGGGGATGCGCCGTCCGACGTATCGGCATGGGTCTGCGCTGGAATATCCAGCCACCCTAGAGGGAGGCCGCAATCCGCTTCAATTTTGCGCGCCTTCTTTTCGCCGAATGACTTGCTTTTCAGCAAGGCCGAAACCTCACCTTGATTGGCGCCAGTCTTCGTGACGAAATCCGCCTGAGATTCATATCGTTCTTGTATGAGTTGCGCGAGTCGGGCGCGCCTGATGTCTTGTATTTCCATGCGTAGGATTGTCTTCCGAAATTACCAATTGGTAAATAACCAAACGGTATTGACTTGTCCATTACTGTTTAGTAATATTCGGTCATGGACAAGCTAATCAAATACCTGAACGACCTCCCTAAGGCCGACCAAGTCGCCTTCGCCATAGCGTGCAAGACCACTATCGGCTACCTCCGCAAGGCGGCGAGCGCAGGTCAATTGCTGCACACCACAACCTGCGTGCTCATCGAGCGAGAGTCTGGTGCGCAGGTCACGCGCAAGGACCTGCACCCCGATGACTGGGAAGCGCACTGGCCCGAACTGGCCGAGCAGCCCCACCGCCGCGCCACCGACCCCACTCCCGCGCCAGCTCACGGCGGCCGCCAGCCTGCATCCCCTGCACGCATCCTCGACACCATTCCGCCTGGCGCCGTGGTGGCGCCGCAATCCACTGAAAGGAAAGCATGAGCACCCTCAAGCAAGACCACATCGACAAGCTGACCTCCTTCACCAATAAGGCGCTACTCGCGATGCAGGTTATCCGCGCCGGCCAAGTCGAGGATCTCCTGAGTTCGTACGCCGCGCTGATGGCCTCCGCCCTCTGGTTGCCTGATGACGCGCCGCGCGCCAGCGCCAGCGGCAGTTCCAGTGTTGGTGGCAGTCTCGGCACGAGCAGCTCCAGCATGGGTGGCGCCGGCGCGCAGATGAATGCCTCGGCGCACGACAAAGAATCGAGCCTGATTCTTGACCTTCTGCGCAAGTATCCCGGCATGCTGGAACGCTCCACCGAACAGGTACTCGCAGCAATTAAGTTGCTCGACCAGGCAATGGCGCGCGAAGACAAGATCTCCGCATCCTCCGCGCCGCTCGGCGAATTCGTGACCGGTGAACTGGTTGCCGACGAGACGCAGGGCCTGATTCTGGCCGAACTGTGCAAGCAGACCACGCTGCTGTCGAGCCTGGTCGCGCAGTGCGAAGCCGATGGCCCAGAAGGAGCGATGCGCATCGACGTCAGCGGCCTGGAGCCAGCGCATGACCCAGTCAGCGGAACCGTCGTCCCCTCGAAATCGGCCGCCGCACCGCTGCCGGAGCGCGACTTCGACAACGCTGCACCTTGGTCGTCCGCCACACCGTATGCCGTCGGCGCCCCTGTGATGCTGAACAGCGGCGGCCCGGCCATGACGGTCAAGTCGCTGTCGGCAATCTGCGCCTGGGACGGCGGCGAAAGCGCCTTCCCGGTCGAGTGCCTGACGCCAATCAGCGCCGGCGCCGACACCAGCGGCCTGCCGGGCTGACACCCATTCCGATTTCCCAGTTTCACCCGCATCACATTTCCTCGTAGTTCGAACCATAGGAGCAACACCATGAAACAAGCAAAACCGCCAGCCCGCGACAAAGACCTGACCGTCATTTTCAGCGCCGAAGAGAAGGACGCCTTCCGAAAGAAGTGCGTCCAGCTCGGCACCCGCTGCAGCACCGAGGCCCGCCGCATCTTGAACGCCTGGAATCCCGCTCCAGCACCGGCGAATGGTAGGACGCCCAGGCCGCAAAGGGAATACCCAGCACATGGGCATTTCGCGCTGAACCTGCCGAACCGGGCCTCGCGCGGCGGCGCGCCGCGTCCATCGCGTTTTTAAGGGTTTTCGCCTGCGCGGATGGGCGCTAGCAACAGCAGAGAGGGAGGGTAAATGCATGAAGAAAGAATAGGCGCCAGCACGACGGACCAGATCGTGCACTACGCCACGGCGCTTGTCGATGCACGAGAAAAGCGCCGTGCCGCGAAAGCGGCAAATAACCAGGTCGAGTACGCCGCCGCGCGGCGGAAGGAGCACGCCGCCGGTCTTGATCTCGACCGCGCGGTCAAACGCAACCGTCCGCCATAACGGCGCTGCACCCGACAGCTACAGCATCGCATGGCCGGAAACGGCCATTTTGTTCCACGTCAAAAAAGGGTATCGGATGCAGGAAGTAAGAAGTCTCGAATGGATCGAGCGCAACGCCAGGGAGGCGGCGGAGCGCTTCGACCGCGCTGGCGCCATGCCGGCCAATCCATTTGCACCGGAAACGGATGCTCACAAGGAATGGACCCGCGTCTATTACGAGAGCAGCAGCAAGGACCGCGCGGCGCAGGCCGCATAAAAAAAGCCCACTTCGCAGGTGGGCTTTCACAACTCAAATCACAGAAAGTACATATGACCGGAATTGTACCCCACAAGCATATCCACGTCGCCGGCGTCGATATCGCGCAGGACCAGGACGGGCGCTTCTGCCTGAACGATATGCACAAGGCATCTGGCGGCGAGCCGCGCCATCAGCCCGCCCAATTCCTGAGGCTGGACTCCACGAGTGCGCTCGCGACGGAGTTGAGCGTCGAGCAGGGCGATATGGGAAATCCCATATCGGTCGTTCGCGGCGGCCCGGCCCAGGGCACGTACGTCAGCAAGGAATTGGTCTACTCCTACGCCATGTGGATCAGCGCGAAGTTCCACCTGCAGGTGATCCGCACCTTCGATGCCGCGGCAACTGGCCAACTGGCCGCGCCGGTGAAGCGCGCCGCGCCAGCGAAATCGCCGGTGATGGCCGCCGCCGGCATGATGCCGACCCTGGTCCGCGCGCTGCGCGCCTGCGGCATCGACAAAAACGCCGCCGCCATCGGTGCCAACCAGATCGCCACGGCCGAGACGGGCGCCAACCTGCTCGCGCTGGCGGGTCACACGCACCTGCCGACCCCGACGCAGGAAATTTGCTTCACGCCGACCGAACTGGGCCGCCGCTTCTGCCAAAGCGCGAAATCTTTCAACCGCCGCCTGGCCGACGCCGGCCTGCAAGAGAGCATTTCCGGCCACTGGGTGCCGACAGACAAGGGCCGCAAGCACGCCGTCGTGCTCGACACCGGCAAGGCGCACAGCACCGGCACCCCGATCCAGCAAGTGAAATGGCTCGACAGCGTGCTCGGGGAGGTAGCGCTTTGAATAACCTGCCAAACAATTCAAAGAGCGCGTGCGCGATAGTCCAGCCAAAATTCCGCACGCCGGAGCAAATTGGCATTTCGATTGATCAGTTGCGGAATGCCATCAACTACGACGCGAAAACCGGTGAGATGAGGTGGAGCGCGACCGATGGATTGCGATCCCGTCATTTTGGTAAAAAATGTGGCAACCCAATGAGGGATGGATATCTTCGTATGAGGCTGCACGGGGTATTTTTGCTTTGCCATCGCGCTGCGTGGGCGCACCATTTCGGGGAGTGGCCATCAGGGCAAATCGATCACATCAACCGGGACAAGGCTGATAATCGCATCGAAAATTTGCGCATTGCTACGACCTCCCAAAATACAGCAAATCAAGGTCTGACAAGTCGAAATCGTCACGGCCTTAAAGGCATTACGCCACTAAAAAATGGCAAGTGGCAAGCTGCGATCGGCATCAGGGGCACGATTAAATATTTAGGCTCTTTCGAGACCAAGGAGACAGCGCATGCGCGTCATACCGAGGCTGCGCGCGAAGCTTTTGGCGAATTTGCCTGCCCTGGAGGTCAACCATGACGCGCCCGATCGAGCAGACCCTCGACCGCGTCGAGTCCGTCATCCGCCAGCGCGGCCACACAACCGGCGTCGAGATCTGCGCCGAACTCGGCATCCAGATGGTCACGCTGAACCGCTACACGCGCGCGCTCCAGCTGGACGATCGCATTCACCGCGTCAAGCCGATCGGCGGCCAAGCCGGCGCTGGCGGCATGTGGGCGGCCGGGCCGGCCTTAGACGACATCAACGACGAGCCGATCCACCTGCGCGTCAAGCATTGGATTCGCGGCGCTGGCTCAGCGCGCATCAGCATGATGGAAGCCTGCCTCTTCGGCCGCGCCGTGGCACTGGAGCTGCGAGCATGAAGCGCACATACATCGCTGGGCCGATGACCGGCATCCCCGACCTTAATTTCGCGCTGTTCCACGCCGAAGCGGCCCGCCTGCGTGCGCTCGGCTTCGAA
The DNA here is from genome assembly GCA_040389645.1 of Pseudomonadota bacterium. GTDB lineage: Bacteria > Pseudomonadota > Gammaproteobacteria > Burkholderiales > Burkholderiaceae_D > Rugamonas. The sequence goes on along the minus strand of JAZJZT010000036.1, from coordinate 52,693 downwards.
GCGGTCAATCCTGCCGAAATCAATCCTGATCAGGGCGCCACCTGGGAAGCGTGCATGCGCGCCGACATTGCGCAACTGGTGACCTGCGACACCATCCTGCTGCTGCCCGGCTGGGAGCGCTCGCGCGGCGCCAGCCTGGAGCATCACATTGCGCGCGCGCTGGGGATGCGCGTCGACTTGGCCGTCGGCGAATCACTGCTCGATACCGTCATGGCTGCGCCGGATTGGGCTGCGGCATGAACCAGATCGATATCTTCGCCTCCGGCGCCGCGCGCCTGCAAATGACCGACTCCATCGACCTGACGATCCAGTCGCTGCTGGCCTATGGCGCCACGCATGAGCACTGGGGCATCGCCTGGTCGGGCGGCAAGGATTCGAGCGCTACGCTGACGCTGATCACCTACCTGCTCGACACGGGCAAGATCCCGCGCCCCAAGACACTGACCGTGTTCTATGCCGACACGCGCCAGGAACTGCCGCCGCTGGCCATTGCGGCGCACCAGATCATGGACGAACTGGAAGAGCGCGGCATCCGCGTCGAAGTGGTGACGGCGCCGATGGATAAGCGCTTCATGGTCTACATCCTGGGCCGCGGCGTGCCGCCGCCGAACAACAACACGCTGCGCTGGTGCACGCGCCAGATCAAGATCGATCCGATGGAACAGGCACTGCGCGACCGCCTCGACCAGTTGGACGGCCAGATCCTGATGATCACCGGCGTACGCCAGGGCGAAAGCGCGATCCGCGACCGGCGCATCGAAATGAGTTGCAGCAAGGACGGCGCCGAGTGCGGGCAGGGCTGGTATCAGCAGGTGCTGCCGAACGCGCGCGGCCTGCGCGGCCGGCTCGCCACGCTGGCGCCGCTGCTGCACTGGCGCGTCTGCCATGTGTGGGAATGGCTCCGCCACTGGGCACCGCAGGCGGAATTCGGCGACTGGAGCACGGCGACGATCGCTGACGCCTACGGCGGTGACGAGGCGGAAGAGGTCAACGCACGCACCGGCTGCATCGGCTGCCCGCTGGTCGACACCGACATGGCGCTCGACACCATCCTGCTCAGCCCGCAGTGGGCCTATTTGGCGCCACTCAAGGGCATCAAGCCGCTGTGGCGCGAGCTTCGCCTGCCGCAGCACCGAATCCGCAAGGCCGGGCTGGAAATCCTCAAAAGTGGCAAGGCCGCCGCGAATCCGCAGCGCATGGGGCCGCTCACGTTCGAAGCGCGCCTCATGGGTCTGGAGCGCGTGCTCGGCATCCAGTCCGGCATCAACGCGGTGGCGCGCGCCACCGGCCGGCCCGAGATCGACCTGATCAACGACGAAGAGGAAGCGCGAATCCGCGAACTGATCGCGCTCGAAACCTGGCCCGACGGCTGGGACGGCGACGAGCCACTGGCCACCACCATTATGGACACCGTGTATGCGAACGGCGCCGTGCAACCACGCTTGTTCTCGGAGGCGGAATTATGATTTACGACCTCGCCCGCGAGATCCGCCAGCACCTCGCCATCCAGAAATCCGCCCCGCCAGTCGGCGGCACCATGTCGACGCGCAAGTGCGCCGGTGCGTGCAACCGTCATCGCTCGATCGGTCAGTTCGCGGCCGGCAGCACCATGTGCATCCGTTGCGTCCGGAGGATGCCATGCCCGTGAAAACCCAAACCGCAACAGTCTACCTCGGCGGCCGGCGCCGCTGGTTCTCGCTCGACGCTGCCTGCAATGCCGAGGCCACAACCATCCTGAGCCGGTTCTGCGACTGCTCGCCCGGCAACGGGCGCGACGTGGCGCCGGAAACTTGCGCCATGCACCGCGATGACGAGCGCTACAACCGCGTGCGCGCCAAGTTGGCCGCTCGCGCGCGCCGGCAGCGCCAGGTTGAACCGGTCGCCATGGCTGCGCCGGAGCAGCGCGCGATCGCCGCCTGCCGGGCGTTGTTTTCCGCCAAGGCTGAGGTCGACCGCCTATCACGCCGGATCGGCGAGAGCCTGAATGCATGCCCGATGATGCAAGACATCGAGTACGGTCCGAATGGGCCGATCACGCACCTTTCGCTAGCCTATGCCGCTGAGGACGTAGAGAACGATCACGGATGGGGCGGCACGCACAAGGAATGGAACAACCAGCACCTGCTGGATGATTGTCCGCATTGCTTGGCGGCTCACAACGCAATCCAGGAGCGCAAGCTGGCCAAGAAGCGCCTGGGCGTGGCGCGCCGTGCTGTGACGATGATCGGGAGGATGCCATGACCGCCGCGCCGCGCGTCGAGGCCTGCATCGCCGCCGTCATGCAGCGGTTCCCGAGCGAGAAATCGACGGCCTATTTCACCGAGGTGCACCAGCACCTGGCGCCGCTGGCGCGCGAACTGGAAGCCGAGAACATGAAGCTCAAGGCGGAAGTTGCGCGCCTGCGGGCAGCGGGGAGCGAGCCGTGACTTTACTTGCGCAATTTATTGTTAATCCAGTCGTTTGCGTCGTCGTGTGCAGTAGTGATGGCCTCTGCCCTGGTGTCAAATTCCTTGGTGGGCTGTCCGCGCTGATGAACCATTGGGCCGAAAGCGCTATCGCCCTCATGAATGGAAAAACATGCCGAAAATTTTCCAGGGGTGAGTTCAAGTGGATTTGCAACAACGGTGTGTCCAAGGTAGCGCTGGGTAGGCAGTGTTGTCATCGGTATTCCTTTATTAAAAGGAAATACTAGCATGAGGAAATCTCAAATGGCGCACAGTGCCAAGCCGCTGGCGCGCACGCCATTCAAGCGCAAGTCGCCTATGCCCAGTACCGGCATTCTGTCCGTCCAGGTGCACCAGCGCACGGCGCCGGCCAAGAAAGCGAAGGCCAAGGCGGCGCAGCGCGGGCGAGCCACCAACGCCGAGCGCGAACACATGGGCCGCGTCGCTGCGTTGGGCTGCTGCCTGTGCGCACACCTGAACTATGGCTATGCCGCTGCCGAGGTGCACCACGTCCGCGTGCGGCACGGCTGGGGCCGCTCGGGCCACATGAACACGATTCCGCTTTGCCCTGCGCACCATACGGGACAGCCCGGCGGCGTGCACGACATGGGCCGCGACCAGTTCACCGCGCTCTACGGCATCAGCGAGATCGAGCTGCTGGCGTCGGTGCAGCGCCGACTCGGCATCGAACAAATATCAGAGGATTAATTAAATGACACCTGTCGATCAGGAATTCACGAACAAGCCGGAAATCGGCCAGCACGGCGACTGCCAGCGCGCGGTTATCGCATCGCTGCTGGACCTGCCGCTGACGGATGTGCCGCATTTCTTGCAGGTCGCGCGCGGCGACGCTGACAAATACTGGGAAGGTATCCAGGGCTTCCTGCGCGCGCACGGCTTCGCCTACCTCACCACCGGCCGCGCCTGGAACTTCTTCGGCGACGAGGGCGACATCTACCACGAGATCAGCGGACCGTCGCCACGCGGCGCCGGCCTGTATCACGCCGTGGTGGGCCGTAACGGCACCATCGTGCACGACCCGCATCCATCGCGCGCCGGCCTGGCTGGCGACCCGAACGAATGGACGCACGCCTATCTGGTGCGCGTCGGGCGGCCGACGCCGGCTCCAAAAATCGATCCGCGCCAACTTGACCTGGTGGGAGCACCCACATGACGATCCAGATTCTGGTGGGCGACGTGCGCGAGAAGTTGCGCAGGCTCGCCGCCGATAGCATTCATTGCTGCGTGACCTCGCCGCCGTACTGGGGCTTGCGCGATTATGGCGTCGAGGGGCAAATCGGCCTGGAGCCGACGCCGGCCGAGTTCATCGCCGTCATGGTCGACGTGTTCGAGGAGGTGCGCCGCGTGCTGCGCCCGGACGGCACGTGCTGGATCAATATGGGCGACAGCTATGCCACCGGCGCCGGCGCGGTCGGTCGCGCGCCAGGTGGCGGCGATCAGGGCGAGCGCTTTATTCGCCGCGGCATGGTCAACACCCAGCCGAATCGCAAGAAGCTCGACGGCTTCAAGCCCAAGGATTTATGCATGATGCCGCACCGCCTGGCCATCGCACTACAGGACGCCGGCTGGTGGGTACGCCAGGACATCGTGTGGAGCAAGCCGAACCCGATGCCGGAATCGGTGCGCGATCGCTGCACGAAGTCGCACGAGTATATTTTCTTGCTGACGAAGAGCGAGCGCTATTTCTACGACGCCGAGGCGATCAAGGAACCGGTCGTCGGCGATGCCGGCGCGCCGCGCAACCGCTGGGATACGAAAGATTACGACGTGCCAGGGCAGAAGCCGCAGAAGCGCGTCGCGCGCGGCGTCGGGTTCGGCCACGGTACGGACGTTGAGCAGCGCCGGCGCGGCCGCATCCTGCCAGTCGAGATGATCGATGCCGCGGCGAGCGCTCGACTCGGGCGCGGGCCGGGCTGGCGCGACACCGCCGATATCCCGGCGCTGCGCAACAAGCGCAGCGTCTGGACGATGGCCACCCATTCGTTCGCTGAGGCCCACTTCGCCACCTTCCCGCCGGAGTTGCCGGAAACGTGCATCAAGGCCGGTTGCCCGGTCGGCGGCACCGTGCTTGATCCGTTCTTCGGCGCCGGTACCACCGGCTTGGTCGCTGATCGCCTGCAGCGCGACTGCATCGGCATCGAACTGAACCCGGCCTACGCCGAGATTGCCCGCAAGCGCATCCAGGCCGAATCCACACTTTTTGCAGAAATCGAGGTTGCAGCATGAAGAAACTCAATTTTCGCGAATACGTGCTGGGCGCCATGCCCGGTACCAAGACCCATATCGTCACCCGGTCCGGCGTCAGCCAAGCGGCCGTGCTGCGGTGGGTGCGCAAGTTGCACGAGGCCGGCGAGATCTACATCTCGGGTTGGCGGCCGCATCCGCGCGCCGGGGCGCACATGGCGATCTACTCGATCGGCAATCAGCCTGACGTCAAGTGCAAGATCAAGGCGCTCACGAAGCGGCAGATCCGCCTGCGCTTCGAGGCGAAGGCCAAGGAGGATGGTCGCTACGACGGCATCAAGGCTCGGTGGCGCAGCCGATACTGGACTCGGAAAGCTGCCGCTGTGGGCGACCCGATGGTGTCGGCGCTGTTCGGCGCGGCGCCGGCGCGGGAGGTGCGCAATGCGTGACTCCAAGGCAATCACTCCTACGACCTGGACTGACCACGCTGGCGTCACGAGGCCGGTATCGCGCATGAAGAAGCTGCATTTCACGCGATTGCCTTCGCACGCGGCACTGCGGGCATTTGTCTATCAGCGCGACGGGTTCTGCTGCCAGTGGTGCGGAGTTTCCGCCCCACCTCCGCCTCAGTATGATGGCAAGGATAACGTCTTAACTGGCGCGACATCGAAGCAGGGTTGGGATATCTGGTTTGTCGTGGATCACGTCGTCTCGATGCGAAACGGCGGTTCCAATCATCCGCAAAATTTGCAGATGCTTTGCGATCCATGCAACTCCGCTAAGTCCGGCCTCGTGGATTCGAAGGTGGGGAAATAATGGGACGCATCCGAACTGTAAAGCCTGAGTTGTTTAAGCACGAGGATCTTTTCGATCTCGAACAACAAACCGGCCTTCCGATCCGTACAGCCTTCATGGGCCTCTTTACCTGCTGCGACAAAGAAGGGCGTTTCAAATGGCGGCCGCGTGCCCTGAAGCTCGACATCCTGCCGTATGACGACCTTGATTTTTCACGCGTGCTCGACGCGTTGATGACGCGTGGTTTCGTCGTGAAATATACGGCTGATGACGAGTTTTATGGCTTCATTCCGACGTTTTCGAAGCATCAGGTGATAAATAACAGGGAGTCCGAATCCGAACTGCCGGAACCGGATGAATCTTTATATATATCAATGACTTCGACGCGTGCCGCACGCGTGGATGACGTGACGATCACGCCACTTAAGCATGCTCAAGTGGAAGGGAAGGGAAAGGAAGGGAAAGGAAGGGAAGAGGAAAAGGAAGGGAAGGAGTCTCTTGTCGCTTTCGCGACGGAGGCTGATGAAAAAAAACGCCCAGAGCCAAAAAAGGGAAAGCCGTCGCACGACGACTTCGAGCGTGCATTCGCCGCTTTCCCGAAGCGCCTCGGCGGGAACCCGAAGCCAGATGCCCTGAAATCCTGGAATGCCCGGATCGCTGAGGGCGTGTCGGCTGACGACATGATCGCCGGCACCCAGCGCTACGCCGAGTACAACCGGGTCGCCGGCAAGATCGGCACCGAGTTCGTGATGCAGGCGGTTCGGTTCTTCGGGAAGTCGAAGCATTACGCTGAGTCCTGGGCTGCGGCGCCGCCCCCGCCGGCCGCGCGCGTCAGCCGCTCCACCGCCGCCATGGGCGCCAACGCCCTGGAATTTGATGATCCCTTTGCCCCGAGGGCCGCAGCATGAAACCATTTTTCGAACAGGGATTTACTCCGGCCAGCTTCTGGCGCGAAAGCCAGTGCGCGGTGCATGGAGACTACAAGGAAATCGGCGGCTCGCTGTCGGGGCGCGAGGACCGCGTGAACTGGTTCGGCTGCTCGATTTGCAGCAAGGCCGAGCGCGCCGCGGAGGAGGCGCAGGCGCGCGCCGCAGAGGAATCGGCCCGCCAGGCGCGCATCGAGACGCGGCTGGACGCGGCCGGCATCCCGACGGCGTTCCGTGGCCGCACGTTCGACAACTTCATCGTCGAGACGGATGAGATGCAGTATGCGCTCGACGTGGCGCGCGGGTTCGCCGTGAATTTTTGGACGAAGCATGCGAAGGAAGGCTCGTTCCTGGTGATGGGCGGCGTCACCGGCACCGGCAAGTCGCACTTGGCCCTGGCGATTGCGCAGGCCGTCATGACACGCGGCACGGCGATGTACATGGACGTGGTCGACCTGATCCGGCGCGTGCGCGGCACCTGGCGAAATGACTCGTCGATGTCGGAAGAGGAAATGTTCAACCTGCTCGGCGGTGTCATCGACCTGCTGATCATCGACGAGGTGGGCGTTCAGCGCGGCACCGACGACGAGCAGAACGTCGTCTTCGACGTCATCAACCGCCGGTACCGGGACAACCGGCCGACGATCCTACTGACGAACCTGGACGGCAAGGCGTTCATCGAATTCATGGGGCCGCGCGTCATGAGCCGGCTGAGCGAGCGCGCGCAGTACCTGCGCTTCCAGTGGGACGACTGGCGACGGCGCGACCCGAGGCGGGCGGCATGATCCGCGTCACCCCGATATCGCTGGCCGAGGCCAACGCCTTCGTCGCGCAGCACCATCGCCACCACCAGCCGGTGCCGGGCGCGAAGTTCTGCATCGCCGTCAGCGACGCCGCCGGCACCGTGCGCGGCGTGGCCATCGTCGGCCGGCCGGTGGCGCGCGGCCTGGACGATGGCTGGACGCTGGAGGTCAACCGCTGCTGCACCGACGGCGCGCGCAATGCCTGCTCGATGCTGTACGGCGCGGCCTGGCGTGCGGCGCGCGCGATCGGGTACCGGCGCCTGCTGACCTACACGCTGCCGGAGGAGGGTGGCGCCAGTCTGCGTGCGGCCGGCTGGCGCGACCTGGGGCTGCGCGGCGGCGGCAACTGGAACACGGCCGCCCGGCCGCGCATCGACACGGCGCAGGTGTTGCGCGGCCAGAAGACGCTGTGGGAGGCGGCATGACCTGCGCCCGCTGCCGCTTCTTCACGCTCAAGGATCTGCCGCCGCGCGCGGCCGACGGCGAAGGGCACTGCATCGGGTACCTGGAATCGCTACCGCACCTGGTCGAGTGGGACCGGCCGCGCTGCGGGATGTACCGCGCGGCGAAGCCGATGACGGCGCGCGAAAAATGGATCGAAACGCGGATTGCGGCGCGAAACGCTGCTGCTGAGTTAGGCGGCGATGCCGCTGGGGCTTGCGGAGCGGCCCGCAGGGATTGAAACGAGGGTGTGCGGCTACCGAGCCATGGACCCGTTAAAAATTTCGGCTTGAAAGGCCAATGATGAAGAATTCAAATTTCCCAAAAATGACCGGCGCCATCCTGACCGCCTTGGCCCTGGCCGGCTGCTCGGCGCGCGAGGAACCGCCAGCGCCGCCCGCGCGCCCGGCGCCGCCGCCATCGGACGTGAAAATCGTGGTGGCCGGCGGCGAGGTCGGCACCACGCTCATTCGTTACGACTATCCGGACGGCGTGCGCTGCGTGGCGACGTTCATAGGCGCCGGGCTGGTCTGCGACTTCCCGCCGAGGGCCGCCAAATGATCGGCCGCCAGTTGCAAGCGCTGGGCCGGCTCAAGACCGGCGCCATGAACAAGACCGAGGCAGCCTATGGCGCGGTGCTGGCGCAGCGCCAGGCCGCCGGCGAGATTGCCTGGTACAAGTTCGAGGGGCTGAAATTCCGGCTGGCGGACAACACTTTTTACACGCCCGATTTCACGGTGATGTTGGCCGGTGGCGCGCTGGAGGCGCACGAGGTCAAGGGATTCTGGCAGGACGACGCGCGCGCGAAGATCAAGATCGCGGCCGACATGTACCCGCTGCGCTTCGTCGCCGTTCAGGCGCTGCCGAAGAAAGACGGCGGCGGCTGGAAAGTGGAGGAATTCTAATGGGCACCCGCTCATCGCGCCTGGTCGGCGCCCAGACCATGCAGGAAGTCTTCGCGGCCAAGGCGAAGATCCTGCCCGACGACGCCAAGGAAATAGCCTTGCGCGTGCTGATCGCGCTCGACGCCGCGAAGCGTTCGCGCTGCTCGCCCGGCTTGGCCAACTTCCTGACCAATCACATCGTAATGGCGGTGGCAATCGGCAGCCAGATGCGCAACAAGACGTTCCTCAACATGTGCACCGCTGCCTACAGCGCGCTTTTCAAGGCATGCCAGCGCGACACGGTCGACCTGGACCTGACCACTGGCGAATACGCGACCATCCGGCGTGCCGTCGCCTATTACGTGAACCATTTGCCGCATGTCGAGGTCGGGCTGCTGAATTTCGCAGCGGAGCATGCGGCGCGTGTTCTCACGCCGCCAGGAGGTTAAAAATTGTCAAAAAATATAGAAAATCGGTCGTGACGCGTGAACCCTCCGGGTTTTTTCTTGCTCTCTGATATTCTTTCCGGCAGGAATAAACAGGAGGTGTTAGATGAGCTTTGCCGACAACTATTTGCACGCGCTGATGTCCAGTAATTTGCGCGACGATGAGCAGCATCATTCCACGGAGGCGCTGGTGGCGGCGGCCTTGGCCGACGTCCACGTGGCGGGTGATGCGCTCGGCGCGCTGCTGTCGCGCGTGAAGTTCGCCGACGGCAGCGTCAGCAAGTTGTTCGAGGGCGGCACGGCCAACCTGGCGCAACTGCTGCGCATCTGGATGGTGGCTGTGGCGCAGAAGGGCACCGAACGCAAATGGGTGAAGATCAAGGCGGAATGGGACATCAACACCGCAGCATCGCTGTACCGGCGCGTCGCCGAGCGATCGCTGGCGTACTGGCTCAATTCGAACTGCGTGGACTGCGGCGGCACGGGCGTTGCGAAGAATCGCTGCACCTGCAAGCCTTGCGCCGGCACCGGGCGCGCCGCGCTGCCGATCGGTGGATTCGAGCGTGAGCGCACGCTGGACATGGTCGCCGAACTGGAAAACCTCATCATCTCGCACAACGGACGCGCGGCCGGGCGTATGCGGCGCAGCGGGGCAAATGTCTAGCGAAAAATGTTGTAAACCGGCTTTCGATGGTGTAACCTAAGCGCCTGCAATGTGTTTGGCTTACACTTTATTGACGAGCAACCGAACGGACCTTGACCATGAAATAACCGACACATACATACTCACTGCATTCGTTAGCGCCGCAGCATTGCGGCACCGTTAGCAGGGATTTGCGCGATTCACGGCCTTAGTTGATTCCGCTCGCGCATACAGTATGTAAGCCGCTCACCGCGCAGATAGCACGGGAGCAAAAATCGAAGCCCGCCCCGTAAGGATCGCGGGCTTTTCCTATTGCGCGCCTACCTCGTGAGGTCGCCATGCCGCAGCAGACCACGCACCCGGACAAGCAAGCAGTCCGCGAATACATGGCGCGCCGCGTGCACGCCGTCGACCCGCCGCCGTCTCCGGATGATATCCGGCGCGAACTGGGGTGGGATCTCATTCCAGCCAACCAGCAGCCGGACCGCAACGAAGAACCGTAAGCCGCCCGGCCAGCGCGGCACCCCAAAGGATTTTCTATGATTACCCCAACCGTAGGCCGCAAGGTCTGGTATCGCCCGAGCGCGTATGACAAGTCCGGCCCAGGCGCCATGCAAGCTTATGGCGAGCAGCCGTGCGATGCGACGATCGTCGCCGTACATTCGAATGCGCTGGTCAACCTGGCGATCTTCGACCACAACGGAAACCCGCACAAACGCACCTCGGTGACGCTGTTGCAAGACGACGTGAAGCCGAACGAGGGCACGTCATACGCCGAATGGATGCCATACCAAACCACGCAGGCCGCAAAACACGCAGCCGAATAGAAGATGGTCGCAGCGCGTGATCACACCGCGCCGTCCAGTAAAGGAGGTGCGCCATGACCTAGCTATGCCCGAGCCTCACCGCCCGCCGCCAATCCCGGCGCGCCGGCGGCGTTCAAAGCGCGACGCGACTGCGCACGGGACAAAATTGGCTGATGAGTGCCGGAGCGCCCGCCCGGCGACACTCAGGTGACGCCACACGCGCACATACAGAATTTGCGGCCTTCGGGCCACCACCAGCCGGACGCAGCCGCAGTGCTGCGCGCCAAACCGGCCGCCGGGACGCTGTGCCCCGGCACCAAACACGGATCGATGGGGGAATTGGTTAACCCACGGGACTGTAAATCCCGAGTCGTGGCTGCACGTCCAGGTTCGAATCCTGGTTGATCCACCAGTGTCTCCGCTCTGCGCCACAAGCGCCGGGCCTTCGCCGCCGGCCGCACACGCGCCTGGCGGCTTTTTATTTCCGCTTTACGCGCACGGCTAGGGGGCACCCGAAAACAGCTCGTCACTGCCGCCGCGCGCACCGATTTCACGACGACCTTAGACGAAAGGGAAGATATGCAAACGAACGAGAGTTTCAGTCTTGCTGGAATGGTGACGATTTGCGCGGATGGTGAGTTGCGCGCGTCGACACTGGTTCTGGCGCACGGCCTCGCGCAGCAGCACGCCGCCGTCATCAAGCTTGCGCGCCGCCACCTCGCCGACCTGGAGCAGTTGGGAGGGGTGGGATTTGAAGTCCAACCCTTCGCAACCAAGGGCGGCACCCAGCACCGCGAGGTCGCCATGCTCAACGAGCACCAGGCCACGCTGCTGATCGCCATGATGCGCAACACGAAGCAGGTCATCCGCTTCAAGATCGGGCTGGTCAAGGAGTTCTTCCGCATGCGCGAGGAACTGGGCCGCAGCGAGCGCAACCTGTGGCAGCAAATGCAAGCCCTGATTTCGAAAGAGGTCGGCTCGCAGGTGCGCGCCTCGTTCGGCTCGCACCTGATGCTGGAGCGCAAGCGCGAGCTACCGAGTTTGCGTGATGAGCGCCACATGCTCGAAAACTTGATCCAGCCTTCGCTGCTGAACTGATATGAGCCTCTTCGCCCTCATGCTGATCCTGTACAGCGCCGACAAGCCGGCGCCAATTCCAGCCGCGCCGCGCGCGCCACTGTCCACCTGGCCCTACCCATGCGACCGCGCAGCCACAGCGACCTGATCGCCGCCGCTGTGAGCAACCCGGAAACCGGCATTCTCGACTCGATCATCGCCACCCTGGCCGACGCCGAGCGCGCCAAGCAAATCTTGCGCGCCAAGGGCTACGGCCCGACGTTCGGCGGCTCGATCAGCGATATGGCTGCTCGGGTGCCGAACGCGAACGAATTCAAGGAATAAATCATGCGCATCTCCGCTGACTCTAAAAGCCCGTGGTTTTCCTCCTTGGCGCTCTGCGCTACCGTGTACCTGGATGGCGAGGAATTGCGCCACTGCGTGACCGCTGATGAGGACTGCGGGGAGGTCGAGTGCTTCCAGTTGGATAAGCACGGCAACCTGATCCATGACGGCGAGAACGTGCAACTGATAACGAAGCGCGGCTGGGTGAGTGTCATCTACCCCGGTATGGACTTCGATGCCTGGATGCGCGCCCGCGCCGAGCGCGTAGATATGGAATATCGGTATCGCCTCAATCAGCTTCATTGGATCGATGCGCATATACGCCGAACGGCCAAAAAGCCGCTGGAACTGAACATCGAGGGCATCAAGTGAAATTTGCTATTCGCCTTCTGTCCGGCGCCGCGATTTGCGTGCTCAGCGTCCTCGCCGCCAAGGCCGTGCCGCAGTACGCATGGTGCTGCGGCTGGACCGGCGCCGCCCTGTACTACATTTTGATCGTCAACCAGCACTGACACGGACTCGCCATCGCGTTCCAGCGGCGAGGCCACAAAAGCGGACGCAGATCGCCGACGAAACACGATCGAGAGGGTTCCACCCGCAAAGCACCGCGGTCCCTGCTCGAAGCGGGCGGCGACAACCAGGATCACATCATGCAAAAAATCCGACACCATTCGAACAACGGCGTGCTCGGCGCGCCGAAAGACTGGGACCAGGGCGAGCTGCCGTGCGCTGCACTGCCAATTACCCGCACCGAGTGCGAGGGCATGCCCGCCGTGGTGTCGTACTGGCTGCCGTCCGCGAACGAGATGGCCCTGCTGGCCGACGGCGCATCCGTTGCGCTGTGAGTGATCGGCACCACGATGCCGCCGGTGATGTTGGCGGTCGAGCCGCAGTAGGCCATGGCACGCAAGAACGCCGCCGCGCCGGCTGGTCCCAGCCGCCCGATGCCGCCGCCCGAGTTCATCGACCCGCTGAACGTGCGCATGGTGCCCGCGCCCGAGGTGACCAGGTGGGCCCGCACCAACATCCTTGCGGATGACGGCCAACTCCACAATCCCGACCACATCCACCTGACGGAAGCGAGCATCGAGTTTCTGTGGGCGCCTTGCGGCTTCGCCAAGCAGGGGCGCGTAATCCTCGGCCAGTGCGAGGAACTAACCTTCCGCTGCGGGCCGTGGCAGAAGTGGCGCCAGCAACAACAGATGACTGATTGGTTCGGCCACCTGCCGGACTTCCTCATCACGCTGGACGCGAGTCATTGCATGAAATGCACGGACGTCGAGTTCTGCGCGCTGCTCGAACATGAACTGTTCCATATCGGGCACCAGACCGACGATTACGGCGCACCGGCCTTCACGAAGGACGGGAGGCCGAAGCTGGGAATGCGCGGTCACGACGTCGAAGAGTTCGTCGGCGTGGTCCGCCGCTACGGCGCCAGCGAGGACGTGCAGCGCCTGATCGACGCAGCCAAAACGGCGCCCGAAGTGGGGAAATTGAACATTGCGAGGGCTTGCGGTACCTGTCTACTGAGGGTGGCTTAGCTTTACGTGAGCTTTACGGATGACGACACATGGCCGCACTAAAAGACGAGGTGAAGCTGTTCATCGTCAAGGCGCTGGCCTGTTTCGATGCGCCGACGCAGGTTGCTGCCGCCGTAAAGCAGGAATTCAACCTTGATGTGACGCGGCAGCAGGTTTCGTGCTACGACCCAGACACGTATGTCGGCCGCAACCTGAGCGAGAAGTGGCGGACCATCTTCGTCGACACGCGCAAGCGCTTCCGTGAAGACGTCGCCGAAATCCCGATCGCCAGCCGCGCCTTCCGCCTGCGTGCACTGGGCCGCATGGCGCAGAACGCCGAGGGCATGCGCAACATCCCGCTGGCCGTCCAGATCATCGAGCAGGCCGCCAAGGAAGTCGGCGACGTGTACGTGAATCGCCGCCTCGATGCGCCGAAACTGCCGGGCGACACCAGTCAAGGCATGCCGACCGCGCCCGAATACACCTTGAAGCCCGATGAAGACATCCCCGACCGCCCGATTCTCTGAAGGGCCGGTCGCGCTGACGCCCAAGCAGGCGAACATTTATTGTTGGGGGTGGCAAAAGAAGGCGCGCTTCCGCGATGCTGTGTGCGGTCGGCGCTTCGGCAAGACGTTCCTGGGCAAGGCTGAGATCCGGCGCGCTGCACGCTTGGCGGCCGAGTGGGGCGTCAGCGTCGAAGACGAGATCTGGTACTGCGCGCCGACGTTCAAGCAGGCCAAGCGCGTGTTCTGGAAGCGCCTCAAGCAAGCAATCCCGCCGAGCTGGCGCGCCGGCAAGCCGAACGAGACGGAATGCTCGATCACGACGAAGGCCGGCCACGTTATCCGGATCGTGGGCCTGGACGCCTACGACAACCTGCGCGGCTCCGGTCTGTTCTTCGCATTGGTCGACGAATGGGCCGATTGCCCGTACGAAGCATGGGAAGAAGTCCTGCGGCCGATGCTCTCGACCTGCAAGTTCGTCATCGACGGCGAACAGCGGGTCGGTGGCCACGCGCTGCGCATCGGCACGCCGAAGGGGTTCAACCACTGCTACGACAGCTATCTGGATGGCCAGGGCCGCGAGCCGGATCACAAAAGCTGGCTCTACACCTCGGTCGACGGCGGCAACGTTCCGCCGGAAGAGATCGAGGCCGCGCGCCGCAAGATGGATCCGCGCACGTTCCGCCAAGAGTATCTGGCGAGCTTCGAGAATTACCAGGGCGTCATTTACTACTGCTTCGATCGCAGGCACAACCACACGGACGACGTGGTGAAGCCGGGCGACGCGCTGCATATCGGCATGGACTTTAACGTGGCACACGGCGCGGCTGTGGTCTTCGTGATCCGCGACGATAAACCGCGCGCGGTGGACGAGTTCACCGACGTGTTCGACACGCCGGCAATGATCGAGAAAATAAAGGGCCGCTACAAGCAGGCCGGCCAGCAGCACACGATAACGATCTACCCCGATGCTTCTGGCCAGAATCGCAAGAGCAGCGGCGCAAGCGAGTCCGACCTGTCGCTGCTGCGCGCCGCCGGCTTCACCATCGTGGCGGATCACTCTAACCCGAGCGTGAAGGACCGCATCAATAGCAAGAACGCAATGCTGTGCAACACGTACGGCGAGCGCCGAATGCTGGTCAACACCAACAAGTGCCAGAAATACACGCTTTCGCTGGAACGCCAGGTGTATGACGACAAGGGCGAGCCAGACAAGGACAAGAAGAAGGGCTTCGACCACGCGAATGATGCCGGCGGCTACTTCATCACGAAGCGCTGGCCGATCACGAAGAGCGAAGCGACGGTATCGCCGCTGCGCATGTAACAACAAGGATTTCCATGACTGACGCCGTACGCAAAGTTTCCGCCGAGGCGGCGGTACTAAACAAACACTGCGACCTGATCGATGACCTGATCGGCGGAACAGACGCGATGCGCGCCGCCGGCGAGCGGCGCTTGCCGAAGTGGCCGAACGAGGATCCGGAGTCATATAAAACCAGGCTGGCGGTGGCAACCTTGTTCCCCGCTTATCAGCGCACGGTCGAGGTGCTGGGCGCGAAGCCATTCAGCAAGCCACTGACGCTCGGCGAGGATGTTCCAGTGCGCTCCCGCGCATGGTGTGAGAGCGTCGATCGCGGCGAGCGCAACCTGCATTCATTCCTGTCCGAAGTGGGGCAGGAAGCGCTGGGGTATGGGTTTAGTGGAATCCTGGTGGATTACCCTGAGACGAAAGACAAGTACGGTCGACCGATTTACGTTACCAAGGCCGACGAGGACGCCGCCGGCGTGCGTCCTTATTTCATCCAGATCCATCCGCGAAACATCCTGGGGTGGTCGAAAGACGAAAAGGGCCTGAGCCAACTTCGGTTGCTGGAGCTTGTTTCTGAGCAGGACGGCGAGTTCGCCACGAAAGATGTTGAGCAGGTTCGTGTTTTGCGCCGAGGTAGTTGGCAAACCTGGCGGCAATCAGACGACCAAAAAAAGGAGTGGCGCATCTACGCCGAGGGCGCCACAACCCTGAAAACTATCCCGTTTGTTCCGGTGTATGGCAACCGCCTTGGCTTTATGCGTGCCCGGCCGGCGCTGCTCGAAATCGCGCACGCGAACGTCGAGCATTGGCAGACAAAAAGTGATCGTCAGGTCAATCTGCATATGTTGAGCGTGCCGATCTTGTTTGCGAAGATGTTGGCAGCGGCAGTTTTGACGGTCGGTGCCGGTGCCGCAGTCAAGGCTGAGCATCCAGACGCTGACATGAAGTTCGTTGAGATGTCTGGCGTTGCAGTGGAGGCGGGGCGACAGGTGCTGCTCGATCTTGAAGATCAGATGCGCCAAGCTGGCGCCGAACTGCTGATCATTAAGCCTGGCGGCATCAGTGTCGCACAGACCCTGGCTGACAATGAGCAGGGCACTTGTGTGCTGCAGAAGGTCGCTCAAAACATCGAAGATGCCGCCGATCAGGCATTGCAGTTGATGGCTGAATGGGTGGGCGAGGCGCAGGGCGGCCACGTCACCATTTACAAGGATTTCGGGGCTACGACACTGGCCGAGGCCAGCGCCGAACTACTATTCAAGAGCGCGTCCGCCGGCAAACTGTCGGGCGAAAGCTACTTCCGTGAACTGCAACGGCGCGGCATCCTGTCGCCCGATCTCAAATGGGAGGAGGAAGTTGAGCGAATCGCCGCTCAAGGGCCGGTACTGGGGGCGTTATGATCGACCCGCTCCTGAATCATACGATCCGCCACCAAGTGGACATGACCAGTTACGGCAATTTCGTGCTGGCCAAGATGATCCGTATCCTGAACCTGACCGATGCCGACCTGATGACGCAGATCACCGCGGCGCTGGCCGACGTCGACGCCGATTCGTTCAAGGTGCATCGCCTGGACAAGCTTCTGGCCAGCGCGCGCGAGGTGAACGCGCAGGCATACGCCGCATTCTACGGCGGCATGACCGAGGAGCTGAAAGCCTACGTCCAGTACGAGGGCCAGTTCCAGTACGACCTGTATAAATCGGTCGCGCCGGTGACCTTCGGCATTGCCGCGATCGTGCCCGCGCAGGTCTACGCCGCTGCGGTGGCGCAGCCGATGCAAGGCCGCCTGCTCAAGGACTGGGCGGCCGGCATGAGCGACAGCCGCCTGCGCCGCATCAAGGACACCATCGCCGTGGGCTATACCCAGGGCAAGACGACCGCCGATATCGTGCGCGAGATTCGCGGCACGAAGGCGGCGCAATACACCGATGGCCTGCTGAACACCAGCCGCAACGAGATCGACGCCGTCGTGCGCACGACCCTGAGTCATACGGCGCAGGTGACGCGCACGCGCTTCTACGAGGCGAACGACGACATTCTGGGCGACGTGGTCTGGATCAGCACGCTGGACGGCAAGACCAGCGAGGAATGCCGGCTGCGGGACCACAAGCACTACGACCACAAGACGCACGAGCCGATCGGCCACAAGATACCGTGGCGGTCCGGGCCGGGGCGGCTGCACTGGCGCTGCCGGTCGACCTCGGTCGCGCTGCTGAAGGGCCAGCAGGCATTGTTCGGTACCAGGTCGGCGGCCGGTGGCCCGGTCGATGCCAATCTGCAGTACAACGACTGGCTCAAGCAGCAGTCGCCTGAGACCCAGGACGACGTGCTGGGCAAGGCCAAGGGCGCGCGCTACCGCAAGGACGGCATGAGGGACGCGGCCTTCGTCAACGACAAGGGCCGCTCGATCACGCTGAAGGAGATGGCCGAGCGCGACGCGCGCGCCTTCGAGCAGCCGATCGGCAATCCCACGATCTACGATTCGCGCTATCCGCGCGTGCAGCCGGATATTTCGACGCCGGCGCGCGCCGCGGCGGTGAAATACGAAGAGGGCATTCGCCGCAACAAGTTCGAAAGCGGGGCGTTCTTTGCCGGCGATGGCTCCTTGATCGTGTCAAAAGTCGGCGACACTGGTGTGGTAACTTTCCTCCCGAGCGAGCTGGTCGGGACCCGTGGGAGCTTATTCACGCACAATCATCCGGGCGGAACATCGTTTTCGCCCGCTGACGTTATCCATGCGTCTGAACTTCAGCTTTCCGAGGTGCGTGTGGTGGCAAGACACTACCGCCACACGATGAGCGCTTCGGACGGGTGGCCGACCCCGGGCGTAATTCAAAGCACATTCATCAGGGAATTGGTGCAGGCGTACGAGGATGTTGATAAAATGATTGCTGCCCGAAAGCTGACAGCAGCATTTTCAGACACTGAAGCGCATCACCGCGCGTGGGTGCTGGTTGCGAATAAGCTGGGGCTCACCTATGCGCGCGAGGCCTCGTAATGTCAACCCAGAGAATGACCAAGGAAGAGTTTTTGGCCTGTTTTGCGCCGCCGCCTGAGCATGCCGACGACATGGTGATCATGGTCAAAGGGCTGCCAGTCTGGAAGCGACGCGCCGATATCGATGGTTCGGAGGGCGCAGTGTTCTTCGACGGCGATTACCGCGACGTGCTGGAGCCGGACGATCCGCGCGTGCGAGCCTGAGATGCTGCACGTCGTCCCGCCCATTCCCAAACCTGACGATGGCCCGAACACCCGCCGCAAGCGGGCAGCCAAGCCGGAAGAAGTACTTCAGTGCAGGCGCTGCAGCGGGCGCGAGGTAATCGAGACGGTCATCGGCGCGTCGGTGCAGGGCGGGAAGCTGAAGGGCGGCACGCGGCAGATTATCTGCGTGACTTGCATGCTCAAGGGTGAAAGGGTGTTGCTGGGGTAAAAATTAACGGCCTCTCCATATTATTTGCATTCAATATCACTTGCAATAAATAGTTGTTGCAAGTAAGATGAATCGCATCGGGCGGCTGCGCCCAATGCGAGGAGATGGGAATGAAAAATGTAAGGGTGACAATGGCGGATGATACGTATGATCGTCTTCGCGTTGAGGCAAAGTCTGCAGGATATCCGGGTATTAGTTCCTATTTGCTAAGTAAGGTAAATGGCCTTACAACTGATGCTGAGGCGCACGACATCCTCAAACATGCAGAGTCCAAGGTTAAACGCCTTCCGGTTGATGGCGACGCATTTACACTTAAAAGTCTGTTCACTAAAGATGCTTGGAATGGATACTCGAAGCCGGCGCGTATTTCGGCTGGCAAATTATTCTTCGCTGGCGTAAGTTGCGGTCTAACCCCTGGCGTAACAGAGGGAGTTAAAACAGGATCTAATCACCAAACGTATCTGCGGACAGAAGAGTAGATGCTTGCATTTTGCACATAGATTAATTTGCAACTATTTTGCACCAAACCGTAAGGCCGCCCGGGCAACCTGGCGGCCTTTTTCATTGCCGCGCGCAACGCAGCAAGCCGAGCGCCGGCTATCTCGGGCAGCAAGCCCATAACCTTCCGAACAGAAAGTTCAAAAATGAAACTCATCCTTGATGAAAATGGCGGCGCGGTCCTGCGCGAAGGCAAGCCAGTGTATGCGCACGACGACGGGCGCGAAATCGCATTCGATGGTGCGCAGGCATTTGCCAAGATTGGCCAGTTGACCGGCGAGAACACTGAATACAAGCGGCGTTTCACCGACGCGGAAGCCAAGGTGAAGGCTTTTGACGGCCTGGATGATCCAGATGCTGCCCGCGCAGCGCTGGAAGCTGTCCGCAATCTGGACGCCGGCCAACTGAAGACAGCCGCTCAAGTGCAAGAAATCAAGGACGCGGCATCCAAGGCAGCGCAGGAGCAGGTCGCCGCCGCAGCCAAGGCCAGTGCCACTCGCGAGCAAGATCTGGCCGCTCAACTGGAAAAGCGCACCGGCGAACTCAATGCGCACATGATCGGCGCCGGCTTTTCCAGTTCGAAATTACTGACCGACGACAAGCACCCGAGCCGCTTGGTGATTCCGCCAGAAATGGCCCGGGCCTACTTCGGCGCCAACTTCCGGGTCGAAGACGGCAAGATGGTCCCTTACGACGTCAACGGCAACAAGATCTATTCACCCAACCGCCCGGGCGAGATTGCTGACTTCGATGAGGGGCTGGATGCGCTGGTGCGCGCCTGCCCATTCAAGGACCAGATCATCAAGGCGTCGGGCGCATCCGGAGGCGGCGCAGTTGGTGGCGCGGCTGGCGGCGCCAAGTCCATCACCCAAGTCGCCTTCGATGCTCTGCCTCCCAAGGAGCGCGCAGCAAAGATGGCCGATGGGTTCAGCATCCTGCAGTAATCCTTCGCCAACCCACTCGGCCCGCCATGCGCGGGCTTTTTTTATTCCTGAAAGGCTTCAAACATGGCAAATATTTTCACCGCGCTGCAACCGACGCTGTTCAGCGCAGCACAAGAGGTCTCCAACGAGCCGTTCGGCGTCATCAGCGCGATCACGTCCGATTTCAATGACGAGGGTGTTGCGGTCGGCGACCTCGTTACCGTTCCTGTTGCGCCGATCCGCGCCGTCAAATCGTTCGCGCCTTCGATGGCGATGCCGACCGGCGACGATGCAACTGCCAATAACGTCCAGGTCCAGATCACCAACACCGATTACGTCGACTGGAACATGACCGGCGAGCAAATCCTCTCGCTGCAAAACGCCGGCAGCGACAAGGACTGGGTGCGCCAGATGATCGCGCAAGGCATGCGCGCACTGCGCAACAAGGCCGAAATCGCCGCCTGCACCGCCATCAAGGTCGGCGCATCGCGCGCAGTCGGCACCGCCGGCACCAATCCGTTCGCGAGCGACATCAATATCATCGCCGACGTGCGCAAGGTGCTGTTCGACAATGGCGCCCCGATGGCCGACCTGCAACTGTGCATCGATTCGTCGGCAGGCACGTCCGCCCGTAAGCTCGGCATCGTTCAGCAGGCATACCAGGCGGGTAGTGACACCGAACGCCGTACCGGGGACCTGCTGCGCCAATTCGGCTTTGCGGTCCGAGAATCGGCCGGCATCGTCCAGCACGTCAAGGGCACCGGTGCAAGCTATGTGACCTCTGGCTCGACCGCCATCGGCGCCCAGTCGATGGCCCTCGTCACCGGCACTGGCACTGTGCTGGCTGGCGACGTCGTCTCGCTCGCCGCTGATACGAACAACAAGTATGTGGTCGGCACAGGCGTGGCTGCACCAGGCACGATCTCGCTCGGCCGCCCTGGCGCGCGCATCGTGATCCCGACCGCCAATGCACTGACCGTCGGCAACAACTACACGCCCAACCTGGCATTCGAGCGCTCGTCGGTCGTCGGCATCATGCGTGCGCCGATCATCCCGCCAAATCCGATCATCACCCAGACGCTGATCAGCGACAAGTTCGGCATGACCTACCTGCTGCTGCAAATCGCCGGTTACGGCATGACCACCTGGCAGTTGCACATCGCTTACGGCTTCAAGGTCGTCCAGGGTGAGCACGTTGCGGTCGTGATGGGCTAATCAATTCGCCCTGGTCGAACCGGCTGGGGCAATTCTCTATACAAGGAAAATCATGCCCAACACTGAATTGATCCCCATTTCCAGGGGTGGCGAGTATCTGGAAGTTCATCCGACCGCGCTGCAAAATCATCGCGAACTTGGCTGGACCGAAACCGCCCTGCGCGAAGTGCCGACCATGGCCGAACTGCTTATCGCGCGCGACCAGTTGCTGGCGCGCGAGCGCGGACTGGACGTCGAGCGTGAGCGACTGGACGCCCAAGCCGCCGCGAATGCTGCGGAAGCCGAACGCCTGCGCATCCAGGCTGAAGCGAATGCCGCCGAGGCCCAGCGCTTGGCCGATATCGCCGCCGCGGCGCCGGCCGCAGCAGCGCCTGCTGCCGATCCAGATCCTGCCGGCCTGACTGTCGCCCAACTGCGCGACGCGCTGACTGCCAAGGGCATCAACTTCCCGGCCGGCGCCAATAAGGCTGAACTGCAAGCGCTGCTGGCAGCGTAACAACCCACCGAAAGAGACACTATGGCATCGCTCGCATTCGACAGCTATCTGTACGACGTTTTCACCGGCAATATCGACGACGGTGACACATATTACGTGATGCTGTGCACCTCGGCATACACGCCTGCGCAGGCCACGCACACGAAGCGTTCGGACGTGACGAACGAGGTCACCGGCACCGGCTACACAGCCGGCGGCCAGGCCATCGTGCCGACCTTCACGAAAGACACGACCAATCACCGCCTGCAAATCGTTTTCCCACAGGTGACCTGGCCGACCAGCACGATCACCGCGCGCAAGGCGGTCTATTACAAGCGCCGCGGCGGCGCATCGTCGGCTGATGAACTGGTGGCCGTCGATGACTTCGGCGCCGATGTCGTCACCACGGCCGGCACGCTCACGCTGGCCGCGACGACGATCAACATCAACACGCCAGCGTAACGATGGCCACTCCGACCAGCGATTCGTACGCCGCCGCGAGCGGTGCGACGATT
Source organism: Pseudomonadota bacterium (assembly GCA_040389645.1). Taxonomy (GTDB): domain Bacteria; phylum Pseudomonadota; class Gammaproteobacteria; order Burkholderiales; family Burkholderiaceae_D; genus Rugamonas. The sequence continues at coordinate 30,511 of JAZJZT010000036.1, read as the reverse complement.
TATGGCGGCCGATTTGCTCCGGTCGTGCTTCCGGCTTGGCTGGCAGGCAAGGCATTGAACGAATGGTTTCCGATAAGTGGAGTGGGTTGGAACACTTCGGGCTATGGCGGGTCGTCTATCGATCCATGGGGCGCATGGGCTGATACGCCTGCAGGGCTGTTGGTCATTCCGGCTGCTGGCGGACACCATGACAGTAGCGACAACCGCGTGACAAGTCTGGACCTCAAGGCCGACGCACCAACTTGGACGCTTCGTCACGCTGCATCTGCTGGCGGCGATGTGGTTATCGATCAGGCTTACTACCTGGACGGCCTGCCATCGTCGCGTCACCTGTATGGGCAGGCGCATTGGTCGGCAGTGCGCAACCGCGTGATGACCCTGGGCGCGCAATTCGTTTGGGGTAATGGATATGGCCTACCTAACGTCGATGGTTTCAGTCTCGACACAAATACGTGGGACGCGGCCGGGACATACCCAAACAGCATCGCGGGATGGTATGGCGAGGTGCTGGACGCTAACGGCGATGGCTGGGCTTTCCTCACCCCCGCACTGGGCGCGCGCAAATGGACGGCGTCAACTGGCGTATGGAGTGACCCTGGCGTCACCGTGCCGGCAGGATGGGCGCGTAGCCCTTGGGTGCTCAATACGTCGGACGGCTCGCTGTTTGGATGCTGCTGGAACGACAATCGCGCTGGCGGAAGTTTGGCCGCACCACTCGCGATCAACGCCGCTCGGTTCAACGTCGGAAGCAACACCATGACGCAAATTACGTTTAACGCCAGCGCTGCGAAAACGCAATTTGAAACCGATCAGCCGGACTATGCGGGCATGGTCTACGACTCGGCCAACAACCGGTTCCTGTTCTATTCAGGCAAGGGCGCCAGCGCCGGACGCGTGTACATCATCACGCCGAATGGAACCAGCGTGTGGGACATTTCACTGTTCAATTTCGGGGCAGGCTCGACGCCGCCAGGCGCAACCGTCAATGCGGGCCTGAATGGTCGCATCAGTTTTATACCATCGCTCGGCGTTGTTGTTTGCGCACCAGGCGCATCAAGTAATTTGTATGCTTTCAAGGTGGCGTAAATGGCATTAGATTTTAATTTGGGATACCTGGAACACTCCGGGCGGGTTGTCAGTTCATTCCCATGTACCGAGTTCGGCTGGATGTGGCTGGACGCCGCCACGGGTGGGCAATTCCTTTTGACGCAAGGCCAAAGCAACGCCGACCGGTATATGGCCGCATGGCTTGACTCCAACGGCACCAGTAAATACGCGAACATGCGTAACCCCGGCAATGGGTCGAGCGCGACCAGTTCACACGGCACCGTTACCGGCGCGTGGTGCCCGTATATGGCGGTATATGCCAGTACGACATCGCGTACTATTTACGTCGGCGCGGGCGACACAGGCACGCCAGATACGGCGACCCGCATTGACGATTTGAATCTGCACGACCGCATTACCATCGGTGCGTATCACGTCAATGGCAATTCCCCATCGCTGTTCGCAGACGGCAGTCTGGCGGAGCAGCACTTTTACAATGTCGCGCTGACGACGGCAAGCTTTAATACCCTTGCTGCCGGCGCGCTACCGGAAACCATCGCCGGCCACGTTGACGGCCTGTCGCTGGAGTTCTATTCGGCTGGCGGCACGTACGTGTCCATCAATGGCCTAATGAACATGACCGCCAGCGGCGGCATCACTCAATCGGCGCACCCGCATCCCGTTTCCCGTACATCACCCAATGCCACAGCCCCGGGTGCCACGCTCACCGGGACCGCAACCATTGTCGGCGGCACTGCAACTGGCGGCGCGGCCGGCGCGGCGCCAGGCGCAACGCTCACCGGCACGTCGTCGCTGACGCCCGGCGCGGCGTCGGCCATCAACATCGGCACGATCACGACCGACCCGTTTAAAAACTGGAACAACATCGTGCAGGCCGGCATCACCATCCCGAACGTCGTTGCGCTGAAGCTCAGCGACCGCAGTGCAGCGCTGTCGCTGGCGAACCAGGTAACGAACGGTTCCGGCGTGCTGACGATCGCCAGCGCCTCGCTGATCGCCGGCACCGACTACATGCTGGCCACATTCAACGCTGACGGGAGCGCGCGCGGCATCAAGAAGTACCGCGCGACATGAGCGGCAGCTACGCCTACGGGGGCGACCCGACAGGGCTGGCTGGCGCCTACCACTATGGCGGCGGCGGGCTGGGCGTGCTGGGGTCGCTGATCCCCAGCAGTGGTGCAAACGGCGCGGGCTATCTGTTCAAGACGCTGTCGCTGCCTGCCGACGCCGGCAAAGAATATTGCGGGCTGATTACGTCGATCCCGGCCGGCCTGACCATCACCGCCGAAGAAGACAGCGATTTCGCAGCGTCGGGCGCCGACGGCACATACATCGTGCCGTTCGACGTGATCGAAAACGGCATCAACATCGGGTCGAGCAGCTTTACGCTGACTTTTGGATCCGGTGTGACCGCCCCGGGCGTGACCTTCACGGCCACCAGTGGCATCGTGCCAGGCGCTGCGAGCGGTGGCACGGGCAGCGCGGCACCGGGCGCAGTGCTGACCGCTACCGGCAGCCTGACGCCTGGCGCAGCCACCGGCAATCTTGCCGCCACTGCACCCGGCGCCACGCTTACCGGCGCGTCGACAATTCACGCAGGCCATGCCAGCGGCCCGGTCTACATCTCCGCGTACACGCGCTACACCGTAGCGCCGGAAAACCGCACTTACACCATCCCACCGTGAGCTGAATATGACAACAGGCAGTTTTTGGAATGTGGACAACCCAGACAAGCCGTGGGGGCCACTGGATCCAGACGACGCGTTGAACATTCCGTTTGACTTCGCCGCATGGCTGGCCGGGCAGGGTACGACGTACGTGAGCCACAACTTGACGCCGGCGGACGGCCTGCAAGCGACGACAGTATCGGCGGTCGCCGGTGTCGTCGTAGTGCAGGTGAGTGCAGCCGGTCCGCTGGAAGTGGGCCTGAAATACGGTGTCACCTGCCAGATCATCGCGGCCGACGGCCAGAAGCGCAGCAAGACGCTGTACCTGAAAATCAAGGAGTTGTGACGATGGCACTGATCGTGGAAACCGGCGCCGGCATGGCGAATGCCGAGAGCTACGCCAGCGTGAGCGAGGCCAACGCCTACCACCGCGCAGGCGGCAACGAAGCGAAATGGATCGACCTGGACGTCGACGTGAAGGAGATCCACTTGCGCAACGCGACAAAATTCATGCGCCGCGTGTACCGCGCGCGCTGGGCCGGCGGCCGTGTGCGCGCCGAGCAGGCGCTGGACTGGCCGCGCTACGGCGTGCGCGTGGATGATTTCGCGGTGCTGAGCACCATCGTTCCGACCGACGTGAAGGACGCATGCATCGAGCTGGCGTTGCGCGCGATCGACGGTCCGCTGTTGCCCGACATGGAGACCGGCAGCAACCAGATCAAGCGCGACAAGGTCGGCCCGCTGGAGACTGAATACTTCCAGGTCGACGTGGATGCGCGTGCGCGCTTCACTGAGATCGACGCGCTGTTGGCGCCATATTTCGGCAGCGCCGGCGGCTCGAACTCGATTAAGTTGGTGCGGGCATGAGCACGAATCCAGCAATGCACAAGGAAGCGTTCAACCTGCTGTGCGACGACCTGATTTATCAAGGCATGTCGCGCGCCGTCTGGTCGAGCGAGGTCTTTCCTGATTGCGTCGTCAAGGTCGAAGACCGGCGCGCCTATTTCCAGAACGTCGTCGAATGGGAAACCTGGCAGCGCGTGAAGGATACGCCGCTGGCGCGCTGGTTCGCGCCGTGCCGCTGGATCAGCCCGAGCGGCTCCATCCTGGTGATGGAACGCACGCGCGCCGCCGGCGACGAGCAATACCCGGAAAAGATGCCGGCCTTCTGCGACTTCAAGCGACGCAACTATGGCATGCTGGGTGCGAACCTGGTCTGTCACGATTACGGCACGAACATGCTCTTCGAGTATGGGATGACGAAGCGGATGATCAGGGCGAACTGGAACGACGGAAAATGAGCGACTACACGAAAATCGCCGCGCGTGCCGACCAGTCGCTGCGCCGCAAGGGCGGCACCGTGGTGCTGCGCCGGATGGTGACCGGCGAATACGATACCGACACCGGCGGCGCGCCCGTCACCACTACCGATTACAGCGGTATGGGCGTAAAACTCGCCTACAGCGCCGAGATGGTCGACGGGACGCTGATCCAGTCGGGCGATCAGCAGCTGCTACTGTCGCCACTGCAGCGCGACGGCACGCCGATGCCCGCGCCGACGGCGGCCGACCTGGTGCTGATCGGCGCGAAGACCTTCACCATAAAATCCGCAGGAGCGGACGAGCCAACCGATACCCCGGTGCTGTACACGCTGCAATTGCGGGGCGTGTAATGGCTGGATCGTTCAGCGCCGACATTTCGAAATTCATCCTGCACGCCGGCGGCAACATCGACAAGGCGCTGCGCCAGACGGTGGTGCTGGCGTCGCAGGGCGTGATCATGAACACGCCGGTGTTGACCGGGCGCCTGCGCGCCAACTGGCAGTTCGGTCAGGTCGTGCCGGCCGGCGCCGTTGCCGATGTGGACACGTCCGGCGCGGCCACCATCGCCAAGATCGCCGGCCAGGTGATGAGCCTGAAAGCCGGCGGCGAATGCTGGATCGTCAACAACCTGCCGTATGCGGGCAAGATCGAATACGGCCACAGCAAAGTGAAGGCACCGCATGGCATGGTGCGCATCACGCTGCTGAATTTGCCAGCAGCCATCGAGGCTTACTGCAGAGGACTCCAATGAGCGACGCCATCATCCGCAGCGCGATCGAGGGCCGGCTCAAGACCTGGGCGCAAGCGCAAACGCCGGCGATCCCGATCGCTTTCGCGAATAGCGGCTACAGGCCGGTGACTGGTCAGCGTTACTTGAGCGGCACGCTGGTGCCGGCAATAACGCTCAACCCGAGCCAGGGCGGCAAACACAAGCGCTACCACGGCTTCTACCAGGTCGATGTGCGCGTGCCGGATGGTGGTGGTACCGGCGACATCAGCACGATTGCCAAGGCTATCGAGGTGCTGTTCGAGTGCCCGACCACGATCCCGAAAGACGGTTTGAACGTGCATATCAACCGCACGCCATCCACCGGCCCGGGCGCATCAGACGGCGCCGGCTTCTACATGGTCCCGGTCACGGTCTGGTACGACCTGGACGACTTCAGCTAAACGCCGCACCACTTCACAGCGCGCCTTCGGGCGCTTTTTTTTCGTCCAAAGGGTACAAAATGCCAATTCAAACTCAAGTAGCAACCAAGGTAATTCGCAAGAAGGAAACGACGTACGGCACGCTGGCCGGCGCCTCGGGCGCGCGCGAATTCCGCAAAGTGAGCGATAGCCTCCAACTGAAGAAGAACAAAATTCAGTCGAACGCGATCCAGACCAATGCGCAGCGCCCGCTCGGTCGCCACGGCGGCCGCATGGTCGACGGCAACATGTCCTTCGAAATGGCGCTGGGCCTGATCGAGGATCTGATCGGCTCCGTCGTGCGCCGCGACTGGACTGCCGTGACGCCGCTGACCGGTCTGACCGTGACAGCATCGGCCACCGGCCCACATTTCGTGCGCTCCACCGGTTCCTGGCTGACCGACGGTTTGGCGGTGGGCATGCTGGTCAAGTTCACCGGCTTCACCTCGGGCGCCGCCGTCAACAACGGCGTGCTGTTCACGATCATCGCGCTGACCGCGCTGAACATGAGCGTTGCGGAAACCGTGGTCGCCGCCAGCAGCACCGGCAGCATCGGCCTGACGGTGCCGGGCAAGATCACGTACATCCCCGAGACCGGCCACACGAACGACAGCTACACCGTCGAAAAATACTATGCGACCGCGGGCGAATCCTACCGCTTTACCGGCGACCGCGTGGCGTCCATCAACTTCGGCCTGAATGCCGATGACAAGGTGTCCGCCGAGGTGGCCTGGATGGGCCAGAACCGTACCAAGGACGTCACCCAGTATTTCACGTCGCCCGCAGCACCAGGCGGTGGCGACATGCTGGTCAGCCCGTCCGGCCTGCTGGTGATCAACGCCGTTGCGACGAAGGTTTGCACCAACTTCACCCTGAGCATCAACGGCAACGCCTCGGTGGGCAAGGTCGTCGGTGCGAACGTCACCCCCGACGTGTTCATGGACATGATCGATGTCGGCGGCCAGGTCAGCGTCTATTACCAGGATGGCGTGGTCGACACCTACTTCGACGACGAGGTGACCATCTCGCTGATCAACCGTCTCGACGATGGCATCGGCGGCGCCTTCGTCATGGCCATGCCTGTCGTGAAGCTCTTCGGCGGCGGCGAGTCCGGCGACAAGGAAATCATCCGTCAATACGACTATTCGGCCGGCCCGAACGTGGCCGGCACCGGCGCTGGCAAGTCGACCATCCTGTTGCAAGACACAACGCTCTGACCCTGTTTCGCGCGGATAGGCCGACGGCTCGAAAAGCGGCGTGCACACCTGCGCCGCCTGCCGCGCACTTTCCCCGCCCGCTGGGGCTTTATATGAAAGGCTATGCCATGCAAGAACTGAAATTCAATGAACACAATTTTGCGCTGATCGAACGAGATGGAAAAACGTGGCTGACCGCTGCAGATATTGCAACAGCGCTCGGCTACAAGCGCAGCGATCAGGTGTCGCGCATTTTTGAGCGCCACGAACGAGAATTTTCGACTTCGATGACGATGGTTTTTCAGGCCGTCAGTTTGGGACGTAGCCTGCCACCCTCCGATATTCGCCTCTTCAGCCTGCGCGGCGCGCACCTGGTCGGCATGTTTTCCCGAACGGAAAAAGGCCAGGCGTTCCGCGCATGGGTGCTCGATCAGCTTGACGAGATTGACCGCCAGGCTGCCCCGAACCGTTCGCTGATGGCGGCATGGTTCAAGGCAAAGGCCGCCGTCGACGCGCAAGACAAGTTCGCCAGTCTGTGCGGCAAGGGCCTGAGCGAGCACAAACAGATCAAGCCGCCGCTCAAGAAGGCGCTTGATCAGATCAGCGACCAGATTCAACCATCACTACTTACCTGACCCGGCCCCGCGCCGGGTTTTCTTTTTGGCGAAAGCCACACCCAGCACCGGCCGGTCGCTGTCGCCTTCGTGGGCGCAGCGGCTGGCACGGGCATTTTTATTACCCACGAAAGGCAACACCATGTCCCAGAACATCGCACAAACCATCATCAAATCCGGCTTCGATATCTCCCTGCTGCTGAACGCCGACGCCGCGCCGATCGAGAAGACCTTCGTCGTCCCAGTGAAATACGACGACGAGGGCGAGGTCGCGGCCGGCTTCGAGATCACCAGCAAAAATTCCGGCCCCTATCAGGACGCCATTCGCGAAACCACCGTCGGCACCATCAAGCGTTCGCAGCAAAAGAACAAGCAGATCGACGGCAAGACCGACGAGGGCGCGAACGCGCTGTATGACCTGGGCGAGGATCGCAACATGCGCATCGCCGTGGCGGTCGTGGTGGGCCTGCCTGGCTTCGTCGACAAGGGGGTGCCGGTACCAGTCACCCCTGAAATCGTAAAGGCCCTGCTCACGAAGATGCCGACCTGGTTGGACAAGATCATCGCCGCACTGGAAGTTGATGCCAATTTTTTGACGGTCTAAAGCAGCAACTGCTTGACCACGCCGCGGCGTCGCTGAAGCTCAACGCCCGGCAAAAGGACGGTCGCACGCTGCGCTGGCACTTGGAGCGCGCGGCCGGGCCGGGCGGCGTGCGGCCGAAAGAGCTGGACGTGCCGGATCTGCCGTTCGAAGTGGCGCACCTCTGGGGCTACTTCCTGCAGATGAATGCCAAGCGCACCAGCGGCATGGCCATGAATCCACTCTCCGACGAGCAGGTGATGGCATGGCAGCGGCGTCACCGGATCGCACTGACGCCGTTCGAAAACGAGTGTATCGACGCGCTGGACGAAGTGTTCATGGCCAGTGCGGGCGAGGAGCCAAAGAAATGAAAAGGAGTTAGAAATGCAAACGGAAAATACTGACCTGCGCTTTCAGTTGGCACCGGAAGCGCAGGAAGAAATTGCTGCTTTTACTCAGCAACTGGCGTTACTTCCTGAACATGTCGCGCAGGGATTTTTCGACGAGTTCCTTCGCCTGCTTGAGGCTGCTCGCCTGGAGGTCAGCGTAGCGGATAGTGCCGCTGCACCCGGCGCAGGCAACCACGTCATCCGGCTTCGGATCGCTGGGTATGTCGAACTGGTCGCTGCCGCAGCTCGCGCAGTGGAGCTTCATGCGTGATTCCATTGGTTTCCTTGTTGGTTGATGGAAATTTAATGCTACCCGTTAACTTCATGGCAATTCTATCGAATTGTCACGGGGGCGCCCGCCATCACCCACACACCGATCGCCATCTGGCGCGCGCCTAATCTTGCCAAGTCTTTGATTTTCTTGGGGGCTACGGCGCCAGTTCTCGGATTCATGGACGTGAATTCGGTGGTTTTCATAGGTGCGTCATGCTGAGACAAGGCGAATTACCGCCTTTTTCTCCGCAGGATTCAACCGATCAGAGCCTGTGGCGACGCGTACGATGCAGGGGTGATGAGCACGAAGCAGCCGCGCTGTCACCCACCGGGCGCGCGGTTTTTCGGTGGGTGACGGGGTGGGGCGGTGGTGGCAGGATGGGCTTGGTGATGGGCACCGGCCGGACTACACCAACTGCAGTTATTGAAGGAAGGAGGGCGTCACCGCTCAACCATGTCGAGCCGCGCCGCGTCTTTGTTCTTGATGGATTTTTGCCACTTTCGGATAGCCACCACTTTCGCCTGGCCGACACCCTTGAGCTTTAGTAGGTCAGCATCTGGCGTGGCCGCTATTTTTGCTACGGTGTCCAGGCCTGCGGCGGCCAGCGCTTCTTTGGCTGTGGCGGGAAGGCCGGGAATGGTATTGACCGTGAAGGGGAAGAATTGCAGCACGATACTGCCTTGCGCGCCCTCCAGCTTGTGGGTGAACTCTTGCCAGTGCGGCCGGGTAAGTTCCGCTCGCAGCTCGGCGACTCGCTCATTGATGGGGGCGACCTGTTCCACGATCCGGCGCACGGCAAGCAGAAATTGCAGGAACTCGCCGCCGTCCGAAGTGATTGGGCCGATTGTGGAAGCCATAGTGCCGTAGAACTCGTTCTGGCCATGGAGAAGGGGAATCCAAATGCCCTCGTGCGGCGACTGTGCAATAGTCGGCGGTTTGCGACGGCTGTCCGAATGAACTTCGCCATGACGGGAAAGGACGCGAAGCGGAATGCGGAGCTGCATGGTAGCTACAAATTTAAGGCCTCCAATGATGTCTTGGTTGGCCTTCCACGCTGCTTCCGGCGCGTTGGAACTGATGGTCATCGGCTTTGGCGCGCTCGCTGTTGCCGATGTGTGCGAAGACTTCCTGCTGGGCTTTGGCTTGACGCCCAAAGCATTGTTTAACCACTTCAAGATGCTGGGCATGCAGGAACCTTTCGCGGAAGAGGGCTTTTGCTGCAAAAGTCACAAGAAAATCGAAAAATTACAATTATTTGTTGTAGCTATGGATTTTTTTTTGAGGAGGCTCGCTTGCGGGGCTGAGGCGGATCGGCTCGGTTGGGGCGTTCGATATCATGGTTGGAAGGTATTACTGTAATGCCGTCCCGGGAGAACGTGACCGACACAGAAGTGCCGTGCTTTGCGGTTTCCGCTGCGATGAAATTGATTGCTGCAAGCATCTTGTCCGCATCATCAAGCGGGTCGAATGACCGCTCTAGCCTGGCTAATATTTCAGCATTGAGTGAGCGTCCGTTTTTTTTGGCTGCGGCCTCAAGGAGGGGGCGAAGGTCGTCGGGCATCCGAAGCGGGTAGGGGGTGATGGGGGTGCGTTCAGTCATGGCGCATTATTAAACTAGAATCAAAAAGAATCAATGAGTCCTATTGACTCATGAGTCAAAATGGATCATTATCAACCCATCGAGAAAGGAGGATGTTATGAAGCAACAAAAGAAGCCTTTCCCACTTCGTATGGATGATGATGTGCGCGAGGCGGCGGAGGCGTTGGCTACATCGCAGGACCGCAGTTTGAACTGGCAGTTGAATGACTTGCTCAAGGCGGCCCTTGCGAATATCGCAGCCCAAAAAGAAAACGCCACAGTGGCTGTAACCACTGCGGCGTCGATGTGAAGTCCCACCAAGCTATTAGGAGAAAACACGAAATGGATGCTACCACATTGTCGTTTCAAAATATACGCTTTGACGTAGTCCTGCGCGCGAAACAGCCATGGATTCCGCTGAGCCAATTGGCTATCGCACTGTACAGCAATGAGGGTGATTCGGCTGGCGAAAGGGGGTCACTTAAAGAGACCCCCTTTGAATCAAGGGTGCGCAACATCTACCGTCGCCATGCTGACGAATTCACCGACAAGATGACGGCACTGGTCGAGATGGCAACTGCTGGCGGCAAACAGATGGTGCGTATTTTCAGCCTGCGCGGCGCACACCTGATGGCCATGTTTGCTCGGACCGATGTGGCAAAGAAGTTCCGCAAGTGGGCGCTCGACATCCTGGACCGCGAGGTCGAAGCGCAGGGCGCCGCACCGGCGCAATCCGACAAACACACCCGCGTGCCGCTGAAGGACGCGATCAACATGCTGGTCGCCCGCAGCAAGCACTTGAATTATTCCGACGCTTACAAGATGGTGCACCAGCGGTTCGGCATCGAGACGGTTGAGGAATTTTCCAGCGACCAGGTGCCGTTGGCGGTTGAATACGTGCACAAGCTGATCGCGCAGTGGGAACTGGTGGATCAGCCGGCGCTGGTCGCGCTGGCGCCAGCACTTGACGAGAACATGCGGGAATTCTTGCAAACGATGGCCGCCGATGCCGAGTTCATTTCTTCTTGGTGGAAAGTTTATGGCAAGGCCATTGCCATCCTTGATCCTTCGGCTGCGGTGTTGATGGGCGAAAAGATGGTCGGCGCCGCCGTGGGCGGTCGCCACTTGGTGGCGCACTTTGGCCTGCAATCTGTGCGCGAGTATGCTGCCGCCTATCCCTGGAGCGGCGACCACGTTCAGCGTTACGAATACGACCGCCAGCACGTACAGGTGCCAGCATGATCGCCCTGATTTTTGCTGTCGCCGGCGCTGCCGGCTGGAGCACGACGGAAGTTGTCGCGCACAAGCCGGTCCAGGCCGTGCGCGAGGTGCGCAAGTTACTACTGGTCGGTGGCACCGATGTCGCTGAGCGTGCCCTGGCCGACCAGGTCGCGCAGATCGAGGCGCGCCGCGTTGCGGTGGCGCCGGGCCAGACCGAATTCACAGTCGCCCAGTTCTGCGCCGCGCGCGGCCTGACGCTGGTCATGGCCGACATGCAGCGCATGGGCAAGGCCGCCGCGAAGTTCAGCCGGCAGCACGGGCTGACGATCGGTCGGGCCGCCGACGAGTTGTTCGGCGAGGTCAACGCGTATTGCGCCGTGGCGCTGGAAGATGCGCTCGATGCTGTGGGCGCCGCCGAGGTGGCGCATGCATGAACTGATCAAGGCGGAGTACCAGGGTGTGGACTTCACATTCCGAGACGATGGCTGGTTCAACGCGACTGCCGCTGCGAAGCGCTACGGGAAGGAAACCCATGACTGGATTCGCTCCCCTGAGACTGAGCGATACATTGCGGCGCTGGAACGTACATACGGGAAAATCCCGTATGTAAAGACCAGCCGGGCGCGCACGGATCGCGGTGGCGGAACTTGGCTCCATCCGAAGCTCGCGGTGGGGTTCACACGGTGGCTCGACGTAGACTTCTCGGTGTGGGCCGATGCCAAGATCGACGCCATCCTGCGCGGCGATGCGGCGCCGGAAGATGCGCAGGAACTCAGCACGATGCGCGATCGGCTGCCGCTGCACTACGCGGCGGCCGAGATCGTGCAGCGGCACCACGTTTCATTTCCGGTCGCGCACATGGCCAACAACGCGGCGGCCGGCTCGAAGAACTATAAGAGCATGACCAAGGACCAGGTGATCGCGGCGGTGCCAGTGGCAAAACGCATTGCGAACGGCACCGCGACGCCGAAGGACTTTGCGCTGCTCGAAAGTGGAAAGCGCGCGCTGGCCGGTGAGCAGGCCCAGATCGAGATCGACCTGGCTAATCCGCCCGACGGCGTCGAGTAAAACGAAGCCCTAGCAATGGGGCTTTTTTCACCGCATTGTCAATAGTGTATTATTTCCTGAAATCATTTCAGGGGATGGCTATGTTGCGGGCTTTATCGGCAGTTTTGTTTCTTATTGGGCTGGCGGTAGCGCCTGCGAGGGCCGGTGACTATACGGATGCGGTCAACAAACAATCCAAGTGCGAGAGTGCTGGCGAGCTTGCCCAGTCGTTTCACGGTGCCACGCAAGAAAAACTCCGATTAACCGTGAGCGACATAGATAAGAAGGTGAAGGCGAAGGAGCTGCCGAAGAAATTGGGCGGTGACACCCAGTATTTAATTTGGATAGGGTATTCAGCCAAGTCCCCCAAGGATGCTTACATGCAAGCCTGGGCTTGGTGCATGGATCAAAAGTAACAATGTAAAAATCAATCGAAAGCCGACCTAATCAGTCGGCTTTTTTCATTTCAGCGCAGCCACCTTCGGGTGGCTTTTTTTATGGGCACTCCATGACCATTGATATCGCAACCCTGGCAATCAGAATCGATTCGCTGGAGGCGCGCAACGCCGTCCGTGACATGGACCGCATGAGTCAGGCCGGCGCGCGCGCGGAGCAGTCCACGGCTGGGCTGGAAGCGGCCAGCCGAAAACTGCAGGGGGCGCTGGCATTCCTTGGTATCGGCGCCGGCGTGGCTGCCATTATCCAAATGTCCGACCAGTACGCAAAATTCACGGCGCAACTGCGCCTGGCGACGCAATCGCAACGCGAGTATGCGGCCGCCTACGACGACGTGAAGCGGATCGCGAACGCAGCGCAGCAAGACCTGGCCTCAACTGGTGTGCTGTATGCGCGCATCGCCAATGGCACGCGCGAACTGGGTGTGCAGCAGAAGCAAGTCGCCGCCATCACGGAAACCGTGAACATGGCGTTGAAGGTATCTGGCGCCACTGCGGTTGAATCGGCATCGGCGCAACTGCAGTTGTCGCAGGCATTCGCTTCCGGCACCCTGCGCGGCGAGGAATTCAATGCGGTCAATGAAGCCGCGCCGCGCTTGATGAAGGCGCTGGCCGACGGCATCGGTGTGCCGGTCGGCGCCCTGAAGGAAATGGCATCGAATGGCCTCATCACGTCCAAAATTATGGCTGACGTGCTGCCGAAAGCGTTGAGCGACCTGCGGGAAGAGGCGAAGCAGGTCCAGACAATCTCTGGCGCGTTCGCTGTCCTGAAAAACAACATGATGGAATTCACGGCCATCCATGCGCAAGCAAACGGCATGGTGGCGTTGCTGACGGGTGGCATCGGCCTGCTGGCGAACAATCTCTCGGCGCTGATTGCAGTGACGACCACGATGACGGCATTGCAGGTCAATGCGTGGCTGACGGCGTGGATTGCGAAAACCTACGAGAAGATCGCGGCCAGCCAGGCGCAAGCGGCTGCTGATGCGCAGGCGCTGGCGGCCTCGATCGCGGCCGCCGAAGCGGATGTGGCCCGCACCGCGGCGAGCGTCGAGCAGGCGACCGTTACGAAAGCGGCGATCCTGATTTCGCGGGAGGAGGCTGTCTCCCGACTCGCGCAAGCGCAGGCGAATATCACGGCGGCCAATGCCGCCATCGCGGCGTCTACCGCTGCCGGCGCGCAGAGCTTCGCAATGCGGACGCTGCGCCTGGCCACGGCCGAACTGGCAGTGGCGGAGGCCGCACGCGCCGCCATGGTTGCGGAACTCGCGCTGCTGGGCCAGCAGCAGGCACGCGTCAGTGCGCAGATCACGGCTGCGACGGCCGCGCAGACTGTCGCCCAGGATGCGCTGAATGCCGCCAACGGCGCCGGCGCGGCCACCACTGGGCTACTCGGGCGCGCCGTCGGCATGCTGGGCGGCCCGATCAGCGCGATCATCACGGTGCTCGGATTGGCTGCGACCGCGTGGGCCATCTGGGGCGACAAGGGCGCGGAAGCCGAGAAGAAGGTAACCGCCACGCTAGCCGAAGAGATCGATGAATACCTAGCGAATCTGGACAAGCAGATCGCCAAGCTGAAGGAGCGGAACGAGCTCGCCCAGAAAAAGATGACGACCGGCGTCGAGCCGGCGACCGAGGGCGATAAAAAGCGCGAAGCCATCCTCACTGAGATCAATCGCATCGCCAAAGATACCGACATGGATATCGGCACTAAAACGGCGGTGCTATCTGTCTGGGGTGGAAAACTGAACGCCTTGACGGTCGAGATGGAAAAGTTTGGTGACGTCCAGAAGAAAAACAATGAACTGACCAGGGATACCCGTTTGGTCAAATGGTTCGGCGAGCATGGTACGGCTGCGCAGCGCATGGCCGCTGAGATTGTGAAGCTGAAGAAAGAGTTCGGCACGCTACCGCAAGAAATGATGGACCGGCTCCATGAAAAATTCATGGGCAAGTCCGATGCGAAGGACGAGAGCGCAGCGCATGCGGCGGATAAAGCCAGGCTCGGCGCGAGCCTGGAAAACATCAAGACGGGGCTGGAAACGGAGAAGGCGATGCGCGGCGAGGGCCTTGCTGCCATCGCCGAACTGAATCGCCAGGGCCTGGCATCTGATGCGCAAGTCTATGCAGCCAAGTATGCCGCAGCGCTTGCCGCGGGTCAGGATGTGGCAAAGATCAAGGATGCCGAGGTTGATGATCTGGTGAAGTACAACAACAAGGATCTGGCCGAGGAAATTGCGACCCAAGGCAAGATCGACAAACTGCTGGCCGAGAAGAAAGAAGCCCTTCGTGCATCCTTAGTGGCAGCCGCTCAACTGCGCACCGCTTATGAATATGACCGCAACAAGCCGGCCCGTGATGCGGAGACCGCGACCAACAAGGAAGTCGCCACCATCTATCAGCAGATCGACGCGGTCGAGAAGCAGATCGAGGCGTACGGCAAGCTGCCGGCCACCATCACCGAAGCCACCATCGCTCAACTGGAGGCTGAGAAGGCGACCGTCAGCATGTTCGAGGACAGCGAGCAGGCCGTTGCTGGCATTGATCGCAAGATCGAGGCGTACAAGCGCCTGAGTGCGGCGCAGGCCAAGCTGAGCGCGCTGGACACCGGCTCCGACACGACCAAGGCAAAGGAGTTGCTCGACATCCTGACCGCCATCGACAACGCTACCCGGTCGGCTGCCGCCGGCATGGAAGCGTCGT
Organism: Pseudomonadota bacterium; assembly: GCA_040389645.1. Classification (GTDB taxonomy): domain Bacteria; phylum Pseudomonadota; class Gammaproteobacteria; order Burkholderiales; family Burkholderiaceae_D; genus Rugamonas. The sequence goes on along the minus strand of JAZJZT010000036.1, from coordinate 15,208 downwards.
TCGGCCGCGTCGGCAAGGCGATCGGCAGCCTGACCACGGCGCTGTCCGGCTACGCCGTGCAGCAGCAGGCTATCGCCGCGCAACTGGCCGCTGTCAAGGCAGACCCGAAGAACGGCCCGGAGAAGATCGCTGCGGCTGAAATTGCCGCGAGCCGCGCGAGCGCGCAGGCGCAGATCAAATCGTACGGCGATATGGCCGGCGCGGCGAAAGGGTTTTTCAAGGAAAACACGACGGGCTACAAGGTGCTGGAGGCTACCGAAAAAGGCTTCCGCGCGGTGGAGATGGCACTGGCCGTCAAGAACATGCTGGAAAAATCCGGCTTGCTGGCGGCTTTCACCGGTCTCTTCGTCGCGAGCAAGGCAACCGAGGGCGCCATCGACACCGCCGCGACGGGCAGGTCGGTTATCAACTCGGGCATCCGAGCAGCGGCCGACGGCGTCGCCGCGTTCGCGAAAACCTTGGCGTCGATCCCGTTCCCATTCAACGTGGCGGCCGGCGCCGGCGTGCTCGCGCTGCTGGCTGCCGCTGGGGTCAAGGTCATGGGCGGCGGAGGTGGCAGTGGCGCCGGTGCTTCGGCGGCGGAGGTGCAGAAGAAGCAGGGTACCGGCACGGTGCTCGGCGACGACACCGCCAAGTCGGACTCAATCAAGCGCGGTATCGAATTGCTGGCCAAGAATTCGAGCATCGAGTTATCCCACACGGCCGGCATGTTATCCGCGCTGAAGGCGATCGAAGCTTCGATGGTGGGTCTGACGAACATCGTGGTGCGCACCACCGGCGTTGTGAACGGAACCAATCTGGGCATCGCCACCGGCCAGTTGAACAAGGGCCAGGCGACTGACATTGTGGCGTCCATCGGCACCGAAATGACCAAGGGCCTGTTCGGTCCGATCATCGGCGGCGCGATGGCGAAGACGTTGAACAACATCTGGGGCAAGGTCACGCAGAACATCGTCGACGCCGGCGTGCAGTTTGGCGGTTCGGTGCGCGAACTGCAGAACGGCAAGGGTTACGAGCAATATGCCAGCGTCGATACGACGACGTCGAGCTTCTTCGGCTTGAAGAAGAACACCAACAACTCGGTCCAGACGCAAGCCCTGAGCGACGAGCTCACTAACCAGTTTGGCCTCATCTTCAAAAACATGGAGGTGGCACTGGGTGGCGCGGCAACGAGCCTCGGCCTAAGCACGGACCGCGTGACCAAGGTCTTCGACGACTTGTCGCTGGCCGAAACCAAGGTTTCCTTGAAGGGCCTTAAAGGCGACGATCTGACCGCTGCGCTAAACGCCGTCGTGTCGAAGGCATTGGACGATATGTCCAGCGCCGTGTTCCCGGAATTTGAACAATTCCGTGGCGTTGGTGAGGGTTACGCCGAGACCGTCCTGCGTGTGACGACGAACTACGCCAATCTCGATTCCATCCTGGCATCGGTTGGCGCCACGTTTGGCGCAACTGGCATCAGCAGCCTGAAAGCGCGCAAGGACTTCCTTGCCCTGGTTGGTGGCATCGACGCACTGGCTGCCCAGACGTCCAGCTTCGCGGACAATTATTTGACCGAGGCTGAGCGCCTGGCACCGGTACAAAAATACGTCACCGAGCAGCTCACCGCCCTCGGTTACGCCAGCCTGAAAACCCGCGATGATTTCAAAGCGGCCGCGCTCGACCTGGTCAATAGCGGTGCGCTGGCGACCGATACGGGAGCGAAAACCTATGCGGGCTTGATGGCCGTGGAAGGCGCTTTCGCCAAGGTTACCGCTGCTGCCGAGGACACCACTCTCTCTGTGCAGGCCGTCGCCGATCAGCGGAAGGACCTGCAGAAGCAGATCGATGCGCTCACGTTGACACCGGTACAGCAGACGCAGAAGGAGCGCGACACCACGATCGACAAGTCGAATTACGACCTGTTCGACAGCCTGCAGGCGGAGAAGGACCGCAAGCAGACAATCGCAGATACAACCACCGTCCTCGGCATCCAGGCGCAGATGTACAGCGCCTTGAAGGACGACATCGGCGCGGCCGTCATCCTGGAGAAGCAGCACGAGATTGCTCTGAAAGACATGACGCCGGAAATCGCGAAAGCGAACACCGAGCTTTGGGCCGTGGAAAAAGCGGAGAAGGCGCGCACTGCGGCGCTGGCCAGCCAGAACACGATCCTGGGCTATCAGGCCCAGATTGCGGAAGCGACGAAGGACAAGCAGATGGCGGCCGATGTTGCCATGGCGCAGTTCAAGTTGTCGTTGGTCGGGCTGTCCGACGAGGCCGTGGTGTGGGCGACGAAGGCGAACGACGCCAAGATCGCCACGAAGAACCATAACGACCAAGTGGCGACGTCGAACAGCATCCTGGGCTATCAATCCCAGATCGCCGAGGCCACTGGCAACAAGACGATGGCCGCAACCGTGGCGCAGGCGCAGTACCTGGCTACCCTGGCCGAATTGCCGGACACGCTTCAACCCTGGTACACCGCGGCTTACAAAGCGCAGACGGCGCAGAAGCTGGCCAACGACAAGACGGCGGAGCACAACAGCCTGCTCGGCTATCAGCAGGCGATGTACACCTCGATGGGCGACAAGGTCAAGGCAGCGGCCGTCGCTGAAGAGCAGTTCCAGGCATCGATTGTCGACCTGACGCCGAAGCTGAAAGCCGCGGCAACGGCGGCGCACGATGCCGACGTTGCTGCAAAAGCCAAGGCCGACAGCGATTCGATTGCCTCAACACTTCTTGACCTGCAGATGCAGCAATACGTCGCCAGCAACAGCCTAATCGGCCAGGCGACGGTGCTCGAAAAGCAACGCAACATGCAGCTCGCGGCGGCAGACCCGCTGCTCCGGGACCAGATGAAGCTGACCTGGCAGGCGCAGGACTATGCCAAGGTGCTGGCCGATAAGCAGCAGGAGACGAACAGCATCCTCGACGCGCAGGCGCAGATGTACACCGCGCTGAACGACAAAGCGGGCTTGGCCTATGTCACCGAGCAGCAGCACAAGATCGCGCTCATGGAAATGACGCCGGCCCTGGCTGCCGCCACCGCTGCAATGTGGAAAGCACAGGCCGCCGAGCAGGCGAGGGCTGACCGACTGGCCGACTCGAACGCGCTGCTCGACGTGCAGGCGCAGCGTTACGCGGCGACCGGCAACAAGGCCGCTGCCGCTGCCGTGGTCGAACTGCAGCACGCCGCGGCGCTCGCGCTGATGACACCTGCCGTCGCCGCCGCGAGCAAAGCGGTGTGGGATTTGATCACGCGCCTGGACGGCCTGAAACAGGCTGCCAACGATGCATTCGCGGTGCTGAACAAGGCTGTCGACCTGGCCAAAGCGGACGCGAAGTCGGCGCTCGACGCGCAGATCACCATCTTGAACGCGCAGAAAACGTCGGCGCGCGCGCTGATCGACGCGCAAATCACAGCGGCCGAGGACGCACAGAAAATCGAGGAGGACAAGAACGCGAAAATCAAGGCACTGGCAGGTAGCCTGAAATCGACGCTGGACAGCATGCAGTTGAATGCTGATTCGGCCGGCTCGCGCATCGCGGCGCAGGCGCAGATTTCGGCCGCCCTGGCGCAGGCCAAGGCCACCGGCGTGCTGCCGGATTCGGATGCGATCGCCGGCGCCCTGAAAACGGTCGCGACGCAGAACATGAATTTGTTCTCGTCGCGCGCCGACTTCGAGCGCGATTACTACAAGACCGCGCTGGAGGTGTCCGACCTCAATGACCTGACTGCAGGCCAATTGACGAAATCCACGTCGGCGGTCGACCTGGCCAAAGAGCAGATCGAAACGCTGAAGAAAAACGCGACCGCCAGCGACAAGCATTACGAAGAGCTGATCAAAGGCGCGCAAGACGCGTACGACCTCCAGGTCACGCAATGGGACGCGACCATGAAAATGGCGCAAGACCAGCTCGACGCGATGAACGGCACGACCATCGCCGTGAAATCCGTTGCCGATGCGCTGGCCGCGTTCCAGGTCTCGGTGGGCACGGCGACTGCTGCCGTGACCACGGCGCGCGGTGCAGATCCTACCGTCACCAGCATCCTTGCTGGCGGCACTTCCGGCGGCGGTACCGGCGTCGTGCCTGGCGTAACCGCGCCGAGCACTGCGGCCGTCGCCAACCCGACGGACTGGATCTGGCAAGCGTCGGCCGGCAGCAGCAATGTGCAGGCCGCGCTGGCGGTTTTGCAGGCCGGCGACAACTTCAAGGCGGCGAACCGCGTGGCAGCACAAATCTCCGGCATCACATCCGGGGAATTGAGCGCCGCGCAGGATCTGTACTTCCGCAGCAAGGCGTCTGATTTGCCTGCATTCGCCGGTGGCGGGCTTGCATCCGGCTGGGCATTGGTTGGTGAGGAGGGGCCGGAGGTAGTTAATTTTGACCGGCCCGGCCAAGTCTACACGGCAAGCCAAACCCGGGGCATGTTCGGCGGCGACAACGGCGAGCTGCGCGCGGAAATCGCGCAACTGCGCGTCGAAGTCAGCGGCCTGCTCAAGCGGATCGCGGTCAGTACCGGCGCGACGGCCACCAGCAGCAGCAAGGCGGCCGACATGTTCGAGCAAGTAACTGAAGGTGGCGCCCATATGCGCACGAAGGAGGATGCATGAGCGCATCACTGAGCGTCCTTGCTCCGGTGCCGATCACCGACAGCATTCTGATCAGCAGCACGGCGCCGGAAACTGAATACGCCGCGTGGGCTGTCGGCACAACCTATGCGGTGGGTGATCGCCGCATCAAGGCGCATCGCATTTACGAGAGTCTGCGCGCCAGCAATGTCGGCTACGACCCCACCGACACCACCAACCAAACGGGCCTCACGCCCTGGTGGCTCGACGTGGGGCCGACGAATAGGTATGCAATGTTCGATGGCGAGGCCAGCACGCAAACCGTGATCGCCTCGCCGCTGACCGTGGTGCTGCGCCCCGGCGCATTCAATAGCCTGTTCCTCGCCGGCCTCGATGCCGACCACCTCGTGGTCACGGTCAAGGATGCGCCGGGCGGCAACGTGATTTACAGCTACGACGCCGACCTGGAGGGTTCGGCGCCCGCCGATTATTACGAGTTCTTCTTCGACCGATTCAAGCCGCAGACCGATTTTATCGCGGTCGACATCCCTCCATACAACGCGATGGAATTGACGCTGACGCTGTCAAGCATCAGCGCCCCGATCAAGTGCGGCGTGCTCGCGGTGGGCGATCTGCGCCCACTCGGCGGCGGCGCCGAATACGGGGCGACGGCCGAGCCGAAGAGCTTCAACTACATCAAGACCGATGATTTCGGCAATACGACGATCAAACGCCGGAAGAACGCGCGGGACATGTCGGCCAGCACGCTGATCGACCTGGCCGACGTCAATACCGTCATCGCCACGCTCACCGAACTGATGGGCGTGCCGTGCGTCTGGGTCGGCACCGACATTCCCGAGTATGGCGGCCTGCGCACGTTCGGCCTCGGCAACGGCAAAATTTCCTACGACCACCTGACGGCCGCAAGGCTGACTCTCACTGTACAAGGGCTGATCTAATGACAATCACGGCACCTCCGGCGCTAACGCCGACGCCCATGCCTGTGCCGCAGCGCAATGACCGAGCTACCTTCGGCGGTCGCTACGATGCGCACATCACATGGCAATCGATCTCGGTCGCTGAATATTCGGCAGTGACGACGAACGTCTATAACAACGCGGTCGAGGCATATAACGCGGCGCTGGTTGCCGCTTCAGCGTCCGCTACTGCGATTTCGGCTGCTGGCGTTACGATGTGGGTAAGTGGAACGACTTACGCAGCCGGCGTCAGCACAATCAGCCTGCTGAACCTGCAGTCGTATCGGCGCCGCACCACTGGAGCCGGAACGACCGATCCATCCCTGGATCCAACAAACTGGGCGCGGGTAACCATTGATGGAATGGGCACCATAGGGAGCATGGTAACCGGGAACACGACATTGACTTCATCGTCGGCCGGCTATCAGCCGATTGCCATGACTGCGCCGGGCAAGGCCATTACTGCGCCGGATGCGACCGCGCTGTCACTTGGCGGGCCGAAATACCTCCTGGATAACTCCGCCGGCGGCTATTCCATCGGCTGGCGCGACTCGACTGGCGTGCTCGCGGGCCGGCATTGCGTTCCGGCTGGCGGCATGGCCGAGGTTTGGCTTGAAGACAATTCGACAGCGGCTGGGGTCTGGCGCCTGAAGGGTGACAACCTGGAGGCCGGCCTTGTCACTGGCGATAACACGTTGAGCGCATCCTATCTGAGTTCGATCTTTGCGCCGTTCGTGTCGCTCGCGGACGACGTCAGCATCCATTTTGCGCCGCTCGCAGCCGGTGGCTTCGCCGCTTTCCTGGTTGATAAAAATTCCACCGCCCTGAGCACTCCTGTAACCGTTAGCGCATCGTCTGGCGATGTTCCGCGCACAGCGTTCAAGATCGATGCGACGCATGCGCTTGTATTTTTCTCCGGCGCAGCGTCGACCGGCAAGGCTGTGGTCTTGTCGCTGACGGGTTCGTCCGGCGCCTACGGGCTTACGGTCAATGCGGCCGCAACGTCGGCACAAGATACGACAAATTGGGGTGGTGAGAATTTTTCAAGCGCGCCGAAGGTGGTGCAATTGTCGTCAGCCTTGTACCTGGCCGCATTCGTGACCGGCACGACAGCATATTGTGAATCGATCACGGTCAGCGGGGTAACGACAGCAATTGGGGCGGCATTTACAGTGTTGGCGACCACTGCCAACGGCATCGGGAATGTGATGCCGGTGAGTGCGACCAGTGCTGCCATTTTGTACAATGACGGAACCTCCAGCCCCTATAACATCAAATCTGATTTGATCTCGGTGTCGGGCTCTACCTGCTCACGAGTCGGTACTGCGCAGACAGTTTCCAGCGTCATGAATGGCGTGGCTACTGGCTATTACTCGTCGTGCTTGCTGTCGACGACCCTGGCGCTATGTCTTGACTGCGACTCCTCCTTTAATGTCCGGGCCATTCCCATCACCATTGGCGGTGGCGGCACCTCTGTCGGGACACCTGTCAGTGTTGAAACCGGCATTGGTGTCAACGGTATTTCTTACGGAGCTAATGGCGCGACCCGATATAACCCACATCTGTCGCCACTGAGCTCCTCGACGGCGCTGCTGTGGTATTTCGATTCGTCCAATATTTCTCGGGCGGTTGTTATCACCAGCGCGCCAGCTATCACGGTCGGCGCGATTGCCTACCGCAGCATTTCGGCCGCTGCAGTTAATACGGCCGGGGGCGGCGCAATACTTCCGCAGGGCACTACTGAATTTGTTGCGGCCGTCGCAAAGGCCGGTAGCGCATCCGGATACAGCTTCAACTATACGTTCCGGCCCCACAAGATCAGTGGGACCACGATTACCTGGGGGGGCAGTGGCGTCTATTCAAAACTGGTGGCGCAGCAAGACACGATTGGCGCCACGCGGCTGCCGAGCGGGAAGTACATTTTCGCCGGGTGCAATTCCGCCAATAGTTCGGATTCGATGGAGGTTTTTTCGAGCAACGGCGATGCCATAAATTATTCCGGGGATATCAAAATTCCATTGTTCGGATCGTCCTCCGTCGTGCCGACTGTGGTCGGCGCAAATCGCATCGTAATGCTTGGCCAGCAGACTGGGGCGTACGGCCTGAGCACGCCGGCCTTGCGTGTTTTGAATATCGAGATTCCAATTTAAGGAGCCGTCATGGAAAAATTATTGGTGCTCGATGCCGCTATTCTGGCGCGCAACCCTGTTGAGACAGATTTTCGCTTTGAAGCGGAAGATGTCATCTACCAGAAAACTATCATCCCAGGATGGGAGATGGTGGATGCGGAACTGCCGCCGGGCTTCACGCTAGCTGGCTACGGGTGGGATGGCGCCGGCGTGGTCGAAAAGCCGACCATGTCAGCCGAGGATCTGGCCGCGCTGCGCCAGCGCCTGGTCGTCGCGGTGGACGACACGATCGCCGCGATCTATGCGCGCTGGACGCGGTTCGAAACCGAGTACACGGCGCGCGAAGCGGCGGCGCGCGCGTTCGCCGCTGGCGGTTACGAGGGCGACCCGGGCGTGTGGGTGACCGCATTCGCCACGCCGGCCGGGCTGAGCGCGCAGGCGGCGGCCGACCGCATCATCGAACAGGCCGACGGCTTGCGCGGCGCGCTGGAGCAGCTCGGCGCGCTGCGCATGGCCAAGTACGGCATCCTGGCGGCCGGTACCGCCGCCGGCGCGCAGGCAGCGCACGACACGATCATTGCGCAGGCTGGCGCGATCGCGGGGACGCTGTGAACGCGTACAGCGACTACCGGTCGCGCATCAAGAGCGGGGACCTGATCGCTCTGACACATTACAAATGGACCAGCTGGTACGACCTGCAGGTGCAGGCGGTGCGCGTGTTCACGCAATCCGAATACAGCCACGTCGGCATAGCCTGGGAAATCGGCGGCCGGCTGTTCCTGATCGAGTCGGTTGCGCCGTTCGTGCGCATCACGCCGATGTCGCAGTTGGCGCGCGACGGGTTCTATCACGTGCCGCTCGATGTGCCGATCAGCGACGCCGAACTGGAATTCGCGCTGGCCGAAGTCGGTACCGGTGCTTATTCGAAGTGGGAATCGGTGCTGGCCAAGCTGCGCCGGCTGCCCATCGGCGCGAATCACGCCTGGTCCTGCGCCGAATTCACGATCTGGTGCCGCGCGCTGTCCGGCGTGCACCTGGGCGACGTCGCCACGCCGAGCGCTGTGGTGCGCAGCGCGCAGGATCAGGGACGCCCGGTCTATTTCGTCGGCGGCGAGGTGACTCCATGACCCGGGCCGCGCGCCGAGTCAGTGCCGGCGATCGCGCCAGCGCCGTTTTCCGCATCTGCATCGGCGGCAACGCCATGTTGGCCTGGTATGCGGCCATCGCCGAGTCGCGCTCGCTGATGCACCTGGTCGCGGTGACAGGGCAGGGCGTCGTACTGAACTGGCTGCTGATGCTAGCCGGCGCCGCCGCGATCCTCGATGCCGTGATCAACGACGTGCTGCCGGCCCGGTTTCACTGGCGCGTGGCGCTGCGCCAGCGGCATTTCATTCTATTTGCCATGGCGTTCTGCTACGCCGCACAGCTTTATGTGGCATTTTTCAGCATCCGCTCGACTGGGCTGCTTCTGTATTACCTGTGGACCGCCGGCATGATCATGCTCGCCGCGTTCATCGATGCCCATCAACGAGCAAAGGATGCTACATGCGCCATAACGTGCAACTGAAACAATTATGCTGGGCCTGGCTGGCGACGATCTGGAGCTGCAGCGCGTGGGCGGCGCAAGCCACGTTCGCCGGCGATCTGGCGGCGATCCCGCCGGCGGCGTTCGCGGTCTCGGTGCTGCTGGCGGTCATCGGCGGCGCCGCTTTCACCGCGCAGAAGATGGCGGACCCGGCCACGGTCGTCAAGAGCGTGCTGCTGGAAATCGTCAAGGACATCTTGGCCTCGATCGTGGCTGGCCTGCTGACCTTCTTCATTTGCGCCTGGATGGAATTTGCCGCCGTGCTGCAGGCGGCGTGCATCACGATCGCCGGCTATGGCGGGTCGCGCGTGCTCGAGCGGTATCTCGGCGGCGCGCTGCGTAGCATCGACCGCCTGGGCGGCAAGGAAGGATCCCCATGAACATCACACTCAACCAGTTGGCGCAGATCATGCTCGCCGCGCGCGGGCGCGCCGCCGGCTTCATCGATCCGCTCAACGCGGCCATGGCCGAGTTCGACATCGGCACGCCGGCGCGCCAGGCCGCATTCTTGGCGCAGATCGGCCACGAGTCCGGGGAACTGCGCTACGTGCGCGAGCTGGCCAGCGGCGACGCCTACGAGGGCCGCGCCGACCTGGGCAACACTTGGCCCGGCGACGGCCGGCGCTACAAGGGCAGGGGGCTGATCCAGATCACCGGGCGCGCCAACTATGGTTTCTGCGGCGCCGCGCTGGGCCTGGATCTGCTGGCGGCGCCGGAACTGCTCGAGCAGCCGGTCAACGCCTGCCGCTCGGCCGGCTGGTTCTGGCGCTCGCACGGCCTGAACGAACTGGCCGACGCCGGCGATATGGTGCGCGTGACCCGGCGCATCAACGGCGGCACGAACGGCTTGGCCGACCGCCTGGCGTTGTTCGAAGTGGCCAAGCGGGTGCTGGCGTGAGCGCCGTCGGCGCGCTGGCCAGCGCGGCGGTGTCTGGACTATGGAAAGCTGCCGCGATCGTGCTGCTCGCCGCGCTGCTGCTGACAGGCGCCGGCTGGGCGCTGGCCGCGCACGACCGCGACGTGGCCCGGGTCGACCTGGGCGCCGAGCGCACGCGCAACGATGAACTGCGCACGTCGATCCGCGAGCAGAACCGGGCGGTGGAAACGATGGGCACGGCGAAGGCGCTGGCCGAAGCGCGCGGCCAGGCCGCTCAGCAGGCCGCCGCCGCGACCGGGAAGCGCTTCGACGGCGCGCTGCAGCGGTTGGTCGGCGCGAGGGCGACGACCTGCGCCGAGGCTATGCCGGCCGTGAACCTGCTGCTGGAGAGTGTGCGATGAAGGCGCTGATCCTGATCTCGGTGTTGCTGGCCGGGTGCGCCGGCGCGCCGCCGGTAACGCAGCGCGTCGAAATTCCCGTCTTTACACCATGTGTAAAGGTGGTGCCGGCCCGGCCGGACTACGAGTTCGGCCGGCTGGGCCTGGACGCCAGCGACGGCGCGAAGGTGCTCGCGCTGGCGCGGGACTGGCCGCGCGCCATGCGGTACGGTGGCGACCTGGAAGCGGTTATTGCCGGGTGTCGGTAACTTGGCGCGGATTACCGATACCTGCGGCGATCCTGTTCGCCGCCATGCAGCACGCGCTCGGCGATCCTGTCGGGCAGGGCGTGGATCTGGAGATATGCCGCGGCGTCTTCCTCGCCCGAAATTCTCAGGATGGCCAGCGCACGCTGTAGCGCCTCGGCCGTATCATGATCCTGCCTGCGGCCGCGCACCTCGTTTTGTCCAAACAAGATGCGGGTGATGACAGATGTCGGGACGCCCGAGCGCGTCATGTGCACCAAGGCGTCGATGTGATCGGTAGGGGTGAGCTTTTTGAGTGCCTGATCGACGATTTCACTGAGTTGGGTGCGCTGTCTCCCCTGCATGTTTTCGAGCATCACTTCCTCCATGAAAGGAATAAATTTATTCCCATCATGGCGACACACTTTTGATAAATATCAACATTCATTTGGAAAATGGTAGAGCGCACCTTCGACGCATGGTTGGGACGTTGAGCACGCGCGCCATCACCTGCAGCGGCACGCGCTCGCGCGCCATGTATGCGGCGGCGAACTCTCGCCCGGACCGCAACCCCATCAAAATGCCCTGGTCGACGGTTGCAGCCGTCACCAAATCGGGCCGCATGAGGGTCTTCGGATCTTCCATATAGCCTCCTATTCGAAAGCTATAGTGTGACTATAAAGACAATATTTAGTGTGGAGGAAGCGCAAGACCGCGGTTGCGTACGGTCAGACGCTTGGCAATTGGCGCACAACCTCATGCTGTAATTTGTCTATACATATTTTTATCGTGTGTAATTTCGTGTGTAATCTTGTACAATTCACAGGGGATTTGTGACGGTCTGGAAATTTTTCCCCCTATGAGGGCACTGCAAACACGCGACTTCAATGGCATTCACACTGCAGGGGTCGCAAGTTCGAAACTTGCACTTCCCACCAATATTTCTCTTTTTATTCAATGACTTACAGTTCCACTGATGAGTCTAAATAGAAACTTGGGGCAAACTTGGGGCAATGCGAAATTCTGCCCCTCCCCAGCCACTTTGTTGCATATCAGCGGCAAATTCCCACTCTATATTGCCTAGTCGTATTTTGGAAATTCATCTCGACGTTGGGGATTAGTTTGCGTGTAGAGCTGTAGCAGTCGCTCGCGGCGGCCATGATCCAGTCCGGCTTTAATCCATTTCCCGTATGTACGTACGATCATTGTCGTGTCCGTATGTCCCATCTGGGTTGCAACATACAATGGAATCGCGCCGAGCATCAGTAGGTTGGAGGCGAACGTGTGGCGAGTCTGGTAGGGGTTGCGGAAGCGTACACCGGTCGCGGCTAAAATCCGCTTCCAGCGGCGATAAATTTGTTTGTCACCCGCCCACTGTTCTCCAGTGTGAGAGTTAACAAATACTGGGCCAAGTGCTTTGTCGTTAAGTAACCGCTGGGCGCGCAGCGCTTCCAGTGCGCCGACGCGCATATCGATATTGCGCAATCCGCTCGGTGTTTTGGTGGTGTCTTTCATCTGGCCATCCACGAAAGAAGCTTTGACAGTAACTTCATGTCGCTCTTCATCGACTGCGGACCATTGCAATGCAATGTATTCTGAGGGACGCATGCCGGTAACGAAGGCAAACAGGAACATATTGCGTTCTTCTGCATGTTCACAGCTATTCAGGATTGCTTCGATCTCGTCAATATCAAAGGGATCGGCTTTGAATCGGCTGGTGCGCTGCTCACGAGACAGGAGCTTGCCGAGTTTGATGCTGTCGAAGGGGTTCGATTCCAGCACGCCATCGGTTACGCCAAGCTCAAGCGCATTACGCAACGGTGTGAGAATCAGCTGAATTGTTTTGCTCTTGCTGGGCAAGTCCATGATCCAATTGCGTAGGTCTTTTGTGGTCAACTCTTTTGCCGGTGTGAAATCCCATTTGGGAAATAAGTGTGTTTTGGCAATATCCTTGTAGCAGTTATAGCTCGACAGTCCGAGGTTGCGCTGTGCAATCAATAACGCGTCGCGAAGCAGGTCTCCGATCAGGACTGTTTTTGCTGCCGTGGCGGTGACGGCGGCCGAAGCTGCTTGTGCTTCAGCTTCCGCCTGCTTTTGGCGTTTTGCCGTAAGGGAGTCCGGAAAGAACTCTGGGTAAGAAAATGTGCCGCGTTCGATGGCGTTGACGACTTCCCCCTGCAACCGCTTGGCGTAGGCAATGTTATTTTTTGTATGGGCCAGCTTGAGCGGTTCACGGCATCGTTTACCTTGGTATTGGAAAACGATGCGTATCGATTCTGACCGTGCCCCTTTGCGCAATTCTATGCCTGGTCCGCTGTTCTTTGCCCCCATGTTTCCACCCATTTTTCTGCGGCCGGAAGATTGATCCAGAGCATGTCATCCACCACTTTGCATTGGACACCATCTCGCCATTTTCCAGCGCGTCGTCTTGCATGCACTGAACCGGCTGAGTCGCCGGTCAGCTCCTCGTACTTTTTCAATTTTACCCACACGACGGGATGATTCATTTGATGTCTCCAGTATTCAGACTTGCTGCTGGGTGTTGTGTGAAGTTGCTTCCCTGTGGTGGTTGTATAGCTGGGTGAGCGTGCTGTGAAAGCATTTTTGCAATTTGTATTATGTATATAATACAAAATTATCAACTGGGCGTTGGCTGATTTGACATATCCTTGAGATATCGCAAATTGCAAGGCCGTATGTTCCTGGTCTGAAATTCCCGTCACAATATTGCATAAAAAGTCAGGAATTTTTGGCGATAACCTGCATGCTGACCTGCTTACTTAAACATGCGTTCGTCAAAAGTAAACGGGCGGATGACAGACAGCGTCACCTGTACGTAGTCAGGGTGGTGCGGGTTGAGAATCACGTTGGCTTCTTCTGGCACGATGGCCGATGGCACTTTCAGTCCCAGTTCGCGCCCCCCTGCCAGCCAATTGCCACCGAAAGCCTGGGCGGCGTCGGACGTGGGCATGGCGTCCCAGCCGGAGGGCAGGGCTGCCATGCCCGGTTCGAACAACGCGCTAGTGTCGAGAATGTCCACGGCGACCAAGACCAGTGGCGGCAAGATCAGCGAAGGAACATGCACAAATTTTTCCAGCGTGCAGATGGCGATCGACGTGCCGCAGTACAAGGCCGGCATGCCGATCGGGTTCCAACGTCCGCCATACAGTGCCGCGCCGGCGCACAGTTTGTCGAGCGCGTAGCGACGCTGCGTGATCCGCCACAACCTCATGCAGCGCCACCTGTGGCGATCGCATTGAGCACCTGACGTACCGACATGGCGCCCGGCTCCGTATCGAGATAGTCCATCGGCGCGGCATCGCGGAATGTCCGGTTTGGCGTGCGCAGCCAGGCCTTTGCCGCTTCTTCATCTTCAAAGACGTCCTTAGCCATCATGACGACGTCGGCCAGGCGCCAGATTCGTTCGGAGGCGGCAGCATCCAGGTTTGCCCCGCGTTTGACCAATGCGTGTGCTGTGGTTTCGGGCAGGCGCGCAATGGCGCGAATGCGGTTGGCTGGGACGTTGAAATAAGTGCTGGTGTCTTTGAGTAGAACCGTTGGGAAGCCGGCCCTGATGGCCTGTATGGCGCGCTGCCGGTCCATTGTCAAGTCACGCAGCAGCGCCACGAAGGCATTCTGCCCAGGATCAAACGCGGCGTTATCCGCAGTGCGAACGGATTCGGCTTTGGGTGCCCTATGGCCCTCCAATTGAAGCGCACCTGAGCCGCCTTGCGGTATTGGTTCCGCGCGTGCCAGTTGGCCGTCTGGATCTGCGCCGTGTCGTAACCAGAAACTGGTGTTGGCTGCGGCAGCCAGGCTACCAGCGGTTCCAGCCGTATATGCTGCCGTGGCTGCTCCGCTAGCGTTTCGCCTGCGGCCAAAGGTGCCGACGGTGTACGCCACGGCTTGTGGGGCTGTTGTCTGAGCGTTCTTCCGTAATGCAAGACTAATCTGCTGCAATTGTCGCTGCAATTGAGTGCTGCGACCGATGCGCTTGGCGTGTGTTTTGAAATTCATCATGCGATACCTCCACCCAATCTGAAGTTTAGAATATACCGAATGGGAGTGTTGCGCAATGTTTGTTCTGTATGCCATTCGAGGCTGCAGGTGCTCCGCCCACTACTTGCTGATAAGTTTTCGTGCACCCATACATGGCAGTGGAGCACTGCCGCTGCATTTGATTCGTCCCCAACGAGAACGCAGCATGAGGGCAGAATTAAAAGACACGCATCATTACCACTCGGCGCGCCAGCGTTTGAACGCCTCAGCCTCATCCGGGCTGTACATGCCGATAATGCCGCAACAGATAGCGCTGATTGCCAACTGGCCGCGCTTGATACGATTTGCGGATGCCGGACCTCTGTCCTCCCACCACCTGAGTACTTCAAGCGCTTCCGATAATTCCCTATGCGCCAAAGCACAAGTGCCTGGTTCAGGCGCTGAGTTTGTCGATGGCTGGTGG